>CAWIQD010000006.1:0-475594 GCA_963837945.1 uncultured Acidobacteriota bacterium
CGAAGCGCTCGGCCGTGTCGGTGACGTAGGCGTGGAGCCCGCCGGGGGAGCCGGGGGGCGCCGTGAGGCCGGCGGCCGCCAGGTCGCGGGCCACGCGCTCGGCGACCGACGAGGCGGAGTCGATCAGGGCGATCCCCGGGCCGAGCACCTGCTCGAGCACCGGCCGGAGCACCGGGTAATGGGTGCAGCCGAGCACCAGGGTGTCGATCGGCGCGGCGACGAGCGGCGCCAGATAGCGCTCGGCGACCGTCCGGGTGACCGGGTCGTCGTGCCAGCCCTCCTCGACCAGGGGCACGAACAGCGGGCAGGCCACCGACATCACCTCGATCCCGGGCCGGAGCCGGCGGAGCGCCGCGGCGTAGGCGTCCGAGCGCACGGTCGACTCCGTGGCGATCACCCCGACCCGGCCCGCCGAGGCCGCCGCCGCGCGCTCGACCCCGGGCTCGATCACCCCCCACAGCGGCACCGGCGACGCCAGGTACGGCACGGCGAGGGCCGAGGCGGTGTTGCAGGCCACGACCACGGCCTTGACCCGCCGCGCGAGCAGGAAGTCGACGTTCGTGCGGGTGTAGCGCAGCACCGTCTCCGGGGACTTCGTGCCGTAGGGCAGACGCGCGGTGTCCCCGAGGTAGAGGATCGACTCCTCCGGCAGGCGGCGGCGCAGCTCGGCGACCACCGTCAGGCCGCCGACCCCGGAGTCGAAGACCCCGATGGGCGCGGTCCGCCGGCGCTCCGCGTCGACCTTGGAGCCGAGCGCCGACTCGGGCGCCGGCCGGCTCACCCGGCCGCCCCCTTCCCCGGCCGGGCCAGGAGGTCGCGCTTCGCCGGCAGAGCGACGCTCGTGTCGAGGTGGCCCGAGAAGCTCCCCGGCTGGACGCCGTTCCACAGGAGCGCCACCCGCTGGACCTCGGGCAGGTCGAGCACCAGGGTGTCGACGATCGAGTAGGCGCGCATCATCTCCGCGCGGGAGCCGCTGGCGGGCGGCCGGTCCATCCCCTCCGCGCCCAGGTCCACGTAGGCGGTGCCGTCGGGCGTCAGGTAGACGTCGAGCAGGCCCACCGCCTGGGGGAAGAGGCGCAAGAGCCCCTCGCTCTGCGGGCCGTCGAGCAGGGCGAGCACCAGCGCCCGGGCGCGGGCCCGGGGCTCTCCCGGCACGGCGAGCTGCCGTGCCTCGGCATGGAGCAGGCCGTCGCCGCCCGGGAAGTAGAGATCGAAGCTCTCCTGGCTGGGCGGCGCGGTCGGCGCGGGCGCCGGGGCCCGGCCGCCGCCCGCCCCACCGCCGTGCCAGAAGGCCCAGACCAGGGCCAGCACGGCCCCCAGGGCGAGCGCTCCCAGGACGATGAAGAAAGCCGCCCGCCGGTTCACGGAGAGGACCCCGCGGGCTGGTCGCCGGGGGGCGCCGGCGTCCATCCCTCCTCGGCCCGCTGCTCGACCTCGGCGCGGTAGCGGCTGATCGCGCGCACCAGCGCCTCGACCAGCTCCGAGCGGTACGCCGGCTCCTCGAGCCGGGCCTCCTCCTCCGGGTTGCTGAGGAACCCGAGCTCCACCAGGACGGCGGGCATGGCGGCGCCCATGAGCACCCGGAAGGGCGCCTGCTTGACCCCCCGGTCGCGGAGCCCCAGGGTGGTGTTGAGCTCTTCCTGGATCAGCGCGGCCAGCCGCTGACTCTCCGCCAGGTGGTAGCTCTGGGCGAGGTCCCAGAGGATGAGCCGCAGATCGTAGAGCGAGCCGTCCTCCCCCCCTTGGCTCCCTCGGCGGAGTTCTCCGAGGCGGCCGTGTCCGCCGCCCGCTCGTCGCTCGCCTCCATGGAGAGGAAGTACGTCTCCGCCCCGTGGGCACCCGCGCCCAGCGAGGAGTTGAGGTGGATCGAGACGAACAGGTCCGCCTTGTTCTGGTTGGCGATCGCGGCCCGGGTGTCGAGGGGCAGCTCGGCGTCGCCGTCGCGGGTCAGGACCACCTTCACCGGCAGGCGCTGGGCGAGACGCGTGCGCAGCGAGCGGGCGAGCTCCAGGGTCAGGTCCTTCTCCAGCTCGCCGCCGGGGCCCACGGCGCCGGTCTCGTCGCCGCCGTGGCCGGGGTCGATGACGATGGTGTGGATGCCCGGCTGCGGCTGGGGCGGCTCGAGGGGGTTCGCCTCCTCGCCGCCGGCCTCCGGCTGCTCGCGCCGGACGACGTCGAAGACCAGCCGGAAGGGCTTCTCCAGCGTGTAGCTCTCGGCGCTCGCCCCGGCGGCCAGGTCGAGCCAGATCTCGTCGGGCTCGATCCGCACGCCGCGGACCAGGGGGTCGCTCACCTGGGGCGGCGGCGCCGGCGGCTCGAAGCGGTCGCGGGTGGGACGGACCACCACGTCCTCGGCCCGGTCCTCGAGCTGGTAGTCGAAGCGCGCCGGGAACCGGAGGACGACGGTGGTCACCCCCTGGAGATGGACCACGTCCACCCCCACCGGCAGCGTGGCGGGCTGGCGGCGCCGGGCGGTCAGGCCCTCGGCGCCGGGCGACCAGTCGAGCTGGTAGTCGAGCAGGGCACCGTAGCTCTGGCGCAGGAAGTCGAGAGGGACGAGGAGGCCCTGGACCTCTGGCTCGCCCTGCTGCGGCGCCTGGGAGAGGTGCACGATCTCCCGGCCCACGATCATCACCGGGTTGTCGGGCCCGGCGACCACCGCCGTGCCGGCGAGCGTCAGGCTCACGCTGCCGTCCTGGTCCCGGAGGTCGCCTCCGAGGCGGGCGACGATCGGGCGCAGGGCGAAGAGCGGCCCCTGGTCGGTGGTCGTGGCCGGCGCGCCGAGGACGACGGGAGGCGCGGGCGCCGCACCGGGCTGGGCCACCGGCTGGGCCCACCCCACGGCTCCCGGAGAGGCGAGCACCTGGAGCGCGAGGAGGAGCGCGGCGGCGGGAGTCGGGGCGAAGCGGCGCGGGCGGCGGGCGGGGGTCCGGCGACTCACGGCGGTGAGGATACCATCGCGCTCGCACCCCTCCGGGCGCCCTCCCGGCGGCTCCGGAGGCGGGGAAGCGGCCCTCCGGCCGGCGATCTTCCAGCGCCGGGAGATTCTGTGAGAAGCTTCCGGCAGTCCCCGCCATCGCAAGAATCCCGTCACACATCGACCAGGAGATCACCATGGAGATCGAAGCCTTCCGGGTCACGCTGAAGGCTCGCAACTACGAGCGCACCGGCCGCTTCTACGGCGAGACGCTGGCGCTTCCGAAGCTGGGCTCGTGGGAGCGTGACGGCCTCGAGGCCACCACGTTCCAGGCTGGGCCCGGCACGATCGAGGTCCTGGGGCGGGTCGCGGGTGCACCGCGCCGCAGCGACGACGAGCAGTTCGAGTACCGCGGGCCAGAGCACGAAATGGTGCTCACCCTGGTGGTGCCCTCCCCGCAGAAGGCCTACGACGAGCTGATCTTCCGCAACCAGAACGTGCCGGGAGGAATGCACGAGCTCGAGGACGGCGCGACCGTCTTCGAGACCCAGGACCCGGACGGCATCAAGATCGTCCTGCGTTCGGAGTGAAGAGGACGCCATGAGACCCACCGCTCAGATCGCCTCCGGGCTCGCCCTTCTGCTCTTGCTCGGCCTCGGCGCCTCGGGCGTCCGGCCGGCCGCCGCGGCCCAGGACGCCACCGGTGCCGGCCCGGCGTGGACGGCCGACGATCTCCTCCAGACCGAGCAGGCCGAGGGCTGGACCGTCTCCCGGGACGGACGGCTCGCCGCCTGGGTCAAATCGACCGTCGAGACCGTCGCGGGCAAGGACAAGCGGGTCTCGAACCTCTGGCTCTCCCAACTCGACGAGCGCCCGGCCGGCGAGCCCGCGCCGCTCCAGCTCACGCGCGGCAAGGACCGGGTCTCCTCGCCCGCCTTCTCGCCCGACGGCAAGCACCTGGCGTTCCTCTCGAACCGGGCGCTTCCCGGCAAGGGGAAGGGCGACGACGCGGACGACGACGGCCCCAAGCAGCAGGTCTGGCTCCTGCCGCTGGCCGGCGGCGAGGCCTACCCGGCGACCCGTCTCGACCGCGACGTCCAGGCCTTCGGCTGGATCGACGCCGAGACCCTGGTGGTGGCCGCGCCCGAGGCGAAATCGGCCTACGAGCTCGAGCGCAAGGAGCGGCACGACGACGCGGTGGTGGTGGACGATGCCAAGCACGAGCCGCCGGTGCGGCTCTACCGGGTGGCGATCGACGGCGGCGGCGTCCATCGCCTGACCTCGAACGGGGACTGGATCGACGCTCTCTCGGTCTCCCCCGACGGCAAATGGGCGGTGGTCTCCGCCGAGCGGAGCCTGTCGTACGAGTTCGACTCGAAGACGCCGCCTGAGACCCGCCTGGTGGACCTCGCGACGGGCGAGGCCCGGCGCCTCTTTGCCGAGCCGATCGACGGCTGGCAGGTGCTGCCCTTCGCCGTCCAGTGGGAGCGCGACGGCTCGGGCTTCTACTTCGCCGACGCCTTCACGCACGACCCGACCTACCGGAACGCCACCGTCACGCACCTCTACCACCACGATCTGGCGAGCGGCCGGACGGTGGCGGTGGACCTGGGCTGGGACCGGGGCCTGGGCGACGGCTACGCCGTGCTCCCCGACGGCTTCGTGGCTCTCCTGGCCGACGGCGTGCACGACCGGCTGGCGCGCTACCGCCGCCAGGGCGCGGGCTGGAGCCGCCAGGACCTGGCCTGGGCCGGGAGCGACGCGGCGCCCGACCGCGCCGGCCACGTCGACCAGGTGGTCGCCGCGCCCGACGGCTCGGCGCTCGTCTACGAGGTCTCGACGGTGACCGTGCCGCCCCAGTGGTTCGCGGCGCGCCTGGCCGCGGCCGGGGTCGGCGCCCGATCGGACATGGGGGCGCGCGGTGCCCGGCGCCTCACCCACCTCAACCCGTCGTTCGACGACAAGCCCACCGGCCGCGCCGAAGTCGTCCACTGGACCGGCGCCCGGGGCGACACGGTCGAGGGGATCCTCCAGTACCCCCTCGGCTGGAAGGAGGGCGAGGCGGCGCCCCTGATCCTGGCGACCCACGGCGGCCCGGCCTCGCGCAGCCGGGACGCCTGGTCCCAGAGCTGGGCGACGCCGGTCCTGCTCTGGCGCCAGCGCGGCGCCTTCATCCTGCAGGTCAACTACCACGGCAGCACCGGCTACGGGCTCGAGTGGGTGGAGTCGATCAAGGGCCACTACTACGAGCTCGAGTACCCGGACCTGGAGACCGGGGTCGATCACCTGATCCAGCAGGGCCTGGTCGACCCGGAGCGGCTGGCCGCGGCCGGCTGGTCGAACGGCGGCATCTTGACCGCCGACCTGATCACCAAGGACCAGCGCTTCAAGGCCGCTTCGGTGGGCGCGGCCGACGTCGAGTGGCTGAGCGACTGGGCGAACGTCGCCTTCGGCGCCACCTTCGACAACTACTACTTCGGCGGCACCCCGTGGGAGGCGACCCAGGCGTACCTCGACAAGTCCCCCTTCTTCCGCCTCACCCAGGTGACCACGCCGACCGTCATCTACACCGGCACCGAGGACACCAACGTGCCGCCCCACGAGAGCTGGAGCACGTTCCGGGCCCTCCAGCAGATCGGCAAGGCGCCGGTGCGGCTGGTGGTCTTCCCGGGCGAGCCCCACGGCCTGCGCAAGCTGCCCTTCCAGAAACGCAAGATCGAGGAGGACCTCGCCTGGTTCGACCGTTATCTCTTCGACCGCGAGCCGGAAGGCCTCCGAGGGATCGAGGCGGTCCACGACGGGACCCTGCTGTCGGCGCTCCTCGAACGCGCCGGCGCGGCCACGAGCCCGGAAGGGGTCCTGGGGGCGGCGGCCGACGGCGTCCCGGTCCCCGAGACGGCGTCGCTCACCGGCCTCGAGGTCGGCCGCTTCGAGGTCACCCGCGCCCAGTGGGCCGCCTTCGACCCCGAGGCCGCGCCCGCCCCGGGCGAGGCGAACCTCCCGGCCACCGGCATGAGCTTCGAGCGCGCCCGGGCCTACGCCGCCTGGCTGGCCGGCAAGACCGGCCGCCCCTTCCGCCTGCCGACGGCGAAGGAGGCCGGCAAGCTCGCCGGCGCGGCGGGCTCGAAGGGCAACACCCTCGACCACTGGGCCGGCTACACGCCGAACCCGGACGACGCCGCCGCCATCCGCCGCGAGCTGGCCTCCCGGCTCGCCGGCAAGGCGCCGCTCCTGCTGCCGGTGGGGAGCCTTCCGGGCACCGGGACGCCGCCGGTCTTCGACCTCGACGGCAACGCCGCCGAGTGGGCGGTGAGCGAGGACGGCGCGGGCGTCGCCAAGGGGCCGAGCGCCGACCGCTCGACCGATCCCCGGGGCGACGGCGGGCAGCCGGCGCTGGAGTACACGGGGCTCCGAGTGGTGGT
Organism: uncultured Acidobacteriota bacterium; assembly: GCA_963837945.1. Taxonomy (GTDB): domain Bacteria; phylum Acidobacteriota; class Thermoanaerobaculia; order Multivoradales; family DATKCC01; genus CAVUBL01. Next base: position 6,340 of record CAWIQD010000006.1, read on the forward strand.
GGGCGCGAGCGGATGAGGGGGACTTGCGTCGCACCGAGAGATGTATTACTCTGGTTGGCATGAGTAAGACAGAGCCGCCGGACGACGGCCCCCGCATGCTCTCGGTCAAGGTCTCCAGGGACCTGGAATACGACCTCGAGCGCGAGGCCGAGAAGCGCGGGCGGAGCAAGTCGTCGATCGTCCGGGAGGCGGTCCAGGAGTACCTGGTGCACCAGGCGGGGGCGAAGGCCGGCAGCTTCCACGACCAGGCGCGCGACCTGGCGGGGGTGGTCGAGGCGGAGCCGGACCTGTCGACGAACCCGGAGCACCTCGAGGGCTACGGCCGGTGATCCCGCCGGTGATCCTCGACACGGGACCCCTCGTCGCGTACCTGAACCGCCGCGACCGCTACCACGAGTGGGCGTGTGACGTGCTGGGGGGCGTCGAGCCGCCCCTCGTCACCTGCGAGTCGGTCCTTTCGGAGGCATGCTTCCTCCTCAGGACGCGCGCCGGCGGCCCGCAGGCGGTCCTGGCGCTGGTCGAGCGCGGCCTGATCGAGATCGCCCTCGACCTCCAGCGGGAGGCCGCCCCGATCGGCCGGCTCCTCACCAAGTACGCCGACCTCCCCGCCTCGCTCGCCGACGCCGCCCTCGTCCGCCTCGCCGAGCTCCACCCCGACTCGCCCGTCCTCACCACCGACGGACACTTCTTCCTCTACCGCAAGAACCGCCGCCAGAAGATCCGGACCATCGCCCCCGCCTGAGGCGCTCTACCGTCCTTGCGGCTTCTCCGCCAGAAGCGAGAAGCCGAGCGGGATGTCCGGGGCACCCTCGGGCAGGCGCCAGTGGTTGTAGCCGTCCTCGATCATCCAGGGGAAGAGGCGCCAGCCCATGAAGGGGTATTCGTGGAACGAGCGGATCTCGAGGCCCGCCGCGAGGAGCGCGCCGACGATCTCCGAGAGGCTGTGGAACCAGATGAAGGTCTCGCCCGGATCGGGCCTGGCCGGCCAGGCGTAGTGCCCCGCCTCCTCCTGGCGCTGCGGCTTCGCGGAGTGGAAGTACGGGTCCTTGAAGACCAGCCGGCCGTCGGTCCGGTCGTTGTCGAACATCAGGGCCAGCGGGTGAGCCTCGACGATGTAGAAGAGCCCGCCGGGTGCGAGGAAGTGCGCGATCACCTCCGCCCAGCGCGTCATGTCCGGCAGCCAGAGGAGGACGCCGTGGGAGGTGAAGACCCGGTCGAAGCGACGGTCCAGGACCTCGGGCAGCTGGTAGACGTCGCTCTCGAGGAACTCGGCCGCGATTCCGGTCTCGGCCGAGAGGGCCCGGGCCGCGCGGATCGCCTCGGCCGAGAAGTCGACGCCGGTGACGACGGCTCCCCGCTCTGCCCACGACAGGCTCTCGGTGCCGAGCTGGCACTGGAGGTGGAGCAGGGTCTTGCCGGCGACGTCGGGGAAGCCTGCGAGCTCGACGTCGTCGAGCGTCCGCGTGCCGGCCCTGAACTGCTCGAGCGCGTAGTAATCCGAACCGGCGTTCCAGCGCGACCAGCCGTTCCAGGTGGCCCGGTTGGCCTCGACGAAGTCCTCGGGGCTCTCGCTGTCCTGCGGTCGAGGGGACCGTCCCTCCGCGTCCTCGCCCACGACGTCGTCCTCCCGCCCGGAACGGGCTCAGGGGAAGGACTCTAGCAAGATTCCGACATCCTCGGCCCCTGGCCGGCGCCCAGCAAGGAGTCTGCGCGGCTCGCGATACGATGCGCGCCATGACCGAACCCGCAACGCCCGTCGGCCGCCCCGACCCGACCGAGCACGCCCCCTACTACGCCGGCTACATCTCCGAGGTCCCGGAGGGAGAGATCGTCGATCTCCTCCACCAGCAGCAGGCCGCCTTCCGCCGGCTCGCGGAGAGCGTCCCGCCCGACAAGGAGCTCTTCCGCTATGCCCCCGGCAAGTGGAGCGTCCGCCAGGTCGTCGGCCACCTGGCCGACTGCGAGCGCTCCTTCGCCTTCCGCTCCCTGGCCATCGCCCGCGGCGACCGGCAACCGCTCCCGGGCCTCGACGAGACCCTCTACATGGCCCACTCCCGCTTCGACGCGATCCCCCTCGCCGACCTGGTCGAGGACCTGCTGGCCGTCCGCCGCGCGAGCCTCCACCTCTTCCGCCACCTCGACGAGGCGGCCTGGCACCGCATCGGCACCGCCAACGGCGTCCCGGTCTCGGTGCGGGCCCTGGCCCACATCACCGCCGGCCACGCCGAGCATCATCTGAAGATCCTTCGAGAGAGGTACGGGGTCTAGAAGAACTTCGCCGCGGCTTCGCCCCCCATCCACCTTCCCTGCAGCGCTGGACTCCCCCGGCGGGCCCGGTGCGACCCAAACCGATCGCCCGGCCGAGGCAGAGCTCGGCCGCTTCAGGGGCGGACTACGGAGTCCGACGAACGCCGATCCACTCACTCCATCCCCCCCGGCGGAGCCATCCTCCCAACCGCCGAGGCGGCAGCCCGCGGGGCTGCGTGGTTTCTCGCCGGCGCAGTCCGCCGCCGAGAAAGCCACCCGCCCCGCGGGCGTGTGTAACGCGATCTCGTTCCAGCGTCCCCCGCGTCCGCCGCCTCTCCAGCCCTACCAGCTCTCCTTGTGCACCCGATCCTTCTCCACCCCGATCTCCTCGAGCATCCCCAGCACCCCTTCCAGGAACTTCGGCGCCGGCTCCGTACCCCGCTCCTTGGCGTGCAGCCGGTCCCACTTCGTGATCCCGGCGCCGCAGACGAAGAACTCCGCGCGCCCGAGATCCGGCACCCGCTCCTCGATCAGCGCCCGGCTCACCCGTCCCTTCCGGCAGCACGAGTGGTGGACGGTCGGGTCCTCCTCGCGCGTGATGCAGTGGGCGATCTCGAGCTTGTCCGGGTGCCGCTCGGCGATCGCGTGGAGGGCATCGCGGAAGATCACGTCGTCCCAGGTCTTGTTGCCGTAGATCCAGGTGTGGCGCACGGGCAGGCCGCGGTGGAGGGCGTCTTTCAGCAGGCCGAAGTTCGGCACCGAGCCCGAGCCCGAAACCAGGTGGACGATCTGGTCGGCCCGCTCCTCGACGTCGTCGGGGTAGACGTAGGGGCCGCCGAAGCCCTGGATCTTGAAGCGCGTGCCCACCGGCGTCGAGTGGACCAGAAAGGGCGAGAGCAGCGGCGGGTAGTCCGTCTCCCCGAGCTCGAAGGTCTCCACCTTGACCGTGATCCCGACGTAGGGCTCGTGGGGTGCGGTGGCGAGAGAGTAGGCCCGGGCCGGCTCGCGCTTGCCCTTGACCTCCTCGAAGTAGGCGACCAGGTTGGCGAGCGCCGGGAACTCGTGGGGCCGGATGGTGCAGAACTGCCCGGCCTTGTAGTCCCACGGCTCGCCGTCGTGCTCGACCTTGTCGACGTAGAGCGTGACCGTGTCGTGGGTCTCCCAGGCGACCTCGGCCACCTCCACTTCGTACATCCGGATCGCAGGTTTCTTGGTCGGGGTCGAGACCGCCTTCGAGGCGGACTCGGAGTCGACTTGAACGGGCTCGGCCATGGTGTCGGGTCTCCGGGGTGCGGGCGGTGGGCGGGCGTCGGGGCAGCCGCCCGAGTCTATCGAACCCGGAGGCCCTACTTGGAGGTCAGGGTCTCGACCGGCTCCCAGTCCGCCGGGGCGCCGTGGCGGGCGAGCTGCCGGCAGCGCTCGGCGAGGATCCGCGACGGCGGGTCGTCCTCTGCCGCCAGGGCGCCGAAGCCCTCCGCCGCCGCCTCGAAGCGGCGTTCCCGGTAGAGGGCGAGGGCCTCGGCGAAGCGGGCGAGGCGGGCCTCGATCTCGGGCGGCAGCGGCCGGCGGCCGACGATCTCGAAGAGGGCCACCGCCTCCTTCTTGCCCTTGACCCGCACGCGGTCGAGCTCGCGGAAGGCGACGTCGCCCCGGCCCGCCGCGCGCACGGTCGACTCCGAGGCCAGGATCTCGGTGTGGTAGAGCTTGTTGAGCCCCTCGATCCGCGAGCCCAGGTTCACCGCGTCGCCGATCACCGTGTAGTCGAAGACCTCCTCCGAGCCCATGTTGCCGACCGACATCGGGCCGCTGTTGAGGCCGATGCCGATCCCCAGGGCGACTCCGGCCGCCAGCCGCCCCTCCGCCTGCCACTCGGCGTTGAGCTCCGCCAGCCGGCCGCGCATGGCGACCGCCGCCCGGCAGGCGCGTAGCGCGTGGTCCGGCTGCGCGATCGGCGCGCCGTAGAACGCCATCAGCGCGTCGCCCATGTACTTGTCGAGCGTCCCGCCCTCGGCCTGCACCAGCCGCGTCATGGGCGTGAAGAAGCGGTTGAGCAGCGCCACCAGCTCCTCCGAGTCGAGGCTCTCGGCGATCGAGGTGAAGCCCCGGATGTCGGAGAACAACACCGTCATCTCCCGGCGCTCGCCGCCCAGCTTGACCCGCTCGGGGTGGCGGAGCATCTCCTCGACCACCGCCTGCGAGACGTACTGCTCGAAGGTCTTGCGGATCTGGCGCGCCTGGGCGTCGACCGTGCGCACCTGGTAGGGGAAGGCGGCCGCCAGGGCGAGCGCCGCCGCCGCCATGGGCGCCACCATCTCCAGGTGCCAGCCGGCCTCGGCGAAGGCGACGAAGGCGACGACCGGCCAGAGCAGGACCCCGGCGACGGCGACCAGGGAGCCCGCCAACCGCCGGCGCTCGAAGGCGGCGACCAGGAAGGCCGCCCCGGGCCCGAAGACGAGGAGCGCCAGGAACGAGAGGAACCGCGGCATCCCGGCCTCGCGCAGGAAGCGCCGCCCGAGCAGGTTGTCGGCCACCGCGGCCTGGACCAGCACGCCGGGGAGCTCGGCGCCGAACGGCGTCGCCGTGAAGTCGCCGATCCCCACCTCCGAGGCGCCGACGAAGACCAGCTTGCCGGCGAGCTCGGCGCGGCCGACGCGCCCCTCGATCACCCGCCAGACGGGGAAGGTCCGGAACGCCTTCCGGCCGCCGGGGTAGGCCACCCAGAGGCGCCCGCGCTCGTCCACCTCGACCGTCTCGTCGCCCAGGAGGATCTCGGGGAGCCCGCGCCGGTCCGGGGCGAGGGCGAGCTGGCGCCCGGTGAAGAGGGCGACCGCCCGGAGCGGCAGCGAGGGGTAGACCCGGCCCTCGAAGGTGGCGACCAGGGCCTGGCGGCGGGAGACGCCGCTCTCCCGCTCGCCGGTCACGAAGCCCTGGCTGGTGGCGGCGCCGGCGAAGAGGTCGAGGTTCGGCTCGACCGCGCGGAAGCGCGTCACGTCGAGCACGTCCGGATCGCCCTCGACGACGAGGGTGGTGGGCGCGATGTTCCTCGGGTCGCCCCGCAGAGGCGGCGCGGCCTCGGCGTGGGGCGCTTGGCCCGGGGGGGCCGCGTCCTCGGCCGGGTCCTTGAAGAAGTAGGCGAGCACCGTCGCGGGCCCCGGCCGCCGCGAAAGGGCCCGGGCCAGCGCCTCATCGTCCGCCCGCAGGTCGAACCCGTCGCCGAAGAGCGACGGCTCGGAGAAGGCGACGTCGAAGGCGACCGTCCGGGCGCCGGCCGCGCGCAGCCGCTCGATCAGCTCGACGATCCGGGTGCGCCGCCAGGGCCAGCGGCCATAGCGGTCGACCGACTCGCCGTCGATCAGGCAGACCGCGATCCGCGGGTCGACCGGCCGCTCGCCGGCGAGGCGCATCAGGAGGTCGACGGCCACCCCCTCGACCGGCGCCACGAAGCCGGTCCGGACCGCCGCCAGCGCGAGCACCGAGGCCGCGAGGCCGATCCCGAGGGTGACTCCCAGGTGCAGCCGCCGGCTCATCGCGCCCGCAAGTCGGCCCGGGAGGCGGTCCCGCTCATCGTCCGGGCGGCGGACCCTGGTCGGTCAGGCCCTTCCCCTGCGTGGCCGGCGGCTCCCGCGGCAGATCGAGGTCACGCTCGGGCAGGAGCGGGGTCTCGGTGAACACGTCCTCGCCCGGCACCGAGAAGTCGGGGCCGCCCGCCGCGGGCGAGAGCGTCCCCGCCGACGGATCGAAGGGCGCCGGAGCGAGGGGCGGGCCGTCGGGGCCGACGATCGTGTAGCTGCCGGCCGGCACCCGGACCGTGCCGCCGGCCTTGGCGGTGACCTCCACCACCCCTTCGAGGACCGCCACCAGCGTGCGCCCGGACGGGTCGACCAGCACCCGCAGGACCGTGCCCTTGATCCCCAGCGACGCGGTCGGGGTGTCGACCGTCACCTCGCCCCGGAAGAGGCTCCCCAGGGCGAGCTCGATCTTGCCCAGCAGCAGGGTGAGGCTCGACTGGCTCCGGCCGGTCGCCCGGTCGAGGGTCGCCTGGTCGACCCGCAGGTGGCTGTCCTGGCCCATCGACAGGACGCCGTGCGGGTCGAGCGTCATCTGGGCCTCGGAGCCGTGCCCGGTCTCGACCAGGTGCTGGAGCACGATCGGGTCGCCGTCGCCCAGGGGCGCCTTGGGCCCCCCGGGCGGCGTGCCCTCGACCGTGCCGTTGGCGAATGCGACCTCGCCGACCCGCTGCTGGGCGGCCGCTCGCGGCGCGGGGGAGAGCGCCACGAGAGCGGCCGCGATCAGAAGGACCCGGCGGGCTTGTCGTCTTCGGTGGCTCATCGCAGCTCCTCAGGCATTCAGAAGACCCAGGAGAGGCCCAGGGTCGCCAGGGTCCGGTCGTAGGAGAGGTCCGGCGCCGCGAAGCCCGCCGGCATGTCGATCCGGTGGTCGATCCAGGTGACGCGGCCGCTCAGGAACAGGTCCGCCACCACCCGATAGACGAGCGAGGCGCCCAGCCGGGTCACCCGGTCCTGCCGCGGTTCGCCCGCCGGCGCGAAGCGGTTCGAGACGGAGTGGTCGTAGTCGTCCCGGCGGTAGGAGCCGGTCGCGTACGCCGTCCAGCGCGGCGCCCCGAGCGCGGCGAGCGGCAAGGCGAGCTCGGCACCGCCCTCCAGGCTCGAGGCATCGAAGGCTTCTCCCGCGTTGCGCTCGCCCGCGGCCAGATCGAGGCGCAGGTAGCGGTTGCGCTGGGCGAAGAAGAGGTACTGGGCGAGCTCGCCCCGGAGCTCCGTGCCGCTCCGGCCGAGGAGATCTCCGAGCGTCCCGGGAGGGTCGCCGTCGAAGTCGCTGTCGCGATAGGACACGCCGAGCCAGGTCTGGCCGCCGAGCCGGCCGCCGCCCGGCTCGTCGAGGGCCACCGACGTGCCGGCCAGGAGAGCGTCGTCGAGGCCGTCGCCGTCCAGCGAGTCGCTCTGCCAGCCCAGCTGGACGAGCCAGGCGAGGCGCGACCGGCCGAAGGGCACCCGGGCGTAGCCGAAGGGGCCGGTCACGTAGCCCAGCGGGTCCTTGCCGAGAGCGAGCTGGGCCACGCCGCCCAGCCGCCTGAGATCGAGGTAGCCGAACTGGTCGTGGAGGCTCTGGCCGGCGTGGAGCACCAGGCCCAGGCTCCGTCCCGCCGCCTCGTCGACCGCCTGGAACCCCAGGCGCACGTCCGCGAGCGCCACGGTGTCCGAGTCCGCGCCGGCCACCGGATCGCCGGCCGGCGTGGCGAGCACCAGGCCGTCGGGCATCAGGTTCGGGTTCGAGTCCGAGCCGAAGCCCACGAACAGCCTCCCGTCGAAGCGTGGTACCTGCGGAAGGACCGCGAAGTCGCCGCCGCTCCAGCCCGGCGCGGCGACGAGCTCGCTCTCCGGCCGGCCCAGGTTGGCCCGGGTGACCCGGAGCCACTCGCGGGCGTTGGCGTCGTCCGGGGCGAGGCGGACGGCTTCCTCGAAGGCGGCGCGAGCGGCCTCGAAGTCGCCGCGGCGGAAGGCCAGGACACCGTCGAGGAAGGCGAGGCGGGCGTCGGCGAGCGGCGCCGGGGCCGAAGTCGTCGCCGGAGCGGCCTCCTCCGCCGCCCGGCCGGCCGCCGTCCCGCAGAGCGCGACCGCGAGCAAGATGGCGGCGGTCCGGCGGGTGGTTGCGAGAGCGCGACGCTCGATCATGAGACCCTCCGCAGGAGCCCGAGAGCGGTGGCGGCCACCAGGAGTGCCAGGGCGGCGAGCCCGAAGGGCGAGATCGCCGGCACCTCCAGCGGACCGGAGACGACGAACAGGGTCGGCGCCGGCTCCGGGAAGCCGGGGGGAGCGCTCGACAGCTCGAGAGCCCCGTCCTCGAAGGCCAGCGCGGCCTGGTTCGAGACCGTCGTTCCGCGGGTTCCTGGCCGGATCCTACCCTCGACGGTGATCGTCACGAAATCGCCCGCCGCAAGGGCGCCGTCCCAGACGACGGTCTGCACCCCGCCCGGTCCGGTCTCGATCGCCGCCAGCCCCTGGTCCGCCACGGCGTCGAGCGCCTCGACCGCGGCCGGCAGGACGTCGACCAGCTCGTGGCCGGGGCCGTCCGCGAGGTCCGCGCCGCGGGCGCTCGCGACCACCAGCTCGTAGCGCACCGCGCCTCCCTCGACGAACGTCCCGGAGACCGCCTTGGTCAGGCCCAGGTCTCCCGCCGCGGGCAGGAGGAGCGGCCCGGGGCGGACCGCCCGGTTGTTCGACGGCTCGACGTCGACGCCCAGGGCCGGCGGTGCCACCTCGGCGGCCACCTGCTGCCGGCCGAGGTAGCCGGCGAGCGCCCTCACCTCGAGCTCGTAGGTGACACCCGAGCCGGCGGGCAGGTCGACGGTGTCGGCCAGGCGTCCGGCGCCCGACGCCGAGCAGGTGCCGCCGGTCTGCGAAGCGCAGGTCCAGGCCACGGCTTCCAGACCGGCCGCCAGATCCGCCCGGACGCTCGCGCCGGCGACGTCGCTCGGACCGTGGTTGACGAACCGGATGCCCTCGCTCGCGGTCTCGCCGGGATGGAGCCGGAGCACGCCCGGCGCCGCGGCGCGCGGCAGGGCGCCGAGCGGCGCCGGCAGGGGACCGCTCTCCGCGCCGAAGCTGGCCGCGAGGTCGCTCAGCGGCGCGAGCGGCGTCACCACCCGGGCGGCGTCGTTCGCCGGCACGGGGTCCGGGCACGGGCGGGCGGAGCTCGGGACGAGGCCGGCGGCGAAGGCGATCGATCCCGTCGCCGAGGGCGCCACCCCCGAGCGGATCCGGAAGAGGACGCGGCCACCGGCGGGCAGGGTCAGCGAGCTCACGATCGGCCCGGAGCCGGCGGCCGGCGCGCAGGCCGCCCCGCCCGAGGCGGTACAGGTCCAGGTCGAGCCGACGAGGGCCGCCGGCAGCTTGCCGGTCGTGAACGGGATCGTCCCGCCGTCGCTCGGGCCCTGGTCGCTGATCGCCAGGGTGTGGACCAGCGACCGGCCGGGGACGGCGAAGCTCCCGCCACCCGGCCGGGGCAGCGCGTCGAGCTCGACGGCCAGGTCCGCCCGGCAGACCAGGGGCAGACGGACGACGCCGGTCCGGTCGCCGGGCGTCGGGTCCGGCAGGCCGGCCGGGGGCTCGACCGACGCCCGGTTGACCACCTCGCCGGTGGCGCCCGGATCGATCCGGGCGGCGAGGACGTAGAGGGCCTCCGCTCCGGCCGGCAGGTCGACCAGGTCGTCGATCGCCCCGGTGCCCGCGCTCGAACACCGGCCTCCCCCGCTCGCTCGGCAGGTCCAGGTGGCGCCGGAGAGCCCGGCCGGCAGCGGATCGCGTACCCGGGCTCCCGGCGCGTCGGCCGGGCCGCGGTTGAGGACCCGCAGGCGGTACTCGACCTCGCTGCCCGCCGGCGTCGGCCGCGGCGCCGACGACGACTTCTCGAGCGCCAGGTCGGCCGTGGCCGGCGCGACGCGGAGGACCCGCACGTAGACGGCGCCCGCGTCGACGCCGCCGCCGTCGTCCAGGTAGGCTCCGATCGCGACGCCCGCCGGAGCGAGGGCGACGTCGATGCCGAGCTCGTCGCCCGCCCGCGCGTCCGCCGGCTGCAGGCGGCCGGCCGCCGCCCAGCGGCCGCCCTGGCGCCGGAAGAGGTCGACCGCGCCGACGTCGGAGCCGCCCGCCCGCCGCACCCCCACCGCGAGCAGCGGGCTCGCGCCGCCGGTGAGCGACAGCGAGGTGCCGAACTGGTCGCCCGACGCGGCGCCGTCCAGCCGCGCCTCGAGCACGGCCGCCCCACCGGCGAGGCGGAAGAGGTAGACCGAGCCCGCGCCGGCGGCGCTCCGCCCTCCCGCGGCGTCGGAGCGCGGCGCGCCGACGGCGAGGAGGTCGCCGGAGAGCGCCACGGAGTAGCCGAACGACTCGAACGGCCCGCTCGAGGGGGCGCTCACGCGGAGCGTCCGGGCCAGCCCGCCCGGGCCGCCCTCGAAGAGGTGGACGACGCCCGCGTCGGTGAACGGCGCGTCGCTCCACGGAGCGCCCACGGCGAGCCGGCCGCCGTCCGCGGCGAGCGCCCAGCCGAAGCCGTCGCCGCCGGCGAGGTCGGCGGGCTGGAGGATCTGGAGCTCCCCTCCCCCGGCCCCGAACAGGACGACCGCCCCGCGCCCGCCGGCGGCGCCGGGGGCGCCGGCGACGGGTAGCTCGCCCGAGAAGACGACCGCCGAGCCCAGGGCGCCGCCCCCGCCCTGAGAGCCGGCCGCCGAGGCGAGCCGGACGGCGAGCCGCCAGGCGCCGCCGCGCGCGCGCTCGAACAGGTAGGCCGCACCCCCCGCGGGCGCCCCCGGAGCCCCCGCGAGCGCCCGGCCGCCGTCGCGCGACAGGGCGACCGAGAAGCCCAACAGGTCGCCGGCGCCGCCGTCCGGCGCCAGGAGCTTGGCCGTCTGGACCAGGCCGGACCCTGCCGCGTCCGGCTCGAAGACGTAGGCCGAGCCGGACTGGGCGCCGAGGTCGTCGTCGCGGAGCGAGCCGGCGAGGAGGGTGACGCCGCCCGGAGTTCCCAGGCCATCGCCCGCCAGGTCGAGGGCGCAGGCGAAGTGGTCGCCGGCCGCCCGGTCCTCGGCCTGCAGGCGGACGAACGGCCCGTCGCCTCCCGGCCCCTGCCCTTCCTGGGCCGCGGCGGGCGGCGCCGCGCAAGCCGACAGAGCGAGGGCGGCAACCGCCCATCCCGAGGATCTCGAGCGAACGCGCATGGCCCGGATGGTCATGACCTCCTCCTTCGGGGGCGGAGCCCCACCAAGTACGTTGCCTGCCGCGGCCGTCGCTTGACAGCCGCGTATCGAGGGCGCTATCTCACGCCCTCCTCGACCCGCGCCAGGGCGCGGCGGAACGCCTCGCGGTCGAGCTCCTGGCGGTCCTGGACCTCGCGCGCCACCGCCGAGACGTCGTCGACCAGGCGGCCGCCGAGCCGTCCCGGCTGCTCGGCCAGCAGGTAGCTGGTCAGGGTGAAGACGGCCTGGACCGCCTGGGCGGCCGAGTCGAGGTCGGCCGCCGCCAGCGAGTCGCGCGCGGCGGTGAGGTCGAGGAGCACACGGCGGGCCTCGGCCGGGCTCCAGCGCACGCTCTCCAGCCGCCGGACGACCTCGTCGAGATGGCCGGCGAGCCCTTCGGCCTGGGCCGAGATCTCGACCGGCGCGGTGCCGAGGCGCGACACCTGCCGGGCCAGGCGGTCGACCGCGGCGTCGAGCGGCGCCAGCTCGTCCGGGGCGTAGCGCGCCACCAGGACCCGGAGCACCAGCCAGCGGGCCGGGCTCCAGGGCGGCAGCCCGGCGCGGGCGCGGTAGGCGCGGTCGAGACCCTGGCGGTAGCGCTCGGCGACCAGCGCGTGGTGGCAGGCGTCGCAGCTCAGCCACGAGAAGTCGGGCCACGGCCCCTCGCGGGCGCGCCGGCCGAGCTCGCGAGCGCTGTCGCGGAAGGCCGCCGCCTGGCCCACCGCCCAGACCCGGACGCCGTCGGCGGGCTTCGCGCGCCAGTGCGCGGGCATCGCCTGGCTGTAGTTGTCGAGCTCGAAGGCGAGCGCGGGGTGACCGGCGGCGATCAGGTCGTGGCCCACCGCCCGGCCGTCGGCGCCGAGGTGACAGCCGAGGCAGACGGTCGCGCGCACCGCGGGGTCGCGCAGGTCGGCCATGCCGGCCGCCACCGACTGGCCGTGGCTCCACCCCTGGGCGCTGTGCGCGCCGCGCCATCCCGAGGCCGGACCGTGGCACGCTTCGCACGAGACCCCGTCGGTGGGCTCGATCGGGCCCGCCCGGGCCGGCGCCGGCGGCGACAGCACGTGGCAGCCGAGGCACTGCTGCGCCCGCTGGGCCGGCGTCGCCAGGCCGAGGTTGCCGGCGATGATGGTCGAGCGCTCGTCGTAGAGCACGTCGTAGGCCCGGGCGTGGCGGTCCTGGTTGAGCCAGGTGTAGTACTCGTTCTGGAGCACGTCGAAGACCTGCCGCGGACGGGTGGCGCCGTGGCACGTGCTCGAGGCGCACGAGGACGGACCGAGGTAGAGGCCGGGAGTGGGCGCCTGCGCACGGCTCGCCGCCGGCAGGCCAGCGAGGAGCAGGAGGGCGGCCAGGCCGGCTCTCCGGAAGGATTCGGTGCTCACGGCTTCCTCCCGTCGCTCGGCGGCCCGGTCGCGAGCGGGGTCGCGGAGCCGGCCGGCTCGTCGCGCACCCGGAAGAGCTCGCCCGATCGCAGGTAGAGCGACTCCATCTGCTCCTTGGTGAGCGGCCCCGCTCCCAGGCGGTTGAAGACCGCCACCTGGTCGCCGCTCTCGTCGACCGCCCGGTCCCGGTCGAGCCCGCGCGAGAGGGCCAGCGCGGGGCCCGGGGTCGCGAAGTGGGCGATCCAGCGCGGCGCCGGCCGCGGCGCGAAGCCGAGGTAGCCGGGCACCGAGTCGGGCGAGGTGAGCTGCAGGACGTGGAGCCCGGAGGCGCCGTCGGCGACGTAAGCGAAGAGGCTGGCGTCGGTCGCCCCGACCACGACGGCCGAGGTGTCGCGGAGCTTGCCGCCGGCGTCGAACACCTGGTCGAGCCGCGGCGCCTCGGGCCGCTCGACGTCGACGATCGCGAGGCCCTGGGCGCCCGCCGCCACGTAGGCCCAGGTGCGCGCCAGGTAGAGCGAGCGGGCGTCGGCGATCGGCAGCCGGGCGGCGAGGCGCGGGGCGCGCGGATCGGTCACGTCGACCACCGAGAGCCCTCCCGGGCCGGCGGTGAAGGCGTAGCGGAACTGCACCTGGATCGCGCGCGGCGCGGGGACGTCTCCGAGGGTCGCCACGATCCGCGGCGCGAGCGGCTCCGCGGCATCGATCACCACCAGGCCCCGGTCGCAGCCGACGTAGACCCAGGTGCCGGCGACCGTGACCGAGCGGGCGCCGGCGAGCGCCCCGTCCGGATCGAAGGTCAGCGCGCGCTCGAGGAAGTTGTTCGCCGGGTCGCGGTCGGAGAGAGTCGTGACGTCGACCAGGATCAGCCCCTCCACGCGGTCGGCGACGAAGGCGTAGCGATAGATCGGATGGAGCGGGCGCTCGAGGTTCGCCGGGTCGACCGTCCGCCCGGGGGCGACCGGCATGGTCGTGGGCAGGGCCACCTGGACCGCGTCGGCGGTCGGCACCCGGATCTTCTGGCCGAGCGGCGAGACCGGCGCGGAGACGATCCGCTCCGAGCTGTCCTTGTTGTCCACCTCCGCCACGTCGAGCACCTCGAGCCCCGCCGGCCCGCGGGCGGTGAACAGGTACTCGCCGCGGAGCTGGAGGCTCCGGACGTCGCCGCCGCCGTGGTGGTGGCCCTCCTCGAGCTCGCCACCCCGCGCCTCGTGGCGCCGGTAGTCCTGCGGGTAGGCGAGGTGCTGCAGCGAGCTGCCGAAGACCGCTTGCGGCTCGTCCCACTCGGTCACCGCCACCGCCTCGACTCCCGCCTCGCCCAGGCCGACCCAGGCGTAGCGACCGACGAAGTTGACGTAGCCGGTGCCCAGGCCCAGGAGCTGCGCCATCCAGGCGTTGTTGTCGCCGGCCTCGGAGAGGTGGCAGTCGCTGCAGGTCTTGGTCTCGACCGTGCGCACGGTGTGGGGCACGTGGGGGTTGAAGGCCTGGCTCGCGAAGCCGGGGGTCGAGATCGGCGGCTGCTGGACGTAGATCCGCTCGCGGTTCTGGTTGGTCGAGGAGAGGACCAGGGCGGAGGAGGAGCGGATGGGGGCGATCTTGCCGTCCTCGAAGACGCCGCCCCGGCCGAGCATGAAGACGTCGGTGCGGATGACCTGCGGGTTGTACGAGGCGTAGTTCCGCGTCTCGATGCCCTCGTAGTGGCGCATCGGCGAGCGGGCGTTGGCCTCCTGCGGCAAGTGGCAGCCGAAGCAGGAGGTCATCCACGAGGTGTGGCAGGTGTAGCAGCTCATCTTCGCCTCGTCGTGGGCGAGCCGGGAGCGGTCGGCGGGCAGCGCGCCCCAGGTGGTGCCGTCGCGCAGCACGGTCTTGGCGTAGCGCGCGCGCGGGTTGTAGCGCGGGTGGCTCGGGTCGAGGGTGTCCTTGACCTGCACCACCTCCCACTCGCGGTCGGGGTCGAGCATCGAGCGCTGGTAGAGGGTGCCGGCGCGCCAGACGAACCGCCGCCGGCCCGACGGCGTCGTGCCGAGCGCCAGGTCGGTGCCCCGCTTCACGCCGTCGTCGGGGGCGTCGGGCCCGGAGGTGCGCAGGTCGGTGTAGGCCGCGACCGACCCGTGGCAGTCCTGGCACTCGATCTCGATCGCCGCCGCGTACTCGCCCTTGGCGGTGCCGTCGCCGTGGGCGTCTTGCGAGAAGTGGCAGTCGACGCAGTGCATGCCGCGCTCGAGGTGGATGTCCTCGAGGTGGACCGCCTTGGCGAAGCGCTCCGGATCGTCGAACGGCACCACGCGGCCTCGGGCGTCGAGGAGGTTGCCCTTCCGGTCTCGCTTGTAGACCGCCCGGAAGATCCAGCCGTGGCCGTGGTAGTCGGCGAAGCGGGTGTGCTGCGCCTTGGGGTTCAAGTCCGCCACCCGGGCGAGGAAGTCGGGATCGCTCCACAGGCCCCGGGCCGCGGCGGCCTCGGGGTTCGCGTCCAGCGAGGCGCGGCGCTCGGCCGGCGTCGGGTCCTTCTGCTCGGCCCCCCAGAGCAGCTCGCCGTCGGTCTCGTAGTCCCACATCGTGTAGCCGAGGTAGGTGTTGACGAAGGAGTTCGGCTGGTGCATGTGGCAGACCATGCACTGGCTGGTGGGGATCGCGCGGGTCAGGCGGTGCTCGATCGGGTGGCCCGGCTCGTCCTTGGGGATCGTCGGGTCGCCCGAGGCGCTCCGCCCGTCGTGGCCGTAGGCGGCCCAGGGGCCCGAGTGGGCGGGGTCCCGGTCGTTGGCGTAGACCACGTGGCAGCCGGAGCAGCCGCTCGACCGGTAGTCGCCCGGGTGGTCGTTGGTGCCGAGCATCGAGAGGTGCGGGTCGTTGAGCCGGGTCTTGTGGAGGTTGATGAGCGCCGGGCTGATCCGGGTGCCGGTGCCGGGCCCGCGCTTCGAGAAGCGGACGTCGGGGCGGCCCGGGTCGTCGGGAAGGCGGGGGCTCGGGTTGCCGATCTCCGGGAAGAACGACGGCGCGAGGACGCCGCCGCGCTCGAACGCCCGGAAGTACTCGCCCGGCTGGGTCGCCTCCCAGCGGGGCAGGGGCAGCAGCTCGGCCAGGGCGCCGCCGGCGGCCTCCTCGGGGGTCGGCTCCGCCGCGATCCGCTGCGCCTCGCCGTCCGGGCCGTAGCTCTCGCCGAGGAGAGCGCTCTTGCGCCCCACGATGCCGTTGGCGTAGCCGGCCGCGGCCCAGAAGATCGCCGACGTGGTCATGGGGCTCTCGGGCACCGCGTTCGCCTGCCGCGGATGGCAGGGCCCGCAGGTCGTCCGCGAGACCCGCAGGTCGCCCGGGTTGACGAAGCGCACGAAGGCGGCCGACTCCTCGAGCAGCGCGGTGTAGCTGCGCACCGGGTTGGCCGAGCTCGGCCAGCGCTCCGGGTGGCGGGGCAAGACGTGGGCCCGGAGCTTCGCTTCCTCGTAGGCGTCCTCCCCGGCCGAAGCGCCCGGAGGCGGCGCCGCCTCCGGGTCGCCGCCGTGGCAGTCGACGCACCCGAGGTGGACGGCGTCCGAGGCGTGCATCGGCTCGATCCCGCGGTGGCAGGCGAGGCAGCCCGTGGACTTGGCGCGCGCGGTTTCCGGCGACTGGCGGAGAAGCGGCGCCGGAGCCTCGCCCTCGCCCCCGCCTTGCCCCCGGGCGAGGGCTCCCCAGGCCAGGGCGGCGGCGAGCGCAGCGAGCGCGGCGAGTCGGCGGGGGCGCAGGCTCCGCATCAGAAGGTCAGCACCAGGTTGGCGAAGGCGGCGTAGAGGGTCGAGCCGTCCTCGTAGACGTCCTCGAAGCCCTGTCCGGGGAGGAAGGCCGCCAGCCCGCCCAGGACCACGACGTTCTCGTTCAGGAACGGCCGGTACCGGGCGCCCACCGAGAGGTCCCAGCCGATCGCCGGGTCGATCCCGCCCTGGAAGAGGAGGAGCTCCAGGGTCTCGGTGGTGTCGAAGCGCAGGTAGTTGGCGGTCGCCACCATCCGGAGCTTCGGGGTGACCTCGGCCTCGAGGCCGGCGGTCGCGAGCCAGAGGCCCGGGTTGACGAAGTTCGGCTGCCCCTCCTCTTTCGAGCTCTTGAGGCTGGGCAGCAGGCTGCCGCGGTTGACCAGCGTCACGCCGGTGCCGGCGAGCTTGATCCCCAGGCGGTTCCAGTACGAGAAGCCGCCGCCGGCGAAGGCCGGGTTCTCGAAGATCGCGTCGAAGCCGCGGGCGTCGCGGTCGGTCGGGTCGGAATCCCCCGAGGCGTAGAACACCCCGAGCTTTGGGCGCAGCCAGTCCCGGTCGAACGACAGCTCGAGGGCCGCCATCGAGGCGCCGACGTCGACCGAGTCCCGGACGCCGGGCAGGCGCCCCGGCCCGGCGATGGGGTTGAGCGAGTCCTTCCCGGTCACGTAGTACGCGGCGCCGTCGACGTTGACCCTTCCGACGTGGCCGAAGGCCGCGACGCCCAGGTACCAGGCGGTGATCTCGTGCGGCGTGGCCGAGCCCGCCGGGTCGGGGCGCACCAGGAAGCCGTTCTCGTCGAAGTGGAAGCTCGGCTCGTCGTGGAGGTAGTGGACGCTCACCTCGGCGGTCAGGCCGGGGGTCAGGAAGTCCTGCCGGTAGAGGTTCGCGACCGCCACCTGCTGATCGCGCCAGGCGAACGTGTTGAGCCCCGAGTTGGTGTCCTTCTCCAGGCGCTCGAACCAGGCGAGGTTGTACTGGTAGCGGTTCGAGGCGTAGTTGCCGAACAGGCGCAGGCCCAGGTTGGTGTCCGAGAAGACGAAGCCGCGGAAGTCGCTGGTGAAGGGCTGGATGCCCGCGCGCACCGACACGAAGTCGAACTCGGGCGAGAGGGTCGCGAGGCGCCGCTCGGCGAAGAGCTCCTGGAGCGCCAGGTGGCCGGTCGTCCGCTCGGTGCCCTCGCGCACGTCGGGGCGGACGACGGCGTTCTCGTCCGCCGAGAGGTGGTTCACGTTGGCCGCGAGGGTCGCCCGGAGCCGGCGGTCGATCGGCCGGAAGGCGGTGTCGCCCTCGAACAGGTCGGCGGTGACGAAGAGGTCCTGGTTGCCCAAGAGCAGGCCCTGGTTGCCGAAAAAGCGGATCGAGCCGGGACGGGCGGTCGAGACGCCGGCCGCGACCGGCACGCCGTCGAACTCGGCCAGGGTGTCCGAGACCCCGGTCAGGACCAGGAAGACGTCCCGGCCGCCGCGCGTCGCGATCGGGTAGTCCCCTTTGAGGACGTTCTGGTGGTACGGGTCCCAGCGCCCGCGGGAGGGCTCGGTCAGAGCGGTCGGCGGCGGCACGATCCGCCAGCGGTCGGTGGTGGCCTGGAAGTCGCCGGCGTTGCTCTCGACCGGCGGCTCGTAGTCCGCGGGCGGGGTGAGGAGGGGGCGAAGCGGCACCGATCCCGCGGGCTGGACGACCAGCAGGCCGACGAGCGGGGAGGCCACGCCCTCGACCGCGATCGTCAGGCGGTACGAGCCGCCGGCGAGGTCCTCGGGCCAGGCGAGGGAGAAGGTACCGTCGGCGCCGAGCTCGGTCGTCTCCGTCCGCTCGCCGATCGCGATCGCGACCGCCGCGCCGGGGGCCGCCGCGGCGCGGCCGGCGACGACGGGCCGGGGCTCCGCCGTGAACAGGGTCGGCCCGGAGGGGCCCGGAGCGGCGCCGTCGAGGCCGATCGGCGGCGCGGCGGCCCGGGCCGGGAGCGCCAGGCCGGCGGCGAGGCACAGGACGAGCAGAGCGCGGGCGGCCGTCACGCTATCGCTCCGGGTCCCGCGGGAACTTGAGGAACGGCAGGCGCACGCCGCGCAGCTTCACCTGGTCGGACCAGATCCCGCGGTCCGGCCGGAAGCCCTCGGCGCCCAGGTAGGAGACGTAGTCGTCCTGCTCGACGCCGTCGCCGCTCACCCCGAGGCCGCCGACCAGGTTCCCCGCCCGGTCGTAGAGCGGGATCGAGCCGGGGAAGAAGACGACCCCGTTCTGGTTCGGGTCGGGCGGCTGGCCGCCCTGGCTGCAGCGGTTCGCCAGGTCCTGGCGGAAGAGGTCGAAGAAGGGTCCGGGCGCGGTGCCGTCGATCCCGGCCGGGAAGAGGGGCTGGGAGCCGAAGCTGATCGTGCGGTTGGTGACCGCGTGGCCGGCCAGGCGCGGGTCGAGGTCGGCGGCGCCGGGGCCCGAGAACCAGACCACGTTGCGCGCCTTGGCGACCGCCACGTCGATCGAGAAGACGGTGGCGTCCGGCATCCGGTAGAGCGCGAGGAGCGAGCCATCGAGGTCGGCGACCGCGACCGCCATCCTCGCCCGCCGGCCCGGCGGCAGGCGGATCACCGCCCGGGTGCGGCCGGCGCCGGCGACCGCCTGCCGGACGATCCGCTCGACCTCGGCCCGGGAGAGCGCGGAGCCGGCCCGCGCGCCGACCAGGTCGCCGTCCGGCACGCAGCGGCCGTCCTGGACCGCGAAGACGTCGCCGGGGGCGACCGGCGGCCCGGGGCTCGCCACCCCGGCCGGCGGCTCGAGCTGCTCGACGAAGGGCAGGCGCACGCCGTCGATGAACACCACGCCCGGAGCCAGGGCGTCGAGATCCGGGAGCATCCCGAGCCCGGCCACCGCCTGGAAGGCCGCGAACTCGGCGACCGGCCCCGAGGCCGCGGCCACCCCGATGCCGCCGACCAGCGAGCCGCCCTGGTAGACCGGCAGCCCGCCGGGGTCGACCGGCACCGAGCCCGGGCCGGCGAGGGGACCGGCGTCGTCGGGCTGCACCTTGCCGGTCACCGGCCCGGCGCTGCACCCGGCCGTGTGCTGCGAGCGGCAGGGCAGGTCGGCGTCGACGCCGGCCAGCGAGCGCGCCGGCGGGATCTCCTTGCCGCAGACGAAGACGGCGTTCAGGTCGCAGCCCCGGTTGGTGTTCTCGATGCCGTAGAGGGCCGCGTTCGGCGTGCGCCGGACGCCGGGCGGGAAGTGGATGCCGGAGAGGTAGCGAACGGTGCGCGAGGAGAGAGGCGCCTGGTCGTTCGAGAAGAAGGCCCCGGAGCGGGCGAGCCCGAGGGCGTGCTCGAGCTCGGCGGCGCCGGCGGCGCCCCGGCGGTAGCGGGCGAGCGGCCGCCCGAGCCGGTCGCTGACCACGACGGCGAGCGACGGAGCGTCGACGGCCTCGGCCGCGGCCACGGCCAGAGCGCGGGCGTCGGAGCCCGAGAGGACGCGGGGGTCGGAGCAGACCTGGGCCGGCGGCGGCGGCTGACAGGCCGGCGCCCCGGGCGGGGGCGGAGTCGGCGCCGGGCTGGACGGCGGTCCGGACGGGTCTCCCGGCGTCGCCCCGGGGTTCGCCGGGCTCTCCGGCGCCGGGGGGCCCATGGGCGCGCGGGGGCCCCCGGGGTGCGGCGGGCCGCCGTCGGCGCCGGGCGGCAGGGCGTCGGTCGGAGTTGCGGGAAGCACGAGCAGCCCGGCCGCGACGAGGATCGCGGTCCGGGCCGCGAGCAGGACACGCCGGCGCGCGGATCGCATCATCGGTCACCTCGGTCCCGGAGCGCCGCGGTCCGCGAGAGCGTCCGCTCGCGCGCCGGGACCTCCGAGTGGTAGGCGTGACAGGCGCGGCACGAGGTCGGCCCCGGAGTCACCCGGAAGCCCGCTTCCAGGACCGGCGCGGTCGCCCCGCCGCCGTGGCACCGGACGCAGGCCTCGATGCCGGGCAGCAGCACGTCCGCCGTGTCCTTCGAGGTCGCGGCCGCCGGGTGGCAGTGGGCGCAGGCGAGGCCCGGGAGCCGATGGGCGCGGTGGGAGAAGCGGGCGTGGACCAACCAGCGGGCGGGGATCGCCGGCACCTCGACCGTCGGCCGGGGCGCCCTGTCGAGGTCCAGGACGTGGCAGGTCGAGCAGGCGTTCTGGTACAGGCGGAGCTCGGCCCGCCGCACCTCTTCGGTCGCCCGCCGCTCGCGGGCTCGGCGGCCCTCTCCTCCCTGGACCAGGAAGCGCAGGACGTCCGCGCGCACCGGCGCGGCGTGCATCCCCTGCTCGAGGTAGGTCCGGAACAGGAAGGCGGCGACGTCCGCGGGCGGTGAGTGGGGCGCCGTCTCGCCGGGATAGCGGTCGTCGAAGGTCAGCTGGTGGCAACGGGCGCAGTGGGCCTCGTACTCGATCGGCGCGAGATCCGGTCCGGCCTCGGCGGCGTCCTCCTCCGTGGCCGCCTCCCGGCCGGCCGGGGCGTGGCAGCTCTCGCAGGTGAGCTGCACGCGCCCCTCCGGGCTCGCGAGACCGGGCGCCATGTGCTTCGCGTGGTCGAGCTTGATCGCCGTGCGGTCGGCCCGGCGCGCCCCGGGCTGGTCGAGCCGCAGCCGCCGGAAGCCGCCTCCCGGCTCGGGCACGGTGAGGGCGAACTCGGGATGACCGCCGGCGGCGAACGAGGTCACCCGCCCGGCGAAGGTCGCGGAGGTGCCCGGCGCCAGCTCGAGGCGCCGGTGGCAGGCGAGGCAGCGGTCGTCGCTCGCCGGCATCAGGCCATCGCGACCGAGGTGCTCCAGGTGGCAGGTAGTGCAGGGCGTCGCCGCCCGGAGGCCCGCCGGCTGGACCGCGAGGTGGTGCGCGGGCGCCGGGTCGACCTTGCCGGCCCCGTGGCACTCCTGGCACCGGCGGTCGGCGGCGCCGCGCCACGGCAGGTGGCAGTCGGTGCAGGCGGCGGCCTCGATGCGGTCGGCGTGGAACGAGGTGAGCTCGCCCGGGCGGAAGGCCTCGAGCCGGCGCAAGGTGGGCAGGGCGAGGACGGCGGCGAGCGCGAGGGCGGTCGCGGCGACCCCGAGGAAGCCCTTGCCGAGAAGCCCCCGCCGCAACCGGAAGCGGCCGGCGTAGTCCACCGGCCGGGCGGCGACCGGCGCGGTGTCGGGCCGGGGCTCGGCGTCCGCGGGGCGCACATGGAGAAAGAGCGGATCCTCGGGATCGCTCCTGCGGACCTTGAGCACGAAGCCACCCACGCCCACCTCGTCGCCGTCGCGCAGGAGCGCCGTCGCCACCGGCTGGCCGTTGACGTAGGTCCCGGTGACGCTGCCCAGGTCCTGGAGCCGGTACTCCCTCCCCTCGCGCCGGAGGACCGCGTGCTCCAGGGCGACCGCCGTGTCCTCGAACCGCAGGTCGGCGCCGGCTCCGCGGCCGATCCGGAGCAGGTCGCCGTCGACGCTCTGGAGCACCGTCCGCGAGCCGACCACGCGATGGATCAGGAATGGCATCTAGAAACCCGCTCCGAAGTAGAGGGCGGCGACCACGTGCGCCGCGATCAGCACCAGGAGCGCCACCGACAGCGGCAGGTGGACCCAGAGCCAGGCGTCGAGGAGGTTCTTGTAGCGCTCCTGGTAGGCGAAGCGAAGGAGCAGCTCGCGGTGCTGGCGGGCGGTCACCAGGAGCTGGCGCAAGGGCTGCTGTTCCTCCGGCGGCACGGTCGCCAGGAGCCGCCCCCAGCGCCCGCCGCCGGCGCCGGCTCCCGCGCGCTCCACGGCCCGCGCCGCGCCGGGCACCCGGCCGAAGAGCAGCTTCCAGCCGGCGAGCCCGCGGGGGGTCGAGTCCGCCAGGAGCTCGCGGTAGACCCCTTCGAAGGCCCGCGAGCGGCCGGAGGCGAGGCGCGCCATCGAGGCGGCGAGCCGGTTCAGCTGCTCGGAGGTCTCGGCGGTGGTGAGGTTGCTCTCGACCTCGGTCAGCAGGCGCGGCAAGGTGGTGTAGAGCGCCGCTCCCACCGCCCCGGAAACGACCACCACCGCGAGCACCACGAAGGCGGCGACCGCCACCCGGTCGGCGAACCGAAAGCCGGTGTGGAAGAGAGCCACCAGCAGCACCAGGAGGCCCAGGTAGACGTGGGCCTGGAGCCAGCCCTCGAGCGTACCGAGCTTCGACCGGTAGGCCCGCTTCCTCACCCCGAAGAGGGCCAGCACCACGACCAGCAGGGCGGCCGCGACGCCGTAGGCGAGCCCCTCCGGGGTGCCGCCGTGGGTGAACGGGCTGCCCCGGGCGTAGACGACGTAGGAGGCGACCAGCGCGCCGGCCACGACCAGGGAGGCCCAGCGCCAGACGACGCTCCGGCGGCTCGCCAGGAACATCAGATCTCCCCTCGGCGGATCACCAGGTCCTCGAGGGTCCGGCGGTACTCCTCCGGCGTCAGGCGGATCGCGGCGCCGGTCGGGCAGCTCCGGACGCAGGCCGGGTCGTTGCCCAGCTCGCGGCACAGGTCGCACTTGACCGCCACCGTCTGGCCGGCGTCGTCCGCCCCGGAAGCGGCCCCGAAGATCGAGCCCACCCAGGAGAGCCAACCCCGCCGCGGCTTCGGGTGGACCATGAACACGTTGCCGTAGGGACAGTTCGACTCGCAGTTGCCGCACCCGATGCAGGTCGACTTGATGTAGACCTCGCCCGAGGGGTCGCGGACGATCGCGTCCGGTGGGCAGTCGAGCATGCACAGCGGGTCCTCGCACTGCCAGCAGGAGTTGGGGGCGAGCAGATTGTAGAGGGTGATGCCGGTGAGCGACAGCCGCGCCTGGCCGTCCGCGTGGACCCCCTCGCAGGCGGCGATGCAGTTGCCGCAGCGCACGCACTTGTGGTCGTCGATGATCAGGGCGTCGGTGCCCATGACCACCTCTTCGCGGATCAGCTCCGAGAGCACGTTGCCCGACCCCGGAGTGGCCTCGGCGATGAGCGAGGCGACCCGCCGCTCCTCGAGCTTCGCCTCCACCAGCTCCGCGAGCTGCGGGTGGCGGCCCAAGAAGAGCTGGAAGTCGTCGCGCGAGAGCCGGATCAGCTCGGTCGGGAAGATGGTCGCGACCGTGGCCGTGCGCGGCGCGCCCGAGACCAGCGCCGTCTCGCCGAAGAAGCTCCCCGCCACCAGGTAAGAGAGGACGATCTCGCGGTCGCCCGAGCGCCGGGAGACCTTCACCTGCCCGCTCCGGATGAGGTAGAAGCTGTCGCCCTCGGCCCCCTCGTGGAAGATCTCCCGGTCGCGCTCGATCCGCACCTGCTCGGCGCGCGCCACGACCTCCCAGAGGAGGTGCTCCGGAACCCCGGGGAAGAGGTATCCCTGGAAGGCGCGGACCATGAACACCCGATCGATCGCCTCCTGCACGCGCGGGGCGGTCGCCATGAGCTTGAGGATCGCCTTCCTGGGAATCTCGAGCAGGCGGGTCTCCCCGGGCCCGGCGGCCCGAGCGGTGGCGTTGCGCCGGCGTCCCGAGATCAGGCTCATCTCGCCGAAGAAGTTGCCCGGAGCGAGCCGGGCGACGTGGCGCTCGGCGTCCTGCCCCTCGGGTCGCATGGTGATCTCTACCGCTCCGGAGCGGATCAGGTAGACCGTGTTGGTGTAGTCGTTCTGGGCGAGGACCGTCTCGCCGTCCTCGAAGGTGCGCGGCTCGACCGACAGGAACATCTCGCGGAGCTGGTCGTCGCGGGCGCCCTCGAACAGCGGGATCTCGCCCCGCACCGCGGCGATCCGCTCGGCCACCCGCCCGTCCCACCAGGGGAGCCGCTCGCGGAGCACGCCCTCGTCGGCCGGCTCGGCCTCGCGGCCCAGGATGTGCTCGACGACCTCGTAGCCCTGGTTGATCCCGAGCTTGATCAAGTCGCGCCCCGAGACGGCGCCGATCAGGTGGAGGCCGGGCACCGACGACTCGTAGCCCGGCCCGAGGAGCGGCCCGGCGTCGCGCCCCGGGCCGGTGAGCTCGACGCCCAGGGCTTCGAGGAAGCTCCGCGGCGGGAAGGTGCCGATCTTGGCGATCACCAGGTCCGCCGGCAGCTCGACCGTGCCCTCGGGAGAGGCGAGGACGATCCGGTCGCCGAGCACGCGCTCGACGGTGGTCGAGAAGTGGATCGCGAGCTCGCCCGAGGCCTGGCGGGCCAGGCTCTCCCGCTCGAGCGCCTCCTTGGCGCGGACGATCTCGGCCTTGCGCACCACCAGGGTCACCCGGTTGTGGTCGCAGAGCGCCAGGGCGACCTCGAGGGCCGAATCGCCCGCCCCCACCACCACGACGTCGCGGTCCCGGTGCTCGTCCGGGTCGACCAGCCGGCCGGTGACGTGGGGCAGGTCCTCGCCCGGGACCCCGAGCTTCCTGGGGTTGCCCTGGGTGCCGATCGCGAGGACCACCCGCGGCGTCTCGTACTCGGCGCCCCCGGCGGTGCGCACGACGAGGCACGCGCTCTCGGCGCCCCGGCCGTCGCCCGAGCGCTCGAGCCCGGTCACCTCCTGGCCGAAGCGCACCTCGAGCTCGCGCTCGGCGGCGTAGCGCTCCCAGGCTTCGAGCACCGCCTCGCGCGAGCCGGCCTGGAAGGCGAGCGGGCTCCTGAGCGGCACCGCGGACGGCTCCGCCATCACGTACTTGCGCCTCTGGTAGCAGAAGACGGTGTCGGCGAGGTGATCGGTGCGCTCGAGGAGCACGCACGAGAGCCCTTCGTCGCGAGCGTGCCCCGCCGCAGACAGGCCGGCGGGGCCGGCGCCCACGACGACCACGTCGTACGGCTCGCGACTCAAGGTGGCACCCTTTCCGCGCCGGGCTGGACCCGGCGACCCTTCAGCCCGGTGTGCCTCGCGGTGCTGTTCCCTTTCGGGGGGCGGTTGGGCTCAACCTACTGGTGGACGGGATCGATTGTCAACCGCGGCGGGCGGAGGCTCGCCGCCGACGGGACGGGGCACCGCCCGGGAATGAGGCCGCCCCGTCGCTTGTTGATCCGCCCGAGAGCGTGGCGGCAGGCTCAGTGCGGCCGTTGAGGCCCCCGACCCCCTGTGCTATATTCCGCGCGCTCTTCGTGGGCCCGGTCCCTCCCGGACCGACGTGGCGCGTTCGTCTAGGGGTCCAGGACGCCGGCCTCTCACGCCGGTAACACGGGTTCGAATCCCGTACGCGCTACCAAGTACAAACCTCTGAAAACAAGCGAGTTGCGGTGATTCCGGGGCGACCCTGACGTGGGCTCGCCAAGGGCCGTAGGTAACCGGTAGGTAACTTCGGTCCTGGGAATCCACCCCGCCGGTCCCTTCGCCGCGGTGTCTGGAGCGAGAGCGGAGGTTCACATCACGGCACTTCGGTTGAGCCGAAGGCGAAACCGCCAGGATGGCCCGAGCGCCGCACGGCGCGTGGGACATCCTCCTGCTCGCTAACCGCGAAGCGACCCTTTCGCCGCGAGCGAGTGGTGGTCTACCGGTACGCTTTGCCCCGCGGCAGAACCCGCAGAACGTGGATCAGAGCCCGTTCGTCATCGCGGGCGAAGCGGACGCGCCAGTCCCCGACCCTGAGCCGGTACTCTGGAGGCGAGGCACCGACCAGGCGCACCACGTCGCCTTCACCGGTCTGCGCTAGGCGCTTCACGGCGTCCACGACGCGGCGCTGTACGGGTGGGTCGAGCCGCTTCAAGTCGCGGCGAGCCCGGGGAAGCCAGCGGACCTCACGGCTCACCCGAGCCCGAGCTCCCGCTCCAGCTCCTCGGTGGAAATCCCTTCTCCCCGGGCAAGCTCCTGGCGGGCCTCGGTCAGACCGCCGTCTTCGTCGTCGGAGTCGGGCTCATCGTCGACCGGAGCGAGGAGCAGGGCTCGCTCTACGGGATCTGCCGTCACCGCCAAGCCGGCAAGCAGTCGGCCCGCAGTCGTCACATCTTCCTCCGGGAGGGCATCGACGAGACGATGAAGGGTGGTGCGGCTGCACATGTCTGAGTCCTCGAAGGCGTGGTCTCTTCTCCGGCGGACGAGGGATCTGCCGGGTGCTTTCATGCTACCACTGGGTGCCTAAGCGACGGGGCAGGAATAACTCCCTGATTTGGCTAGGTGCTCAGCTCCTCGGGGGGATCGTGTCGTTGCGTCGGGGTTGGACTGGGTGAGGGACGAGGGCGAGGGTCGCCATCTGTGCATCGGGGATCTTGACGCCCTTGGGGTAGTCCTGGTCGACGAGGTGGGCGTTGACTCGCAGACCGGTTTCGGTTCCGGTGGTGCGAAGGTAATGGAGGATGGTCTCGTAGCTGCGCAGCGGGCAGCCTGCCCAGTTCTTGCTGATCTCGCTGAAGAGGCGGTGCTCGATGGGATTCCATTTCGAAGCGCCGGCGGGATCGTGGCACAGGGTGACGCGGAGGCCATGGGCATCGCAGAGCCGGGTCTGCAAGGCGTACTTGAAGCTGCGGTTCACAGGCGCATTGCTGCCGCCGCCGTCGGCGAGGATCAGAAGCTCTCGAGCTTGCGGGTAGCGTCCCCGTCCTTCGGATTGCCACCACCGCACGAGGTTGTCGACGGCGAAGTCCGCCGTGTCGTGGGAGGTGCCCACGAAGACCGTGCCCGATTGGCTCGCAGGTCGTAGATGCCATAGGGGGTCGCCATGCCGAGGGCGTCGGATCGGAAGTCGTGGTCGCGGACGAGCTCCGGCTCTCGCTTCCATGCAGTGCCCGGATTCTTGAAATTGCCGACCAGCTCCTTCGTTTTCGTGTCGCTGCTGACGATCGGCAGGTCGCGCTCGGTAAAGCGGTCTCGTTGCAGAGCGATGTACTCGAACTGCTCGTTGCGATCGGGACCCGAGCCGCGGGAGACCCGTTTGTGGTTGACGCGCAGGGAGTAGTCGAGATCCTTGAGGAGCCGAGCCACCGTCTTGGGGCTGACTTGGATGCCGAGGGTCGCGAGCTCTCGGGCGATCTTGCGTGTCGTGCGTCGGGTCCACTTGACTCCCGTGCAGGGATCCGCGGCCACATCGTGCTGCATCAGCTCCTCGATGCGGGCGATGACCTCGGGAGTTTTTTTTCCACGGGCGTGCGCCCCCCGCCCGGTCTTCGGACGCGCTCGCGCTCGACGTCCCGGTCGAGCAACTGCTTTCGGCCCTTGGCCACCGTGCCCGGGTCCAGGCCGAGAATCTCTGCGACCTGGCGGTCCCCGCCGTGGCCGCGCTGGATCGACTCCAGGCCCGCATACAAACGCCGCTGGCGCTCGTCGAGCAAGGAGAAGAACAGGATGATGGCGGCTTTGAGCTCATCCGGGTCCCCAGGGCGTCTCGCGTCCAAGGACAGGTCGGCGGGCCGTGCCTCCCACACCGGGCGCGCCCGGAGCTGGCGCTTGCGGGCGGGTGCCTGGGCGCTGAAGTACACGTAGCGCCCGGCCACCTTCTCGCGCACGAGCCGGCCTTCGCGGGCAAGCCCTCGCAGCGGGTCCCTCACGCCGACGTGGAGCAGCTTCTCCAGCTCGTCGGCAGCGTAGCCCGCATCGGAGCCGCTGACCAAGACCTCACAGGTCTCCTTGAGAGTCCCGTGCTGGGAGAACCAGACCGACTCGAAGCACCACAGACCGAGCTCGTCGAACTGAGCGATCTCGCCGAGCGTGTAGTACTTGCCGCTGTGAGAAAAGCTGGAGTGGTAGCCCAGCTCCCGCAGCTTGCGAAACACGGTCACATCGACCTCGGTGCCGAGCACCTCCTTGAGCTCGGGCATGGTCGCCACCTTCCGTTCGAGGAGAAATTGGCGCACGCGCTCGACGTCCATCGGTTGACCTACTGTTGGAGTTGCGTATCCCTATGCGCAACTCTAACAGGCGCGCCCTGCGAAGTCAATGACCAACTCCCGGGCAGCAGCCCCTGGAGACAGAGAGGACTCCCTACGAAGGCGAAGCCTGAAGGAAGGCCGCGTCACTCGGACAACTGAGTCCGAGCTACGAACCAGATCATGCAGTTATTTTTGCGCGGGCACTTAGTGGAGATACGCCTTCCGCTGCTCCGCCGCCGGGCCCGCGCCCGCGCGGGGCGGCGGCCTCGGGCTCGGGGAGGAGGACCCATGCAGACGATCCGCTACGCCGTCCGCTCGCTCAAGAAGTCGCCCGGCTTCACCGCGGTCGCGGTGGTCGCGCTCGCCCTCGGCATCGGCGCCAACACCGCCATCTTCAGCCTGGTCGACGCGATCTTCCTCTCTCCCCTGCCGTACGAGGATCCGGGACAGCTCGTCCAGGTCAACTCCTCGGCCCCGGAACAGCAGATCGTCCAGGCGGGCATGTCCTGGCCGCGCCTCGAGGTCGTCCGCGACCGCCAGGACGTGTTCAGCGACCTCTCGGTCTCGATATTCAGGGCCTACACGGTCACCGGTCTCGGCGACCCGGAGCAGGCCTTCGCGCTCATGGTGTCCGAGAACTACTTCTCGCTCCTGGGCGTCGAGCCGGCGTTCGGTCGGAGCTTCAGCGCCGAGGAAGAGCAACCCGGCGGGCCGCCTGTCGTGCTCCTCTCCCACGGGTTCTGGCAGTCGCACTTCGGCGGCCGGCGCGACGTGCTCGGCAAGACCGTCACCCTCGACGGGCAGGCCCACACGATCGTCGGCGTGCTGCCGGCCAGCGCCTCGAGCTTCCCGCTCGCGCAGATCCAGCTCTTCACGCCGCGGCCGTTCGAAGCGCCCTTTCTGGCCCGCAAGCAGATCGACGACGGCGGCTACTTCTTCAACGTCGTCGCGCGCTTGAAGCAGGGCGTCGGCCTCGAGCAGGCGCGCGCCGCGATGGACGTCCTCCAGAAAGCCTACGAGCAGAGCCACGAGTCGAACGTCGACTCCAAGTCGGCGATCACGGTCGATCCCCTCCTCGACAACCTCGTGGGCGACCAGCGCGCGACCTATGCCACGCTCTTCGGCGCGGTCGCCGCCGTGTTGCTCATCGCCTGTGCCAACGTCGCGAACCTCGTGCTGGCGCGCTTCTCGAAGCGACGCAAGGAGATCGGCATCCGGGTGTCGCTCGGGGCCCGGCGGGGGCAGATCGTGGCGCAGCTCGTGGCCGAGAGCCTCCTCCTTGCGCTCGGTGGCGCGGCGCTGGGACTCGCCTTCGCCTGGGCGAGCCTGTCGGCCGTGACCCACGTCGGCGCGAACTTCATCCCGCGGGCCCAGGAGGTGGGGCTGGACCCGGCGGTGCTCGCCTTCACCCTCGGCGTGGCACTCGCCACCGGGCTGGCGCTCGGGCTGCTCGCCGCCCTGAACGCCCCGATGGGGTCGGTCGCCACCACGCTCGGCGACTCGAGCCGCGGCTCGACCGCCGACCGGAGCCGCAACCGCTTTCGCGGCGCGCTCCTCGTGGCCGAGGTCGCCGTGTCGTTCGTGCTCCTCGTCGCCACCGGGCTTCTCGTCTCGAGCTTCCTCGAGCTCCGCGACGTCGATCCCGGCTTCCGGTCGGACGGCATCTTCGTCGGCTTCGTCGCGATCCCCGCCGAGCGCTACCCCTGGCGCGCCGACTCCACGGTGAGCTTCTACACTCGGCTCTACCACCGCCTCCAGGAGATCCCGGGCGCCCAGCAGGTGGCGCTCTCCGACAAGCCGCCGCTCTCCGGCAACAACGGCCTGTCGCCCTACGCGGTGGTCGGTCGTCCGCTGCCGCCGGCCGCCCAGCGGCCGCTCGCGGTGCGCCACCTGATCAGCCCCGGACGTTTCGCGCTGCTCGGAATCCCGTTCGTCGCCGGCCGCGACTTCGACGAGCACGACACGCAGCACTCGCAGCAGGTGATCATCGTCAACCAGGCCATGGCCAAGCAGCTCTTCCCCGGCGAGAACCCGCTCGGCCACACGCTGGTCACCGGCATGATGGGCCTCGAGGCCGAGGTGGTCGGGGTGGTCGCGAACACGCACACGCAGGGCCTCGCCACGCCGCCGGGACCCGAGATGTTCTACCCGGTCCTCCAGCGGCCGGAGCAGTTCACGGGAATCTTGATCCGCACCGACGGGGATCCCGCCCGGCTCACCCAGAGCGTCCGCGCCGCCGTCGCCGACGTCGACTCGACGGTCGCGCTCACCAACCCCGGCACGATGCAGCAGATCGTCGACCAGTCGATGGCCGACCGCAAGCTGACGATGAACCTGCTCCTCGCCTTCGCCTGCCTGGCGCTCCTGCCCGCCAGCCTCGGCGTCTACAGCGTGCTGGCGTACTCGGTCGCGCAGCGCACCGACGAGATCGGTGTCCGTATGGCCCTCGGTGCCGGGGCGCAGGACGTGCTGCGCATGGTGCTCCGCCAGGGGATGGCGCTCGCCGGCATCGGCCTCGCGCTCGGGCTCGTCGCGGCGCTGGTGCTGACCCGCCTGATGAGCACGATGCTGTTCGCGGTCGGGGCGAGCGACCCGGTCATCTACCTCTCGATCGCGGCCCTTCTCGCCGCGACCGCCGCGCTCGCGTGCTGGATCCCGTCGCGCCGCGCGGCCCGCGTCGACCCGGCGAAGGCACTCCACAGCGCCTGAGTCGGCGCTGGAAGCTCGGCCGGTAGCTGAGGGAAAGCCGCGAGCTCCGGCGTTCTTCACTACGTAGTACACTGAATCGGCCGACGACGCGGGCGCCCCCGGGGCGCTCGGCAGACTCGAGACGGTTCCCTCCCTGCGCGGAGACCCGCTCACTCTCGGACGGGTCTCGACCGGATCGCACGATCAAGGAGTCCACGTGAAGACTGTCCTCTTCGTCGCAACATGGTTGTTCGTTGGGGCGCTTCCCTTCCAAGCCCAGGTCGGAACGGTGACCGGAGGGCCACTGACCGTCGCGGGCGTGCCGATCTACGGCATCGCCGAGGACGGGACCCTCTCCTGGTACTTCCATCAAGGAGCCCACGACGGCTCGTTCAACTGGGCGAACCAGGACCGGGGCATATCGGTCGCAAATGGCTGGAACGAAGGGCTGCGGGTCTTCAAGGGTGACCCCAGTGGAAGCGACGGAGTGGTCTATCGGGTCGACAGCCGAGGTGACCTCTACTGGTACAAGCACCTGGGGCACGCCACCGGATCGACGGCCTGGCTCGGCGGGAAGAAGGTCGGAAACGGCTGGCAGGCAGCACGGCAAGCCTTCGGCGCGGGCGACGGCATCGTGTACATGGTCGACGAGCACGGCGACCTGCTCTGGTACCGGCACCTGGGATACGAGGACGGCAGCGAGACCTGGGCGAACGGAGGGACCGGAAAGAAGGTCGGCACCGGATGGGGCGGCATGCGGATCGTGTTCGCCGGCGGCGAAGGCGCCATCTACGCGATCGACGCGAAGGGGGACCTGTACTGGTATCACCACGATGGGCGCTTCGATGGATCGTTCACCTGGTCCAACGGCGCCACGGGCGTGAAGATCGGCAACGGCTGGAACGACGCGGCGAGCGCCTTTTCGGGCGGCGACGGGCTGATCTACGCGCTGAAGCGCGACGGTAACCTGTACTGGTACAACCACACCGGGTACGCCACCGGGGCCGCGACCTGGACGCCGCCCGGCACCGGCAACCGGATCGGCACGGGCTGGGGAGCGCTGGTGAGGATCTTCTGAGGCGAGGCCCGGGCGCCCGGCGCCCCAGGACGTCCGCGCCATGGGGCCCCCGCTCGCACTTCCGCCGCCAGGTGGCCTCCTGCCGGCGCGGACGGGCTCTTCCCCTTACGACGCCGCGTCGATCAGCTTGGAGCGCGGCTTGGGGCGCTCGAGGTGGTAGCCGTCGGGACCGGTCTCGCGCTTTCTGAGCGCCGCCGCGAAGACGAAGCCGAGGAGGCTCAGGAGGCCGAACATCCAGAGCATCGGGGTGTAGCCGCCGGGGTGCTCGGCGCTCGCCCCCGCCCAGTCGTTGAGCCCGCCGGCGGCGAGGTTGAAGGTGAAGAGACCGATGTTCTGGAGCATGGTCATCAGGCCGTAGGCGGTGCCCAGGCGGTTGGCGGAGACCAGGTACGGCACCGCCGGCCAGATGATCGCCGGCACCAACGAGAACGCGACGAGAACGCGACGCCGAGCAGGGCCGTCGAGACCCAGAGGTCCACCCGGGTGTAGGCGAGGAGCGGGAAGGTGAGGAAGAGCAGGAAGCTCCCCCCCGCCATCGGGAGCGACCGCAGACCGATCCGGTCCGCGAGCAGGCCGAACACCGGCGTCGCGAAGATGGCGGCCAGGAAGACGTAGCTGTTCATCTGGCCCGCCACGTCGAGGGGCAGGTGGTGGGCGTGCTGGAAGTACTTGATGGCGAAGGTGCTGCGGAAGCGGAAGATCACCGAGTAGAAGGTGACGCACAGGCCCACCAGGTACCAGTACGAGCGGTCGAAGCGCACCAGGTCGCCCCACACGATGCGATCGGGCGACGCCGGCCGCGCCAGGTCGTAGCGGGTCTCGGCCCAGCGCTCCAGGAGGTAGTAGACGACGACGGCGGCGAGGGCCGCGACCATGATCGCGGCGGAGAGCCAGAGAGGCGGCTGCCAGCCGGCGTCGTAGAGCGGCTTGGCCACGGTCGGCGACATGTCGGCGCCGTAGGAGCCGGCCCGGGCGAGCGAGAGGTTCAGGCCGAAGGCGAAGCCGAGCTGGCGCCCGACGAACCACTGCCCGATGACCACGGTGACGGCGACGATCATCGACTCGGCGCCGAGCCCGAACAGGAGCCGTCCGAAGGCCATGACCGCGAACGAGGGCGAGAGCGCGGTCACCACGGTGCCCACCACGCAGATGGCCGTGAACAGCAGGGTCGCCTTGCGAGTGCCGATGCGGTCGACGATGATGCCGCCGACCAGCACCATGATGATGTTGGGAAAGCTGTAGATGGCGTTGAGGGTGCCGATCTGGGTGTCGGTGAAGCCCAGGAGGCGCTGCAGGGTGTCGGCCAGCGGGCCGATGGCGTCGTAGGCGTAGTAGTTGCCGAACATCGCCAAGCTCACCGGCGCCAGCACGCCCCAGCGCACGGGCCACGGGGGCGGGTTGAGAGGCGCAGCGGTGGCACCGGTGGGCTGGGCGGACGGGGTCGGGCTCTCGGGGCGGTGCGAGTCGTCGCTCATCGGGGCTCTGTTCCTGGGAATCCCTCGATTTTACCCGCGCGATCCCGCCGCCTTGGCACCGTGGTTCAGAAACAGGCTCGCGATCGGGGGGCGCTCAAATCACCGGAAGGGTGAAGTCGACCCCTTCCCAGCGCCCCGCCTGCGGCCAGTAGAACGTGAAGACGATCTCGCGTCCCGGGCGCAGCCCGGCCGTCGGCAGGTCGGCGAATTGCAGCCCGAGCCCGGAGTCGCACGTATCGGTGTCGTGGAGGCTCGCCCAACCGTCCACGCTCCAGTGCAGTCGTGCCGGGGCCGAGGTCTCGATGCGGAGCACCTTGCCGGCCGGGAGCGTGCGGCACTTCTGGGTGAAGCGCCAGAGGCAGTGGGGCGAGCTGCGCCGCTCCACCTGGTAGCGCCGAACCGGCTGCGGCGGCAGGTCGAAGATCCGCCCCTCGCGGAGGGAACGGCGCAGCTTGAGGTACTCGGCGTGCGCCCAGACCAGGGGCATCGCCGAGCCCGACGGCCGTCCGAAGAAGAGCTCGCGCTCCGGGAGGTCCGGCGAATCCCAGAGCTGCTCGGGGATCATCCCGCCCTCGTTGGCGAACGAAGCCAGGGTGCCGAGGAGCCTTCGGGCCTCCGCGGTCCGGCCGGCGGCGAGCTCGTAGTGGGCGCGTTCGCCGGTGAGCAGCGGCCAGGCGCGACCGATGCCGGTGCCGTCGAAGGGCCCGCCGTCGGCGTGCTCGCCGTAGCCGTCGTCGTTGTAGCGGTGCCAGGCCGGACCGCCGGGCATCTCCACCCTCAACAAGGCATCGATGACCTTGACGGTGTCGAGGATGCGCGGGTCGTCGGCCGCCCGCAGCCCGAAGCGGACGAGGGCGAGAGCGTCAGGGCTGACGATGTGGGCGGCCGGCTCGTCGCTCTCCCCCGGGGGCCGGTTCTTGATGGGCACGAAGCCCGACGCCGGCGAGGCGCCGTCGGCGATGTCGGGCGGCGCGATCCGCACGTAGTAGCCCGCCACGCCCAGCCGGCGGGCCAGGCCGGTGCCGGTGACGAAGGTCCAGCGCTCGATCGAGTCGTTCCAGGCGTCGGCGGTTTCGCGGAGGTAGCGAGCGGCGGCCGTCTCCCCGGCGTCCTCCGCGATGTCCGCCGCCGCCAGAAGCGCCGCGACCGTCGCCCCCAAGGTGAACGGGGCATACCCGGGATCCTCCTCCCAGCGGTCCTGGAGCGTCACCGGACCGTGGGTCACGAGGTAGGCGCCCGCCCGCCGAACCATCGGCCAGAGCGAGTCGAGCTCGCCAGGGCTGAGGAGCTCGCCGCGCCGCATCTGGTCGGCCATCAGGATGGGAAGCGCCGTCTCGTCGAGCTGCACCCCGCCCCAGTACGGCCGGCCGTCGGTCCACATGTTCTGCGGCCAGTGGCCGTCGTCCGCCTGCGTGGCCCGCAGGAGGCCGATCACCCGTTTCGCATCGGCGACCGCTCCGACGGCGACGAGCGCTCCCGCCACCTCGACGAGGTCGCGGGGCCACACCAGGTGATACCCGCCCAGATCGTCGTCCCCCTTGGAGAAGCCCCAGGGCAGCGAGAGGCTCGCCGTGATGCCGCCGGGGTGCTCCTTGGACTCGCAGGTGCGGATGACGGCCGCGCTCGTCGCGTCGAGGTCGCGCCCTTCTCCGGACGTGGCCTGGATGGGGCGCAGGGACGCCTGCCAGCTCTGCCACTGCTCGACGTATCGCTCCCGCGCCCGGCCGAAGCCGTCGTCGAGGCTGGCGGCCGCAGCCGCCGCCGCCTCGGCCGCCTCGGCGCCGAAGCCCAGTGCCAGCACGAGCTCACCACCGTCGCGGGGAAGGCCGACCTCGCCGACCAGGGCCACGTTGCCGTTCTCCGCCCGCTCGTAGGCCCAGCTCAGCCGCTTGTGGGCGGTCAGGTCCTGCCAGCCGTCCGACACGCCTACGAAGCCCACCGAGCGCGCTCGCCAGCCGGTGGAGCAAGCGAGCGCGAGGGCGCGGCCGTCGCGCTCGGCGAACAGCATCGCCCGCCCCTCGTGCTCCCCGACCCACGCCGTGTTGCCGGCACCGTGGTTGGCGAGATGCGGCGCGAGCAGCGCGTAGAGGTGGTAGTCGTCGACCCGGCCGGTCAGAGCGGCGAAGCGCGTGCGCTGCAGGAGCACCGCCCGGGCCGGGTCGGTGAGGACCTCCTTCTCGGTGCGGTACCGGCCCTCGACACACGTGTTCACCAGCCGGAAGGCCGGAACCCCTTCGGCCAGCCACGTCGTCTGGTGCCGAGTGTGGCGCTTCTCTTCGGAGAAGAACGTCTCTCCGTCCGTGGCCAGGAGGCCCAGGTCTCGGGTGCAGGCCTGGTCGACGCGGGGAAAGTAGATCTCGTTGAGAATCCCGTGGCTGACGGTGAACCAGACCCGGCTCTCGCGGTGCAGCGCCGTGCCGATGCCGGCCTTGGCGCTCGAGGTCCAGCGCGGGGCGAGCCCGGGCCAACCCGGGGCGAGACGGACGCTCATGATCCCGGCGGCAGCTCCGCCAGGGGCGCCCGCATCGGGAGCGGGGCGGCCGGCGGGGGTGGCCCATCTCCGAAGACCAGCACCCGATCCAGCGGCGAGCCCACGGGCTTCCACGAGCCCTTGGCGACGTTGTCGGGCGCGTCGCCCTCGAAGGCCAGGTAGCCGTACTTGCCGTAGTGGGGGAGCTTTCGCGCGAGGCCGGCGACCGCCGCGGCGCGGTCGGCGGCGACGAAGGCGAGGACGCGCTCCGGGGCCGCCCGGTCCGGCGCCGCCGGGAGGCGGGCGACGGCGGCCACCGAGCGGTCGGCCGCGGCGAAGGTCTCTTCCCCGATCGCGAGCGACGCCTCGCCGAGCCTGGCGCCGAGGGGCTCGAGGGCGGCGGCCATGCGCGGCCGGAAGCGGTTCTCCCAGCCGATCACCCAGACCGCGCGATCCGTGGGGAGGGAGTCGATTTCCGCGTCGCGCACCACCGCCACGTCGCCGCCCCGGGTTCCGCCCCACGCCGCGGCGAGGTCGCCGTAGGCGGCGGCGAGCTCGGCCGGCGCCGCGGCCGGCAGCACCAGGGTCGCCTTCGCCGCCCCGAACAGCGCGCCGAGCGACGGCGGCACCTCCCGCGGGTCGAGGCGCCGGAAGAGGTCGAACGCCGGGTCGGCGGCGAGGCGGAGCGGCCGGCCCGGGACGGCGAAGGCGCCGTCGGCCCGGGCGCCGTCGAGGTCGATCTCGAAGACGCGCGCCGTCGCCTCGCCCTCGACCGTCACCGCCACCGGCACGCGCAAAGGGAAGAGCATCCCGGGCTGGCTCTGGGCCAGCCCCACTTCCACCTGCCATCCCGAGGGCGTCTTCTCTGTGCGCGCCGAGGTGAGCTCCAGCTTCGGTGCCACGGGGTGCTCGATCCAGGCGTCGAAGAATCCGGCCAGGGGCACGCCGCCGGCCGGCTCGAAGGCCCGCCGCAGGTCGTCGAAGGTGGCGCGTTCGCCCAGGTGGTCGCGGTAGAAGCTCCGCAGCCCTGCGACGAAGGCGGCGTCGCCGAGGCGGCGGCGCAGCATGTGGAAGATCATGGCCGTCTTGCCGTAGCCCACCGCCTCCGTCGCCCCCGAGTGGCGCGAGCGGAACTCGGCCACAGGGAAGTCGTTGCCCGAGCGCACGTAGTCGGCGTACTGCTGCAGCAGGTCCCGGCGGTACTCGGCGCCCTGACCGCTCTGCTCCTTGCTCAGGTGATCGGCGAGGTAGGCGGTCAGCCCCTCGCTCCAGTTGCCGCCGTCCGCCGGCGGAAACACCCCGTTGCCCCACCAGTTGTGGAGGATCTCGTGCGGCCAGGAGGAGCGGAGGATGAACGGCAGGCGCAGCACCGTCGGCCCCAGCAAGGTGAACGACGGCATGCCGTAGCCGGTCTCCCAGGAGTTCTCCACCAGCGCCAGCTTCGGGTACGGGTAGGGTCCGATCATCCGGTCGTACATCTCCAGGTACTGGCCGCCGGCCTCGAGGTAGCGGCCGGCAAGCCCCTCCTCGGCCTGGCGCAGGTAGGCGTAGGTGGTCACCTCCCCGGTCTGGCGCTGGTACACGGTGAAGGGCGCCGCCACCAGGTGCGCCTCCTCCACCGGCGTCTCCTGCACCCAGCGCACGCGGGTGCCCTGGGCATCGGTCTCGTGCTCGGCGCGTCGCCCTTCGCTCACCGCGTCCCACCCGGCGGGCAGGGTGACGTCGAGGGCGAAGGTCAGGAGGCCGGTTTCGAACCGAGATCCCAGCCGAGGCAACCAGAAGCTCGAGCCGGCGAGGAAGACCCCGTCCTCCTGGATCGTGCCGGCTGTCTCGCGGAACGAGCGGTCGTACTCCTCCCCCGCCGCCTCCAGGGGGTGATGGATGACGCCGCCGTAGCGCACCGTGACGGCCCGCGGCAGCACTCCGCTCGCCGCCCGGAGCGCATACACCACGACCTCCGGAGCTCGCGGCGGGAAGGGCGACCCGCCGGGCCCCTCGAGGTCGGGATCGAGAAGTCTGGCCGTCACCGGCCCCGGCAGCACCTCGAGGGAGACCCCCCGCATCGCCACTTCGGGCGCGAGCCCCGCGTGCAGGGCGAAGCGCACCTCGCTCCGGCCCGCCGGAAGGCGCATCTCGTCCACCACCGCCAGGCGGTGTTCGGCGGGAACGAGGGTGACCCGCGCGCGATGCTCGAGCGGCGGGGCGTCGGCCGCCCTTTCAGCCATAGCGTGGGACGGAGGCGCAGGGAAGACGAGCGTCGCCACGGCGAGGACCACACAGAGAAGCGGGTGCGTCCCGACGGCGGATTCAACTTCTCGCGAGCCTTGGAAGCGACCCATGCGGAGATTGTCGGGGCACCGCCTATCGGAGGTCAAGGACTCAATGCCGTAGCTCGCTGCGGACATCTCTGTGTTACCATATTTTTTGACAGACGATTCCTCCAGCCGCCGAAACCGACGTGAGCCGGGCGGACGGTGGACAGACTCCTCTCGGAGAGGCGAGCATCGTGTTTCACATCTCCTCTCGGCTTTCGGCCACCGACCGCCGACTCCCGGCTCGTAGCGATCCCGGAATCGGGACGCAAATCAGGAACGCTGCCCATCTTTTCGCCGCCTTGTTCTTAGTGGCAGCCGCCACCTCCAACGCCCAGCCTCGTCCATCGTATGTCTTCGCCTCTGGACCGCAGGGCGGAACCTATTACGAGCTCGCGAGTCTGCTCGCAAGCAGGCTCAAGGAGAGTGGGGCGCCCTCGCGGATCGAAGTGCGCGAGACCGCTGGATCGTATGAGAACGTTCAGTTGCTGCGAGATCGGAAAGCTCAGGTCGCTCTGGTCCAGGGGGATGTCGCCTTCCTCGAGCACTTCGAGACTCGCTCCTTCTCGGCGATCGCGGCGCTCTATACCGAGCCCGTGCAGATCATCGCCCGCAAAGAGCTGGGATTCCACTCCGTCTCGGACATCCTTGCCGTACCGGGTAGCCTCGGGGTCGGTATCGGTCCAGCCGGGAGCGGCACCGCGTCTCAAGCGCTCACGCTCCTCGAGGAGCTCGAGGCTCGCCCAGGGCACCTCGAGAGGTATTCGATGACCATCCAGGAGATGCTGGACAAGCTCCGCAGAAGAGAGCTTGACATCGCATTCCTGAGCAGCGCCGCACCTGATCACCGCCTCGCGCCCATACTCCGGGACAACGTAGCGACGCTACTCGCAGTCGATGCGGACATCGCCGATCGAATTGCGATGAAATACCCCTTCTTTTCAATCACCGACATTCCCTACACCGCCTACAGTCATACCAAGCACAGCGTGCGCACACTTGGGACGACAGCGCTTTTGGTCACAGGCAAGCAAGTTGGGCCGGGTGCGATCGACAACCTCCTGGATGCCCTCTATCATCTGGCCGCACATGCCGACGAGCAAAGGCTCCCGTTCTTGGCTGGCCTCACTCCCACGACCGGCCTGGACAAGATCACTATCCCCGCCAACCCGGTAGCAATCGACTACCAACGGCGACACTCGAGCAGGTTCAATCGCATCTTCAGGCTTGCCCGTCACTACGCGATACCCACAATCATCCTACTGACGCCGCTCCTGGTGCTCCTCCGGCTGTCCCGGTTCGCCTACTTCATCCACCAGTTCATGATCGGTCGGACGATCCTGCTGCTCCTGGTCGTGTGGCTGGTCGGCTCCGCTTTGATGTACCTCATCGAGAGCGGCGAGAACAGTGCGTTCCGCACCCTCGGGAAGTCGTCCATCGCCATCCTGCACTATCTCTTCAGCGGCCTCGAATCGGAATACCCGATCACGCTCACGGGAAATATCGTGGCGATCCTCATCCTCACGTTCGGTGTCGCCGTCGTCACCTTCTTGACCGCTTCGATCGTGACTCTTCTCCTGGAAAGAGTCCTGGATGTCAAGAGCCTGCGCCCGAAGCCTTGGCGACGTATCCGGCTCAAGGGGCATGCGGTCATCGTCGGTTGGTCTCTCCGCACCGAACGCATTCTCGCGCAGTTGCGCAGCAAGGACCTCCGCAGGAAGCCTCCTGTCGTGGTCATCACACGTGACAAGCGGAAGGTGCGACTGACGAACAACTGGAGCTACCGACAGGCCTGGACCGTGGAGGGCGAGCCGGCGAGCTCACGGACACTCGAGCGGGCCGACGTTGCCACGGCCGAGTGCGCTCTCATACTCGGCGAGCCCGACGACGAAGGAAAGAAGGATTTGGAAGCCATTGCGACGACCCTCGCGATCGAGAGCCTCGAGTCGCGGGTACGAACTATAGTCGAAGCCGAGAGCCCCGAGATCCTCGAACATCTCCGAGAGAGCTCCGCTGACGAAATCGTTCAGATCAACGAGCTTGGCGCCAGAATGTTGAGCCAAGCGTTGATCACCCCCGGCATCGCCAAGGTCTACGACGAGTTACTGACCTTTGGCCGGAGGTCTCAAGAGATTTACGTGGCGCCCCTACCGCGGAAAATGGAAGGTCTGTCCTATACCGAAGTCCAGTTGCGGTTGGCTCGGGCGGAAATCCTGATGATCGGCCTGCAACAATCAGGCGACGGGCGACTCGTCGTCAACCCGAGGAAGCGGGAAGGAGGCTGCGGTACCCGGATGCACGAGGGGGACAACATCATATTCCTGGCAGACTGTGCCGCCTCCCTGACCGGCTGGCGAGCACGACGAGCAGGTCGTTCCACGACCGGCCGTCGGGCTCCAGTGGAGACTCACGGCGAAGAGCCCTCTACCCACGCCCTCGAGTCGAAGCAATCGCCTTGCGAGGCCGACCACATTCGCGTGGGGATCTGCGGATGGAACAGACAGGCGGAGGCGGTCCTCGATCAACTCCGCGATCCGGTCATCTCTCGGCACCACAGGTTCCACGCCACGATCATCTATGACCCGGCCTCAGACGACGTCGCGCGAGGTCGGAAGGCCCACAGCGACGATGACGGCGTCGAGTTCTTCCATGGGGATGCGTCGCGGCGCCGCGTGCTCGAAGATGCCGGCATCGGCTCGTTCTCCAGCTTGCTCATCCTCGCAGACCGCGCTGGCGGCGTGAATCCCCGCACTTCCGACCAAAGATCCCTGGTGACCGCCCTCGCTGCAGAGGACGCAGCCCCTGATCTCCACAAAGTGGTGGAAGTTCTCGACTCTCAGAGCTGTGAGCACTTCTCGCGCATTCCGAGCGTCGAGTTCGTCTCCATTCAGGATCTCTCCGAGAAGCTGTTGGCCCAGGCCGTGGTCAGCCCGGGCATCACCCATACGTTCCAAGAGCTCCTAACCGCCACCGAACGTTCGAATGAAATCTACATCACGCCGGTCTTAGCAAGGTGGATCGGGAGCACGTTCGAAGGCATTTTCTCGGACCTGGCTCGGTCCCCGGAGGCTGTCACGCTCGTCGGGTTCCGAACGGTCCGGAGCGAGGCAGCTCCTCAGGCCCTCGTGCTGAATCCTCCGTGCCGAAGGCGCCTGGGCCGGCGCGACGATCACACCCGAGACTACGAGATGCAGGACGGAGACTCTCTCGTCGTGATGGCCTACGAGGAACCCGTCTGGTCGTAGGTCATCTGCCGGTTACCCATCCGCTGCGGCTCGCGGCTCGCTACCGGAGATAGAGAGGGCAAGCCGAAACCGGAGCCTCCGGCGAGGGCCGCCGCGCCGCTTCAGCTGTCAAGGGACGCGGACTTCTACGACCTTAGTGGACGTCTAGTGGTCCGTCAATCTTCATTTGACAGAGGTATCCGGCGAGGATTTCGCGGCGCTGGCCAGGCACTCCGACGCAGGCGTAGCGGGGCCTACGTCGAGGAGGAGCCACGCCGCCAGCGGCGTGAAGGACCGTCGGCACCCGTCAATTGAAGGTTGACGGACCACTAGATGTCTGATCAGGCCAGAATCGTGACGAACGAGCCGAGTTCCTCGAGAAACAGCCCGAGAGGGTGGGGGCGTCCCCTTCCCCCCCCGTGGGGTGGGAAGGGGATCGAGGGGTTGCGGGGGGCATCCGGTCAACCGTCCCCTTCCCCCCCGTGGGGTGGGAAGGGGAACGAGGGGATGCGGGGGGCATCCGATGAATCTGGCGGTCTGGAGTCGCCGTTCCGAGGAGCGCAGCCGCGATCGGTCGGCGTGGGCGGGGGACCAGCGGCCCGTGGCGCCGGAGACGCTTCAGACGCCTCGTCGGTTTGAGGCGAAGCTTCTCTAGGTTTACGACCCACTCCGAGTTCGATGTAGGTGACTCGTCGTCGGGGCTGTCGTCGCTGTGGGAGACCCGGGATCGAGCCTTCGGTCAGGTCATGCATCGCATCCTCACTGCGGGTCAGCCGGCAGCGGAGAACGCCTCGGCCGCGAGCTTGCGGGCGTAGCGGCGCACGTCGGCCGGCCAGCACCCGGTCTGCGCCTCGAACTTCTCCTGGTCGCCCGCGAAGAGCGCGCGGGTCGCCTCCTCGAAGCCGGGCCGGTCGCCGGCCATGGCGGACAGGAACCGGTACGCCACTTCGCGCGCGCGCCGCACCCGGTCCGCCCCGGCGTTCTCCTTGCGCGCCCGCTCGACCAGCTTGCGCAGCGTCACCGAGGCGCCCCCGGGCTGCGAGCCGAGCCACTCCCAGTGCCGCGGCAGCAGGGTGACCTCGCGGCCGACCACGCCCAGCTTTGGGCGCCCCGGGCCGCGGCGCCGTGGCGCCATCGTCTCGCCGGCGGCGCTGCCTCCCTCCGTGGCCGCGGTCGCGGGCCGGGGAGCATAGCGGGCGGCGACCTCCTCCGGCGTCCCCTCCAGGTAGAGGTCGACCACGCGGCCGGTAGCGTCGTCGAACACCAGCACGTCGTGAGGGCGTTCCCCCGCCACCCTCTCCCGCACCCTCAGAGCCACGTCGGCGAGCGGTCCGGAGGCGATGCGGCGATCGAGGTCGAAGGCGGTGTACGAAGGAGTCTCCATGGCGGCGAGATTTTTATCCGGGTCTTATTCGCATGTCAACCCGTCCCACCCGAAGCAGAAATATGGTTGCATTCGGACGCCGCCGCATCCACCACAGCAGCGTAGCGCCCCCTGCGACAGACCTTCGGGTATGCCTTGGTCGCGCGGCGGTGCCCGGGGCGGCGCCTCGGCGTCCTCGCTACGTGACCGTATTTCTGCGACGGTGTACTCAGGCCGCTCCGTCGGCGGGGAGGACCTCCACGCCGTAGGTCCGAATCTGGGAGTCGACCGTCATCACCGCCATCTGCTCGAGCTGGGCCTGCGCGATCAGGAGGCGGTCGAAGGGATCGCGGTGGTGGGTCGGGAGGCTGGCCACGTGGAGCGTGTGCCGCATCTCCACCGCCAGCGGAGTCACGCCGCTCGCGGCGAGCCGGCTCGGCACGTAGCGGTCCGGCGGCTCCGGGAGCGGCAGCTTCCCAAGCGCGTGCTTGATCGCGATCTCCCACCCGCTGGCCGCGGAGAGGTAGAGCTCGTTCTCCGGATCGCGTAGTTGCTCGAGCGCTCGGTTCGACAGGCGCTCTGGGCTCGTCTGGAGCCAGAGCCAGACGTGGGTGTCGAGGAGGATCTTCACCCCTCGAAATCCCGGAGGAGACCCTCGGGCAGCGGGGCGTCGAAATCCTCGGGAACTTCGAAGCGGCCGCGGTCGATTCCGAAGACTCGTGCTGGTCGTTGCTCGACAGGCACGAGCCGGGCAACGGGTACGCCGGCGCGGGCGATCACGATCTCCTCGCCGGCGGCGACCCGCCGCAACAGCCGGGAGAGGTGTGTTTTTGCCTCGTGGACGTTGACCTCTCGGAGCGCACTCGTCATGAACCGACGCTAGACTAAGTCATGGACTAAGTCAACTTACTATTTGGTCGTGAGCGCCTCGGTCTCCTTGCGCTTGAGGGCCTCGTCGCGCTCGCTCATGGTTCCGGACAAGGTGCCGGACAAGGTGCCAGGCACTTCCTCCCGGTAGGTACGCCACCGGGGCCGCGACCTGGACGCCGCCCGGCACCGGCAACCGGATCGGCACGGGCTGGGGAGCGCTGGTGAGGATCTTCTGACGTCGAAAGCACCCGCGAGGCGGCGTTCGCGCGGCCGGCCGAGGCTCACTGTTACGATCCGCCTCCATGAGCTCCCTGCGTTCTCGCCGCCTGGCCCTCGCCCCATCCCTGGCGTGCGCCTTCCTGCTGATGCCGGCCGTGGCCCGGGCCGCGCCGCCGTTCTACGTGCGCGGCGCCGTGGGCTACGAGCAGAGCGGGGACACGACGTTCCGGGACCTGGACTGCTCGAGCAAGAGCCCTCCGGCCCTGTTCGGTTGTGTCGACGATCTCGCTGGTCGGCCGATCGGGGCGCGCGGGGACTTCGGGGAGTCCGTGGCGCTGGAGGTCGGGATCGGGGCCGAGCTGGGGGCGCGGGCTCGCGTCGAGCTCGCGCTGGTCAGCCGGCCGGGGCTCGAGCTCGACGCCACTGCGAACTTCCTCGGCGCCTCGGACGACCAGCCGGTCCACGCGGACGCCGAGTCGCTCGCCGCCCTGGTGAACGTCGGCGTCGACCTCGGCCGCCC
The DNA here is from genome assembly GCA_963837945.1 of uncultured Acidobacteriota bacterium. Classification (GTDB taxonomy): domain Bacteria; phylum Acidobacteriota; class Thermoanaerobaculia; order Multivoradales; family DATKCC01; genus CAVUBL01. The sequence goes on from CAWIQD010000006.1 coordinate 50,374, forward strand.
GGGCTGGCGCCTCCAGCCGTTCGTGACCGCCGGCCTCGGCGCGGCCCGGAACGAGATCGGCGACGTGACCTACGGATTTCCCGCACTCGGGCTCGACGCCGCCACCATCGTCCAGGGCGGCCGGCACACGGGTTTCGCCTGGACCGCCGGGGCCGGGATCTCCTTCCGCCTCACCGAAGTCCTCGAGCTCGAGCTCGCCGGACGCTACACGGACCTGGGCGAGGTGCGCACCGACTCGGGGCTGGCCGTGATCCGCCGCTCCGCGGAGACCTTCGACCTCGACATCGCCGGGACCGAGGCCGACCTCGACACCGCCGGCGTCAGCCTCGCCCTGCGCTATCGGCTCTAGCCCACCCCACCCGCGTAGCCCGAGCCCGCCCCCTCGCCGACCGCTCAGGGCGGGAAGCCGGTGCGGTCGAACAGGCCGGTGAGGTCGTCGCTGCCCGGGCTCGCGCCCTCCAAGTGGTCGGGCTGCTGGAGGCCCGAATCGAGCTGCTCGATCCGTCAGGGCCCCGTGATCCGGTCCCTTCCGTCCGGCCAGGCGCGGCGGAAGTCGCTCTCGTTGAGCGTCACGAGGCGGTCCACTCCGGCGATCTCCGCTGCGCGGGCGATGAGGGCGTCGTAGACGATGCCTCCGGCCAGGCCGAGCCCGGCCATCTGCCCGACGACCCGCCGGTACTCGTCGGCGGTCAGGTCCACGATCTCCGTCGTCGCCGGCAGGCTCTCTTCCCGCAGCCGCAGGGCCGTCTGGGGAGAGATCCGGGGCCGCATGGGAAGCATGGTGAGCGTTGCGTGCAGCTCGGCCAGGGTGTGCGCGGCGAGGACGAGAGCCACCTCGCCTGCCAGCGCTCGCGCGAGCCAGGGACGAGAGTCGGAGTGACGGGGATGAGATCGGACGAGGGCGGCCACCAGGGTCGACGTGTCGAGCAGCACCTTCATGGGGTCCTCCACGCGGCGACGTCGCGTGAGCGACTGCGGCGCTGGGCCTCCACGGCTTCCTCGATCTCGGCCACCGGCTCACCCGTGTAGACCAGAACCCCGTCCTCGCGCACCAGGTCGGGCTCCTTCCGCCGCACTCTGAGGATGATCCTGCCGCCGGCCTCGTCGATCTCGAGGATGGACCCGGCACCGAGCCCCAGGGCATCGCGGACTCGCTTGGGAATGACGATCCTGCCGAAACGGTCGAGGGTGGTGTCCATGACCAAGCTCCTGACGGCTCATTTTGCCATCTTCCACGCGAGATTGGCAATCTCCTGGCTGGCCGGCAGCGGGAAATTCGGCCGGCACCTTGCAGGAGCACCTTGAAGGAGCACACCGTCTTTGCCCCGCCGAGGAACCGAGCGATCTCCAGCGCGCCTTGAACGCCGCCGCCAGGCCGCGGTCGAAGGTCTCGACGCGCCTGACGTTGCGTCGGCGGCAGCACGCCAGATGCACCAAGTCCCGCACCGTCAGGTGCGGGTAAGGGCTCGCCATGAAATAACTGCTTGCACCGAGGGCGCCAAGGCGCCATTCTCGCAAGGCGCGCGACGGAGGCATAGCCGGGCCTACGCCGCAGGGAGCGCAACGCCGCGAGGAGGGATGGATTGGTGACCGAATGCAGCAGTTATTTCATGACGAGCCCTAACGGTCGGCGAAGGAGCGGGCAAGGGATACGTCCTCCGCCACCAGCTCCCAGACCTCCCCGATCGCGCCCCGGACGAGCTCCAGCGCGGCGTCCAGGGTGGCGAGGCGCCCGCCGGAAGGTAGATGTGCAGGAGCTCCTGGAGCACCTCCGCCGAGGTCGCGAGCACGTTGAGCGGCCTTCTGGAAGAAAGCCCGGGCCGGTTCCTTGAGGGGGTGGTCGCGACCGACGGCGTAGACGAAGAGATGGGTGTCGACGAAGATCACGGGTCCGACGCCCCGGAGCGAAGGGCGCTCTCGAGCGCTCTCCGATGGTCCTCCCAGTCCGGCTCACGCCCTGCGCCCGCCCTCGCATCGCACTCGGCGAAGAAACGGCGAAAATCCTCCGGCGTCTCGAGGCGCTTCGGCGGCTCCTCCATACAGCCAGACCACTGGTGGCCCAACGGTGTGACGCCGCCGGTCGTGACGTCCACCCCGCGGCCGGTCGCCGTCGCGCCATGGGGCAAGAAGCCGCAGCAACGACTTCGCGACCCTCTCGATGAAGCAGAGCCGTAGAAGCGTGCGGGCTGTGCTAGCCTGACGTCGCGCCCCCACCCCGGGATCCCGACGAACGTCCAGAGGACCGCACCATCGCGATCGGCCTCATCTACCTCCCATCCGCCCGCGACCGCGACGGGGAGCCCTCGGTATCCGAAGAGCTGGGAGGTCGGGCCTTATCGCCGCACCTCTTGGTTGGGAGGGGAGGCCGACGCGACCTGGAGGCCACGCTCCCACGGTGAGCACGCTGGATGCCGTTTCCGCCGCCGACCTGGTTCGCCGCATCGCCGCGGGCGAGACGCGGGCCGAGGCCGAGCTGGTCGAGAGCTATGGCGGCGCGCTGCGCTTCTTGGCCCGCCGCTACACCCGGGACGAAGCCGATGCCGAAGACCTCTACCAGGCAACCCTGATGTTGGCGCTCGACAAGATCCGCCGGCACGAGGTGCGGGAGCCCGAGCGTCTCGGCAGCTTCTTGCGCGCCCTGGCCAAGAACCTCAGCACCCAGCGGTACCGCCGCCGGAGCTACGCGCTGGAGCGGACGATGGCCGAGCCGCCCGATGCCGCCGACGAGAGCCGGCCGGACCCCCTCGCCGCCTTGTTGCGCTCCGAGAGGGTACGGTTGACTCGCGACCTGCTCGCCGAGCTCGGCGTCGCGCGCGACCGGGAGGTGCTCCTGCGGTACTACATCGCAGAGGAGAGCGCCGAGCGCATCTGCGCCGACCTGGACCTCGGGGCGGAGCACTTCTACCGCGTCCTCCACCGCGCCCGGCAGCGCTTCCGCCGGCTCTGGGAGGAGCAGGCTCGATGATGGACCATCCCCGGATCGACGAGGACGAGATCCTCGACCGCTACCTGGCCGGCCGGCTGTCGGCCGAGGAGGAGGCGCTGTTCGAAGAGCACCTCTTCGAGTGCGCCGACTGCCTGGAGAAGGCTCGCTGGGGAGAAGAGCTGCGCCGCGGCCTGCGCGAAGTGGTGGCCGAGGACGCGGTGCGCACCACGACCGCGTTGGGCCTTCTGGCCTGGCTGCGCCGTCGCCGGCCGGCCCAGCTCGTGAGCCTCGCGGGCCTCGTGACGGTGGCCCTGGCCCTCGTCGTCGTGCTGCCGGCCATCGCGCTGCGGCAGCGCCTCGAGCTGCGCCGGCTCCAGGAAGAGACCCGGGAGGCGGCGCGGAACGCCGGGGCGGCGAGCGGGGGGTTGGCTCGGCCCGTGAGCGATTTCCTCGTCGTCTCGCTCGGAGTGGTGCGCGGCGCCGGCTCGCGCGAGGTGGAGCTTCGCTCGAACCCCGAGAAGGCCGCCGTCCTCCTCTCGCTCGAGCTCGAGACGGTCGGCGCCGCCAGCTATCGCGTGACCCTCGGCGACCAGGCCGGCCAGGTCCTGTGGCGCGGCGAGGATCTGGAGCCCAACCTCTACGGCACCCTGCTCGTCGCCTTGCCGTCGACCTTCCTGGCGCCCGGGCGGTACCGGATCACCGTCGAGGGTCTCACGGCGGGGGGCGTCGAGCCCGCGGGTGAAGTTCGTCTGCGCGTCGTGCCCGGCACCGGGTGAGAGACATGAACCATGGAACGACTCAAAGGAGGCGCATCGTGGATGGAAGCGTGTTTTGCGGCGCATGGAAGGTGCTCGCCGGGAATCCTCCCGGGAAACTGGTCCACATCAAGCGGCAACTCGAGCAGGACGAGGAAGTGTTTCTCATCTCGTACCGGGACGAAGATCACGTCAGCAGCTTCGAGCAAGAGCTCTACTTCGACCCGGAGACCCACACCCTCAACAGCAGGCCGGACAACAAGCCGCAGCGTTGTGTCGCGTTCTGGAAGCGGCCGGGAAAGCTGAAGAACTGCATCTTCGCCATGTGGAGCTCGCTGGGAACCGAGGAGCCCGGATTGCCCTGGGAGGACCCCGCCGGCGACAACGGTTCGTGGGGTGCCGAAGCAGGGTAGATGCCGTCCGCCCCTCGGCGCCAATCGCCCTGGAGGGTGAACGCCGCCCAGAAGAACGGATCCCTGAAGCGTCGCTCCCGGCGCAGCGACAGCTGGGCGGCGCGCAGGGCCGCGGCCGGCGACAGGTGCTCGGCGAGCATGCCCCGGTAGAAGCGCTTCATCAGCTCGGCGGTCGCCTGATCGCGGACCTGCCACAAGCTCGCCACCACGCGCGAGGCGCCGGCGACCATGAAGGCGCGGGTGAGGCCGATCAGCCCTTCGCCGCGCACCTCCTTGCCCAGGGCGGTGCGGCAGCCCGAAAGCACCACGAGGCCGGCGCGGAGGTCGAGGTCCGAGATGTCGCGAAGCCCCACGAAGCCGTCGAGGGCGCGACCCTGGGCGTCGAACTGAGAGAGCATCAGTCCCGAGAGCTCCGGGATGCGGTCGTTGATCACGCCGTGGGTCGCGAAGTGGAGGATGCGGTAGCCGCTCAGCTCGCCGTCCACCACCGGGGTGCGTCTCGCATCGCCGTCGAGAAGCGTCAGGCGCCGGTCGGCCGGCACCACGCCGGCGATGGCCTCGGCTTCTCGCCGCGTGAAGGGCAGCCGGTCGAGGTCGGGGAGCACGAGCGCCACGGCTTCGCCCTGGCGCGCCACGACCGGCCCCGGTGAGCCCTCGAGCCGCGGTCCTGGCGCGGCCTTCTCGATGCGCGGGTCGTCACGCTCGAAGATCGGGTCGGCGAAGATCGACACGGTCTTCGCCGGCGTGGTCCCGCGCGGCACCTGCCGCGCGCCCGCCTCGGCGCGCTGCGCCGCCAGCACCGAGGCCGAAGGCAGGTAGACCACCTCGTGGCGGGTCAGGACCGGTTCCCGGCCCTGGGGCAGCGTGAGGGCCGCGAAGGGTACGAGAGCGAGCGCGCCGTCGGGCACGATCACCAGCCGCTGGTCCCGGAGCCGGTCCGCCACGGGGCCGAGGAGCAGCCGCCCGAGGGAGTCGAGATCCTCCTGCGTCTGGCGGGTTCGACCCTGGACGGCGCCGAGCTCTCCGTGGAGCCGGCGGGCGAGGTCTTCGATCGCCTTCCTCGGTGGCAGCTCGTAGGAGGTGACCGAGGTCGGTGTGACCCACCAGAGAACGCCACGTTCCTCGCCGAGGAAGTACTCGAGAAGAACGCTCCGAGGGTCGAGCAGCCCGCGGATCGCGGCGGCGTGGAGGCTCGGGGGCTGGCTCCGCTCGCGGAAGCGCGGGTTCCGGCGGCGGATCTCGGCCCGCACGTTGTCGAGGTCGGTGAGCGCCTGGTAGAGCTCCTGCTCGGCGGCTTCGGCCTCCCGCGGGGTGTGCTCCTCGCCGAGCACCTGGAGCTGACGCCGGGTCTTGGCCGCCGAGCGCCGCTCCGCGTCGCGGAGGCGCTGGCGCAACTCCGGGTCGGCCACCGGGCCGAGGCTCGCGCCGGCGCGCTCGAGCAGGGCGAGGAGCGACTGGGAGCGGGCACGCTCGCTCACCGCCAGCGCCTCCTCGTCGTAGCCCTTGGCGGGCGCTTCGCGGTGGCGCTCCATGAGGAAATCGACGTCGAGCTCGAAGACTCCACGCTCGGTGGCCAGAAACAGGGCCCGCTGCTCGGGGTCGCCGAGCCGGCCGTGCAGACTCTCGAGGCGATCGAGGGCGGCGGCGAGATGCTTGGCCGCCGCCGCCGTTCGCCCCAACCGGCGCTCGGCCCGGGCGAGGGCCGTGAGCGCCGCGATCTCGCCCAGCGGATCGCGGACCACGAGGTGGAGATAGCGGGCGGTCACGGCCAGCTCGCGCGCTCGCGCCGGCTCGCCGAGGTCGAGAGCGGCCCGGCTCAGGAGGTCGAGCACTTCGGCCTCCTCCCGGCGATGGCCCATCTCTCGCGCGCTCGCGAGGGCGCGCTCGAGGTCGCTGCGCGCCGCCGCGGGCTCGTGCTCGGAGAGCTGCAGCTCTCCCAGGAGCTTCCTGGCGGTCGTCGCCCCACGGGGGTCGCCGATCGCGCGGCTCAGCGCGAGGGCCTGGCGAAACAAGGCGAGGGCTCGGCGCGCGTCTCCTTGGTCGGCGAACGCGCGTCCCAGGTTGCGTAGAGTCACGGCCTCGCCGGACTTGTCGCCGACCTCCCGCCGCAGGGGCAGGGCGCGGAGGAGGTAGGCGCGGGCGCGATCCGGGTCGCCCAGCTCGAGGTAGGCGAAGCCGACGTTGTTGAGGGTGCGCGCCTGCCAATAGCGGTTGCCCACGCGCTCGAAGATCGCCAGGGCCCGACCGTATTGGAGAAGCCCCTCTTCGACCTCTCCCAGGCCGCCGTAGTAGAAGCCGAGGTTGTTGAAGGCGATCCCCTCGCCCAGCTCATCGCCCATGGCTCGGCGCAGGTCCAGGGTCTGCTGGAAATCGTCCAGCGTCTTCGCCGGCTCACCGAGGTTTTGATAGATGCCGCCCAGGTTGTTGAGCAGGATGGCCTCGAGCTCGGTGTCGTCGAGCTCGCGAGCCAGGGCGAGGTCCTGCCCGTAGCATTCGCCGGCGGCGTGGAAGCGGCCCAGCCGCTGTAGGACGAGGCAGAGGTGGTTGCGGGTCTCGGCCTCGCGATCTCGCCGGTCCAGCCGCCGGTCCAGCCGCCCGCGCAGCGCGAGGGCTTCCTGGAGCTCGCCCAGGGCCTGGGGGTTGTCTCCCAGGTGGCTGTGGGCGAGCCCGAGGCGGTCGAGGGTCGCGGCCAGGCCCTCCGCCGCCCCGACCTGGTCCGAGAGCCGACGCCAGAGAGCCAGCGCCCGGTCGTAGCTGTCCGCGGCGCGCCGGTAGTCCTGACGATCCTCGGCGAGGCCGCCGAGCACCTGCCACGTCCGGGCTTCCTGGCGTCGGTCACCCAGGGCCTTCCAGGCGTCGAGGGCCACGCGGAGCTCCTCCTCGGCCCGCTCCTCGACGCCCTTCTCGCGCCTCGCGTAGAGCCGACCGGCCGCGGTGACGGCCGTCTCCGCCTGAATCCGGAGCCGGTCCCCGCGCGTGGCGTCGGACAGCTCGTCGAGGCGGATCTCGTAGCGCCCGGCCGGCGCTCCCTTCTTGTCGCAGCGCACTTCGACCCGGAAGTCGCCGCTCGTCGCGGGGGAGAAGAGCAGCGACTCCGTGCCTTCGCGACCGAGGGGACTGTCGACGGCGAGCAGGCGAGCTCCGCGCTCGTCCTGCACCTCTACCGTGACGTCGATTCCGAGCTGCTCGACGCGGATCAGCCAGTGCTTGCCGGCCGCCAGCTCGAGGCGGAGACGGTCCGCTCCCCCGGACTCGAGCGAGCGCTCGAGCGGCGGGCCGGGGACGAGGCTCGGCAAGGACGTCTCGCCGGCCGCGGCCGGAGCCGCCGGGCCGGCCGCCAGGGCCGCCGCCAACCCGGCCGCGGCGAGGAGCCTCGGCGCGACACGCCGACGACGTCGGACAGGGTGCTCGTGGAGGGAGCGAGCAGAGGGGCAGGGCACCGCCGGGCACGATAGCACCGGCACCTCGGGCCGCCGCGGCCGGCGACTCCGAGCTCGCGCCCCGAAAGTTTCGCGGCCTCCGAGTGAGAGGTCCTTCGATCCGACCGCACTGGACAGGGCGTCGGACGATCCGACCACTCAACCGAACGGCGATGACCGGAACGCAACGAGCCGCGGGTCATCGCTCCAACAGGCTCAAGGAGACGATCATGGCAAACACCGAAACCGCGACCACCGACCAGACGCAGGCGATCGAGGCCGCAGCAGCCCTGATTCAGGAGACCCAGGAGAAGGTCGCCGGTGCGCTGGGCAACTACGTCAACTCCAACGTCACCGCTTCCATGTCGGTCGGCCCCACCGGCGGCGGCATGCAGGGCAACATCCACTACACGGGCACGCCGGAGCAGGTCTACTTCGCCCTGGAGGGCCAGCCGACCGAGTACTACGGCCTGTTCGCCGGTGGTGGCGGCTTCCCGCTCGTGGGGTCCCTGCCGGCGAGCCAGCTCGTGGGCAAGACGGGGACCTTCAGGGCGGCGGGCGCCGGCGACGGCGGCGTCCTTCAGCTCTGGGTCGACGGCACCCCGGTCTTCTCGACTCCCATCCCGCTCGTCGGCGCCGGCTTCCTCGGCTGGCGACTCGAAGGCCGGGTGCGGTTCTCCCGCGTCCACTGACGTCGTCGGAGGGCTTGGGCGGTCGAACCACCTTGGTTCGACCGCGGCCTCGGCATCCTGTCGTCCCCGGTCCCGAGCGCGGCGGAGCCGCAGCGCACCGCCGCGCTCGGGGACCGGGGCGACCCGCTCCTCACAACGATCTGAGGAAGTCCAGCACCTGGTGCCGCTCCTGCCGACTCGACGCGCGATAGCCGTCGGCCGAGTGCCGCGCCTGTCCGTCGTGGCGCACGATCGCTTCCTCCAGGGTGAGGCTCAAGCCGTCGTGCATGAGGTGCGAGCGCGTGCGCAGCCCCCAGAGCGGCGCCGTGCGGAGCATGTCGCGGGTCGCCGCGCCGCCGAGCTGCACCACCCCGTCGCCGGTCCCGACGTCGTGGAGCAGGAAGTCCCCGTAAGGGTGGAAGAGCCGGTTGCCGAGCGCCTCCGGCACCGTGTAGGCGCCGCCCGCGACCGCCGTCCCCGCCGGCGCCGTGACCAGGTCGGGCAGGTGGCAGCTCGCGCAGCCGATCTGCCGGAAGAGCGCCTCGCCCTGGCGCACCTCGGGCCGGCCCACCCGCTCCGCGTCCCGCGGCGGCGCCTTGCTCGAGCGCATGAAGCGGACGAAGGCCTCGAGGTCCTCGCCCTGATCTTCGGGGTCGTGGACGGCGTCGAAGAGGTCGACCGGCCGGCCACTGGAGGTGTTCTCGGTCGGGAAGAGCTCGCTCGTGACGCCCATCTCGTTGAGGTAGGCGTCGGCGGCGAAGGAGAGCCGGCTCGCGTGCTGGCACTTCCAGCCGAAGCGGCCGACCGCTGCGGCACCGCCGGCCTCGAGCACCGGCACCTCGACCGCCAGGCCGCGCAGCTCCGCCGGCTGATGGGCGGCGATCGCCCGGAGGGTGGAGTCGGCGACCGCCTCGACGTAGGCGTCGCCGAGCGTCGAGGTCGAGAGGCGCAGCGCCAGCACGTTGTCCGAGGGGAGCGCGTGCTCCTGGATCGCGGCGTCGAGCGCTCGATCCTCGATCACGCCGCCGCCGGGATGGTCGGTGTAGCGCCCGTCGTGCCAGTTGCCGCCGCGCAGCTCGGCCACCTGGCTGCTGCCGCCGCTCTGGGGCGTGGCGTGGCAGCCGCCGCACGAGGTGGCGTTGTAGGTCGGTCCCAGCCCGTCGTCGGGGGATTCCTCCTCGTCGAAGGTGGCGCGGTCGAGGTCCAGCTCGTCCTGCGGGCTGACCCCGTTGGTGAGCCCGTCGTAGCCGCTCTCCGCCTCGGTGGCGGTGGGCGGCGGCGGCGCAGGGCGCGCGGCGACGAGGGTGAGAGCGAGCCACCCGGCGGCCGAGAGGACGACGGCAAGGCGGTGGCGGCCGCACAGGCGGCGGGCAGCGGCGACAGCGCTAGTGGTCTGATTCACAAATCCCTTGTCTTTCGTTGCGGCGCCCCCTATCGGAGTCAGGGGCCGGATACCAGGCGCCGCGACGCAGGCGATGCCGAGCCATCGTCGAGGAGCGGCAACGCCGTAGGCGGCCGCACGCCACCGTAACCCGAAGGGCGCAGGGGGGTTGCGGGCGTCTCCTGCGTTGCTCGTCGTCGACGATGCTACGGCATCGCCTCCTCCTCTCGCCTTGGATCCACTCCGCAAGACCCCTGCGCGAAAGATAAGGGATTCGTGAATCAGACCACTAGGTACACGGGTCATGAGCTCCTCCTCGGTCGGGAACTGCGAGTTGTCGTTGGGACTTCAACCCGCGAGGGCGCGCAACCTTGCGCTCGCCACGCCGATCGTGGCGACGGCGACGGCAAAGCCGAACAGATGACCGGGCCCGCCGTCCGATGGGAGGAGCTTCGGGTCCTCGGAGTGCAGGTCGGCGCGGGCCGGCCAGGCGCCGGTCGTAGATCGGGTTCGGTGAGGGTCGGTTTAGCCGAAGGCGAGCGCCGCGATCGAGAGAGGCAAGGCTTCTTCCGCCCGCACCAGCTCCTCCTCGATCTCAGCCTCGCTCACTGGGCTCTCGAGGATGACCGGCACGTCCGGGGGAATGTAGGGCGCCAGCTCCCGGAATGCCAAGATCGCGGTCCGCGAGAGGCGGCCATGGCGGCCGGACGTGCTCACCTCGCTCAAGTGCACCTGAGCCAGCCGTTCCCCGAATCTCTCCAGGATCAGGAAGGCTTCGGTCAAGCTGCTGTCGACCTGGCGGGCGTGCGCCACGTCGAAACAGAGGCGAGCCTCCGGGAGCCTCTCGAAGACCTCTTCGAGCTCGCTCACCGTCCGGCCTTGCACCTTCCGCCGGTCCATGTTCTCGACCAGCACCGAGGCACCCAACCCTCGCCACGGGGCGAAGTCACTGACGGCATCCGGGTGAACGACCACAGGGACGCCCGGCACCTTGTGCCGCAGGCTCTCCACGAACGCAGCCTCCCGTCCGGCGGGGTACTCGCTGGGGAAGTGCAGGGACACGAAAGCGTAGTCACTCAAGTCGAGCTCGCGGAATGCATCTAGGAGCAGTGGAAGCTCCGGTAGGCGAAGTGCGGAGAGCTCGACGGCCGGGAGGCTGAGCTCGCGAATCAGCTCCAGGCCTTGCCGAAAGTCGCCTCGAGCCAAGGCACCGGTCGAGAAGCCCCAGGGGCGAGTCCAGGTCTGCATCAGAAGACTCCGTACTTGAGCGTCAGGTCGTAGAAGGGTGAGTCGGGCTCCAAGAAGATCCGGTCCAAGGCATCCTGGAAGCGGTGGCTGATGTCACGCCCCTGATCGAAGAGGAGGTCGCCCTTCAGATTCTCGTAGGTCAGCGTCTCGAGATGCTTCCTCTTCTCCTGGTCGGAGAGTATCCCGACGAATTCGTCATAGGCGGTAAACAGGTCACGCGCCGCATCGTGAAGCTCCGGCCGGTCGAGGACGGCCCGGGCCAAGACCTCCAGCGGGGGGTCTAACTGCTGCTTGAGATAGCCCACCAGGCGCGATACGCGCTTGGGGGCATCCTGCTTTTCGACGAAGATCTCGGCTCGTTCCTCCTCCGAGAGTCCAGCCTGGATCCTGAAACAGGTGAGGAGTCCTCCCACGAAGATGAGCTTCCTGGACATCCGGAGTTTGAGGTTGCGGATGGCGAAACCCTCGCCCGCGCGGCTCCACTGCTTGTAGGCGAAGTCCACAGTCACGTGCGCCAGTAGCGGACGATGTCGTTCAGGAGGAACCTCGGGACCTTGTACCTCCCAGAGCCATACCAGATGCCACGATCCTCCTCGAGGTAGCGCCGGAGGACGTTCGACAGGACTCTCCCGTAGGAGTCTGCGTTCCCGATGGGACAGGACTCCAGAAGCAGCAGGATCCGGCGGGTAGTGTTCCGATTCGTGTCGTCCTCGCCGCCGATGAGGTGGATGAGATCGTGGCTGAAGGTCAAGCTGCCGAAAGTTCCCTCGCGGCCAGGCGATTTCAGCTGGAGCTCCTGAATGTGACGAGAGATCTCGTGCGCCACGTCCTGATGGTGGGGATCGGCGGACCCGTCCACGAGAAGGGTCCAGTCGATGTCACTCCCCTCCGTGAACTCGTCCCGGGAGAGCGAGCCGAAGACCGTGATCGTCGTGTCCTCAGCATTGAAGCGAGCGAGCTGTTTGCCGAGCTCGCTTCGCTTCTGCTCAGCAAGCTCGCGTGCTCGGCTGAGTTGCGGCAACTCCAGATCCAAAGCCTCCGCCAAGCGAGTGAGGTCAGACCGACCTACTGGAGACGTGTTTGAGGTCAAGGTAGTGGGCGCGTCGGTGTTGTTCGTCTGGTCGACATCTCCAGTGTATCCCGGCATCGACCTGCGACCAGCTCCCCCTCCGGGCCCTACCTCAGGAGCGTCGCGAGGCCCGACTCTACCCGGTTCGCGCAACCGGGCCCGGAACCCCCTAACCGCCGCGGAGCGCCCCCGACCCGGCACCGACGAGGCGCCGCCGGAGCTGGTGCCAGGCACTTCCGGAGCAGCAGCACCGGAGCTGGTGCCCACCGGAGCTGGTGCCAGGCACTTCCGGAGCAGCAGCTGGTGCCAGAGCGGTGCCAGAGCTGGTGCCGGGCACTTCCGCGGGCACTGGACGACGGCGAGCCGCGGGGCCGCGACAGGTTGCGTCCGGGAGAGACGGGCTCCCGGGAAGCCCCGCCGCCGTCGGCACGCCCGGGGTGACCGCTACGGATCGAGGAGTCGGTGGATCGGCAGGTTGATGTCTTCGGCGATCTGCCGGAGGAGAATCGGGGAAAGGTCGCGTCCCTTGTGAAATGGGACCGTCGTACGGCGCCCATCGGGGTGGCGGAACTGCCTGTGGGACCCTTTCTGTCGGACTTCGACGAAGCCGTGCTTGCGGAGCAGCTTGACGACCTGGGTCGGGGAGAGGACCGGGAGGTTGCCCACTTTCTCAGAGCTTGTGAATGAATCTCCGGCCGTCGCGAGGGCGTTCCCGGGCGCCGCTCGCAAGGCGCGCCGACGCAGGCGTAGCGGGGCCTACGTCGAGGAGGCTTAACGCCGCGAGCGGTGATTCGGGGGCGCCCGGAGCAGGTCGGCGATTCATTCACAAGCTCTCAGTCGACCGTCACGAGCTGGGTTCCGACGAACTCGGTCTCGAGCTCTACTTCGCCCTCCTCAGTGAGAAGCTCGATAACCTCGCGCAGGTTGGCGTTCAACTCGTCAAGACTCACGGCTTGCGTGTGGGCGCCGCGAAAGCCAGGGATGTAGCCCACGTAGAGGTGGGTATCGGGGCAGCGTTCGACGATCGCGGTGTAGGTCTTGGCCATTGCGAGTCCTCTGTTCAGTGAGACGATAGCACCCGTGTGACTCGTTGCCTCCTGGCGGGCCCGACGTGGAGCGGGCAGCAGAGCTGGTGCCGGGCACTTCCGCGGGCACTGGACGACGGCGAGCCGCGGGGCCGCGACAGGTTGCGTCCGGGAGAGACGGGCTCCCGGGAAGCCCCGCCGCCGTCGGCACGCCCGGGGTGACCGCTACGGATCGAGGAGTCGGTGGATCGGCAGGTTGATGTCTTCGGCGATCTGCCGGAGGAGAATCGGGGAAAGGTCGCGTCCCTTGTGAAATGGGACCGTCGTACGGCGCCCATCGGGGTGGCGGAACTGCCTGTGGGACCCTTTCTGTCGGACTTCGACGAAGCCGTGCTTGCGGAGCAGCTTGACGACCTGGGTCGGGGAGAGGACCGGGAGGTTGCCCACTTTCTCAGAGCTTGTGAATGAATCTCCGGCCGTCGCGAGGGCGTTCCCGGGCGCCGCTCGCAAGGCGCGCCGACGCAGGCGTAGCGGGGCCTACGTCGAGGAGGCTTAACGCCGCGAGCGGTGATTCGGGGGCGCCCGGAGCAGGTCGGCGATTCATTCACAAGCTCTCAGTCGACCGTCACGAGCTGGGTTCCGACGAACTCGGTCTCGAGCTCTACTTCGCCCTCCTCAGTGAGAAGCTCGATAACCTCGCGCAGGTTGGCGTTCAACTCGTCAAGACTCACGGCTTGCGTGTGGGCGCCGCGAAAGCCAGGGATGTAGCCCACGTAGAGGTGGGTATCGGGGCAGCGTTCGACGATCGCGGTGTAGGTCTTGGCCATTGCGAGTCCTCTGTTCAGTGAGACGATAGCACCCGTGTGACTCGTTGCCTCCTGGCGGGCCCGACGTGGAGCGGGCAGCCGGACGTGGCGCCCAGGCACTTCCGCAGGCCGGGCAAGCCCTGGCGGTCCCTCACGCTCCCGGCGGGAGGAGGAAGCGGCAGCGAGGTCCGGTGGCGGCGGCGAGATGCCGGTCGACGGTGGCCAGCGGGAGGTCGAGCTCTTCGGCGGCCGCGACGTACCAGGCGTCGTAGCTCGTGACGTTGTTGCGCAACTCCCAGACCCGTGCCGCGAACGGCGCGAAGGGCACCAGCTCGATCTGGATCTCCACGAGATCACGGGCCGCGGCACCGGCCTCCAGGCGCTCCAACCGTCCGGCGAGCTCGAGCCGGCGGAGGATGTTCGTGGCCTCCACCAAGGCGAGGTCAGGCGCCACGAGGTTCCCCGCGCCCACCACCTCCTCGGCCCACCTGCCCTCTGCGCCCGCGTCCGTCGTGGCGGCGACCAGCAGCGAGGCGTCGACCACCGCGCTCATCGGCGGTCCGCGTCGCGGTGGGTGAGGATCTCCTCCGGAAGGACTCGCGTCCCCGCCGTCGCCTTCCGCTCCCGGATCCGTTCGAGCAATCGCTCGACGGGAGGGCGCGCAGCCAGGCGCTCCAGCTCTCCCCGCAGGTACTCCTGCATCGACTTTCCCTGGAGCGCGGCCCGGGCGGCCAGCTCGTCCCGCACTGCACCCGGCACGCCGCGGATCGTGATCTGCACGTTCATGCATCCATCTTGACGCGCGTGACCGCGAAATGCAAGCAATGATGGCCCCCCGACCCGGTACCGAGGGGGCACCGGGCCGGGGGCGTCGGCCGGCCTCTCCGCCTCAGGGCAGGGACGCCTCGACCCGGCGGGCGAGGACCCGGCCGAGGACCGGCAGGGCCTCCGGCCCGACCGCCTCGAGCAGCAGGGCGAGGGCGTCCGGGTTCGCCGCCAGGTAACGAGCCAGGTGGAGGTGCGAGAGCATCGCCGCCCGCCGCTCCGGCTCGAGCCGCAGGACGTGACCCACGTGCCGGTCGTGGTCGTGGAGCGGGGTGCCCAGCCGCTTCGGCTTGTCCTTCAGGCGGTAGGGCGTGGGCGCCGCCACCGCCGGCAGCACCGCCGCAGCCAGGAGAGCGTCCGAGCGGCGCCGGAACGTCGCGACCGCCCGGCCGCCCGCGGCCAGCGGCTCGTCGCGCCGCACGACAGCGAAGCGCGCCCCGTCCGCCGCGCTCGGCGCCTCCTCGACCGCCAGCGGCCCCGAGACCAGCGCCTCGGACTCGGTGGCGGCGACCTCGCCGGCCTCGGCCGGGCGCCGCGCGACCAGGCGGAGCTTCTCCAGGAACGAGGCCGAGAAGGCGCTTCCCGGGAGAAGGAGCGACGGGCTCGACGGCTGCGGCGGCTCGGGGAGCGAGCCGGACGAGCCCGGCGGGACCGCCGGGCTCAGGGGAGGAGCCGCCGGAGGCGAAGCCGCGGGCGGCGAGCTGGACGGGGTCGAACGGCGGGACGGAGTGCTGCTGGGCTGACTGCTAGACTTCTCGCGGTTCTGCATGGAGTCTGTACCTCCTTGCGGGATCGGGCTCGGGCGAGTTCCTGCTCGCCCGGGCCGTTTCTGGGGTGGAGCCGGTGGCAACGCCGCCGTCCCCGCTTTCAACGGTAGGGCGCTGACCGACGCCCCGTTACCGCTAGCCTAGTGGATCGAGACGCAGAAGTCAAGCAACTTGCGGAATCTGGCGCTTGCTGATCCGATCCGATGCTGTCCGGAGAGAGGATGTGGAACGCCTTGGTGAGCGGTCGGGAGGGTCGGTCCTGGCGGCTCCGTCACCTGCGGCCCGGGCTCCACCGCGATCATCGGCGGTGCGTTTTGAGGATCGCCTCCCGGGCTCCCCGGCTGCTCTCGGTCGCGGGCCGGGTCGCGTAGCCTCCGGGGCCGAGGTCGAGCTGCTCGTAGATCTCGAAGGGGGGTTGCGTTGTCGGCTTCAGGGTCTCCTTCTCGGGCGTCCGCAGCCACCGGCGGAGCACGTCGGCCAGGAGCAGCTTGGTCTTCCGGACGACCTCCACGAGGACTTCTTCTCCCTCGGGAAACCTCTCAGCCGGCGAGGGCCTGGCGCAGAGCCCGGATGGCCTGGAGGGCGGTGGGGCGGTCGAGGAGGGAGACGAAGAGGTCGACTTCGAGGTCGGGGAAGAGCCGGCTTCGGTCCGCCCTCTCGAAGCGGTCGGCCTCCAGGACGTGGACTTCGAGGCGCTCGTCCTTCCAGGTCCAGACCTCGCCTACGCCGAGGCGGCGGTAGATTTCCAGCTTGTCGATTCCGCCGCTAGTCCAGACGACCTCAATGGCCAGGTCGGGCACTCGCTTCTCCTGGTCCGATCCCACGATGTAGCACTCGTCCGGCTCGAGACCCGCCGCCGCGGGGGCGTGCTTCAGGGTCCAGGCGCCGTAGGGCGAGAGGTCGACGTCCGTCTCCAGGGCGTACGCCTCGAGAAGGCGCCCGAGGTAGGACTTGATGCGCTCGTGGTCTTTGGAGGGGCGCATCAGCTCCAGGGCTCCATCCAGGTAGGCCATGCGGGGGACGGGTGCATCGCCGCGGAGCGCGAGCTGCGCCTCGAACTGCGACCATGGCACTCCGTGGGTCACGATCCGGTGATCCGCGGTCTCGACTCGCTCGCCCGGGGTAACGGCTACGGACTCGAGCACCCAGCGCATCTTACCAGGGGCCGGATCCGTCACGGCGTGGCCACGCTTCGACCAGCGGGGAATCAGGCCGTCACATCCGGAGCGTTCCGGAGAGGACGGTCCTGGGAGTGTCCCTTGAGCTCGCTCCAGGCCCGGTCGCGGTCGCCCTCCATCAGGGGCTCGAGCCGAACCTTCCCCGACGTCAACTACTTTTGTGCACGACGACAATTAGAACTGTGCAAGCCTCCTCTGGGTAGAGCCGCCGCCGTGGCCGGTAAGGCTGTGGGAAACCCGGAGGGTTTTCCAAGGGCTGTGGGAAGGTGCCCGGGGGTGGGGCGGGGGGGCAGCTTTCCATGGCCCGGCAGCCGTCCGGCCGGGGGCGTTGGGGTCCGGGGAGGAGGGGGGAGATTTTAGGTGTTTTTTTACGCCACAACCTTGACTTCCTGGCCGATCTGGCCCATGATCGGGTCCATGGACGGGATCGGACCGGAGCTGTCGGAACGGGGCGTCGGGCTCGGCGAGAGCCAGCGCGCTCTGCTCTTCGCGCTCAAGCGGCGCGGGGAGGCGACGCTCGCCGAGCTCGGCACGGTCGAGCTCGCCCGCGAGACGGTCCGCGATCACCTGAAGTCCTTGCAGGCCGCCGACCTCGTCGAGCGCTCGGGCGTCCGCCGGGAGGGGCCGGGCCGGCCGCAGGTCCTCTACCGCCTGAGCGCCCGCGGGGAGGAGCTCTTCCCCCAGCGCGAAGGCGAGCTCCTCGGCGAGCTGGCCGAGTTCCTGCTCGCCGACGGCCGCCGCGAGCTCCTCGAACGCTTCTTCGCCGAGCGCAACCGCGTGAAGCGCGAGCGCCTCCTCGCCCGGCTCGGCCGGCTCGAGGGCCGCGAGCGGCTGGCCGAGCTGGCCGCCGCCATGACCGAGGACGGCTTCCTCGCCGAGGTCACCGAGGGTCCCGCAAGCACGCTACGCCTGCGCCTGTGCCACTGCCCGTGGCGCCGTCTCGTCGGCGTCTCCCACCTGCCCTGCCGGGCCGAGATGGGGCTCGTCTCCGAGCTCCTCGGAGGCTCGCTCGAGCGCGCGAGCTTCATGCCCGACGGCGACTCCACCTGTACCTACACCTTGACCGCCTCCGGCACCGACCCGGCGCCGGAGAGCTGAACGACCTACCCGACAGGAGACCCCATGATGGACATCACCCCGGAAACCCGGATCGGCGACATCGCCGCCCACCACCCCTTGGCGACGCGGGTCTTCGCCCGCCACGGAATCGACTTCTGCTGCGGCGGCGGCGCGCCGCTAGAGCGCGCCTGCGAGAAGAAGGGCCTCGCCGCGAGCGACGTGCTCGCCGAGATCCGCGAGGTCCTCGACGGCCCGGAGGCCGGCTCCGTCGACTGGCTCGCCGCCCCGCTCGGAGAGCTCGTCGAGCACATCGTCGCGACCTACCACGCGCCGCTCCGCGAGGAGCTGCCGCGCCTCGAGGCGATGGCGCGCAAGGTGGCCCAGGTCCACGCCGAGCGGGATCCCGAGGGGCGCCTGCCGGCGATCGTCACGACCTTCGTCGGCCTGCGCGGCGAGCTCGAGGACCACATGGACCGCGAGGAGGCGGTACTCTTCCCGGCGATCCTCGAGGGGCTGCCCGGGCTGCCAGTCGAGGTGTTCGTCGACGACCACACCGCGGCGGGCGAGGCCCTGGCGCGCCTGCGCCGCCTCACCGAGGACTATGTCGCCCCGGCCGATGCGTGCAACACCTGGCGCGCTCTCTGGGCCGGCCTCGCCGACCTCGAGACGAGCCTCCACGAGCACATCCACCTGGAGAACAACGTCCTCTTCCCGCGGGCGGAGGGGTCGCTCGCCGGAGTCGCCTGACCCGGCCGACCTAGTGACGCGTCAACCGTCAAGTGACGTGTCCTGGCGGTCCTTCACGCCGCTGGCGGCGTTGCTCCTCCTCGACGTAGGCCGCGCTACGCCTGCGTCGGAGCGCCTGGCCAGCGACGCGAAATCCTCGCCGGATACCCTGTCACTTGACGGTTGACGCGTCACTAGTAGGGCACCGGGCTTGCACCGACCGGTGCCGATGCGGTAGGAGTTGAGGACGTCGGAGGGAACGGCGAGTGAGGAGGCCCGCGATCAGCCCAGAGAGCCTGCGCGCCGCCGCCTGGGGGGCGGCGGTGACGGCTCTGCTCGCCGTGCTGATCGTGGTCGGCTCACGCAACCTCGCCCACTTCGACGCCGCGCTCGTCGCCTACACCTTCTCGATCCTCTTCGCGACCTTCGGGCTCACCTACCGGTACTCGATGTGGCTCCAGCGCCCGCCGACCGGGCTCTACTGGCGCCGGGGCTGGCAGGCCTTCTTCCGCCGCGGCTGGCGGCTGCGCAACCTCGCGGTCTGGCTCCGGCGCTTCGGCTCCGAGGTGCTGGCCAACCGCTTCATCGTGCGGCGCGACCGGCTGCGCGGCGTCACCCATCTGCTCATCATGTGGGGCTGCGTGCTGGCGGTGGCGATCACCTTCCCCCTCGTCTTCGGCTGGCTCCATTTCCGGCCGGTGCCGGGCGACCTCGACCTCTACCAGGTGGTCGTCTTCGGCTTCCCGGCCTTCCGCTTCCCCCACGACTCGGCCGTCGCCTTCTTCGTCTTCCACGGCCTGGTCTGGGCGTCGTTCCTGGTCATCGCCGGGGTCATGCTGGCGGTGCGGCGGCGCATGCGCGACGAAGGGGCGGCGGCGGTCCAGCGCTTCGCCGAGGACTTCATGCCGCTCATCCTGCTCTTCGCGGTGAGCCTCTCCGGGCTGATGCTGACCGCGAGCTACACCTGGATGAAGGGCTACGCCTACGTCTTCATCGCCATCCTGCACGCGGTGACCGTGATCGCCACCTTCCTCTGGTTGCCGTTCGGCAAGTTCTTCCACATCTTCCAGCGCCCGGCGCAGCTCGGCGTCGGCTTCTACAAGGACGTCGGGCGGGCCGAGGAGCCGGCCGAGTGCCGGCGCTGCGGCCACGCCTTCAGCTCGCGGATGCACGTCGAGGACCTGATCGAGGTCGAGCGGCGCCTGGGCTACGACTACGAGATCCCCGGCTCCCCGGCCGGGCACTACCAGTGGATCTGCCCGCCCTGCCGCCGGACGGCCCTGGCGGCGGCCCAGGGCCTCCTCTGGCGCGGCCACCGGGGCGGCGCGCCGCTGGCTGGCGCCGCGGCCGGGACCCTCCCCATGCCGATCTACGCCAACCCGGGGGCGGGCGAAGGGCCCCTGGGCCTCGAGGACGTGGAGAACTTCCACCCATGACCGACGCCCCCCTGCCCACCCCACCGCTCGAGGTCGAGACCATCGAGGTCTTCGGTCCGCACCGCGCCTACGCCCGGGACGAGCGCGTCGACACCGCCGTCACGCCGGAGCGCTACGTCAAGACGCACTGTTGTTTTTGCGGCCAGCAGTGCGGCATGCAGCTCAAGGTCAAGGACAACGTGGTCGTGGGCGTCGAGCCCTGGTACGAGTTCCCGTTCAACCGCGGGATGATGTGCCCGAAGGGGGTCAAGCGCTACCTCCAGCAGGCGCACCCGGACCGCTTGCTCCACGCCTACCGGCGAGACGCCGAGGCGCCCGGCGGCTTCCGCCGCATGCCCTACGAGGAGGCGATCCGGCGGGTCGCGGACGAGATCGAACGCATCCAGGGCGCCCACGGCAAGGACGCCTTCGCCGTCCTCTCCGGGGCGAGCCTCACGACCGAGAAGACGTACCTCATGGGCAAGTTCGCCCACATGTGCCTCGGCACGGCGAACATCGACTACAACGGGCGCCTGTGCATGGTGAGCGCCGCGGCGGGCAACAAGAAGGCGTTCGGGATCGACCGGGCGGCCAACCCGTGGAGCGACATCCTCGAGGCCGAGGTCGTCTGGATCAGCGGCTCGAACGTCGCCGAGTGCGCGCCGATCACCACCAACTACGTCTGGCAGGCGCGCGAGCAGGGGGCCAAGGTGATCGTGGTCGACCCGCGGATCACCCCCATCGCCCGCACCGCCGACCTCTTCCTGCCGGTCAAGCCGGGGCGGGACACCGCGCTCTTCGACGGCGTCCTCCACCTGATGATCGAGAACGACTGGCTCGATCACGAGTTCATCGAGGGCCACACGGTCGGCTTCGAAGCGGTCGCCGAAGAGGTCGCCTCCTGGACCCCGCGGCGGACGGCCGAGGTGACCGGCGTCGCCGAGCGCTCGATTTGCCAGGCCGCCGAGTGGTGGGGGACGGCGGCGACCAGCTTCCTGCTCCACGCCCGCGGCCTCGAGCACCACAGCCACGGGGTGCAGAACGTCCTCTCGGCGATCAACGTCGTCCTCGCCTCCGGGCGTCTCGGCCGGCCGGGCTGCGGCTACGGCACGATCACCGGCCAGGCCAACGGCCAGGGCGGGCGCGAGCACGGCCAGAAGTGCGACCAGCTCCCGGGCGGCCGCGACCTGGCGAACCCCGAGCACCGCGCCTACGTCGCCTCGGTCTGGGGGATCGACCCGGACGAGCTCCCGCAGCCCGGGGTCGACGCCTACGAGATCGTCCGCAAGATCGACCGGGGCGAGATCCGGGGCCTGCTCTCCGTCTGCTTCAACCCGGTGGTCTCGCTGCCGGACAACAACTTCGTCCGCCGGGCCCTCGAGAAGCTCGAGTTCTTCGTCGCGATCGACTTCTTCCTCTCCGAGACCGCGCGCTACGCCGACGTCGTCCTGCCCGGCTCGCTCCAGGAGGAGGACGAGGGCACCGTCACCCAGCTCGAAGGGCGCGTGGTGAAGATCAACCGGGCGGTCGAGTGCCCCGGCGAGGCGCGGCGCGACTGGCAGATCATCCAGGACGTGGCCCGCGCCCTGGGGCGCGAGCGAGGCCTCACCTTCGCGAGCCCGCGCGAGATGTTCGAGGAGCTGCGGGTCGCCTCCAAAGGCGGCGTCGCCGACTACTCGGGGATCACCTGGGAGCGGGTCGAGGGGAGCTTCGGCGTCTTCTGGCCCTGCCCGGAGGAGACGCCGGACGGGGTGCCGGAGCCGGGGCCCCAGGGGACGGTCCGCCTCTTCGAGCCGGGCTCCTGGAACCCGGTCGCCCGGGGGGCGGGCCCCTTCTACTTCCCCGACGGCAAGGCGCGCTTCCACCGGACGCCCTACGTCGGACCCGCCGAGGACGTCGACGCCGAGTACCCGATCATCCTCACCACGGGGCGCGTCGTGAGCCAGTTCCTGTCGGGCAACCAGACGCGGCGGATCGGGCCGCTGGTCGACCACTACCCGGAGCCGCGGATCGAGATGCACCCGCGCCTCGCCGAGCGGCTGGGGATCGCCGACGGCGACTGGGCGACGGCCGAGAGCCGCCGCGGGCACGCGACGCTCCGCGCCTCGGTGGTGACCACGATCCGCCCCGACACCGTGTTCATCCCGTACCACTGGGCCGGGCGCAAGAGCGCCAACCAGCTCACGATCTCGGCCCAGGACCCGATCTCGAAGATCCCCGAGTACAAGGTCTGCGCCGTCCGGCTGCGCCGCGCCGAGGCGCCGCCCGAAGAGGCCGCGGCCCTGGAGCCCCAGCAGTGATGTCTTTCCGAGCCCCTTGGCACGCGCACGAACCGGAGGGTGGGGGCGTCCCCTTCCCCCCCGTGGGGTGGGAAGGGGATCGAGGGGTTGCGGGGGGGATCCGATGAATCCAGCGGTCTGGAAAGGCCGTTCAGTGGAGCACAGCCTCAGCGGGGAGGCGTGGGCGGGGGAGCTCTCGCTCGAGGAGCACGGGATGCCCTGGATGCCCTCGCCGGTGGAGTCCCGCTAGAAAAGGAAGATGCAATGCCGGTTCCGAGCGAGCTCGAGTTCTTCGTCGACCCCGGCCGCTGTATCGGCTGCAACGCCTGCGTCCAGGCGTGCACCGAGTGCGACACCCACAAGGGGCACTCGATGATCCAGCTCGACTACGTCGACCGGGCGCGCTCGACCCAGACCGTGCCGGTCGTCTGCATGCACTGCGACTCGCCGACCTGCGCCGAGGTCTGCCCGGCCGACGCGATCAAGCGCACCGAGGACGGCGTCGTGCAGACGGCGCGCAAGCCGCGCTGCATCGCCTGCAACAACTGCGTGCTCGCCTGCCCCTTCGGGGTGCCGAAGATGGCGACCGAGACGAACCTGATGATGAAGTGCGACATGTGCTACGACCGCACCTCGGTCGGCTTGAAGCCGATGTGCGCCTCGGTCTGTCCGAGCCAGGCGCTGGCCTACGGCACCCGCTCCGAGATGGCGCGCCTCAGGCCCAACGCGCGGCCGGTCGACACCTTCCGCTTCGGCCGGCAGACGATCCGCACCAAGGTCAACATGATGGTGCCGCGGGAGGCGCCGGCGGAGATCGTCGACGTGACCGCGGCGCTCTACGAGCCGACGATCGGCCACGAGATGCTCGACGACGTGTTCGCTGCCGTCGAGATCGGGCCGGAGGCGGAGAGCGAGGGGGCGCGATGATCCAGGACGGAGCCGGGAGCCCGCGCGACCCGGAGCGCGAGACCGCGCCGCCCGACGGCCGGCCGAGCGCCGAGCAGCCGAAGTGGCGCCGGGACTTCCCCATCGACTGGCCCCAGGACGAGTACGTCTCGCGGCGCGACCTGGTGAAGTTCCTGGTGCTGACCAGCGGCGCCTTCGCGGTCGGCCAGCTCTGGATCGTCTACGAGAGCCTGCGCCGCCGGCGCGGCGGGAGGCTGCCGGCGCAGGCGGTCGCCCGGGTGGACGAGCTGCCGGTGGGCGGGGCCAAGACCTTCGCCTACCCGGCGGGGAGCCCGCCGCGGCTCCTGGTCCGGACCGGCGAGCGGGCGTTCGTCGCCTATGACCAGCAGTGCACCCACCTCCAGTGCCCGGTGGTGCCGGCGGTCGCCTCGGGCCGCCTCCACTGCCCGTGCCACAACGGCTGGTTCGACCTCGCCACCGGCCGCCCGGTCGCCGGGCCGCCGCGCCGGCCGCTGGCGCGCGTGACCCTCGAGGTGCGGGGCGCCACGGTCTGGGCCACCGGCGTCGAGGAGCCGGCGACGTGAGCCGCCGCCCGCGCTTGGTCCGCGGCCAGCGGATGACGATCGTCAACGGCATCCTGGTCTTCGTGGTGCTGATCGCGATCCTCCAGCTCTGGCTGCTGGTCGCCACCATGAACGCCTTCCTCGGGGGCGACGTGGCGATCGTCGTGCCCGCCGCCCTGGCGAGCCTCGTCTGCCTCGGGCTCAACCTCGGACTGCTCTGGTACCTCTACCGCCTCGAGTGACCATGTCGGATTCAACGTCGAAGCAGCCGGAAACACGTAGGGAGGGGGCGTCCCCTTCCCCCCCGGGGGTGGGAAGGGGAACGAGGGGTTGCGGGGGGGATCCGGTCAATCGTCCCCTTCCCCCCCTGGGGGTGGGAAGGGGAACGAGGGGTTGCGGGGGGGATCCGGTCAATCGTCCCCTTCCCCCCCTGGGGGTGGGAAGGGGAACGAGGGGTTGCGAGGGGGATCCGGTCAATCGTCCCCTTCCCCCCACGGGGGTGGGAAGGGGAACGAGGGGTTGCGGGGGGGATCCGGTCAATCGTCCCCTTCCCCCCACGGGGGTGGGAAGGGGAACGAGGGGTTGCGGGGGGGATCCGGTAAGGGAACCCCGCACCAGGGGCTCTTCGCCGCCACGCTCGGCTTCTTCTTCGGCTTCGCCGCGGTGGCGCTCTTCGGACCGAGCGCGGCCCGCTTCCAGGAGGCGATGGCCCTTTCGCCGCTGGCGGTCGGCTTCCTCGTCGCGATGCCTTCGCTCTCGGGGTCGCTCCTGCGCATCCCGTTCGCGGCGTGGGTCGACACGACCGGCGGGCGCCGGCCGTTCCTGGTGCTCCTGGCGGCCGCGCTCGTCGGCATGGCCGGGTTGACGGCGGTGGTGCTCGCCTACTACCCGGACCGGATGGACGGCCTCTACCCGGCCCTCCTGCTGCTCGCTCTGCTCTGCGGCTGCGGCATCGCCACCTTCTCGGTCGGCATCGGGCAGGTCTCGTACTGGTTCCCCCAGAAGCGCCAGGGCGGCGCGCTGGCGGTCTTCGCCGGCTTCGGCAACCTGGCGCCTGGGCTCTTCTCGTTCCTGATCCCGGTGGCCCTGGCCTCGATCGGCCTGGGCGGCGCCTACGTCGCCTGGACCGCCTTCCTCGCCGTGGGTACCGCGCTCTACTTCGCGCTCGGGCGCAACGCCTGGTACTTCCAGCTCCTCCAGGCCGGTCGCGACCGGGCGGCGGCGCGCGCCGAGGCGGCGGCCCACGGGCAGGAGCTCTTCCCGGCCGCGAACCTGAAAGAGAGCCTCCGCCTCTCCGCCCGGGTCTGGCGGACCTGGGCGCTGGTGGTCGTCTACTTCACCACCTTCGGCGGCTTCATCGCACTGACCGCCTGGCTGCCGACCTACTGGACCAAGTACTACGGCACCTCGCTGGTGGTCGCCGGCGCACTGACCGCGCTCTACTCGCTGCTCACCTCGGTCGTGCGGGTGGTCGGGGGGATGCTCTCCGACTTCCTCCAGGAGGGGGGCGAGAACACCGCGATCCTGTTCCTCTTCGTGGCCCTCGCCGGCGCGCTCGTGATGACCATGGCGCGGGACTTCGAGCTCGCGGTACCCGGGATCGTGCTGCTCGCGGTCGGCATGGGGTTCACCAACGCGGCGGTGTTCAAGATCGTGCCGCAGGCGGTGCCTCGGGCGGTCGGCGGCGCCGCCGGCTGGGTGGGCGGCCTGGGGGCCTTCGGCGGCTTCGCCATCCCGCCGATCCTCGGCTTCGCGGTGCGCAACCTCGGCGACCGGGGCTACCCGATCGGGTTCATCACCTTCGTCTTCCTGGCCCTCGTCTCGCTGGTGATGGTCTGGATCCTCAAGTACGCCCCGCCGGCGGCCGGCGCCGCCGGTGCCTCGGCCTCTCGCCCTTCGGAGTGAGGAGGCCGGGCGTGGGCCCTCACTCGGCGTCGCCCAGGCCTTCCCAGACCGGCTCCAGCGTCCCGCGCAGGCGGCGGAGCTCCTCGAGATGTGCGGCCGAGAGCTCCGCGAGGCGCCGGGAGCCGAGGGGCGTGAGCTCCAGGCGCACGACGCGATGGTCCCGCGGGTCGGGGACCCGGCAGAGCAGGCCCGCCGCCGCGGCGCGATCGACCAGCTCGACGACGCTGTGGTGGCGCAACAAGAGATAGCCGCCGGCCTCGCCGATGGTCGGGGCCGCCGCTCGCGCGTGACCGCGCACCGCGAGCAGGAGCTGGTGCTGCCGCGGCGTGAGCCCCGCCTTCCTCGCCTGGCGCTCGCTCCAGTGCAGGAACCTGCGCAACCCCGTGCGCAGGCTCAGCAGGTGCCGATAGTCCTCGTCCCGGAGTGATTGCATCGAAATATCGTAGCACGATACAATTGCCTCGCCGACGCTCTCCCGCGGTCGGCACGCCGCCCATGTCCCTCATCGGATCTCCTCGCCGGACCGCGTTTCTTTCGCTTATCGCGGCGGCCCTCGGACTCCTCGGTGGCGCCGCCGGCTGGGTGCTGATCCGTCTCATCGCGCTGTTCACCAACCTGTTCCTGTTCCATCGCTGGGGTTGGACGATCCCGTCGTTCGCCGGCTGGCATCCGGGCGCCGGCATGGTGCTGGCGGCCACCGCCGGCGGCCTCGCCATCGCGCTCCTCGCCCGCTGGGCGCCGCTCATCCGGGGCCACGGCATCCCGGAGGCGATGGAGAGCATCCTCAGCCGCGAGAGCCGGATCGCGCCGCGCAACGCCCTGGCCAAGCCGCTCTCGGCGGCGATCGCGATCGGCACCGGCGGTCCGTTCGGCGCCGAGGGACCGATCATCGTCACCGGCGGGGCCCTGGGATCGCTTCTCGGCCAGGTGCTCCGCGTCTCGCCGGCCGAGCGCCGGATCCTCCTCGCCTGCGGCGCCGGTGCCGGGATGGCGGCGACCTTCGGCACACCGCTGGCGGCGGTGGTGCTGCCCCTGGAGCTGCTCCTCTTCGAGTTCTCGACCCGCGCCTTCGTGCCGCTGGTCGTCGCCGCGAGCGTCGCGTCCGGTGTCCACTCGCTGCTCTTGGGTCCGGGGCCGCTGTTCGCGGTGCCGGCCCAGGACTTCGCGGGCCTCGCCCAGCTCCCCTTCTACGCCCTCCTCGGCGTCGCCTGCGGTCTGCTCGCCGTGGTCATCTGCCAGGGGCTGTTCCTGGTCGAGCAGGGCTTCCGCCGGCTGCCGCTCGACGAGATCTGGCATCCGGTCGTGGGCTCGTTCGCCTTCGCCCTGGTGGGCCTCGCGGTACCACGGGTTCTGGGCGTCGGCTACGACGCCATCGGCGACGTGCTCGCCGGACGGCTGGCGCTCGGCGGCCTCGCCGCGCTCCTGCTCGCCAAGCTGGTGGCATGGTGGCTGGCGCTCGGCTCCGGGACCTCCGGCGGGACCCTGGCGCCGGTGCTCCTGATCAGCGGCTGCTTCGGCGGCCTCGCGGCAAAGCTGCTGCACCTCGCCGTGCCCTCGGCCGCCATTCATCCCGGCGCCTTCGCCCTGGTGGCGATGGCCGCGACCTTCGGCGCCGCGACCCGGGCCACCTTCGCCTCGATCGTCTTCCTCTTCGAGCTCACCGGCGACTACCAGGTGATCCTGCCCCTCATGCTCGCGAGCGTCATCGCGGACCTGATCGCCTCGGGCCTGCTCCGCGAGAGCCTGATGACCGAGAAGCTCGCCCGCCGCGGCCTGCGCGTCGTCGGCGAGTTCCAGGTGGACGCGCTCCGGACGACCCGGGTCGCCGAGGTCATGACCCACCCGGTGGAAACCCTGTCCTCGGAGAGCACCGTCGAGGAAGCCCGGCGACGGGTCTCGAGCGGTGCCCACGGCGCCCTGCCGGTGGTCGGCCCGGAAGGGGAATGCCTCGGCATCGTCTCGCGCTCGGACCTCCTCGCCTCCGAGGCGACGGCGGACGAGCCGATCCTGGGCCTGGCGACGCGCGACGTGGTGACCGTCGACCCGGCGGACACCGTGCTCGACGCCCTGCGGCGAATCGTCGACGAAGGGGTCGAGCACCTGCCGGTGATGCGCGACGGTCGCCTGGTGGGTATCTGCACCCGCACGGACGTGCTCCGTGCCCGCCGGCGGCAGATGGACGAGGAGACGCCGCAGGCGGGATGGCGTCGGATCCGCCCCACCTCCCTCGGTTCCTCTTGATCCCCACATCCTGACAATCAAGATGTAGACGCCTGGACCCGGGTGGGGCGCCAGCTCGTGCGCGGCTTGCACGCCCTTCTCCACCGCCCGGCGGTCGACCGGGAGATCGCCGACGAGGTCGAGCACTTCGTGGCGGAGGCGACGCGCCGGGCCGCGCGCCGGGAAGTGGGCAACGAGCTCGCCGTGCGCGAGGAGGTGCGGGGCTACGAGTGGGAGAACGGGGTCGAGACCTTCCTCGCCGACCTGCGCTACTCCGCCCGGCGGCTGCGCCGGGCGCCGGGCTTCACGGCCGTCGCGGTCCTCACCCTCGCTCTCGGCGTCGGCGCCACCACGGCGATCTTCAGCGTCGTCCACCCGATCCTGCTGGAGCCTCTCCCCTACCCGGCGGAGGGCCTCCAGGGCCAGCGGGTCAGCGCCGGCTACTTCCGGGTGCTGGGCGTCGCGCCGGCCCTCGGGCGGAGCTTCCGGGTCTCGCCCCTCGACCCGGCCACCTACCTCGGCGTCGTCGCCCTGCTGGGGGCGGTGGCGGCGCTCGCCTGCGCGGTCCCGGCCTGGCGCGCCGCGCGGGTCGATCCGGCGACGACCCTGCGGGGCGAGTAGCGGCCGCCCGGTCGAGGCTTCACGTCGCGCCGGCGCGGAGGCCCCCCTCCGGGTCGTGGTTCGCCCGGCACAGGGCCACGCGCAGGGCGACGATGTCCCGTGGCTCGCGCCAGCGGTTGCGGGCGACGATCTCCCGGAAGTAGACCTGGTCGTGGGTGCCGCCGCCGCGCCAGGTGGGGGTTGCGTAGCGCCGACGCAGGCAGACCTCGGGCGTCGCGAAGCTGTAGTCGACTCCGCCGGCGACGAACATGCCGCAGCGCACCATCTGCGCCCGCGGGTTCGCCCGGAAGGCTGCGGCGAAGCGCTCGAGGTAGTCGGGCTCCATGTCGTCGTCGTCGTCGAAGAAGCAGACGAGATCGCCGGTGGCGTAGCGGAGGCCCCGGTTGCGGGCCCAGGAGGCGCTCGCCCGTTCGGCGTGGCGGACCAGGCGGACGCGGGGATCGGCGGTCCCGGGGTCGGCGCCGCCGGCGTTGTCGACGACGATCAGCTCCCAGTTGCGGTAGCTCTGGGCGAGGACGCCGGCGACGGTGGCGGCGAGCCGGTGGGGCCGCCGGTAGGTGGGCATGACGATGCTGAACTTGAACGGCTCGGCGGCCGAAGCGCCGGCCGGCGCCGGGCGGAGGTAGAGGTCGCCCTCGAGGCCGGCCGGCGCGAGGACCCAGATCTCGTCGGCCCCGGGCCGCGCCGCCCGCCGGCGTTCGGCGAGGCGCCAGCCGGCCGCGGCGCCCTGGAGGTGCGGCGCCCTGGAGGTGCCAGGCGTTTCTTCGGCCGGCCGGCCGGCCGGCCGGCTCCTCGAGGAGGCACACCGCCAGCCGCTCACCCTCGAAAACGGCTTCGCCGACCGGCTGCACGACCTCAAGCTCCTCTCCGAGGAGGACAAGACCACCCTCGTCCACGTCCTCGATGCGCTCCTCGCCAAGAGCCGCATCAAGTTCTTTGCTCAAGGACTCGGGTAGAGCTATCGGCCAAAGGGTTTCGCGAGGGAGCGCTTTACAGATTCCCATAGACCTGGCTCGTCGGGCCCGGCCCACTCTCCCCCAGATAAATAGCGGTCCAGACGCGCAGCGAAGCCTTCTCGGAGCGCCTCCTCGCTCTCGTATTCACGTGGCATGTAGGACTCGAAGAGCTGTTCGCCGCGAGTCATCACAGGCCCGTTGTCGTAGACCTCGATCTGATGCTCCTTGCCCTGGAGCTCAAACCTTGCGACATAGCGGGGTAGGCCGTCACTCCGGTACTCAAAGCGCACCTCGGCGTAGCCGTTCCTTCGAAGAACCTCCAGGAGCCTCTCCACGCAGGCAGCTTGGTACTCGCGGTTCCCTTGGATCAGTGCCATGAAGCTACCTTGGAAAGTTGATCCGCCAGAGATCGCGGTGAATCCTCTCGCCTCTTAGAAGTCGGTCGAGGAGTTCGCCGCGGATACTGAAGAACGTCTTCCCCTCGTTGGTGCTGTGTCCTATCCTGAGCCACCGACCAGTGTTCAGACGCGTGCCGCGGCCGAACAGGCGTGTCGATTGACTTGCCTCGAAGCCACCTGCGGCAGTGAGCGCCAAGCCGTGGACGACCCCAGCCACCTCTCCCGTGACATAGGCTGCGGAGTCTTCGTTGATCGTGTTGCTGAGGCCGGCCTCGGTTCGATACAGATCGGTCAGCCCGAAGCTGAGGACATCACCAAAGCCGGAGATCGCATCTCCGCTCGTCTGGGCGAGGCCCGCTGGAATTGAGCTCAACATCCGCTCACCCGAGGAAAGGGTGAAGTCACGAGTTGGGTCGCCTCCGAGGGCGCCAGAGAGCCACAGGGTGAAGGCACTTCCCGATATCAGGCCGCCAAGCCCCTGGACGCCAGTCAGCGGATCAAAGCCAGAAGGCTGATCGACAACCTCGATCGAGTCGCAGCCTCCATTGATCAGGCATTACAGGTAATCCTGGCCGATCTGGCCGACGGTGTCCCATGGAAACTCGCCCGTGGGGTCGGTGTACTTCAATGGATCGCCAAGAGCGTAGCTGTACCGATTCCAGGTTTGGGCGTTGAACTCCGTGCCTCCGACCGGATCGAAGCTGAGGAACCGCCCCACCTGGGCCGAGTAGTACCGGGCATGCATGTAGTCCAGGTCGTAGGTGGTCCCGCCTGGGTCGAGGTCGTCGCGCTCCTGGCCGGTAAACTTGAGGCTCGTGGTGTCCTGGGCGGGGTCGGTGGCCTCTTCGCCGAAGGGGAAGTAGAGGTGGAGGGCGAGGGTCTTGCCGGTGGCGTCGGTGACGATCCGGGGCGAGCCCAGGTGGTCGAGGTGGAAGTGGCGGGTGACGTTGGCGCGGGGGATGGAGGCGAGGAGCGAAGCTCCGCGCCAGACGTAGTCCTTGGGGAAGTCGGGGTTGGCTTGCCAGTTGGCCTGGGCGTTGTTGCCGCCGCTCGAGCGGTACTGGCGAAGCGGCGAGCCGTCGAGGTCCCGGAGCGTCCAGGTCTCGCGCCAGTTCGAGGGGTCGGCGCCGGCCGACCAGTCGATCGTCCAGAGCCGCTCGTCGCCCGGGCCGTAGACGAAGTCGAAGTGGCTGCCGGCGGAGCTCGCCTCCTGGGTCATCATGTTGAAGGGGTCGTACGTCCAGGAGACCCCGGGGAACGAGATCAAGTTGCCCGCGTCGTCGTAGCCGCCGGAGCTCATCCGGTTGGTGGCGGCGTTGGTGGCGATGGTGCGGGTCACGTCCGCCTGGCCGTCGCGCTTCGTGGTGATGGAGGTCAGGTTTCCGAAGCGGTCGAAGGCGTAGTCCTGGCTCGCTGCGGTCGGCTGGCCCGCCGGGTCGAGGGCGGGGTCGACGCCCACCGCGAGATGCCCGCCCGAGGCGACGGAAAAGCCGCTCGCGAGAGCCACCCGGTGACCCGCCGTCAGGGTGACGTTGGCGGTCCCCCCCACGGTGTAGCTGGGGCCGGCCTGGACCGTGCCGCAGCTCTGGTAGGTCCTGGTCGTCGTGTCGGTCTTGCCCTGGACCACCAGGAGCTGGCCGCACGGGGTGCCCGGCACCTGGACCCGGGCGTCGCGGACCCGGCTCGAGAGGTCGTAGGCGTAGCGATCGGTGCCCATCTCCGTCACGTTTCCCGCTCCATCATAGGCCATGGCGCCGGTGTCGAAGTTCTCGGAAGCCCCGGTCGTCCGGAGGCGGCCCGGGCGGGCCATGCCGCGTCCTGGAGGTGCCAGGTGCTTCTTCGGCCGGCCGGCCGGCCAGGTGTTTCTTCGGACACCGAGTTCCCAGCGCGCCTGGCTGCCTTCCGCAAGGCCCGGGGCCAGACACAGCAAGGCCTGGCGGACGCCGTCGGCGTCCACGTGACCCAGCTCCGGCGCTACGAGACCGGCACCTCGCAGCCCACGCTCGATGTCTTGCAGAAGCTCGCGGTGGCCCTACGGGTGAGCGCGGATGCGCTGCTCTTCGGGGAGGATGCGCGAGGGCCCGATGAGGAGCTCCGGCTTCAGTTCGAGGCCGTCGCCCAACTCGACCCCGAGGAAAAAGCCGTCGTCCAGAGCGTCCTCGAAGGACTCCTCCTCAAACACGACGCACGACGGTGGATCAAGACCGCCGCACAGGAGTAAGCTCGGCCGGCTTTCCGCGGCATACAGGGCTCAAGAGGCCAGAGCCCTCCTCTTTCACCACTGACGCGACAGGACGATGAAAAAGCCCGCCAGAAAGAAGAGCATCGAGAGACCTCCGAGGATCTTGGCTGCGAGAGCCAAGCGATCTAGGGTCTGGTCACCAAGCTGCCGATGCGCGCCGCGCCGGAGAAATTGATTGACTCGCCTCCGGTTGGCGATGGAAGAGTTCAGGATGAGCGTTGGAGAGCCGAGCTCAACCCACGTCTCGCGGTGGCTATCCCTTAGCCTGCGGTAAAGAAAGCTCGTGACAACGCCACTGCTGACGACGAGGACCATGAGCGAGATCCAGATGATCAAAAGCACAGTCTCCGCATTCATGGGCAAGCATCCTCCCCTGGGTCGGTGAGGTGGAAGACATAGCCGAGCGTTAGAGAGCCAGAAGCTCCCCCGACCACACCTGCTCCGACAGAGGCACTTCGATTTCCTGAGAATCCAAGGAAGCCCGACCCCCGGACTCCAACTGGGAGCCCCAACGGATTCCCTATTCCGAGGGCACCAGCCGCACGCACACCAAGTCCACCCGGGCGGCCGCCTGTCGAGTGGCTGAAGAAACTGCCACCGAAGCTTGGGCTTGAGGCGCGTACAGAAGTTCCTAGGATCCCGCCAGCACCGATATAGAAATCCGTGGAGCCGTCAGGCCGCGCGGTAACGTTAGCGCTCAAGCCAACGCCCAAGAGTCCTGTATATGGACCGAAGGGAAGGCTGCCGGAGACCGAGATGGAGCCAATGCTGTGGACGATTCCGGAGAGTGTGTTGTAGACGACGTTCGAGGAGTCTTCGCAATTCTTGGACTTGGACCGTTGTCCTTGCGGGTTGTTGGGCTCCGCCTGAGCGACGACCGTGATGCTGTCGTTGAAGAAGGACAGGTTCCGCAGGAAGTTGCCGAAGCTGAGGAAGTTGAAGAACCCCGCGCCGTAGTTCACGTAGTCGTTGACGCCCTCCATCCAGCTGCCGCTCTCCTGGAGGCCGTAGGGGTCGGTGTAGTTGACCGGGTTGCCGAGGGTGTAAGCGTAGTGGTTCCAGCTCAAGGGCTGGCCAGGATCGCCATCGACCGGATCGAAGCTGAGGAACCTCCCCACCAGCGGCGAGTAGTACCGAGCATGCATGTAGTCCAGGTCGTAGCTCGTGCCTCCCGAGTCGAGGTCGTCTCTCTCTTGGCCGGTGAATTTGAGACTGAGGTTGTCCTGGTCGGCGTTGGTGGCCTCTTGGCCGAAGGGGAAGTAGAGGTGGAGGGCGAGGGTCTTGCCGGCGGCGTCGGTGACGATCCGGGGCGATCCCAGGTGGTCGAGGTGGTCATGGCGGAGGATGCCGGCCTGGGTGACGGAGGCGAGGAGCGAGCCGCCGCGCCAGGCGTAGTCCCGCGGGAAGTTGGGGTTGGCTGCCTGCCAGTTGGCCTTGGCGTTGTTGCCGCCGATCGAGACGTACTGGCGTAGCGGCGAGCCGTCCAGGTCCCGGAGCGTCCAGGTCTCGCGCCAGTTCGAGGGATCGGCGCCGTCCCGCCCCGACCAGTCGATCGTCCAGAGCCGCTCGTCGCCCGGGCCGTAGACGAAGTCGAAGTGGCTGCCGGCGGAGCTCGCCTCCTGGGTCATCATGTTGAAGGGGTCGTACGTCCAGGAGACCCCGGGGAACGAGATCAAGTTGCCCGCGTCGTCGTAGCCGCCGGCGCTCAGCCGGTTGCTGTTCGAGAAGGTGCCGATGCCCTGGACCTCGTCCGCGTGGCCCTCGCGGGAGGTCGTGATCTGGGTCAGGTTTCCGAAGCGGTCGAAGGTGTAGGTCTGCCCGGCCGCGGTCGGCTGGCCCGGCGGGTCGAGGGCCGGATCGACGCCGGCCGCGAGACGCCCGCCCGAGGCGACCGAGAAGCCGCTCGCGAAGACCACCTGGTGGCCGGCCGTGAGGGTGACGTTGCCACCCGAGCCCACGGTGTAACCCGGGCCGGCCTGGACCGTGCCGCAGCTCTGGTAGCTCTTGGTCGTCGTGTCGGTCTTGCCCTGGACCACGGTGAGCTGACCGCAGCTCTCGTGCGGCACCTCGACGGCAGCCTCGCTCACCCGCGACAGGAGGTCGTAGACATAGCGGTCGGCGCCCATCTTCGTCACGTTTCCCGCCCCATCATAGGCGATGGCGCCGGAGTCGAAGTTGTCCGAGGCCCCGGTCGTCGAGAGGCTCCCCGGGCGACCGAGCCCCGAGACGTCCGCCTCCTGGACGTCGGTCACGCCGTTCGTGTGCACCACGTGCGCCCAGAGGCCGTTCGGGTGATAGGTGATCGCGGAGGCAAACTGCGGCACCGAGGTGAGGAGCCCCGCGGTGAAGCCCTGGGTCACGACGTGGGAGGACGTCGCCTCGGAGCAGTGGAGGTAGGAGCAGTCGGGGTAGGTGCGGCTCGCGACGTCGCCCAGGGGGTCGTAGGCCAGGCTGTACTCGAAGACCGGCTGGGTATGGGTGTCGGGGTCTCCGACGTGTTCCACCCGGGTCGTGACGTGCGAGATCCGGCCGCCCACCCCGCCGTAGGTGTAGGTCTCGCTCACCCGGGGCTCGATGATCACGCTCGGAGCCGGCGGGTAGGGCAAGCGGTTGAGGCGCGAGGCGGCGACCAGCTTGCCGTTGCTCGAGCCGTGGGTGTTGGCCGTGGCGTAGGTCCAGCTCTTCCAGACCCGGGAGGTGCCGGTCTCGGTGATCGCGGTGAGGCGCCCCGCCGCGTCGTAGGCGTAGGAGAGGTCCTGGCCGCCGCGCCGGATCCGCCCCGGGTTGCCCAGGGGGTCGTAGCCCGAGTAGACGACCGAGGTGCCGAGCTCGGGATGGGTCTCGGAGGTCAGGAAGCCCCGGCCGTCGTAGGTGAAGCTCCGGGTCTGGATGGGCGTTCCGAGGTCGTTCTCACGCACCTGGGTGAGCTCGTCTTGGGGGCCGTACGTGTATGAGGTCCGGGTGCCGTCGGGCTCGGTGAGGCGGGCGAGGCGGCCGAAGTGGTCGTAGACCTCGGTGGTCGTGGCGCTCGAGAGGATCGGCTCGTTCGTCGTCGGATCGATGGCCGTCGCGACCGGCACCGAGATCGAGCGCCGGCCCTTGCCCGCGTAGTCGATGGTGATCCGCCGGCCGTCGGGCAAGGTGACGGTACCCGGCCGGCCGAAGGGGTCGTAGGCGCTGAAGAAGGTCTTCGTGCCGCTCGCGCCCTGGAGGTGCCAGGTGCTTCGCTGGTCGGCGCCGGCGGCGAGCACCTGCGCCCCGAGGAGCCGCCCGCCGGCCGCCTCGGCGACCGGCTCGACGAACCCGCGGGTGTCGAAGTTGGCGAGCGCCCGCGGCACCTGCTCGAGCGGCATGAGCCGGCTCTCGACGGCGATCCCACGCTCGCGCGCCTGGCCCGTTTCTCGCGCCTCATGTTCCTCCCTTCGATTCAGCCGCCGCCGCGCGGCCAGTACATGATCACGGCCACCCCCAGCACGCACAGCGCCGCGCCGACGAGGTCCGCGCGGTCGGGGGCACGGCCGTCGATCCACCATCCCCAGAGCAGGGATAGCACGACGAACACGCCCCCGTAGGCTGCATAGACGCGACCGAAGTGGGCCGGCTGGAGGGTCGGCACCACCCCGTAGAGGAAGAGGAGCAGCCCGCCAGCGGCCCCGAGTACCACCGCCCGGCCCTCGCGTAGCCACAGCCAGACCAGGTACCCACCGCCGATCTCCATCAGCCCCGCCAGGACGAAGAGGAGGATCGAGCGGCCCACCCCCGAGGTGCTCACGGGCGCGGGCCCCACTCGTGCCGTTCCCCTGCGCCGCCCCGGAGCACCGCCGTCAGCGCGTCCAGCAGCGGCTGGTTGACGCGGCAGTACAGGAAGCGGCCTTCCCGCGACCTCTCGATCACGCCTGCGTCCTGGAGCTCCTTTAGATGGTGTGAAAGCGTAGAGGGCGCGATGTACACCAGCGTCGCCAGCTCGCCGACGTTGCAGCTCGCGGGATCGAGGGCGCACTCGTCCGTGCGCTCGTCGCTGCAACAGGCCACGGCGCGCCCCAGCAGAGCGCCGACGATCGTCAGCCGGTGCGGATGACCGAGCGCCCGGAACGCCCGGCTGAGCGCCTCGAGGGAGAGCTCGTGGCCGTTCGACCGGCCGTTCATGGGCCCGCCCGCCTGGCCCGCAGATCCAGGTCCGCCGGGTCGCCGCGAGCCCCGCCGGATGGCTCAGGCTCCGGCCTCGCGTTCATCACGGACAGGAGCATCAGGATCAGGAGGACTCGTACAGGGGTTGGCACAGTCATGCTCTCGCCGCGTTGGACAGGTTCGATTCGACGATTCTACCTCCTCCGAACTTGTAGTACCGAGCCCCGTGCCCGGGAGCCGCCCGACGTTCGCGGTAGGGATCGCTCCAGGCACGGGGCTCGAGACGGCGGCTCAGAAGTAGTAGTTGAACCCGAGCGTGAAGTTGTTGTTCTCGACGCTCTGCTCCATCGGGCCTGGAGCGATGTCCGCCTGTGAATAGAGCCATTCCCCGGTGATGCTCCAGCTCGAGAACTTGTGCTCGATCCCGAGCCCACCGTGGAAGCCGGCATCGCTGCCGTCAGCATCTCCCAGACCGCTCAGGCCTCCGTACCCGAGCTTGGTGTAGTAAAGCGTTCGGTTCGCTGCATACCCGTACTTGGTGTCGAGCCCGTACGCCTGGCTGCCCACGTCGGCAGTGCCCGTGCCCGGGCTCAGGTCGACCTCAGTCTCGCCGTTGTAATCGTAGTAGGCGTCGAGCCCGAAGAGCCACCCTGAAGGTGCTTGCCAGTTGACGCCGAGCTCGTAGCCCAGGGTCCACGACGTCCCGCTGTCGAAGTCGTCTCCGCTGACGCTGGTTCCACCGCCCTTGAAGCCGTTGTACCAGCCATCGAAGGTCTCCTGGGCGCCGGCGCTCGTCGCCGTGGCGAGCACGAGCAGGGCCAGGATCGCCAGCACGTTCTGAAGGGTTTGCTTTCTAGACATGAGATGGTTCTCCTTTCTTGGTTCACATCCGCGGAGCAACGCCCGCAGACGTCATTGCACTATGGTGCAATTCTGCAAGTATCTTACAAAAGACCGTCTATAGATCGCCGAGGCGCCCTGCTTGCGGGCGGGTCTACGGGGTCAACGGCGGTCCATGAGGGCGCCGAAGGTGGCGCCGTAGACCAGGTGCAGGGCGAGAGTGGCCACCGCGATCTTCGGCGTCTGGCCGACCCCGAACAGGCCCCAGCCGAGCCAGGGCAGCACCGCGACCCCCATGAGAAGCCAGAGCGCGGCGCCGAGGCCGAGGCCCTTCCAGACGGTGACCGGCCGCGTCGTGACGGCCAGAAGCGCGGCCCAGAAGCCTCCGTAGGCCAGGTGGAGCGCGGCGGCGAGACCCATGAGGGCGGGCTTGGCCAGGCCCGGGCCGAGGAGCTTGCCTACGATCGCCGCGGGGATCGGCTTCGGGATGGGACTCATCCCCGTGAGCATGCCGGCGATCATGACGGCCGACATGACCACGGTGGCCACGACTCCCCAGCCGAAGCCGACCTGGGCGCGTCCGCGGGTCTTCGTGGTTTCTGTGGCCGTAGGAGTCGTTCGGACGTTTTCGCTTCGTTCCATCGTGGGGTTCCTTTCCATCGTCGTCGTCGTTGCCAAGATTTCGCCCGGTGGGCTTCCTGAATGGCCGGCCGGACGGCGAGCCATCGACCATCGCCCATCGGCGGCAGCCGGCTATCCGGCCGCGGCTCGTGCATCGCGGGCGAACCGGAAGAGCTGCATCACCAGGAGATCGAACGTCTCGCCGTCGAGCTGGTAGAAGACCTGCCGTCCCGAGCGCCGCCTCCGGAGCAAGCCGCAACGGCGCAGCTCCTTGAGATGGCGGGAGGCGGTGGAGAGGTCGATTCCCACGTCCGACGCCAGCTCGGAGACCGAGCAGCATCGGTCGCTCAAGTCGCAGCAGGTCTCGTCGCGGCACTCCAACGCCTTGCGGGCGATGGCATCGAGGATGGCCAGCCGCACCCCGCTGCCCAAGGCGGAGAACGCCTCGGCAAGGAGGAGGTCGGAGGCACCGGAGGATCTGGATACGTCGGAACCGAGCTCCGGGAGCTGAGCCATGAGTCAAGCCTCCCGATCCCCGCACGGAGGAGTGCGGACGAGGGTCTGTCTGGAATTGCATACTCTCAACATAATGCAGGCATTGTAGCATGCGGACCGACCCGCGTCAACCGGCCGTCGACGAGGACTTTCCCCAATTCGGGTATCAGCCCAAACGTCCAAAACGTTACGGTAGCGGGTTATCCGCCCTGTGGAGTTGGCGATGGGGGTGCTCTCGCCGCCGTCTCGACGCCTCGTCGGTGGTCGCGCCTCCAGGCCGCGACAGACCACCTCGGCGACCGCCGTGAAGACGACGTGCGCCGCCAGGCCCCGGGCATGAGCCTCCCAGGGGAACGCCTCCGGTCGTGGTGTAGTGCCGAGGGCCCAGTTGATGCCCTCGTCGCCGATTGCGAAGAAGAGCAAGGCAAAGGGGAGCCCCGCGGCGAACGCCAGCGGTCGGGACCGCCGACGGAGCACCGTCATGCCCGCCCGCAGGGCGAGCGCCGCGGCCTGAATGACCTCTCCGGCGCCGTCGGCGAGCACCTGCGCACCGAGGAGCCGTCCGCCGGCCGCCTCGGCGACCAGCTTGACGAACCCGCGGGTCTCGAAGTTGGCGAGCGCCCGCGGCACCTGCTCGAGCGGCAGGAGCCGGCTCTCAACGGCGATCCCACGCTCGCGCGCCGCCTGCTCGGTGAGGCCCACCCAGGCCGCCTGCGGGTCGGTGAACACCACTGCAAGCATGGTGGCGAGGTCGAGCCGTGCCTCGCCGCCCGTCATGTTGACGGCGGCCCGGGTGCCCGCGGTCGCGGCGACGTAGACCAGCTCGGGGAGGATGGTGCAGTCGCCGGCGGCGAAGACGCCGGGCGCCGAGGTACGGAGCCGCTCGTCCACCACGACCGCTCCGCGGGCGTCGGTGGCGACTCCCGCCGCCTCGAGCCCGAGCTCAGCGGTGTTGGCGGCCCGGCCGGTGGCGACCAGCAGCCGCTCCCCGAAGATCGGGCCCTCGGGGCAGACGACCCCGAAGCGGCCGTCCTCGTAGCGGACCTCGGAGGGGAGGGTGTGCGTGCGCACGTCGATGCCCTCGGCCCCGAACACCTCCGCCAGGCCGGTACCGAGCGCCGGCTCCTGCGCCGAGAGCAGCGTGCTGCGCGCGAGGAGGGTCACGCGCGCGCCCAGGCGGCGAAATGCCTGGCCCAGCTCGAGCGCCACGTAGCCGCCTCCGAGCACGATCAGGTGCTCGGGGACCTCTTCGGCGACCAGGGCCTCGGCCGAGGTCCAGAAGGGGGTCGCGGCGAGCCCGGAGATCGGCGGAACCGTGGAAGACGCCCCGGTCGCAACGAGGATCCGGTCAGTGCAGGGTCAGGGCGCCGCCGTCGCGAAGCTCCACCTGGACCGTGCGAGCGCCGGTG
Source organism: uncultured Acidobacteriota bacterium (assembly GCA_963837945.1). Classification (GTDB taxonomy): domain Bacteria; phylum Acidobacteriota; class Thermoanaerobaculia; order Multivoradales; family DATKCC01; genus CAVUBL01. Next base: position 89,640 of record CAWIQD010000006.1, read on the forward strand.
AACCGCGCCTCGCCCGCCACCAGCCGGATCCGTGGGTTCGCAGCGAGAATGTCGGCGTACTTGGCCTGGCGCAGCTCGTCGACCCGGGCCTGCTGTTGCGCCACCTGGAGCGCCCGATCGAGGGCGAGGCGCCGGCGCTCGATCCCCGCGAAGGGATGATGGGCCAGCAGGTGCACCACGTGCGCCGCGCGGAGCATGATCTTCGAGGGCACGCAGCCGACGTTGACGCAGGTGCCTCCTAGGATGCCACGCTCGACCAGGGTGACGTTCGCGCCCTCCTCCGCGGCGCGGATCGCCGCCGCGAAGGCGGCTGAGCCGGCACCGAGGATCGCGACGTCGAGCGCGCCGTCGCTAGGCTCCGGGCACTCGATCTGCACTCGACTCTCATCGAAGCCTCTTCTCAGAGCTTGTGAATGAATCGCCGGCCGTAGCGAGGGTGCCACCAGGTGCCCCTCGCAAGGCGCGGCGACGCAGCCGTAGCGGGGCTACGTCGAGGAGCCGTGACGCTGCGAGGGGCGATTCGGGGGCACCCGGGGAACCTCCGAGCGTAGCGAGGTGGTCGGGTCGGCGAAAAATTCACAAGCTCCTGTCGGCTGGCCCGAGGCCCTCGGCGGCATCGCCCGGGCGCTCAGCCCCCTGCACGACGAGATCTTCCCAGGCCGCGCGCCAGCCGAAGGGCCCGCAGGCCCAGGTCGAGCCGCAGGAGGACGAGCCTCGGCGAGACCCGGCGGTGGTGGTGGTCGGGGAAGACGTGGAGCGCGATGCCATGCTGAATTCTCGCCAAGCTCCCGAAGCCCACGCCGGAAGACTCCAGGAGCTCCGCCAGCTCCTCGAGCGACGGTGGCTCCTCCCGGCTCTCGAGGCGTCCGACCTTTGCCAGGGTCTCGTCGCGCCACTCGCTCCGCCACCACTGCCGGTGAAGGTACGAGCGGAGGAGTCGGAACAGGGTCGGCAACTGCTCAAGGATCCCCTGCATGGTCCGTGGTCTCCGTGGCGCCGCTCTCGGCGGCGTTCGCCCGGGAGCCTTTGCCGCCGCCTCCTCCCTTCCCCGCCGGGGCCTTGGCGCGGGCGGCAGGCAGCAGGGCGAGGGCCGAGTCGATCCAGAAGGTGCCCATGAAGTAGAGGGTCCGCGCGTGGTCGAGGACCTGGCGGCCCGCGGGGCTGGCGAGGAGGTCCGGGCGATCGAAGACCGGCCGCTCCCGGGCGATCGCCTTCGCCTGCTCGCGGTAGAGGGCGAGGGCGAGGTCGAGCGCGTCCATGCCGAGCCCCGAGAGGATGGCGTCGAGCTTCTCGAGTCGAGGCAGGCTCCGCCCCGACTCGTAGCTCGCGAGAGAGGCGGCGCTCAGGCCGCTCGCCCGTTCCAGGTCCCCCCGCGACAGGCCCGCCTCGGCGCGCAGGGCCTGGAGGGCCGAGCCGAGGCCCTCGAACGCCTTCGGCGAAGCGGCCGTCACTGCCTCTCGCTCCACTCGCGGCACGCGCTCTGGAAGTGACGCTCCGCTTCCTCCGCGCCCCATTCGAAGATCCGGATGCCGTCGCCGAGGGCGGACTCCGGCCCGGGGCAATCGAGGCTGTCGCCGGGACCCGGGCCCACGAGCCAGGCGGTCATGGTCTCGGCCGCCTGGAGGTAGCGGAAGAGCTCCGGATCTCCGCAGCGAAAGGCGAGATCCGGCCCCGGAAGCTCCGCCAGCACCTGGCCGGCGAGCTCGACGAGCGACAGGGCCAGGCCGACCCGGGTCCGGGCGCGCTCGACGGTCGGCGCCGCCGGCGCTTCGCAGGCCGTGGTCATGACGGATCGCCTCCCCGGACCCCCGGCGAGGCGCCCGGCATGGCGGTGTCGGTGCGTGCAACCTGGAGCTCATGCATGCGGTAAGGCTAGAGGTCGCCCCGGTGACGGCACAAGCGCAAGATGGCGATCGTTTGGCGCCCGGAGAGCGTGCGTTTGGTGCCATTTTGGCCGCCAATTGACGGCCGCGAAGCCCCGAAACGTCCGACTCGATGCACGATGAGTAGCAGGGGGTGGACGGTGCCGGCCTGCCGCCGGTGCTCCGGGCCCGCCTCCACAAGGAGCCTCCCATGCACTCGACCGCACCTCGCAGGGCGGGAGCCCTGCTGCTGGCGCTCGCCCTCGTCCTCGTCCTCGCCGCGCCGGCTTCGGCCGCCCCGGCCCGCACCGCGGACCACGGATCGTCCTTCGTCCAGACCTTCGTCGCCTGGCTCGCCGCCTGGCTGCCGGGCGCCCCGGCCGGCCCCATCCTGACGGCGGCCCCGGCGCCGCTGGGGCCGGAGGGCGATCCCAGCGGCGCGAAGGCGACGACGGCCGACTGGCCGGTCGCGACGCCGCAGCTCGGCGCCGAACCCGATCCCAACGGTTAGGCCCACACGCACTCCGGCGCCGGCGTGTGGCGGGCGGCGCCGGGTTCATTTTTGCCGAGCCGTCCCGTTCTTCCCGGAGAGGGCACTTTCAAAGTGAGGACAGATACCTGCGCAACCTCGCACTCGCTTTGGAGCGCCCATGCACCTCTCGCCCACCCTCGTCGCCGCCGTCCTCCGCGGGGACCTCCCCCGGGAGATCCTCGAGGAGGTCGCCCACGACCACCTCAAGACGCTCTGCGCGACCTGCGCAGAGGGCTTGAAGCTCCTCGCCGCCGGCGCCGAGAAGCTGGGCGGGGATGCGCTTCGGCCCACCACCGACCCCCTGGAGGCGGTCCGGCTCCGGCTGCGCCTCACTCACCCCCAGATGGGGGACAACCTGGCGACGGCTCGGGGGTGGCTCAAGCGGTTCCTCGAGAAGGTCCCGGCCGACGGGCGCCGGGGGGCGATCGTCGGCGCGTACAAACGCTACCGGGGCCTGATCTTCGGGACCCTCCTCCTCGAGGAGGCGCGACAAGCGATTCCGGCCGATCCCGCCGAGTCCCTTTCCCTCGCCGAGGCCGCCCTGGTCTCCTGCCAGGTGACCCACCCGAGCGAGCCCGACCCCCAGGTGCGGGTGCCGGCCCTGGCGATCCGCGGGAATGCCAAGCGAGCCCTGGGGCGGCTGTTGGAGGCGGAAAAGGACCTCAAGGAGGCGGCTAAGCTTCTGAACCGCTCTAAGCTCGACGACCTGGCGATCGCGGCGGAGATGGATTCCTTCTTTGGCTCCTTACGAAAGGACCAGGGCCGCTTCGATGAGGCCGTCCCTCACCTGGAGCGGGCTGCGGCGCTTTACCCATTGCTGGGTGACAGCGAGAGGACAGCACGTACGTTCCTGTTGTTAGGAACCGTCCACCATCGTTGCCATCGCTCCGACCTAGCGGTTGCCGCCGCTGCCGACGCTCAGAAGCTGCTTGATCGCACCTCGGAGCCATGGCTCCTTGCCTACGCAACCTGCTCACTCGCCTACTTCCTGCACGGTCGCGGCGACCTCGACCGCGCCGAGGAGGAGCTGACCGCTCACGAGGATCTGATCGCCGCGGCGGACGAGGGCCTGCGTTTCCGAGCCGGCTGGCTCCGGGCCCGGATCGCCTGGAGCCACGAGAAGCTGGGCGAGGCGGGGCGCCGGTTCCGGGAGACCTACCGCCGGGCGCAGGAGCGCGGCATCCCCTTCGACACCTGTCTGGTGGGCCTGGAGCTCGCCCTGGTCGAGCTGGTCCGGGGCCGGACCACGAAGGTCAAGAGCCTCGCGCTCGAGGCCCTGGGGGTCTTCGCCGAGCAAGACGTGGAGCGGGAGACACGGGCGGCCCTCGAGCTCCTGGAAGCGGCGGCCCGCCGCGACGCCCTCACCCGAGAGCTCCTCGAGCGGGCCGTCGCGGCCCTGGAGCGCGAGCGGCAGAGCTGAAAAGTCGGCCCCCCCACCGACAACGCCCCGAAGCCTCCGCGGTCGACCTCCGTAGCTCGCCTCCACCACCCAGGCTCCACCCTGCCGCGCCCCGGCCGACTCTCCTATACTAGGATTCCGTCGACCGGCGGTGGAGTCCGCCCCGAACCGTTGCCGGATCCGGCAGCCAATGACTCCTGCGGGCGCGCGGGGCGCCACGGGAGTCGGGCCGTCGCTTCATCCCGGGTGCCTCCTCGAACTTGGACAAGGAGGCGCGGATGGGTCGTCTGATCTGGATCTGCCTGGGAGGCGCGGCCGGCTCGGGGTTGCGCTACCTGGTGTCGGGCTGGGTGCTCCGGGCGCTCGGCACGTCGTTCCCCTACGGCACGCTCGCCGTCAACCTCCTGGGGTCGTTCCTGCTCGGGGCCCTGATGTACGTGGGCCTCTCGACCGAGTGGCTGCCGCCGGCCCTCCGGCTCGCGCTCACGACCGGCGCCCTGGGCGGCTTCACGACCTACTCGACCTTCAGCTACGAGACGATGCGCCTGATCCAGGACGGCGCCTGGGGCCTCGCCTCGGTGAACGTCGCGGCCACGGTCGTCCTCTGCCTGGCGGCGGCGTTCGCCGGCCTCGCGGCCGGCCGGCTACTCGCCGGCGCGTGAGCCGAACCCTCCGGAACCGGCGCCTGCGAGGAGCTGCGACCCGATGACACGGCACGACAGCGGCGCGACGAGGCTCCTGCTCGTCGGCGCGGGCCACGCGAACCTCGACGTGCTGCGCCGGACGATCCTCGAGACGCCGGCCGGGCTCCAGGTCACGATCGTCTCCCTCGGCGAGCGGCATGTCTACTCCGGGATGACGCCCGGCTATCTCGCCGGCCAGTACGGCTTCGACGACCTCACTACGGACGTGCTCGGAATCGCCCGGCGCGCGGGCGCCGAGTGCGTCCTCGGCGAGGTGGCCGCCCTCGACCCCGCCGCCCGCCGCGTCTGCCTCTCCGACGGGCGCGAGATCGAGTACGACCTCGTGTCGCTCAACGTGGGGTCACTCCTCGCCGGCGCCGGCTCCGAGGCCGCCCGCCACGCCGAGCTCATCAAGCCGATCGAGCGCGCGGCGCGCGTCAAGCAGAGGATCGAGGCCCTCGTGGCCGAGGGCGGAGACACCCCGGCCCGGGTCGTCGTGGTGGGAGCCGGCGCCTCCGGGGTGGAGGTCGCCTGTGCGGTGCGCTCGTCGCTTCGCCGCGGCGGCCGCCCCGGCGAGATCTGCATTCTCGAGGGCGGCGACCGCATCCTGCGCGGCGACTCGAACGAGCTCCGGCGCCGGGCCGAAGGCGCTCTCGCCGAGCTCGGAATCCGCGTCGAGCTCGGCCGGCGCGTCGAGCGGGTGACCCCGCGAGCCGTCGTCCTCCGCGGAGGGCGGGAGCTGCCGTCCGACCTGACGATCTGGCTGACCGGGCCGGCGGCGCCGCCGCTCCTGGCGGCCTCGGGTCTCCCCACCGACCGGCGCGGCTTCCTGCTCGTCGACGACCGCCTGCGCAGCGTCGCCGACCGCCGAGTCTTCGCGGTGGGCGACTGCGGCACCCTCGAGGCCTACCCCGAGACCCCGAAGGCCGGGGTGTACGCGGTGCGCGAGGCGCCGATCCTGTGGGCGAACCTCCTGGCGACGGCGCGCGGCGAGGCGCTGACCCGCTACACGCCGCAGAGCGGCTTCCTGTCGATCCTCAACACCGGCGACGGCCGCGCGCTGCTGCGCTGGAAGGGGATCGTCAGCTGGAGCCGCTGGGCCTGGCACCTCAAGGACCGGATCGACCGCCGCTTCGTGCGCAAGTACCAGCGGCTGGCGGGCTGAGGGCTCGCGAGGTCAGCGGCGCAGGTCGAGCTTGAGGCCGCTGGCGCCGAGGGGCTGGTCGTCGAGCTCGGCGTGGAGGTCGCCTGGAGCCTGGCTCATCGGGTTGCCGTCGCTGTCCAGGCGGGCCTCGACGTGGAGCTTCGGCGGGAAGGGCTGGCCCATCATCGAATCGCCGTCGCCCAGGGCGAAACGCACCGGGAAGGTGGGCGAGGCGATCCGCTTGACGGCGATCGGCGGCCCGGAGGCAACGCCCGCTGCCCGGACGAAGACGAACAGCACGCCACCCGGCGGCACGTCGCCGGCCGTGCCCGGTGCCAGCTCGACGACGCCGGAGACCCGAGGTTGCCCGTTGGCGATCGCAACCGAGCCCGCCCCGGCGGGCACGGCGGGCGCGCCGGCCGGAGGCTCCGCCGTCGCCTCCTCGGCCCCCCCCGCCGCGCCGCCCCGGCCGTTCGCCGCCGCCTGCTCGCGAAGCTGGGTGTACATCTGCTCGAACATGGCGCGGTGCTCGGGCAACCGGGCCTCGCCGCGCTCGATGGTCGCCCGGGCCTGGTCGAGATGCCCGGTCTTGGCCTGGACCAGGCTCAGGATCGCGTAGGCGTCGGCGAAGTCCGGCGCCTTGTCGATCACCTGGTTCAGCGTGTCGACCGCCTCCTGCGGCTGACCCATGGCGAAGCGGACGAGTCCCTGGTAGGTGAGCGCCTCGGGGTTGCCGGGAGACTTCTCCAGCACGTAGCGGGTCTCGTTCCAGGCCCCCATCCAGTCGCTCTGGCCGAGGTCGAAGCGGGCCTTGGCGAGCCGCGCCTCGAGGTCGTCGGGGTTCGCCTGGATGCGCGCGTCGAGGGCCTGGGCGGCCTCGGCCCCGGAGGCGGGGGCGGTCGAGGCGCCTCCCGGGCCGCTGCCGGTCAGCTCGCCGCCGGGCGCGCGCGGCACCGTCGAGCGGGAGACCGAGAAGAAGAGGAGCGCCATGGCGGCCATGGCGCCGGCTCCCCAGAGGAAGCCCTTGAGCGCCGGGTGGCGGACGAAGATGCCCGGGGCGGTCGCTCGCGCCGCGCCGGCCGGGGCGCCCCCCCGGGGACGCTCGGCCGCACGCCGGCGCCTGAGCGCGGCGCGATGGGCCTCCAGCTCGCGCAGGGTCTCGGCCGCCGCCAGCTCGATCCTCCGGCGGTGCTCCGCCAGCCGGTCCGGCGTGTACTTGACCGCGGTGTCCTCGAGCTCCTCGATCTGGGCGAGGAGGGCCGTCTCCTTCTCTTCGAGGTCCCGGATCTCGACCGGCAGGGTGCCCGCCGTGTCCGGGGCCGCCGAGGCCGCGCCCCGCCTCCGGGTCCACCAGACCAGGAACAGGCCGAGAGCCAGCCCGCCTGCGATGAACAGGAGGGCGGGCAGCCAGCTGAAGGACGCCGAGGCTTCGCTCACGACCGGTCCCGCCGGGGATGAGGGTCGGCGGCGGGCTCGCCGTCCACCAGGCGTCGCACCTGCTCGAGATAGGGCTCGAGGTCCGCTCCGGCGCCCGGGGCCGGCGCCGCCTCGGCATCCGACGCCGCGGCCCGGCCCGCGCGCGCGGCGGCCTCGGCGGGCGCGCTCGCGCGGTTGCTCCGCCGCATCCACCACCAGATGACCAGCCCGCCGAGCAGGAGGCCGACCACCGGCGCCAGCCAGACCGTGGCGCTCGCCCCCTTCATGGCCGGCCGGAGCAGCACGAACTCCCCGTAGGAGTACCGGAAGTAGTCGAGGATCTGGTCCTGGTCGTAGCCGGCGGCGAGCATCGCCCGCACCAGGGCCTTCATCTGCCGGGCGAGCGAGGACGGCGAGTCGGCGATCGAAAGGCCCTGGCAGACCGGGCAGCGCAGGAGGTCGGCGATCTGGGCCGTCTGGCGCTCGAGGGCCTCCCCGGCGAGGGGGGAGCCTTTGGGCGGGCCCGCCACCTGCCGGACGTCGGTCGACGCGATCAGGTCCGTCCCGGCGGGGGCGGCCTCGGCCGCCACGAGGGCGGACCCGGCGAGGACGGCCAGGGCCGCCAGCACCGCCAGGGCGGCCAGAGCCTGCCGGGGGGAGAGGCGCATCAGCGGCTCCCCGTCAGGGCGCGCAACCGCTGGTCGAGGTCGCTCGGGCGCAGGGGACCGACGAACTTGTCGGCGATCCGGCCCGAGGGGTCGATGAAGAAGGTCTCGGGCACGCCGGAGATGCCGTAGGCGATCGCCGCCCGGTCGTCGGGGTCCATGAGGGACGGGTAGGGGGCGCCGCCGCGCTGGCGGAGATAGGCGGCGACGGCCTGCTCCTGGTCCTCGTAGATCACGCCCAGGAAGCGGGCCCGTCCCTGCCAGGCGCGGGCGCCCTCGACCAGGGTCTCGTGCTCCTGGGCGCAGGGCACGCACCAGGTCGACCAGAAGTTGATCACCACCGGCTGGCCGGCGAGGCCGGCGAGCGAGATCGGCTCGCCGCCGCCCACGGGCCGCAGGCGAAACGGCGGCGCCGGGCGCCCGATCATGGGCGTCTGGATCGCCGACGGGTCGTTGCCGAGGTTCAGGTAGAGCACGGCGACCAGCGGCGCGAGGAGCACCAGCCCGACGAGCAGAACCTTGCGGTTCATCGCGAGGTCGCCCCGGCTCCCGGCACCTCGGGCAGCTCGGCGCGCACGGCGAGCGCCGCCGGCCGCCGGCGGGGCAGGATCGCCACCAGCCCGCCGATCGCCATCAGGAGAACCGCCGCCCAGATCCAGCCGACCAGCGGCTTGGTCATCACCAGGAGGCCGACGGAGTCGCCCGAGTCGTCGACGTTCATGAGCGAGAGGTAGAGGTCGCCGCCGAGGGTGCTCCGCACCGCCGGCGTGCCGACGGGCTCGCGCTGGGTCGGGTAGAAGTTCATCCGCGGCGCGAGCTCGCCCAGGCTGTCGCCGCCCCGCGCCACCGCCAGGTGCGCGACCAGCGCCTGCCGATTGGGCTCCTGGACCTCCTCGGTGCCCTGCAGGGTGAGCGTGTAGGCGCCGAGGGTGGTCGTCTCGCCGCGCCGGAGCTCGACCTCCTTCGAGCTGCTCATGGTGCTGCTGACCGCGACCGCGACGAAGACGATCAGGGTGCCGGCGTGGATCACGTAGCCCCCGAGGCGCCGCCGCCCGCGCCGCCAGCCGCCCTCGACCAGCGCGCGCCACGGGTTCTCCCCGCGCGCGCGCATCCGCTGGCGCACGGGCAGGAGCAGCTCGCGGAAGGTGACCTGGCAGGCGTAGCCGGCGAAGAAGAGGACGACCAGCGTCCAGACGTTGCGCACGCCCAGGGCGGCGCCGACGGCCGTCACCAGCGCGCCGCCGACGAGCGGCGGCAGGAGCGCCCGGCGCACCTCGCCGCGCGACGCGCTGCCCCAGGGAAGCGCCGGGCCGATGCCCATGAGGAAGAGGAGCGCCGCCCCCAACGGCACCGCCATGCTGTCGAAGTACGGCCGGCCGACGCTCATCTGCTTGCCGCCGAAGGCCTCCATGAGGAGCGGAAAGACCGTGCCCAGCAGCACGGTGAAGGTGAGGAGCACCAGGAGCAGGTTGTTGACCAGCATCATGGCGTCGCGGCTGCGCGTGCCGCGGAGCGCCGCATCCGGGGTCAGGGCGTCGATCCGCAGCGCCAGGAGCACGATCGAGGCGAGGGCGGCGATCCCCAGGAACACCAGGATGGTCGGGCCGATGGCGCTCTGCGTGAAGGAGTGGACCGAGTTGAACACCCCCGAGCGGGTCATGAAGGTGCCGAGCACGGTGAGCAGGAAGGTCGCCATGACCAGGGTCACCGTCCAGCCCTTCAAGATCCCCTTGCGCTCGGTGAGCATCGCCGAGTGGAGCGCCGCGGTGGCCGTCAGCCAGGGCAGGAGCGACGCGTTCTCCACCGGGTCCCAGGCCCAGTAGCCGCCCCAGCCGAGCACCTCGTAGGACCACCAGCCGCCGAGCGCGATGGCCACGGTGAGGAAGATCCAGGGCAGGAGCAGCCAGGTGCGCAACGGGCGCAGGAAGTCGTGCCCCAGGTGGCCCACCAGGAGCGCCGCCCACGCCAGGCCGAAGGGGATCGTCATGCCCACGTAGCCGGCGTAGAGGAAGGGCGGGTGGACGACCATCAGGATGTGGTTCTGGAGCAAGGGGTTCGGCCCCGGGCCGTCGGGCGGCGCATGGGCGAGGGTCAAGAACGGCTGCGCCGGGGCGGCGATCAGCAGGGCGAAGAAGGCCGCGCAGGCGAGCCAGACGCCCATGGCGTAGGTGACGTACTCGGGGTGGCGGCCGCGCAGGGCGAAGCTGGCGCCGGCGATGTAGAGGCCCAGCACCAGGCCCCAGAAGAGGATCGAGCCCTCGAGCGACGACCAGAGGCTGACGATGGTCACCCAGGTGGGCGAGGCGAGCGAGCCGACGTGGGCGACGTAGCTGACGCTGAAGTCGTGGGTCAGGAGCGCCCGCTCCATCACCAGGTTGGCGGCCGCGATCGACACCGCGAAGCCGAGGGCGCAGCGGCGCACCCAGGCGCGGACCACGGCCGTCGGCCGCCGCCCGCAGGCGAAGGCGAGCACCGCCCCGGCGGCCGCCGAGGCGAGCGCCAGGTCGACCAGCAGCCGTCCCAGGAAGGCGTTCACGGGCTCTTCGTCCCCTCGGCCGCCGCCTCCGGCTCGAGGCCCTCGGTGGAGCTCATGAGCTTCTCGACGTCGGCGTGGGCCATGTCGGTGGGCGCCCGGTACTCGTTGCTGTGGGAGACCAGCAGCCGCTTGCCCTCGAAGACCCCGTTGGGCGTCATGGTGCCTTCGACCACCACGCCGATGCCGGCGCGGAAGAGCTGAGGCGGCACGCCAAGGCTCTTGACGTGGAGGGTGGAGCTGCCGTCCTCGACGTCGAACTCGACGGCCGAGGCTCCCTTGCCCCGCTGGATCGAGCCGGGCACCACCATGCCGCCCAGCCGGATGGCCGCGCCCACCGCCTTCGGGCCCGCCTTCACCACCTGGCTCGGCTTCCAGTAGTAGACGAGGTTCTTGCGCATGCCGCCGAACATGAGCCAGAGGAAGATGCTCGCCGCCAGCAGCGCAGCGAGGCCGGCGATCCAGCGCAGCCGCGCCGGCGAGATCGAGACCGCCCGGTCTCGGGTGACTTCGGATTCGGTCATTCGGAGGTACCTCCCGCCGCGGCGCGCGGGACGCGGGCGGCCCGTCGGAGCTCGAGGCGGTAGCGATAGTGGAGCGAGACCATGTAGAGCGCGAAGGCCGCCGCCGTCGCCCCGTAGGCCAGCCAGACGAAGCTCCAGCCGTCCTGGATCTTGCCGGCGAAGACGGCGGTCCCCGCCAGCGCCGCGAGCACCACCTCCGGGCTGGTGGCGGCCGGCGGCGGCGCCAGCTCGCGCTCCAGCCTGAGCGTCGCGATGCGCGAGCGCAGCGCGATCATGCCGGCGGCGAGGAACAGCACCCCGAAGGCGTTGATCCGCAGCGGGGCGTAGAAGGAAGACGACACCGTCGATGGGTTCGACTGGAGCTGGTGGAGCGAGTTCCACCACTTCACCGAGTAGTAGACGATGGGCACGTCCACCGCCGCGATGATGGTGGCGACCGACGACCAGACGGCCCGCCGGGTCGGGTCGTCGACGAAGCGGCGCAGGGCGAGGATGCCGATGAAGGCGAAGTCCAGGATCGCCATGCTGGTGAGGCGCGGATCCCAGTCCCACCAGACGCCCCAGGTGGGTTTCGCCCAGATGCTCCCCTGAAGGCACAGCAGGAGCCCGAGCACCACGGCCACCTCGACCGAGGCCTCGAGCCAGCAGTCCCACCGCCAGCGGTTGCGCACCAGGAACGCGACGCCGCAAACGAAGGTGAACGTGAAGGCGAGCATCGCCACCCACGCCGTCGGCACGTGGACGTACAGGATGCGCTCGACCTGCCCCATGTACTGCTCCGGCGGCGCCACGAACAGGCCCCACCACGAGCCGACGAGGAGCAGGAGAAACCCGAAGGCGGCGAGCCCGTAAGCGACTTTCGCGGTTCGCTCGCTCATGATTCCTATTCTTCCACCACGCGGTCGAAGAGCAGACCGCAGGCCAACCAATATAGTCCATCGAAGCTCGCGAGCAGAACGAGCCACGACTTCGCCAGGTGCATCGGGTCGCCCAAGATCAGCAGCGACGTGGCGTTGACGCTCGCCACCAGCGCCGGCACGACCAGCGGGTAGAGGAGCAGCGGCAGCAGGACCTGGCCGGCCCGCGCCTGGGAGGACATGGCGGCGTAGAGGGTGCCGGGTGCCGCCAGGCCCGCAGCCCCCAGCATGACAACGCCGACCAGCGCCCATCCTCTTCCCGTACCCGCGTCGTAGAGCCCGATCATCACCGGCAGCAGACCGATCCCCAGGAGCGTGAGAGCGACGAAGTTGGCGATCGCCTTGCCGTAGAAGAGGGCGGCGGGCGAGGCGGGCAGCAGCAGCAGGCCCTCGAGAGCGCCCTGCTCCATCTCCCGGTGGAAGCCCTCGGCGAGCGACAGGGTGGAGGCGAGCAGGAGCCCCAGCCACAGGAAGCCCGCCGCGTGGCCGCGGAGCTCGACCGGATCGGGCGCGCTGCCGGCGAAGCTGAACAGGAAGAGCGCGGCCCACCCGAACGCGAGCGTCGCCACGAAGTGGGCGCGGGTGCGCCACTGGAGCAGGAGCTCCTTGCTGAGGGCGGCCCAGAGCTGGCTCACGCGCCGTCCTCCCGCTGCTCGCCGGCGATCGCGGTCCGTGGCGGACCCCCGATCTCGATCTCCCTCGCCGGACCGGCCCAGACGATGCGCCCGGCGTCGAGCCGGATCGCGCGGTCGCAGAGCTCCCGCGCGCCCTCGAGCACATGGGTGACCAGGACCACCGTGGCCCCCCGCTCGCGGGCGCCGCGCACCACCGAGTCGACGAGCTGGAAGCCGGTCGTGTCGAGCTGGGCGTACGGCTCGTCGAGGAGCAGGACCCGGGCGTCCCGGAGCAGCACGCGGGCGAGCGCGAGCCGGCGCCGGAGGCCCGCCGAGAGGATCGAGACCGGGTCGTCGCCGCGGCCCTCGAGGCCGACCCGGGCGAGGAGCTCGTCGAGACCCGGGCGGGACCGGCTCGGGCCGAGGAAGCGCTCCGCGATCCGCAGGTTCTCGGCCACCGTGAGGGCCTCGTAGACGTGGAGCTGGTGCGAGAGGTAGGCGACGTGCCGCCGCACGTCGCTCCGCTGGGTGACGACGTCGAACCCGGCGACCCGGGCGCTGCCCCGGGTCGGGCGGATGGCGGTCGAGAGCACTCTCAAGAGCGAGGACTTGCCGGAGCCGTTCCGGCCGGTGACCAGCAGGGCCGCGCCTTCCGCCAGCCGCAGGCTCACGCCCACCAGCGCCCAGCGGCTGGCGAAGCGCCGGCCGAGGCCGGCGGTCTCGAGGATCGGGGGTCGCTCGCTCACGGCGCCGCACAGGATACCCCGACACGGCCCTGTCACACCCGCGTTGTAAGATTCTTCGTCCCATGGACCAGGAGGCCATCGTCCGCGCGCTCACCGAGGTCGCCGAGACCGCGGCGGAGACCTTGGAGCTCCAGGACGTCTTCGAGCGCGTGGCCTCGTCGATCCGGGCGATCCTCCCGTTCGACAACATGGGCGTCGTGCGGATCGTCGGCGGCGACCGCGCGGTGCTCCACGCCACGACGCTCCCGTGCGACGAGGGCGCCGGCGAGTGCTCGGGTCCGGTTCCGCTCGCCCACTGGTCGCCGAGGGTGCGCCCGCAGCCCGGTCCGGTCCCCCGGATCGACGACGCCGCCGCCGAGCTCGACCCCGCCTTCCCCGGCGACCGGGAGATCCTTGAGGGCGGCGTGCGCTCGGCGCTCTGGGAGCCCTTCCGGCCGGCCGAGGCCTTCACCGGCGGCGTCTGGCTCTCCGCCTACGGCCGCGGCGCCTTCACCGCGGAGCACCAGGAGATCCTAGGGCCGATCGCCGCGCTGCTCGGCTCGGCGGTCGATCACTGGCGGATCTGGGACGCCGAGCGCCGGCGCCGCGAGCGGCTCGAGCGGCTGGAGGTGCTCTTCGGCACCCTCGCCGAGGCCCTCGACGTGCGCGAGGTCTTCGAGCGGATCTCCCAGGCGGTGCAGCCGGTGCTCCCCCACCACGCGCTGGTGCTCACCGAGCTCGACGACGAGGGGACCTCCTTCCGCCTGGTGGCGATGGCGGGCCAGCAGGACGCCCAGGTGCCCGACGCGCCGGTGCCCTTGACCGGCGACGAGGTCGCCGCCCGCCTCAAGGACCACGAGATCCTCCGGGACATCCTCGAAGAGCTCCGCCGACGACCCCGCGCAACCGGCTGGGCCGGGAGAGCGGCATGCGCTCGTGGCTCAGGGTGCCGGTCCGGCGCTGGGGCGAGGTCCGGGGGTCGCTCGTCTTCTTCCATCGCGAGCCCGACCGCTTCGCTCCGGAGGACGTGGAGGTGGCCCGGCGCATCGCCGACCGGATCGCTCTCGCCCTCTCGCACCACCGCCTGGCCGAGGAGGAGCGGATCGCCGCCGAGGCGTGCGAGCGCGCCCGGCGGCTCGAGGCGACGGTCGAGACCCTGACCCGCGAGCTCGAGGCCCGCGGCCAGAGCCGGGTCGTCGGGGTGTCGCGCTCCTGGCGCGAGGTCCTGCTCCAGGTCGGGCGCGTGGCGGCGTCCGAGACCACGGTGCTCGTGACCGGCGAGTCGGGCACCGGCAAGGAGGTGGTCTCGCGCCTCGTCCACCAGGGCTCGCCGCGCGCCGGGCGGCCGTTCGTCGCGATCAACTGCGCCGCCCTGCCCGAGCAGCTCCTGGAATCCGAGCTCTTCGGCCACGAGAAGGGCGCCTTCACCGGCGCGGTGGCGACCAAGATCGGGCGCCTCGAGCAGGCGGCCGGCGGCACCCTGTTCCTCGACGAGATCGCCGAGATGAGCCCGATGCTCCAGGCCAAGCTCCTGCGCGTGCTCCAGGAGCGGGAGCTCCAGCGCGTCGGCGGCACCCGGACGATCAAGACCGACGTGCGGGTGATCGCCGCGACCAACCGCGACCTCGCGGCCGCCATGGCCCAGGGCCGCTTCCGCGAGGACCTCTACTACCGCCTGGCGGTCTTCGAGATCCGCACGCCGCCCTTGCGCGAGCGCCCCGAGGACGTCCTGCCGCTCGCCGAGTCGTTCCTCGAGGAGCTCGCGCCCTCCATGCCGCGGCCGGCGGCCGGGATCTCGCGCGACGCCCGCGAGTGGCTCCTCGCCTACCCCTGGCCGGGCAACGTCCGCGAGCTCAGAAACGCCATCGAGCGCGCGATCCTCCTCTGCGACGGCGGCCTGATCAGCCGCGAGCACCTGCCGGCCGTGGTCGGCCGCCCGGAGGAGACCCGCCCGCCGGGCGGCAACGGCGCCCACGGCGCGGCGGCCGCCCTGCCGCCGGGAGGCGTGGATCTCGACGACGTCGAGCGCGGCTTCGTCGAGACAGCCCTCGAGCGCACCCGCGGCAACAAGGCCAAGGCCGCCCGCCTCCTCGGCCTCACCCGCTCCCAGCTCTACACCCGGATCGAGAAGTACGGGCTAGGGTAGCGCCCGCGAGACGCAGCTCGGTCAAGGCTTGGTCCTCGAGGCTTTTGCCCTCCAGCTCGCCCTCCCGAGATGGTCGATCGTCGACTGCTATACTAGACACCAGACTTGCAGCGCCACCTCGCGCGAAGATCCGCCATGACTGCCACGGTTGCCGAAATGAAAGTCACCGATCTTCGAGAGCTCATCGAAGAGCTCATCGACGAGAAGCTAGAGGAGATCCTCGGGGACCCGGACCATGGCATGAAGCTCCGGCCCGAGCTTCGAGCGCGGCTCCTTCGACAGATGGAACGTGTCCGACTGGAGGAGTACGGGGTCCCTCTCGAAGAAGTCCCCGACTGAACGCGTCTTTCGGAGCCCAGATCTCCCCACAGTCAATCCATATCGTATACGTCTCTGCGATGGCCAACCGCATGGACGACTAAGATTCGTCTCTCGACAACGAGCTCATATATGATCCTGTAACTCCCGATCCGTCGCTTGTACAAACCCGCCAGATCCCCTTGCAGAGGAAGGTGCCCGATCTCCTCGGCGTGCTCGGCCAGCCACCTCATCTTCTCGCGGACCCTCCGCCTTACCTCCGCATCCAGAGTGCGGAATTGGCCTTGGGCCTCCGGCTGAAGTCGGACCTCGAAGGGCGGCGGCGGCGGCACCCCTCACTCTCCCGAAGCCGCCGGCCCTTCCATCGCCAGCGCGTTGATGAACGCGACGAGCCGTCTCACCTCGTCGGGCCTGAGATCTCGGGGAAGAACCAGCTGCGCATCGACATCTTCTCGAACAGGAAACGGGTAGGTGATCATGCCGTCGCTCGGCGAGGATTTCGTCAGTTGACGCCTGCGGTTGCCAGCGCTGCCCTCCTCGGCTGAAGGCGAAGAGGTTGGCCGGCCGGGTCGTTTCTGCTGCGTCCGGGTTGGTGGTCTCCACGAGGAAGGGTCTTGTGCCCAATCAAGGTAGGTCTGAATCGCCTTCCCGAACCGCGACTTGTAGGTCTCGAGCGATCTGGGGCTGTATTCACCGCCCTTGAGGGTCACGAAACGTTGGATGATGTCATCCACTTCGAGCCTGGATAGATCCACACGCTCCCAGTCGGGCTCGATCGCCAGGATCCGATGGCATGCGATTCGATAGCCCGCGGCCGTGTTCTTGTTGAGCCAACCCTTTTCCGCCGCCCGGTCCAAGAACTCCACGAGAGCGCGACCCGTCCCGCCTGTCATCTGCGATCCCATCGCCAACCTCCTCTAGTCATCCGATGATAGATATTCGGATCGCATCTGTCAAGATCTATATGGAGACTCGAGCGCGAGAGAGATGGCGGAGGGCCATCCTGCCTCCCGGAACTTGGTCCTGCCTATCCGAGCCTGACTTGGCAAGGAAGACCTCGGAGTGCCGATCTCTCGACAGAGTGTCGATTTTCAGACACTTCGGCCGCCGGGCGAACCTTCCTGCCTGCCGCGCGTAAGTCTCTTGCATCCCGGTCGTTGCGTCGTGGCGACCGGTGCGTGACCCGACTGGCACGTTCCTTGGGAAGAGAGGAACCGTCCAGTCCCGGACCCCGCGGTCCGGCGGCGGACGGAAGACCGAGGGGCGGCGATGTCTAAATGACGACCCGCCGTTCGTCATGGGTACATGACCGGGGAACGCGATGAGTCAGTCCAACGTCGAGCGGGTGATCGGGCGGCTGGTGACGGACGAAGGGTTCCGGCGCCGGTTCTTCGAGGATCCGGTGAGCGCGATCCGCCAGGCCGTCGAGGCCGGCTGCGAGCTCAACGCCTGCGAGGCGCGGGCCCTGGTCGCCATCGACCCCGATCAGGTCGAGCGCTTCGTCGAGGCGCTCCACCCGTGCATCCAGAAAGTCGAGCTCCAGGGAGGGCGTACGTGAGCTTCATTCGATATCGAACTCCGCCTCGAACCGAAGAGGCGTCTGGCGCATTCTTGCCTTCGGCGCGTTCGTTCCGGGCTGCCGCCATCGCGGCGCTCCTCTGTTTCGGCACCCTGGTCACGCCGGCCGCGCGCGCGGCCGACGCCGGTGAGGGCCAGCCGTTGACCCTCGAGCAGGCGATCGAGCGCGCGCTCGACAAGAACGAGAGCATCGTCGTCGAGCGCGCCGCCTTCGACGCCGCCGACGCCGCCGTCAGCGGCGCCCACGGCGCCTACGACCCGCAGCTCGCGGTCGCCGCCGGCTGGGAGAAGGTGACGGCGCCGGTCAACTCTTCGTTCTCGGGCGCCCCGGCGGGCGAGCTCGCGCCCACCGACCGCACCGCCGAGGTGAGCGCCTCGCTCGAGCAGCTCCTGCCGACCGGTGCCTCGGTGTCGGTCAGCTCCGGCTCCTCGCGGGTCTCGACCAACGGTTCCTTCGTCTTCCTCTCGCCGGCCTACCAGAGCCAGCTCGGGGTCGAGGCGCGCCAGCCGCTCTTGCGCGACCGGGCGATCGACTCGGCGCGCTTCGGGCTCAAGGTGGCGGCCGCCGACCGCGACCGGGCGGCCGCGTCGCTTCGCCGGCAGGTCACGGAGACCGTGGCCGCGGTGGAGCAGGCCTACTGGACGCTGGTCGCGGCGCGCCGCGCGGTCGGGGTCGAGAAAGAGGCGATGGACCTCGCCGGCCAGCAGCTCTCGGAGACCAAGATCCGCATCGAAGCCGGCTCGTCGCCCGAGACCGAGAGCGCGCAACCGCGCGCCGAGATCGAGCGCCGGCGGGGCGACCTGCTGGCCGCCCAGGAGGCCGCCTCGCGCGCCGAGAACGCGCTCAAGCGCTTGATCCTGGGGGCCGAGGACAACCTGTGGGCGGTCCGCCTCGAACCGGTCGAGAAGGCCGAGACCGCGGTCCGGCCGGTCGACGTCCAAGACGCGATGACCCGGGCCCTGGCGTCTCGGCCCGAGCTCGCCGTCGCCGAGGCCGGCCTCGAGCGGCGCCGGGTGGAGAGCGCCTTCGCCAGAAACCGCATCCTGCCCGCCCTCGACCTCGTCGCCTCCTACGACCGCTTCGGCCTCGCGGGCTCTCTCAACGGCTCCAGCTCGGGAATTCCAGGGCTCCCGAACGAGGTTCCGAAAGGGCTCGAGGGCAACCTGGGCGACACCTTCGACCAGCTCGCCAACGGCGACTTCGACGACGCCCGGGTGGAGCTCCAGCTCCAGGTCCCGATCGGCAACCACACCGCGCGGGCGAACGCCCGGATCGCCGCCGACACCGAGCGGCAGGCCGAGGCCGACCTCGCGGGCACCCGCAAGACCATCCGCGCCGAGGTCCTGGACGCGGCGGCGGCCCTCGACACGGCCGCCGGCCGGATCGACGCCGCCCGCGCCGAGCGCGAGGCGGCCCAGGTCCAGCTCTCGGCCGAGCAGGACCGCTTCTCCGCCGGGCTGTCGACGAACTTCCTGGTCCTCACCCGCCAGAACGACCTGGCGAGCGCCCGGCTCACCGAGATCCAGGCCCTGACCGACTACCGCGCCGCGCTCGTCGAGCTGGCGCGCGCGACCGGCTCGCTGCTCGCCGAGCGGCACGTCGAGATCGAGTAGCACCCGCAACGAGGAGATCCACCATGGCAAAGCGAATGACTCTCATGCTCGTCGTCGTGGCCGTCGTCGTGACGGCTCTCGGCACGGTGAAGTTCCGGCAGGTCCAGGCGGCGATCGCCCAGGGCAAGGGGTATCAACCGCCGCCCGAGGCGGTCACCACCGTCACCACCGAGGAGGCGCGCTGGGACGCGACGCTCTCCGCCGTCGGCACGGCGGCGGCGGTCCACGGCGTGACGGTCGCCGCCGACTTGCCCGGGATCGTCGTGCGCATCGGCTTCGATTCCGGCGCGACGGTCCGCAAGGGCGACGTGCTGCTCGAGCTCGACACCCAGCAGGAGAAGGCGCAGCTGCGCTCCGCCGAGGCCGAGCGCGACCTCGCCAAGACCCAGCTCGGCCGGATGCAGACCCTGCGCGACAAGGGGGTGACCTCCCAGGCCGAGCTCGACGACGCCAGCTCGAAGCTGACCCAGGCCGAGGCCCGGGTCGCCGAGATCCACGCCACGATCGAGCGCAAGACGATCCGGGCGCCGTTCTCGGGCGTCCTGGGCATCCGCCAGGTCGACCTCGGCCAGTACCTCGCGGGCGGCGACCCGATCGTGCCGCTCCAGTCGCTCCACCCGATCTTCGTCAACTTCTCGCTCCCGCAGCAGCAGGTCACCCGGCTGGCGGCGGGGACGCCGGTGACGGTCAAGGTCGAGGGGCCGGCGCAGGCGGCCGCGAGCGAATCGACGGCCCTCGCGGGCAAGGTCACGGCGGTCGACTCCGTGGTCGACCCCGCGACCCGCAACGTCCAGGTGCAGGCGACCTTCGACAACCCGAACGAGGTGCTCAAGCCGGGCATGTTCGTCCAGGCGCAGGCGCACCTCGGCCAAGGCTCGGCGGTCATCGCCTTGCCCGCTTCGGCGATCAGCTACGCGCCCTATGGCGACTCGGTCTACGTGGTCGGCGACCTGAAGGGACCGGACGGCAAGACCTATCGCGGCGTGCGCCAGCAGTTCGTCACGCTGGGCGCCTCGCGCGGCGACCAGGTGGCGGTCGTCTCCGGGCTCGAGCCCGGCCAGGAGGTCGTGACCTCGGGCGTCTTCAAGCTGAGGAACGGCGCGGCGGTGCTGGTGAACAACGAGGTGCAGCCGGGCAACGACCCGACGCCCAACCCCACCGACAGCTAAAGCTTCTCTCCGATCACTTCGACAGAGGAACTCGGTCACTCCCATGAAGATCACCGACCTGTTCATCAAGCGGCCCGTGCTGGCGATCGTCGTCAACCTGGTCATCCTGATCGCCGGCATCCAGGCGGTGCGCTCGCTCTCGGTGCGCCAGTACCCGCGCAGCGACGTCGCCGTGATCACGGTGACGACCGCCTACGTGGGCGCCAACGCCGACCTGGTGCGCGGCTTCATCACCACCCCCTTGGAGCGCGTCATCGCGAGCTCCGACGGCATCGACTACATGGAGTCGTCGAGCACGCAAGGGGTGTCGACGATCACCGTCCACCTGAAGCTCAACTACGACACCAACGCGGCCCTGACCCAGGTCCAGTCGAAGGTCGCCCAGGTGCGCAACGACCTGCCGCCCGAGGCCGAGGCGCCGATCATCCAGCTCCAGACCGCCGATACCCAGTTCGCGGCCATGTACATCGGCTTCTCCTCGGGGGACCTCGACCAGAACCAGGTCTCCGACTACCTGACCCGCGTCGTCCAGCCGAAGCTCTCGGCGATCAGCGGCGTGCAGAAGGCCGACATCCTGGGCGACCGCACCTTCGCCATGCGCATCTGGCTCGAGCCGGACAAGATGGCGGCCCGCGGCATCTCGCCCACGGACGTGCGCCAGGCGCTCGCCCAGAACAACTACCTCTCGGCGCTCGGCCGGACCAAGGGCTCGATGGTGTCGGTCAACCTGGTGGCGAACACCGCGCTCCAGACCGCCGACGAGTTCCGCCAGCTGGTGGTCAAGGAGAAGGACGGCGTGTTGGTGCGCCTGGGTGAGATCGCCGAGGTGCAGCTCGGCGCCGAGAGCTACGACTCGGAGGTCCGCTTCACCGGCCAGACCGCGGTCTTCATCGGCGTCTGGGTGCTGCCCACGGCCAACTCGCTCGACGTCATCGGCCGGGTGCGCGACACCCTGCCCGAGATCGAGTCCGAGCTGCCGGCCGGGATGAAGGTGGCGATCGCCTACGACTCGACGAGCTACATCCAGGACGCGATCCACGAGGTGCTCAAGACCCTCTCCGAGACCCTCTTGATCGTCATCCTGGTGATCTTCCTCTTCCTGGGCTCGGTGCGCTCGGTGCTCATCCCGGTGGTCGCGATCCCGATCTCGCTGGTCGGCGCGGTCTTCTTGATGCTGGTCGCCGGCTTCACGATCAACCTGCTGACGCTTCTGGCCATCGTCTTGTCGGTCGGCCTGGTGGTCGACGACGCCATCGTCATGGTGGAGAACGTCGAGCGCCACCTCCACCTGGGAGCGACGCCGTTCCGGGCGGCGATCGACGCGGCCCGCGAGCTCGCCGGCCCGATCGTCGCGATGACCATCACGCTCGCGGCGGTCTACGCGCCGATCGGCATCCAGGGCGGCCTGACCGGCTCGCTGTTCCGGGAGTTCGCCTTCACCCTGGCGGGCGCGGTGGTCATCTCCGGCGTCGTGGCCTTGACGCTCTCGCCGATGATGGGCTCGAAGCTGCTCACCGCCGGCGCCACCGAGCGCGGCTTCGCGGGGATGATCAACCGCCACTTCGAGACCGTCCGGCGCACCTACGCGCGGCTGCTCACGGGCACCCTCGCCTACCGGCCGGTGGTGCTCGTGCTCTGGGGCCTGGTGGCGCTCCTGATCGTGCCGTTCTACCTGTTCTCGCAGAAGGAGCTCGCACCCACCGAGGACCAGAGCGTGGTCTTCGGCATCGTCCAGGCGGCGGCCAACTCGACCCTCGACCAGACCAGGCTCTACACCGCCCAGGTCGAGAAGGCCTTCGAGTCCGTGCCGGAGATGGTGCGCACCTTCCAGGTCACCTTCCCCAGCGGCGGCTTCAGCGGCCTGGTCACCAAGCCCTGGAGCGAGCGCGAGCGCGGCATCGAGCCGATCCAGCTCGAGGTCGCGAGCAAGGTGGCGAAGATCCCGGGCGTACGGGTGATCCCGCTCGTGCCGCCGGCGCTTCCCGGCGGCGGCGACTACCCGGTGGACTTCGTCATCGCCTCGACCCGCGACCCCCGGGAGCTGGTCAAGTTCGCCAACCAGCTCGTCCAGAAGGCCAACCAGAGCGGCATGTTCATCTACGCCGACTCGGACCTGAAGTTCGACCAGCCGCAGGCCGAGGTGGTCTTCGACCGCGACAAGCTGCGCTCGGAAGGGGTCGACCTCTCCCAGGCCGGGCGCGACCTCTCGACCATGCTCGGCGGCAACTACGTCAACCGCTTCAGCATCCAGGGGCGCAGCTACAAGGTGATCCCCCAGATCCAGCGCGCCGAGCGCCTGACCCCGGACCAGCTCTCCGAGATCTACATCAGCGGGCCCGGCGGGAAGCTCGTGCCGCTGTCGACCTTCGCGACCTTGAAGACCACCACCGAGCCGCGCGAGCTCAAGCGCTTCCAGCAGCTCAACGCGGTGCGGATCCAGGGGGTGATCCCGCCCGGGGTCTCGCTCGACAAGGCCTTGGGCTTCCTCGAGGAGCAGGCGCACGAGATCCTGCCCCAGGGCTTCACCATCGACTACGCCGGCGAGTCGCGCCAGCTGCGCACCGAGGGCAGCAAGTTCCTCGGCACCTTCGGGCTCTCGGCGATCCTCATCTACCTGGTGCTGGCGGCGCAGTTCGAGAGCTTCCGGGACCCGTTCATCATCCTGGCGGGCTCGGTGCCGCTCGCCCTCGCCGGCTCGCTCGCGTTCTCGTTCCTCGGCTTCACCACGCTCAACATCTACAGCGAGGTGGGCCTGATCACCCTGGTCGGGCTGATCGCCAAGAACGGCATCCTGATGGTCGAGTTCGCCAACCAGCTCCAGGCGCGGGGGGTGGCGAAGCTGGCGGCGATCATCGAGGCGTCGAGCACGCGGTTGCGGCCGATCCTGATGACCACCGCGGCCACGGTGGTCGGCCACACGCCCCTGATCCTCGCCTCGGGGCCGGGGGCCGGAGCCCGGAACTCGATCGGCATCATGCTGGTCTCGGGCATGATCATCGGCACCGCCTTCACGCTCTTCGTGGTGCCCTCGATCTACATGCTGGTGGCCCGCACGCGGGCGGTCGAGCCCATGGAGGAGGAGCCCGAGGTGCCGGTCCTCGAGGAGACGATCCCGAACCTGGCCGGTATGGCCAGGTGAGGCGCGGCGAAGGCGCGCCGGTCCCACCGCACGGCCTGGGGTAGCATTCGCGTCCAATGAACCCCGGGCCGTCTTCTTTCGAGGAAGTGCTGGCCGAGGAGCGCCGGGCGATCGGTACGGAGGGCGCCGCGGCGCCGGCCGCGCTGTGCATCTCGGGCGGCGGCATCCGGAGCGCAACCTTCGCCCTCGGGGCGGCTCAGGGCCTCGCCGGCCACGGCCTGCTCGAGCGCTTCGACTACCTCTCGACGGTCTCGGGCGGCGGCTACCTGGGCGGCCTCCTCTCCGCCTGGGCGCATCGCGCGGGCGGCATCGGCCGGGTCGCCGCGCGCCTCCGGCCGGGCGCTCCGGCACCCACTCCCGGCGAGGCCGACCCGATCGGTCACCTGCGCGAGTACAACAGCTACCTCTCGCCGCGCCGTGGGGCGCTCTCCTCGGACACCTGGACCCTGGTCGCGACGGTGCTGCGGAACGTCCTGCTCAACTGGCTGGTGCTGATGCCGGTCCTGATGTTGGCCGCCCTGGTGCCGCGACTCTACCTCGCGGCCCTGGCGTTCCCGGAGCAGATCTACCGCACGGTGCTCTTCGCCGGCGGCGCGCCCGACTACGCTGCCCCGGAGCTCAACGCGGTCAGCGACTCCGTCTGGATCCACGACCTGCTGCCGGCGGCGAGCGCCCTGCTCTTCGCCTGCGCCCTGTTCAACATCCTGCGCTACCTGCCGGGCGTCGGCGGGCGCGACCACGGGCGCAATGCCTTCCTGGTGAACGTCCTCACCCCGCTCGCCGGCTCGGTCCTCACCTTCCTGGCCTTCGACTCGCTCTTCTTCCTGGGCGACAATTTCGTCGACTACTCTCATCTGCCGTCGGTCGTCCTGTGGACCGTGGTGCCGGCCGTCGCGGCCTGGATCGGCTTCCTCCTCTTCCACCGGTGCCCGCTCGGCGAGCGCTTTCGCCTCCTCTTCGGTCCCCTGTCGCTCGCCATCCCGTTCATGGCGGCAGGCACCGGCGCCGCCGCCTGGATCACCACCAATTACCTGCTCTGGAGCCCGGATCCGGCGGCGAGCCTGACCTGGGCCGAGTACGTGACGATCGGGCCGCCGGCGATCCTCCTCGGCTTCTGCCTGGGCGCCGTCCTGTTCGGCGGGCTCTCGAGCCGCTTCCTTTCCGACCGGGACCGGGAGTGGATGGCGCGCGCCGTGGGCCTCGTGCTGATCGCTTCGGTCGCCTGGTTCGCCATCGCCGGGCTCGTGCTGGTCCTGCCGCGCTGGGCGCTCCACCGGGAGTGGGTGGACGGGGTGCTGGCGGCGGTCGGCTCGGCGAGCGCCGCGGTGAGCGCCCTGGGCGGCTGGCTCACCTCGGGGGATGCGACCGGGCGCAAGGGCGGGACCGCGGTTCGCTGGATCGTCGGCAAGATCGCGCCCCTCCTCTTCCTCGCCAGTCTCGTGGCCGGCCTCGCCATCGCGACCGACGTCCTGCTCCTCGCGGTGGGCCGGCTGCCCGGCCTGCGGAACTTCGGGGGGTTTCAGGTGCGCGACGCCCACGGCGCGCCGCTCGGCTGGCGCGAGCACTACGAGATCCTGCAGTTCTCGAGCCCCGAGCTGCTCCTGGTCCTGGGGCTCGCCCTGGCACTCCTCGCCTGGGTGGCGGCCCGCTACGTCGACATCAACACCTTCTCGCTCCACGGCATGTACCGCGACCGGCTGGTGCGGGCCTACCTGGGAGCCTCGAACCCGGAGCGGAGCGCCCACGGCTTCACCGGCTTCGCGGCGGGCGACGACCTGGCCATGTCCGAGCTCGGGGCCGGCCTCGCCCCTGGGGCCGGCTCGGGAGCCGCCGCGAGGCGCCAGCCGCTCCACGTCGTCAACCTCACCCTCAACCTGGTGGCGCCCGGGCGCCTGGCCTGGCAGCAGAGGAAGGCCGCCTCGTTCACCGTCACGCCGCTCGCCGCCGGCAGCCGAGAGCTCGGCTACCGGCCGGCGGCGCGCTACGGCGGCGGCATCACCCTGGGCACCGCGGTGGCGACCTCCGGCGCCGCCGCCAGCCCGAGCATGGGGTACCACTCCTCGCCCGTGGTGAGCTTCATCATGACGCTCTTCAACGCCCGGCTGGGCTGCTGGCTGGGCAACCCCGGACCCGCCGGCGAGGGGACCTGGCGCGAGGCCGGGCCGCGCTCGGCGGTCCGCTCGCTGGTCAAGGAAGCCCTCGGCCTCACCTCGGACCGGAGCGAGTACGTCTACCTCTCCGACGGCGGCCACTTCGAGAACCTCGGGCTCTACGAGATGGTCGCCCGCCGCTGCCGCTTCGTCCTGGTGCTCGACGGCGGCTGCGACCCGGGCTTCACCTACGACGACCTGGGCAACGCGCTGCGCAAGATCCGCATCGACCTGGGCGTGCCGGTCATCTTCGAGGACCGGCTCACGCGCGGGCTGCGCGAGCGCACCCGCCGCTGCTCGGTGGCGACGGTCCGCTACTCGGCGGTCGATCCGGCGGCGGCCGACGGCACCCTGGTCTACGTCAAGCCGATGCTCCTCGGCAACGAGCCGCCGGACGTCGCGAGCTACGCCGCCGCGCATCCGGAGTTCCCGCACCAGGGCACCGGCGACCAGTGGTTCGACGAGTCGCAGACCGAGAGCTACCGGATGCTCGGCCTCGAGACGATCGAGGAGATCTGCCGCGGCCTCGAGGGGAGCGGCCTCGAAGACCTCCGCCGCCACCTCGAGACGGTCTACCTGGAAGCGGAACCCGCCGGAAAGAGCCCTTCGCCGGCCCCCTGAGCCGGCCCGTGTCGATCCGGGGGGCCTCCGTTCGTCGTCTGGTCGGAGCCGGAGCGAGCGGGCGTGCCGCGGCGACCGGCTCTCATCTCGACTCGAATCGGTTCGATCGACACCGATGCCGCTCGCGGGCATCGACACTGCAAGGAGGAAGTCCTCATGACCAGAGAACGCGCGATCCAGATCACCGTCCTGCTGCTCCGCGTGGTGGCGGCGCTTCTCTTCATCCAGGCCGGCGGCATGAAGCTCGTCGGGTGGTTCGGCATGATGCCCGGGGGGCCGGTGAGGCTGATCTCGGAGCTCGGCCTGGCCGGGGTGCTCGAGGTCGGAGGCGGCGCCCTGATCTTCGCCGGCCTGTTCACCCGCCCGGTCGCCTTCGTCCTCTCGGGCGAGATGGCGGTCGCCTACTTCCAGGGTCACCAGCCGAACGGCTTCTGGCCGATCCAGAACCACGGCGAGCCGGCGGTGCTGCTGTGCTTCATCTTCCTGTTCCTGGCGGCCTACGGCGCGGGCGAGTACAGCCTCGACAGCCTGATCCGGCGGCCCCGGGCGGGCGGCCGGAAGATCTCGGCCCCGAGTGTCGATTCCGCCGCTCGCGGTTCGTCGTCCAAGTAGAGCCGAGGGACGAGCCGGGCGAGGCCGCCCGCGTCCCCCGCCTCCATGACCCGACGCGAACCCGCGACGCGAACGAGCAGGAGACACGCCCATGCGCTACATGATGATCGTCAAGGCCACGCAGGACTCGGAAGCCGGCCTCATGCCGAGCGAGGAGCTGATCGCCAAGATGGCGGCCTACCACGAGGAGCTGGCGAAGGCCGGCGTGCTGCTCGACGCCTCGGGGCTCCAGGCGAGCTCCAAGGGCTGGCGGGTCCGCTACTCCGGCGACGAGCGCACGGTGGTCGACGGGCCGTTTTCCGAGACCAAGGAGCTCATCGCCGGCTACACGATGATCCAGGTGAAATCGCGGGAAGAGGCGATGGAGTGGAGCCGCCGCTTCCCCAACCCCGCGATCGACGGCGGCCAGGGCGAGATCGAGGTGCGCCGGATCTTCGAGCTCGACGACTTCGAGCCGAGCGACGCCGTCGACCGCTTCCGCGAGATCGAGGCGGGCAACCCCCGCCAGTGAGAGATTCTGACCGCAGGATTCAGACGAAAGGAACCCCGATGCCCCAGCTCGACGTGTACCTCACCTTCGACGGCAACTGCGCCGAGGCGATGCGCTTCTACGAGCGCACGCTCGGCGGCAAGCTCGAGACCCTCATGACCTTCGGCGACTCGCCCATGGCCGAACAGTGCCCGGCGGGAGCCGAGGACCGGATCATGCACGCCCGCCTCACCTTGGGCGACCGTGTGCTGATGGCGTCCGACGGCATGCTCGGCCAGCCCTACGAAGGGATGAAGAACATTTCGCTGTCGCTCATCTACCCGACGACCGGCGAGGCCGAGCGGATCTTCGGCGTCCTGGCCGAGGGCGGCCGGGTGACCATGCCGTTCCAGAAGACCTTCTGGACGGATGGATTCGGCATGGTCGTCGACCGCTTTGGCACGCCCTGGATGGTCAACGGCCCGCAGACCGGAGCCGGCGCATCTTCGAGGAGCTGATCGAGAGCACCCGGACCGGCTGAACGCAGACACCTTCGAAAGGAGACCGAACGATGCGATGCCTGGTGATCGTCAAGGCGACCGAGGAGTCCGAGGCCGGCGTGATGCCGAGCGAGGAGCTCCTCACCGCGATGGGCAAGTTCAACGAGGAGCTGGCGGCGGCCGGAGTGATGCTCGCGGGCGAGGGGCTCCACCCGAGCTCCAAGGGCGCCCGCGTCCACTTCCAGGGCGACCGGCGTACGGTGATCGACGGGCCGTTCGCCGAGACCAAGGAGCTGGTCGCCGGCTTCTGGATCTGGCGGGTCGCCTCGCTCGAGGAGGCGATCGAGTGGGCCAGGCGCGCCCCGATGACGGCGGGCGGAGGCGACGAGGCGATGCTCGAGATCCGGCCGTTCTTCGAGCCCGAGGACTTCGGCGAGGCCTTCACCCCCGAGCTCCGCGAGCAGGAGGAGCGCCTGCGCGAGCGGATGGAGGAGCGCGAGGAGGGTTGAGAGCTTGTAAAGGAATCGCCGGCCTGCTACGGCCGCCCCCGCGACAGCCGGAGATTCATTCGCTGGCATCGGAGGGCGGCCTCGGCTATGGTTCGCAGGGCAACTCAAACGCAAGCGACGGGAGGGGAACCGGCATGCGCGTCATCGTCATCGGAGGAACCGGCACGATCGGGCGGGCCGTCGTCGAGGCGCTCGCGCCGCGCCACGAGGTCGTCTCCGTGGGCCACCGCCACGGCGAGCTCCGGGTCGACATCACCTCGAAGGCCTCGATCGAGGAGCTGTTCGAGGCCGTGGGAGCGTTCGAGGCCCTGGTCTCGGCCGCCGGGGCGGTGCGGTTCCGTCCACTCGCCGAGCTCACCGACGACGACTTCCGGGCGAGCCTCGGCGACAAGCTGATGGGCCAGGTGAACCTGGTGCGCCTCGGGCTCGGACGGGTCGCCGACGGCGGCTCCTTCACCCTGACCAGCGGCACGCTCGCGCAGCAGCCCATGGCCGGCGGCGCGGCGATCAGCCTGGTCAACGCCGGCCTCGAGGGTTTCGTGCGGGCGGCGGCGCTCGAGGCGCCGCGACGGGTACGGGTGAACGCGGTCAGCCCGCCCTGGGTCTCGGAGACCCTGGAGGCGATGGGCCGGGACGGAAGCGCCGGCCTGCCCGCCGCGACGGTCGCCCACGCCTACGTCGCGAGCGTCGAGAGCCGGCGGACCGGCCAGGTCCTGGCCGCGCGGGATTTCGCCTAGTGGCCCGTCACTCTTCCATCGACAGGGTACCCGGCGAGGATTTCGCGGCGCTGGCCACGCGCTCCGACGCAGGCGTCGCGGGGCCTACGTCGAGGAGGAGCCACGCCGCCAGCGGCGGGAGGGACCGCCAGGACACGTCACTTGACGGTTGACGGGTCACTAGAACCGACGGAGGCATCCGAGCCATGCAGCCACGTATCGACGCGTCCACCTACCAGCGCAGCGCCGGCGGCCAGGCCATGCTCGCCCTCGAGAAGGCGGTCCGGTCGAGCGGCCTCGAGCCCTCTCTGCTCGAGCTGGTCAAGATCCGCGCCTCGCAGCTCAACGGCTGCGCCTACTGCATCGACATGCACACGAAGGACGCCCGGGCGCAGGGTGAGTCCGAGCAGAGGATCTACGCCCTGAGCGCCTGGGCCGAGACGCCCTTCTTCTCCGAGCGGGAGCGCGCCGCCCTCGCCTGGACCGAGGCGCTGACCCGGATCGCCGACCGCGGCGCGCCGGAGGCCCTCTACGAGGAGGTCCGCGGCCAGTTCCAGGAAGAGGACCTCGTCGCCCTCACGTTCGCCGTCGTCACGATCAACTCCTGGAACCGGCTGGCGATCGCCTTCCGCACCGTTCCCGGCAGCTACCAGGCAGCGCCCTGACGCGCCCCGGTCACCTGGCCGAAGCCGACCAGGTGCCTCGCGTCCTCGTCCCACAGCTTCAGGCGGCCGCACGCGAGGCCCTGGCGCAGGGTCAGTCGGGTGACCTCCTGGAGCTCCGGGTTCTCCGCCATGCACCGGCGCAGGGAGTAGTTGGGAATGCGGCTCGACAGGTGGTGCACGTGGTGGTAGCCGATGTTGCCCGTGAACCAGTGCAGCACCGCCGGGAGATCGAGGAAGGAGCTCCCTTGGACGCCGGCGCGGTGGAAGTCCCAGTCGGGATGGTTCTCCCAGTAGGTGTCCTCGAACTGGTGCTGAACGTAGAAGAGCCACACGCCGAGGGCGCCGCTCACCACCAAGAGAGGTAGATAGACGAGGGCGAACCGCCCCAGGCCGATGGTGAGCCCCATGGTCACCACGATCGCCGCCAGAGCCAGGTCGGTGGCGAAGACGCTCCGCCACTCGCGTTTCCACTCGCGGGGAGCGTCGAGGGGCAGCCGGTGCTTGAGGACGAACTGGTAGAGCGGGCCCAGCACGAGCAGCACGAACATGTTCCGGTAGAGCCGGTAGCCCAGGCGCCGCCAGCGCGACAGGGCCAGATACTCGGCGACCGTCAGGGTGTCGATCTCACCGAGCTCGCGGCGGTCGAGGTCGCCGGAGCTCGCGTGGTGGAGGGCGTGGGTCCGGCGCCAGTACTGGTAGGGCGTCAGGGTCAGGACGCCGAGGATGAAGCCGACGGCGTGATTGGCCCGCGCCGAGTGGAAGAAGCAACCATGGCCGCAGTCGTGCTGGATGATGAAGAGACGGGTCAAGAACCCCGCCGCCGGCAGCGACAGGAGCAGGGTGAGCCAGTACCCGACCTCCAGGCTCTGGAGCATGAGCCACCACGTGAGGGCGAAGAGGGCGGCGGTGCTCGAGAGCTGCCAGAGTGACTTGCCCAGGTGCGTGACCTTGTAGGGAGCGAGGATCTCGTTCCAGGTGCGAGCGGCGGGCGGGGCGGCCGTCGCGGTGGCGGTCGAAGTGCGCAGTGTGTCGTCCTCTCTCTCGTGCTGGTTGGCATGGCCGAGCGCGATCCTGCTCGGACCGGCTCCACGCCCAGAGTACAGGCTCTCGAGCCCCCGCGGGTCCGCGGACGGTCAGGGTTTGGTCGTCCTTCCGTCACGAACGCGCGGCCCGGGCGGCCGCCCGGGCGCGCGCTCAGGCCGGCGCCGCCGCCGGCTTCTCGACGACGAAGACCAGGAAGGGCCAGAAGGGCACGCCGAGGCGGCGCTCGAAGACGAGCCGCCCGCCGGCCGCTTCGAGGGCGGGGAGCACGCTCACCGCGCGGCAGCCCATGGAGAGCCAGTGGAGGTGCCAGGCCACCCCCTCCACCCAGCCGCCGACCTTGCGGATCCACGGGGCCTTGGGATCGACCGAGTGGGCGACGCCGATCCGGCCGCCGGGCCGGACGACGCGGTAGATCTCCCGCGCCGCCTTCGCCGGGTCGACGACCGGGCAGAGGCTGTAGGTCGAGACCGCGGCGTCGAAGGCGCCGTCGGGAAACGGCAGGTGCGCCATGTCGCCGGCCTCGAAGCTCATCCGATCGACCAGCCCGGCGCGCTCGGCCCGCCGCTTCGCCACGGCCAGCATCGCCGAGCTCAGGTCGAACAGCGTCACCTGGCCCGCCGGGCCCACCCGGGCGGCGCTCAAGAGAGCGGTCGAGCCGGTGCCGGCGCCGCAGTCGAGCACCCGGTCGCCGGGGCCGACCGTCTCACGGACCACCATCTTCCGGCCCCGTTGATCGGAGCGCGCGGTGATCAGGCCGTGCTCGAAGTCGTAGAAGCCTGCGATCTTCCCGTAGACGCCTCGCAGCGTCTCCACGCTCAGCGCGCCTCGCATGATGCTCCCGATCCTACCGCTTCCGCTCCGCTCCGATCCGGAGACGGTGCCACGCCGGGGGGCGTGTCGGTGTTTGCCGCGAGGTGCAGGACCGGCTCTTCGAGCCCTTCTTCACGACCAAGGAGACCGGGACGGGGCTCGGGCTCGCCACCGTGTAGTATCCGGCACCAGACACGTCCCGTCCGTTCGCCCGCTTCGGCCAGGCCATGCCGGTCCGCGACCCCCTGTACATCCTCACCCTGCTCTGCCTGTTCGTCGTCGCGTCGGAATGGCTCGCGCGCCGCACGCCGCTGCGCCACCTGGGAGCGGCGCTGCTGGTCATCCTCGTCACCGCCCTGGCGGCGAACCTGGGGCTGCTGCCGGCGGGCTCCACGCCGCAGGCGCCGGTGCCGGTGTACGACGCGATCTTCACCTACCTGGCGCCGCTCGCGATCTTCTGGCTCGTGCTGCCGGTCTCGCTGCGCGACCTGATGCGCGCCGGGCTGCCGATGCTCGGCCTGTTCACGATCGGCGCCGCGGGCGTGGTGGTGGGCGCGCTGGTGGCGGCGCGCCTCGTGGGCCTGGCCGCCGTGGGGCCGCTCTACCGGGCGGTGGGGGGGATGTACGTCGCCACCTACACCGGCGGCGGCATCAACTTCAACGCCGTCGCCCTGGGCTTCGACGTGGTCCGCGAGGGCGGCCTCTTCGCGGGCGCGGTGGCGGTGGACAACGTGATCACGGCGACGTGGATGGTGGCGACGATCGCCCTGCCCCGCCTCCTGGCTCCGGTCTTCGGCCGGCGCGGGGCCCCGCAAGCAGCGGCCGAGCCCGTCGCCTTCGACCCCGGCGGCGAGGACGTCGAGTCGGTCGGTCCCCTCGACGTGGGGCTGGTCCTGGCCCTGGGCTTCGCCGGGCTCCTCGCCGCCGACCGCATCGCCGCGGCCCTGGCGGGCGCCGGCTTCCAGGTCCCGTCGATCCTGGTGCTCACCGCGCTGGCGCTGATCCTCGCCCAGGTCCCGGCGATCTCCCAGCTCCCCGGCATCCGGGTGGTCGGGATGTTCGCGGTCTACCTCTTCCTGGCCGTGGTCGGCGCCTTCTGCGACATCGGGAAGCTCGCCGGGCTCGGCCGGGTGGCGCTCCTGCTCCTCGCCTTCGCGGGGATCCTCGTCCTGGTCCACGGGGTGATCACCTTCGTCGCCGCCCGGCTGCTGGGGATCGACGCCGACACCGCGGCGGTCGCCTCGCAGGCGAACGTCGGGGGCTCGACCTCCGCCCTCGCCCTCGCCAGGAGCCTGGGCCGTCCGGACCTCGTCCTGCCCGGCGTGCTGGTGGGCGCCCTGGGCAACGCGCTCGGCACCTTCATCGGCTTCTGGGCCGCCGCGCGGCTCTTCTGACTCCGATCCCGGAGCCACCCCGGAGAGAGACCCGGGGGCGGGACGCGCCTTGGTCCCCCACGCGGTACGAACGCGCCCCCCTGACCACCTCTCCCGAGGCGGCCGGTACTCGAGCGGGTGGGCCGGAAGGAGAGGCTCGCCCTGGGCTTGCAGGATGTCCGCCCGGCCCGGCCAGGCGCCGAGCGCGCCGACGCCGTCCTGAAATTCGCAAGTGCTAGGCTTCTCCGACCGGGCGGTCGTCGCCTGGATCCCGGTCCGCGCGGCGCCCCGCGAACCCCCCGACGCATCGACGGAGAGGAAGTGACACGATGGTCAAGGTAGCCCTGCTCGTTCGCCTCGAAGCCAAGCCTGGGAAGGAGTCCGAGGTCCAGGAGTTCCTCGCAGGCGGCCTGTCGCTCGCCGAGGAGGAGCCGGCGACGACCGCCTGGTTCGCCCTCCGGCTCGGCGAGTCGACCTTCGGCATCTTCGACGCCTTCCCCGACGAGGCGGGCCGGCAGGCCCACCTGACCGGCCAGATCGCGGCGGCGCTCATGGCCAAGGCGGACGACCTGTTCTCGGAGCCCCCGACGATCGAGAAGGTCGACGTCCTGGCGGCGAAGCTGCCGTAGCGGCGCCGAAGGGCTCAGGCCGTGGGCGGCGCGAACTGCGAGACCTCGACCGCGCCCTCCGTGAGCCAGTGGGCGAGGAGCGCCCGTACGCGATAGGCGTCGGCGGCCAGGGCCTCCTCGCAGGCGGCCGCCGTCGCGCCTCCCTTGACCTGGCTCCAGAGCTCGCGGACGAAGACGCCGTCGGTCTCTTCGGGGAGGCTCGTGGGGCGGGTACCGGTGGGCACGAGGACGGTCGGGTCCGGCACCAGGGCGCGGGCGCGCCGGTACTCGTCGTTGCGCCGCATCCCCTCCATCAGCAGGCCGAGCATGTCCCGCGCCACCCCCTGCCCGCCGGCCGGCCGGGTGGCCTCTCCCGCTTCGAAGGTGAACGAGCTCGCGACCGGCCGCTCGAGGAGCTGGTAGAACGCCGTCTCCGCCTGCAGCCGACCGGTGGAGCAGGAGACCAGGGCGCCTTTGGCGAGCCCCAGGAGGGCGACGGTCGCCCCCTGCCGGTCGCGGAGCGTCAGGGTGCCGGTGAGCTCGCTCTGGCCGAGGCTCTGGAGCAGGTTCGGCAACCCGAAGAGCCGCAGGTCGCCTTCCATCCGCTGCGGGGCGGCCGCGGCCGCCTCCCCCTCCGGGCCGGCGTCCGGCTCCGCCGGGGAGCGGCCGGCCGCGTTCTGGGGAGCGTCGAAGGCGGCGAGGACCTTGGAGGCCTCGATGCCGTAGGGCTCGCGCGGAAAGCCGCCGGCCACCGCCTCGAGGGCGCGGCGCACCGCGGGCGTGAGGGTCGAGGCGAGGCCCTCGACGATCTGCGTGAGGCTCTCGGTCTTGCGCGGCAGCGTCACCCCCAGGAGCCGGCGCGGCAGGCCTTCCTGGAGCGCCCGGAGGATCTCGTCGACCAGGTCCGGCTCGGCCGAGAGGTCCGCGACGCGGAGCTCGGCGACCCGGTCGCCCTCGCCGGTCTGCCGGAGCCGGGCGAGCGCGGCCTGGACCACGCTCCGGCGGGCGGTCGAGGTGCCGGAACGCAGGAGCTGCGTGGTGAGCAGGACGCGCAGCCGCTCCAGGTCCTCGAGCGGCTGGTTCGGCGTCCCTCGCCCCGCGATCCCCTCCTCGACCTCGCGCAGCCGGTCGAGCAGCGCGCCCTCGGCCCGCTCATGGGGGATCTGGCCGAGCCGGATGATCGCCTCGCCCACCACCCGCGGATGGTAGTCGCCGAGATCGGAGAACTGGAGGACCCCTTCGAGCTCCCGTTCCTCGAGGGCGTCGGGCGGGCAGGGCAGGCGATGGAGCAGGTACACGAGGTTGCGCTGCCAGAACCAGGCGGTCGGCCGGCGGTCGGCGAGAGCGCTCTCGAGCCGGTCGACCACGGCCGGACGGGCCGCCGCGCCGTGCAGCTCGAGCAGCGTCAGGCAGAGCCGGCGCACCAGCCGGTCGGGCTGGTCCTCGAGGGTCGTGAGCAGGCCGTCGGGCTGGAGCTCCGGGAAGAGCTCCATGAGCTGGCGCAGGAGCGGCTGTTGCTGGGCATCGAGGGCGAAGGCGCGCAGGCGCTCACCGTCGAGCGAGTCCCGGGCGTGGCCGCGCACCAGGGCGGCGTCGCCGGCCGGCACGCGCTCGCCGACGAGGAGGCTCGCGGCCACCTGGGAGAGGGCGACGGCCCGGGCCAGGGAGCCGGTGTTGAACTCCTCGACCAGCGCCCGGAGGACCTCCTGGAACCGTTCGAGCCGTTGCTGGGGGGCCTCGGCGAGGTCGACGAAGCGGCGCAGGGCACGGGCGTTGCCCCCCATGGCCTCGGGCTCCGGCTGGACCGCCGGGGCCCAGGCGGGGAGGGCGCGGCTCAGGGTGCGCACCACGACTGCCGGGTCGGTGCCGGCGACGCCCAGGTCGCGCAGGTGCTCGAGGTACTTGCCGAGCTCCGAGGCGTCACGGGCCGAGGCGGTCGCCGACGAGAGGAGCGCCGAGACCAGCTCGTCGCCGGGCGCCGGCGCCGGCAGGCCGGAGGCCCCGGCGCCCGGCTTGAGTCGGGAGAGCAGCAGGGAGAAGCGGCGCAGCTCCTCGCCGAGCTCCGGCGGTCCGCCCTCGCCGCGCCCGCCCGCCGGGCCGAGCGCCGAGCCGACCTGGAACCCGGTGCCCAGCACCTCCTGGCGCGCCCGGCGCAGCCGCTCGAGGCTGCCGCGTACGAGCTGCCGGTCCTCCGGCGGGCACAGCGGCACGAGCACCTCGACCAGCGACTCCAGATAGGCGGCCAGCTCCTTCTTCGGCGTGAGGCCGAGCTCGCCCAACAGGTGGAGCTTCCGGAGCGCGTGGAACACGAGGTCGGCGAAGCGGACCATGCCGCCGCGCGCCTGGTGCTGATAGGAGAGCCAGGCCTGGACCTCGGCGCTCAGCGCCCGGGGAGCGCCACGCAGCAGCAGGCCGATGCCCCCGGCGGCCAGCAACGGCGGGATGCCGTCCGCCAGGTAGCTTCGCAGGTCGTCCGCGCTCTCCTGCAGGTCGGTGGGGAGGTGAGCTCCATCCGTCACGTCGCTCTCCGGCCCGGGGATGGGCGCACCATGGCGTCCGAGTCCAGGAGGGGGTCACTCTAACATGGGCCTCGGCATGGGCCTCCGGGGCCCGTAGCACGCCTCTTGCACGGACCTTCGTCCCGGGGGACGGCGGCGAGCGCGGGGGGACGCGCACCGGGGAAGCGGAACGACACCATGAACCTCCAGGCCTGGTGGAGGGGGACGCGGAGAACGGCCCGCGGGCTCGCCGCGCGAGGCGAGGTCGCCGCGCGCCGTGCCCTCCACGGCGTCGAGCGCCTGCCGCGCCGGCCGCGCAGAGTCCTGCTCGGCACGGCGATCGTCCTCGCCGTCCTCTTTGCCGCCGTGGCGCTCCTCGACGTCTTGATCGACGCTCCCCTGCGCGCGTCGATCGAGCGCCGCATGAACGCCGCCCTCGACGGCTACACCGTCCGTCTCGGCTCCGCCGACTTCAGCCCCTGGGACTTCTCGCTCGAGCTCCGCGACCTGGTGGTGACCCAGGACGCCCATCCCGAGCCGGCCGTCCTCGACTTGCCGGACTTCCGGTTCAGCGTCCAGTGGCGGGCGCTCCTGTTGCTCCGGCTGGTGGCCGACGCCGAGCTCGACCGGCCCCGCCTCTACGTCAACCTCGCCCAGCTCCGGGAAGAGCGCCGCGACCGGATGCCCCTCGAGAGGCGCGGCTGGCAGCGGGCCCTGGAGCAGGCCTACCCCTTGAAGATCAACGAGCTGCGGATCGTCGACGGCGTCACGACCTACGTCGACGAGCGCTCCCCCGACCGGCCCCTGGAGCTCAGCCGCCTCGACGCCGTCGCTCAGAACATCCGCAACGTGCGCTCGCCCGAGCGGGTCTATCCCTCGACCTTCCACGCGACGGCGGCGGTCTTCGGTTCCGGGAGCGCGGCCCTCGACGGCCGGGCGAACTTCCTCGCCGAGCCGTTTCCCGCCGTCGCCGCCGACGGCCAGGTCGACGCGGTGCCTCTCGATCGCCTGCAGCCGATCGTCCAGGACTATCGGCTGACCGTGCGCCGCGGCCGGCTCTCGGCCCGCGGCAGCCTGGAGTACGGCCCGAGGAGACGGCGGGTGAGCCTGGACGACGTGGAGGTGGCCGGCGTGCGGATCGACTACCTGAGCGACCCGGAGCTCACCCGCCGGGCGGTGGCGGCGGTCCGCGAGGCCAAGCGCCAGCAACGCACCGCGGTCGACGTCCGGCGCGTCCATCTCGTCGGCAGCGAGCTCGGCTTCGTCAACCAGGCGAAGAGCCCGGGCTACCGCGTGTTCGCCGACGACACCGAGCTGACGCTCACCGGCTGGAGCAACGACCCGCACGCCCCGCCCTCGCACGTCACCGCCCGCGGCGCCTTCATGGGGAGCGGCCGCGCCGCGGCGAGCGGCGTCTTCCGCCAGGACACGAAGGGCGCCGACTTCGCCATCGCGGTCGCCATTGAAGGCACCCGCCTGACGGCCATGAACGACCTGCTCCGGAGCTACGCCAACCTCGACGTGACCGGTGGCACGTTCTCCTTCTACAGCCAGCTGCGGGTCAAGGACGGCAAGCTCGACGGCTACGTCAAGCCGCTCTTCCGCGAGGTCGACGTCTACGCCCCGGAGCAGGACAAGGACGAGGGCGTCTTCCACCAGCTCTGGGAGAAGCTCGCCGAGGGCGTCTCCGAGCTCCTCGAGAACCGGCCGAACGAGGAGGTGGCGACGGTCGTCGATCTCTCCGGAAGCGTCTCGGACCCC
Organism: uncultured Acidobacteriota bacterium; assembly: GCA_963837945.1. Lineage (GTDB taxonomy): Bacteria > Acidobacteriota > Thermoanaerobaculia > Multivoradales > DATKCC01 > CAVUBL01. The sequence continues at coordinate 126,954 of CAWIQD010000006.1, forward strand.
CACTCGAGCAACCTCCAGGTGGTCCTCAACCTGATCAAGAATGCCTTCGTCAAGGCCATTCTGCCGGGCTTCCGCAGGCACGCCAAGGGGCGGTGACGCCGCCGGCGCCCATCCGCTATCCTCGGCGGGTCGAACCGAAGCTCCGGAGGAAACCCGTCATGAGGAACCCGGGCAGCCGGTCCCCGGCGGCGCCGCCGAGCGCGTCACCGTCCCCCCATTGGACCCCGTCCCCGCCTGAGCCGCCCGCCCGTCCGGGCGACCTGTCGCGACGCACGTTCCTGGGTGGCGGGGCCGCGCTCGGGGCGCTCGCCGCGCTGGGAGCCGGCGGCGGGCCGGCCCACGCCGCGCGGGAGGAGCCGGCGCCCGGACCGGCGCGCACACCTCTGGGGCCCGGCTACCCCGACGCCGTGGTGATCGACGGCCTGTGCGGCCTCGACCTGGGCGACGGCCCGCCGCTCCCGGCCGAAGTGCTCGCCGTGGTCGACCGGTGCGGCATGACCGCCGTCAACATGACGGTGCCGGCGCCGCGCGAAGGGTTCGAGGCGGCGGTCCGCCGGTTCGCCCGGCTCCAGCGCGCCGCCGAGATGCACGCCGAGCACCTCCTCCTCGTGCGGAGCGGCGCCGACCTGGAACGGGCCAAGCGGGAGCGCAGGCTCGGGATCGTCGCCGGCGCCCAGAGCACCGACCTCTACGGCGACGACCTCGATCGCCTCGAGCTCTTCCGCGGGCTGGGCCTGCGGATCGCCCAGCTCACCTACAACGACCGGAGCCTCTACGGCGACGGCTGCCTCGAGCCGGGCAACGCCGGGCTGTCGCGGCTGGGGCACCAGGCGGTCGAGCGAATGAACGGGCTGGGGATCGTCGTCGACCTCGCGCACGCCGGGCAGCGGACGACCGCCGAGGGGATCGCCGCCTCGGCTCGCCCGCCGCTCATCTCGCACACCGGCTGCAACGCGGTCTACCGGCACCCGCGGAACAACGACGACGCCGAGCTGCGCGCGGTCGCCGAGCGAGGCGGGGTGGTGGGGATCTACCTGATGCCCTTCCTCGACGGCGGCACCGGGGAGCTCACGACCGACATGCTGTTCGCGCACCTCGACCACGCCCTCGACGTCTGCGGCGAGGACCACGTGGGGATCGGAAGCGACCAGGGGGTGGTGCCGGTAGCGGACGGGCCGGAGTACCGGGAGGCGCTTCGCAAGGAGGTGGAGCAGCGCCGGGCGATGGGGATCTCGGCGCCCGGGGAGAGCCCGGACCGGCCACCGTTCATCCCGGCGCTCAACTCGGAGCGGCACATGGACCGGATCGCGGCCGAGATGTCACGCCGCGGCCGCCCGGACCGGGTGATCGAGAAGGTCGTCGGGGCCAACTTCGCCCGGGCGCTGACCGAAGCCTGGGGCGGGCCGGGGGCTCCCGCCGGGAGGAACAGCGCGAGCTGATCGGACTTCGGACGGCACGGGCTCGCGCTTCGGCTCGGCCCGCGCAAAGCCTCCTCGGACTCCGACGCGTTCGAGTGGGCGCGATCCTCGACGTCCTCCGGGCGGGAGCCCCCGGCCCTTGGGGGTCGGACTCCGCCGGGTCGGACTCGCGGTCGTCACGGCGCCGGAGGCTTCTCGCCTCCGTAGCGCTCGAACCAGCCGAGGATGTAGGCCACCTTGGCCATCATGTTGCTGGGCTTCTCGGCGATCTCGTGGTTGGCGTCGGGGATGCGCACCATGACCGAGGGCACCTTGCGGAGCTTCAGGGCCTCGTAGAACTGCTCGGCGTCGGAGCTGGGCGTGCGGTAGTCCTCCTCGCCGGTCATCACCAGGGAAGGCGTCGTGACCTGGCCCGCGTAGCTGATCGGCGAGCGCTTCATGTAGCTCTCCAGGTTCTCCCACGGGTAGCCGCCGAACCAGTAGGTGACGCCGAACGACGGCAGGTCCGAGGTGAGGACCCAGCTGTACCAGTTGATCACCGGCTTGGCGACGGCGGCGGCGCGGAAGCGGTCGGTGTGGCCGACGATCCAGGCGGTGAGCACCCCGCCGCCGCTGCCGCCGGTGACGTAGAGCCGCCCGGGGTCGACGAAGCCGCGCGCGACGACGGCGTCGACTCCGGACATCAGGTCGTCGAAGTCGTGGTCCGGGTAGTCGTGGTGGATCAGGTTGCCGAACGCCTCGCCGTAGCTGGTCGAGCCGCGGGGGTTGACGTAGAGCACCACGTAGCCGGCGGCGGCGTAGAGCTGGTCCTCGGCCGAGAAGCGCGGGCCGTAGTTGGCGAAGGGGCCGCCGTGGATCTCGAGGAGCAACGGATACTTCGCCGCCGGGTCGAAGCCCGGCGGCCGGAGCACCCAGCCCTCGATCGGGCGCCGGTCGTAGCTCGAGGGAAAGTGGATTTCCTCCAGGGCCCCGAGCTCCAGGTGGCCGAGGAGGCCCCGGCTCAGGTCCGTGAGACGCCGAGGCTCGCCGCCGCCGACGCTGCCCACGGCGACGTCGGCCGGATGGTCAGGGCCGGTGAGGGTGAAGGCGAAGCGGCCACTGCCCGGGGACCGGGTGTACTCACCTCCCGAGTACGGTCGGCCGAGGTCGAGGCCGCCGACGTCGCTCGCCAGCACCTGCACGCGGCCCTCCAGGTCGACGTGCCCGATCCGGGTCGTACCCTCGTCGTCGTACTGGATCGTCAGGCCCTGGCCGTCGGCGTCCCACCGCGGGTCCTCGACGTCGCGGTCGAGCGCGGCGGTCACGAGCCGCGCGCCGCTCCCGTCCCGGCGCATCAGGTAGAGCCTGGTGACCTGGTAGCCCTGGTGCCGGTCGTCGAAGCCGGTGTAGGCGATCCAGCGGCCGGCGGGCGAGACCGCGGGGTTCCTGTCCGGGCCGTCGCGACGGGTCAGGGCCCGGACCGCGCCGCCGGCGGCCGGCACCTCGTAGACCTCCGTGTCGAGCGGCCGGTAGGGGGCGTCCTCGTGGCGGTTGGCGGAAAAGACGAGGGCCTTGCCGTCCGGTGTCCAGACGAGGCTGCCGTTGTCGTCCACGTCGCCCTCCGTGACCTGGAGGGGGGCGCCGCCCTCGGCCGGGAGGACGAAGAGGTGGGTCCGGCCACGGGGAAGATACCCCTGGCCGTTGAAGCGGTAGACGAGCCGGTCGATCACCTTGATCTCGGGGCCCCAGTCGGCGCCCTTGGGGGGCGCGGGCATGCGTGCGAGGGGCGGCCCGGGCGGCGCCGGCACGAAGAGGGCGAAGGCGAGGGCGGTGCCGTCGGGCGACCAGGCGAGCTCGCTCGGGGGGTGCTCGAGGGAGACGAGGCGCGCCGTCGTCCCCGAGCCCAGGTAGAGGACCCGGATCTCGGCCTGGTGGTCCTCCCCGTGGGTGACGTAGGCGAGGCGCGCACCGTCGGGCGACCAGCGGGGCGAGGTGGTGTCGAGCTCGGGGTCGGTGAGCGGCCGGAGACCCGAGCCGTCGGCGCCGACGATCCACAGGCTGTGGCGCGGCCGGTCGGTCATCCGGTCGAAGCCGGAGCGCACGAAGACCACCCGCTCGCCGTCCGGCGAGATCCGCGGGTCGGCGGCCCACTCCAGGTCGAAGACGTTTCCGAGCCGGAAGCCGGGGGACGTGACCGGGGCCGGGGTCTGCTCCGCCGGCAGCCGGACCGGAGCGGCGAGGGCGGCCGCCAGGCAGGCGAACACCGCGAGGAGGGCCACCGGGGCAGCCGCGCCTCGGCGGCAGCCAGCGCTCGGGCGGGACGGGTTCCGCATCGTCGGGTCACCTCTTCGGTCGGTTGACGAAGATCGTGCGGGGCGTTCGGACGAAGATAGCACCCGCCGCCGCGAGCCCGGGGCGGTCTCGGGGGACTCCGGCGTCGCGTGGAGCGCGTGGTGCCGCCGCCGCGGGCTCAGGAGCGGAGGCGGATCTTGCGGAACAGCACCCGGCCGGTGTGGGCCTGGAGGCCGACGAAGCGGGGCTCGGCCTCGGTCGTCGGCAGCCCCCGGGCCGGGTGGGCCGCGTCCGATCCGGGGGTGAACTCGAACGCGCTCACCCGGTGGCCGTTCAAGAAGGCTTCGTAGGTCTGCCCCTGGACCCGGATCTCCATCTCGTTCCACTGCCCGGGCGGCTTGGCCGGCTGCTGGGTGAGGAGCTGCCCGACCTGGTCGTAGAACGCGCCGGTCCGGTGGATGGGCGCGTCGCCGAGCTCATCGATCTGGACCTCGAACCCGAAGTGGACGCCGACGTAGGCGGGGTTGGCGTAGCCCCGGCTTTCCGGGTCGGGGAAGCGAAGGAAGACGCCGGCGTTGTCGTCCTCGCGCGTGCGCATCCACTCGAGCCGGAGGACGAAGTCGGCCGGCGTCGGGGTCGTGCACCAGAAGAGGCCGATCTCGCCCCCCGGGACCGCCTCGAGGACGCCGTCGGCGGCGAAGAAGCTCCCCGGCCCCGCCATCCGCCAGTTTCTCGGGCCGACGCCGTCGAAGAGAGCGGTGAATCCGGATTCCGGAACGTACCGCGCCGGCACCCCCAGGTGGTCGGCGAGGCGCCGGGCCAGGGCCACGCCGGTGAGCATGGGGTTGGGCGAGCCGATGGTCGGGAAGAGGGCCGGCCCCAAGGCGTAGGCATTGGCCACGTGGTGGAAGCGACCGTGCTCGTTGGTGACCGACCGGGTGGGGTCCTCGCCCATGCGCAGCACGCCGGCCTCGTGGTGGGTGGTGCCCAGGCCGTCGCGCCGGGCCGGCCCGAAGGGAAGCACCGTCGCGGGCGGCACGCCGGCGGCGACCGGCACGAACTCCGACGAGCCGTCGCCCCGCGGCCGCAGCACCTCGTAGTCGCCGCCGTTGGCGAAGAGCAGCGTGGTCTCGTCGGTCGCCTGGTCCATCACGTCCCAGAGCTCGAGGTCCTTGGCGCTCGGCTCGATCTCCACGTAGGAGCGCTGGACGCCGTACTCATCGAGCTCGGGATCGAGGCGCACGAAGCTCGCCGGGTTGCCCGGCTCCATCTCGCCGATCCCCCGCAGGGTGAGCACGACCTGCGTGTCCGTGGTCTGCCGGAAGCGTTCGAAGGTGTCCACGTCCGGGATCTTCTTGAACAGCTCGGCCTCGGAGTCCGCCGCCCCCAGGTCGGCGAGCCCTGCGGCCGTGATCTGCAGGTGGTAATGGCCGGTGGAGCCGTCCCCGAAGGCGTGACGCCCCTTGAGGAAAAGGGCCGAGGCCTGGAGCTTCCTTGACCGCGGCGCTCAGCCCGGGGATCGCCGTGCGCGGGATTCGCAGGGTCACGTTCGAGCGCAGGTGCGCCAGAAGGTTCGAGCCCGCCAGCGCGGCGTTGGGCAGGTCTCCGAAGGAGAGCCGGGCGAGGCGGGCGCTCTCGATCGTCGCCGCCGCCACGATCACCGCGCCCCCGTCCGGCACCGGCACCTCGCCGCGCTGGGTGGCGACCCGGGTCACGCGTCCGCCTTCGGCCACCAGGCGGGTGACGTGGCATCCGGCGACGACCATCAGCCGCTTGTGGACGTCGTCGCCGCCCGACTCCTGGAAGGCCAGGCGAGTCGCCTTCATGAGCAGCGGCAGGGCGCTGAACTTGTTGAACGGGAAGGCGCCCGAGCGCGTGCGGCTCTGCACGGCGAGCGGCGCCTCGAGCTTGTTGATTTCCCGCTGGGCCGCAGGGATCCCCTGGAGATGGAGGGGGATCTCGGCCAGGGGCACCGCGCTCGCCACCTGGCCGGCGCCGAGCCCGTCGAAGAGCCGCTGGCGCAGGGCGCGGTGCAGGGCGCCGTGGATGAAGTCGTTGGTCGTGTCGGTGCCGATCTGCTCCGCTGCCTCGTCGAAGTATCGGCTCTCGAGATCCGCCACCGTGGCCGCCGGCCAGGCGGCCGTCTCCTCCGCGAGGAGCCGCGGCGACCAGCCGCCGAAGTAGAGGGAGCGCCCGCCGACGCAGTAGGCGAGGCCGGGAAACGCCACCGGCGAGTGCCAGGCGAGCCCCCAGACCTCGGCGCGGGGCTTGCCGTCCCGACCCGCCCGGCGCAGGTCCGCGATCCGGGTCGGGCCGGCGGGCCCGAGCCCCAGCAGCGGCAAGTTCTGGACGTGCTCCGGGACCACGAGCGGCCCCGCCTCGAGCACGAGGACCCGTTTCGTCGGGTGCTTGACGAAGAGGCTGTGGGCGACCACCGCGCCGAACGCGCCGCCGCCGACCACGATGTAGTCGAAAGGCCGGGCGTCGGGGCGGACGCCGCGGTCGGCGCTCGCCATCGCTTCGTCCCAGGTGTTGCAGACGTACCGTCCCAGCACGTCGCGGGTGAAGTGGGTCGTCTCCGTCGCAAGGGGTGCGCTCATCGGACCTCCGTCGTCATAAGGTCGTGAACGCTCGGCGCGGGGTGTTTCCCTCACGAGCTTCTCCGTCGCCTCGTCCAGCCGACGACGAGGGCCCACCGGTGAGGCGGCCGCGGCCTCACACGTTGACCCGGGCCATGCCGGCCTCGGGGTAGCGGGTGCCGGCCACGAGGTCGCGGGGCACGGCCCGGTCGATGCGGGCGAGGTCGCTCTCGGAGAGCTCGATCCCGGCCGCTTCCACGTTCTCCTCCAGGTGCTTGCGGCTCGTGGTGCCGGGGATCGGCACGACGTCGTCGCCCTGGTGGAGGACCCAGGCGAGGGCGAGCTGGGCGCTCGTCACGCCCTTCTCCGCCGCGATCTCCTCGACCCGGCGGGCGAGCGCCAGGTTCTTCCGGAAGTTCTCGCCCTGGAACCGCGGGTTGTGGCGCCGCCAGTCGTCCTCGGGCAGGTCGTCCGGGCGCTCGAAGCGGCCGGTCAGAAAGCCCCGGCCGAGGGGGCTGTAGGCCACGAAGCCGATCCCCAGCCCGCGGCAGACGGGCAGGATCTCGTCCTCGACGTCGCGGGTCCAGAGGGAGAAGCTCGGTCTCGAGAGCGGTGATCGGGTGCACCTCGGCGGCCCGGCGGAGGGTCTCGGCGCTCGCCTCGGAAAGTCCCAGGTGGCGGACCTTGCCGACCGCGACCAGCTCGGCCATGGCGCCCACGGTCTCCTCGATCGGGACGTCCGGGTCGACGCGGTGCTGGTAGTAGAGATCGATGTGGTCGACGCCCAGGCGCTCCAGGCTTCGGTCGCAGGCCGTCTCGACGTACTCGGGCCGGCCGTCGACGCCCTGGAAGCTGCCGTCCTCGCCGCGGACGTTGCCGAACTTGGTCGCCAGGACCACCTCGTCGCGCCGGCCGTGGAGCGCACGACCCACCAGCCGCTCGTTGGTGAACGGGCCGTACATGTCGGCCGTGTCCCAGAAGTCGACGCCGATCTCGAGAGCGTGGTGCAGGGTGTCGATCGACGCCGCTGCGTCGTTCGTGCCGTAGAACTCCGACATCCCCATGCAGCCCAGGCCGATCATCGAGACCTCGAGCCGGTGGGCGCCGGTGCCCAGGGTTCGCTTGTTCATCGGGATTGCCTCCTCGTGAGTGATCTCGGGGTGCGCGAGGGACGCGAACGCCGGCCCCGTCGTGAGGACCGAGACCTCCGCTCATCGCACCGAGTTCTGTGCAAATCGCCCGCCAGCAGGCGCGCCGGCCGTGGAGCCGGCCACGGGCCGCCCCTCGTCGAGCTCGACGCCGCGCCGGCGCCGGCGCCGGCGGACGGTGGCGGGAATTCCCCCCACCCCCCACCGGTTACACGAGCGACATCAGGCCATTACCAGGCCAGAGCGCCTCGCAGCCGTTCCTCCACCCCGTCCCCGATTCGAGACGGTCCGAGTCCAGCCGCGCAGCGTGAGAACCACCTCGCGGCCCTCGGGGCCCGGACGGCAGCCTTCCCGGCGAATCTCCCGTCCCCCATCCAACGTCTGACCGCCGGACAACCCGCGGGTGCCCCGCCGTCCAAGACGGCTGCGCGCCCGAAGAAGGATAGAAACCCTCTCCATGAGCTTCACCGAATTCAAGCTGGACCCCGCCCTGCTGCGCGCCGTCGCCGAGCAGGGATTCACCGAGCCGACGCCGATCCAGCGTTCCGCCCTGCCGCCGGGCCTCGCCGGCCGGGACGTTCTGGCGTGCGCCATGACCGGCAGCGGCAAGACCGCGGCCTTCCTCCTGCCGCTCCTCCAGCGCCTGGGAGCGACCCCCAACCGGGGCGCCACCCGGGCCCTCATCCTCACCCCGACCCGCGAGCTCGCGGCCCAGGTCGAGGAGCACCTCCGCGCCCTCGGGCGCCACACCCGGGTACGCTCGGCGACGGTCATCGGCGGAGTCAGCCCCGGACCGCAGGAGCGGGCGCTCCGGGCCGGCGTGGACGTGGTCGTCGCCACCCCCGGCCGCCTCCTCGACCACTTGGGAAGCGGCGTCGCGCGGCTCGGCGCCCTCGAGGTCCTGGTGCTCGACGAGGCCGATCGCATGCTCGACATGGGCTTCCTGCCCGACGTGCGGCGGATCCTCGCCGAGGTCCCGCGCCGCCGCCAGACGCTTCTCTTCTCCGCCACGCTCCCGCGGCCGATCGTCGCCCTGAGCCGCGAGATCCTGAGCGACCCGGCGCGCCTCGACGTCGAGCGCCCGTCGGCGCCGGCGAGCCGCGTCGCCCAGCAGGTGCTGCCGGTGCCGGAGATCTTGAAGCCCCGGCTCCTCCTCGAGATGTTGCGCCGCGGCGAGCTCGAGACCGCGCTCGTCTTCACCCGCACCAAGCACCGGGCGAACCGCCTGGCGGCCTTCCTCGAGAAGGCCGGGATCGCCTGCGACCGGATCCACGGCAATCGCAGTCAGCGCCAGCGCGAGACGGCGCTCTCGGCGTTCAAGAACGGCCAGCTCCAGGTGCTGGTGGCGACCGACATCGCGGCCCGCGGCATCGACGTCGAGGCGCTGCCCCACGTGGTCAACTTCGACGTGCCCGGCCAGGCCGACGACTACATCCACCGGGTCGGCCGGACCGCCCGCGCCGGCGCGGCGGGCGACGCCCTGACCTTCGCCTCGCCGGCCGAGGGCGCCGAGCTCGCCGCCATCGAGCGGGCGGTGGGCAAGCGGCTCGAGCGCCGGACGCTCCAGGGGTTCGACTACCAGGCGCAGCCCGGCGGGCGCTTCGAGATCCCCGTCGGCGAGCGGATCGCCGCCGTCCGCCGGCAGCGCTCCGAGGAGCGAGCGCGGGCGCGGGCGAAGACCGAGCGCCAGGCCGCGGCCCCCGCCGCGCGTCCCGGCCGCCGGCCGGCCAAGCGCCGGGCCCGGAGTCGCGACCGCAGCACGACGCCCCGGTAGCGGCACGCTCCGCTCGCTCCTGCCCGGGCTTCCGGGGTGCGGTCGGAGGTAGTGACCCGTCAACCGTCAAGTGACGTCTCCTGGCGGTCCCTCTCGCCGCTGGCGGCGTTGCTCCTCCTCGACGTAGGCACCGCTACGCCTGCGTCGGAGCGCCTGGCCAGCGACGAGAAATCCTCGCCAGATACCCCGTCACTTGACGGTTGACGGGTCAGTAGGATGCCGAGCGACCCGGCCGCAGTCTCCGAGACGGGCGAACTGCCGCATCCTCGACGAGATCAAGCCCGAGGCGATCTACTTCACCGAGCTTGACGGCAAGCGCGGCGCGGTGGCGATCGTCGACGTCTCCGATCCGTCCGAGGTCCCGGGCCTGGCCGAGCCTTTCTTCCTGAGCTTCAACGCCGACTGCCGGCTGCGCATCGCCATGAACGCGGACAACCTCCAGAAGGCCGGCCTCGGCGAGATCGGCGAGCGCTGGGGGTGACGCGGCGCGGCGGTTGGTGCCGGCGGGGCGACCCTTGCGCGTGCGGTCAGGCATGCGCTACAGCAGATCCTTGGGGAGGTCAAAGCGCCTGATGATGCCCGAGATGACGCCCTTACGAAGCTCCGTTCCCTCGCCGTGGCACTTGACAGGGAACGACTCTGCCCTACCGTTGATGTCAGGGTGGTAGATGATCCGTTCGCTGCCCTTGCCTCGGTTGACGGGTCACTAGTACCGAGTAACATCTAAAGTTGCGGATAGAGGCGCTTGAGCTTGATGCGAGCATCGGAATTTCTGAACTGCCAATCGATGGTTGACGACCGAGTATTGCGGTCGCCCTCCCAAGCGGCGATCTCCGATTGCATGGTGTCCTTGTCTGGGATGCGTCGGTCGAGGCACTGCTTTTGAAGGACGCTGAGCTCGATCTCGGCAACATTCAACCAGCTGCCGTGCTTGGGCGTATGGTGGATCTCGAGCCGCTCGGCCAGCCGCCGCGCTTCCTGCGGTTCGAAGGCCTGATAGAGGGACGCTGTCGTATGGGTGTTCAGGTTGTCGAGGATGAGCCGCACCTTGACGGAATCAGGGTAGCGGTCGTGCAGCATGCCCTGGATCCACAGGGCCCAGTCCGTGGCGGCACGGTGCTCCGTGACGCTTACATGCCTTCGCCCTCCGAGTGGTTCGACCTCCAGGAAGATCTGAGCGACGCCGTTGCGGACGTACTCGTGATCCACGCGCGCCGGCCTTCCGGGTGCCGCCGGGATAGGGTCCTTCACTTCGCCGACGAGTTGCCTGGAAGATTCGTCCATGCAAACCACGGGGTAGAGGGGATCGTAGGGCAACGCGTACACCGCGAGCACGTCCTCCATGGCGGCTACGAAGGCTGCATTCTCTTTCGGCGGGATCTTCCAGTACTCCCGGCGGTGAGGTTGAAATTCGTTTTTTTTAAAACCCTCTGCACGGTCATGTGCGAGACGCTCGGCGCCAGATCCAGCTCCACCGCTTTTTCCGCGAGCAACCGCACGGTCCAGCGCTCTCGCCCCTTCGGTGGCTCGGAGCAGGCCAGTGCGATCAAGTGCGCCTCGAACTCCCCTCCGAAGATCACCTCTCGTGGTGGCTTCTCCGCCTGTTTGCGCGTCAGTGCGGCTTCGAGCCCCTCTTCGACGAGGCGTCTCTTCAGATGTTCGATCGTTCGGGGCGTCACGCCCAACGCCTCCGCCGTGTCCGCCACCCTCCAGGCAGGTCCCTCGGGCCCAGCATCGCACAGGAGCAACGCTCGTGCATACAGGAACCGCTTCGCTCCGGTCTTGCCGTTCCGAGTCACCGCCTCCAGCTCACTCCGCTCTTGAGGAGTCAACGTCACCCGATAGCGCGGCTTCATGGCAGCTCCCTCCGTAAGGTTCCGCCATGACGATGCCACACTATCTACGAAGAATCAAGCGTTACATGGTACTAGCCATCGGCTAGAGAGAATTGGTCCTTCTGCGCGGCGATGACGTAGGCGGCCGGGATCTCCAGGCCGCCCGCATGGCTCACCGGCGCCGTCTGCGGGTGGTCCTCGGTCAGACGCCTGACCAGGGCGTCTCGCTGTGCCTCACGGTAGCGCTGCCAGTACGACCCCTCGGCGCTCTTCCAGATCATCTCCGGCTGGCCCTTATGGTGGGCGAAGCTGATCTGCATGAAGACTAGATCCCGGAGATCGTCGAGCGCTTCTTCCCATGTGCGCCCATCGCCTCGCAGGTCCATCTCTAGGGCGAGAGCAACCCACTCCGCGTCTTCCTGGTACCCCAGGACGCTAATCGTCGTCTCGAAGTAGGCCCACCTCTCTGGCCCAGGCTTCTTGGTCTTCCGAGTCACGTCCTCTCCTTCTGGGTCTTCCTTCTGCGGGTCACTACGAGCAGGACGAATCAGGCACGCTTGGCCCGTCGAAGTAAGCCCCCCGCTCCAGTATACGGACCATCCTACATCATGGTGGCCGGAGCACAACGGTTCGTGACATCGGTGTCGTCTATCTCGTACTCTTCGTACTCTGAAGTCGTCAACATCAGTCGGCATCACCAGCAACGCTTCTGGGTCTACACTTCCTTCCGGGCAAAGGAAGGGCGACCCCGAAGAGCCGCCCCTCAAGAGTTCGATCGCGCGAGCGGTCAAGCAAGCATAAGGGCCGGTCCTCGGGCCGAAATTCAAACTGACCCACTACCGGCGCGTTCCGGATAGGCTGCCCGGCGCCTCGTACGGTGCGGGTGCGGCGCGCCTCGGCGGCGGCCGCTTCGCCCAGCTCCTCGCCATCTGGCCGGCGATCGAGAGCTATACCTGAGGACCCGAGATGCCGACCGAAGCTCCCTCGCCCACCGGCTCCGCTCCCGGCCTGCTGCGGGCCGTGGGGCGCTGGGAGATCGTGGCCCTGGCGCTCAACGACGTCATCGGGAGCGGCGTCTACCTGCTGCCGGCGGCGGCCGCCGCGTTTCTCGGGGCGTGGAGCCTCGCCGCGGTCGGCGTCGCCGGCCTCGCCGTGCTGCTCCTGGTCCTCTGCTTCGCCGAGGCGTCGAGCCGCTTCGACGGACCGGGGAGCGCCTACCTCTACGCCCGCACCGCGTTCGGACCGCTGGTGGGGTTCGAGGTCGGGTGGATGACCTGGCTCGCCCGGGTCTCCTCGGTGGCCTCGCTGTCGGTGGGGTTCGCCCTCGCGCTCAGCCACCTGGTGCCCGGCGCGGACGTGGGCGTCGGCCGGATCCTCTCGATCGCCGTGCCCACCCTCGCCTTGACCGCGATCAACGTCGTGGGCATCAAGTCGGGGGTCCGGGCCTCGGTCTTCCTGGTGATCGTCAAGGTGCTGCCGCTCCTGGTGTTCCTGGGCGCCGGCGTCTGGTTCGTCTCCTGGGCGCGCGTCGCGGGCCAGGCGGCCACCGCCCCGGCCTCTGATCTGGGCGGTCCCGGCCGGAACCTGGGCTCGGCGGCGCTCCTCCTGCTCTTCGCCTACGCCGGATTCGAGAACACGCCGGCGGCGGCGGGCGAGTTCCTCGACCCGAAACGGGACGTGCCCTTCGCCCTGATCGCGGAGATCACCTTCGTCACCGTTCTCTACCTCGCGGTCCAGTGGGTCGCCCTGGGCACGCTGCCGCACGTCGCCGCGTCCCTCACGCCCCTGGCCGACGCGGCGCAGGGCTTCCTCGGGTCCTGGGGCGGCTGGCTCTTGAGCGTGGGCGCGATGCTCTCGATCCTGGGCACCAACAACAACACCATCCTCGCCGGGCCTCGGTACCTCTTCGCCCTGGCCGAAGACGGCTTCGGGCCTCCGGCCCTGGGGCGATCCCTCTCCCGGGTCCACCCGCGCTTCCGGACTCCGACGGTGGCGATCCTGGTGCAGACGGCGATCGCCCTGCCGCTGGCCCTCTCGGGCACCTTCGTGGGCCTCGCCGCGCTCTCGGTGGTCGCCCGCCTCGCGACGTACCTGGGCACCGCCGCGGCGGTGCCGGTGCTGCGCCGGAAGATGCCCGCCACCGCGGCCACATGGCGGCTGCCGGGCGGGCCGGCGATCCCGGTGGCCGCCTGCGTCCTGTCCCTGGCCCTGGTGGCGAGCGCCGACGCCGAGAGCCTGCTCGCGGCCGGAGCCGCCCTGGTCGTGGGCGCCGGGCTCTTCGCCCTCGCGCGAAGGGGTCGAGCCCCGGTGGATATCATGCCGGAGTGAGCGCTCCCGCTCCGGCGAAGCCCCAGGAACTCCAACAGGCCGCGCGCCCCCGACCCTCGCTCCGGGCCGGCCTCTTCGCCTGGCGCCCACCGGCCCCACACGGCGAGAGCGGCGCGGTCTCCTACGAGACGACCCGCTTTCTCCTGCTCCGCGGCCTGGGGGCGATCTACGCCGTCGCCTTCCTGGTCGCCGCCTTCCAGCTCGTTCCGCTGGTCGGGCACCGGGGAATCCTGCCGGCCGACCAGTTCCTGGACCGGGTCGCCGACGCCGTCGGCGGCCGCGGCCAGGGGTTCCTCGCCCTGCCGTCGCTCTTCTGGCTCGGCCTCTCGGACACCGCGCTCCGGGCGGTCTCCTGGACCGGCTTCGCCCTGGCGCTGGCGGTGATCGCGGGCTTCGCGGACGTGCCCGTCCTCTTCGCCCTCTGGGCGCTCTACCTCTCGATCGTCCACGTGGGTCAGCTCTTCTGGGGCTACGGCTGGGAGACGATGACCCTGGAAGCCGGTTTCCTCGCCCTGCTCCTGGTACCGCTCGGCGATCCCCGGGCCGACCTGCGCGGGGCGCGGGGGCGGGCGCGGGCCTCGCCGGTCGTCCTCTGGCTCGCGCGCTGGTTCGTCTTCCGCGTGATGTTCGGGGCGGGGCTCATCAAGCTCCGCGGCGACGCTTGCTGGCGGGACCTGACCTGCCTCGTCTACCACTTCGAGACCCAGCCGATCCCCAACCCGCTCAGCCCCTGGTTCGACCATCTGCCACACCCCGTCCTCGCGGCCGGCGTCGTCTTCAACCACGTGGCCGAGCTGGCGGCGCCCTGGCTGCTCCTCGGGCCGCGCCCCCTGCGTCAGGTGGGCGGCCTGGTGGTCATCGCCTTCCAGGGCGTCCTGATCCTCTCCGGCAACCTCTCGTGGCTCAACTGGCTGACCGTGGTCGCAGCCCTCGCCTGCTTCGACGACGGATTCTGGGCGGCCCTCGCCCCGGGGCGGCTGCGGGAGCTCGTCCGGAGGCTCGGCGAGCGGGCGCGGCCGGCCTCGGGCCTGCGACGCGGCGTCGCCTGGGCCTACGCGGCGCTCGTCGCCTTCCTGAGCATCGGCCCGGTCACCAACATGCTCTCGCCCGGCCAGGCGATGAACGCCTCCTTCGAGCCGCTCCACCTGGTCAACACCTACGGCGCCTTCGGCAGCGTGGGGAAGGTGCGCGACGAGCTGATCGTCGCGGGGAGCGATGCGGAGAGCCCGGGTCCCGGCGACTGGCGCGAGTACGAGTTCCCGTGCAAGCCGGGCCGCGTCGACCGCCGGCCGTGCGTCTGCGCGCCCTACCAGTACCGCCTCGCCTGGCAGCTCTGGTTCGCGGCGATGTCGGAGCCCGCGGCCGAGCCCTGGCTGCTCCACTACGCGGCGATGCTCCTCGAGGCCCGGCCGGAGGCGCTGGCGCTGGTCGAGACGGACCCCTTCGCCGGCCGGCCGCCGCGCTGGATCAAGATCGACCGCTACCGCTACCGCTTTGCCCTCTCCGGTCGGCCGGGCCGGCCCGGCGGCGCCTGGTGGGTGCGCGAGCGGCTGGGGCCGTGGCTGCCGCCCGTCTCCCGCGACAGCGCGGAGCTCAAAGCCATTGGCCGGGCCCTCGGCTGGCGGTGAGGAACTGGCGGTAGCGTCCGGAGCCTGCCGCACCGTCTGTCCGGCCGCGGCGGAGCTCGGCCGCTTCAGGCGTTCGAGGGCGCCCGCTCGGCACGGCCGGATGGAACGTCCGGGCCGCTACTTCCGGGGGGCCACGATCTCGTCGAGCAGGGCCGGAGCCTCCGCGCGCCGCTCGAGGTGCGGATAGCGCAGGCCGCCGTGGTAGTCGATACGGAGGGTGCGGTAGACGTCCTGGTCCTCGACCAGCAGCTCGAGCGGCTTCGGACCCGGCGGATCCTCTCGATCCGAGCGGGCCGCCTCGACCGCCGCCTTCAACCCCTCGGCGCTGAAGGCGCGCCCGTCGACGGCGACCAGGTGCATGCCCGGCGCGACGCCGGCCGCGAAGGCCGGCCCCTGCCAGAGCACGTCCTCGATCTCCCCCCGGTCCTTCGGGTCGGTGCTGACCGTGAGACCGATCGAGTCCTCGAGGTCGATCCGCTTGCGCCGCGTCTCGTTCGCCGTCTGGTACTCGGACGGCGTGGCGGTGTAGACGAGCCGGTAGCCGCCGCGGGCGATTCCGTCGAGCGGCGCGTGCTCGCCCTTTGCGTCCAGCCGTTCCCGCAGGAACGTCTGCCAGTCGAACGGCTGCACCTGCCCGAGCGCCGCCACCACGTCGTCGAAGGTGTAGGTCTTGGTCGTCCAGCTCCCGTCGTCGATGCCGTAGAAGAGGCGCGCGAAGTCGTCGAGCGACTTGCCGCCGCCGGAGAGCTCGCGGATCTTGGTGTCGGCATCGAGCCAGATGAGCTCGCCTTCGGGGTAGAAGTCCGTACCCCGCCGCCAGCTTTGCCAGGCCCCGCTGGTGTAGTAGAGAACCTGCGCCTCGTCCGCCGTATCCTGGAGCGGCCGCCAGACGCGGCCCGCCCGGTGGTCCATCTCGGCGGCGCTCGCCGCCAGCGCGTCGCGGTACTCCCCGGCGTTGCGCAGGCCGCTCCTGGCGGTCAGCACGTCGCCCCAGTAGGTGGTCAGCCCCTCGTAGACCCAGAGCAGGTCATCGCGCATCGGGACGCGGTTGAAGTCGGGCGTCCAGAGGTCGGCGGGACGGCGGAACTTGCCGTTCCAGGAGTGGACGTACTCGTGCGGCAGAAGGCCCGCCGAGGCGAGGAACGAATCCGGGTCGGTCAAGAACCTCGCCCAGGTCCGGTCGTCGCTCGATCGGTGGTGCTCGAGACCGAAGTGGCCGGATTGGTCGGAGAGGATCAGGAGGAAGCGGTAGTGGTCGTAGTGCTCGGCGCCGAAGAGGAGCTTCGCCTGCTCGACCAGGGCGCGGAGCTCCTCCGTCTGCTCGTCGGTGATCTCGAGCTCCTGGGGGGCGTCGGCCACCATGTCGAGGACGACGGGCCGCGCGGGCGGCCCCGCCAGCTCGATCTCGCGGAAGTTGGCCCCCGTCACCAGCGGCGAGTCCACCAGCTCGGCGAGCGACGTCGCCTGGAAGCGCACCTCGCCACCCGAGCTCGACGCGGTCTCGAGCGCCGTCGCGTAGCGCCAGCCGGCGGGGAGCTCGACCGTGGCCTGGAGGTGGATCTCCTTCGCCGGCCGGCCGGCGGGATAGAAGAGCACCTGGTTCCACTCGAGCGCCACCAGGTCCTCGGTCACCGAGACGCTCTGCCCGAAGCGCCCGCCGCCGGTAGGCGAGAGGAAGTCGAAGGCGACGTCGAGGGAGCGCGCGCGCTCCGGCACCTGGAGGTGGATCGCGTACATGTCGTCGAGATCGCGCCGCCACGGGAGGCTCTCGCCGCCGGCGGTGATCCGAAGCCCGGCGACGTTGCCCACCGGCCCGCTCGGCGAGTGCTCGCCGGGGATCCACTTCGGATAGTCGAGGGTGAGCGCCCCCGGCTCGACCGGCAGGCTCATCTGGACGTGGAAGATCTTCTGCGTGACGTCGCGCAGGTCGACGTGGAGCGCGATCGGCGCCGTGTGGGCCGCCGGCGCCGGCCGGGCCTGTCGGGCCCGTCCGGCGGCGGGCAGCGCCAGCAGCAAGCCGAGCGCGAGAACGAGAGTGGAGCGTCGCGACACCTTGTACCTCCTGTCTTTGGAGCTTCTCCTGAGCTTCTCCTGACTTCCCCTGGGCTTCCCCTGGGCTTCCCCTCGGTCTGGGGATCGTACCGTGTCCCGCCGCGGAGCGACCCCGGCCCCGCGCGGCTACTTCCCCATCAGGTCGAGCACGGCCAGGGTCGTGGCCTTGACGCCGGCCCGGATGGTGGGCTCGGGCAGGGGGGCGAAGAGGGCCGAGTGAAGGGGCGGCAGCGGCTCGCCCGTCGCCTGGTGCTCCGCGACGAGCTTCGGGTCGACCGCCCCGATCCGGAACTGGAGCACCGGGATCTTCCGGTCGAGGCCGAAGTGCCCCACGTCCTCGCTCACCATCTCGGGCGGCACCTGGAGGACGTCGCCCTGCGGGAACGCCGCCTCCCAGACCTTCGCCATCCGGGCCGTCAGGTCCGGGTCGTTGTAGGTGGCGTCGCCGCGCTCGGTCTTGGAGATGGTGACGATCGGCATCCGGTCCTCGGGGATGCCGGCCGCCATCGCCAGTCCCTTGGGGATCCGCTCGAGGGCGGCGAGGACCTTCTCCCGCACCTCCTGCTTGTAGGTGCGCACCGTGAGCAGGAGGACCACCTGGTCGGGGATGACGTTTCGCTTGGTGCCGCCGTGGATCGAGCCCACCGTGACCACCGCCGGGTCGAGGGGCGAGATCTCGCGGCTGACGATGGTCTGGATGGCGAGCACCGTCTCGGCGGCGAGCACGACCGGGTCCTTGGTGTGCGCCGGCAGCGCTCCGTGGCCGCCGACGCCGCGGATCGTGATGTCCACCGAGTCGATGTTGGCGAGGGCGTAGCCGGGGCAATAGGCGACCTTGCCCGCCGCCAGGTCCGACGAGTCGTGGAAGGCGAGGACGTAGTCCGGCCGCGGCACCTTGTCATAGAGGCCGTCCCGGAGCATGGCGTCGGCCCCCTTGCCGAGCTCCTCGGCCGGCTGGCCGATCATCACCAGGGTGCCGTGCCAGCGGTCCTTCATGGCGGCGAGGAGGCGCGCCGTCCCCAGGAACGAGGTCATGTGGATGTCGTGGCCGCAGGCGTGCATCACGCCCACTGTCTGGCCGTCGGGGTTGAGCGCCGTGACGTGGCTCGCGTAGGGCAGCCCCGTCGCCTCGGTGATCGGCAGGGCGTCGAGCTCGGTCCGCACGAGCACCGTCGGCCCGTCGCCGTTCTTCATCACCCCGGCGATGCCGTAGCCGGTCAAGTCCGGGTCCTGGTACTTGCCGAGGTGGTCGGTCACGGAGAAGCCGAGCTTCCGGAGCTCCCCGGCCAGGAAGGCGGAGGTCTTCTCCTCGTGGCCCGAGAGCTCGGGCGCGGCGTGGAGCGACTCGTAGGTCTCGACCAGGGCCGGCAGCTCCTGGTCGACCGCGGCGTCGACCGGGGACGGACCGGCGGCGAGAGCGGCCGAGGCCGCGAGGAGGCCGGCGAAGGCGACGAAAACGGGGACGGCGCGAGCGCGTGGACGATGCATTCGATCCTCCGGAGAGCGATGGGTGGCGCGGGAGCAGCTCAGAGGATTGTAGCCCGTCGGCTGGACGGAGCTCACCCGACCAGCCGGCGAGCCGAGCCTCGGCGCCGCACCGGCGTGCCGGAGGATGCGAGAATGGGCTCCGCGGACCCGACCGATGGCGACGATCGTCCTCAGCGGAGTGACCAAGCGCTTCGGCGACACCGTCGCCGTCGACGGGGTGGAGCTCGCCATCGCCGACCACGAGCTGATGGTCCTGGTGGGGCCCTCGGGGTGCGGCAAGTCGACGGTGCTCCGCATGATCGCGGGGCTCGAGACGGTGTCGGGCGGAACGATCTCGATCGACGGCAGGGTGGTGAACGACCTCGCGCCCAAGGATCGCGACATCGCCATGGTCTTCCAGAGCTATGCCCTCTACCCCCACATGACCGTGCGCCAGAACCTGGCGTACGGCTTGAAGGTGCGCCGCGTGCCGCGCCCGGAGCGGGAAGCCCTGGTCGCGGAGGCGGCCGGCATCCTCGGCCTCGGCGCGCTCCTCGCGCGCAAGCCCAAGGAGCTCTCGGGGGGGCAGCGCCAGCGCGTCGCGGTGGGCCGGGCGATCGTCCGCCAGCCCCGCGCCTTCCTGTTCGACGAGCCGCTCTCGAACCTCGACGCCAAGCTCCGCATGCAGATGCGCTCGGAGATCGTGCGCCTCCAGCAGCGCCTCGGCACGACCACCGTCTACGTCACCCACGATCAGGTGGAGGCGATGACCATGGGCAGCCGGATCGCGGTGATGCGCGACGGCCGCCTCCAGCAGGTGGGCACGCCCCTCGAGATCTACCGGCGCCCGGCGAACCTGTTCGTCGCCGGCTTCGTGGGCAGCCCGCCCATGAACCTGCTGCCGGTGCGCCTGGGCGGCGAGGGCTCCGTGCTGGCCGGCGACGGCTTCGAGCTGCCGGTGCCCGAGGGCGCCCGCTCGGTCCTGGGCGGCCAGGACGGGCGCCGCCTGGTCGTCGGCATCCGCCCGGAACGGGTGAGTGAGACCGGCGCCGGCGGCTCGAGCGCCTCGGGAGCGGGCCGCTTGAGCGCCGAGGTCGCCCTCGCCGAGCCCCTGGGCTCGGAGGTCGTGGTCCACGCCCGGCACGGCTCCCAGACCCTGATCGCCAAGCTCGGTCCCGAGCGGATCCCGGCCGTCGGCTCCCGGATCGAGCTCGAGCTCGACCTGACGGCCCTCCACCTGTTCGACGCCGCCAGCGAGGCGCGCCTGGGCGAGCCGGCCGGCTGAGCGGCGGGTGAGCGGCACGTGATCCGGCCTCCTCCCTTCCCCCCCGGCTTCCTCTGGGGGGCCGCCACCTCCGCCTACCAGGTCGAGGGCTCGCCCCTCGCCGACGGCGCCGGGCCGAGCATCTGGCACCGCTTCAGCCACACACCGGGGCGGATCGCCGGCGGCGCGACCGGCGACGTGGCGTGCGACCATTACCGGCGCTTCCCGGAAGACGTGGGCCTGATGCGCGAGCTCGGTCTCTCCGCCTACCGCTTCTCGATCGCCTGGTCGCGAGTGCTGCCCGCGGGGACCGGCCGGGTCGAGCCGCGGGGCCTCGACTTCTACCGGCGCCTGGTCGACGCCCTCCTCGAGGCGGGGATCACGCCGGTGGCAACCCTCTACCACTGGGACCTCCCGGCGGCTCTCGAGGACCGGGGCGGCTGGACGAACCCGGACGTCGCCGGCTGGTTCGCCGACTACGCCGACATCTGTTTCCGCGCCCTCGACGGCGTCGCCCTCTGGGCGACCCTGAACGAGCCCTGGGTGGTCTCCGACGGCGGCTACCTGCACGACGTCCTGGCGCCCGGCCGAGGATCGCCCTGCGCCGGCGCGCGCGCCGCCCACAACCTGCTGCGAGCCCACGCCCACGCCGTCGAGGCCCACCACGCCGCGGGCCGGGCGGGGAGGCGGGGCGAGATCGGCGTCGTCCTCAACCTCGAGCCCAAGCACCCGGCGAGCGACCGGCCCGAGGACCGGGCGGCGGCGGCCCGCGCCGACGCCTACGTGAACCGGCACTTCCTCGAGCCCTTGATCCTGGGCCGCTACCCGGAGGAGCTCGCCGCGATCTATGGCCCCGCCTGGTGCGAGGACTTCGACCGCGAGGCGGACGCTCTCGCCGTCCCCATCGACTGGCTGGGGATCAACTACTACACCCGCTCGGTGGTGCGGGCCGATCCGGCGGCGTGGGCCGGTGCGGCGCCGGTGGCGCCGGAGCCGGGTACGACCCAGGATCGGGAGCCGGCGCCGCGCACCGAGCTCGGCTGGGAGGTCTACCCCGCCGGGCTCGAGGAGGTGCTCCGGCGGACGGCGGAGCTCGCCGGCGGGCTGCCGCTCTACGTCACCGAGAACGGCGCCGCCTTCGCCGATCCCCCGGTGGCGCCGCCGGAGGGGATCGACGACGGCCTCCGCGTCGCCTACCTCCGCGACCACCTCCGGGCCCTCGCGCGCTCCATGGCCGCCGGCGTCGACGTCCGCGGCTACTTCGTCTGGTCGCTC
The DNA here is from genome assembly GCA_963837945.1 of uncultured Acidobacteriota bacterium. Lineage (GTDB taxonomy): Bacteria > Acidobacteriota > Thermoanaerobaculia > Multivoradales > DATKCC01 > CAVUBL01. The sequence continues at coordinate 147,993 of CAWIQD010000006.1, forward strand.
CTCGACAACTTCGAGTGGGCCCACGGCTACTCGAAGCGCTTCGGCATCGTGCACGTGGACTTTGCGACCCAGCGCCGCACCCCCAAGGCGAGCGCCCGCTTCTACTCGAGAGTCGCCCGCACGAACGGCGACTCTCTGGATCACCCCCGCGCCCTCGGTCCTCCTCCCAGATCTCCCTCTCCTGAGAGCTGAAGCGCCGCGGAGAGTGGAGCTCCGGGCCCGGCGGCCTCCCGGCGGGCTTCGCCCCCGGTCACGTCACGCGGCGCGCCCCTACTCCTCGCCGCCGTAGCGATAGCCGTTCCTCGTCCGCACCTGGACGCCGCGGCGCTTCACCTCGACGTCGATCTTCTGGTAGCCGCTCGTGCCGGCCGGGTGCTTGGCGCGGAACGTGACCAGGTAGTAGCCGGTGGTCTGCTCGCCGATGCGCTCGAGGGGGAGGAGGAAGGTGTTGAAGGTCTTGAACAGCTCGCCGCCGGTGTCGTCGGCGAGCTGGCTCAGGAAGGTCGTCTGCGGGGTGTCGAAGTGGATGCCGCCGCCGGCCAGGTCGATGGGGTAGACCGCGACGTTGTTGGCGTTGAGCGCCTCGGCCATGGCCGGGTAGTAGCGCGAGTCGGGCGAGCGGAAGGCCGAGTCGAGCTGCCCGAAGCCGAGGGTGTAGAGCAGCAGGTTCTTCCTCCCGATGATCTTGCCCGAGGCCTCGGCGACGAGCCGGACCGCCTCGTACGGGCGGGTGGCCGAGCCGGGAAGGTCGAAGCTGTTCGGAAGCCCCGCGAGGAGGCTGGGCGCCCCCCCGGCCACCCGGCGCCCGCGCACCGAGGGCCGGGTGGCCTCCGAAGGCCGGCCGACGACGGCATCGCTGATCGCCTGGAGGATCGCCGCCTGGTCCTGGGTGAAATCGGTGAGCACCGCGAGGCTCTGGCGATAGCGGACGACGGCGATCCAGTCCGAGCCCTGCATCTCGTCGCGCACCCACTGGCGGGCCCAGCGGGCGGCGTCGAGCCGGTTGTGGGCGAGGGCGGACTCGTCCGTCACCGCGCCGCTCTGGTCGTGGAAGAAGAGGATGAAGTAGCGCGAGGCGGGCACCGCCGCCGGCGCCGCCTCGGCCCCCTCGCGCGCCCTGGGCGTGCCGGCCTGGCCCAGGTCCTCGTAGCGCGTCGTGTAGTAGTCGACGCTCGTCACCTCCACCGGCCGGCCGTCCTCGGTCACCACGAAGTCGCCCTTGCCGAGGCCGGGCACGCTCCGGCCGTGGCGATCGAGGGCGAGGACGTCGAGGAAGACCTCGGTGACCTCCAGCTCCTCGCCGAACTTGGCGGTGGGAGGTGCCTCGGGCGCCTGGGGCGGTTGCTGGGTCCGGGCCTGGGGTGTGGGCGCCGGAGACGCGGGCTCAGCGCCGGCCGGAGGTGGGGGCGGGTCCTGGGCCCGGGCGGCGGCAGGCAGAAGGAGAGAGCCGGCGAGGAGAGCGGCGAGGGCGGCGGCGAGACGACGAGCGTGGCGATGGCTGGGCTGACGCGTCATGCCGTCATTCTGCCATGGGCGCCCCCCGGGGCGTTCCCGGAGGACTACGAGCCGGAAGAGCTCGAGTGGGGACGGTGCCGAAGAGCTGCCCGAAGAGGTGCCCCGAAGAGGTGCCAGGTACTTGCTCCGAAGAGGTGCCTCCGAAGAGGTGCCGGGCGCTTCCTCAGCTTGGCGCTCCCTCAGCTTCCTCAGCCAGCCGCCCCGAGTCGACCGTCCGCATCGCCGGACAACGGGAAGAGCTCGATCTCCACATCGATCCCGCCGCTGCGCTCCGCGGCTCGAGCCAGGCGTCCGTCACACGTCACGAGGACGGCGCCGAGCACCTCCGCCAGGGCGAGGTAGACCGCGTCGTAGGCCGTGAGGTTCTCGCGCAGCTCCCAACCTCGCGAGAGAAGCGGCTCATGGGGATAGCGCTCGATCGCCAGGTCCCCCAGGTCGGTCAGGGCCTCGCGCCCTCTGGGCTCGTCGATCTGTCCGGTGATGGCGTACCGACGCAGGACCTGGAGCACCTCCGCGTCCAGGAGAAACGGAGCGTGCAAGGTCTCGCCCGGATCGAACAGGCGGTCCGCGATGGGTGGCGCCGCCGGAGTCTGGAGGAGCACCTCGAGGAGCGCCGAGGCGTCGACGACGATCACCGACGGGCGCGCTCCTCGGCGAGGGCCTGCGCCGGGGAAGGATGCGGCTCGACCGGGCGCCGGCTCTCGATCCTCCGGCGCAGCTCCTCTGCCGTCGGCCGCTCCGCCGTGCGCCGGAGCTCGCGAAGCACGTAGTCCGAAAGCGACAGGCCCGCGAGGGCCGCGCGCGCCTTGAGGATCCTGTGGAGCGAGTCGGGGACGTTGCGGACCTGGAGCATCTTCGGCATGCGCTCAGGCTACTTGCATGTGAGACGCATGTCAACGACGCTGATCCTGGCCGGGCCTGATCCGAAGAGGTGCCGGGCGCTTCCTCTGAAGGCCCGCCGAGCGGAGGCTCGGTGCCGGCCGCGGAGCCTGGCCGGCCGAGGCGGAGCTCGGCCGCTTCATCCGTCCATGCAGCACCCCACCGCAACAGGCCCATGAAGCGGCCGAGCTCTGTCTCGGCCGGGCAGACGTCTCGGGCGGCAACCGACGGCTCCTTGGGCCGCAGAAGGTGCCCGCAGCAGAAGGTGCCAGGCGCTTCTGGAGGGCAGATCGCCGCACCTGCTAACGTCCGGGCCATGGCCTCGACCCGGGTCAGCCGCCAAGTCAAGGCGCCTCGCGCGGCCGTCTATCGCGCCGTTCTCGACCCGCAAGCGGTCCGGACCTGGATGGTGCCGGACGGCATGACGAGCGAGGTCCATGCCTTCGACCCCCGCGAAGGGGGCTCGTTCCGGATCTCGCTCACCTACGACGAGCCCACGGCGGCCGGCAAGACGACGGCGCATACCGACACCTACCACGGCCGCTTCGTGGAGCTCGTTCCGGACAACCGGATCGTCGAGGCGGTCGAGTTCGAGACCGACGACCCCGCGATGCAGGGCGAGATGACGATCACGATCTCGCTCGCCGACGCCGACGGCGGCACCGACCTCCTCGCGGTGCACGACGACCTGCCGCCCGGCCTCTCGGCCGCCGACAACGAGACCGGCTGGCGGATGTCGCTCGGAAAGCTCGCCGCGCTCGTCGAGGCGGGCCGAGGACGAGCCGACCGAGGAGACTTGCCCATGCGGCGCGAGCCGATCAATCTCGAGCACAAGCTCGGTCTCATCGACGAGCGGTGGCAGCCGAAGGTGATCGCCGAGATGAACGACTACCAGTTCAAGCTGGTCAAGATCGAAGGCGACTTCGTCTGGCACGACCACCCGGAGACCGACGAGACCTTCCTGGTCCTCGAAGGGCAACTGCGCATCGACTTCCGCGACGGCCACGTGAGCCTCGGCACGGGCGAAATGTTCGTGGTGCCGAAGGGCGTCGAGCACAAGCCCTACGCCGAGCGCGAGGTGAAGCTCCTGCTGATCGAGCCCCGGAACGTCGCGAACACCGGGAGCGCAGGCGGCGAGCGCACGGCCGAGAACGACGTCTGGATCTGAGGGCAGGGGGCGCGCCGCGTGCTACCGTCTGCCGCGCACCTCGTCCGGATGATCTTCTTCGCGCTTGGCTCGAAGCCGTGAACGGAGGATGGACATGTACGACGCGATCGTTGTGGGCGCGGGCACTGCGGGCTGCGTGCTGGCCGAGCGCCTGACCAGCTCCGGCAGGCTCCGGGTCCTGCTGATCGAGGCCGGCGGCCGGCCAGCAGGAGGTGCCAGGCACTTCTGGACGGGCACTTCTGGAGGCAGGCCGGGCGCCGTGGTCGATCCGCGCCTCGCCGTCCAGAGGGTCGACGGCCTCTGGATCGCCGACGCCTCGGTGATGCCGGCGGTACCGCGGGGCCACCCGAACGCCGTGGTGGCGATGATCGCGAACCGCGCCGCCGGCTGGATCGAGCCCGCCCTCGGCGCCTGAGAACCTGCGAGATCCGCAGGCCGACGGAGGGTCGGACTGCGGAATCCGCAGTTCGGTGGCGCCCGCCCATATCGACGGCGACGACAAGTGCTCGTCTTTTCAGACGATTGGACGTTTCCGCCGTTTTGGCACCGAGCTTGCGGAGGTACTCGAGCCCGAGCCCCGCCGGGGCTCGCTTTCCCCGGAGGGCCTTCGATGTTCGACTCGCAAGCGGCCGGTCTCTCGCCTCGCCGCCGGTGCGCCCGAATCCGGTCGATTCGGTCGGTCCGGCTCGCCCTGCTGACCGCGCCGCTCCTCCTCACCGCTCTCGTCGCCGGCTGCTACGGCGACCGTCCGGACTCCGACCAGGCCGGACGAGGCCGCGGCGGGCGCGGCGACCGGGAGCACTCGAACGTCACCCCGGCCGTCGAGATCGTCCAGGCCCGCCGCGGGTCCCTGCCCCTCGAAGAGAAGCTCAACGGCGTGGTCAAGGCCCGCAACCAGGTGGCGATCCGGCCGGAGATCGAGGCCGCGGTGCGAGGGGTCCTGGTGCGGAGCGGCGACGCGGTCGCCAGGGGCCAGCCCCTCGTCCGCCTCGACGACCAAGCGCTGGCCGACCAGGTGCGCCAGGCCGAGGCCAACCTGCGCCTCGCCGAGGGGCAGGCGGCCGAGGCCCGGGCCGGCGTCGCCGAGGTCGAGGCCCAGGTGACCCGCACCCGCGCGCTCGCCGCCCAGGACCTGGTGCCCCAGATCGAGCTCGACACCCAGGAAGCGCAGCTCGACGCCGCCCAGGCCCAGGCCGAGCAGGCCGCCGCCCGGGTGGACCAGGCGCGGGCGACCCTCGGCGAGCGGCGCGCGCAGATCGCCAAGACCGTGGTCCGCTCGCCGGTCGCCGGCCGCGTCGGGCAGCGCAACGCCGAGGTCGGCATGCTCGCCACCCCGAGCAGCACCCTCTTCCTGGTGGGCGACCTCTCGGAGCTACGGATCGAGGTGCCGCTCACCGAGGCGATGCTCGGCCACGTCCGGGAGGGCACGCCGGTGGAGATCCGCTCGCAGGCCCTGGGTGAGGCGCCGATCCGCGCTCGCCTCTCGCGCATCTCGCCCTTCCTCGAGGAGGGGAGCTTCAGCACCACCGGCGAGATCGACGTCGACAACCGCGGCGGGCGGCTGCGCCCCGGGATGTTCGTCGAGGTCTCGGTGCTCTACGGCGCGAGCCGCCAGGCGACCCTGGTGCCGGCGAGCGCCCTCTGGGAGGACCCGGAGACCGGCGACCGCGGGGTCTACGTGTCTCGCGCGTTCGGCCGCGAGCACCCGGGAGAGGTCCGGCTCCACCCGGCGGCCCACGCCGCGGGACCGATCTCGGACCGGGCCTACGCCTTCCGCCTCGTCCCGGTCGAGGTGCTCGCCCAGGGGCGGGGCGAAGCCGGCGTCCGGGGAATCGAGCCGGGCACCTGGGTGGCCTCGGTGGGCCAGAACCTGCTGCGCCGGGAGAGCGAGGACGAAGAGGCCGTGGCCGAGACGGCCGCCGAAGGTGCCAAGGAGGAGAAGGGCACCGCGGGCGCGGCCGGGGCCTCCGCGCCGGCCGCCTCCGCCCCCACCGCCCGCGTCCGCCCGACGACCTGGCAGAGCGTCCTCTCGATCGAGGGCCTGCAGCGCGAGGATCTCCTCGAACGGTTCCTCGCCAAGCAGCGGATCGTGGCCCGCGCCCTGGGGACCGAGATCCCGGACAACCCCGAGACGGTCGACGAGGTGCTCCGCCGGGCGGCCGCGGCCGGGAGCGGAGGGAACTAATGGCCGCCATCACCGAGGTCTCGATCCGCCGGCCCGTGGCGACCGCCATGGGCTTCCTGATGCTGATCGTCATCGGCGTCGTCTCCTTCCGCACGCTGCCGGTCGACCTCCTGCCGGAGATCGAGTTCACCCAGCTCACGGTGCGCGTCAACTACCCGAACGTCGGGCCGGAGGAGATCGAGAAGATCATCACCGACCCGATCGAGAACGCCGTCTCGGGGCTCCCCGACCTCGAGCGGGTGACCTCGGAGTCGCAGGAGGGCTCGAGCCGGGTGCGCCTGGAGTTCTCCCGCGGCACGAACATCGACGAGGCGGCCAACGACCTGCGCTCGGCCCTCGACCGCCTGCGCGACGACCTGCCGGACGAGGCCGAGGCGCCCGAGATCTTCAAGCTCGACCTCGACCGGATCGAGGTGGTGAGCCTCGCCGCCACCTCGACCCACGACCTCGAGGAGCTCACCCGCCTCCTCCGGGACAACGTCGCCCGGCGCTTCCAGCAGATCCCCGGCGTCGGGGCGATCGACGTGCGCGGGGCCATCGACCGCGAGATCCGGGTGAACCTCGCGCGCGACCGCCTGCGCGCCGCGGGGCTGACCGCCCTCGACGTCGAGCGCGCCATCGAGCGCGAGAACCAGACCCTGCCGGCGGGCGACGTGCGGCGCGGCTACGACGACCTCTACGTGCGCGCCCTGGGCGAGTACGACTCGGTGCCCCAGATCGGCCGCACGGTGATCCGCAACGTCGCCGGCAAGCCGGTGCGGGTCTCGGACGTGGCCCGCGTCGAGGACGGCTACGAGGACGTGCGCTACCTGGTGGAGATGAACGGCGTGCCGGCGATCACGCTGGGCATCCAGAAGCAGAGCGGCGCCAACACGGTGGCGGTCGCCCGCGCCATCCGCGAGGAGGCGGCGCGGATCAACCGCGAGAGGAAGGACCTCCACCTGACCGTGGTCACCGACCAGAGCGAGTTCATCCGCCAGTCGATCGCCAACGTCCGGAGCTCGGCGCTCTGGGGGTCGCTGCTGGCGATCCTGGTGCTCTACCTGTTCCTGCGAAACCGCACGTCGACCGCCATCATCGCCCTCTCGATCCCCATCTCGGTGGTCTCGGCCTTCGGCCTCCTCTACTTCGGCGGCCTGACCTTGAACCAGATGACCTTCGGCGGCCTGGCCCTGGGCGTGGGGATGATCGTCGACAACTCGATCGTGGTGCTCGAGAGCATCGTCCGGAAGCGCGAGGAGGAGGACGCGCCGCTGGCCGAGGCGGCCCGGGTCGGGGCGCGCGAGGTGGCGGGCGCGATCGTCGCCTCGACGCTCACGACCTGCGTCATCTTCCTGCCCGTCGTCTTCACCCACACGACGAGCGGCGCCCTCTTCCAATCCCTGGCGCTGGTGGTGGTCTTCGCCCTCGCCTGCTCGCTTCTCGTCGCCTTGACCCTGGTGCCCATGCTCGCCGCCCGGTTCCTCAGGGTCAGGAGCCGCGCCGAGGCCGAGCGGTCGACCCGGCGCGTGAGCTTCACCCGCGCTTTTTGCCGCCTCGAGCTCTGGTACACCCGGCGCCTCCAGAGCGCCCTTCGCCACCGGCGGCGGGTGTTCGCGGTGACCGGGCTGCTGCTGGTCGCGGCGCTCGCGCTCTGGCCCCTGATCCCGGTCGAGCTCGCCCCCCAGACCGAGGCCGACGAGATCGACATCGAGCTCGAGATGGCCGAGGGCACCAACCTCGCCGTGGTCCGCGCCTACGTCGGCGAGCTCGAGAAGAAGGTGCGTGGCGTCATCCCGGCCGCGGACATCCACATCACCGACACCGAGGTGCGCGGCTCGAGCGCCGCCGTGGAGGTGAAGCTCGTGCCCCAGGACCAGCGCTCGGTGGGGAGCGCCGAGCTCGCCGACCGGGTGCGCCGGGCGGTGGACGGCCAGGTGCCGGGCGGCGAGATCCGGGTGGAGGCGCAGGAGGGGCTCTGGATCCTCGGCCGGATCTTCAGCTCGAGCGGCGGCGGCGACGCGCTCGAGATCGAGCTCCGCGGCTGGGACCTGAGCGAGGCCGACCGGATCGCGGCCGCCATGCGCCGGCGCATGGAGCGGCTACCCGGCATCACCGACGTCCGGGTGAGCCGCCGCGAGGGCCAGCCGGAGGAGCGCCTGGTCCTCGACCGGGACCGGATCTCCGAGCTCGGCCTGTCGGTGGAGGACGTGGGCCGGACGCTCCTCGCGAACGTCGGCGGGGTCGAGGCCGGGCGCTTCCGCCAGGGCGGCGACGAGTTCCCGATCCGCGTGCGCCTGGCGCCCGGCGACCGCCTCTCCGCCCAGGATCTCGAAGCCGTCTCGCTGCGCACGCCCGCCGGCCGCGTGGTGCCGCTCTCGACCCTGGTCACGCGCCGCCGCGCCCGCGGGCCGACCGAGATCCGCCGGGTCGACGGCCAGCGGGTGACCTACGTGACGGCGAACCTCGAGCGCGGCGTGGCCCTGGGCGACGCGGTCTCCCGGGTGCGCTCGGCATTGTCCGACCTCTCCCTCCCCCGGGGCTTCTCGATCGTCTTCGGCGGCGCCTACGAGGAGCAGCAGAAGGCGACGCGGGACTTCCTGGTCGCGATCGTCATGGCCCTGGTCCTGGTCTACATGCTCATGGCCGCGCAGTTCGAGCGCTTCCTCGACCCGCTGGTGGTCATGGCCTCGGTACCGGTGGCGCTGATCGGAGTCGTGCCGATGCTGCTCTTGACCGGCACCACGCTCAACATCCAGAGCGTCATGGGCCTGGTGATGCTCATCGGCATCGTGGTCAACAACGCCATCGTGCTGGTCGACGCGGTCAACCTGCTGCGGCGCGAGCGGCACATGGGGGCGGCCGAGGCGGTGATCGAGGCGGGGCGGCTGCGGCTGCGCCCGATCCTGATGACCGCCAGCACCACGGTGCTCGGCCTGGTTCCGCTGGCCCTCGGCCTGGGCGCCGGCGCCGAGATCCAGGCGGCCCTGGCGCGCGTGGTGATCGGCGGCCTCGTCGCCTCGACCCTGGTCACCCTGGTGCTCATCCCGGTCGCCTACATCAGCGCCACCGGCCTCGTGGCCCGGACCCGGGCCGGCCGCTGGCTCGCCCGGAGGCGGCAGGCCGGGCCCCACGAGGAGGACGCGGCGGCACGGGCCTGAGGCGGAGGCGGTAGCATCGAGCTCGGACGTCCAGCCATGCAGCGAGCCCGGAGCGCCCTGATCCTCGTGCCCCTGGTGATGAGCGCGGCGCTCATCGGCACGGTCCTCGTCTCCTACCTGTCGGTGGCGAACGTCCTCGAGACCCTCGCCCGCGGCCAGGGCGACGCGCTGCTCGACGCCATCCGGCGGGGGCCGAGCGCCGGCACCGACCCGGCCTTCCTCGAGGGCTTCCTCGCCGAGCGCCGGGACGACGGCCTGCGCTGCGTCGCCGTCTTCGACCGCCAGGCGCGCCCCACGGCGGTGGTGGGCGAGTGCGCGGCCCGCGGCACGGCGGCGCTCCGCCGGGCGCTCCTGACCGCGAGCGCCGACGACCCGGTGGACCTCGGGGCCCGCATGCGGGTGACCCGGGGCGGCCCGGAGCACCCCGGAGGTCGCGTGACCTCGCGCCATCCCCTGCTCGCCGAGTTCGAGCCGGTCCGCACGCGAGAGCTCGAGCGCGGGGCGCTCACCAGCCTGGGAATCGGCGGCGCGGCCTCGCTGGCGCTGGTCGTCGTCGCCGTCGGCCTCTGGCGATTCAGCCTGCGCGAGGAGCGGATGAAGGAGGCCATGGAGCGCGACCGGCGCCTCGCCTCGCTGGGCGAGATGGCGGCGGTCCTGGCCCACGAGATCCGCAACCCCCTGGCCTCCATGAAGGGGCACGCGCAGCTCCTGGCCGAGCGGCTGGGCGAAGGCTCCGCCGAGCGGCAGAAGGCGGAGCGGGTGGTCGCCGAGGCGGTGCGCCTCGAGGCGCTGAGTGCCGATCTGCTGGGCTTCGTGCGCTCGAAGCAGATCGAGCGCCGGGCGGCGGACCCGACGGAGGTGCTCGAGGCGGCCGTCACCGAGGTCGGCGCCGAGCGGGTGGAGGTCGACGCCGCGGGCGCCCCGGAGCGCTGGTCCCTCGATCCGCGCCTCCTCCAGCAGGTGCTGACCAACCTGCTCCGCAACGCCCTCCAGGCCTCGCCCGGCGACGAGCCGGCCTCGGTGCGGGTGGCGGCCGAGGGGCGGGAGCTGGTCTTCGAGGTCCGGGACCGGGGCCCCGGGATCGCCGAGGCCGACCGGGAGCGGATCTTCGAGCCCTTCCACACCACGCGGCTCCGGGGCACCGGGCTCGGCCTCGCCGTCGCCCGGCGCATCGTGGCCCTCCACGGCGGTACGCTCGTCCCCGGCAACCACCCGGACGGCGGCGCCCTCTTCCGGGTGACGATCCCGGAGGGGTGAGTGCCATGGAGGTGAGTGGAGTCTTCGATCGGAGCCGAGGGCCGGGCGGGGGCGTCCTCTTCCCCCCCGTGGGGTGGGAAGGGGATCGAGGGGATGCGGGGGGCATCTACTAGCGAGGCTCCGCCTCAAACCGACGAGTTGAACGGAGGAAAGCGACTCCGGACACGGCGGCCACCGCCCGCGGGAAGCCGCTCGACGAGACCTCACCGGCCCGGGCCTTGCTCGGCGCAGAGACCTTCCGGATCGCCCCCCTCACCCTCAATCCCTCTCCCACCCTCCGGGGGGAGAGGGACGCCCCCTCCCGGTCTGGCGGCGGCTCAAAACTCGGCTCGAACGTCATGATTGCGCTCCGATCAGACATCTAGATGTCTGATCAGGCCAGAATCGTGACGAACGAGCCGAGTTCCTCGAGAAACAGACCGAGAGGGTGGGGGCGTCCCCTTCCCCCCCGTGGGGTGGGAAGGGGATCGAGGGGATGCGGGGGGGCATCCACTAGATGTCTGATCAGGCCAGAATCGTGACGAACGAGCCGAGTTCCTCGAGAAACAGACCTAGAGGGTGGGGGCGTCCCCTTCCCCCCCGTGGGGTGGGAAGGGGATCGAGGGGTTGCGGGGGGCATCCACTAGATGTCTGATCAGGCCAGAATCGTGACGAACGAGCCGAGTTCCTCGAGAAACAGACCGAGAGGGTGGTGGCGTCCCCTTCCCCCCCGTGGGGTGGGAAGGGGATCGAGGGGTTGCGGGGGGCATCCGATCAACAGGCACCGTCGAGTGCCCCGCGGACCGTTCGCCCGGCCGAGACAGAGCTCGGCCGCTTCATCGGTTCGGAGGGATTCGGCAGCCAGGAAAGCCGATGGGTGGGGGCGTCCCCTTCCCCCCCGTGGGGTGGGAAGGGGATCGAGGGGTTGCGGGGGGCATCCGATCAACCGTCCCCTTCCCCCCCGTGGGGAGGGAAGGGGATCGAGGGGTTGCGGGGGGCATCCGATGAATCCAGCGGTCTGGAGTCGCCGTTCCGAGGAGCGCAGCCGTGGTCGGTCGGCGTGGGCGGGGGACCAGCGACCCGTGGCGCCGGAGACGCTTCAGACGCCTCGCCGGTACGAGGCGGAGCTTCGCTAGATCATGGCGACGATCCTGGTGGCCGACGACGAGGAGGGGGTGCGGAGCTTCGTCGCCGAGGCGCTCGAGACCGAGGGGCACCGGGTGGTCCAGGCGGCCGACGGCGACGAGGCGGCCCGCTGGCTCGACCGCCGGAGCTTTCACCTGCTGATCACGGACCTCAAGATGCCGGGGACGGACGGCATGGCCCTGCTGCGCAAGGTGCGCGCCGAGCAGCCGGAGACCGAGGTCCTGGTGCTCACCGCCCACGGCTCGGTGGACGGCGCCGTCGAGGCGATGAAGCTGGGCGCCCTCGACTACCTGCAAAAGCCCCTCTCCGGCCCCGACGAGCTCCGGCTGCTGGCGGCGCGGGCGGCCGAGCGCTTCGAGCTCCACTCGCTCCGGGAACGCTCGGCGGCCGAGGCGCGCGAGGGGCCGGCGCTCACCTACGGCGCGCCGGCCATGGTGCCGGTGGTGGCGGCCCTCGAGAAGGTCGCCCCCACCCAGGCGACGGTGCTGCTGCTGGGCGAAAGCGGCACCGGCAAGGAGGTGGCGGCGCGCGCGGTCCACCGCTGGAGCCCGCGCCGGGACGGGCCGTTCGTGGCCCTGAACTGCGCCGCGGTCGCCGAGCCCCTCTTGGAGAGTGAGCTCTTCGGCCACGAGAAGGGGGCCTTCACCGGCGCCACGGCACGGCGCCGCGGGCGCCTGGAGCTGGCCGCCGGCGGCACCGTCTTCCTCGACGAGATCGCCGAGCTCCGCCCGGAGCTCCAGGCGAAGCTCCTGCGGGTGATCGAGACGAAGCGCTTCGAGCGGGTGGGAGGCTCGCGGACCCTCGAGGCGGACGTCCGCTGGCTGGCGGCGACCAACCGGGACCTCGCCGAGCGCCTGGCCTCCGGCGCCTTCCGGGACGACCTCTACCACCGCCTCGCGGTCTTCCCGGTCCGGATGCCGCCGCTGCGCGAGCGCCGGGAGGACATCCTGCCCCTCGCCCGGCACCTGCTCGAGCGGATCGGGTGGGATCTCGGGCGCGCGACGCCGCGGCTCGACCGGCGGGCCGAGGCGGCGCTCCAGGCCGGCCCCTGGCCGGGCAACGTCCGCGAGCTCGCCAACGCCTTGGAGCGCGCCGCCATCCTCGCCGGCGACGCCCCGATCACGGCCGAGCTGGTGAGCGCCGGCGAGCGTCCCGGCGCCGGAGCCGCGATCGAGCCCGAGGCCGAGCCGTCGCCCCGCACCCTCGAGGAGCTCGAGCGCCGGGCGATCGAGCGCGCCCTGGCGCGCCACGGCGGCCACCGCCAGCGGGCCGCCGAGGAGCTCGGCATCGGCGTGCGCACCCTCTACGAGAAGCTCAAGCGCTACGACCTGGGCTAGTGACCCGTCAACCGTCAAGTAACGGGTCACGAGCCGCCGGGGCGGGAGGGTGAACGCGAAGCCTGTCTCGGCCGGCTACTTGTGGCAGTCGGCGCACTTCGTGGGACCCTTCGCCTGCTCCTTGTGGCAGGTGATGCAGAGCTCGTGGAAGGGGTTCTTCTTCATGCTCATCTCGCGCATGCTGGGGGTCTCGGGCTTCGCCGGGTCGAGATGGCACTCGGAGCAGGCCTGGACGCCTTCGACCTTGTCCGCCGTCAGTCCCTCGTTGGTGTGGTGGCAGGTGCTGCACTTGTCCACCAGCTTCATGTGCTTGGCGTGGGGGAACTCGACCGGCCCCTTCTTCGCCTGGGCGGCCTTGATCGTGACCGTCTCCGGTGGCGTCTGGGCGGCCATGGCGTAGGTCGCGACCAGGGCGAAGGCGAGGATGGCCAGCAGGCTCAGCAGCTTTCTCATGACTTGAATCTCCCTTCGTGGTCCATGAGGGGAGGCCGGTGCTCGTCGCATTCGTCGCCTCCGTCCTCTCTCGTTCCGCCGTCCGTCCGGGCCGGGTGGCGAGGGCCACCCCCCCGGTGAGCCGAGACGGCGGTCTCAAGCGCAAGATACCGGCTGGCCGGGCGCCACGCCCCACCCGTCCGGGTGGAGAAGCGGTGTCGGGGGAGGCGGCGCCCGGCCCGCCGCTCCGGGCGGGGAGCTCAGCGCTTGCGACCCGATCTCAGGCGGCTGTCGAAGTGCTTGCGCCAGCTCTCGGGCAGGTCGGGCAGAGCGGCGGCCCGGCGCAGGCGCTCCAGGGCCGGGGCCTTGTCGACGTAGAGGTCCACGATCTCGGTCACGGTGAGGCTCGCCTCGGCCCGTGCCGTCCGCTCGACGGCGTCCCCGGCCTGGACCCAGCCCTCGGTGAGCACCGCGAGGTAGAAGCCGGAGCGCCGGCTGTCGAGAAAGCGCTGGACCATGGCCTCCGAGCCGAAACGCAGGCCGAGCTTGTAACAGGGCATGCGAGGCTGGGTGACCACCAGCTCGGCCGATCCGGCGCGCAGGTGGTCGCCGATCCGGAGGTCGCTCTCGGAGAGGCCCTCGGTGGTCAGGTTCTCGCCGAAAGCGCCCCAGGGCAGGTCCGCCTCGGGAAGCTGGGCCCGCCACCAGGCGTAGTGCTCGGCCGGGTAGGCATAGACCGCCTTGCCGGGACCGCCGTGGACCGACAGGTCGGCCTGCTCGTCGCCCGCGAGATCGAGGCGTCCTACCCGTACCGGGCCGGCGACCGGGGACTTGAAGATCGAGGTGCGGACGGCCTCGCCCTTCCAGAGGACAACGCGCGGGCGGCCGACGTTGACCGAGAGGACCTTCATCGCGGCGAGAAGTCTACCCGCTCGGCCGTGGGACAATCCGGGGCCGTGATCGAGCTTGCCGCCGCGCCCTGGCGGACGCGCTTCGCCCCCGCCCCCACCGGGTACCTACACCTGGGCCACGCGGTCAACGCGGTCTTCGTGTGGGGCCTGGCGCGGGCCGGGGGCGGCCGGGTGGTGCTCCGGATCGAGGACCACGACCGGATCCGCTCGCGCCCGGAGTACGAGGAGGCGATCCTCGAGGATCTCGACTGGCTCGGCCTCGAGCCCGACGAGCGTGCCCCGCGCCAGAGCGAGCGGGGCGAGCGCTACGCCGAGGTCCTGGCCGGCCTCGCGGCGCGGGGGCTCGTCTACCCGTGCGTCTGCACCCGGCGCGAGATCCGGGAGCGGACGCTTGCAAGCGAAGGCGAGGGGAGCGAGCTTTGCTATCCGGGGACCTGCCGCGGGCGCGGCGTCGACCCGGCCTCCACCCCGGTCCGGCGCCTGCGCCTCGAGCGCCGGGAGGTCGTGTTTCGCGACCTCCTGCTCGGCGAGCGGCGCCAGGTGCCGGCCGACCAGTGCGGCGACCTCCTGCTCCGCGACCGGGACGGCCACTGGACCTACCAGCTCGCGGTGGTGGTCGACGACCTCGACCAGGGGATCGACCTGGTGATCCGGGGTGAAGACCTGCTGGCCTCGACCGGCCGCCAGATCCAGCTCGCCGGCCTCCTCGCCCGCACGGTGCCACCCGAGTGTCTGCCTCCTCCGCAAGGTGCCGGCCGAGTTTCTGGCAAGGTGCCACCCGAGTCTCTGGAGTTTCTGCACCACCCGCTGGTCTACCGGGCCGACGGCTCGAAGCTCTCGAAGTCCGACGGCGACACGGGGCTTCGCGAGCTCCGCGCCGCCGGCTGGAGCCCGGAGCGGGTCTTGGGCGAAGCCGCCCGCCTGGCCGGCCTCCAGGCCGAAGCCCGGCCGCTCGTCGCCGCCCGGGACCTGGCGGAGCTCCTGGCGGAATGGAGGGGGTCGAGACCGGGCGACCGGTGAGGGGGCGGTCCGGGCGTCGGTGCCGGGCGAACCGGCCGGCCGGCCGAGGCGGAGCTCGGCCGCTTCATGCGGGGTCGGGCTCCCCGGGGGGACGGCAGCCGGGCGGGTCATGAGGGGTCGGACGTCGGGCCGGCGCGCAGCTCGGCCGGGTCACGCCTCGGCGCGCGCCGCTTCCGCCGGCACGGCCGCCTCGGCCACCGGCAGGAGGATCTCGAAGCGGGTGCCGCGCCCGACCTCGCTCTCCACCCGGATGTGGCCGCCGCTCTGCTCGACGGTCCCCAGGACCGAGGCCAGGCCCAGGCCGGTGCCCTTCCCCACCTCCTTGGTGGTGAAGAAGGGCTCGAAGATCCGCTCGCTGACCTCGGGCGGCATGCCGGTGCCGGAATCGGCGACCGTCAGCTCGCCGTAGGCGCCCGGCTCGAGCCCCAGGGCGGCCGCCGCCTCGCCCTCCAGCTCGAGCCGACGGGTCCGGAGCGTCAGCGCGCCGCCGTCGGCCATGGCGTCGCGTGCGTTGACCACCAGGTTCACGATCACCTGCTCGATCCGGGGGCGGTCGGCCCGGATCGGGATCGCCGTCTCGGCGAGCTCCAGGACGATCTCGATGCCGCCGCCGAGCAGCCGGTCGAGCATGAGGAGCATCTGCGAGACGACGGCGTTGAGGTCGACCACCGTCGGCTGGAGCATCTGGCGCCGGGCGAAGGCGAGGAGCTGGCGGGTGAGCTCGGCGGCGCGCTCGGCGGCCCGGCGGATCTCGCCCACCTGCGCGCTCTCGCGCGAGCCCGGGGCGAGGCGCCCGTCGAGGAGGTCGCAGTAGCCGAGCATGGCGGTCAGGAGGTTGTTGAAGTCGTGCGCCACGCCGCCGGCCAGACGGCCGATGGCCTCCATCTTCTGGGCCTCGCGGAGCTGTCCCTCGAGGGCCTTCCAGGAGGTGACGTCGCGGCCGTTGATCACGACCTGGCCCTGGCGCGCGAGCTCGGGGGGAGCGTAGGCCGTGACCTCGAGGGTCCGTGCCTTGCCGTCGGCCGCCAGGCACCGGACGTCGATCCGGCGCGACGAGGCCACGCCGTCGAGGCCCTCCCGGAGGGCGGCCTCGAAGGGCTCGCGGTCCGCGGCGTGGACCAGGTCGAGCAGGCGGGTGCCGGTGAGCTCGGCCGGGGACCGTCCGAGGACGCGCTCGACCGACGGGCTGACGTAGAGGACCCGCGAGTCGCGGACCACGACGGCGATCACGTCGGTGCCGTGCTCGATGAGCTGCCGGAAGCGTCTTTCACTTGCCGCGAGCTCGGCCGTCGTCTCGCCCAGGCAGGCGGCCATCCAATCGATGGCGCGGGCCAGGTGGGCGAGCTCGTCGCTGCCCTCGGCCCGGGTACGCGCCCCGAAGTCGCCGGCCGAGATCGCGCGGGTGACCTCGACCAGGGCCGAGGCTCGCCGAGTCACCAGCCGTCCGAGGAGGACCCAGAGCAGCACCGTGAGACCGCCGAGGAGGAGCGCGAGTCCGCTGCTGAAGCGCAGGGCGTGGCTCCGCGCGAGACCGAGCTGGCGCGAAGGGTCCAGGATCATCAGCAGTGCGCCGTGGCGGACCGGGACGATCTCGCCCAGGAGCGCGCCGACGGCGACCGGGACCACCACCGCCACGCGGTCGCGGCTGACCTCGACGCTCTCGTGCCCCTGGTCGATCGCCGAGAGCATCAGCGCCCGATAGATGGCGTAGGGGCTCTCGGCCAGGGCGCGGCCCTCCTCCGGGTAGTCGGTGGCGAAGAGGATCCGGAGCCGCCGGTCGACCACCAGCGCCACCCGGAGCTGCCGGTCGCCGCTCGCGGCGTCGAGGGCGTCGCGAGCGCCGTTCGGGTGGCCCCGCCGGAACTCGCGCTCGATCTCCGCGGCGGTCTGGGTGGCGGTCTGCTTGCCGTCGGCCACCGCCTCCGCGACGCCCAGCGCCTTGAAGTAGCGCAGGTCGAGCTCGTAGGAGAGGGCCAGGACGAGCCCTCCCGCGGCGAGGAGGACCGCGGGCAACGACCAGCGCAGGGGCGGCGGGAAGCGGCTCATCCGCCGGCCCCCCGGAGCACCTCGCCCGAGACCAGCCCCCCGGGGTCGATCCTCCGGTCGATGAGCCCGTAGCGGCGCAGGAGCCGGGCCCGGTCGGCGATCGAGCGGGTGAGGCCCGGCGGCTTCCCCGGGCCGGCGGCGTCCAGGAGCTCCCGGTTCGCGGCGCGGCTCGTCAGCGCGAGGCCGCCCAGGGCGGCGAGGAACTGCTCCGGCGAGAGCTTCTCGCGCGGCGCCATGGAGGCGGCGGCCGCGGCCGGATCTCGGGCGAGGAGGTCCTGGGCGGCGAACCAGCCACGGGCCAGCCGGACCAGGACCGCGCGACGCCTCCGGAGGACGTCGTCGGGCACCAGGAGGAGGTCCACGATCTCGCCGGGCAGGTCGCGGCTGTTGAACAGCTCGTGGGCCCCGGCGGCGAGCAGGCGGGAGCGGGTGGGCTCGAAGGTCGCCAGGGCGTCCACCTCGCCGTCGAGGAAGGCCTTCTCCTGGTCACCGATGTCGACCGGAACGAGCTGCACGTCGTCCTGGCCGAGGCCGGCCCGCTCGAGCATGCGCCGCGAGAAGAAGACGCCGAGGGCGCTCGCCTCGACCCCGATCCGGCGGCCCCGCAGATCGGCGAGGGACTCGACCCCCCGGCGAGCGATGAGCGAGTCGCCGCCGGCCGAGGTGTCGATGACCAGGACCACCGCGTGGCCGGGGTCCTCGGACTCGATCTGGATCGCGTACTCGAGGGTCAGGGCGACCGCGTCCACCAGGCCGGCGCGGTAGGCGCGCACCGCCTCGGCCGGTGAGCGGAAGCTGACGAGCTGGATCTGATCCTCCGGGTAGAGGCCCTGGCTGCGGGCCAGGAAGAAGAGCTCGTAACCCGGCCACACGAGCAGCCCGACCCGCACGGGAGGCGGGGCCGGGCCGTTGCTGCAGGCGAGCAGGCAGCCGGCCAGGACGATCGGCAGGAGGGCGCTCAGCCGAGGGGCTCTCGACATCCAAGGGTTCCGGCGATCGCCGCCGCCGTGACTCGTGGCGAGCATCGAGCGAAGAGCGGTCCCGCCCCTCCCCCCCGCGGGGCGGCGCGCTCCTGATGGCGAACGACCCTGCTATGTTACGACGATCCGGGAGACCGCGCCCGTCGACCGCCTCGCGGGGTCAGGAAGGCGTCACCTCCACGCGGGTCCGCTCGTCCTCGTCGAAGGCGAGGCGGCCGGCGATCCGCTCCTTGCCGGGGAGCGGCTCGGGATAGACCCAGACGAGGTCCTCGAAGAGCTCGCCATCGAGCCGTAGCGAGTAGTACGAGGCCTCGCCCTTGTACGGACAGCGGGTGATCGTGTCGCTCGCCACGAGGAGGCTCATCTCCACGTCCTCGCACGGCAGGTAGTAGCGCGGCGGCAGGCCGGTCTCGAAGACCACCACCGGGTGGTCCGACTCCGCCACCGCGCGGTCGCCCACCACCACGCGCACGTGCCGGTCGCTCGCCACCAGGTCGACCCGGTGGTAGGGGTCGCGCGGGTGGACGAAGACCTGCTCGTCCTCCTCGTACCAGGCGTCCATGCGGTCCCAGTAGAACGCGAGGTGGGAGGCGAGGGCAGGAGGCGCCTCCGGCAGCGGCTCGGGGTAGGCCCAGGCGGCGTCGGCCGCCTCGCGGCCGCCGGCGCGCACGGTCCAGTAGGTCGCCCGGCCCTTGAACGGGCAGCGGGTCGCGTGGTCGGTCACCTCGAGCAGGTCCATCCGGACGTCCGAGCGCGGGAAGTAGTAGACCGGCAGCAACCCGGTCTCGTGGAGCAGGCTCGGGTGGAGGCTGTCGGCCACCGTCTCGCCGCCCAGCACGGCCCGTACGCGGCGCGGCGAGGGCTCGAAGTAGACGATGTGCTCCGGAGCGGTGAGGGTGTAGTTGCCCTCGCCGTCCGGCTGCCCTGAAAACGGTCCGTGTCCCAGCGTCAAGCTCATGAATCTCTCCAGTCGGTATCGCGGCGCACAAGAGGTCCCCCGGACGCCGGGCGAGAGCTCAAGGATCGGGCCAGCGGGCCGGGGCTGCGACCGGGCTCAGGGCGCCGCGACGTCGGTGACGACCGTCCGGTCGCCGAGCGGCTGGACCGGCCGGGCGTTGCCGGCCGGGAACCGCTCGGTGCCGAAGAAGACCGAGCGAAACCTCTCGATCTGGGCGCGGGACATCTCCACCGGCCGGGCGAGGACGATCCACTGGACGCCCTGGTCGCAGCCCGGCGTGGTCAGCGAGCCCGGGTAGCGGTACGAATGGAGGTCGGCGGGCAGGAGCTTCGAGAGGTCGAAGTCGGCGACTTCGACCCGGTCTCCGGGCTTCTCCGGGAAGGCGCGCCAGATCTTCTCGAGCTCGGCGTTGGCGCGGCCTTCGACGACCAGGGCACCCACCACCAGCAGCCCGGAGGCGCCCCGGTGGACCAGGTGGAGCTCCATGGGGTAGCGCTCGCCGTCGATCCAGTGCTCGCTCGGCGTGTGCCAGTGGAACTGGTCCAGCCGGTAAGTCGCGTCGCCGACCCGCAGCGTGCCCGCGCCCGCAGGGACGTCCGCCTGGACGGTGTGGCCGTTGTTTCCCACGCTGAGGCCGGTCTTGCCGTAGCGGGGCACCGGGAGGGTGAGGGGTTGCCGGCGAGCTCCCGGTGGTGGCGACGTCGATGGGCGACTGAGCGGTGCCCTCGTCGCAGAGCGCATACTCCGGGACGAGTCGCCCCCAGAGGAACGGCGGCCCCTCGGCGCAGTCGTAGCCCCACGAGGCGTGGCCCTCGGCGCCCCAGGCGGCCGGACCGAGCGCCAACAATACGATCGCCCACCCGAGGGTGAGCGGACCCCGACCCCACCTGCCGAAGAGAGAGCTCATCGTGCCTCCTTCTCGAAAGCCCGCCGGCCTCGCCGGCGGGGCGCGTTGTCGAGCCGTCTTGATCGCTTGACCCCGTCATCCTACCGGACGCCGCGCGCCGATCGGGACCGTGGCCGGGATAAGATTCTTCCAAGCCCGCGAAGCCTTCCCGCGCAACGGTTCGACTCCAGCTTCGTAAGGAAGACCCATGGACATCCCGCGTTCGCCCTACCGCGTTGCCCTCCGTTCGTCGCTCGCCCTCGCGGCGGCGCTCGCCGCGCTCCTCTCGCTCCCGGCGCCGTCCGCGGCCCAGGACGAGACGGCGCCGGCCGACTCGGGGCTCACTCGCCTCCTGCGTTACCCCGACATCCAGGGCGACACGATCGCGTTCGTCTACGCCGGCGACGTCTGGACCGTGGGCGCCGACGGCGGCACCGCCCGGCGGCTGACCTCCGGCGCCGGGCTCGAGCTCTTCCCGAAGATCTCGCCCGACGGCGAGTGGATCGCCTTCACCGGCGAGTACGGCGGCACGCCGCAGGTCTACGTGATCCCCGCCGACGGCGGCGAGCCGCGCCAGCTCACCTTCCACAACGACGTCGGGGCCCTGCCGCCACGGGGCGGGGTCGACAACCGGGTCCTCGGCTGGACGCCCGACGGCAAGAACGTCGTCTTCCTCGCCCACCGTCTCGCCTGGAGCGATCGCCTGGAGGTGCCCTACGTCGTGCCGGTCGCGGGCGGCATGGAGACGCCCCTCGGACCGCCGCGGGGTGGCGGCGGCATGCTCTCGCCCGACGGCAAGACCCTCGTCTACACGCCCAAGAGCCGGGAGTTCCGGACCTGGAAGCGCTACCACGGGGGCAACGCCCAGGACGTCTGGACCTTCGACCTCGCCGAGAAGAGCGCGCACCAGCTCACCGACTACGACGGCACCGACAACCAGCCGGTGTGGGTGGGCGACACGGTCTACTTCACCTCGGACCGCGACGCCGGCACCCTCAACCTCTTCGCCCTCGACCCGGCCGCCCCGACCGGCGCCACCCCGCGAGAGGTCACCCACCACCGGGTCTGGGACGTCCTCTGGCCGTCGGCCGGCACCCGGCGGATCGTCTACCAGGCGGGCGGCTGGATCTGGCGCTACGACCCGGCGACGGACCGGACGATGCGCGTGCCGATCCGGGTCTACGGCGATTTTCGGGGCCTGCTGCCCCGCTTCGCCAACGTCGAGGACGAGATCGGGAAGCCGGCCGTCTCGCCATCGGGCGCCCGCGCCCTCTTCGGCGCCCGCGGCGACGTCTATACCGTGCCCGCCGAGAAGGGCGAGGTGCGCAACTTGACCCGCAGCCAGGGCGTGCGCGAGCGCGACCCGGCGTGGTCGCCCGACGGCCGCCAGGTCGCCTACTGGAGCGACCGGACGGGCGAGTACGAGCTCTACGTGCGCGCGGCCGACGGCAGCGGCGACGAGCGCCGGGTGACGACCGACGGCACGAAAGACCCTACCTGGCGCTACGACGCCCGGTGGTCGCCCGACGGCTCGAAGCTCGCGTTCGGCGACCGCGAGGCCCGGCTGCGGGTGGTCGACGTCGCCTCCGGTACCCTCACCACCCTCGACCACGGCCGCTTCTCGGACATCACCGACTACCGGTGGTCGCCCGACGGGCGCTGGCTCGCCTACACCAAGGTCGGCTCGGGGCAGCTCCCGAGCGTCTGGGTCTACTCGTTCGAGAAGGGCGCCGCCTACCAGCTCACCGGCGACGACGCCGCCGACTCGGAGCCGACCTGGGATCCGAAGGGCCGCTACCTCTACTTCGTCTCGAACCGGGACTACAACCTGACCTTCAGCTCCTTCGAGTTCGCCTACGTCTACACCCACCCGTCGCGGGTCTACGTCGGCCTGCTGAGCGACGACGCGCCGCCGCTCTTCCTCCCCGAGAGCGACGAGGAGAAGCCGGCGCAGGCGGACGGCGAAGGGGCTTCGGATTCGGCCGGCGCCGCGCTCGGCAAGAGCGCGAAGAAGGGCGCCGGCTCGGAGTCGGACACCGGGGCCAAGAAGGCCGGCGGCGACGAGGCCGCGCCGGTCGTGGTCCAAGTCGAGCCCACGGGCTTCGAGAGCCGGGTGCGCGCCCTGCCCGGCGGACCGGACAACTACCGCAACCTCGCCGCGGTCGACGCGGGCGTCCTCTACCTCGAGGGCATGGGGCCGGAGACCAAGCTCCAGCTCTTCGACCTCGACGAGCGCAAGGCGAAGACCGTCCTCGACGGAGTCCAGGGCTTCGACCTCGCCGCCGGCGGCAAGAAGCTCCTCTTCCGGGCGCGGGGCCAGGGCGGCATGACGTGGGGGATCGCCGAGGTCAAGGCGGGCCAGAAGACGGCCGACGGCAAGCTCGACCTCTCCGGCCTGACCATGAAGATCGACCCGGGTGCCGAGTGGCACCAGGAGTTCGTCGACGCCTGGCGGATCCTCCGCGACGGGTACTACGACCCGAAGATGAACGGCCTCGACTGGCGCTCGATTCGCGCCAAGTACGAGCCGCTGGTCGACTACGTCGCGCACCGGAGCGATCTCGACTTCATCTTCGGCGAGATGGGCGGCGAGCTCTCCTCGGGCCATGTCTACGTGCAGCCGTCGGACAACTGGCAGGTCGAGCGCCACGAGGGGGGCCTGCTGGGCGCCGAGATCGCCGCCGACCCGTCGGGTTACTTCAAGATCACCAAGATCTTCCCGGGCCAGAACTGGCAGGAGGACTACCGTTCGCCGCTCACCGAGCCGGGCGTCGACGTCCACGAGGGCGACCTGATCCTGGCGGTCGACGGGGTCTCGACGAAGACCGTCCAGAACTTCTACCAGCTCCTCGAGGACAAGGCCGGCCAGGTCGTCACCCTGCGGGTCGCGTCCGCTGTCTCGGGGGTGGGGGCCCACGACGAGCAGGTCGAGACCGTCGCTCACGAGACGAACCTGCGCTATCTCGACGCGGTCGCCGCCCAGCGGCGCTACGTCGAGCGCGCGTCGGGCGGGCGGATCGGCTACATCCACCTCGAGAACACGGCGGTCGAGGGCACCCGCGAGCTCTACCAGGGCTTTTACGCCCAGGCCACCAAGGACGCCCTGATCCTGGACAACCGCTACAACGGCGGCGGGTTCATCCCGTTCGGGATGATCGAGCTCCTGGAGCGGCCGCTCCTCTCCTACTGGGCGCGGCGCGACGTCGAGCCGTTCACCACCCCGGGCTTTGTCCACCGCGGCCCGAAGGCGGTGCTCACCAACGGCTACGCCGGCTCCGGCGGCGACGCCTTCCCCTACTACTTCCGCGAGCAGGGCCTCGGCCCGGTGATCGGCACCACCACCTGGGGCGGCCTGATCGGCCTCTCGGGAGGCCCGGACCTGGCCGACGGCGGCAGCATCACGGCGCCGTCGTTCCGGTTCGTCGCGCCCTCCGGGGTGTGGGCGGTCGAGGGGAAGGGGGTCGAGCCGGACATCGAGGTGGTCGACCGCCCGGACCTCGAGGCGAAGGGCATCGACCCGACCCTCGACAAGGCGATCGAGGTGCTCGAGAAGAAGCTCCGGGAGAACCCGCCCGAGCCGCTGGCGGTGCCGACGCCGCCCGCCACGGCGCCCAAGCCCTCCGGGTAAGTGATCCGGGACTCGAGATGAGCACCCGCTCCGGGACGGCCCATGCGGTCTGAGGAAGGCGGCGGGCCTCCGCTCTGGCGGCTCGTCCTCGCCTTCGCCCTGGTCTACGTGATCTGGGGGTCGACGTACCTGGCGATCCGCTTCGCCATCGAGACCGTGCCGCCGCTCCTGATGGCCGGCCTGCGCTACCTGATCGCGGGCGCGATCCTCTACGTCTGGGCGCGCCTACGGGGCGAGCCCAACCCCCGGCCGCGGGAAGCTCCTGGCCGTCCTGGTGATCGGCGCGGCCCTCTTCCTCGGAGGCAACGGCGGCGTGGTAACCGCCGAGCAGTGGGTGCCCTCCGGCGTCACCGCCCTGATGGTCGCCACCGAGCCGTTCTGGGTGATCGTGCTCAACTGGCTGCGCCCGCGGGGCGAGACCCCGTCCGGGCGGATCGTCCTGGGGCTCGGCCTGGGCTTCGCCGGCGTTTTCTTCCTGGTCTCGCCGTTTCGCGCCACGGTGGGCGTGGAGCTGCGGGGGGCGCTGGTCCTGGTCGGCGCCACGCTCTGCTGGGGCGCGGGCTCGCTCTATAGCCGCACCGCCCCGCTGCCGCCGACGCCGGCCATGTCCACCGCCTGCCAGATGCTCGCCGGCGGCGGTCTCCTGGTGGCGGCCGGGAGCGCCGCCGGGCAGTGGTCGCGCCTCGACCCGGCCGCGGTCTCGACCAAGTCGGTGCTCGCCTTCGTCTACCTGGTCGTCTTCGGCGCCCTCGTCGCGTTCTCGGCCTACGCCTGGCTCCTGCGGGTGGCCCACCCGGCGGCCGCCTCGACCTACGCCTTCGTCAACCCCCTGGTCGCCGTCGTCCTCGGCTGGCTCTTCGCCGGCGAGGAGATCACCGCCACGACGCTCTGGGCGGGCGGCCTGATCCTCCTGGGCGTGGTACTGATCACCCTCGCCCACTCGCGCGGGGTGACTCCCCTTCGCCGCCTCCGGCGCCGGCCGAGTGCCGACTGAGCCTTCGGCTCGAAGATGGGGCGGGGGCGTCCCTCGCCCACCTCGAAGATCGGCGTCCCTCGCCCACTCCGAGCGTGGGAAGGGGCAATGGGGGGCATCCGGTCAATCGCGCCAGCTCCGGAGGTCCGCCCCCGCGGGCGGTGGAGCTATCATGCGCGCGTAACCCTCTTCCGGGAGCCACGCCATGGCCAAACCCGCCGCCCACGGACGGTGCTCGATCTGCGGCCGGCAGGTGCCGGCCACCGAGCTCGTGCCGATCGAGCTCGTTCGGCCGAGCATCGCCGACCTGATCCGCGCCGACCATCCGGACCTCGGCCCGGGAGACGCGGTCTGCCGCGAAGACCTGAACCGCTACCGCGCCGCGTACGTCACCCGCATGCTCGAGGAGGAGCGCGGCGAGATCGGGGAGATCGAGGAAGAGGTGATCTACAAGCTCTCCGAGCAGGAGACCGTGTCGGAGAACGTCAACACCGAGTTCGACGAACGCGCCACCTTCGGCCTGCGCCTCGCCGACCGGGTGGCGGCGGTCGGCGGGAGCTGGGCCTTCGTGATCGGCTTCTTCCTCGTCCTGGTCGTCTGAATGGCGATCAACTCCGCCGTCCTCCTCTCACGGGCGTTCGATCCCTACCCTTTCATCCTCTTGAACCTGGTCCTCTCGTGCCTCGCCGCGATCCAGGCGCCGATCATCATGATGAGCCAGAACCGCCAGGAGGCGAAGGACCGGCTGCGCGCCGAGCACGACGATCGGGTCAACCTCAAGGCCGAGCTCGAGATCCGCCTGCTCGGCGAGCGGGTCGACCGCCTGCTCAACCACCAGTGGCGGCGCCTGCTGGAGATCCAGGAGATCCAGGTCGAGCCCATGCAGCAGCTCGACGGGAGAAGGTAGCCAGGGGAAGTGCCAGTGACTTCGGGAGAAGGTTCTGCAGGGGAAGTGCCAGTGACTTCGGGAGAAGGTTCCACTATCCGGGGGCCATCGAGCTGCAGTCCGTGATCCTCGAGCGGGTTCGGATGGCCTTGGGCGAGGGCTCCGGGCGACTTCGGCCGTCTCGAGGCTCTGAAGGCTGCTCCTCGGACACAGCTCCGCCGTGCCCCGGGCTTTCATCGGAGGGGGTTACCGTCTCGGACTAGTTTCGCGAGCCGGGAGCCGGGCTGCTATCCCGGAGCCTGATGCGGAATATAGGACAGGCCCGGCGGAAAGCTGCCTGCTGGAAATCGTACGTCGGTAGCTCCCAGGCGTAGGAGCTCAGCAGCGCCCCGGAAAGCTGCCACAAACTCCCGGTACGCATCGCGCAGGCGCCGCCAGCCCTCCCGAGTCGCGGCGTGGAAGCGAGGAGCCGGGGAGCGCGAGAGCCTCTCCTGCCTCTCATGAGGTGAGCGCCGGCGGATGGCCTTGACGCCGAGGACTCCCCGACCCTCGGCCGTGCGCCGCGCGTCGTTCTCCCGCTCGATCGTCTTGATGAGGTTGCTCAGAAGCTGCTTAACTTCCGTGTCGGCCAGCCCTCGCCAGCACGGAATCGGAGAGAGCGTCACGGTCTCGGGCTCGGCGAAGTCCTCGAGGTCGACCCGCTCACCCCGGCACCGCGCCTCGTAGAAAGCGGTGCGGTCGTACCAGACGCCCTCCAGCGGCCCGCCTTCGAGCGTCGCCTTCGCGCTGTGGACCCCTGGCCAGTCCCTCGGCCGGGCCACGAGGTCTTCCTTGACCGAGTTCTCGAGCACGTACCGGAGCCTGGAGACCTGGGCCTCCATCTCGTCGGATACCGGGACGTGTCGGTACCGGCGAGCCCAGAAGGGCCCTGTCCAGGCGTGGAGGTCTCCCGCTTCCTTGGCGATGTTGGTCTGGACGAAGTGCATGAAACGGGCGAGCTGATCCGGCTCCTTCGGCGAGAGGAGGAGGTGGTAGTGCGTGCTCAGGACGACGACGGCGTGGATTTCCATACACTCCCGCCGCTGGGCGCGGCCGATGACGCCCAAGACTCTCCGATTGAGCTCCGGGCCTGGCCGGAGCAGGGCTCGGCCCTGGGTCGTTCGGCACGTGACCTCGACAAGCCCACCAGGTGGGGTCCAACGCAATGGTCTTCCCACACTCCTAAGGACGGAAGACCAGGCCGCGGACCTTGCAGCAGGAGCCGGAAGCGCCGACTCCCGGGAAACGGGTGGCACTTCCTCAGGCAGTGCCTTCCTCCCGCCGGCCGGCGTATGATGAAGCATGGCCACAAGCGCTTGGCCTCGCCTCGTCGCCGTGGCTCTCGCCGTGGTGGCCCCGGCCGGCCTTTCGACGGGATTCTCGCCGGAAGCCCGGGCCCAGGGCCTCGCCCTCGACACGGTCGAGATCGCGGGCAGCCTGGTGCGGCCGGTCGGGATCGTCCCGCCCGGCGACGGCTCCGGCCGCCTCTTCCTGGTCCAGCAGACCGGCCAGATCCTGATCTACGACGGCGTCTCCGTCCAGGCGACGCCTTTCCTCGACCTTTCGGCCAAGGTCGCGTGCTGCGGCGAGGAGGGGCTCCTGGGGCTCGCCTTCCATCCCGGATACCCGGGCGACGACAGCTTCTTCGTCGACTACACCCGCACCGAGGCGGACACCGGGCAGCTCCAGACCGTGGTCGCCCGCTACCACGTGTCGGCCGGCGACCCCGACCTGGCCGACGCCGGCTCGGAGGAGATCCTGCTCACCGTCGACCAGCCGTTCGCCAACCACAACGCCGGCCAGCTCGCCTTCGGGCCGGACGGCTACCTCTACGTCGCCCTCGGCGACGGCGGCAGCGGCGGCGACCCGAACGAGAACGGCCAGGACCCCGGCACCCTTCTCGGGACGATCCTGCGCCTCGACGTCGACGGGACGGACCCGCCCCTGGCCTACGCCATCCCGCCCGACAACCCCTTCGTCGGGGTGAGCGGAGCCCGGGGCGAGGTCTGGGACTATGGGCTTCGCAACCCCTTCCGCTTCTCCTTCGACCGCATGACCGGCGACCTGTGGATCGCCGACGTGGGACAGAACCTCTGGGAGGAGATCGACCTCGAGCCGGCCGCCGGGCCCGGCGGCCGCAACTACGGCTGGGACTGCCGCGAGGGTTTCCACGCTTACACCGACACGAACGGCGACCACAACTCGACCTGCACGAGCACCGGCTATACCGACCCGATCCTCGAGTACGGCCACGACGCCGGGCGCTGCTCGGTGACCGGCGGCTTCCGCTACCGGGGGACGGCCGAGCCGCGCCTCCAGGGCGTCTACGTGTTTGCCGACTTCTGCACCGGCGAGCTCTTCGGCACCGTACCCCGCTGCGACGGAGCCTGGCAGAGCGAGCCGCTCCTCGACCCGCCCTTCAGCGTGACCTCCTTCGGCGAGGACGAGGCCGGCGAGCTCTACCTGACCGAGTACCACGGCGACGGCACGGCGGCCAGCAAGGTCCACCGCCTGGTGCTCGCCGCCGGCTCCGGAGGGCCCGACCTCCAGGTGGCGCCGGCGAGCCACGACTTCGGCTCGGTTGAGGTGGGTGACACCGTCGAGCTGGCGGTGACCCTGACCAACGCCAACGCCGGGCCGGAGGCGGCGGCGGTCACGTCGGCCGTCCTCGCCGGCCCCTCCGCCGTAGCCCTCGACCCGCAGGGCGATCCGCTCGGGGCGGCGCCCGCCTGCCCGAGCCTGGCGCCGTGCCTGCCGCCAGGGGCGAGCTGTGGGATGACCGTCCGGGTGCACGCCGACGCCACCGGCAACCTGGCCTCGAGCCTCGACTTCGGCGGCAACTTCCTGCCCGAGCACACGACTCTCTCAGGCCAGGCCGTGGCCTGCGCCTCCGATGTGAACCTGACGCTCTCGAACCAGACGGTCTCCGACGCCCCGCCGCCCTTCCGCGCCTGCGACACCTTGACCGCCGGCCCCGAGTTCGTGGTCGCCTCGGGCGGCGACGTGACCTTCCAGGCGGGGACGAGGATCGTCCTGGCGTCGGGCTTCCGCGTGCTGTTCGGCGGCCACTTCGTGGCCCAGATCTTCTAGCCGGGCACCCTTCCCGTAGCGCGAGCACGTGGGACCAGTGCTTCCGCGACATGCGCACCATGAAACTCCCATGAAACTCGGCTGGCACCTTCCGTGGGGCTTGCGTGAAAGTCGGCTGGCACCTTCCGTGGGGCTTGCGCGTGCTGTCCGGCGTGAAACTCGGCCGGCACCTCGACCGGCACCTTGACCGCCTTGACCGGGCACCTTGGCCACCTTGACCGCCTTGACCTTGGGGTTTCCTGCCAGATCGCCAGGGTATTTGTCGTCTCAATAGAGTGAAATGGCACGAGCCCTGCGCTACATCCCGCCCAACTCGCTCGTCGAGATCACCGCCAGGACGATTCAAGCCCGTTCCCTCCTCCGGCCCTCGGAGGAACTGAACCGCCGGTTTGTCGGCGTCGTGGCACGGGCGAAGCGTACGTACGACGTGCGCGTCCACGCCCTCTCCTGCCTGAGCAACCACTGGCACGCTTTGGTCAGTGCGCGCGACGCCCTGGAACTGGCGAGGTTCATGAACTACGTGCAGAGCAATCTCGCCCGGGAGGCCGGGGATCTCCACGACTGGTCCGGCCCGTTCTGGGGCGATCGGTACCACCATGTCGTCGTGAGTCGGGAGCCGGAGATCCAGTACCGGAGGCTCGCCTATGTCCTCGGGCAGGGTGCGAAGGAG
This sequence comes from uncultured Acidobacteriota bacterium, assembly GCA_963837945.1. Lineage (GTDB taxonomy): Bacteria > Acidobacteriota > Thermoanaerobaculia > Multivoradales > DATKCC01 > CAVUBL01. The sequence goes on from CAWIQD010000006.1 coordinate 177,118, forward strand.
GGGCTGGTCGCGCGGCCGGAGCTCTGGCCGGGCGTGCACTCCGTCTTCGCCCTCCGAGACGGCGAGCCGCTCCGGGGCGTCTGGTACGACCGGACCGGCTTCTGTCTCGCCGGTCGCCGCAAGGACAACCGGGGTACCCTCGACGACTTCGCGTCCGAGGAGATTCTGGAGCTCGAGCCGCTGCCCTGCTGGGAGGAGGAAGGCCTCTCCACCGAGGAGATGCGGGCCCACGTCGCCGAGATGGTGGAGGCCATCGCCGAGGAGGCCGCCGCCAACCATCAAGCCCACGGGACTCGCCCTTCCGCGCCGGACGTGTTCCTCCGCCTTCATCCGCACCGGCGCCCCGAAAGGAGCAAGCGCTCGCCGCAGCCCTTCGTCCATGCCGCCACGGAGGAAGTGCGAGAGCGCTTCCGCGAGGCCTATCGGATCTTCTCGGAAGCCTACCGGGCCGCCGCCGAGCGTCTCCGCGGCGGCCATCGAGACGTGGAGTTCCCCAAGGGCAGCTTTCCACCCTCAATGCCATTCATCCCGTTGTTCGATCCCGGATGACGGGTCTACCCGTACCGAGCCACCTCTCCACCAGCCTGCATCCCGCATCTCACTCGTCCACCACGACGAGGAGGCAAGGGTGCGCTTTCCTGGCACGTTCAGCATCAAGAGAGCCGGACGACGAGGGTCTTCGAGGCCTCACGACGGAGGCGTTCGCGGCCAAAGCGGACGAGCGAGGACCGCGCCGAGGCGTGAGAAGGCCGGGCCGAAGCCAAGAGGCCCGAGAAGCCTGAAAATCGGCTGGCACGTTGCGAAGGTCTGGGGCGCTACGAAGCCGCGCTCGGCCGATCGGACACATCGTCCCCGCCGGAGGCCTAGGGGCTCGTCCAGAAATCACTAAGTGAACCGAGGGCGTCCGGGCGCCCTCCTCGCAAGGCGCGCGACCGAGGCATCGCCGGGCCGATGTCGCAGGGAGCGCAACGCCGCGAGGAGGGATGCAGGGGCGCCCGATTGCCGCAGTGATTTCTGGACGCGCCCAAAACCCCCCTCCCCCCGGGGCTTGAAAGGGGACGCCTGATACCCCGGGGGGAAGAGGGACGAACGCGGAGCCGCTCAGATCCCTGCCGCGACCAGCGGGCCGTAGGCGGCGGTGTTCCTGCGATGGGCGACGTAGCCGGCGCCGAGGAACAGGAGCTCCAGCGCCCCGATCCCCGCCATCCACTGGACCACCCCCCCGCTCCCGAAGCCGTAAGAGTGCATGCCCGAGGTGAGCACGAAGTTCACCCCGATGTAGGTCATCAAGATCGCCCAGAAGGCGACGATCGAGGCCGCGGCCACGCCGAACGCCCCCATCTGCCGATCGAACCGGCTGTGGAGGATCGCCATGTAGGCGATGAAGGCGATCAGCGACCAGACCTCTTTCGGGTCCCACCCCCAGTAGCGCCCCCACGAGGAGGCGGCCCAGATCGAGCCGGTGATGATGCCCGCGACCAGGAGCAGCGAGCCGACGTGCATGTACCAGTAAAGCAGGCCGTTCATCCGCGCCGCCGCCTCCCGCCGCCTGGGCCGCACGATCTCGATGCCGATCTGCAAGTGGGCGATGAGCACGCCCAGGGCCAGCACCGAGTAGCTGACCATGATGATCGGCACGTGGATGGCGAGCCAGGGCGTGCCCGAGAGCACCGGCGCGATCGGGTGGATGAACGGGTCGATGGGCAGGAAGCTCGCGAGACCCAGGGTCAGGGCGGCCATGGCCGCGGCGTTGAAGATCACCAGCCGGTTGCGCAAGAGGGCCGCGGCGAGGAGGGCGAAGAGCCCGACGCCCCAGGCCAGGAAGAGCAGCGACTCGTACATGTTCGAGGCCGGGATGTGCCCCTCGATCTGCCAGCGCACCGCCAGGCCCCAGGTCATGACGCCCACGCCCAGGACCAGCGTCGCGACGGCCGCCAGGTCCCAGAGCCGGCTCGGCCGGCGCAGGGCGGCGAGCGACACGATCGTGCCCATGGCCAGCACCCACCAGGCGAGCCGGGTCGGCTGCACCCGGTTGTAGGTCACCTCGCGGGTCATCTCCCGGAGGGCCGGGTAGCCGGCGGGCGGCTGCGCCTCCCTCTGGCGGTACCAGGCGACGAGCGACAGGGCGTCGGTGACGCTCGCCGGCGCCTCGGCCCAGGCCGCCGCCGCGTCGCCCGAGGCCGGGACGATCCGGAGCAGGTCGCGGGTGAGGAAGCTCTGGAGCCAGCCGAGCCGGGCGTCGAGCTTCGACGCCGCGGCGAGCGGCGGCGGCAGGTGCTCGTCGCCCTGCGCCTCGCGGCTCCGCGCCTGGCTCACCAGGTCCCGGATCCCGGGGCTGCCGAAGAGCTGGGCGTAGGAGGCGTGCGTGGTGCCGGGCGGCAGGCCCGCGGCGGCCACGAGCGCCGGATCGCCCAGCTTCACCACCGGCTCGGAGATCCAGTCGCGGCCATCGAACATCCAGGACAGCACGAGGCGCATCGGGCTCGCCCCCTGCCAGCCGCCGCGCTCCCCGGTGACCTTCCACAGCCCTTCGCGGGCCAGGGTGTCGAGGGGCATCACCCGGCCGTCGTGCTGCACCGGCAGGCTGGCGAGCGCCGCCGCCGTCTCCGGCGCGGGTAGGGGCTGTGCGGCGTGGGCCGCCGGCGCCGCCGCCAGCGCGAGGCCCACGGTCGCGACCACCGCCGTGGCAACCGCCGCCGCCTTGCGCCCGGGCCGGCGGGCCGCCACCGCACCGTGCGCTCCGGTCCGCTCGGCCTGGCGTCGGGCGAGCGCCCGGGCCTGGACGATGCGCGTGCCGAGGACCGTCGACATGCCGCCCAGGAGCAAGAAGTAACCGATGAAGACGATCAGCTGCCCCGGATCGTGGGAGACGGAGAGGACCGACATCTCCCGCCCTCCCTCCTGCTGGAAGCTGCTCTGGAAGAGCTTGTAGCCGCGGTAGGCGAGGGGCCGGTTCATCTCGATCACCGCCGGGAACGAGCCGCCGAGCTCCGGGTCGCTCACCGTCACCCGGCTGCGGAACATCGCCGGCCGGTGGGTGCCCGGGTAGTCGTCGATCTCGAAGGCGTCGAGGCGCACCGAGAAGGGCAGCGCGACCTGGGCGCCTGCCGCAGCGTCAGTTCGCAGGGCGATCAGCGGGCTCTCCTGCCCCTCCCAGAGCGCGAGCTGGCCTTCGACCTTGAACCGGGCGCTCACCAGAGCACCCACCAGGATCACCAGCATGGCGGTGTGGGTGACGAGGAAGCCGATCCGGTAGGTGCTCGGCGGCCAGCGCACGGCGATGGCGAGGAGCACGTTGACACCGATCGCCAGGAGCAGCGCCCGGAACCAGACCGAGTAGTAGACCAGCCGTCCCGCCGCGTCGGTGCCCTGGGAGGACTCCACCACGGTGCCCGCGGCGAGCGCCACCAGCAGCAGCACGAGCAGGACGACGGTGAGCTTGAGTGATGCGAGTTTCTTGATCCAGTGGTTCACGATGGTCCCCTTTCGCCGCCAAAGCTACCCGCGACGCACCCGTCGCGCACCGTCAAGACAGGGGGGCTCGCCCCCACCCCTGCGGGCGTGATGGCCCACCCACCCGGTCGCGTTCACGTCGCCACCCCCCGGGGTATTCATCGGCGGTCTCGCCGCGGACCATCCTTGGCCTGTCACTCCCGGACGCCCTAGGCAGTACCTCGCCCGTGTCCGAGCCGCGAGCTCGGTCGGAGGAGGGGAACGATGACGGGAGACCGACGGCGAGAGCGACGAGAGGCAGGGCCGGCGACCCGAGACCGGCCGCACCCAGAGCCTCTCGAAGATCGATTACGAGTCGAACCGAGGATTCCGGATAAGGAGGTGGGCGCCGAGGGAGGAGTGGCTGTACCGGTCCTTGTGAAAAATTTCACAAGCGTCGGTTGGAACGTACGTTTCCGCTGCTATCCGAAGGACGAGGTATCCCTCGATGTCGAGGGAATCCATTCCAAGACGAGGAGATCTCCAACCATGAGACCAGCGACCCGAGCTCTCCCACTGCTCCTGGCGGTGGCCGTTGTCGCGTTCTTCGCCGCTCCCGCGGCGGCGTTCCACGACGGCGGCGTTGCGCACTGCAACGGCTGTCACACGATGCACAACTCCGAGCACAACGCCTCCATCATCACCGGCGGCACGCAGGGCCAGGGCGTCAGCGCCTACCTGCTGAAGACCGCCAAGCCGAGCGACACCTGCCTGCTCTGCCACGCCCGTCCGGGCTCGGAGACCGGCTACGGCGTGTTCGGTACGAGCGTCCTCACCCCCAAGCCGCAGCGCGGCGCGGGCGACTATGTCTTCCTGCTGGAAGACAACATCAACGACGGACATGGCGGCGCCACCAGCCCGATCCCGGGCTACGAGGCGGGCCACAACTTCCTGTCCGACACCAAGGGCATCGCCGCGGACCCGGTGAACACCACCGCTCCCGGCGGCATCTACCCGGCGACCAGCATGGCCTGCTCGTCCTGCCACGACCCGCACGGCACCGACTCGTTCCGGATGCTCTACGGCGCCAACCGGATCGTGAAGGGCAACGACGGCACCTCCTTCACCTTCACCCATGACGCGCCCGTGGCCGAGGGCATCGCCCTCAACGGCGCCGGCGAGTCGAACTCCAACCACACCGCCTACATCTCCGGCATGAGCGCCTGGTGCGCCAACTGCCACGGCGATTTCCACGCCAACGACATCAACCTGATCCACCCGTCGGGCACCGTCCTGGGCGGCACCATCGCCGGCGCCTACAACGCGTACAACGGCACCACGGACTGCGTCAACAACCCGGGTGTCGCCGGCGGGCCCTGCGGCACCGGCACCCAGGCGACGGCCTACCTGGCCGCGGTCCCCTTCGAGGACGCGGCCTCGGCCATCGACTCGACCGCCGGCCCCAGCGCCTCCAGCCGGGTGATGTGCCTGACCTGCCACCGCGCGCACGCCACCTCGGCGCCGAACGCGGGCCGATGGGACTTCAACGTCACGCTGCTCGACGAGGACGGGGTGGAATCGGGCTCCTACGCCCTGCCCAACCCCTACGACGGCAACCAGCGCTCGCTCTGCAACAAGTGCCACAGCAAGGACGAGTTCGACGAGCTGCCGTTGGGCACCGCCCCGTAACGCGGGCCGGTTGACCCTCCGGACCTCCCTCCGGGTCCGGTGCTGCACGACGACGCCCGGGCGCCCCCCGGGCGTCGTGGTGTTTCGGCCCCGGCGGCTCGGAGCCCACCCGGAAAGGTAGTTGACCGCCCGACTCACGATTTCGAAAGACCACCCCCGCGCATGGCGAGCCGGAGCCCGTCCTCTGGACAGAATCGGCCCGTGGGCGAGCCGATGGCCCGGCATCGACGCTCCAACCTCGGTTCGACCCCCGAGAGACGACGAGGATGGTGAAGATCCGCCTCTGCCGGATGGCGACCGCTTGCTGCACCGCGGCCCTGTGCTTCGGCTCCGGCGCCCGACCCACGCTGGCCGCCGATGTCTCCGGCAGCGTCCTCCTCTCGACCAGCGCCACCGACACCGGAAGCGTGGAGACCGACACCGTGGACCAGCAGTACCACCTCTCGCTCTACCAGCGCTTCACCCCGTATCTCTCGCTGCGCCTCGGCGCCCAGTACCTCGACCTGGGGACCCGGGTCGCGGGCGACGGCGAGCTCTTCCAGCGCTCCCGGGAGCCGAACCTCTCGCTGCTCTACAACCGCGCCGACCTCTCCGCCCGCCTCCAGCTCTTCGACCGCGTCGCCGACGGCTCGAACGACGCCGACCAGTTCGAGGTCCGCTCCTACCTGGGAGCGCTCTCCTGGCGCACGGGCTGGGGCCCCATCGTCTCGCTCCAGGTGCGCGACGAATCGAACGTGGCCGACGTGGCGGTCTTCGGCCGCGACAACGACAGCCGCACCCTGACCGCTTCGGCCCTCTACAACCGGAGGCTGTGGAGCGCCGGCTACACCTACACCACGTTCCAGCTCGACAACCGCCTGACCGGCCTCGGCTTCGACCAGAGCCGCCACGAGCTGCGCCTCGACGCCGCCCGCGAGCTCTTCGGCGACCGGCTCCGCCTGGGCCTGAGCTCCTGGCTCTCGCGCCAGGACCGCCACCAGGACGTCCCCGCGGGGACCGAGATCGCCCAGCCGGTCCCGGCGACCCAGGGGGTGGCCACGATCGACACCAGCCCCGACGTCGGCGCTCTCGATCCGGCCCCCGGCCTGGTGGACGGCGAGCTCCGGACCCCGGCCCTGCCCGACGTGACCGGCCAGATCGGCGGCGCCAACACCTTCCGCAACCTGGGCGTCGACCTGAGCTTCGCCCTGCCGGTGAGCCGCCTGGAGGTGACGGTCGACGCGCCCTCGGGCTCGGCCGTCGTGTGGCAGGTCTGGCACAGCGCCGACAACCTGCTGTGGCAGCGCATCGGCGGCGCGACCTCGGAATGGGACCCGACCCTCCTGCGCTACACCCTGCGCTTCCCCGAGACCACCGACCGCTTCTTCAAGGCGGTCAACTTGAGCGCCAACCCCGCCCCGGACGTCGAGGTGACCGAGGTCAGGGCCCTCCAGGACGTGGCGGGCCTCGCCTCGGCCGACGGCTCGGCCGATCTCTACCGGGGGGACCTCTCCGCGGTCTATCAGGCGACCGGCCGGGTGCGGGCGAGCGTCGGGTTGGGGGCGAGCCGGGACGAGAACCTGACCAGCCAGGTGGTCCAGAGGCGCTTCGACGAGGTCCACGCCCGGAGCGCCCTCGACGTCGACCTGCCCCACGACCTCCACGCCCGGGCCGGCTACCAGTACCTGGACCTCGAGGAGCGGGTCGAGCCGGTCCTCCTGCGCACCGAGGAGGTCTACGATGCGTCGCTCGCCTGGCGCCCGCTCGAGACCTTCGAGGCGGCGCTCCTCTACAACCGCCGCGACGAGAGCGACGAGGGCGCCCTGGTGCGCTCGATCGAGACCGCACGGCTGCGCGTGGTGAGCGAGCTCCTCCCCGACCTCGCCCTGACCACCGAGGTCGAGAGCTCCCAGGTGGACGACCCGCTGGGCGGCCAGGACCGCGACGGCTGGGCCCTGCGCCAGTACCTGAATGCACGCCTGCGGCCCACCTGGTCGCTGACCGGCGGCTGGTCGGTGGTCCGCTATCAGGACCCCGAAGGCGAGCCGGTGATCGACCGCAAGGCCCTCGACCTCCAGACGACCTGGCAGGCGACCGCCTACTTGAGCCTGACCGGCGCCTGGGACTACGTGGTCGACCTCTACCAGACCTCCTTGCGCCAGAGCTACGCCCTCTCCTGGTCGCCGGGACCGAAGCTGACCGCGGCCCTCGCCTGGGAGTCCTTCGAGGACGAGGACCTGCGCCGCACCACCAACCAGTCGGCGAGCCTCACCTACCGCCTGACGCAACGCTTCTCCCTGTTCGGCACCTTCAGCCGCTCGAGCTTCGACGAGACGGGGAGGACGGGCAGCGAGGCCACGACCCTGCGCACAGGCGTCGCGCTGTTCTTCTGAAACGACCCGGAACGAGCCATGGACACGACACCGCGAACCACGTCCCCCAGCCGCCGTCTCTTGGCGACATTCCTTCCGATTCCGGGCCTGATCCTGAGCCTGGTCTCGGTCCTGGGTCTGCTGCTGGGCCTCCTGCTGAGCGCCTCCGGCTGCTCGAGCACGCTCCCCACCACCGAGTTCACCAACCCGAAGTTCGACTTCGGCTTCGTGGAGCGGGTGGCGGTCATCCCGTTCGAGAACCTCTCGAACGACCGGCAGGCCGGTCCCAGGGTCACCCGGCTGACCGTGACCGAGCTGCTGGCGAGCGGCGCCGTGGACGTGGTGGAGCCCGGCGAGGTGCAGGCCGCCCTGGACAAGATGGGCGCCCGGATCACCACCCCGTCGACCGAGCAGGTGGTCACCCTGGGCAAGACCCTGGGGGTCCAGGCCGTGATCCTGGGCACCGTCTCGGAGTCCGAGACCGTCCGCTCGGGCTCGGTGGAGATCCCGGTCGTGAGCCTCGACCTGCACATGATCGAGGCCGAGACCGGGGCCGCGGTGTGGGCGGCGACCCACACGGAGCGCGGCGGCGGACTGAGCGCCAAGCTCCTGGGCACCCTGGCCGAGCCGCTCGCAGAGACCACCCGGCGCTGCGTCCACGAGACCCTGAAGACCCTGTTCACCAAGTAGCGGCGGACGACCCGAGACCGACTCTCCCCCCGCTCCCCACCCCAATGCCCCGTAGCGAGCCCAGCGTGCCCACGACCCCGACCCCGACCGCCGGCCGCCGCGCGCGGAGCTTCGCCTTCGCCGCGCTCCTGCTGGCGGCGCCGCTCGCCGGCGCCGCGCGGGCGGACCGGCTCGCCCTCCTCTCGGTCGAGGACCGTTCGGGTGACGAGGCCGTCGCCCGGGTCCTCGAAGGGGCGCTGGCCGAGGGGCTCGCGGCGCAGCACGAGATCCTGCCGCTCGAGACGGTCCGCGACGCGCTCCGGCGCCGCCGCATCCGGAGCGTCGACGACGCGTCGCCCGCGACGCTGCGCACCCTCGGGCGCGAGCTCGGGGCTCAGGGCTTCGTGACCGTCACGCTCCACGGCGTGGAGCTCCAGACCAGCCCTCGGATCACCGCCTCGGCCCGCCTCTACGACGCCGCGAGCGGCGAGCTCGACCGGATCGCCTTCGCCTCGGCGAGCGGCCTCGACGATCGCGGCCTCCTCGGCCTGGGGGTGACCACCGATCCCACGGCGCTGGCGGCGCGGGTGGCCCGCCGGCTCCTCGCCCGGTTGGGCGCGCCGGCGGGGAACGGGCCGAGCGCTCGCGGGCCCGCTCCCCGGGAGCCGGGGGCCGTCCTGGGGGCGGTCGCCGTGGTGCCCTTCGCCGGGGTCTCCGACACCCAGGCCACCTCGGCGGCCCAGACCGTGAGCGAGATCGCCCGCGCCGTGCTCTCCCGCGACGGAGTCCCCCTGCTCTCCCCGAACCGCGTGGCCCAGGTGCTGCGCGAGCGGCGCCTCCACGCCTGGGGCGGCGTCGAGAGCGAGGCCCGAGAGGGCCTCGCCGCCGCCGGCGCGAGCGCCGTCCTGGTGGGCTCGGTCGAGGCCTGGGACGTCGCCGGCGACGGCTTCGAGCCCGAGCCGGTGGTCGCTCTCGCCCTGCGGCTGCTCGACGCCCGGACCGGCCGCATCGTCTGGACCGGCGCCCTCGAGCGCCGCGGATGGGACCACCAGGGCCTGTTCCGCCTCGGCCGCATCTACGACCGCGGCACCCTCGCGGAACGGATGATCGAACAATTGATCGGACGCTGGGCCTCCCGCCTCGAGCGGGAAGCCGTCGCCACGAGAGAGAGGACGCGATGAACACCCGCTGGAGCTGGACACGCTTCGTTCCCGCACTCCCCGCCCTGGCCCTCCTGGCCGCCCCGGTCCCACCGGCGGCCGGCGCTCCCGCCGCCCCGGTCGGCGACGCCGGCTCGGTGGTCGCCACCGTCAACGGCCAGCCCGTCTACCTGGAGGACCTGGAGGGCCGGCTCGACGAGATGCACGGCGCCGCAGCCGAGGGCCACCGGGGCGCCTTCGACGTCGACCAGCTCGTGTTCCGGCTGGTCAACGACGCCCTGCTCTCCCAGGAGGCCCGCGCCCTGAGCATGGACTCCGAGCCGCCGATCCCCGAGCGCCGCGCCGAGCTCGCCCGGGAGCTCGCGGTCAAGCGCCTGGAGCGCGAGGAGATCTGGTCGAAGGCCGAGGCGACCGACGCCGAGGTGCGCGCCGAGTTCGAGAGGCAGTACCGGCGGGTCACCCTGCGCGTGCTGACCACCTACGAGGAGGACGAGGCGACGCGGGCGCTCGCGGACCTGCGCGCCGGCGCCGACTTCGCGGCGCTCGCCAAGGAGCGTTCCAAGGACCCGTACGGACCCCGCGGCGGCCTGGTCGAGGCCCTGCCCTGGGTCGACCTGCAGCGGCCGATCGCCGAGGCCGCCTTCTCCTCCGAGCCCGGCAAGCTCTTCGGACCGATCGTCACCGACATCGGCTGGGCGGTGCTGCGCGTCGAGTCGTACGAGCCGCCGGACGAGGAGCGCTTCGCCGCAGTCCAGAAGGACATCCGCGACACCGTCCGGTTTCTCGAGGCCGAGCAGCTCCGGGCGGCGCTCCAGCACACCCTGCGCGAGAGGTACCCGATCACCGTCGACCGGGAGCTGGTGGCCTCGATCCGCCCCGAGCGCCTGCCCGACGGCCGGCTGAGCGCCACGGCGCCCGAGCCCGACGCCCCGGTGGCCCGCCTCGGGAGCCCGTCCGGGAGTCGGGCGATCACGGCCGGCGCCTACGTCCGGGCCCTGGTGCTGCGCTGGAGCGGGGTGCACAACGAGGTGGCGGCCCAGGCCACCGCGCCCATCGTGCTCGACCGCCTGATCGGCGACGAGCTCCTCGCCACCGAGGCCCTGGCCCGCGGCTACGGCGACACGCCCGAGGTCGCCCGCCGGGTCCGGGCCCTCGAGACCCGGCTCCTGGTCTCCCGCTACCTCCAGGAGGTCGTGGCCCAGACGATCCAGGTGACGCCGGAGGCGATGCAGGCCTACTACGAGGCCCACAAGGAGGGCTACCACAAGCCGCCCCACGTCTTCCTGTCGCAGATCACCGTAGGCACTCGGGAGGAGGCCGAGAAGGTCGCCGAGCTCGCCAAGGGCGGCGCCGACTTCGCCTGGCTCGCTCGCCAGCACTCCACCGACAACCTGCGCCAGCAGGGCGGCGCCAAGGGCTGGACGACTCCGCGGCCCGGCGTCGGCGGCCTCGACGAACAGCTCCTCGGCGCTCGGGTCGGCGACGTCCTCGGGCCGACGGGGAGCGACGACGAATGGGTGATCTACCGGGTCGGTGCGCGGGAGGAGCAGGGCCTCTACTCGTTCCAGGAGGTCGCGGGCAACGTCCGCGCGGCGGTCTATCAGCAGGCGGCCGGGCGGGCCATCGACGGCGTCCTCTCGAAGCTCCGCGAGCACTCGAAGGTCGAGATCCACCACGACGTCCTCGATCGCCTCCGGATCTCGGGAGAGGTCGAGCCGGAGGCCGCGGAGCCGGCCGGCGGCATGCCGGCAGGCCACGGCCACGGCACGCCGTGAGCCCTCTCGGCCGGACGTCCCGACGAAGGTGCACACCATGACTCGACGATCGAAGACTCTGCTCGCGATCACCCTGGGGGCCGGTCTCCTGGTGCTCGTGCTCGCCGCGCCGTCGGCCCGCGGCCAGCTCAAGAAGGGCTCGCGGTTCGCGGCCGGCGGCAACTGCCAGGAGTGCCACGCCGACGTGGGCAAGGGGGTGTCCGTACCCCACCAGCCCCTCGCCCAGGGCGCCTGCACGGTCTGCCACAAGCCCCACGGCCTGGTGGGCGCGCTGCGCCTCCAGAAGCAGGAGCCCGAGCTCTGCCTGGACTGCCACGCGAAGGGCACGCTCGGCCTCGAGGAGGCGCACCGCCACCCGGGGGTCGACAGGTGCACGAGCTGCCACGACCCCCACGGCTCGAACCAGAAGGGGATCCTGGTGGCCTCCGAGCGCGACCTTTGCCTCAAGTGCCACGGCGGCGCGGAGTTCGACCAGAAGGTGGTCCACCCGCCCGCGGCCGAGAGCTGCACGAGCTGCCACGCGCCCCACGCCTCGGCGCAGAAGGCGCTCCTCGTCCAGCCGCGAGACGCCCTGTGCGCGAGCTGCCACGACGGCGCGAACGGCTTCGCCGCCAGCCACGAGGGCTTCTCGGTGGCGGGCGCCGACTGCGCGCGCTGCCACGAGCCCCACTCGGCGCCCAGCCCGAAGCTGCTCAAGGCGTCGGTCCACCCGGAGCTCTCCTGCGCCACCTGCCACGAGGAGGGCAAGCCGCTCGCGGCCCCGGCCGGCGGCGCCAAGGTCTGCCTCGACTGCCACGACCTGCCGCAAGCCGCGCCGGGCGGCAAGGGATCGATCCACCCGCCGGCGGCCGCCGGCGAGTGCCTCGCTTGCCACGACCCGCACACCTCGGCCGCCCGGCCGCTCCTGGTGGCGAGCGAGAAGGAGCTCTGCACCTCCTGCCACGACGACGTCGGCACCGAGCTCCAGTCCGCCCACGTCCATCCGCCCGCCGCCGCCGAGTGCACGAGCTGCCACAGCGGCCACCGGAGCGACCACGAGAAGCTCCTCGCGGCCGAGCCGCGGGAGCTCTGCGTGACCTGCCACGACGATCCGGCGGAGTCGAAGGCGGCGGAGATCCATCCGCCGGCCGAGGGCGAGTGCCTGGCGTGCCACCGGCCCCACGCCGGCGACCGGCCGGCCATGCTGGTGGCGAGCCAGGACGAGCTCTGCGCCCGCTGCCACGACGACGTCGGCACCCGCTCCGGCCTGCCGGTGGTCCACGCGCCGGTGGCGAACGGCTCGTGCACGAGCTGCCACCGGCCCCACGACGGGCCGGCCAAGCTCTTGAAGGCCGAGGGCAAGGCGCTCTGCCAGCAGTGCCACGGGCCGCTGCTCGAGAGCCTGGCGGCGCTGCCCCAGCACCCCCCGTTCGAGGAGGGCGACTGCGCGACCTGCCATACGCCCCATGCCTCGGAAGAGCCCGGACTCCTGACCGCGCCGGCGGGCGAGCTCTGCACCTCCTGCCACGAGGTGGCGACCGCGGCGCCGGTGGGCGGCTCGTCCCACGAGCCGGCGGCCGAAGGGCGGTGCACGAGCTGCCACCAACCCCACGCGAGCGCCGTCGACCACTTCCTGAAGGCGCAGGTCAAGCCGCTGTGCACCACCTGCCACCAGGACGTGGCCCAGCAGCTCGCCGACGAGAAGGTGCACGGACCCGCCGGCTCGCCCGACGGCTGCGTGACCTGCCACGGCCCCCACTCGACCCGCAACCCCAACCTGCTGCTGCAGCCGGTGGCCGAGACCTGCAAGGCCTGCCACACGACCGACTCCCCGAAGTTCGCGTCGAAGCACCTGGGCCTGCCGGCCTCGGCCCTGGACTGCGGAAGCTGTCACGACCCCCACGCCTCGAAGACGGCGGGCATGCTGCTGCCCAAGGTGCATCCGCCCTTCGCCGAGGGGGACTGCTCGGTGTGCCACGTCCAGAAGGCCGGCGCCGGCCAGGGAGGTGAGAAGTGAGCACCTTCGTCCGATCCTCGAGCGTCCGATCGCCCGCCGTCCGATCGCTGACTCTGGGCACGGTGCTCGCCGCGGCCGGCCTCGCCGTCTTCCTCGCGGCCGGCGCCCGGGCCGAGCTGCCGGAGGCCCTGAAGGTCGACCAGAAGGAGGCCTGCCTCCAGTGCCACGACCTGGCGGACGCCCTCCAGGCCAAGGTCCGGCACCAGCCGGCGGCGGCGGGGGAGTGCACCGCCTGCCACAACCCCCACGTCTCGCGCTTCGACAGCCTGCTGCGCGACCGGCCGGCCGCCGTGTGCACGAAGTGCCATCCCGGGATCAAGGACGAGCTCGCCCGCCCCGTCACCCATCCGCCGGCCGCCGACGGCCGGTGCACGGCGTGCCACACCCCCCACGGGGGCGACGTCCCGGGGCTGCTCAAGGCCAAGGGGGCCGATCTCTGCGCCAGCTGCCACGGCGACGTCGCCACCTGGCGCGAGCGCCCGGTCCAGCACGTGCCGTTCGCCCAGGGGCGCTGCGCGGTCTGCCACGAGCCCCACGGCGGAGCGGGCGCCGGCCTGCTCACCAAGGCCGGCGGGGCGGTGTGCACCCAGTGCCACGCGATGGACGCCGGCCTGCGCCAGGCACACAAGGGCTACCCCGTCGAGCGCGCGGCCTGCCAGGCGTGCCACGACCCCCACGCCTCGGGACGCAAGGGCCTGTTCCGCGAGACCCTCCACCCGCCCTTCGAGAGCGGCGACTGCGACGCCTGCCACGCCGGGCCCAAGGCGGCGGATCCCTTCGCCCTCGTCGAGCCGCTCGCGAAGCTCTGCGGCGAGTGTCACGAGGACGTGGCGGACGCCGCCCGGCAGGCGCCCTTCCCCCACGTCCCGGCGGGCGGCGGCGATTGCACCGCCTGCCACAACCCCCACACCGGCGACGGCGAGGCCCTCCTCAAGAAGGACGAGACCTCGCTCTGCCTCTCCTGCCACGACCCGGGCGGCGCCAAGTCCGGCCAGCCGGCCCGTCACCTCTCCCACGGCAACGGCCTGGCGTGCACCACCTGCCACCAGCCTCACGGCGGGGAGCGGCCGCTCCTCTTCGTCAAGGACTCGGTCGAGCTGTGCGGCGACTGCCACTCCCACCAGCACGGCGTCACGCACCCGCTGGGGGAAGAGACGCGGGACCCGCGCAACGGCGACCCCATGACCTGCCGGAGCTGCCATGGGCTGCACGACGCCGGGTACGAGCACTACCTGTTCCGCTCCAGCGATCACGAGCTGTGCGTGCAGTGCCACAAGGACTTCGCCAGAGGTGGACGATGAAGAAACGTCTCGCCACGCGCATCCTCCTTCTCGGAGCCTTCCTCGTCCCCGCCCAGGCCTTCGCCCCGTGGGTGCCGGCGGTCGCGGCGCAGCAGGTGCCGCGGGCACTGGCCTTCGACGAGGCCTTGCGCGGCACCAAGGACCGGGAGGTCCGCTGGCCGGTGGCGGTCGCCGCCGCGAGCGACGACGAGCTCGCCGTGGCCGACGCGCGAGGTTCCCGGGTGCTGGTCTTCCGGCGCCAAGGCGTGGGCTGGGAGGCGAGCCGGGTGGTGACCCTGCCTGGAGCGCCGGTGGGGCTTGCCTGGGACGGCGGCCGCTACGTCGTGGCGCTCCGAAGTGGCGGCGGCCTGGTGGCGCTCGAGGGCGCCGACCTGCTGCAGCGCGCGATCGGCCTGCCGGCCGATGCGGCCCCGGGCCCGATGGCACCGGCGCCTTCGGGCGGCGTGCTGGTCTACGACTTCGCCGGCAAGCGGGTGCTCCGCCTGGGATCCGACGGCAAGGTCACCGGCGAGGTGGCGGTCGAGGGACCGGTCACCGGCGTCGCCGCGACGTCGGGCGGCGGCGTGGCGGTCGCCTGCGGCACCGAGGGGGTGATCCGCCGCTACGACGCGAGCGGTGCGCTCCAGGCCACCTGGAAGCTGCCGCCGGACGGCCCGGTGCCGGCCTGGCCCACGGGCCTCGCCGTCGAGCCGGGAGGCGACACCCTGGTCGCCGACCACGCCAACGGACGCATCCTGGTGCTCGATCCGACCGGCCGGCTGGTCGGCCTGGGGGCGCGGGAGGGCTGGGACCCGGGGCTGCTGCTCTACCCCGCGGGACTCGCGCGCCTCCCCGGCGGAGAGCTGGTGGTGGCCGACCAGGGCAACGGCCGGGTCCAGATCTTCCACCGGGTCCAGGAGGGCGGCGGCTCGTGAGACGCGTGAAACTCGGCCGGCACCTTGCGGCGCGTGAAACTCGGCTGGCACCTTGCGGCGGCCGTGAAAGTCGGCTGGCACCTTGCGTGAAACTCGGCTGGCACCTTGCGGCGGCCGTGAAAGTCGGCTGGCACCTTGCGGCGGCGGTGGCGCTGGGGGTCCTGGCCGCGGCGCCGGCGACGGCCCAGGAGGCCCCCGCGGAGTCGGCGGCGCCGGTCTACGTCCATCGGCTCGAGATGCCCGTGGCCGGCGACGCCCTCCTCTCCGCCGACTCGGTGACTGCGGATCTCGTGACCGGCGAGATCTTCGTCACCGACTCCCGGACCGACCGGATCGTCATCTTCGACGCCCAGGGCGCCTTCCGTCAGCAGATCCCCGGCGGCACGGCGTTCTCCGCGCCCCGCGACCTGGCGGTGGACGCCGACGGCCGCCTGGTCGTGCTGGCGAACCGGGACCACCGAACAGCGCTCCTCGAGCTCGACTTCGACGGCCGGTTCCTGCGCGAGATCGAGCTCACCGGGCTGCCCGACGACGCCGCGCCGCCCAACCCGGTCTCCCTGGCCCTGTCGCCGGCCGGCGACCGGATCTACGTGGTCGACGGCGCCAATCTCCGTCTCTGGATCGTTTCCCGCGAGAGCGGCGCCGTCCTCGCCTCCGCGGACCTCGGCCGCGGCGCCGAGACCGAGCGGCAGCGCCGCGACCGCTTCCTCGGCCGGGTCGACGTCTACGGCGACCGGGTGATGGTGGCCGTCCCCTCCGAGGGCGAGATCTGGCTCTACGACCTGGACGGCGAGCGGCGCGGCTGGGTGGGCGCCCGGGGGACCGCCCGCTGCGAGCTCGCGGCGCCCGACGCCGCCGCGGTCGACGCCGCGGGCAACGTGGTGGTCCTCGACCAGCAGAAGATGATGATGGAGACCTGGGTGGCGAGCGGCAACCGTTGCACCGGCGAGTACTACGGCATCGGCAACGCCCCGGGCTACCTCTACTTCCCGAGCGACCTCGCCCTCGACGCCCGCGGCTTGGTCTACGTGACCCAGGGCTACGAGGGCCGCGTGCAGGTCTACCGGGGGCTGGGGCCGGCGGCCGAGACCGCCGAGACGGCCGCGGCGCGCGAGGCCTGGCAGCGCCTCACGGCGCCCGACGGGCCCTGATCACGAGGGCCCGGAGCCCGCGCGCCCCCGCCGCCGGGCTTCGGCCCACGCCACGACCGCCGCCACCAGCGCCAGCACCACCAGCGGCGCGACCCCGTCGATCAGGTGACGGCCGCCCCAGAGCTCGGTCGACGCTCGGGGGTTCACCCGCAGGAGCCGCCGGTGGAGCCCCGCCGCGCCGACCCATCCCGCGTGGAGGCCCATCGACGCGATCAGCGTCCGGTGACGGACGAAGACCAGGCAGAGAATCGCGCCGGCCAGGACCAGCGCCGTGAAGGCCGCCGGCTCGAGGTTGCCGGGCAGGGCGACGACGCTCCGCCAGGCCACGGCCAGCCCCGAGGCCGCTCCCACCGCCGCCCCCCTCGGCCAGGCGTCGCCCGGCAAGCGCTGGAAGTGGGCCAGGGCGAAGATCAGGGCGGCCGCGGCGACCGCCCAGGGCAGCGCCAGCGCCCGCGCCGCGAGCTGGAAGACGACGCCGCGGAAGACCAGCTCCTCGAAAAAGGCGATCAGGGCCGCCGAGACCAGCGCCCCCGCCAGGATCACAGCGAGAACGAGGACGCCGGCCGCGCCCCCGGCGCCCCCCGGCGCCCCGACCGACGCCACCCCGCCCACGAGCTGACCGGCGGCGATCAGAGCGACCATTCCGACCCCCGCCGCGAACCAGCCCGCCGCCGCCCGCCACGCCGCCACGCCGCCCACGAGCCCCAGGGCCTCCCGGCCCCACAGGCCGCTTCGCCTGCAGACCCACGGCAGCCCCGCGAGCACGAAGAGCCAGCGCAGGCGGTCGACGTAGCGCGGGAAGTCCTTGCCCGCCAGGTAGCCGGCGAGCCCGCCCGGAGACCGTCCGGCCCAGAGCTCGACGGCGCGCCAGGCGAGGGGCGCCGCCAGGGCCGCGGCGAGAAGCGCGGCCGCCCAGAGAGCGGCGAGCAGCCAGAGCCCGTTGCCGGACGGGGCGGCGGGCACCCTAC
The DNA here is from genome assembly GCA_963837945.1 of uncultured Acidobacteriota bacterium. GTDB lineage: Bacteria > Acidobacteriota > Thermoanaerobaculia > Multivoradales > DATKCC01 > CAVUBL01. The sequence continues at coordinate 194,524 of CAWIQD010000006.1, forward strand.
GCTGGTCTCGGCTCCGCGTGTCCATCGGCGGCCTGGAGGATACCGCCCTCGCAGGTGGCGGCCTCCCCTACCCCGCGGCGATCCGAAAACCACCCTCCCAGAGGTGGAACGGCGTTGCCGCAAGGGCCACAATGGAGCCGGTTCCAGAGCCGTCGTCCGGGGGAGGCACGGGGTGTTCCGATCGGCAGCGAGCCAGGTCTCGACAGTTCATCCGTCCGGCGCCAGCCGCCGGACGCCGCTCGCGCTCCGTGCCTCGCGTTCCCCGGCGCTTTCCGGCCACGACGGGCGCACCGGCTTCTCCTCCAGAGAGCCGGTGCGCTGCTCAGATCCGAACACCCTCTGGAGGACCGGTCCGGCGCACGGACGGGCGTCCGGCCGGCTCACGCCTCGACCCATCCCTCGACCTCTACAGGTCCTGCAGTCCCATCCCGCCCCGGCGGGGACCTCCGACTGACCCGGTCTGTCCGGGTCGGCGCTCCGTCCTCGAGATCCCCGCCGGAACGTCCCGGACGCCAGGGACGCTCCTCGCCCCTCGCGGCCTGCTTCGATAGGTGGGCTCCCTCCAGCGGTACGATGGCCCCATGTCGGAGCCGACGCCCCCCCGAGGAGACCGTCCGGTGAAACGGATCGCCGTCCTGACCAGCGGCGGGGACGCGCCCGGGATGAACGCCGCGGTCCGCGCGGTGGTGCGCAGCGTGATCGCCCGGGGCTGGCGCGCGTACGGAGTGTGCCGGGGGTTCGCCGGGCTCATGGCCGGTGACCTCTCGGAGCTCGGCGCCCGGGACGTGGGCGGCATCATCCAGCAGGGAGGCACGGTCCTGGGCAGCTCCCGGATCGCCGAGTTCAAGGACGACGAGGGGCAGCGCCGCGCCCTCGCGCGGCTCGCGGAGGCCGGCGTCGACGGGCTGGTGGTGATCGGCGGCAACGGCTCGCAGACCGGCGCCCGGGCCCTCTTTGCCCGCGGCTTCCCGGTGGTCGGCGTCGCCTCGACCATCGACAACGACCTCTACGGCACCGACATCACCCTGGGAGTCGACACGGCGCTCAATGTGGCCCTCGAGGCCATCGACCGGTTGAAGACCACCGCCTCGGCCCACCAGCGCGCCTTCCTGGTGGAGGTCATGGGGCGGGACTCGGGCTATCTGGCGCTCATGTCGGGGATTGCGGGCGGCGCCGAGTCGATCGTGCTGCCCGAGCGGCCGTGCGACCCCGAGGACGTGGCCCGCGACCTGCGCTCCGCCTACGACCGGGGCAAGCCCCACGCCCTGGTGGTGGTGGCCGAAGGCGCGCGCTACAACGCCACGGCCCTGGCGGACTACTTCCAGGCCCACCGCGGGCGCCTCGGCTTCGAGCTGCGCCTGACCATCCTCGGCCACGTCCAGCGGGGCGGGGCGCCCGGGGTCTTCGATCGGCTGCTGGGCACACGGCTGGGCGCCGCCGCCGTCGAGCAGCTCGCCCGCGGCGAGGCCGGCGTCCTGGTCGGCCTCCAGGGCCGCGACGTCCTGCCCACGCCGCTCGCGGAGGTGGCGGGCCGCAAGAAGGAGCTCGACCTGGGCCTCCTCGACCTCGCCGCGATGATGGCTATCTAGAGAAGCTCCGCCTCAAACCGACGAGGCGCCGGAGACGCTTCCGGCGCCTCGTCGGTTTGAGGCGGAGCTTCGTTAGTGGTCCGGGTCACTCCTCCGGCTCCCGCTTTCGCCAGAGGCGCCAGCCGTGCCAGATTTCGGTCTGCCGGAAGGACCGGGCGAGGACCTCGAGGTGCTCCGGCGGCAGGACCCCGGGCTCGCCGGTGATCACCCAGCGCACGGCCGGACGCTCCAGGTCGCGCCGGACCTCGGCGAGCTCGGCCGGATCGAGGCCGTTGCGCTCGCCGGTGTAGAGGAAGCGGGTCGCCGGCCGCAGCCCCTCGACCACGTACCAGCCGGGACCCCAGCCGAGGACCACCAGCGATCCGCGCTCCGTGCGGGAGAGGCCGGCCCACGGCGGCGGCGGCGCGGGCACGCGGGCCCCGATCTTCCGCCCTTCGCAGCAGGGGTAGAGGACGGTCGGGCTCCGGCGGTTCTGGAGGACCTTGTACGCCGCCGCGAGCAGGGCGAGGCCGGCGAGGGCGGCGATCCCGGCGCCGCGCAGGCGGCGGCGATCGAGACTCGCCACCCAGACCGCCACGACCGCGATCAGGAGGTGCGCGTGGGCGCGCAGGTGGGTGACGTCGGGGCGCTCCCACAGGAACTGCGGCAGGTAGGCGAAGCCCACGAGGGCGGCCGCCACCACGGGCAGCCGAGGCCGGCCGGTGCGGCGCCAGCGGACGCCCTCGCGGACCAGCAGGGCGGCGTAGACCGCCGGCGGCAGGGCGGCGAGCACCGGAAACAGGGCGATCGCGAAGGTCCGGGGCGAGGCCAGCGGGTGGGCCGGCGTCTGCCACCCGGGATGGGTCGGCGCGCCCAGGCGATCGACCAGGAAGAGCATCCGATGCCCGACGTGGGCGAGGAGGCCGGCGGCTTCGCCCCGCAGACCGGCCAGGGCCAGCCAGGGCAGGAAGCCGGCCACCACGGCCGGCGCCACCCGGGTCAGGAGCTCGCGGGGACGGCGGCGCAGGGCGAGCGCGACCAGGGCGAGCGCTCCGGCGAGGACCGCCGAGTCCTCGCGCCAGTTGGCGAGCCCGCCCGCGAGGGCGGCGATCGCCACCATCCGCCCCGCCGTCGGGGGAGGGACCGCTCCGCCCTCGCTCCCGACCCCGAGGTGCCTCGCGAGATCGAGGCTCAGGGCGAAGACCAGCGCCGAGGCGGCGGTGGCGAAGGTGGCGGCGCACGAGAGCACCACCGCCGCGGCCGCCGCCCAGGCGAGGGGCGCCGAGCCCAGGCGCCGGAAGGTCCAGAAGAGGAGCGCCACCGCCGACCCGCCCAGCACCGCGCCGCCCAGGCGCAGCACGTCGAGCTTCGGGCCCAGGAGGCGCAGGAGCACGCCGTAGTACGCATACTGGCCGGCGGGATAGAGGAGGTGGACGAGGCGATAGAGGTCCCCGCCCTCCGCCCAGGTCCGGGAGAGCAGGTACCTGAACCCCTCGTCGCCCAGGTCGAGCCCCTGGCCGCGACGCAGGAGGAAGATCGCCGCCGTCGCGAGGAGGGCCGCGAGCGCCGCGCTCGGCCCGGCCCGGGGGGGCGAGGCCCGCCGCGGCGCCTCCCCACCGCCGGGCCCCGCCTCGCGCCCGCGCCACCGCAGGGCGAATCGGACGCCGGCGAGGCCGGCCCGCAGCCGCCGCCACCGGGAGTACGCCGAGCGCCCGCGAGGCCGCTGCGCCCGCGCCACGGGCACCGCCGCGACCGGCAGCCCGGCGAGCCCGATCATCGCCACGACCGAGGGCTCCGGGTCCTCCCAGGCGGCCAGGCGCTCGGCCATCCGGCGGCTGGCGAGGAAGCACATGCCGGCTCCCCGGGGCAGCCCGCACAGCCGGGCGAGGAGCGCCTTGAAGAAGCGCGAGGTCACCATCCGGCGGCGGTTCTGGTAGCTCCCGACCCGCGCCGCAAACACCGCGTCGTAGCCCTCCGTCGCCCGTTCGAGGAGCCGGGGGATCGCTTCCGGCGGATCCTGGAGGTCGCCGTCGAGGACCGCCACCCAGCGGCCGCGGGAGGCGGCGAGACCGGCGAGGACCGCCCGGTGCTGGCCGACGTTTTCCGGGAGCGCCAGCGGTCGCACGGCCGGATCGACCGCCGCCAGGCGCGCCGCCGCCTCGGCGCCGCCGTCGGGCGAGGCGTCGTCGACCACCACGAGCTCCCAGCTCCAGCCTCGCGCGTGCGCCAGGCGGCGCACCCGGCCGGCCAGCTCCGGCAGCGCCCAGCCCGTCTCGTAGGCCGGCACCACGACGCTCAGAAACGGCCGCTCTCCGGCCGGCGGGCTCACCGCCGCTCCCCCTCCCGGAGCCACGCCGCGCCGCTCGCCCTCGCGGCCTCGCCCAGCCAGTCGGCGGTCACCGCCAGGCCCTCGGCGAGGGAGCGGCGCGGGCGCCACCCGAGGAGCTCGCCGGCCCGCGAGACGTCGGCGAGCCAGTGCTCCGCGTCGGTGCCGTGACGCGGGTAGCGGCCGGGCCGGGTGCGGATCGCACGGCCCGTGACCCGCTCCACCGCCCGCACCACCTCCTCGTTGCTCGTCTCGCGCCCGGAGCCCACGTTGATCGCCAGGCCGTCGACCCCGGGAGCGGTCGCCGCCCGCAGGCAGGCTTCGGCGACGTCGTCCACGAAGACCAGGTCGCGGCGCGGCCCGCCGTCCGGGCCGGGCACCGTCAGTGGCAGCTCCTCGCCGTCGAGCGCCGCCCGCAGCGCCCGGGGAATCAGGCGGTGGAGAGGCTCCCAGGGCCCGTAGACCGAGAAGAGCCGGAGCTCCACCACCGGGAAACCGCCGCCGCGCGCGGCGCCCAGGGCGAACACGGAGGCCGCCGCCCGGCCTGCCCCCCGGAGGGATGCCGGCCGCAGGGCGTCGTCCTCCCGGTGCGCCCGCTCGCCCGGGCCGTAGGCGAGCGACGAGCCGACGACCACCACGCGCTCGGCCGGCGCCTCGGCCAGGGCGTCCAGGAGGTGGGCGAGCGCCGCCACGCCGTCGAGCGCGCAGTCGCCGAGCGACGCGCCCCCGTAGGCGGAGCAGGCGGCGGCGTGGAAGACGAAACGGGGTCGGACCTCCCGGATCAGGCGGCGGACGGCCGCCGGCTCCCGCAGGTCGACGGGGTGGACCCGGGCCGATGCCTCGAGGGCGCCGAGCCGCCAGGTCCTCCCGCCCGGCCGGACGGTCCCGTGGACCTCGGCCGGCGCCGTGCCGCTCGCCGACAGCACCCGGCAGAGGTTGACCCCCACGAAGCCGGCGGCGCCGGTCACCAGGCAGCGGGCGCCGGCCACCGGAGACGAGCTCACGACGCTCCCGCGCGCCGGCGCCTCCGGCCGACGCGCGCGGCGAGCGCCGAGCGATCGCTCTCGACCTCCGCCGCCGAGCGCCCGGCGAGCTCGCACCAGAGGGCCCGCATGCGGGCGAGCTCGTGGGCCATGTCCCGGCCCGCGACGTCGCGCCGGAAGGAGCGGCGCAGGAAGGTGAAGGCGCAGCCCAGGCGCACCATCTCGGCCATCAGCAGCCGGCAGGGCACCGGCCGGCCACCGTCGGCCACCGTCAGCCCGCCGAAGCCGAAGGGGACGCCGGTGAAGGTCCGCGACACCTGCTCGGCCGTGCCGTCGGCCAGCGCCTCGAAGAGGCACTCCGAGCCCCGGCTGATCGCCAGGTCGTTGAGCCCCACGTAGACGCGGTCGAGCGGAAGGGCGGCGAGCTCCGCCGACGCCTCGACGCCGCGCACGGTCTCCACCAGGATCCCGACCCGGCAGCGCCCGGCGACCAGGGTGAGGAAGCTCTCGGCCTCCACCGGCGCCTCGACCATGGGCAGCAGGAGGTCGGTGGCGCCGGCCGCGACCGCGTCGTCGACCTCGCGGGAGGTCCAGGCGCCGAACCGGTTGAGGCGGCAGAACCGGCGCGGCACGCCGAGGCCCGCGAGGCGCCGGAGGTCCTCGACGGTGTCCCGGTTGACCTCGGTGTCGGCTCCCCGCTGGCGCCGCTCCTTGTCGCGCCACTCCCAGTCGACGATGAACGAGGCGATCCCGGCCGCGAGGGCCGTCCGCACCAGCTCCGGGCCGTGGGCGAAGAGGATCGGGTCGAGGAACGGGCGGGGCGTCAGGCGGGGCGTCATGGGGCGTTGCGGGCCAGCGCGACGAGCGACGAGCCCCAGGGCAGCCGCGCCCGGGAGAGGGTCCGCACCTCGAAGGAATCGATGGCCCCGAACAGGCGGGCGGCGAGCCGTGGGGGGCGGCGCTCGAGGCGGCGCAGGGCGGCGGCGGGCCCGCGGCGCGAGAGCCAGACCAGGGGCAGGAGGAGGAACTGGTAGTGGGTCCAGTGGACCAGGCGCCAGCCGGCGCCCTCGAGCTCCCGCCCGAGGGCGGAGAGGGTGTAGCGGCAGCGGTGCCCGGCGGCCTCGTCGAGCTCGCTCCAGAGGGTCGGATGGGCGGGCACGGAGACGAGCAGCCAGCCGCCGGGCTCGACGACGCGGGCGGCGGCCGAGAGCAGCGGCGCCGGCGCCACGTGCTCGAGCACGTCGAGGGCGGCGGCAAGGCGAAATCGCCCGGTCTCGAGGGGCAGGCGGCAGAGGTCGGCCTGGACCCGCTCGGCCGCCGGGGCCGCGCGGCCGGCCGCGGCGAGGGAGGCGCCGTAGGCGTCGACGCCGACGACGGCGGCGAAGCGGAGGGCAAGCTCGGCGAGGAGGCTCCCGGTGCCACACCCGAGCTCCACCGCCTCGGCGCCGGCGGGATCGGGCACGAAGCGGTCGACGAGCGACGCCAGGAGCCGGCGGCGCGCCGGGAACCAGAAGTGGCCGGCGGCGAGCCGCTCCAGGTGCTCGCGGCGCCCGGGCGGGAAGCCCGCCGGCTCGAAGCCGGGTGCGAACCACCAGATGCCGTCCCGGCGCTCGGCCCGGAACCCGCAGGCGCCGCACACCGCCGCGCGCTCGGTCTCGCTCTCGATCGCGGTCTCGATCGGGGTCAGGGGCCCGGCGCAGTCCGGGCAGACCCATGGGCGACGGGGCGGCGCGGCGTCCGTCCGGCGGCCGAGCTCGCGCCCGCCGGCCTCAGCCATGGCCACGGTAGGTCGCGGAGACGGCCTGGAAGGCGAGCACCGGGCGCAGGGGCCGCAGCCGCTCGAGGGCCGCCTCGACCCGGGCGCCGGCCCGGGTGTTGGCGAGGGCCGGGGGGAAGAGGCCGTAGCGCTCGATCCTGAAGTCGCCGAAGCCGGCCGCCTCGAAGGCGGGCCGCAGCACGCCCGGCCGCATCCGCGCGACCCCGCCGTCGCCCCGCCAGGTCATCCCCGCGGTGAGGACGATCTGGGCGTAGAACGACGGGTTGAAGGCGTTGGGCTCCGCGAAGGCGACCCGGGCGCCGGGCGCCAGCACGCGGACGAGGCTCGCGGCGAGCGCGCCCAGGTCGGAGAGGTGGTGGAGGAAGAAGAAGCCGGCCGCGCCGTCGAACGGGCCGGCCGCCGCCCGGTCGACCGCGCAGGCGTCCCAGCACAGGGTCTCGACGCGGCCCTCGGGATCGGCGGCGGCGAGCGCCCCGAGGAGCTCCGCCGAGAGGTCGACCGCGGTCACCCGGAAGCCGCGCTCGGCGAGCGGCAGCGAGAAGCGGCCCATGCCGGCCCCGAGCTCGAGGAGGCGGGCCCCGGCGGGCAGGCGCAGGGCCTCGAGCACCCGATCGAGGTGGCGCAGCACGTAGCGGCTCTCGCCCCGCCCCATACGCGCCACCGTCCGCTCGGGTCGGGCGAAGTAGGCGCGCTGGTAGGCGTTGTGGTCGGCCGGCATCGCGGGGCGGATTCTACGCCGCGCCGGCGGGCCGGTGAAATGTTCCAACTTCAATATTTCAATGGACTTGCAGCCTGGAGGACTGCGGGTGGGTCGGCTCCTGGGGCTCGTAGCCGTGGGTCAGGACGAAGAAGTAGCCGGCGACCTGCTCGGACTCGGTCTCGGACACCAGCTCGAAGACGAACTCGTCCTCGCGATCGCCGGCCGACCCCTGGACGTAGGTCACCTGCTCGGGCTCGATCAACAGCTCGCCCACCAGGCGCTTGCCCCGGATCACCTGGACCACCAGGGTCTGGGGCCCCTCGGCGGCGAAGTGCCAGTGGAGGTCCTCGTCGTCGTAGATCACCGCCTCCGGCGTGCCCGCCCGGAGGATGCAGTTGGGGTGGGAAGCGACCCAGCTCCAGAAGGTCTCGAAGGCGAGGGTGAGCGGCTCGTCCATGGGCCGCCATGTTAACGTCTGTCCCCGTCATCCCGAGATGAGCGACGAATCATCCAGAGCACCGGGGCCGCTCGTCGCCGCGCCGGCGCCCGGCGCCGAGCCGGCCCTCGAGACCCGGGGCCTCACCCGCACGTTCGGCGAGCTCACGGCCGTCGACGGTATCGATCTGCGCGTGCCTCGGGGGAGCTTCTACGGCTTCCTGGGGCCGAACGGCGCCGGCAAGTCGACGACCATCAAGTGCCTGACCGGGCTGCTTCGGCCCTCGGCGGGGACGCTCCGGATCCTGGGGATCGACCCGCTCGCCGACCCGGTGGCGGTCAAGCGCCAGGTCGGCGTGGTGCCCGAGGACCTGGCGCTCTTCGAGCGGCTCTCGGGCGGCGAGAACCTCGCCTTCGTCGGCCGCGTCCACGGCCTCCCCGACGCGGTCCTCGCGCGGCGCACCGGGGAGCTCCTCGACCTGCTCGGCCTCGCCGACGACGCCGGCACCCTGGTGGCCGACTACTCCCACGGGATGAAGAAGAAGCTCTCCCTCGCCGCCGCCTTCCTGCCCGCGCCCCACCTGCTCTTCCTCGACGAGCCGTTCGAGGGGATCGACGCCCTGTCCTCGCGCCAGGTCCGGCGCCTGCTCCACGACTTCGTCGAACGCGGCGGCACCATCTTCCTCACCTCGCACGTCCTCGAGATCGTCGAGCGCCTGGCCGACCATGTCGGCATCATCCACAAGGGCCGCCTGGTGGTCCAGGGCTCGATCGCCGAGCTGCGGGCCGGCGCGGCGGCCGGCGAGAGCCTGGAGGAGATCTTCCTCCGCGTGGTGGGCGCCCGCGACCGGCCGGAAGGCTCCCTCGAGTGGCTCGGAGCGTGAGCCCGGCCGGCGGCTTGCCGCCCCTCCGGAGCCAGCTCGCGACCTTCGCCTGGCTGCGCTGGCGCCAGACCGTCAACAGCGTCGGGCGGGGGCGGCGAGGCGCCCTCGAGCGGCTGGCGGCGGTGGGCGAGCTCGCCGGCAAGGTGATTGTCTGGTCGATGGCCGCCTTCGGTGCCCTGGCCCTCGCGGTGGGCGCGGGGTTCGCCGGGCTCGTCCTCGCCCGCGGCGGCGACGCGCGCTACGCCGTGCTCCTGGTGCTGCGCGTGGGGCTCGGGATCTTCACCCTGGCGCTCTTCGTCTTCCCGGCCTTCCAGGCGATGAACCGCGGCGTCTACGGGCGCACCCGCTTGCTCCTGCTGCCGATCTCTCCGCGCCGCCTCCACGCCCTCGAGGTCGGTGCGCACCTCGCCGATCCCTGGCTGCTCCTGATCGTGCCGGCGCTCGGCGTCCTGGGCCTCGCGGTGACCGTCACGGCCGGGCTCGGCGGCCTGGTGGCGCTCGTGGCGGGCGCCCTGCTCCTCCTCGTCCTGACGCTGCTCTCGTCGGTCGCCTCGTTCGGGCTCGAGCTGCTGCTGCGCGACCGGCGGCGCGCCGAGTGGGTGTTCCTCGTCTTCATGTGCCTGTGGGTGATCGGGGCGATGATGCCCGGGCTCCAGCAGAGCCGCCACCACGGGCGGCGCCAGCGAGGTGCTCCGGCGGCCTCCGAGGCGGTGCAGTCTCCGGCCCCGGAGGCGCCGGCGGCCGGACCGGGCGCGGTATCCGCTCCGGGGCGCGCCGCGCCGGCCGCTCGCAAGACCCCGCCGGACGACAGCCTCTCGGCGCTCGAGCGCTTCCCGGTCTGGCTCCAGTTCCTGCCGTCGGAGGCCTACGCGCGCTCGGTGGCCCGGGGCTCCGCCGGCCGGCCCGGCGCCGCCCTCGCCTCGCTTCTCGCCCTGGCGCTCATCGCGCTCGTCACCTTCCGGGTCTCCTACGGCCTCTGGCGGCGCCTCCTGGCGTCGCCGGCGAGCGCCTCGGCCCGCGCCGGCTCGCGGGCCGCTGTGCACCCCTTCCGTCTGCCCGGTCTCGGGCCGGGCGCCGAGGTCGTCGCCTGGGCCCAGGTGCGCACCTACCTGCGCACCCTGCCCGGCCGGCTCAGCCTGGTGACCTCGCCGATCGCGATCCTCGCCGTGACCTTCATGCTCCGGAAGCTCCGCCAGCCGGATCGCGGGGCTCGAGCGCTTCGGTCTCGGGCTGGGCGCCGTCCTCGCTCTGGGTAGCACGGTGCTCGCCCACCTCTCGCTCCAGTCCCTGTCGCTCAACCTCTTCGCAGTCGACGGGGCGGGCTTCTCTCTCGCCCTCGTCTCCCCCCTCTCCCGGCGCGACCTGGTGCTCGGCAAGGCGGCGGCCGAGGGGCTCTTGACCACCGGCCTGGCGCTCCTCGCGAGTGGCGTGGTGATGACCCTCGAGCCGGCGGCCTTGCCGTTTTGGCCCGCCATCCTCCTCGCCGGCGTCGCCCTCTCCGCGCTCCTCGCGCCGCTCCATGCCTGGATCTCGATGTTCTTCCCCAAAGCGGTCGACCTCGGGCGCCTGGGCAAGCAGGCGCAGCCCAACCAGCTGGCCGGCCTCGCCGGGCTCTTCGCGACCGCCTTCGCTGTGCCGATCGCCGTCGGTCCGGGCCTCCTCGCCTTCGTCGTCACCCGGCGCCTGTGGCTGGCGACCGGTGTCGAGCTGGCCTGGGCCGCGCTCGCGCTGGTCGCCGCGCGTTTCCTCCTGGGCCTCGCGGCGCGCACCCTGGCGTCGCGCGAGGAGGCGATCTACCTCGCCTTGGCTGAAGGCTCCTGAGCGGCCTTCGCACCGGAAGTAAAAAAACCTCGTATAGTCGCCCTACCTAGCCGGGCTGCGAAGAGGTTCGACCGGACGGGCGGACGCCCCCCGCGGGAGGGGGCCCGCGCCACCGGATCGCCGCGTCCGGCGCCACCGGAAAGGGGAGGTCTCAGGATGGCCAAGAAGCTGATCCTCGGAGCCGTTCTCGGCGGTCTGGTCTACTTCGTGTGGGGATTCCTGTCGTGGACGCTCCTGCCGTGGCACGTCGCGACGATGGGGTCGTTCGCCGATCAGGACGCGGTCGTCTCGACCCTCACCGCCAACACCCAGGGGCGCGGGATCTACATCTACCCGCCCGAGGGCGACCCGTCGGCCGCCGGCCAGGAGAAGATGGCCCAGGGGCCCTTGGTCTTCGTGTCGATCGACGATCGCGGGATGCCCTCGATGGGGCCGCCGATCGTCCGCTCGATCGTGATCCAGGTCGTCGGCGCCCTGCTCGTGACCTGGCTGCTGCTCCAGGCGACGGGTCTCTCCTACGGCCGGCGGGTCCTCTTCGTCACGGTCTTCGGCCTGGTCGCGGGGTGGCTCTGCTACCTGCCGCCCTGGAGCTGGTTCGGCTTCGCCACCGGCTACACGGTGGTGGCGATCCTCGACATGGTGATCGGGAGCCTCCTGGCCGGTCTGGTGATCGCCTGGGCGGCGAAGTAGCCGCGCGGGGGCCGCACCCTTACCGCGGAAGCGTGAGGGCTCCGGCCGGCGGCTGCTAGTCTCCGCGGCCGAGCCCCATGCTGCCGCTGCGCGACGAAAACCCGAGCCGGACGAAGCCGCTGGTCACGGTGGCGTTGATCGCCGCGAACGTCGCCGTGTTCGCCTACGAGCTCGCGCTCGGGCCGCGCCTCGAGCAGTTCATGATGGCCTCGGCCTTCGTGCCGGCGCGGATGTTCGGGGCCGGACCCTATCCGGGCGGCGACCTCCAGCTCGGAGGCGCCCTGCTCTCGATGTTCCTCCACGGCGGCTTCGCCCACATCGGGGGCAACATGCTGTTTCTCTGGATCTTCGGCGACAACGTCGAGGATCGGCTCGGCCATGTGCGCTTCGGCGTCTTCTACCTGGCCTGCGGCTTGATCGCCAACTACGCCCAGGCGCTCGCCAGCCCGGGCCTCGCGGTGCCTACGGTGGGCGCGAGCGGAGCGATCGCCGGCGTCCTCGGCGCCTATCTCTTCCTGTTCCCGCGGGCGCGCGTTCTGACCCTCGTCTTCCTCGGCTTCTTCATCGATTTCATCGAGGTGCCGGCGCTCGTCTACCTGCCGCTCTGGTTTCTCCTCCAGTTCGTCTCGGGGGTCGCCTCGCTCGGCGCCCGGACCGCCACCCAGGCGGGCGGCATCGCCTTCTTCGCCCACATCGGCGGCTTCCTCGCCGGGCCGCTCCTGCTCCTCGCGCTCGGCGGGCGGCGCCGGCCTCGGCGGCGGGGGCCGGCCGGCCTCGCCTGAGAGCCCGCGGCGGGCGGACGAGACCCGTCGCGTAACAATTCCGGCCCTGCGCGAGTAGGTGTAGGCAACTCGAGGAGGAGCCCATGCTCGCCGATCTCGCCCGCGACCTTCGCCACGCCGTCCGCTCGCTGGTCCGCCACAAGGCGGTGACCGGGCTCGCCGTCCTGACCCTCGCGCTGGGGATCGGCGCCAACACCGCCATCTTCAGCGTCGTCGACGCGGTGTTGCTGGCGCCGCTGCCCTACCCGGACTCGGACCGCCTGGTCCAGGTCTGGAACACCTATCCCAAGATGGGCCTCGACCAGGCCTCGGTCTCGGTGCCCGACTACTTCGACCGCCGGGCCGGGGTGCCCGCCTTCGAGGAGAGCGCGCTCTACGGCTTCGAGAGCCTCGACCTCTCGGCCGGGGAGACCACGGAAGGGACTCCGGAGCGGGTGATCGGCCTGAGCGCCACCGCCTCGCTCTTCCCCCTGCTCCGCGCCCACGCCGCCCTGGGCCGGGTGTTCGGCACGGACGAGGACCGGCCGGGGCACGAGAAGGTCGTGGTGCTCTCCGACCGCCTCTGGCGACGAGACTTCGCGGCCGATCCCGGGATCGTGGGCCGCGACGTGCGGCTCGACGGCGAGCCCTACCGCGTGCTGGGAGTGATGGGCGCCGGCTTCGAGTTCCCCAACCCGCGGGTCGAGGCCTGGCGGCCCTTCGCGCCGACCCCGGAGCAGCGCTCGGACAACTCGCGGGGCCACGAGTCCTACGCCATGGTCGCCCGGCTCGCCCCGGACGCCTCGATCGCACGGGCGCAGGAGCAGATCGACGCCATCCACCGGCGCAACCTGGAGCGCTTCCCGGAGGCCGCCGAGTTCTGGAAGGCCTCTGGGTTCGGCGGGGCGGTCGTCGACCTGCGCCAGGACCGCTACGGGAGCCTGCGGCCGATGCTCCTCCTGCTCCAGGGAGTGGTCGCCCTGGTCCTCCTGATCGCCTGCTTCAACGTCGCGAACCTCCTCCTGGCGCGGGTCTCGGCCCGGCACAAGGAGCTCGCCGTGCGCACCGCCCTGGGCGCCGGCATGGGGCGGATCGCCCGCCAGCTCCTGCTCGAGAGCCTGCTCCTGGCCGCCGCCGGGACCGTTGCCGGGATCGGCCTCGGCGCGGCCGGGGTGAAGCTCCTCTCGGGCTTCGGCCTGGCCGATCGGCTGGCCGGGCTCCACGTCGGCCTCGACGCCCCGGTGCTTGGCTTCACCCTCGCCCTGGCGCTCGGCACCGCCCTCCTCTTCGGCCTGTTCCCGGTGCTCGCGGTCTTGCGGAGCGACCCCGCCGGCGCGCTCAAGGAGGAGGGGCGCGGCGCCGGCGGCGGGCGGCGGACGACCCGGATGCGCAAGATCCTGGTGGTCGCCGAGGTGGCGATGGCGCTGGTGCTCCTGGCCGGCGCGGGCCTCCTGGTCCGGACGCTTGCCGCCCTCTCCCAGGAGAGCCCGGGCTTCCGGCCGGACCACCTGCTGCTCGCCCAGGTCGACCTGCCCGAGGCGCGCTACGGCGAGCCGCGCGAGATCGTGGCCTTCTTCGACCGGGCGCTCGAACGGGTGCGCGCCCTGCCCGGCGTCGTCTCGGCCGGCGTGATCAGCTCGGCGCCGTTCTCCATGAGCTCCTCCTCGGGCTCCTACTCGATCGAGGGCTACACCCCGGCCGAGGGCGAGTCGGCGCCCCACGCCCTGATCCGGGTGGTCGACGACGGCTACTTCGCCACCGTCGGCATCCCGGTGCTCCAGGGGCGCGGATTCACCCGCTTCGACCGGGCCGACTCGCCGGCGGTGGCGGTGGTCGACAGGCGTCTGGTCGACAAGTATTTCCAGGGCAAGGACCCCCTCGCCGGCCGCCTGAGCCGGGGCGGCCCGGACTCGGGATCGCCCTGGATCCCCATCGTCGGCGTGGTGGCGCCGGTCAAGGTCCAGGACCTCGAGCGCCCGGTCGAGAAGGAGACGATCTACGTCTCCTACCGCCAGATGCCCCGGACGGGCATGACCTTCGTCGTCCACACCGCCGGCGACCCCGAGGCCCTGGCCGACCCGCTGCGCGCGGCGATCCGGGAGGTCGACCCCGAGCAGCCGGTCTACGGCGTCACCACGATGCGCGAGCAGCTCGCCGAGAGCCTGCTCACCCGGCGCCTGTCCATGGTGCTGCTGGTCGCCTTCGGAGCCCTGGCCCTCGTCCTGGCGGCGGTGGGGGTCTACGGCGTGCTCGCCTTCTCGGTCGCCGAGCGCCGCCGCGAGATCGGCACCCGGATGGTGCTCGGCGCGGCGCCCGGCGAGGTGCTCCGCCTGGTGGTGCGCCAGGGGGTGGGGTTGACCCTGGTGGGCGTGGCCGTGGGGGCGGCCGGCGCCCTCGTCCTGGGCCGCTTCGCGAGCTCGCTGCTCTTCGGCGTCGCGCCCTGGGACCCGGTGACCCTGGCGACGGTCTCGGTCCTGCTCCTGGCGATCGCGTTCGGTGCCTGCTACCGCCCGGCCCGCCGCGCCGCGACGGTCGACCCGGTGGAGGTGCTCCGCGGCGAGTAGGTTTCCGGCGGCTCCCTACCCGATCCGCTCCCGGACGGAGCGGGGAAGGCGCGCTTCCAGCTCGGGCCGGGACTCGACGAGGCGGGCAATGTCGGCTAGTGGTTCGTCAATCTTCATTTGACAGAGGTATCCGGCGAGGATTTCGCGTCGCTGGCCAGGCGCTCCGACGCAGGCGTAGCGGGGCCTACGTCGAGGAGGAGCAACGCCGCCAGCGGCGTGAAGGACCGTCGGGACCCGTCAATTGAAGGTTGACGGACCACTCGGTCCTTCTGTCGCTTGCTGGGCCGTCGCGTCTCGTCCTGGTAGGCCCAGAGCTTTCCCTGGAGGACGTCCTCGACCGCCGCCACAGGCAGGGTATAGCCCAGGACCTGGCACGGCCGGGCCCGGGGCAGAAAGTCTTGGTACCTCGGGTCGGTCTGGAGCTGGATCCTCAGGTCGGACTCCGCGCTCGCCAGGTTGACGCGGTGGCCGAACGTCTCGACCTTCAACCCGCGAGCCACCGCGAGGTCGGTCACTCCTGCCACGCGATCCGCCGCCACCACCACATCCAGATCCAGGCTGACCACCGGCTCGGCGAAGGCGTTGACCGCCAGCCCGCCGATCACGCAGTAGGTTGCACCGATCTGGTCCAGGATCTCGACGAGGAGCTGGAGCAGGTCGGTCCGGCCGTGGGCCACCGCGTGCAGGAACTCCTTGCCCGTCATCGGGGCCCAGCCTAGCAGAGCACCTCGTCTCGCCGCCCTTGAAACCTCCGACCCCGCGACGTCGTTAGACCGGATGGACGGCCCGCTGCCCGGACCGCCGGGGAGGAGACCGCCGATGACCGACCGACCGCCGCGCCCCGACCGCACCCGTCCCGAGCTCCTGGGCCGGGACCTTCGCCACGCCTTCCGCACCCTGGTGCGCGGCCGCGCCTTCACGATCACCGTCCTCGTCACGCTGACGCTCTGCATGGGCGCGGCGGTGGCCGCCTTCAGCGTCTTCCGCTCGGTGGTCCTCGAGCCGCTTCCCTTCCCCGGCTCCGACCGGCTGGTGATCCTCAACAACAGCTACCCCGGCGCCGGCGTCGAGCGGGTCTCGAACGGCGTGCCGGACTTCTACGACCGCAAGAAGGAGGTGCCGGCCTTCGAGAGCGTAGCGCTGTTCCGGACCCGGGGGCCGGCGCTGGAGCACGGCGACACTCCCGAGCGGGTTCGCGCCCTGCTCGCCACGCCCTCGATCCTCCACGTGCTCGGCGTTTCGGTGGTCCGGGGACGCGCGTTCACCGCCGAAGACGGCGAGGTGGGCAACGACAAGAAGGTGATCCTGACCTACGGCATGTGGCAGCGCCTGTTCGGCGGCCGGGACGACGCCCTGGGCCGGGACCTCCGCCTCGACGGCGAGCCCTATACCGTGATCGGGGTCCTGCCCCGGGGCTTCGAGGTCCCCGACACGCGGACCCAGCTCGTGATCCCGGCGGCCTTCACCGCCGAGGACCGCTCCGACGACCGGCGCCACTCGAACTCCTGGCAGATGATCGCCCGCCTCGCGCCCGGCGCTTCCGTCGCCCAGGCCCGGGCCCAGGTCGACGCCCTGAACGCCCGCAACCTCGAGCGCTTCCCCCAGTTCAAGCAGCTCCTGATCGACGCCGGCTTCCACACCGTCGTCGCGCCCTGGCGCGACGACATGATCCGCGACATCCGGCCGAAGCTGGCGCTGCTCCTGGGCGGCGCCCTCTTCGTCCTCCTGATCGGTTGCGTCAACATCGCGAACCTGATCCTGGTGCGCACCAGCACCCGCCAGAAGGAGCTCGCCATGCGCTGCGCCCTGGGCGCGGGACGGGGGCGGCTGGCCCGCCAGCTCATCACCGAGAACCTGGTGCTCACCCTCGTCGGCAGCGCCCTCGGCCTCCTCGCCGGCGACTGGAGCCTGGCGTTGCTTTCCACCCTCGGCGCCGAGCACATCCCGCGCGGCGCCGAGATCGGGATGGACGGCGGCGTGCTCCTGGTCACCCTGACCGTGGCCCTCGCCCTGGGCGCGGTCTTCGGGCTGATCCCGGTGGTCCAGGTGTTCCGCGCGGACCTCTCCTCGATCTTCCGCGAGGAGGACCGGACCGGAAGCGCCTCGCGCCGCGCCGTCTGGGCCCGCACCGCCCTGGTCTCCCTGCAGGTCGCCTTCGCCTTCGTCCTCCTGGTGGGAGCGGGCTTCCTGCTCGCGAGCTTCGAGAAGTTGCTGGCGGTCGATCCGGGCTTCCAGCCCGACGGCGTGCTGACGGCCACCGTCTCGCTGCCCGACAGCCGGTACCCGAAGGACGAGGATCAGCGTGCGTTCGCCGAGCGCTTCCTCGAGCGGGCGCGGACCCTGCCCGGGGTGGAGCACGCCGGCCTGACCGACGCGATCCCCTTCGGGAGCAACTCGAGCTCGAGCGTGATCACCGTCGAGGGCTATCGGGCCCAGCCCGGGGAGTCGGTCCGCGCGCCCTTCCAGCGCGTCGTCTCGCCCGGCTACTTCGAAACCATGGGGATCAAGGTGACCGAGGGCCGGCCGTTCGATGCGCGGGACACGGCGGACTCGCAGAAGATGGCGATCGTCGACCGCTGGATGGCGAAGAAGTACTGGCCGGGCCGCGACCCGATCGGCGGGCGGATCTACCTGGGGGTGCCCGAGCTGCGGGACCGTGACTCGAAGATCGAGTGGCGGACCGTGGTGGGAGTGGTGGACGAGATCCTGGTCTCGGATCTCTCGGGGGAGACCAACCACGGGGCCTACTACTTCCCGGAGAGCCAGGAACCGACGGGCTACCTGACTGTGGCGCTCGCGACCTCCGGCGATCCGAAGGCGCTGGTGCCGGGGGTCCGGCACGCGCTCGGCGCGATCGACCCGGAGCTGCCCCTCGACGACGTGATGACCATGGACGAGCGGATCGACCGGGCGCTGGCCGACACCAAGCTTCCGATGCTGCTGGCGGCGGCGTTCGCCGTGATCGCCCTCTTCCTGGCGGCGGTGGGGATCTACGGGGTGCTGGCCTACGCGGTGGCGCAGCGCACCCGAGAGCTGGGGATCCGGGTGGCGCTGGGCTCGTCGACCGGAGAGGTGTTCCGCCTGGTGCTGGGGCAGGGGGTGCGGGTGCTGGCGGTGGGTCTGGGGATCGGCCTCGCCGGGGCGGTGTTCCTGACCCGGGCGATGGCGGGGATGCTCTACGGGGTGGAGCCGCTCGATCCGGCGGTGTTCCTGGCGGTGGCGGGGGTGCTGACGCTGGTGGTGCTGGCGGCGACGGCGATCCCGGCGCGGCGGGCGACGCGAGTGGATCCGGTGGTGGCGTTGGCTTCCGAGTAAGGGCTCGCCCAGAGAAGACTTCCTGCACCGAGGGCGTCCAGGCGCAGACCTCGCAAGGCGCGCGACGGAGGCATAGTAGGGACTCTGTCGCAGGGAGCGCAACGCCGCGAGGTTGGATGCCGGGGCGACCGAATGCGGAAGGATTCTCTGAGCGAGCCCCTTGGGCCGGGCCGGGGGTCCCGCCCTTGCGAACGGCGCGGCTTGCTAGAACTTCGGGGCGGAGGAGCCGCGCCTCGACACGGTCCGCGCGCCGGCGGGGTCGGACTCCGCAAGGCTCTCGAGTGCGCGGCCCGTGACGTCGCCGGGCGGGACCCCCGGCCCTCCGGGGTCGGACTCCTCGATTGCGCCTCATGGAACGGTTGACACCTCGGGCGCCGAGGTCGGACCCCGCAACACGGCCGAGGCGGAGCTCGGCCGCTTCATCCGCCCATGCAACTCCCTACCGCAAAAGGCCCATGATAGGGGTAGGGAGGGCAGGTTGGATTCCCTGCCCCCCCTCCCTCCGAACCGGACGTGCGGATCTCCCGCATCCGGCTCTCCGGTTGGTGGTTCACCTGCGAGAGGACTGCGGGTCCGAGGCATAGGCGGCTTCGAGGCTGAACAGCCCATGCTCGGCGAAGAAGGCGTTGGGCCAGCGCTGGTGGTCGCGACCGCGGCCCCGGCCTCGGCCTCGGCGACGCTTGCGTAAGATGCTGCGCAGGCGCATGCGGATCCACCGGTCGAGCGGCCGGAAGGTCGTCGGGTGGCTGTAGCGGTAGTACTCGTACCAACCACGCAACGTCCGGCTGACGTCCCAGGTGATCCGATCGAGGCTGTGACCGTTGGTGCGCCGGGTCTTGCGGCGCAGGGTGTCCTTGAGCTTCCGGAGGCTCTTGTCGCGGGGCCATTGGTAGCCCCGTTCGAAGTGGTACCCCAGGAAGTCGAAGCCACCCCGCTCGGTGGTATCCACCACCGCCGTCTTGTCCGGGTGAAGGCTCAGGCCCTCCTGGGCCGTCCACGCCTCCACCAGGGCAAGCGCCCGGCGGGCCTCGGTCTCGCTCCGACACAGGATCACGAAGTCGTCGGCGTAGCGCACCATCTCGAAGCCCTCGCGGGCCAGAAGATGGTCCAGCGGGTCGAGGTAGATGTTGGCCAGTAGGGGGCTGATCACCGCGCCTTGCGGGGTTCCCCGCTCGGGCGTCCAGCTCTCCAGTCCGTCCAGTACCTCTTGCTCGAGAAAGGCTTCGACCAGGGCGAGCACTCGCCCGTCCGATACCTTCTCGCGCACCCGCGCCAGCAGGCGCTCCGGATCGATCGTGTCGAAGTACCGGCGCAGGTCGGCGTCCACCACCCAGGTGTGGCCCGAGTCGAGGAGCTCCTCGACCCGCTCCAGCGCTTCCCGGCACCCGCGCCCCGGGCGGAAGCCGTAGCTGTGCTCGGCGAAATCCCGCTCGAAGATCGGCTCCAGGACCAAGCGCAACGCGCCCTGCACCACCCGATCGCGCACCGTCGGAATCCCCAGGGGCCGCTTCTCGCGGCTTCCCGGCTTGGGGATCCACCGCCGACGCACCGCCTGCGGGCGGTAGCTACCGTCCCGCAAGGACGCCGACAGCGTCTCCACCTCTTCCTCCAGGCGCGATCCGTAGTGATCCACGGTGACGTGATCTACCCCCGCGGCGCCCCCGTTGCGCTCGACTCTCTCGAACGCGCGCAGAAGCGTCTGCTTCCGGCAGACCTTGTCGATCAGGCTGAACCACGTCCCTCCTCGGACCCCGGTCTCCAGGGCCCGCAGCATGCGCTCCGTCCAGACCGAGGGTTCGGCCCAGCCCCATCGGGACCGGACCTCTCCGCCGGGGTTAGGGGCTCGCCCCACTCGCGCCGGGGTCTCGTCTCTCGTCCTGGCCGTCACGCATCCACCTTCCTGCTTCCCTTCGCTCCACGCCCATTACGGCGCTTCCTCGCTACTATGGAAGCTCTGACTCCTGCCGCCCTGCTTCTCCTCGTGGACGACAGGTCTCCCCGCTTACGGTGCCTGGCCGTCGCGATCATTCCGTCCCCAACCACCTGTAGGCCCCCCGCCCACGCTTTCGCACGCTACCCCTCAGCGCGACGGGCACCCCGGCTCTCCCGGGTCCGGGCTTCGCCATTCGCTTGTAGGCTCGCCGAGTCCTACCGGCCGAATCGGGTTCGTTGCCTACGGACTGATCGCTCATCTCCTCCTACTCCCCACCCCGCCTCGCGGCGACGCAGTCAGAGTCGATTACAGGCCGGAGAGCGTATGCCTGGAGAGGACTCGCACCTCTCTGACCATGCACCCTCGCGGGCGTACAAGCGGCCGAGCTCTGCCTCGGCCGGGCGAACGGTCCGGCAGGCACCAGGCACCTCGCCGGCGTCGGCGCCCACCTCGCCTTCGCCTCGCCCCGAGAGGGCGTTGGCTGCCCACAGGGGTCGCGCCGGCTCGGCTCGGACGTCGCCGGGCGGGACCCCCGGCCCTCCGGGGTCGGACCCCGCAACACGGCCGAGGCGGAGCTCGGCCGCTTCATCCGCCCATGCAACTCCCTACCGCAACAGGCCCATGATAGGGGTAGGGAGGGCAGGTTGGATTCCCTGCCCCCCCTCCCTCCGAACCGGACGTGCGGATCTCCCGCATCCGGCTCTCCGGTTGGTGGTTCACCTACGAGAGGACTGCGGGTCCGAGGCATAGGCGGTTTCGAGGCTGAACAGCCCATGCTCGGCGAAGAAGGCGTTGGGCCAGCGCTGGTGGTCGCGACCGCGGCCCCGGCCTCGGCCTCGGCGACGCTTGCGTAAGATGCTGCGCAGGCGCATGCGGATCCACCGGTCGAGCGGCCGGAAGGTCGTCGGGTGGCTGTAGCGGTAGTACTCGTACCAACCACGCAACGTCCGGCTGACGTCCCAGGTGATCCGATCGAGGCTGTGACCGTTGGTGCGCCGGGTCTTGCGGCGCAGGGTGTCCTTGAGCTTCCGGAGGCTCTTGTCGCGGGGCCATTGGTAGCCCCGTTCGAAGTGGTACCCCAGGAAGTCGAAGCCACCCCGCTCGGTGGTATCCACCACCGCCGTCTTGTCCGGGTGAAGGCTCAGGCCCTCCTGGGCCGTCCACGCCTCCACCAGGGCAAGCGCCCGGCGGGCCTCGGTCTCGCTCCGACACAGGATCACGAAGTCGTCGGCGTAGCGCACCATCTCGAAGCCCTCGCGGGCCAGAAGATGGTCCAGCGGGTCGAGGTAGATGTTGGCCAGTAGGGGGCTGATCACCGCGCCTTGCGGGGTTCCCCGCTCGGGCGTCCAGCTCTCCAGTCCGTCCAGTACCTCTTGCTCGAGAAAGGACTCGACCAGGGCGAGCACTCGCCCGTCCGATACCTTCTCGCGCACCCGCGCCAGCAGGCGCTCCGGATCGATCGTGTCGAAGTACCGGCGCAGGTCGGCGTCCACCACCCAGGTGTGGCCCGAGTCGAGGAGCTCCTCGACCCGCTCCAGCGCTTCCCGGCACCCGCGCCCCGGGCGGAAGCCGTAGCTGTGCTCGGCGAAATCCCGCTCGAAGATCGGCTCCAGGACCAAGCGCAACGCGCCCTGCACCACCCGATCGCGCACCGTCGGAATCCCCAGGGGCCGCTTCTCGCGGCTTCCCGGCTTGGGGATCCACCGCCGACGCACCGCCTGCGGGCGGTAGCTACCGTCCCGCAAGGACGCCGTCAGCGTCTCCACCTCTTCCTCCAGGCGCGATCCGTAGTGATCCACGGTGACGTGATCTACCCCCGCGGCGCCCCCGTTGCGCTCGACTCTCTCGAACGCGCGCAGAAGCGTCTGCTTCCGGCAGACCTTGTCGATCAGGCTGAACCACGTCCCTCCTCGGACCCCGGTCTCCAGGGCCCGCAGCATGCGCTCCGTCCAGACCGAGGGTTCGGCCCAGCCCCATCGGGACCGGACCTCTCCGCCGGGGTTAGGGGCTCGCCCCACTCGCGCCGGGGTCTCGTCTCTCGTCCTGGCCGTCACGCATCCACCTTCCTGCTTCCCTTCGCTCCACGCCCATTACGGCGCTTCCTCGCTACTATGGAAGCTCTGACTCCTGCCGCCCTGCTTCTCCTCGTGGACGACAGGTCTCCCCGCTTACGGTGCCTGGCCGTCGCGATCATTCCGTCCCCAACCACCTGTAGGCCCCCCGCCCACGCTTTCGCACGCTACCCCTCAGCGCGACGGGCACCCCGGCTCTCCCGGGTCCGGGCTTCGCCATTCGCTTGCAGGCTCGCCGAGTCCTACCGGCCGAATCGGGTTCGTTGCCTACGGACTGATCGCTCATCTCCTCCTACTCCCCACCCCGCCTCGCGGCGACGCAGTCAGAGTCGATTACAGGCCGGAGAGCGTATGCCTGGAGAGGACTCGCACCTCTCTGACCATGCACCCTCGCGGGCGTACAAGCGGCCGAGCTCTGTCTCGGCCGGGCGAACGGTCCGGCAGGCACCAGGCACCTCGCCGGAGACGAGGCCCCATCCCCTGACGCACCCGGTCCCCAGGCCGAGCTCTGTCCCGGCCGGGCGAACGTTCCGGCAGGCACCGGACGTCTCGCCGGAGATGATGCCCCGTCCCTGGCGCACCCGGTCCCCAGGCCGAGCTCTGTCTCGGCCGCAGCAAGCCTGCCCACAGACACCGGACGGCTCGGTGGTAGCCCGCGAGCCTCCGGCGCCTGCGGCGCCGCGGTGAGGGACCGAAGGCCCGTGCTAACCTTTTGACGCCGCCATGCGAGGCATCTCGGTCCACATCGAGCCTGAACCGCTCCTCCTCGACCTGGGAAGCGTGGTCCCCCGGACGGACGACGAGCTCTTCGAGCTGTGCGCACGGAACCCGGAGCTCCGGATCGAGCGCGACGCGAAGGGAGACTTGATCGTCATGACGCCAGCGGGCTGGGCGAGTAGCCGGAGAAGCGCGGAAGTCGTGAGGGCCTTGAGCGACTGGGCAAGAGCAGATGGCCGCGGCGTGGTCACGGACTCCTCCGGCGGCTACGTTCTCCCCGACCAGGCGATGCGAGCCCCGGATGCCTCGTGGGTGCTCCGCTCCCGCCTGGCCGACATCTCCCCGGAGCGGCGCGAGAGGTTTTTGCCCCTGTGTCCGGACTTCGTGGTGGAGATCAAGTCCCCACCCGACCGCCTGGCGGCCCTGAAAGCCAAGATGGAGGAGTACCGGGACAACGGCGCCCGGTTGGGCTGGCTGATCGATCCGCAGGCGCGCCGGGTACACGTCTACCGGCCCGGTCGGGAGGCGGAGGTGCTCGAGAACCCGGCGACGGTCGCCGGCGACCCCGAGCTGCCCGGCTTCGTCCTGGACCTCGAACCGATCTGGGAACCCCTCTGAGCCCCGGGCGAGCCGAGCCCCTCTCGTCCCGACCGTCGATCACCAGTCCCCCGTGATCCCCGCCCTCGAAGCCCTCGACCGCCTGCGCGACGGCAATCGCCGGTTCGCCGCCGGCGCGCCCAGCCGGTGCACCCTCGCCAGCCCGGCGCTGCGGGCGGAGCTGGTCTCCGGCCAGGAGCCCTTCGCCGTCGTCCTCGGCTGCGCGGATTCCCGGGTGCCGGCGGAGATCGTCTTCGACCAGGGCCTGGGCGACCTGTTCGTGATCCGGGTGGCCGGCAACGTCGTGGCGCCGTCGCTCGTCGGCAGCGTCGAGTACGCAGCCGAGGTGCTCGGCACGCGGCTCGTCGTGGTCCTGGGCCACTCGGGCTGCGGCGCCGTCCAGGCCACCCTCGCCGAGCTCGAGCGCCCGAGCGAGACCCGCTCGCCCAACCTCCTCTCGATCGTCGAGCGCATCCGGCCGTCGGTGGAGACGCTCCTCGAGACCGGCCTCCGGGGCGACCGGGAAGCCCTGCTGCGCCACGCCGTGCGGGCGAACGTCCGCGCCTCGGCGGATCACCTGCGGCACGGCTCGCGGATCCTGGAGGAGCGGATCGAGCGGGACGGCCTCCTGATCGTCGGCGCCGAGTACTCGCTCGAGTCGGGGACGGTCGACTTCTTCGACGGTCTGCCGGCGCGGCCGGTGTAAGCTTCCCGGGCTCTCGGAAGCCCTCGACCGCCTTGCCCCTTCGAGGAGGCCCCGTGTCCACGATCGCCAACGTCGCCGTCGGCCTGGTCGCCGCGCTCCACCTCTACTTCCTGGTCCTCGAGATGTTCCTGTGGGACCAGCCGGCCGGCCGGCGCGCGTTCGGCCAGACCCGCGAGGCCGCGGCGGCCTCGAAGACCCTGGCCGCCAACCAGGGGCTCTACAACGGCTTCCTGGCGGCCGGCCTCGTCTGGGGGCTGGTCCTGGGCCCGGCCGGCACCGCCGTCAAGGTCTTCTTCCTCGCCTGCGTGCTCGTCGCCGGCCTGTTCGGGGCGGCGACCGCCAGCCGCAAGATCCTCTACGTCCAGGCGCTGCCGGCCGCGCTCGCCCTGGTTCTGGTGCTCCTGGCCCCGGCCGCCGGCCTGTGGCCGATCTACGGCCGGGCGCTCGCGGGCGCCAAGTACGTCGATTTGACCCACACGATCTCCCCCTCGATCCCGGTCTGGAAGGGCTTCGGGCCGTCGCACTTCGGGCCGTCGCTCGACCCGGCGACCGGCGAGCCCTATCGCTACGCGACCGACGGCTTCGAGGCGAC
Organism: uncultured Acidobacteriota bacterium; assembly: GCA_963837945.1. Taxonomy (GTDB): domain Bacteria; phylum Acidobacteriota; class Thermoanaerobaculia; order Multivoradales; family DATKCC01; genus CAVUBL01. The sequence continues at coordinate 218,965 of CAWIQD010000006.1, forward strand.
CCACTACGACCTCGCCACCGACCAGCTCGGCACCCAGCTCGACCCGCCGGCCCACTGGGCCCCGGAGTACCCGTCCATCGACGAGCTGCCCGCGACCTACGCGGTCCGGCCGCTGGTGGTGATCTCGATCGTCGACCAGGTGGCCAAAGACCCGGGCTACGCCCTCCAGGTCTCGGACGTCGAGCGCTGGGAGGCCCGGCACGGCCGGATCCCCGCGGGCTCGGTGGTCATGGTCCGCTCCGACTGGTCGAAGGACTGGCCCGATCCCGCCCTCGCGACGCGGGCGGTCTTCCCGGGGGTCTCGCTCGCGGCCCTCGAGCTCCTCCACGAGGAGCGCCACATCCTGTTTCACGGCCACGAGCCCCTCGACACCGACGACACGCCGAACCTCGAGAGCGAGCACTGGCTCATGCACCACGGCTACACCCAGGCCGAGGGCGTGGCAAACCTCGACCAGGTGCCGGAGGCCGGCTGCCTGGTGACCATCGGCTACCCGAAGCTCCAGGGCGGGCTGGGCGGCTACGCCCGCTACGTCGCCATCTGCCCGGCGGACTGGAAGTACGGCGTCGCGGTGGGCGAGGTCCCCGAGGCGCCGCTGCCCCGAAGCGACAAGCTCCTGGCGTGGGATCCGGAGCGCGGCGTGCGGGTTCGGAAGTAGTCGGGCTCCCGGTCCGCGGGCTTCACCTCGCCTGGGCGGCGGGGCGGGGGCGGATCTCGCCGAGGACCTCGGCCATCGAGCCGAGCCGCTCGTCGCTCTCGCGGTGGGCGCGGAGGAAGGTCTCCGGTCGGGAGAGGACGGTACCCATGCGCATCCCCTTGCGCAGGGCCCGGAAGGTCACCTGGCGGGTGGCCAGCGCCGCGAGCAGGCCGAGGTGGACCTTCAGCCGGCCGTGCTCGGCGTAGCGCACGTCCATGGTGTGCTTCCACAGGCCGCCGAGCTCGCGGTAGAACTCGTCGAGGGGGAGCCGCGTGGGGGCACCGAGTGGGTGATGTCGAAGAGCTCCCAGTCCTCGGTGACGACGTCGTCCTCGACCTCGTCCCACAGGTCGGTGCCGGGCAGCGGGGTGAGCACCGAGAAGCCGCTGTTGTAGGCACCGGTCTTGTCGATCCGGCGCTTGAGCTTGGCAAAGTCCTCGCGCTCCCAGCTCGGGTCGACGATGAAGTTCGGGGTGTAGCCGACGCCCAGGTCCTGGAGGATCTCGATCGCCCGATCGTTGTTGGCGACGGTGTTCTTCTTGTTGACCGAGGAGAGGCCGGCGTCGTCGATCTTCTCGAGGCCCAGGAAGATCGTCATCTTGCCGCACTCGCGCCAGGTCTCGATGAGCTCGGGGAAGCGGGTGATGATGTCCGAGCGGGTCTGGATGGTGTAGTGCTTGCGGATGCCCGACGCCTTGATCGCGGCCGCCAGCTCGCGCCCCCGCCGGACGTTCATCCAGAAGATGTCGTCGGTGATGAAGACGTTGGGCGCCTGGATCTGGGCGAGCTCGCGGACCACCCGGTCGGGCGACTTCTCGCGGAAGGTGCTCTCGTGGAACTTCCAGACCGAGCAGAAGTTGCACTTGAAGGGGCAGCCGCGGGCGGTCTCGAGGAGCGCCAGAGGACGCCGGAAGCTGATGTAGTACTCGCCGGCGTAGTCGGCGATCAGGTGGCGCGCCGGCATGGGGAGCTCGTCGATGTCGTCGCGCGCCGGCGCGTGGCCGGTCGCGACCGCGCCGCCCGGCCGGTTGAGGAGCAGCCCCGGCACCCGCGCGAGATCCTCGCCCCGCTCGTAGGCGGCGACCAGCGCCGGCAGGATCTCCTCGCCATCGCCCACCGCCACCACGTCGATCGCCGGGTGCAGGAACCACTCGGGATCGCGCGAGGCGTCGTGCCCGCCCACGACCAGCAGCGCCTCGGGGAGCACCTCCTTGACCCGCCGGGCGAGGCGCAGCAGGCGAAAGCGCTCGGTCGTGAAGTTGCACTGGAGCCCCACGATCTCGGGCTCGAAGGCGCGGGCTTTGGCGAGGCCGGGCTCGAAGCCGTCGATCCGCAGGTCGACGATCCGGCACGCGTGGCCGTCCTGCTCGAGGCCCCCGGCCACGCACTCGAGCCCCAGCGGCTCGACGAAGGTGATCATCTCGAGACCGATGATCCCGCCCACCGGGGCCTTCAAGAAGGCGAGTTTCATCGCCGACATTCTGAAGAGATCACCGCCGGCCGTCAAATTCGTGGGCCGTGGGGAACGATGCACCCGCCGCCGGTGAGGGCCGCCCTCAGCACCGATCGGCCGCGGTGGGAGCGGGGCAGTTGGCATTGCAGGTGAAGTAGCTGCCCTGACAGTTCCCGTTCGTGATGCAGAACGGGTGGTTGCGGAAGTAGCACGCGTAGTTGGCGACCAGCTCCGAGCACACGTGGCAGCCGGTACCCCGGCAGCCTTGCCACTGGCCCGACGTGCCGTTGCAGGCATCGGCCGAGTCGGGCGCCGGGCACTTGGAGCTGCACGTGAAGTAGCTGCCCTGGCAGTTCGGGTTCGAGATGCACAGGGGGTTGTTCTTGAAATACAGCGGGTAGTTGGCGACCAGCTCCGAGCACACGTGGCAACCGGTGCCCCGGCAGCCCTGCCACTGGCCCGACGTGCCGCTGCAGGAGGTCGCCACACTGTTCGTGGGCAGGCTCGATCCGAGGCTGCCGATGACGTCGTCGATCGGCACCCCCCGGTTGGGGCAGCTGGCGCAGTGGTGGAGGGCGACGACCTGGTGGTCGCCGTAGGCGATCACGGGCGAGCCCGACGAGCCGCCCTGGGTGTCTGCGAAGTAGCCGACGTCCAGGCCGGACCCGGTGCAACCCGGCTCCGAGAGGCCGAAGATCTCGCAGAAGCCGGACTGGTCGTGCGAGTCCGTCGAGACCAGGGCCAGGCGCTTGCCCCAGAACTGCGGGTGCTGAGGGATGTAGATGCGCTCGTCCACCCTGGGTCCCGCGCCGCGCATCTGGAGGTAGCCGTAGGTACCGGTGGGGTTGTTCGGCAGCCTGACCAGGGAGTAGTCGAGGCTGGAGTTGGCCTTGACCAGCGTGGACGAGGTGGCCACCACGACGCCTCGGCACGCCCCGGCCGCCTTGCAACTGGTGCTGCAGGTCGGTCCCTCGGCGATGAGCTCGAAGTCCGTGTTCTGCGCCGCCGACGAGCTGCCGATGCAGTGCTGATTCGTCATGACGTGCCCCTGGCTCCCCACCAACCAGCCCGTGCATCCGCTGGTGCCGTTGATCAACAGGCGCGCCACGGCGCGCGAGCGCAGGTAGGCGGTAGGCTCGCTGGATGCGTAGCAGCGGGCCTCCCGAGTGTCGTCCGTACCGCAGATCGCCTCCTCGCCGATGGTGCCGAGCGCCACGCTCTCCCACTCGCCGAGGCCACGGGCGAAGCGGTCGATGAGCACGGCTCCCGCGGCGACGGGGACGCTCGCGAAGAGCTCGACGACGGCGGTGTCGCCCTCGATGTGGATGCCCCAGAAGCCCGCGGGCCCGACTCTCCCCTTGTCCGGATCGGGGTAGGTCCACTGGCGAACGCCGTCCGGCGAGCGGACGACCACGTGGGCGCCCGGCGGCAGGGCGAGCACCTGGAAGTGCGGGGCGATGTAGGTCGCACCCGGGTAGTGGATCTCCTCGGTCCACGCGAGCGTGACCTCGCCGGGCGTCCGAGGCCCGGAGAAGCGTGGGGAGCGGAGCTGGTGCCGCACCTCTTCGCCCACTTTCACCGGTTGCTGCGAGGCGGCGGACGCCGGGAGGGCGCCTGCCGCGAGGCGCTCGGGACGGGACTTCCCCGCGACCGGCGATCCGCAGAGAAGTAGCCCCAAGGCGATGAGTGACCAGATACGAGTCTCCATGAGTTCGCCTCCAGTAGATGGGCTCCCCGACCGGGCCGATGGTGGAGAGAGGATCCCTCCACGGACCGCGGAGGCTTCCGACGGTCCCGGGGACCGGCGGCCTAGCCCGTTCATCTATCCTTAATATAGCATACTACTGAGTAACAGGAGAAGCGACGGCCCGTGCCTCGCCGACGTGCAATGGACCGTGTGTGTCTGCCCGGGATTTCCCGTCGCTGGCCAGGCGCTCCGAGGCAGGCGCGGCGCGGCCTAAGGGCCCGCCCCTAGGCGACGAGGAGCAAGGCCGGCGGGCCGTCCCGGCCTTGCGGCGGCGGCCCGGTGATGGTGTGATCGGACCGTGACGGAGGCCGAGACCCATCGCGCCATCGAGGCGGTCTGGCGGATCGAGTCGTCGCGCCTGATCGCCGGGCTCGCCGGGAGGGTCCGCGACGTAGGGCTCGCCGAGGACCTGGCGCAGGACGCCCTCGTCGCCGCCCTCGAGACCTGGCCCGCGTCGGGCATCCCGGACAACCCGGGGGCCTGGCTCATGACCACGGCCAAGCGGCGCGGCATCGATCTGCTGCGCCGGAGGAGCCTCCACCGGAGGAAGCACGCCGAGCTCGGCTCCGAGCTCGATCCGCACCGGGCCGAGCCGCCGCCGGACCTCGAAGCCGCCCTCGACGACCCGGTGGGCGGCGACCTGCTGCGCCTCATCTTCACGGCCTGCCACCCGGTGCTCTCGACCGAGGCGCGCTTGGCGCTCACGCTCCGGCTGCTCGGCGGCCTGACGACGGAGGAGATCGCCCGCGCCTTCCTGGTGCCGGTGCCCACCGTCGCCCAGCGGATCGTCCGGGCCAAGCGGGCGCTGGCCGACGCGGGCGTGCCCTTCGAGGTGCCCCGCGGGGCCGAGCTCGAAGCGCGCCTGGCCTCGGTGCTCGAGGTCGTCTACTTGATCTTCAACGAGGGCTATACCGCCACCGCCGGCGACGACTGGATGCGGCCGGCACTCTGCGACGACGCCCTGCGCCTCGGCCGCGTCCTGGCCGGGCTCGCGCCCCGGGAGCCGGAGGTCCACGGCCTGGTGGCGCTCATGGAGATCCAGGCCTCGCGCACCCGGGCGCGCCTCGGCCCGGCGGGCGAGCCGATCCTCCTCGCCGACCAGGACCGGGGGCGCTGGGACCACCTGCTCATCCGCCGGGGCCTCGCGGCGCTGGCCCGGGCCGAGGCCCTGGGCGGCGCGCTCGGCCCCTATGCCCTCCAGGCCGCGATCGCCGCCTGCCACGCCCGGGCGCGGACGGCGGAGGAGACCGACTGGCCGCGCATCGCGGCGCTCTACGAGGCGCTCGCCCGGACCGCGCCCTCGCCGGTCGTGGAGCTCAACCGCGCGGTGGCGGTCGCCATGGCGTACGGGCCGGCGGCGGGTCTCGCCCTCGCCGACGCGCTTAGGGCCCGCGCAGGAATAACTCCCGCATTCGGGCGTAATTCCATCAACCCTCGCGGCGTTGCGCTCCCTGCGGCATAGGCCCCGCTATGCCTCAGTCGCGCGCCTTGCGAGGATTGCGCCCTTACGCCCTCGGTGCTGGGAGTTCTTCCTGCGCGGGCCCTTACCGCGGAGCCGTCCCTCGCGGGCTACCACCTGCTGCCGGCGGTGCGCGGCGACTTCCTCGTCAAGCTCGGCCGCCACGCCGAGGCGCGCTCCGAGCTCGAGCGCGCCGCCGCGATGACCGCCAACGAGCGCGAGCGCCACCTCCTGCTCGCGCGCGCGGCGGCCTGCGCGGACCCGACCGGTTAGCCCTGCCGTCTCCGGCAACCGGACTCGGAAAAAGCATCGCGCAGAGCCGCAGAGGCGCAGAGGCGCGGCTCCCGGGCCGGGACCGCCTCGGATTCCGACCCCAACCGCCCGGTCCGAGCCGCGCGTGGATTTTCGTGCGCCGCAGCCACGACATCCCTCCGGGCAGGGCTCTGCCGGGTTCCGCCCTTCGGTCGCTCTCCTCTGCGTCTCTGCGCCTCTGCGCGAGACCCTTCGCTCGCGGTGGTGGTCGCGGTCCGCCAACCCTCCCTGGACGGACCGTTAGCCGTTCTGCTCGTACGCGGCGCGCAGCAGCCCCTCGACCTCGTCGGTGACCTCGTCGGCCGAGGTGAGCGACAGCTTGTGGGTCGCTTGCCCGGGGGCGCTCGCGGGCGCCAGGAGGTCCGAGGCCGGAGGGTCGGTGTAGCGCAGCCCGACGTCCACCCGGGTGCGGGTCGCCGCCGCCACGGCCGCGAATTGCCGGCGCCGCACGAAGGGCACGTAGGTGCCGCGGGCCTCGATCCGGACGTCGTCGCCCAGGTCCTCGAGCGCCGCGCGCACGGCGTCGAAGATCGGCCGCAGGTCGGCCTTCGCCCCGGCGAGCTGGCGGTCGATCGACTCCTCGACCGACGGCGGCTCCCAGCCCGCGGCGCGGGCGGCGGCGTGGGCGATGGCGTAGGCGGAGTTCTGGAGCACGCCGTGCTCGTCCTTCAACCAGCGGCGGACCGCCCTCTGATCCAGGGGATCGATGCCGCTTCCGGCGACGAGCTCGACCCACTCTTCGAGGCTCCGGCCCGTGCGCTCCCGCATGGACCCGGCGACCGCGGTCATCATCTCCTCGGGACCCTTGCCTCGGCTCATCGTCTGACTCTCCATGATGGACGGCGAAGAGGATAGCCGATGACCGGGCGGCGACGGGCCCGGCCGGATCCTACGCGCCGGCCCGGGGCGACTCCGGAGGGAAGAGGGCCCCGACCTCGAGCTCGATCGCGTCGAACGGAGGGACCCGAGCGCGGTCACCGTCACCCCAGGCACCCAGCCGAAGCCAGCGCCCCTCCTCCAGCTCGAAGACTTCGAGGGTCCGGGCCTCGGGATCGGCCAACCAGTAGTGGGGAACCGCGGAGCGCAGGTAGAGATCGGACTTCGCCGTCCGGTCCCGGCTCGCCGTTCGCGGGGAGAGGACCTCGCAGATCCAGTCGGGACGGATCGCGATCGGTTGCTCTTCGGGAAACGCGGGGACCCGCGCCCGACGCCAGCCGACCAGATCGGGCGCGACGATGTCGTGGGGTCCGAAGGAGACGTCGGGCTCGATCAGGATCCACCACCCGCCGGGGCCGCCGCGACCCCGCTGAAAGGCGCCCGCGATGTCGGTCGAAAGCTCCGCCTGGGTGAAGGCGTGCCGCGGGTGAGGCCGGGGGGAGGTGACGAGCTCGCCGCCCAGGATCTCGGCCTTGAGCTCTTCGGGCGCCGCCAGGATATCGGCCCAGCCGCGGAGCCTGGTCGCGGTCTCGCTCATGAAGCCATCTTACCGGAGGTGGCAGGGTCCGATCTCGTCCCAAGAGGACCTCTCCGTGCCAAGGCGACCGCGGCGACGGGCCCGGACGCGTGCTACGCTGAGTCTTCGGTGGACTTCTTCGAGCGCCAGTTCCGGCGCCAGGTCGCGGCGGGCGACTTCGTCCTCAACCCCTTCGAGACCCGGGCCCTCGATCACCTCGTGGGCGACGTCCTCGACCTGGGCTCGGGGCTCGGCAACCTGACCCTGGCGGCGGCCCGGCGCGGCCACCGGGTGGTCGCGGTCGACGCCAGCCCGACCGCCGTGGCCCGGATCCGGGACGCCGCCCGCCTCGAAGGCCTGGGCATCGACGCCTTCGAGGCGGACCTCGGACGCTGGGAGATCGACCGCCCGTACGACACCATCGTCTCGATCGGCCTGCTCATGTTCTTCCCCCGCCCGCGGGCCCTCCGGATCCTGGGCGACCTCCAGGAGCACGTCCGGCCCGGCGGCCGGGCGGTGGTCAACACGCTCATCGCGGGCACGACCTACATGGAGATGTTCGAGCCGGCCGGCCACTGCCTGCTCGCCCCGGACGAGCTGGCGGAGCGCTTCGCCGGCTGGCGGCTGATCGAGACTCGCCGCGACGGCTTCCCGGCCCCGGGCGCGACCCGCAAGGTGTTCGACACGGTGATCGCGGAGAAGCCGGCCCGGCCGGCCTGACGCACCGAAGCCCCCACCCGGCGGCGCTCGGCCCCTCACCCGACGGGGCGTGGCGCCGCCCGCCCGGACGGCGTATCACGGAAGGTCGGGAGGGAACCTCATGACCATCCGTGACGAAGAAGCCCTCGAGTACCACGAGCGCGGGCGCCGTGGGAAGCTCGAGGTGATCCCGAGCAAGCCCTGCATCACCCAGCGCGACCTGTCGCTCGCCTACACGCCGGGCGTCGCCGTGCCCTGCCTGCGCATCGCGGACTCGCCGGACGAGGCGTACCGTTACACCGCCAAGGGCAACCTGGTGGCGGTGGTCTCGAACGGCACCGCCGTCCTCGGCCTGGGCGACATCGGCCCCCTGGCCGGCAAGCCGGTGATGGAGGGCAAGGGCGTCCTGTTCAAGCGCTTCGCCGACATCGACGTGTTCGACATCGAGCTGGCGAGCCACGACCCGGAGGAGATCATCCGCACGGTGGAGCTGCTCGAGCCCACCTTCGGCGGCATCAACCTCGAGGACATCAAGGCGCCGGAGTGCTTCGTGATCGAGGAGCGCTTGAAGGCCTCGCTCTCGATCCCGGTCTTCCACGACGACCAGCACGGCACGGCGATCATCTCGGGCGCGGCGCTCACGAACGCCCTCGAGCTCGTGGGCAAGCCGATCGGCTCGGTGCGCGTGGTGGTCAACGGCGCCGGCGCCTCGGGGCTGGCCTGCGCCCGCTATTACCTGTCGCTCGGCGTGGCGCCGGAGAACCTCGTCCTCTGCGACTCGACGGGGGTGATCTACCGCGGCCGAACCGAGAACATGAACCCGTACAAGGAGAGCCTGGCGGCCACCACCGGGGCCCGCACCCTGGCCGACGCGCTCGCCGGGGCCGACGTCCTGGTGGGGCTCTCGGGCAAGGGGTGCTTCACCCGGGAGATGATCCGCTCGATGGCGCCCGACCCGGTGGTCTTCGCCATGGCGAACCCGGATCCGGAGATCTCCTACGAGGAGGCCAAGGCGGCCCGCCCGGACGTGATCATCGCCACCGGCCGCTCCGACTACCCGAACCAGGTCAACAACGTCCTGGGCTTCCCGTTCATCTTCCGGGGCGCCCTCGACGTCCGGGCGACGGCGATCAACGAGGAGATGAAGCGCGCCGCCACCCGGGCTCTGGCCGACCTGGCCAAGGAGGACGTGCCCGACTCGGTGATGCGCGCCTACGGCCTCGACAAGCTTTGCTTCGGCCGCGACTACCTGATCCCCAAGCCGTTCGACGACCGGGTGCTGATCTGGGAGGCGGCGGCCGTCGCCCAGGCGGCGATGGAGACCGGCGTCGCCCAGCAGCCGGTCGACATCGAGGCGTACAAGGTGGAGCTCGAGCGCCGCCTGGGCAAGGCGCGCCACGTGCGCCGGGTGATGATCAACTGGGCCAAGCGCGACCCCAAGCGGGTGGTCTTCCCCGAGGGCACCGAGGAGAAGGTGCTCCACGCCGCCCACGCCATCGTCGACGAGGGCTTCGCCCACCCGATCCTGCTGGGCGACCGGGACCAGATCCTCGCCCGCGTCGCCGAGCTGGGGGTGGACCTCGCCGGCGTCACCCTCGTCGAGCCCGGCGAGCCGGGGGCGCGCGAGCGTTACGCCCAGGAGTACTTCCGGCTGCGCCAGAGGAAGGGCGTGACGCTCTCCGACGCCCGCGCCGCCATGGCCGACCCGGGCACCTGGGCCGCCATGATGGTCCACCTGGGCGACGCCGACGCCCTGGTGGGCGGCGTGGGGCAGCACTTTCCCGAGGCGGTGCGGCCGGCGCTGCGGGTGATCGGCAAGCGCGCCGACGTCTGCCGCGTGGCAAGCCTCTACCTGATGATGGTGGGCGACGAGGTCTATTTCTTCGCCGACCCGACGGTCAACGTCGACCCGACGGCCTCGGAGCTCGCCGACATCGCCATCATGGCGGCCGACGTCGCCCGCCGCTTCGAGGTCGAGCCGCGGGTCGCCATGCTCTCGTTCTCGAACTTCGGGAGCGCCGAGCACCCGTTCGTCGACAAGGTGCGCGAGGCGACCCGCCTGGTGCGCGAGCGCCGTCCCGAGCTGGTGGTCGACGGCGAGATGCAGGCCGACACGGCGGTCGTCCCCGCCCTGATCGACGAGCTCTACCCGTTCAGCACCCTCGCCGGCGGCGCCAACGTGCTCGTCTTTCCCGACCTCCAGTCGGCCAACGTCGCCTACAAGCTGGTCCAGCGCCTGGGCGGCGCCGAGGCGGTGGGGCCGGTGCTCATGGGCATGAGAAAAGCGGTCCACGTGCTCCAGCGCGGCTGCGAGACCAAGGACGTGGTGCACATGGCGGCGATCGCGGTGCTCGACGCCCAGGAGCTCGAGGCGCGGAGCCGGCCGGCTCCCGTCGCGGCGCCGGCCGAGCTGGAGCCGGTGCTGGTCTGAGGCCCCGGCCCGGGGCCTCGAAGACCTCGGTCACCTGACCGGAACGCGCGGCGCGGGGGGTCAGCTCCCCGCGCCGCGTCCCACCACGATCTCGACCCGCCGGTTCTGCTGCCGGCCGGCCGGCGTGGAGTTGTCGGCCACCGGCCGCGACTCGCCCAGGCCCACCGCGGTCATGCGCCCGGCCTCGACGCCGTGGGCCGCGAGCCAGGACTCGACGACCGAGGCCCGGCGCTCGGAGAGCCCGAGATTGTAAGCCTCCGACGCGATCGAGTCGGTGTGGCCCTCGATCCGGATCGGCCTCCCCTTCATCTCGGCGAGCACGCCCGCAACCTCGGCGAGGGTGGCCTCGGCGTCGCTCCGGAGGTCCGCCGAGTCGAAGTCGAAGAGGATCGCGCCGGGCAAGCGGATGGTCACCTCGGTGTCGCTCACCTCGGCTCCGAGGCGGGCCAGGCGGTCGTCGAGGCTCGCCTCGGTGGCGGCGAGGCCGCTCGCGAAGCCGGCGAGACCGGTGGTCCGGTCGACCAGTGGGCTCATGCGCATGGTGAGCCGGGTCGTCTTGTCCCGGTTCCACTCGGCGCCCACGGCCTGCTCGGCCCGCGCCTGGGCGTCCGGGGGCTCCGGGTCCTCCCAGGGGATCGTCGCGACGGCGGGGGCCGCGGCGGCTCGCGGGACCCCGCCCGCCGGCCCGCCGGCGCCCGTCGCCGGGACCGGCGAGGGCGCGGCGGCCGGGGCCGGGCCGGCCGGCGGCGGCGACTCGGTCGAGCTACCGCAGGCAGCGGTGGTCAGCCCCAGACAGGCCGTGGCCAGGGCGGCGAGCCCGTGGCGCTGCCACCTCGAGAGGAGGCTGGCCACGGCTACTTGTCCGTGATCGGGACGTCCTCGAACGGCTCGGTCTGGGCCATGAGGACAGTCACCGTCTTGACCGCGGGCGGCGGCGCCGGGAACTTCGCCCAGAAGCGCTTCGTCGCCCCGGCCGGCAGCTTCTCGTCGATGCCACTCGTGTCGCCGCTGATCCACCCGTCCTTCGAGGCGAGGGCGTGCCCTTCCTTGTCGGTGAGCACGTAGTACTTGGTGCCGTTCTCCTCGTCCACGACGTAGGTATCGGCTTTCCGGGTGAGCCCGAACTGCACGCGCGCCTCGGAGGAGCCGCCGTTCTGGACCGCCCACTTGACGGTCAGGACGTTGCCCTTGCGCTCGACCTGGACGAGGGAGAGCTCGACGCCGTCCCAGTTGGTGGGGGCGCTGGCGAGAGGCGTCGCGCCGCCTGCCTGGGCGCGCGCGGCCGGGGCGACGCCTGCGGCGAGCAGGGTGAGGATGGCAAGGAGGCCGAGGGCCCACCAGGACCCCCGAAGGTGAGCCGATTGTCGATCGACCATGGCGTTCTCCTCGACGGGATTCCGGCCGCGCTCGCGACGGGGCGCCGGCCGGCGCCGCCACCTGTGTGAGTTGTCGATCCCAGAAGTCTACATCTCGCGGGCCCCGCCGGAACGGCCGAGAATAGAGGCCCGAGGCCGAGCGTAGATATAGTGTGCACGCCCAGATGACCATCGCTCCGCGGCAGCCGCTGGCCCCCTCGACGCCGGGCGGCAACGACCTCGTGCTGCGCGCGCGCTCGGGAGACCGGGAGGCCCGCGAGGAGCTGGCTCGCGCCTTCGGGCGGCCGGCCTACCTGCTGGCCCTCCAGCTCCTGGGCAACCCCGAGGACGCCCGCGACGCCGCCCAGGAGGGCCTGATGCGCTTCTTCTCGCGCCTCGACCGCCTGGACCCGGGTCGCCCGGTGCGCCCGTGGCTGCTCGCGATCGTGAGAAACGCCGCCCGCGACCTGGCCCGGCGCCGACGGGTGCGCCAGGCTTCCTCCCTCGACGCCGCGGGCGAGGCCTTCGGTGTCGAGCTGATCGACGACGCCCCGGGTCCGGAGACCTTGAGCCGCCGCGAGGAGCTCCGCAGGAAGGTCTGGCGCGCCCTCGGCGAGCTGCGCGAGACCGAGCGCGAGATCCTCGTCCTGCGCGACTACCAGGACCTCTCCTACGCGGAGATCGCGGCGGTGCTCGGAGTGCCCCTGGGCACCGTCATGTCCCGGCTGCACCGGGCGCGGCGGGCCCTGAGAGCCCTGCTCGCCGGCGACTACGCGGAGCGACCCGGGGCGGACAGCGCAGAAGGAGGCGTCGAGCCATGAGAGACGACGGCCGCCGACGCGGTTTCGACGAGGCGCTCCTGTCCGGCTACCTGGACGGCGAGCTGACCCAGGCCGAGGCGCAGCGGGTGCGGATCCACCTCGAGGACCATCCCGAGGCCCGCGCCCTCCTCGACGAGATGCGGCGCACCAGGGAGGCGACGATGACCACCCGCCTGAAGGTGCCCGACGACGTGCAGTGGGACGAGCGGCCGCGCGGCCCGCTCTCGCTCTTCAGCCGCCGGCTCGGCTGGCTCTTGCTGATCGCCTGGGCGGTCGGCGTGACGGCCTATGGCCTGTGGCAGTTCTTCACCGCCCCCGAGCACCTGGCCGAGAAGCTCGCCGCCACCTCGGCGGCCTCGGGGCTGGCGCTGCTCTTTGTCTCGGTTCTCGTCGACCGCGTGCGCGACGCGAGGACCGATCGCTACCGGAGGGTCCTCAAATGATCGTCACCACCACCTCGGAGATCACCGGCAAGCGGATCGTCCGCACCCTGGGGCTCGTGCGCGGCAACACCATCCGCGCGCGCAACATCGGGCGCGACATCATGGCGGTCCTGCGCAACATCGTCGGAGGCGAGATCTCCGAGTACACCAAGCTCTTCGCCGAGTCCCGCGAGCAGGCGATCGACCGGATGGTCGAGGAGGCCGAGTCGCTGGGCGCGAACGCCGTGGTCGAGATGCGCTTCGCGACCTCGATGGTCATGCAGGCCGCGGCCGAGCTGCTGGCCTACGGCACGGCGGTGGTGGTGGAGGAGGAGTAGCGGTCCCCCCACCCTCGATGTGACGTCTCCTGGCGGTCCTTCACGCCGCTGGCGGCGTGGGCCTCAGCGGCCGATCACCCAGCGCGCCAGGGCGCGGGCGACCACGTCGCCCTGGCGGTCGGTGAGGGTGACCGGGGCCTCGAAGCTCACCCGCTCGCCCGCCGGCGGCTCGGGCACCGGGCCGGCGAGCTCGCAGGTGGCGGTGATCGTGCCGCGGGCCTTCTTCAGATAATCGATCTCGAGATGGACCGGGATGCCCCGCAGGTGGCCGGGCATGGAGTAGACCACGGCCAGCCCGGAGGTCTCCTCGGCCAGGTTGAGCTGGGCGACGGCGTGGACCGACCGGAGGTGGTTGCGGACCCGGCGCCGGTCCGCCAGGGTGAGCCGGGCGTAGCCGTGGCGCAGCTCCTGGACCCGGGCGCCGATCGTGCCGGTGTAGGGCGCGGTCCAGCCCACGATCCTGCTGAACAGCCAGCGTCCGCCGGGAAGCGGCGACAGGCGGTCCCAGGAGCGGCGGATGCGCGCCGAGGCCCCGGCGCCGGTCGGCTCGGAGGTCGTCACGGCCCGGATTCTCGCACGCTTCCCCCTCGAGCTCAGCCGCGAGCCCCCCGGTGGGGGCGGAGAGGAACCCCCGGAGGAGAGCGGCGAGCGAGCTGCAGAGATCCCTGCGCCTCCCGGGAGGGGGACCGAGGGGACGCGGGGGGGACCTACAGATACCCCAGGGCCTCCAACCCCCGGCGCAGCTCCGGGTCCGGTCCGACCGCCGCGGCGCGGCCGGCGCCGGCCGCCGCCAGGAGATGGCGGCGCAGGAGGCTCCGCAGGTAGCCGGCGCGAACCGGGTGGCGCTCGGCGAGGTCCTCCGTCTCCCCGGGATCGCGGTCCAGGCGGAAGAGCAAGGGGTGGCGGCCGAGCTTCGCGGTCAGCGGCTCGATGAGCTTCCAGGGGCCCAGGACCACGCTCACCCCCCGGCGGCCGTCGTAGTCGAGATCCGCGAACCCGGGCCGCGGCGACTCGGGCGCGTCCCACGCGGGTCCGACGAGGTCGACCCCGGCGAGGGCGCCCGGCACCGGGACGCCGGCGGCGTGGAGCAGGGTCGGCGCCACGTCCATCGCCATGGCGAGGTCCCCGATCCGGCCGATCCGGCCAACCCGGCCGATCCGGCCGGGCCGGCCGGGCCGGCGGAGCCCCGCCGGCCGCACGATGAGCGGCACGTGGAGCACCTCGCCGTAGAGGTCCTGGCCGTGGCCGAGGGCGCCGTGCTCGTCGAGCTCCTCGCCGTGATCAGCCAGGAAGACCACCCAGGTGGTCGCGGCGAGACCCCGCGCGGCGAGGCCCTCGAGGAGGGTCCCAAGGGCCTGGTCGGCGAACGCCACCTCGCCGTCGTAGAGCGATGGGATCGGCGCGAGGAGCCGCTCGCGCTCGGCGCCGGAAGCGGCGTAGATCCGCTGGAGGTACGGCACCGAGCCGGCCGCCGGGTCGGCGACCCGGGGCGCGAAGCGCCGCCGGAAGCCGGCGGGCGGGTCGTAGGGCGCGTGGGGATCGAGCGCGTGGACGTAGAGGAAGAAGGGCCGGCCGGCCGGCCGCCGGTCGAGCCAGGAGAGCACCCGGGCCACCAGGTGGTCACCGCGGGTGTCGTCGGGGGTGAAGACGAAGTCGTCGAAGCCCTGGTCGAGGCCGGTGCCGTGGCTCACTTGCCAGTTGGTGCTGAAGGCGGCGGTCCGGTACCCGGCGGAGCGCAGCAGGCCGGGCAGAGTGGTGGCGCCGGCGGCGAGACGATCGTCGAGGGTGGTGACGCCGTGGACCCGGGGCGGCAGGCCGGTCAAGAGGCTGGCGACCGACGGGCGGGTCCACGGCGCCTCGGCGTAGGCCCGGTCGAAGACCAGCGAGCGCTCGGCGAAGGCGTCGATCGCCGGGGTCAGGCCGCGCGTCGAGCCGTAGACCCCCAGCCGGTCGGCCCGGAGCGTATCGACCAGGAAGATGAGGAAGCTCGGCCGGCCGCCGGCGGTGGGGCCCGGGCCGGGCTCGGGCGCGGGTGCGGAAGCGGCCTCGGTCCCGGCGCAGCGTGGCGCTCGGCGCGGTCGCCGGTCCGCCGGCCCGCCGGGGTCCGGGGCGACCACTCGCGGGGCCGTGAGCTCGAGCTCCCCGGTGCCCTCGCGGGCGTCGCCGTCCCGCGGCGGCACCGCCCGGAGGGCCAGGCGCACCAGCCCCCGGTCCCGGGCCGGCAGAGGCACGACCGCGCGCCCGCGGCCGGGCGCGAGGCTCGCCACCTCCCGCGGCGCCTTGCCCTCCTCGCGGAGCTCCACCCGCAGGCGGGCGCCGTCCACCCCTGCTCGGGACCGGTGCCCGGATCGGCTCTCGAGCCGGTCGACGACCAGCAGGCTCCCCGCCGGCAGCCTGGCGTAGTACGCCACCGTCGCCCCCAGCGGCAGGTGCAGGCGGCCTCCCGCCGCCCCAGCCTCGGCGGTCGGCCCCCGCTCGGGAGAGGTGAGCGGCGCGAGGCGCAGCCGGTCCCAGGCGACGGCGAGGGCCCGGCGGTCGCTCGCGCGGCCCGCGCCGGGCTGCTCGCCCGGGACGAGGGCGTGGCGGTAGCGCAAGGTGAGGACGTTGGTCCCCGCCCGGAGGATCCCGGGATCGAGGTCCAGGGCGTAGTCCCGGCGCGCGGCGGAGAGCTCGACTCGCCCCGCCGGCCGGCCGTCGACCTCCACCGCGACCTCCTGGGGCGGCGCTCCCGGCGGCGCGTAGGGCCAGCACCGAAAGGTCAGACGCAGGGGCCTGGGGGCCACCAGGAAGACGCGCACGCGCGAGCGCTCGCCCACGCCCCAGGCGAAGGTCGCGCCGCCGCGCCCCGGATCGCGCTCGTCCCAGGAGAACCCCGAGAGCAGATGCTCCCGGCCCGCCTCCGTGCCGACGTCGATCTCGGCCACCTGGCGGTGGACCTCGGCGACCGGGAGCCCGGCCACCAGGTCCAGCACCTTTCGGTCGGCTTCGAGCGACCGGCCCCCGGGCGCGCATCCCGCGAGAGCGAGGATCGCGATCGGGGCCGTCGCCACGATCGCGGCGGCGAGACGGATCCTACGAGGCACGGGCATGGGAGGCACGGGGAGTCGGAGTGAGAGTATAGGGCGACATGAGACCTACTTCAGGAGATCGCCCATGACCCGTTCTCTGCCGGCGGGGGCCCTCGCCCTCGCCCTCCTCGCCGGCGGCCTCGCGACCGCCCGACCGGCCGCGGCCGGCACCCTCGGCCGAGCGCCGTCACCGTCGGCGGCGGTCGCCGTCGCCGCCGGGGCTCCTACGGCCCCCTCGACCGAGAGCCTCTACGATCCCAAGGCCGATCCCGCGGCCGACCTCGCCCGGGCGATCCAGGAGGCGCGCTCGAGCGGCCGGCGAATCCTGGTCGAGGTCGGGGGCGACTGGTGCATCTGGTGCCACCGCCTCCACGACTTCGTCGCGAGCCACGACAGCGTGCGCGAGGCGTGGACCCGCGAGTTCGTGACGGTCGACGTGAACTTCTCGAAAGAGAACGAGAACCGGAAGTTCCTCCGCCGGTACCCCCGGATCCCGGGCTACCCCCACCTCTTCGTCCTCGACTCGGACGGCAAGCTCCTCCACTCGGAGAACACCGGCGAGCTCGAGGACGGCAAGAGCTACTCGGAGGAGGCGATCCTCGAGTTCCTGAAGCGCTGGGCGCCGCCCGCGGAGGCGGCCGGGGCGCTCTGACCGGGCGCGCGGGCGCGGACGCACTCCAGGGTCTGGCGGGCCGAGCGGTCGCGCTTGTGGCGAAAGTTCTCCTCGGCGAGACGGCGGGCCTCGTCGAGGTGGACACCGGCGTCGCAGTAGAGGTGGGCCAGGTTCTCGAGCGAGAAGATCTCGCCGGCGTCGAGCGCCCGGCGGTCGAGCCGCTCGGCCGCCTGGAAGTGGCGCCGGGCCTCCGCCTCGCGCCCCAGGGAGCGGGCGAGGAGGAAGGCCCGCCGGTGGAGCTCCGGGTCGCTCCGGCGCCGGAGCAGCCGGTCGTAGAGCTCGAGGGCATCGACGCCCCGCCCCTCCGCCTGGGCCAGCTCGGCCCGGTGGACGGCGAGCTGGACGCCGCCCGGGACGAGCCGCGCCGCGCGCGCCAGGTGCTGGCGGGCGAGCTCGGGCCGGCCGGCGTCGAGGGCGGCGCCGCCGGCCTGCGCCTCGGCCCAGCCCTCGAGCTCCGGCACCTGGGCCTTGGCGGCCAGCCGCGACGCCTCGGCGAACGCGGCCTCGGCCTCCTGCCAGCGCTCCTCGGCCAGCAGGTACTGGCCCTGGGCCGCGGCGGCGTGGAACTGCGCCGGTCGACCCTCCGGTGGTCCGAGCAGGCGGCGGGCCTCCTCGGTCTCCCCCAGGCCCAGGCGGGCTTCCACCAGGAGCGCGGTGACCCCCGCGTCCCGGGGCGCCGCGGCGGCGGCCTTCGCCCCCCAGGCGAGGGCCTCGGGGAAGCGGTGGGAGAAGTCCGCGGCGGCGGCCCGGAGCTTGTAGGCCTCCAGGCTCGGCTGGATGGCCAGGGCGGCGTCGGCGGCGGCGCGGGCGGCCGCCAGGGGCGCCGGATCGTGGCTGGCGCGGGCGAGGTCGAGGTAGGCCGATCCCAGGGCCACGTAGGCCGGGTCGAGGCGCGGGTGCTCCCGGAGCCGCGCCTGGTAGTAGCGGATACGGTGGCGGGCGTCGGCGTCCGGTCGGGCGGTCGCGCATCCGGCGAGGAGGCCGGCCGCCACCACCACCGCCGCGGCCAAGATCCCGGGGCGAGGCACGGGCCGGCTCCTCACTGCGGCGGCGCGAGGTAGGGGAACACCGGCAGGAACGGCACGTCGTTGGCGTCGGGGAACGGCGCGTCGTTCGCCAGGATCCGCGGATCGCCCACCAGATCCACCACGTCGTCGGTGAGCTCGCGTCCGTTGGGATAGGCCGCGGGGCGCGACGTGTCGAAGATCATCACGTCGGGCACCTGGTGGAGCAGAGTGGCGTGGAAGCGCGGCGGCAGCGTGTTCATGGCGTCGTTTTCCGGGAACATCGAGCGCAGGGCCCGGCCGGCGAGGTCCGCCTGGGGGCCGCGGACGTCCGGCACCTTGGAGGTGGCCCAGACGAGCAAGGTGGGCTGGTGGAGCGCCACCAGGTCGAGGGGCAACTCCAGGACCACCCCCGCGACGTTGCGGCCGATCCGCGGCCCGCGGATGAACGGATCGTCGCGCAGACCGGCGAAGAGCTGGATCTGGGCGGCGGCGCGGCGCGGCAGCCCGTGCACGGCGAGGTGCGGCGTGCCGTCGTCGTCGAAGCGCACCACGAAGGTCACGTCCTCGCCGATCCCCGCGGGATGGACCACCGTACCGCCGAAGGTGGCCACGGCCTCCGGGTCGTCGAAGCGCACCGCGCTGTGGTTGTCGACGTGGAGGGTGAGGACGAGGTCCGCGGGAAAGAGGTAGTCCGTGACGCCGGGCGGGATGGCCGGGTTGGTGCACAGGGAGAGGACCAGGTCGTCCCCGCGCAGGAACGCGTGGAGGTCGGTCAACCGCGCGTCGTGGCGCGGGATCGAGGTGAGGAGCGGCGTGTCGCCGTGGTCTGCGCCCCGGGCGGCCGGGGTGACGATCAGGCCCAGGGTCAGGGTGAGGCCCAGGGTGAGACCGAGGGCGAGGGACATCGAGGCGAGACGGGTGCGGCTCGCGGTCGGGAAGAGCATGGATTCCTCCGGGTCGTCTGGGGCGCCACTCCGTCAGGTGCACCCGGAGCGGCCGGGAGGGACAGGCTCGGAGGCGATAGGCTCGGGCGGTGAGCCCCGCCTCGTCCCGGGACCCGACTCTCGCCGCCGGTGTCGTCGTGGTGCGGGACTTCGCCGGAGAGCCGCGCTTCCTGCTGCTCCGGGCCTACGACGACTGGGACTTCCCGAAGGGCGAGGTGGAGGCGGGCGAGGAGCCCCTGGCGACGGCGCGGCGGGAGACCGCGGAGGAGGCGGGCCTCGAGGAGCTCGCCTTCCGCTGGGGCACGGCCTACCGGGAGACGGAGCCCTACCGTCGCGGCCGCAAGGTGGCCCGCTACTACCTGGCCGAGTCGCCGGAGGGCGAGGTGGAGCTGCCGGTGAGCCCTGAGCTCGGCCGGCCGGAGCACCACGAGGCCCGCTGGGCCCCGTACGACGAGGCCCACGACCTCCTCGTGCCCCGCCTCCAGGCGGTCCTCGAGTGGGCGCGCGACCGGATCGGCGGGGAGTGAGAGCCTGTGAAAAAATCTCCGGCCCTGCTACGGGCGGAGATTTCTTCACAGGCTCTGAGCCGCCGGAGGCGATCGACGATGGAACGAGACGACGAGACCGTGCCGTCCCCGCCCGAGCTCTTCGACCTCTCGGGCAAGGTGGCGGTGGTGACCGGCGCCTCCCGCGGGATCGGCGAGGCGGTGGCCCGCTGCTATGCCCGGGCCGGAGCGGCGGTGGTGCTCGCGAGCCGCCGGCAGGAGGCGCTCGACGCCGTCGCCGCCGCGATCGGGGACGAGGGCGGCCGGGCGCTCCCGGTGGCCTGCCACACGGGCGACCCGGAGCAGGTCCGCTCCCTGGTCGAGCGGACGGCGGCGGAGCTCGGCGGGATCGACGTCCTGTTCAACAACGCCGGCACCAACCCCCACTTCGGCCCCCTCCTCGAGGCCTCCGGGGGGCAGTGGGACAAGACCTTCGAGGTCAACGTCAAGGGCTACGTCCACCTGGCGCAGGCGTGCGTCCCCGAGATGCGCAAGCGCGGCGGCGGCAAGATCGTCAACGTCTCTTCGATCGTCGGCCTCTCCCCGCACCCCGGCCTGGGGGTATACGCCGTCAGCAAGGCGGCGGTCGTCATGCTGACCAAGGTGCTGGCCGTCGAGCTCGCCGCCGACGGCATCCAGGTCAACGCGCTGGCCCCCGGGATCGTCAAGACCCGGTTCTCGACCGCCCTCTGGCGGGACCCGGAGCGCCGCGACGCCAACCTCGCGGCGATCCCGGCCGGCCGTTTCGGCGTGGTGGGCGATCTCCTGGGCCTCGCCCTCTACCTCGCGGGGCCGGCCTCGGGCTTCACCACCGGCGCCGTCTTCCGGGTGGACGGCGGCCAGGTGTTGACCTGAGTCACCCGTATCCCCTCGGTCCCCTTCCCATCCTCACCCGGCCCCGCGCGGGTCCGAGAGCTCGACTCGCCTGAGCTTCCCACCCGCAAGGAGGGGACCGCCGGCAGTCCGTCGGCGGCCGGGAGGCCACCCGTCGAGGGGTGCCCCTCCGGCCGCGGCACGGCCACAATCAGGGGATACGAGGTACGAGTGCCCGGACCCGTCCCGCAGAGGGGTGAGGCGATGGCCGAGGTGACGCTTTCCGGGGTGAGCAAGCGGTTCGGCGACGTGCTGGCGGTCGACACGCTCGACCTCGAGATCCGGGACGGTGTGCTCACGGTGCTCGCGGGGCCCTGCGGCAGCGGCAAGTCGACGGTGCTCCGCATGATCGCCGGCCTCGAAGAGGCGACCGACGGGACGATCGAGATCGACGGTCGGGAGGTCGACGCTCGCTCCCCCGAGGGTGGCGACATCGTCATGGCGTGCCTCGGCGACGGCCTCCTCGACGGGGCTCTCGATGAGCCCTCCGGTGGAGAGGGGCGCCGAGCTCCGAGAGGGCGAGCGAGCGCCCGGCAGCCGTCGCTGGTGCTGGTGGACGAGCCGCCCGCGGGCCTCGATCCCGGCCTTCGAGCCCGGCTCCTCGCCGCCCTCACCCGGTTCCAGGAGGAACGCGGTGCCACGGTGGTCTATGCGACCGCCGACCCGGGCGAGGCCATGGCGGTGGGCGAGTGGCTCGGCGTCCTCGACGCCGGCCGGCTGCAGCAGGTCGGGACGCCCCGGGAGCTCTACGGGCGGCCGGTCGACCTGTTCGTCGCCAGGTTCTTCGGCACGCCGCCCATGAACCTGCTCCCTGCCGAGCTGACCGGCGGCGGCACGCGCCTCGCCGGAGACGGCTTCGCGCTTCCGGTGCCGGCGCTCTGCCGGGAGGCCGTGTCGGCGGGCGAAGGACCCTTCCTCGTCGGAGTCCGACCCGAGCACCTCTCCCCCTGGCCCGAACCGGCGCGGGGCGAGACCGTGCCGTTCCTCCTGCGCGTGGAGAGCGTCGAGCCCTCGGAACCTCGGTACCGAGATTCGCTCACGCACCGAGGGAGCTGGGGCGCCGCCCCAGCCCGGCGCGCGACCGAGGCATACCCGGAGGTCTGTCGCGGGGAGCGCAGCGCCGCTGGAGCGGATGAAGCGGCGCCCGCATGCGACCGCATTTCTGCCACGGAGCTCTCAGGCTGCGGCGCTCTCGTGCACGGCCGGGTGGGACGCAACCGCCTGGTGGCGAGGGTCGCCCTGCCCTTCGCCGCCCGGCCCGGCACGGTGGTGACGCTTTGCGTCCGCGTGGGCTCGATCCACCTCTTCGACGCCCAGACCGGGCTGCGGCTGCAGTGAGCCTCCCCTCGGCGGGGCCAGCTGCCCGGCCCGCCCCACCTCGGGCGGCGGCTCACCCTCCGCGAGGTGCCAGCCACTTTTCAGGCCAGGCCAGGCGGCCTCTACCGGCTCTCGAGACGCTCGAGAAGGAGGGCCGCGCGCTGGGCGGCCTCGGGGATCGTCGGCAGGTCGATCCGCTCCTCGGGAGTGTGGGAGCCCCGGCCCTCGGGACCCAGGCCTCCCAGGCAGTCGGCGTATGGGGCGGCGAACGAGACGTCGGCCGCGCCACGCTCGGCCGGCGGGAAGGCCTCGACCGGGCCCAGCCCCAGGTTGCGGCTCACCTGGTCGTAGAGGGCGAGCAGATGGCGGTTGCCGTCGGTGGGCGGCATGGGCGGGTAGCCTTCCTCGAAGGTGAGGGTGGCCCCCGTCTTCGGCAGATGGCGGCCGGCGATCTCCTGCATCCGGGACTCGGCGCTCGCGAGCTGCTCCGGGGTGAGGGCCCGGAGGCCGCCGTGGGCGACCGCAGCCTGCGGCACCACGTTGGTCTTGCCGAAGGCGCTCCCCCGGTGGGCCGCCGGGTCGTAGTCGACGTCGGTGCCCGCGAGGACGACGCCGGCGTTGAAGGTGAGGGCCTCCTCGGCGGCGAGCTCGCGGTAGAAGCCGTCGAGAATCCTCGCGAGCTCGAAGGCGGCGCCGGCACCGACCTCGGGAGAGAAGATGCCGGACGAGTGGGCGCGCCGGCCCGTGACCTCGAGGCGCCAGGGCACCGAGCTTCGCCGCGCGACGACCGCCTTGTCGGTTCCGTCGCGGCAGCAGCCCGCCTCGAAGCCGAGGGCCACGTCCGCCGCCCGGGCCGCCGCCACCAGGCCCTTGCGGCTCTCGGAGAGCGGCAGGCCCGGGTCCTCCTCGTCGCCGGTGAAGTAGGCGGTCACGTCCAGCCGGTCGAGGAAACCGGCGTCGGCCAGCCCCTCGAGGGCCAGGAGGATCGCCACGTCCCCTCCCTTCATGTCGAGGGCGCCGGGGCCGTGGGCCACCTCCCCTTCGCGCTCGAAGTGCTGGAAGGGATCGTCCGCCTCGAAGACCGTGTCGAGGTGGCCGATCAGCAGGACCTTGGGCGCGCCGGGAACCGCGGCCGGGCGCCGGGCGACGAGGTGCCCGGCCCGCGCCACCTCGGGCGGCATCTCCTGCCACTCGGTGGTGAAGCCCAGGGCCTCGAAGCGCTCGCCCAGGATGCGCCCCACCTCCCGGACGCCGGCCGGGTCGTGGGTGCCGCTGTGGATCTCCACCAGGCGCTCGAGCAGGGCGTAGGCGTCCGCCGCGCGGCTGGAGACCGCGTCGGCGATCGCCCGCTCGGAAGGAGAAAGAGCGCTCGCGACGGCGGGCGAGGCCGGGGCCGGAGCCGCGGAGGCGAGGAGCACGAGGACGAGGGCGGGCAGCAGGGCCGGTCGCATGCCCCGATCTTCCCACGCCTCCGCAAGCCACCTCCGCAAGGTGCCGGCCGAGTTGCAGCCGCCGCCGATCAGGCAGCTGTGAGGGTCTGGATGTCTAATCAGGCCAGAATCGTGACGAACGAGCCGAGTTCCTCGAGGACCAGACCGAGAGGGTGGGGGCGTCCCCTTCCCCCCCGTGGGGTGGGAAGGGGATCGAGGGGTTGCGGGGGGCATCCGGTCAACCGTCCCCTTCCCCCCCGTGGGGTGGGAAGGGGATCGAGGGGATGCGGGGGACATCCGGTCAACCGTCCCCTTCCCCCCCGTGGGGTGGGAAGGGGATCGAGGGGTTGCGGGGGGCATCCGGTCAACCGTCCCCTTCCCCCCCGTGGGGTGGGAAGGGGATCGAGGGGTTGCGGGGGGCATCCGGTCAACCGTCCCCTTCCCCCCCGTGGGGTGGGAAGGGGATCGAGGGGATGCGGGGGGCATCCGGTCAACCGTCCCCTTCCCCCCCGTGGGGTGGGAAGGGGATCGAGGGGATGCGGGGGGCATCCGGTCAACCGTCCCCTTCCCCCCCGTGGGGTGGGAAGGGGATCGAGGGGATGCGGGGGGCATCCGGTCAACCGTCCCCTTCCCCCCCGTGGGGTGGGAAGGGGATCGAGGGGATGCGGGGGGCATCCGGTCAACCGTCCCCTTCCCCCCCGTGGGGTGGGAAGGGGATCGAGGGGTTGCGGGGGGCATCCGGTCAACCGTCCCCTTCCCCCCCGTGGGGTGGGAAGGGGATCGAGGGGTTGCGGGGGGCATCCGGTCAACCGTCCCCTTCCCCCCCGTGGGGTGGGAAGGGGATCGAGGGGTTGCGGGGGGCATCCGGTCAACCGTCCCCTTCCCCCCCGTGGGGTGGGAAGGGGATCGAGGGGATGCGGGGGGCATCCGGTCAACCGTCCCCTTCCCCCCCGCCGCAAGGTGCCAGCCACTTTTCAGGCGCCCTCCGCAAGGTGCCAGCCACTTTTCAGGCGGGCCGGGGCCGACGAGGTCAGGAGCAGGGCGGCGAGGACGAGACATGGAGCTGGCCGCAGGCCCCGATCCTCGCACGCCCCGCGACTCATCCCTCCTTGCCGCGCGCGGTCTCCAGGAAGTCCCGATAGACCTCTGCGAGGATCTCGTCGCCGCGAGCGGTCGGGGTGTCGCGGAGGAGCTCCTCGTCCACCAGCTTGGCCACGCGGTCCACCGCCTCGCGCTGGAACTGACCGTTCTCCGCCAGCACCCTGGCACCAATCAGGAACCAGTTCCAGCACAGGCGGATGCTCGGGTTGTAGAGCTTGACGCAGGCCGTTTCTCCGCACCCCACCTGGGCGATGCCGACATGCGTCGCGTAGTTGAGGTGGATGAACCCGGAGCCCGGGGTCACGGACCCCGCGGTCGTCCAGTAGCAGCCCGGGGGCAGCTCCACTTCCAGGTGGCCGCAGCGATAGGGAAGGTTGCGATAGAGCCCTTCCGGCACCGGCTGCCAGTCGGTGCCTTCGGTCCGAAAGCGCCCGCACGGCCACCGGAGGATCCCGTCGCAATCGAAGACGGTCGCCCGCCCGCTCCCGCTCCAGGTACCGCAGGCGTCCGCCACCTCGCTGATCCAGATGTTGAGTCGTCCGACTCCCATACCTCACCTCCTCGTCTGCCTTGCCAGGAATGGCCAGCGCCCGGAACGCTTCCGGGCACCTCGATTCCCACAGGAAGAGAAACGCTCCGGACCGCGAGGTTTCCTCAAGAAGGCAAGCGGGAGAGAAGGCCCCGGGCGAGCGCGGGAAGGCCCCGACGAGGATGGCGAGGGGCATGCCGCCCGCGAAGCCGCTCGGAGAGGTCTCTAGATGTCTGATCAGGCCAGAATCGTGACGAACGAGCCGAGTTTTTCGGCGCAGCGATACGGGGAGGGGGCGTCCCCTTCCCCCCCGTGGGGTGGGAAGGGGATCGAGGGGATGCGGGGGGCATCCGGTCAACCGTCCCCTTCCCCCCCGTGGGGTGGGAAGGGGATCGAGGGGTTGCGGGGGGCATCCGATGAATCCAGCGGTCTGGAGTCGCCGTTCCGAGGAGCGCAGCCGTGGTCGGTCGGCGTGGGCGGGGGACCAGCGACCCGTGGCGCCGGATACGCTTCAGACGCCTCGTCGGTTTGAGGCGAAGCTTCTCTAGTGGTCCGTCAATCTTCAATTGACGGGTCCCGACGGTCCTTCACGCCGCTGGCGGCGTGGCTCCTCCTCGACGTAGGCCCCGCTACGCCTGCGTCGGAGCGCCTGGCCAGCGACGAGAAATCCTCGCCAGGTACCCTGTCACTTGACGGTTGACGGGTCACTACGTTGCAGGGTGTCCCTTTCGCGGCTCCCGATGCCACCGCTAGAGTGGAGGACCGCGGCACCCCCGCCGCGATCGTAGATCAACTCTTTCTTTCTGGAGGACACATCATGCGTGCCATGACTTCTCGCTCCATGCTGACCTTCGTCTCCGCCCTGCTCCTCGTCGCGGGGCTCGTTCCGGCCGCCTACGCCGCGGCGCCCGCCGCCGCCCAGACGGTCCAGGCCGCTCCGGCCCCCCAGCCCGCGGTCTCGGGCTCCTGCACCGCGAGCCCCCTCGCCGAGCTGGGCCTGCCCACCCCCATCCTCGACGCGGTCGCACCGCACTGCTGCTCGCAGGCGGATCTCGACGCCTGCCGCTCGGGGTGCAAGGACGTCGGTCCGGGCTGCAAGGGCCAGATCGCCTGCCGGGCCGGCGAATGCGACTGCACCTGCGTCTGTCCGTAGGCGGGTGCCTACCGGGGAGGGATCGCGCCGGCGTTCCCTCCCCTCCTTCCGCCTCGACGCAGGCGCCAGACGCCGTCGGCGGAGGTCATGACGACCCGCCGCCGACCGACGCACCTCCGACCGTCCGCCGCCCCGGCCCGGCGGGTGGGCGGGGCGGGCGAAAGGCCCTCGGGCGCGGAGGAAGCGCGCCTTGTCCCGGGGGTGCACGACAGATTTGTGAGGTGAGGTCATCGGGCAGGGGCTGGGGCGGATGAGAGCTGAGAGCGGCGGTACCAGAAGCCATCGAAGCGTCCGCTGAGCCTGGAGCAGCGCAGGGCGATAATGGCGTCGGCTCCGGCGACGGTCCAGTGCATGCCGGCGCGCTTGAGGCGAGTGCCGATCGCGACTTTGCAGCCGGCCTCGACGATGCCCGAAGCGACGCAGAGCCCTTGGGCGCGGAACTCGGGATAGCGCATCCGGGTCCGGTTGCGCTGGACGTAGTCGAGGCACTTGCGAGCCTCGTCGTGGGTGGTCGCGTGGAGGCGTAGGGCGGCGAGGATGGCGTCGATCTTGCCCTCGTCGAGCTCGTCGCGCCGGGTCTTGGCCCACTGCTCGGCGAGGTCGGTGCCGGCGCCGTAGATGGCCTTGGCCACATCCCACAGATGTCCCTTGGCGTGGTAGAGGTCGACGATCTGGAGAGCCCCGGGGAGGACCTCGTCGGCGAGGTTCCAGATCCAAGGAGCGCCGTCGCCCAGGACGACGCGGCGGCGAGCGCGATCGAACCCCCGCCGGCTTGCCTCGCGCTCGACCCGCTGGGCGAAGGGGGAGAGCTGCTTGTCGGTGTCGCGCGAGGCGGCGCTCTCGAGGGCTGCCGAGTAGCTCACCGAGCCGGGGTCTCGCAGGGGCAAGCCTTTCTCGTCGCGGAGCTGCGCGGTCCAGAGCGTCACCAGCTTGACTTCCCGGGTCTTGGCGGAGCCGTCCGGCTGCTTGCCGGCTCGGTTCTCCAGCTCGCAGGCTCGCATCGGGATGCCGGTGCCGTCGAGGCCCAGGTACAGGGTGGGGGCGGGGGGCAGCTCGGGGATCACGACCCGTTGCTCGTCCTGGGCGATCTCGCGGCCGAGTCGCTCGGCGGTGCGCTCGACCTGCTTCGGGTCGAGGGCCACCCCGGCGAGCTCTTCGAGCAACTGGCTGCCCTCCTGGAAGCTCACCAAGGCCCCCACCGCGCCCACCATGCGACGCACCGCCGGCGACAGCGAGCCGGAGTCCAGCCCCAGCTCCCGATCTCGGGGGCAGAAGCCTGTCTGGCACCTCGTGCAGTGGTAGTACGCCCGCTCGAAGCGCAGCGTGCCGAGCACGCACTGGAGCCACTTCGGCCGCCGGCCGGCATAGCGGGCAAGCGCGCCACACGAGCACGCGAGCGTAGGCTGCGCGCCGTCGGAGGTGTCGGCGTTGAGCCAGCGCTCGACGGCGCGCGCGGCCAGCTCCAGGACCTGCCGGCGCAGCGCCGTCTCCAGAGCCTCGAAGTCCAGCCCTGCCGACGCCTCCGGCCCGATCAGCTCCTCGATCTCGGCCGCGGCCTCGGCGGCGAGGATCGTCTGGAGCCCCTTTTTCGGCCCCCCGGGCCGTTTCGTCCTCCAGCTCGGCGTCGGCCCACGCCTCGCAGGCCTGCCACAACGCCTCCACCTGCTCGCGAAACGCCCGCCCCGCTGCGATCTGCTCGCGCGCTCGTTCGGCCTGCTGTGCCGTCAGACGGCGCGACTGCGTGCGGCCGTCCTGGTTGCGGGTGAGGCTGAAGTACGGCCCGTGACGGGCCTCTTCGTCCCGCGCACACGCGCACCGCTCCTTGCCACACTTGATCAACCGCGCGCCGAGAGAGCCTCGACGCATCGGCCGCGGACGGCTCAGCGCTTGCGCCAGGACACGGACCTGCTCAGGAATCTCCTCTGCCGGGGTCATGGACACCTCCTTGTCTGTCGGTGATAGTAGCCGACAGAAAGACGGCCCACAACTCCCCCGTACACGGCCCTCTAATCACTCCGTCACTTCTGTGTCGTACACCCTTGTCCCGGCTTCGAGTTGCGCCTCCAGGCGCCCGGGTGTAGACTGCGCCGCAAAGTCTCTTTCCCACCCGTAAGTCTTTCTGGGCGCTCGGCGCCGGAAAGGAGGGCCGCTGATGAAGGTCTCGAGGAGGAGCTTCCTCCAGCTTTCAGCCCTCGGGGTCGGTGCCAGTGCCCTCGGCATCGACCTGGCTCCCGCCTACGCTGCCTCCCGGCAGCTCAAGATCCAGGACGCTCGCGAGTACAAGACCGTCTGCCCATACTGCGCGGTGGGCTGCGGCACGATCGCCTACGTCCACGGGAGCGGAGGACTCAACACCGTCAAGTCGGTGATCCACGTGGAGGGCGATCCCGACAACCCGATCAACGGGGGCACGCTCTGCCCCAAGGGCGCGTCCCAGATGCAGCTCGCCATGAGCCCGCGCATCCAGACGTCGCCGCTTCTGCGCGAGGCCGGATCGAGCGAGTGGAAGCCCATCGACTGGGACACCGCCATGAACTGGTTCGCCCAGCGGTTCAAGGAGTCGCGCGACCGGACGTTCGTCACCCAGGACGCCCAGGGACGCACGGTGAACCGCTGCGACGGCGTCGCCTGGGTGGGCAGCGCCACCATCGCCAACGAGGACGCCTACCTCGTCACCAAGCTGACGAGGGGCCTGGGGCTGGTCTACATCGACCACCAGGCCCGGATATGACATAGCCCCACGGTGGCCAGTCTGGCCGCCACGTTCGGTCGGGGGGCGATGACCAACCACTGGAAGGACATCAAGAACGCCGATGTCGTCCTGGTGATGGGCGCCAACCCCGCCGAGAACCATCCCTGCGGGTTCAAGTGGGCCGTCGAGGCCCGGGACCGGCGGGGCGCGAAGATCGTCACCATCGACCCGCGCTTCACGCGCACCTCGGCCGTCGCCGACAAGCATCTCCAGATCCGGCCCGGATCGGACATCGCGGTGCTCGGCGGGTTCATCCACCACAGCCTCGAGAACCACCTCTTCCACGAGGACTACGTCAAGCTGCACACCAACGCCTCGTTCATCGTGCGCGAGGACTTCGGCTTCGAGGACGGCCTGTTCTCCGGCTACGACCAGGCCGCAGGCGGGTACGACAAGACGAGCTGGGACTACGAGCGCGGCCCGGACGGCTTCGTCGTCCAGGACATGACGCTCCAGCACCCGCGCTGCGTCTTCCAGCTCCTCAAGACCCACTACAATCGCTACACGCCCGACGTGGTGGCGAAGATCGCCGGCTGCCCCGAGGACAAGTTCGTCGAGATGGCGAAGATCGTCTGCTCGACCGGCCGTCCGGACCGGGTGGGCACGATCATGTACGCCGTGGGCTGGACCATGCACACGGTGGGCAGCCAGATCATCCGCACCGCGGCGATCTTCCAGCTCCTCCAGGGCAACATCGGCCGGCCGGGCGGCGGCATCAACGCCATGCGCGGCCACGCCAACGTCCAGGGGGCGACCGACCACGCCATCGTGGCCGGGATCACCCCGGGCTACCTCAAGGTCCCGACGCCGGCCCAGACCTCGCTCGACATCCATCTCGAGCAGTCGACGCCCAAGCCCCTGACCGCGGACACGATGAACTACTGGGGCAACTACCCCAAGTTCTTCGTCTCCCAGCTCAAGACCTGGTACGGCGACAAGGCGACGGCCGCCAACGAGTTCGGCTACCACTTCCTGGGCAAGCAGGAGGGCGACGCCACCTGGCTCTCGA
Source organism: uncultured Acidobacteriota bacterium (assembly GCA_963837945.1). GTDB lineage: Bacteria > Acidobacteriota > Thermoanaerobaculia > Multivoradales > DATKCC01 > CAVUBL01. The sequence goes on from CAWIQD010000006.1 coordinate 248,552, forward strand.
TCTGGGACCAGGCGCACCAGGGCAAGATGGAGGGCCTCGTCACCCTGGGGTTCAACCCGCTGCTGGCCGGCCCCGACATCGGGCGCCTCCTGCAGGGCATGGCCAAGCTCAAGTGGATGGTGGTCATCGACCCCTTCATGCTCGACTCGGCCGAGTTCTGGAAGGCTTCGAACCCGGATCAGAAGGAGGAGTCCTCGAAGATCGCCACCGAGGTCCTCTACCTGCCTTCGACCCACTGGATCGAGCGCGACGGCTCGTTCACCAACAGCGGCCGCTGGGCCCAGTGGAAGGAGAAGGCGATCGACCCGCCGACCACCGTGCGCTCGGACACCTGGATCCTCTCCGAGCTGTTCTGGCGGATCAAGGAGCGCTACCAGCAGGAAGGCGGGGCCTACGACGAGGGCATCCAGGCCATGACCTGGGACTACCTCAACCCGCGGCTCCCCACGCTCAGCGAGCTCGCCAAGGAGATCAACGGCTACGACCTGACCACCGGCAAGCTCCTCTCCTCGTTCGGCCAGCTCAAGGACGACGGCACCACCACCTCGGGCAACTGGCTCTACTGCGGCAGCTTCACCGAGGCGGGCAACCAGATGGCCCGCCGGGACACCTCCGACCCGCTGGGGATGGGGATGCACCACAACTGGGCCTGGAACTGGCCGCTCAACCGCCGGGTGCTCTACAACCGGGCCTCGGCCGACGCCCAGGGCAAGCCCTGGGACCCGACCCGGCCCGGCATCTGGTGGAACGGCAAGGAGTGGGTGGGCGACGTGCCCGACTACGGCGTCACCATGGCGCCGGGCTCACCGGGCGCCAAGGGCTCGTTCATCATGACCGAGGAAGGCGTGGCCCGGCTCTTCACCCGCGCCCTGAAGGACGGGCCCTTCTCCGAGCACTACGAGCCGGCGGAGAGCCCGTCGGTCAACGTGCTCCACGAGAAGGTCGCCACCAACCCGGCGGTGCGCTGGTACGACGGCATCAAGGAGACCCTGGCCGGCAACGGCGACGAGTTCCCTTACGCCTGCACCGTCTACCGGGTGGTCGAGCGCGAGCACTTCGTGACGTCCAACGTGCCCTACCTGGTCGAGGCGATGCCCGAGTTCTTCGTCGAGGTCCCGGCCGAGCTCGCCAAGGCCAAGGGGATCGAGAACGGCGGCCGCGTCAAGGTCTGGTCGAAACGCGGCAAGGTCGAAGGCAAGGCGGTGGTCACCAAACGCATCGCCCGGCTGACGGTCAACGGCAAGCCGACCTACACCATCGGCATCCCCGTCCACTGGGGCTTCGTGGGCATCACGAAGGGCTCGATGGCCAACTCCCTCACCCCGTTCATCGGAGACGCCAACACCCGCTGTCCCGAGTTCAAGGCGTTCCTGGTGAACATCGAGAAAGCGTAAAGGAGACTCCGCCATGGCCAGCCTAGCCGTCAAACGGATCTCCGCGTCGACCACGCCGTCGGCCGCCATCCGCGCCAACGAGCCGGAGTACTCGAAGCTCGTCGACATCTCGCGCTGCATCGGCTGCAAGGGGTGCGAGGTGGCGTGCAAGGAGTGGAACGAGCTCGGGGTCGAGCCGACCGAGAACTTCGGCAGCTACCAGAGCCACCGGGACCTCTCACCCAACACCTGGCTCCTCATGCGCTTCAACGAGGCCGAGGTGGACGGCGAGCTCCGGTGGATGATCACCAAGTCCGCCTGCCTCCACTGCGAGGAACCGGGGTGCCTCGAGGCATGCCCCTCGCCCGGGGCGATCGTCCAGTACATGAACGGCATCGTCGACTTCGACCAGGACCACTGCATCGGCTGTCAGTTCTGCGTCGCCGGCTGCCCGTTCGACATCCCGCGCTTCGACAAGACGACCCGCAAGGTCTACAAGTGCAACATGTGCGTGGACCGGGTGGAGTCGGGGCTCGAGCCGGCATGCGTCAAGACCTGCCCGACGAACGCCATCTCGTGGGGCTCGAAGCACGACCTGCTGACCCTGGCCGCCGACAAGGTCGAGGCGTTGAAGGGCCGGGGCTTCGAGCACGCCGCGCTCTACGATCCGCAGGGCGTGGGCGGCACCCACATGATGTACGTCGTGCCCCATGGCGACCGGCTCGAGGACTACTCCCTGCCCACCGACCCGAAGCCTCGGGCCGGCGGGTTCGCGGGCCTCGGCTGGGTGCGCAAGGCCGGCGGCTGGCTGTTCGGCCTGGGCGCCCTCGGGACCCTGCTCCACTACCTGACCTACGGTCCGCTCGAGCCGGAGTCCCCCGAGGACGGCCCGGCCGGGGAGGCGTCATGAAGAGACAGCTCATACCCCGCTTCACCGCGCCGCAGCGGGTGATCCACTGGACGGTGGGGATCTCGTTCTGCGGCCTGCTGCTCTCCGGCCTCGCCCTCGTCTACCCGTCGGTCTTCTGGCTCAGCATGATCTTCGGCGGGCCGGCGGCGATGCGCATCCTCCACCCCTGGATCGGAGTGGTCTACACGGTGGCGATCGCCGCCATGTTCGTCGCCTGGGCCCGGGAGATGACCCTCGACGAGAGCGACAAGCGGTGGCTCAGGAAGGTCCCGGAGTACGCCCGCCACGATCTCGACGAGGTGCCGGACGCCGGCAAGTTCAACGGCGGCCAGAAGCTCTACTTCTGGTTCTCGATCGTCCTCGCCGTCGTCTTCCTGGTCACCGGGATCCCGATGTGGTTCCCGGCGTCCTTCGGCGCGGGGCTGCTGAGCACGATGCGGCTGCTCCACTTCCTGGCCACGATCGGCGGCGGTTTGCTGCTGATGATGCACGTCTACCTCTCGACCATCGCCTTCCCGGGCACCGCCCGCGGCATGGTCTACGGCGGCGTCAGGCGGCGGTGGGCGAGGCTCCACCATCCGGCGTGGCTCCGGGAGCAGACGGGGTCCGGGCCGACGGCGTCGGATCCGGCGCGCCTCAGGGCCCAGGATTGAAGTCTTCCGAGCCCTACGGGCAACGCGACGCGCGGGCCGCTCACCTCGCCGGTGAGCGGCCCCACGCCGCCCAGATCCTCGAGCTCTACCGCCGGCTCCTGGCACTCCAACGGCCGTTCTTCCAGCGCGCCGCCTCGTCCGCCTGGCTGGGCCGCGGCTGGCCGAAGGCCCCGGCCGAGGGCGAGGCACCGGAGCGAGCGGACCTGGGTCTCGAGACCCTGCCCTTCTCCCGTCTGGTGCGGCCGCTGCGCCGCTTCGTCGAGGAGGCGACCGCCGAGGCGCCCCCCACCCTCGCCGCCGCCGGCGCCCTTCTCGCCGAGGCGTCGGCGGAGACCCTCCAAACGCTCCTCGAGCGCACCGTGGCGCTCGCCGAGATCGAGGAGCTCGCCGACGAGCTCGGGAGCGAGGTGCTGCCGCTGGTCTTTTACTCCCGGGCGTTCCTGCAGCCGATCGCCGAGGGCCTGGCCGAGCGCGCAAAGCGCGCCTCGCGGGCGGCCGGTAACGGCCGGCCGAGGACCCCCGCCGACGAGGGCGCCGTCCGGATCCCTGCCACCTGCCCGCGCTGCGGCTGGCCGCCCCAGGTCGCAATGCTCCGGGACGAGCCCGAGGCCAAGGGCCGGAGGCTCTTGATCTGCGGGTTGTGCTCCGCCGCCTGGTCCTTCCCGCGGGTGCGCTGCCCGAGCTGCGGCGAGAGCGATCCGGAGAAGCTCCTGTTCCACGAGAGCGAGGAAAACCCGTACCTCCGGATCGAGGAGTGCGGCGCCTGCCGCGCCTACGTCAAGGCGATCGACCTGCGTCAGGAGGGCGGCGCGGTCCCGCTGGTCGACGACCTCGCCTCGCCCGAGCTCGACGTCTGGGCCGACGAGCGCGGCCTCTGGAAGATCGCGCGCAACTTGATGGGGATGTGAGCCACCAAGGCCTGGAGAAGGACGGGAGGGGGCGTCCCTCGCCCCCCGGAGGGTGGGAGAGGGACCGAGGGTGAGGGGGGAGTTCCGGCAGATCTCTGCGCCGGTGAAGGCCCGGGCCGGTGCGGTCTCGCCGGACAGTTCCCCGTGGGAGGGGGAAGGCCCGTGTCCGAAGTCGAGGCGGTCGGAGCTCGCCGAACAGCCCGAGGCGGAGCGTCCGCCCCGAGGCCGAAGCCCCGCTCCCCGATCTCGAGGGCGGAGCCGGCGGCCGGCAACCGGATCGAGTCGGGCGGCCCCACCAGGAGCTGCGCGAAGTCGTCGACCCCGATCCGCATCACGTGGCTTCCCTCGGGGACGGCCCAGGTGTGACCGGGGTGGAAGAGCACGCCCTCGGGCACCCGGAACCAGCCGCGCAACCCGGGGGCGCCCTTGCGCGCAGCGGCGCCCACCGCGGCCCGCGCCGGGGTCGAGGCCGGCCGCCGGGCGGAGCCTCCCTTCAGAGCCCACCAGAAGGGGATCAGGAGCAGCAGGTAGCCGATGACCATCAGGTACTCGATGCCTTTGGTCGGAAGAAAGTCCATGGTTTGCCTCCTCTCCCTTCAGCTTCGCCCAGCGTCTGGTGCAAGCGCCGCCGCGGCGGCGGGCGGCGCCGGGCCCGCGTCCTCCCGGGCCCAGTCGGGCTCGGAGGAGAGGACCGGCAGGCGCCGGACGACCCAGCGGAACACCCAGAGCTCGGCGGAGATCACCGCCAGCGTGACCACCACCTCCATCCAGCTGGGCACGTAGTGGACCGGCGCATACCACTTGAAGGCGATCACCGAGAGGTTGAGCCGGTTGAGGACCACGCCGGCGAGAGCCAGGAGCGCTCCGGCGCGGATCAGCATGAGGTTGCGGGTACGGCTGCCGGCGACGAGGAGCATCATCGGCAGCGCCACCAGCCCGAGGACCTCGAAGCCGTACCACTCCCCCCAGCCGCCGTGGAAGTACTGCCACTTCTGGCCGTGGAGGATGTCGAGGACGACGACGAAGAGGTAGACGAACATCGTGCCGCCGGCGACGCGTGCGAGGCCCACCAGGATGTCGTCGTGGGAGCGGTGGAGACCTTCGCCGACCCGGTCGGAGAACACCCGCTGCGAGATCGACCCCTCGAAGATCACCATCGCGAGGCCCGCGAAGATGCTGGAGACGAAGAAGAGGACCGGGATGAGCTCCGAGTACCAGAGCGGGTGGACCTTGGGCTTCGCCATCAGGTAGAGGGCGCCGAGGGCCGACTGGTGGAGCGTCGAGAGGGTCACGCCGAAGATCACCGTGCCCACGGTGAGCCCCGCGAGCACCTTGTGGATCCGGCGCCAGCCCAGCCACTCGGCCACCGCCGGCGAGAACTCCACCAGCTCGGCCATCATGTAGAGCATGAAGTGCCAGGCCACCAGGAAGAGGACCGACGTCAGCCCGAAGGAGTTGCCGATGATCGGGTTGACGACGTTCCACGGGCGGCCGAGGTCGAGCAGCAGCGCCCCGGCGTAGAAGACGTACGCCAGGAAGCCGTTGAGCACCGTCACCCGCACGATGGGGTGGAACTTCTCGAGGCGCAAGATGTAGACCATGAACGTGAGCACGTAGGCACCGCCCGCGAAGGCCACGCCGGTCATCACGTCGAAGCCGATCCACAGGCCCCACGGGAACGCCTGGCTCAGGTTGGTGACCGCGCCGAGCCCGTAGACGAAGCGGTAGGTGAGGATCACGGCGGCCGCGGCCATCAAGACGCCGGTCACGACGTTGAAGGGCGTCAGGATCTTGCCCTTGGGCCGCATCTCGCGGCGCACGAAGGCGACCAGGCCGCCCGCCGGGCGGGCCGGGATGGTCCGGGCTTCGAGGCTGTTCATCTCACACCTCCCCCTGCCGGAACGGCCGCGCCCGGCACGTCCGGCGCCGGCGCGTCGTCCTCCTCGCGGGCGCCCGCCGTGCGCAGCGCCAGCATCATCGCCGGCCAGGCGATCAGCACCAGCGGCACGGCGGTCAGGAAGTTACGGGTCAGCTCCGGGAGGGCCTCCTCGCCCAGGTCGGTGCGGAAGCCCAGCTCCTCGAACGGGACCTTGGAGAGATAGAGCACACCCGTACCGCCGGCCTCGCGCTCGCCGTAGATCTTGGGCACGTAGTCGTCGGGGTTTTGGGCGATCCGCTCGTGGGCGATCCGCAGCAACTCGTCGTGGGAGCCGAAGGTCAGCGCCTCGTTGGGGCAGTTCTCGACGCACGCCGGGAGCTTGCCGTCGGCGACCCGTTCGAAGCACATCTGGCACTTGCGGATCCTGGGTACGGCGCTGTGGTACTCGAACTTCGGGACGTCGAACGGGCAGGAGAGCATGCAGTAGCGGCAGCCCATGCACTTCGAGGCCGTCCAGGCCACCGGGCCCTCCTCGGTCTTGTGCATCGCCCGGGTCAGGCATCCCGCGGCGCACGCCGGCAGCAGGCAGTGCATGCACTGGCGCTTGACGAAGACCTCGCCCTTGCTGGTCACGTAGCGGTTGACCGCCGTGAACTGGTTCACGGAGGTGGTGCGCTCCGTCTCGTAGGAGAAGTCGTCGCTCCAGTCGGGCGGCGGCAGACCGTTGGCGTCGGCGCACGCCTCCTCGCAGGTCCGGCAGCCCACGCACCGGGTGGTGTCGACCAGGATGCCGTGGGTCTTGCCGGGATCGGGGGTCGCGGCCTGGGCCCGCCGCGGGGCGAGGGCCAGGCCGCCGGCCGCGCCGGCGAGCTTGAAGAGACTCCGTCGATCGAGATCCATGATCATCTCCTCCCCGTCTCAGCGGGATCGCGGCGCGCTCGCGCCGCCTCAGGCGCGGACGGCGCCGAAGAGCTCCTCGGCGAGGCGCGTCCAGTGAATGTCGTCGATGTGCTCGTGGAGCGAGCCGACCACCATCCCGCCGTCGGGCAGGGCCGGCGCCAGCTCGCCGGGGGCGAGCCTCGAGAGCAGCCGGTCGACCTCGCGCCGGAACCAGGCGCGCGCCTCCGCGCCGCGGTAGAGCTCGGCGCGCTCGGCGGCGATCGCGTCGCTCTGGACGCGGGCCAGCCATCCCTCCCCGAAGGGCGAACGATTGACCAGCTCGGGGCGGACGACCACCGACTCGTTGGCCGCGAGCACCCGGCCGGAGACCGGCGAGAGGACCGAGAGCGTCCGCCCGTCGCGGCGCAGCAGGGCGAGCACCTCGCCCTGGGTGAGCTCGCTGCCGGGCGCCGGCAGCTCGACCTCGTCCACCGGGCCGAGGGCGGCCTGGACCAGGTCGTCGGCTCCCAGCGTGGCCTCGTCGCCTTCGAGCCTCGCCCAGGCGTGGCCGGGGTGGAAGGCGAGACCGTTGGCAAACCGCAGCCCCTTGTAGGAGACCTCGGGCTCGGTGCGCACCGTGAGCCAGGCCCGGAAGCCGGGGCTCACGGCGTACGCCACCAGGCCCGCGAAGACCACGCCGGCGGCGACGGCCAGGAGCACGAAGCGACCGATCAAGACGAGGACGGCGAACACCGGCAGGGCGATCAGAATCAAGCCCATCCACCCGCCGAGACGAAGCCAGTCCCGGTACCGCGCCTCTCCTTTCGCTGACTGTTTCATGGCAACCTCCTCGGGCCGTTTCGGTGGCCCGGTCAGGGCGCTCTGCAAGGCCGAAGCCACGCCCGGAGGTTCTGTGTAAACGTAATGGTGTCAATCGTTTAGGCTCATCTTGCGAGGGCGTCGTAGAAGGGTTCAGCAGCGCGGCTGTCGAGGAGCTCAACAGCGGCTGTCGAGATCTTCGACACCGGCTCACGAGAGGAGGTCCCGGACCAGCTCGAGGTAGTGGCCGGGGCCCAGGACCACCCGCAGGTCGGTGAGCACCTGGCCGCCGTCGGCCAGGGTGGGGCCGGTGGCCTCGGCACCTTCGAAGAGGAAGAGGGCGGCGCGGCGCCGGAAGCGCCGGAGGTCGAGGCGCGAGCGCTCACCGGCCTCGGCGGCGTCCACCAGGCCGGGGGCGCCGGCCGATCCCACCTCGCCCTCCAGGGGCTCGAGCTCGGCGAGCCAGCCCTCTTCGTAGGGCGAGTCGACCAGGGGCGAGGCATCGACCTCGAGCGCCTCGTTCCGGGCGAGAAGCCGCCCGGCGACGGGGGTCGCGACCGGCAGGCGACCGCCCGCGAGCGCCAGCTCGCAAAGGGTGGCGCCCGCGGCCACGAGCCCGGCGGCGCCCCCCCAGATGACGCGGGTGATCGGCCAGGCGAGGGCGACGGCGAAGGCGTCGAGACCGAGGCGCAGCCGCCCGGTCCCGCGGTGGGTCCGCCCCTGGACCCAGACGTGGCCGCGGCCATATCGGCGATCGTTCGGGGCCTCGAAGGGCGGGGCGGCGGGGAGCCGGAACGGCGCTCCGGTCGGCAGGCTCGCGCCGCGCAGCGCCGCGTCCAGGGGGCAGGAGTCGCAGTCGAAGTCGCGGTCGCACAGGCGATAGGCGAGGAGCCCCGCGCTCATCCACAGACAGGGCTCGATCGTCCTCGAAGGGGGCCGCGAAGGAGCCCGGGAAGGGATCGGTCGCGATCGTCCGCGGGAGCCGCGCGCGCCTTCCATGGGACACCTCCCTCCCGGGGCGGCCTGCCTCGACCCGTCGGGCCGATCGGGCCGGGCCGGGACCGACCCGGCTCGGAAGCGAGGCCGATGGGGCCGCCTGCCGCCGGATGGTGGTGCAAGAGAAGCACCAGGGGGCCCGCGGCGCCGCCCGCCGGGCCCGCGCGGCCCGCGGGGGCGCCTGCCGGCGTGGGTCGGCCACGGGCCGGGCGCGGCCGGACCTCCTTGCGGGCGGGCGCCGGGGCGTTGAGAACCTCAACAGAGCGGTGAAAAAGACAACGCTCTTCGTGCTATCCTCGGGTCGGCCCCTCCTCCCCCAGGCGGTTCCGGAGCGGTGCCATGGTGAAAGTCTTCGCGGCGGTCTCCCGCTCGTTGAGCGCCCGCCTCCTCGTTCCCCTCCTCGCCATCGTCGTCGCCGTCCTCGCCCTCTACGCGGCGGTGAGCGTGCGCTCCACCCGCGCCCGCCTGACCACCCTGGTCGGCGACGGCGCCGAGCGCTGCAGCAGCCTGATCCTCGGGGCGACCCACGACAACATGCTGCTCAACAGGAAGGAGCAGGTGCAACGCACCATCGAGCGCCTGGCTCGCGGCCCCGGCGTCGAGGCGATCCGGGTCTACGACACCCGCGGCTGGGTGGCGCTCTCGGCCGCGAGCTCGGAGGTCGGCGAGCAGGTGACGGTCACCACCCAGCCCTGCCGGAGCTGCCACGGCCGCGCCGGCCGCCTGCCGGCCAAGGTGATCAGCCGCGGGGAGGGCCGGCCCTCCGCGCCGCGCTCGGTGCTCCGCCACCTCGCCGTGATCCCCAACGAGGCGGCCTGCGCGGCCTCCGGGTGCCACGCGCGCCCCGACGAGAAGCCGATCCTCGGCATCCTGGAGGTCGAGATGTCGCTGCGGCCCCTCGAGGAGGCGGTGGCCAGCGGCGGCCGCCAGATGGTCTGGGCCGGCCTCTCCCTGATGCTCCTGACCGGCGCGGTCACCGGGCTGGTGGTGAACCGGCTGGTCCACCACCCGGTGAGCCTGCTCCAGAGCGGCACCGAGCGGATCGCCCACGGCAGCCTCGACACCCGGATCGAGGTGCCCGGCCACCACGAGCTCGCCGAGCTCGCCGAGGCGTTCAACCGCATGACTTCGGATCTCAAGGCTGCACGCCTCGAGGCCTCGACCTGGTCCGAGCGGCTCGAGGAGAAGGTGGTCGAGAAGACCGAGGAGCTCCAGCGCGCCCAGCGCCAGGTGCTCCACATGGAGAAGATGGCCTCGCTGGGCAAGCTTTCGGCGACCGTCGCCCACGAGCTCAACAACCCGCTCTCGGGGATCCTCACCTACGCCCGCCTGGTCGAGCGCGAGCTCGGGCGCGGCGAGCTCGGACCCGAGGAGCGCCGCGAGCTGGCCGAGTACCTGCGCCTGATGGAGATCGAGTGCGGGCGCTGCGGCGACATCGTCAAGAACCTCCTGCTCTTCGCCCGCCGGCCCGACGGCGCCGAGATGGCCCCGGTCGACGTCAACGAGGTGGTCGACCGGAGCCTCAAGCTCATCCGCCACCACCTGGAGATCAGCAACGTCCGGCTCCGCAAGGAGCCGCTCGCCGGCGACCCGGTCGTCCACGCCGCCGTCGGCGAGCTCGAGCAGGCGCTGGTGGCCCTCTTCGTCAACGCGGTCGAGGCGATGAGCGCCCCGGGCTTCGAAGACGGCGAGCTCGCCGTCTCCCTCGCCGGCGACGAGCGCCGGGTGCGCATCGACATCTCCGACACCGGCGCGGGGATCCAACCGGAGGTCCTGCCCCACATCTTCGAGCCCTTCTTCTCCACCAAGCACAAGGAGAGCGGCGTGGGGCTCGGCCTGGCGGTGGTCTACGGCATCGTCGAGCGCCACGGCGGCACGATCGCGCGGCACCACCTTCCACCTGACTCTTCCCCGGCACCCGACGCCCGGGGCGGCCCCGGCCGTCCCGTCCCCGCCGGGCCCAGGAGGTAGCGAGCGATGACCACATCCGAGCGAACGGCCGCACCGGCGGCGACTCCGCCCCCCGGCCCGGGCACCCTCCTGGTGGTGGACGACGAGCACGCCGTGCGCCACTCCCTGTCGAACTGGTTCCGCAAGGACGGCTACGCGGTCGAGACCGCGGAGAACGCCACCGAGGCGCTGCGCTGGCTCCAGAAGCAGCGCTTCGACGTGGTCCTCCTCGACATCAAGATGCCGGGCATGGACGGCATGGAGCTGCTCGAGCACGTGCGCAAGATCGACGAGCGCATCGCGGTGATCATGATCACCGCCTTCGCCTCGGTGGAGACGGCGGTCGAGTCCCTGAAGCTCGGGGCCTTCGACTACGTGACCAAGCCCATCGACCCGGACGAGCTCAGCCACCTGGTGCGCCGGGCGATGGAGACCCGGCGCCTGGCCGAGGAGAACGTCCAGCTCCGCGAGACGATCGACGGCATGGTGGGCGCCGACACGATCGTCGGCGAGAGCCCGGCGATCCGGAGCGTCCTCGAGCTCATCCACCACGTGGCCGGCACCGACGCCACGGTCCTGATCCGCGGCGAAAGCGGCACCGGCAAGGAGCTCATCGCCCGGGCGATCCACGCCAACAGCCGCCGGCGCTACTTCCCGATCGTGCCGGTCAACTGCGGCGCTCTGCCCGAGAGCCTGCTCGAGAGCGAGCTCTTCGGCCATGAGCGCGGCGCCTTCACCGGGGCCCAGTACCGCCGCAAGGGCAAGAGCGAGATGGCCGACGGCGGCTCGCTCTTCCTCGACGAGGTCGGCGCGATCAGCCCCAAGATGCAGGTCGACCTGCTGCGCGTCCTCGAGACCAAGGAGGTCACCCGGATCGGCGGCAACCATCCGATCAAGGTGGATTTCCGGGTGATCTGCGCGACCAACGAGGACCTGGAGAGGGCGGTCGAGGAGGCGCGCTTCCGGGAGGATTTTTACTACCGGTTGAACGTGTTCACGATCGAGGCGCCGCCGCTGCGGGCCCGGAAGTCCGACATCCCGCTGCTCGCCAACCACTTCCTGCGCCGTCTTTCGCGCCAGATGGACAAGCACATCACCGAGATCCGCCGCGACGCCATGGAGCTGCTCGTCGCCTACGACTGGCCGGGCAACGTCCGCGAGCTGGCCAACGCCATCGAGCGGGCGGTGGTGGTGGGCGAGCCGCCAGCGATCCGCCCCGAGGATCTGCCCGTGCGCCCCGCGCGGCCGGCGCCGGCGGGAGGCGACGAGTCCCTGGCCGACGTCGAGCGGCGCCACGTGGCCGCGGTTCTCGAGCGCACGGGCTGGAACATCACCCGCGCCGCCGACGTCCTCCAGGTGGACCGGGTGACCGTGTACAACAAGATCAAGAAGTACGGCCTGCGGCGCGAGGGCGTCCAGGCCGAGCTCCAGGCCGCCGAGGCGCCGCCGTGAGAGCCGGACCGGAGGAGCCGTGACCGCGCCCGGCGGCCCCCTCCGGCTGGTGCCGATCTACTGCGGCGAGCGCTCAGGCCTGATCGAGCCCCTGGCCGCGGAGCTCGCCGCGACCTTTCGGCTGGAGGTGGAGGTGGGGCCCCCGGCATTCGACCCGGAGGTGGCGTTCGACCCCTCCCGCGGCCAGTACAACTCGCGCATCCTCCTGGCGCAGCTCCTCCAGCAGACCTCGGGCGGACGCGTGGTCGGGGTGACCAACGTCGACCTCTTCATCCCGGTGCTGACCTACGTCTTCGGCGAGGCACAGCTCGGCGGCCCGGCCGCGGTGGTCTCGAGCCACCGCCTGGACAACCGGCTCTACGGCCTGCCGGACAACCGCCACCTGACCTTCGAGCGGCTGGTCAAGGAGGCGATCCACGAGCTCGGCCACACCTACGGCCTGATTCACTGCCCGGACGGGCGCTGCGTGATGGCGAGCTCGACCTACGTCGAGGAGATCGACCTGAAGTCGGACCGCTTCTGCGACCGGTGCCTGGAAAGGGTCCGCGAGGCGGCGCGGCAGCCGGCGAGAGCGGCCGCCGGGACCGGACCCTGAGGGGGCCTGCGCGGGCGCGCAGCCCTACAGGCTACGCTTCTTGCCCCGGATGTTCCGGCGGCTGCCCTTGGGCTTCGAGCGCCGGTCTCCGCCGCCACCACCGCCGCCGCCACCACCGGACGCGAACGGCGGGAAGTCACCCCCGGAGAAGCTCGGCGGGCGGCGCGGCGGGCGGTCCTGAGCCTCGGTGACCCGGAGCTGCCGGCCTCCGAGCTCCTTGCCGTCGAGCTCCTCGATCGCCTTGGCGGCGGCGGACTCCTCCGTGTACTCGACGAAGGCGAAGCCCCGCGGCCGGCCGCTCGCGCGGTCGGTGGGGATGAAGACCTCGACGACGTCGCCCGCTTGGGAGAACAGAGCCTCGATCTCGCTCTGGGTGGTGCTGAAGTTCAAGTTTCCGACGAATACCTTGGCGCTGATGACGGCCTCCTAGCCAGTGTGATGCGCGCGGTCCATGAATCCTTCGATGAGGCTGGGCGTCCAGCCACGGCGAGCCATCGGGACGCTAGCAGGAAGGCGCGCCCCCGTCAAACGATGCTCGGGGTATACTCCCGGATACACTCGACCGGAAACCGGGGTCGTACCCCCCCACGGCGCTCGCGAGCGCGGAGGTCATCGAGGCGTGTCCACATCCATCTCCGAACAGGTGACGGAGCGGCTCGCACCCTTCCTGGGCGACTTCAACGCCGAGGTCTGGGTCAAGACGGTGGCCGAGCGCAAGCTCGGCGTGCCGGCCGACGGTCTGACGGCGGCGCACTTGCCGCCGCTGGTCGAGGGCCTCCGGCCGTCGCTCAACACGTTCATGGGCCGCGCCGCGGCCGACCAGCTCCTGAAGAAGATCACGCGCGAGGTGCATTGAATGCGGATCCGACGGCTCGCCCTCTTCCCGCTCCTCTACGCCGCCGTGTTCGTCGGCGTCGCCCTGTGGCTCTCGGGCGGCGACGCCCTGCATCCGTTCGTGCGCGGCCAGCTCCTGCTGGTGCGCGTGCTCGCCATCGCCGGCTGCTTCGCCGCGGTCTCGGCCTTCGAACGAGGCGATCACCTGCGCCGCGCCTGGCTCCTGCTCGGGGTCTCGACCGTCCTCGTGCTGGTCCGCGACCTCCTTCGCCTGCCCCCCTTCGAGCTTCCCCGGCACCGGCACCAGCCTCGGCGCCCTGGCGGTGAGCGGCCTGGGGGTGCTGAGCAACGTCGGGCTCCTCTCCGGCGTCTGGCTCCTCGCCCGGACCTGGCGGGTGGCCGCCATCTCCCTGCCCGTGGGCCGGGGCGGCGCCGTCGCCGTCACCCTGGGGGCCCTCGTGCTCGCCCTGCTGGTCGCCGGGCCGGGAGCGCTCGCCGAGGCTCGGCAGGTGGCGGCCGGAGACTGGAGCGCCCTGATCCTGCTGGTCTCGGCGGTGGTGGACATCCTGTCGCTGGTGCTGCTGGCGCCCCTGCTGCTGACCACCCTGGCGCTGCGCGGCGGCCTCTTCGCCTGGCCCTGGGGCCTGCTGACGGCGAGCGTCGTCGCCTGGCTGCTCTACGACGGGGCGGCGGCCCTCGCCCCCAGCCTGGCGCCGGGAGGCTTCCCGCTGCCCGACGTCTTCCGGGGCCTGGCGGAGAACTTCCTCTTCGTCGCCGGGCTCGCCCAGAAGCGGGCGGTGGACCAGGTCCGGCGCGCGGCGTGAGCCCCGCCGGCGAGCAGGCCGCCAAGGCGGTGCTGCGGGACGCGATGGATCGGCACCTGGCCGCCCTCGACCCCGCCGGGGCCGCGCGCAGCGCCGAGGCGGCCACGGCGCGCGTCCTCGAGCTGCCGGAGGTCGCCGGGGCACGCCGGATCCTCGCCTGTCTCTCGTTCGGGACCGAGATCGACACCTGGCCGCTGGTCGATCGGCTCCTGGCCGAAGGCCGCGAGCTCTTCGTGCCCCGGGCCGATCCCCGGGACCGGCAGCTCCACGTCCACCCCTACCCGTGCGAGCTCGTGGCCCTCGACTTCGGCCTCCGGCAGCCGCTGCGCGGCGCCCCGGAGATCCCGCGCGAGGCGGTGGCGGCCCTCGACGCCGTCCTGGTCCTGGGGCTCGCCTTCGACCGGCGGGGCTATCGCCTGGGCCACGGCAGCGGCTACTTCGACCGCTTCCTGGCCGGCCTCGCGGTGCCCGCCATCGGCATCGCCCATCCCTTCCAGCTCGTCGACCGGCTGCCGGCGGAGCGCCACGACGTGCCGATGACGGTGGTGGTGACCGCCGAGGAAACGATCCGCCCTACTCCCAGATCTTGACCTCGAAGCGGCCGTCCGAGGTGGCGGCGCCCCGGAACATGCCGGTGGTATTGAACTCCCAGACGATCCCGCCGTCGCGCCCGACGCCGATCACCCCGCCGTCGCCCGGCTTCAGGCGATGCTCGAGGACCTCCTTGGCCGCCTGGTCGCAGGTCAACCCCTTGTACTCGACCAGGGCGGCGATGGTGCGGGTGACCGTGTTCTTGATGTACTCCTCGCCCTTGCCGGTGCCCGAGAGGGCGCAGCTCTGGTTGTCGGCGTACGTGCCGGCGCCGATCACCGGCACGTCGCCGATCCGCCCGAAGCGCTTGTTGGTGAGACCGCCGGTGGACGTGGCGGCGGCCAGGTCGCCGTGGGTGTCGAGGGCCGCGGCGCCCACGGTGCCGAACTCGCTCGACCACTTGCCGGTCTTCTTCTCGCGCTCGAGGGCCTTCTCGAGCGCCTCCTTGCGGCGCGCCGTGTCGTAGTAGGAGTTGGGCACCCGCTCGACCCCCATCTCGTCGGCGAAGGCCTCGGCGCCGGCGTAGCCCATGAACACGTGGGGGGAGCGCTCCATCACCAACCGGGCGAGCTTGATCGGGTTCTTGACCGTCTTGATGCCGGTCACAGATCCCGCCGAACGGTCGCGGCCGTCCATGATGGCGGCGTCGAGCTCGTGGGTGCCCTCGTGGGTGTAGACCGCCCCCTTTCCAGCGTTGAACAGCGGGTTGTCCTCGAGGGTCACGATCACCCGCTCGACGGCGTCCAAGGCGGTGCCGCCCGAGGCGAGCACCTCCTTGCCGGCGGCCAGGGCCTGTTTCAGGCCGTCGACGTACTGCTGGCGCGCCTCGGCGGGCATGTCCCGGGAGATGACGCCGGCCCCGCCGTGGATGGCGAGGGCCCAACGGGCGGCCGGGGGCTTGGCGGAAGAGGGCGCCGGCTCCTGGGCGAAGGCGGCGCCGGCGAGGAGCGCGGCGGCGGACACGAGGACGGGGAGCTTCGTCAAGGGGTGCATGGCAGAAAGGCTACCATCGTCCAGATGCGACCCGATCGCTCACGAATCGGAGGTGGAGTCGGGACCGGTTTCCGGCGGGGGGGTGGACCGCGGGCGCCACGCGGTGGCTGCGTTGGGCCCTCCTGCCGTACCTCGAGACCGACCGCCTCTTCGTCATCGCGCACGACGCGACCGACCTGCTCGCGGAGGCGGCCCAGACCCGCCACCGGGCCCGCCTCCTCCGCGACCTCCAGCCGGTCCCGCCGGTGGCGGCCAACGCCTCGCGTCCGAGCCAGGTCTTCCTCAACCTGGGGGTCAACGCGGACCCGGCGAAGCGGATGGTCTTCTCGACCGGCGGCGCCTTCACCTCCCGAGCCCAGGAGCTCCTCGACTCGGTGCCCAACCACCGGATCGACAAGCCCTTCGACCTGCGGCAGGTGCGCGAGCTGGTGCGCGGCCACCTGGTGAGGTAGGCTCCGGCGGCTCTCCGCCATGACCGACGCCCCGCCATCCCCCCACGACCAAGAGCCCGCGCGGCCGGGCGGCCGTCACCTGGCGGTCGTCTCCATGGCGGCCCTCGGGGTGGTCTACGGCGACATCGGCACGAGCCCGCTCTACGCCATCCGCGAGTGCTTCTTCGGCGAGCACGCGGTGTCGGTCTCGCCGCAGAACGTCCTGGGCGTGCTGTCGCTCATCCTCTGGTCGCTGCTCCTCGTCATCTCCACCAAGTACCTGGTCTTCATCCTGCGCGCCGACAACCGGGGCGAGGGGGGGATCCTCGCCCTCATGGCCCTGATCCACCCCGAGCACAGCCCGGCGAAGGTGCGCACCCGGCGGGGGCAGTGGCTGCTCATCGCGCTCGGCCTCTTCGGGGCGGCGCTCCTCTACGGCGACGGCATGATCACGCCGGCGATCTCGGTTCTGAGCGCGGTCGAAGGGCTCGAGGTGGCGACGCCGATCTTCCGGCCCTACGTCATCCCGCTCACGGTCGGCATCCTGATCGGCTTGTTCCTCTTCCAGCGCCGGGGCACCGAGGGCGTGGGCGCGGTCTTCGGGCCGGTGACCCTGGTCTGGTTCGCCACCCTCGCGGGGCTCGGCGTGACCGCCATCGTCAAGCAGCCGCGGGTGCTGGCGGCGGTCAACCCCGTCTGGGCGCTGGAGTTCTTCGCCCGCAACCAGGGCCGCGGCTTCCTGGTGCTCGGGGCGGTCTTCCTGGTGGTCACCGGCGGCGAGGCACTCTACGCCGACATGGGCCACTTCGGCGCCCGCCCGATCCGCCTCACCTGGTTCTCGATCGTCCTGCCGGCCCTGCTTCTCAACTACTTCGGCCAGGGGGCGCTGCTCCTCGCCGAACCGACAACCGCCCACAACCCCTTCTACCACCTGGCGCCCGACTGGGCCCTCTACCCGCTCGTGGTGCTGGCGACGGCGGCCACCGTGATCGCCTCGCAGGCGGTCATCTCGGGCGCCTTCTCGCTCACCATGCAGGCGGTCCAGCTCGGCTACGCCCCGCGCCTGTCGATCGAGCACACGTCGGCCGAGACCATGGGGCAGATCTACATGCCGCAGGTCAACTGGGTCCTGATGGTCGCCACCATCGGCCTGGTCCTGGGCTTCCGCACGTCGAGCAACCTGGCCGCGGCCTACGGCGTGGCGGTCACGACCACCATGGTCATCACGACCGTGCTCTTCTACGTCGTGGCGCGCGAGCTCTGGGGCTGGCGCCGCTGGGCGATCGGGGGGCTCTGCGCCTCCTTCCTGGTGGTCGACGTGAGCTTCTTCGGCGCCAGCATGGTGAAGGTCGCCCAGGGCGGCTGGTTCCCGCTCCTGGTGGCGGCCGGCATCTTCACCCTCATGACCACCTGGCGGACCGGGCGCAAGATCCTCGCCTCCCGGCTTCGCGCCGGGGTGGTGGACGTGAGCCGGTTCCTCGCCGAGGGGGGCATCGAGAAGCTGCCCAGAGTGCCCGGCGTCGGGCTCTTCCTGACCAGCAACCCGGACGGCGTGCCCGTGGTGTTGCTCCACAACATCAAGCACAACAAGGTTCTGCACCAGAAGGTGGTGCTCTTCACCATCTCGAACGAGGACGTGCCCACCGTGGCCCCGGCCGAGCGCCTCGAGGTCTCCGACCTGGGCCAGGGCTTCTACCGCCTGATCGCCCGCTACGGCTTCATGGAGAGCCCCAACGTGCCGCGCATCCTCCGCCTGGCGAAGGAGAGGGGGCTCGACGTCGATCCCAACCAGGCGAGCTTCTTCCTCGGCCGCGAGCACCTGATCGCCACCGAGAAGCCGGGCATGGCCCTGTGGCGCGAGAAGCTCTTCGTCCTGATGTCGCGCAACGCCCAGGGCGCCACCACCTACTTCCGCCTGCCCCCCAACCGGGTGGTCGAGCTCGGAGCGCAGATCGAGCTGTAGGAGCCTGCGCGGCGGTAGAGTCGCCCGATGGCCCGTCCGTGGACGACCCTGGACCGGATCGCCACGGCGGAGGGGGTCCTCGAGCTCCGGCGCCGGGGCGAGGAGTTTCTGATCACCGTCGCCGGCCGCGTGTTGATGGCGAGCGCCGCCCACCGCTCGGAGGCGGTCCTCGCCGAGAGCGCCTGCGCGCGCCTCGCCGGCCGCACCCGGCCGCGGGTCCTGTGCGGCGGTCTGGGCATGGGGTTCACCCTCCGCGCCGCCCTCGACGCCCTCCCGTCCGACGGCTCCGTCACCGTCGCCGAGCTCAACCCGGTCGTCGTCCGGTGGTGCCGCGGGCCGCTCGCGGAGCTCACCGGCCGGGCGGTCGACGATCCCCGGGTGAGGGTCGAGGTCGTCGACGTGGCCGACCAGATCGCCCGCGCGGCGGCCGCCGGGGGCCCGAGCGCCTACGACGCCATCGTCCTCGACCTCTACGAGGGCCCTCGGGAGTCGTCCGGCGGCCCCTCGGACCCGTTCTACGGCCGGCGCGCCCTGGCGACCACCCGCAAGGCCCTCGCCCCCGGCGGGGTCTTCGCCGTCTGGTCCGAAGACGCGGACGACGCCTTCGAGCGCCGCCTCGCCGCCGCGGGCTTCACGGTCGAGCACCTGCGCCCCAAGAGCGGCGGCCCCCGCCACCTCGTCTACCTCGCGAGCTAGCGAAGGCGCGAAGGCGCCAGCCACCTTTCAGCAACGCCCAGGGCGCCACCGCCTACTTCCGCCTCCCCCCGAACCGGGTGGTCGAGCTCGGCGCGCAGGTCGAGCTGTAGGGTGGCGCCGCGGGCCGGCTCCCGGACGTCCGGCGCGCCTCGCCCCGGCCCGGTCGGTGCCGGCCGACTTGGGCCGGCGGCCCGGCTCGTCCGGAAGCGGGCTCCAATGAGCGCTATAGCCGCAGGGTATTTGTTCACCCGTGGGTCTCTGAAGAGGGAGTCCGTGAGATCTTTCGCAATCTGTTTCGCCCTCGTCGCCGCTTCGCTCCTCGCCGCCGCTCCGCCGGCCGCCCATACGGTGGACCTCTCTTGCACCTGGAATCTCCAGGTCACCGCCTTCCTGCCGGAGGTGGAGACTCCCTTCGGGAACCAGGACACGCTTCAGCTCTCGCCGACCGACCCCGGCTGGGCCGGCCCGACGATCCTGAATCTCGTCTCGGGGCCTGCGCCTTGTCCCGCCGAGAAGACGGCACAGTGCACCGTCAACCTCGACGGCGACGCGGTGACCGGCACGCTGGACGGCGATGAGCAGCACGGCATGGCGTCCTTCAGTGGCACGCTGGCCGGTGGAGACCTGATCAAGGGGACGCTGGGCAACGATCCGCCCACGGGCGGACGCCAAGGCGGCCCTGGCGCCAAAGGCCTCGCCGGACGGGACCTTCGCCACCCAGCTAGGACCCTTCAGCGGAACCAACGGCACCTGGCTGGCGGAGCGCCAGTCGGCCCTGGAGATCCCGACCCTGACGGAGACCGGCGTGATCCTCCTCGCGCGCCTCCTGCTGGCGAGCGCCACTTTCTTCCTGATGCTGGCCGGCGGCGGGCGGCCGAGGGGGATCGGGGATCGGACCGGGCAGCCGGCGGTGGCAGGAGGCCCGAGGTGATCCGGAATGAGCGCCCTCCCGGGCTCGCCAGGAGACATCCGGGAGGGCTCCTCGATCCCGCGGTTCCGGTGGAGCTAGTTCGCGACGATGCAAGTTTCGCCGCAAACCTCCCCACAGTAGCTCAGGCAGCTGCTCTCCGAGCCACAGCACTGGTCGGTGGTGCCGTTGGAGCAGGAGATGTCGTACCAGGTGCAAGCCAGCGCCGTGTCCTGGAAGCCGCCGCCGAGGAGGTAGCTTCCCGTCGGCTTCCCCTGCCTCGACGCGGCGGTGGGGGCGGCTTGGTCGTCTTGCGCCCGCAACTCCATGGGCAGGGTGGTAAGGTTGCCCGAGGCGACCTGTTGAGGAGGAGCCGCAGGCTGGGCTGAAGCCGCGGCGGACGCAGCCGAAGCGCCCGCCACGGCGACCAGCAGGATGAAAGCGCACACCAGTGAAGTCTGTTTCATAACGCCTCCGTTGAGTGGTTAACCGCTATCAGGCATGTTAGCAATAACGTTCTTGTCTGTCAACAAATATTTTGCGGCACTGGCCGCGCGGCCCGTCCGAGGCCGCACTGCAGCATTCCGTGGGTGCATTCCGCTCCGGCGGCCACACCGGCAGCCCGCACACCCTAGTGCCGGGGCAAAAATAACTCCCTGATTTGGCATGGTGCTCAGCTCCTCGGGCGGATGGTGTAGTTGCGGCGCGGCTGGACCTGGTGAGGGGCGAGGGCGAGGGTGGCCATCTGCGCATCGGGGATTCTGACGCCCTTGGGGTAATCCTGGTCGACGAAGTGGGCGTTGACTCGCAGGCCGCTCTCGGTTCCCGTGGTGCAGATGTACTGGAGGATGGTCTCGTAGCTGCGCAGCGGGCAGCCTGCCCAGTTCTTGCTGATCTCGGCGAACAGGCGGTGCTCGATGGGATTCCATTTCGAAGCGCCGGCGGGATCGTGGCACAGGGTGACGTGGAGGCCATGGGCATTGGAAAGCCGGGGCTGCAGGGCGTATTTGAAGCTGCGGTTCTGGGGCGCATTGCTACCGCCGCCGTCGGCGAGCACCAGGAGTTTGAGCAGTCAACGGCCAACTCCCGGGCCGCAGCCCGTGGGGAAACAGCGGGATTCGCGCGAAGGAGAAGGCTGGCGGCAGCCCGAGGCACCCGGGCGCACCGAGTCAGAACTAGGGGCAAACCATGGAGTTATTTTGCGCGGGCCCTAAGGCAGGCGGAGCGCCGCGGCGACCGCCTGGAAGCGGGGGTCATCCCTGAGCGGGGCAAAGACCGGGCGCAGGCGGAGCCAGGCGAGGTCGGAGGCGCGCGCCTCGGCGGCCTCCTCGAGGCGGTCCACGGCCGCCTGCGGCTCCCCCAGCCCGATCAGGACCTGGGCGAGCAGGCTCGGTGAGACGTAGCGCCGGGCCGCGAGATCGCAGAGCTCGTCGAGGATCTCGCGGGCGCCGGCGGCGTCCCCCGAGCGAGCGAGGGCATAGCCCAGGGCCGCCCGGATCTCGGCTTCCCCGGCCGGCGCCCTCGCTCGCCCGCTCGAGCTGGGCAACGGCCTCTGCGCAGCGCCCCAGCTCGGTGAGGCTCTCGCCGAGGAAGCGACGGGCCATGGGGAAGCTCGGCTCGAGATCGAGCACCTCGTCGAGCCGTTCGACCGCCTCCTCGAAGCGACTCATGTAGTAGAGGCGGATGCCCACGCTGGCGCCGGCGACGAGGGACAGGGGGTCGAGCTCGAGGACCTTGTCCAGCTCCCGGCCCGCCTCGTCGAAGCGTCCGCTCGGGATGAGGAAGTGCACGGCGTACCAGTGTCGCGCCGCCGGGTCCCCGGGGCTCATCTCGACGGCCCGACGGAACTCGGGTTCCGCCGTCTCCCAGTCACCGTCGTAGTGGGCGCCGATCACCCCCAGGCAAGAGTGGACGACGGCCAGGCCGGGGTCGAGCTCCAGGGCTCGGGTCGCCGCCGTGCGCGCCGCCGGCATGGCCTTCCTCGGCGCCATGCCGCCGTAGCTGCTCAGGGTGATGTAGGCGAGGGCGAGTCCCGCATGGGCGCTGGCGTACCCGGGTTCCCGAGCGATCGCCCGGCGGAAGCACTCCAGGCTCTTGCCGAGGCTCGCCTCGGTTCGCCGGTTCCAGTGGTGGCGGCCCTGGAGATAGAGGTGGTAGACCTCGGCGTCGTCGGTCTCCCGCCGGCGGCGGACCTCGCCGTCCGGCTCGCCGCGCAGCTCCTGGAGGGCCTTGGCGACGCCGGTGGCGACCTCGTCCTGGAGCGCGAAGACGTCGCCCTGGGAGCCGTCGAAGCGCTGCGACCAGGCGTTGAACCCGCCGTCGAGGTGGACCATCCGAACGCTGATCCGAAGCCGCTCGCCGTCGCTCCGGACGCTCCCCTGGAGCACCGCGCCCACCCCCATGCGGCGTCGGATCTCCGCGAGGTCCACGTCCGCGGACCTGAACTGGAAGGTCGAGACCTGGGACGCCACCCGGAGCCCCTGGACGCGCGTCAAGGCGTTGATCAGCTCGTCGACCACGCCGTCGCAGAGGTACTCGAGGTCCCGGCCGCCGCTCAGGTCGGCGAACGGCAGGACGAGGATCGACTCGCTGGCGGCCGCGGCCGGCAACGCGGGCTCGGCGGCGGCCGGGGCCGGAACGGCGGCGGTGGGCGGCGGCTGGGCGGCCACCGGGGGAGGCGCCGGCGCGGGAGCCGGCGCGGGAGCCAGGGGAGAGGCCACGCCGGAAGCCGCCGCCAGCTTCGCCCGGGGCGGCTCCGGACGCCGGCAGGAGTCGACGATCTCCGCGCTCAGCTCCGAGAGCATGAGGTCGACCTGGCGCTCGTCCTCGATCCCCAGGGGCTTGGCGCCCCGCGGCCGCAGGTTCAGCCGCGCCAGCCAGTCCACCCGGTCCCAGCAGCAGGCCTTGACCAGGATCGGGAAGACCTGGATGCCCTCCCGTTCCCGGCGCTGGAGCAGGCGCGGCACCTCGACGTCGAGGATGAAGCGCGAGGTCAGATAGTTGGCCGTGACCAGAAGCACCGCGACGTTCGACGCCTCGATCGCCTCCTCGATCTCCCGCGACCACTCGCCCCCTGCCTCGATCCGCCGGTCCTCCCACAGCTCGATCAGGTCTTGCTCCTCGAGCACCGTGAGGTGGCGCAGCAGCCGGTCCTTCCACTCGCCGTCCCGGTGGCTGTAGCTCACGAAGACCTTCGGCGGCTCGTTGAGCTTCCGCCCCACGATCGCGGCGAAGCGCTGGAGGATCGCGAGATCTCCCGGCGGAGCTCGCGCGGCTCGAGGTCGGCCACGCAAAAGGTGCCGACCCGGTGGCCGCCCGGACCGGCGAGCGGGATGCCCGCGTAGAAGCGGATCTTGGGATCGGTGGTGACCAGGGGGTTGTCGGCGAAGCGCGGGTCCCGGCGGGCGTCGGGGATGATCAGCGGCTCCGGCTGGAGGATGGCGTGGGCGCAGAACGACTCCGCGCGGTTCATCTCGCAGCGCATGGGGCCGATGCTCGACTTCAGCCACTGGCGGTTCTCGTCGATCAACGAGAGGTACGCGATGGGCATCCCGAGGAGCTGGCCGACCTGGCGCGTGAGCCGGTCGAAGCGCTCCTCGGCCGGCGTGTCGAGCTTGCCGAGGGCGTCGAGGGCCGCGAGCCGGTCGAGCTCGTTGTCTGGCCTCGCCGGATGGATCATGATCGGAACTACGATCTTATGGCAAAGGCTCACACGAGGCAATCCGGGCGTCGCGTGCCGCACATGCCGCATGCGGCACGATCTTGACGTTAACGTCAACCTGGGAGTAGGATGGTCTTGCTCGCGGCCCAGCGATCGAGACCATGGCCAGCCACCACGCCCCGGCGCGTCTCTACACGGTCACCGAGCTCGCCCACGAGCTCGGGGTGACCGCCCGCGCGATCCGCTTCTACGAGGCCAAGGGGCTCCTCGATCCCCGGCGCGTGGGGCAGAACCGCGTCTACACCTACCGCGACCGGGCACGGCTGCTCCTCATCCTGCGCGGCAAGCGCCTGGGCTTCTCCCTGGCGGAGGTCCAGGAGTACCTCGACCTCTACGACGCCGACCCGACCCACAAGGAGCAGTTCCTCCACCTCCTGCGCGGGGTGCGGGAGCGGATCGCGGACCTCGAGCAGCAGCGCCGCGACCTGGAGCTCACGCTCGACGAGCTGCGCGAGATCGAGGAGCAGACGCTCGACGCCATGCGCGAGCGAGGCATCTCTTTGACCGACGGAGGTCCCACGCCATGAAGAACGTCGTCATCGCCGGCTACGTCCGGTCTCCCTTCACCCTCGCCAAGAAAGGCGAGCTGGCCCGGGTGCGCCCCGACGAGCTCGCCGCCCAGACCGTGCGCGGCCTGCTCGAGCGGACCGGGATCGACCCGGCGGCCCTCGAGGACCTGATCATGGGCTGCGCCTTCCCCGAGGGCGAGCAGGGCTTCAACGTCGCCCGCATCGTCGAGTTCCTGGGCGAGCTGCCCGTGGGGATGGCCGGCGCCACGGTCAACCGCTTCTGCGGCTCTTCCATGCAGGCGATCCACATGGCCGCCGGCGCCATCCAGATGAACGCCGGCGACGCCTTCATCGCGGCCGGGGTCGAGTCCATGACCCGGATCCCCATGGGCGGCTACAACCCCTTGCCCCACCCCGGCCTCTTCGCGCGCTATCCCCAGGCCTTCGTCTCCATGGGCGAGACCGCCGA
Source organism: uncultured Acidobacteriota bacterium (assembly GCA_963837945.1). GTDB lineage: Bacteria > Acidobacteriota > Thermoanaerobaculia > Multivoradales > DATKCC01 > CAVUBL01. Next base: position 272,904 of record CAWIQD010000006.1, read on the forward strand.
GAACCTGGCCAAGCGCTACGACATCCCGCGGCGGCGCCAGGAGGAGTTCGCCGTCGAGTCCCAGCGGAAAGCCGCCGCCGCCCAGGCCGCCGGCCGCTTCGACGACGAGATCGTCCCGATCGCCCAGAACGGCTCGCGGGTCACGCGGGACGGGTGCCTGCGCCCCGACACCACCCTCGAGGGCCTGGCCGAGCTCAAGCTCGCCTTCGACGAGCACGGCACGGTCACCGCCGGCACCTCCTCGCCGCTCACCGACGGCGCCTCGGCGACCCTGGTCTGCTCGGAGGACTACGCGGACTCGCACGGCTTGGCGCCGCTCGCGCGGATCAAGTCGATCGCGGTCTCGGGCTGCGCCCCGGAGCTCATGGGTCTGGGGCCGGTCGTCTCCACCCGCAAGGCCCTCGAGCGGGCCGGGCTCGAGCTCGCGGACATCGACGTCGTCGAGCTCAACGAGGCCTTCTCGTCGCAGTCGCTGGCGGTGATCGACGAGCTCGGCCTCGATCCGGCGCGGGTGAACCTCGACGGCGGCGCCATCGCTCTCGGCCATCCCCTGGGCGCCACCGGCGCCCGGATCACCGGCAAGGCGGCGGCGCTGCTGGCCAGAGAGGGCGCCCGCTATGCCCTCGCGACCCAGTGCATCGGCGGCGGCCAGGGGATCGCCACGGTCCTGGAGGCGGTGTAGCCATGGCCACCTTCGAAGCTCCGGCCGAGGCCCGGGCCGCCGAGACGACCCCGAAGGCCCCCACGATCGCCAGGGTGGGCGTGCTCGGCGCCGGCGTCATGGGCGCCGGCATCGCCGCCCACGTGGCGAACGCCGGCGTGCCGGTCGTCCTGCTCGACATCGTGCCGCCGGCTGCCGGCGAGGGCGCGCAGGCGCGCTCCGTCCTCGCCCGCTCCGCCGTCGAGCGCCTGAAGACGGCCAAGCCCGCGCCGCTCATGGCCTCGCGCAACGCCCGGCTCATCACCCCGGGGAACCTCGAGGACGACCTCGAGCTCCTGGCGGATTGCGACTGGATCGTCGAGGCGGTCGTCGAGCGGCCGGACGTCAAGCAGGCGGTCTACCGCAAGGTGGACGCGGTCCGCAAGGCGGGCTCCATCGTCTCCTCGAACACCTCGACCATCCCCCTCGCGAAGCTCACCGCCGGGCTGCCCGAGGGCTTCGCCCGCGACTTCCTGGTCACTCACTTCTTCAACCCGCCCCGCTACATGCGCCTCCTCGAGCTGGTGGCGGGCCCGGAGACGCGGCCCGAGGCGGTCGAGGCCGTCCGCGCCTTCGCCGACCGTCGGCTGGGCAAGAGCGTGGTCGACTGCAACGACACTCCCGGTTTCATCGCCAACCGGATCGGCACCCTGTGGATCGAGGCGGCGATGCTCGAGGCGATGGACCTGGGGCTCACGGTCGAGGAGGCGGACGCCGTCGCCGGCAAACCCATGGGCTTCCCCAAGACCGGCGTCTTCGGCCTGATGGACCTGGTGGGGATCGACCTGGGCCCCCACATCGCCGCCTCGCTCCTCGCCACCCTGCCGGCGGACAACCTCTACCGGCAGATCCACCGCGACGTGCCGCTCCTCGAGCGGATGATCGCGACCGGCTACACTGGCCGCAAGGGCAAGGGCGGCTTCTACCGCATCGACAGGTCGACCGGCGAGAAGGTCAAGCAGGCGATCGACCTCGCGACCGGCGAGTACCGGAGGGCGGTCACGCCGCGCCTCGCGAGCCTCGACGCCGCCAGGGCCGCCTCTTCCACCGGCAAGGCTGCGGGGCTCCGCGCCCTGGTCGAGCACCCGGACCAAGGGGGCCGCTACGCCTGGCGCATGCTGTCGACCACCCTCGCCTACGCCGCCTCGCTGGTGCCGGCGATCGCCGACTCCCCGGTGGCGGTCGACGAGGCGCTGCGCACCGGCTACGGCTGGAGCTACGGCCCGTTCGAGCTCCTCGACCGGCTCGGGCCCGCCTGGTTCGCCGAGCGGCTCGCCGCCGAGGGCCGGCCGGTGCCGGCGATCCTCCAGAGCCTTCTCGCCGCCGGCGGCGAGACGTTCTACCGGGTCGCGGCGGGCCGGCTCCAGTGCTTCGACCTCACCGGGGCTCCCGGCGGCGCCTACCACGACGTGGTCCGCCCGGAGGGAGTGCTCCTCCTCTCGGACGTCGAGCGCGCCTCGGAGCCGGTGGCCGAGAACGGCTCGGCGAGCCTCTGGGACGTGGGCGACGGTGTGCTCTGCTTCGAGTTCCACACCAAGATGAATGCCCTCGACGAGGGGGTTCTCCGGATGATCGGCAAGGCCGTCGGGCTGATCGACGGCACGCGCTTCAAGGCGCTCGTGATCCACAACGAGGCGGAGAACTTTTCGGTGGGTGCCAACGTCGGGATCGCCCTCTTCGCCGCCAACCTCGCCATGTGGCCGGCGATCGCCGAGAGCGTCGCCGCCGGCCAGCAGGCGTACAAGGCGCTCAAGTACGCGCCCTTCCCGGTGGTCGCCGCCCCGTCGGGCATGGCGCTCGGCGGCGGCTGCGAGATCCTCCTCCACGCGGACGCCGTCCAGGCCCACGCCGAGAGCTACATCGGCCTGGTGGAGGTGGGCGTGGGCGTCGTCCCCGGCTGGGGCGGGTGCAAGGAGATGACCGTGCGCTGGGCGACGAACCCGAAGCGCCCGGGCGGGCCCATGCCCGGGGTCGTCAAGGTGTTCGAGACGATCTCGACCGCGACGGTCGCGACCTCGGCCGCCGAGGCCATGGAGCTCCTCTTCCTCCGGCCCACGGACGCCGTCACCATGAACCGGGACCGCCTGCTCGCCGACGCCAAGGCGAAGGCCCTCGAGCTCGTGGCGGCCGGCTACACGCCGCCCGCGCCGACCGCGGTCACCCTGCCCGGCCCGAGCGGCCGGGTGGCCCTCGAGATGGCGGTCGACGGCTTCGTCGCCAACGGCAAGGCGACGGCCCACGACGCGGTGGTGGCGAAGCGCCTCGCCGTGGTCTTGACCGGCGGCGACACCGACCTGACCGAGACCGTGACCGAGGACGACCTCTCCCGCCTCGAGCGCGAGGCGTTCCTCGACCTCATCCGGACGCCGGGCACGCTCGCCCGGATCGAGCACATGCTCGAGACCGGCAAGCCCCTCAGAAACTGACCCGCGCGAGCAACGGAGGACCTCATGCGATACCAAGCGCCAACGCGCGACCTGCGCTTCGTCTACTACGAGCTGTTCGACGGCGCCTCCCTCGCCCGCCTCCCCGGCTACGAGGACGCCACGCCCGACCTGGTGACGGCGATCCTCGAGGAGATGGGGAAGATCGCCCAGGAGGTCCTCCAGCCCCTGAACGCTGCCGGCGACCAGGAGGGCTGCCGCTTCGAGGGCGGCGCGGTCCGCACCCCGGCGGGCTTCGCCGACGCCTACCGCCTGATCCGCGAGGGCGGCTGGACGGCGCTCTCCTGCCGGCCGGAGTACGGCGGTCAGGGGATGCCCGACACCGTGAGCATCATGGCGACCGAGCTGCTCTGCGCCTCGAACCTCTCGTTCGCCATGTACCTCGGCCTCACCAACGGCGCCTACACCGGCCTCGACCACCACGCCACCGACGAGCTCAAGAAGCGCTTCGTGCCGAAGCTGGTGGACGGCACCTGGGCCGGCACCATGTGCCTGACCGAGCCCCAGGCCGGCACCGACCTGGGGCTGGTGCGGACGAAGGCCGAGCCCATCGGGGACGGCGAGGGCGACGGCGGCTACCGGATCCGCGGCAGCAAGATCTTCGTCTCGGCCGGCGAGCACGACCTGACCGAGAACATCGTCCACCTGATCCTCGCCCGCCTGCCGGACGCGCCGGCGGGGATCAAGGGCATCAGCATGTTCGTGGTGCCCAAGCTCCGCGAGGAGGACGGCCGGCTGGTGCCCAACGGCGTCACCTGCAGCGGCATCGAGCACAAGATGGGGATCAAGGGCTCGGCGACCTGCGCCATCGACTTCGACGACGCGGTGGGCTACCTGGTGGGCGAGCCCCACAAGGGGATGCGCGCCATGTTCACCCTGATGAACGCCGCCCGCCTCCACGTCGGCGTCCAGGGGCTGGCGCTCGCCGACGCCGCCTACCAGGGGGCCGTCCAGTTCGCCCGCGACCGGCTCCAGGGCCGCGCCCTGACCGGCGCCAAGTACCCGGAGCTCGAGGCGGACCCGATCCTGGTCCATCCGGACGTCCGCCGCATGCTGCTGTCGATCCGCGCCTTCACCGAGGCGGCCCGGGCGCTCACCGCCTGGGCGGCGATCGAGATCGACCACGCCGAAGCGAGCCCCGACCCGGAGCGGCGGACGGCGGCGGACGACCTGGCGTCGCTCTTGACCCCGGTCATCAAGGCTTTCCAGACCGACCTCGGCTTCGAGATGGTGAACCTCGCCCTCCAGGTCTGCGGCGGTTACGGCTACACGCGGGAGTACGGCATGGAGCAGCTCGTCCGCGACGCCCGGATCACGCAGATCTACGAGGGCACGAACGGCATCCAGGCCCTGGATCTCGTCGGACGGAAGCTCCCGGCCCACTTCGGCCGGTACCTGCGGCGCTTCTTCCACCCGGTGGCGGAGTTCCTCGAGGCCGAGGCGGGCGAGCCGGCGATGGCCGAGTACGTGGCCCCGGCGGCCAAGGCGTTCGAGCGCCTGCAGCGGGCCTCCGCCTGGCTCGCCCAGGAGGGGATGAAGAACCCGGATCAGGCGGGGGCGGCGGCCACGGACTACCTCCACCTCTTCGGCTACACCGCCTTCGCCTTCCTCTGGGCGCGGATGGCGAAGGTGGCCCTCGAGAAGCTGGCGGAGGGTGCCACCGGCGAGGAGGAGGCCTTCTACCGCCAGAAGCTCGCCACGGGCCGCTTCTACATGCAGCGCATCCTGCCCCGGTCGGGCGCCTGCTTCGCCAGCCTCATGGCCGGCAGCCGGGCGATCATGGAGGTCCCGGCGGAGGCGTTCTAGCCGCGCGCGGAGTCGTCCGCCACTCCTGGGGCGACGGAGGCCGAGCGAGGTTCAGGACCGCTGAGCGCGGACCTCAAGGACGGGCGGCACCTCGCCACCGGTGCTCGATTCGTATACTGCGTCCCGCCCACTCGACGAACGTCCGGGCCGGAGACCACGAGTTGCCAGCGCATCGCCGACAACCCCGAGCCCTGCGCCTCGGCGCGGTCGCGATCGTCTTTCTCCTCTGCCCCCGCTCCATCCTCCTGGCCCAGGCCACGGCATCCGCCGCCGGTCCCCCGCTGGTCCTCGCGCGGGCCTCTGGCACGATTCGGGTCGACGGCAGGCTCGACGATCCGGCGTGGAGCGACGCCACCAGGATCGCCACCTTCTACGAGGTGAGCCCGGGCGACAACGTCGATCCGCCGGTCGAGACCACCGCCTGGATCGCCTACGACCACGACTTCCTCTACGTCGCGTTCCGGTGCGACGACCCCCGTCCCGCGGCGATCCGCGCCCCGTTCACCGAGCGCGACGGCGTCTCGAGCGACCAGGACTATGTCGGCGTCCTGCTCGACACCCGAGATACCCACATCACGGCGCAGGAGCTCTTCGTCAACGCCCGGGGGATCGAGAGCGACGGGACGAGAAACGACGCCGCGAGCAGCGACCACGGAGGGGGCGGCTCGGGGCGCGAGGACTTTTCCCCCGACTTCTTCTGGGACGCGGCCGCCCGCGTCGCCGGCCGCGGCTGGAGCGCGGAGCTTCGCGTCCCCATGTCGTCGCTGCGCTACGCCCGGACGAGCCCTCAGACCTGGGGCCTCATCCTGATGCGCAACTACCCGCGCGACAACCGGTACCAGATCATGAGCGTCCCCGTGCCCCGGGGCTCGACCTGCCTCGTGTGCCGCGAGACCGAGCTCACCGAGATCCGCGGCCTGCCGGCCGGCGCTCACTGGGTGATGGCGCCGTACGCGACCGGCCGGCGGACGAGTCACGCGCGCGAGGAGCCCGGGACCCCCTTCGTCGACGAGCCGGTGGCCTTCGAAGGCGGCCTCGACGCCAAGCTCACGCCCGATGCGGGCACCGCGGTCGACGTGACGGTGAACCCGGACTTCTCGCAGGTCGAATCGGACGTGGCCCAGGTCTCCGAAAACCAGCGCTTCGCCCTCTTCTTCCCCGAGAAGCGCCCGTTCTTCCTGGAGGGTGTGGAGCTCCTCCAGACCCCGATCCAGGCCGTCTACACCCGCACCATCACCTCGCCGCGCTGGGGAACCAGGGTCACGGGGAGCCAGGACGGCACCGCCTACACCTTGCTTCTGACCCAGGACCGCGGCGGCGGCAGCGTCGTCCTGCCCGGACCCCAGTCCTCCGAGCTCCTGCTCCAGACGTCGGGCTCGACGGTCTCGATCGCCCGGGTGCGCCGCGGCTTCGGCCGCTCCTACCTCGGCTTTCTCTTGACCGATCGTGAGAACGAGGGCACCGGCTACAACCGCGTCTTCGGTCCCGACTTCCAGTGGAACCCGAACGATCGTCACCAGCTCACCGGCCAGTACCTGTTCGGCATGACCCGCACGCCCGACCGCCCCGAGGTGACCCCGGAGTGGGACGGGCGGACGCTCTTTGCGGGAGCCCTGTCGCTCGAGTGGAAGTACAGCACCAGCACCTGGAACACGCGCACGATCTATGACGACGTCGGCCAGGACTTCCGGGCCGAGGACGGCTTCGTGCCGCAGGTCGGCTACCGCCAGATCCACCAGTGGGTGGCGCACGACACGTATCCGAACGGCGTCTTCACCAAGGTCGAGCCCTATCTCAACCTGCAACAGAGCTGGCTGCGGTCCGGAGGCGTGCTGACCGGCCGCTGGGCGGCGGGGACCAACTTCGAGGCGCGCTACGTCCTGCACGGAGACATGGCCTACGTCCACTGGGTCGAGCTCGTGGGAACGCGCCTCTTCCGCTTCGACAACGGCAACTTCACCTTCCGCTTCGCGCCGGGGACCCACCTGACGGAGCTCAGCCTCGAGGGCGACCTCGGGCAGCAGGTGGACTTCGAGAACGTCCGGCTGGGAAACGGGGGCAGGCTCGAGTCGAGCGCGACGCTGCGCCCCGTCGACCGCCTGACCTTCCTCTTCGACGGCGAGCGCGACTGGCTGGACGTCACCGGCGAAAGCGGCCGGCGAGGCCGCCTCTACACCGCCACCGTCTCCCGCTTGAAGACCCTCGTGAGCTTCACCTCGAAGTCCTACGTTCGCCTCATCGTCCAGTGGGTGGACACGGTGCGCGATCCCTCCCTCTACACCCATCCGGTCGAGCGGCGAACGGCCGAGCTCCAGGGGTCGCTCCTCCTCAGCTATCGGCTCAACTGGCAGAGCGTCCTCTTCGTCGGGTACGGCGACGAACGCCCCTATCTCCCGGGACTGGGCGTCCAGCCCTCCACCCGCGATCTCTTCCTCAAGCTCTCCTACGCCTTCCAGCGCTGACGTCCTGACGCCCGTAGAGACATCCTCGAGGATATGGTTGCCCATATGAAGACCCGGAGGGGTCAGCCCATGGCGCGTCTCGTGCCGCCGGCGGCCGCCGAGCCGTTGCTCCTCCTCGACGTAGGCCCCGCTACGCCTGCGTCGGAGCGCCTGGCCAGCGACGAGAAATCCTCGCCAGACACCCTGTCACTTGACGGTTGACGGGTTACTCGGCGGTGACGGGCTGGGTCTGGGCGAGGTCGAGGAACGAGCCGAGCACGGCGTCGACCGCTTCGGGCTCCTCGATCGTCGAGAGGTGGCCGGCGTGGGGGATGACCTCGAGGCGGGCGCCGGGGATGGCCGCGGCGAGGCGCCGGGCCTCGGCCGGCGGCTTGGCCCGGTCCCGCTCCCCGACCACGACCAGCGTGGGCACCGCGATCCGGGCGGCCTCGGCCCGGAGGTCGCCGCGGGAGAAGATCGCGCGCCCGAAGCGGACGACGGCGGCCGGGTCGTTGGCCATGATCCGCGCCCTCCACAGCTCCCGCTCCTCCCGGCGCCGGGCGTCGCGGAGGAACCGGGGGCCGAAGAGCGCCCTCATCGTCTCGCCCATCAGCGGTGGGAAGCCGATCCAGGGGATCGCGGCCAGCATCAGCGAGTACTTCACCCGGTTGCGCCACGGCTCCGCCTCGGCCGAGGTGTCCATGAGCACCAGGGAGCGGAGCAGCTCCGGCCGGCGGATGCCGAGCCGCACGCCCACGAAGCCGCCGCTCGAAAGGCCCACCCAGTGGACGGGCCCGTCGCAGGTGGCCGCGAGGAAGGCGACGGCGTCGGCGTAGATCTCCTCCATCCCGTACGCCCCGGCGACCCGCTCGCTCGCCCCGTGGTCGCGGTGGTCGTAGGCCAGCACCCGGTAGCGCCCCTCGAGCGCCGCGACCTGGCTCTCGAAGTGCCGGTGGTCCACCAGGTAGCTGTGGGAGAAGACCACGGTCTCCGCCCCTGAGCCCCGCTCGACGAAGCTCAGGCGCACCCCGTTGGCAGTGATCTCGGGCATGGGCACAGGGTCTGACAGACCCGACGAGGTGCCAGTCACTTTGCAGCCCCACCGCACCGGTCTTCGGCACCTTCGGGAGGAGCCGGTGCGCGCCGGCTCGGCTCAGGGCATCGTGCCGAGCGGCTCCTCCCCCGCCGCCTGGAGCTTGGCATCGAGGGCGGCGAGCTCGTGGGCCTGCACGCTCTTCCACGCGGCCTCGAGATTGTCCACCAGCCCGGAGAGCTTGGCGTCGCCGGCCCGGGCGTCCTGGCTCGGGGGGGCGTCGGCGCCGTCGACGGCGCCCTGGAGCTCGCCGAGGGCACCGGAGAGGTAGCGGGTCGACTCGACGGACTTGGGCGGAAACCACCAGGAGTTGGCGGGGTTGGCCGAGACCTCGTTGCCGGCGAGGGCGGCGAGCTTGGCCAAGAGGGCGTCCATGGCCGCCTGGATCTCGGGGCTCTCGCCGGCGCGGCGGGCGGAGGCGGCCTTGGTGAGCTTCTCGACCTCGCTCCCGAGCGTCGCGATCCGGGCGCGGAGGGCCTCGACCTTGCGGGCCAGCTCGAACTCCGCCTGGTAGCCGCTCGGCTCCATCTTCACCCGCGGGTCCGGCGCCACCGTCACCGGCTGCTCGAGGCGCCGACCGTCGACGGTGAGGACGGCGCGGTAGGTGCCCGGCGGCGCCCAGACGCCGCCCCCGCCGAACGGTCCGCCGCCTCTGCCCTCTCCCAGCGCCTCGGGCTGGGCGTAATGGAGCGGCCAGACGAAGCGGTGCATCCCGGGCTCGGCGGAGAGGGCCGCGGGCGGCCGGAACCACTCGGCCGAGGTGCGGAGCTTCGCCGGGTCCATGGGCGCCGGCGCCTTGGCGCTGGTGTAGGTCTCCACCGTCTTGCCCTGGGCGTCCACGATCTCCAGGGTCACCGGCGCCGACGGCGCCTCGGCCAGCCAGTAGTCGAGGATCGCCCCGGAGGGCGGGTTCTCGGCGAGCGGCTCGTCCTTGGGCTTGGGCGTACCGGTGAAGCCCGCCGGGCGCAGGCGCACGGCCTCGGCCGGCTTGAAGAGCCAGGCCGCCGCGCCGGCAGGGATCGCGTCGATCTGGCGCAGAGGCGCGACGTCGTCCAGGATCCAGAAGGCCCGGCCGTGGGTCGCGATCACCACGTCGTCGCCGTGGACGTCGATGTCGCGGATCGAGGTGACCGGCAGGTCGAGCTGGAGCGAGCGCCAGTGGTCGCCGTCGTCGAACGAGACGTAGACCCCCCGCTCGGTGCCGGCGTAGAGGAGGCCCTTCCTCTCCGGGTCCTCGCGGACCACGTTGACGAAGCTCCCGTCCAGGATACCGGTGGCGGCGAGCTGCCAGTGGGCGCCGCCGTCGTGGGTGCGGTAGACATAGGGCCGGGTGTCCTCCAGGCGGTGGCGGTCGACGGCGGCGTAGGCGGTCTCGGGGTCGAAGTGCGAGGTCTCGAGGATGCCGATCTTGGACCAGGCCGTGAGCCCCGCGGGCGTCACGTCGGTCCAGTGCTCGCCCTCGTCCTTCGTCCGCCAGACGAGCCCGTCGTCGGTCCCGACCCAGAGGTCGTGGTCGGCGGTCCGCGACGGGGCGAGCGCGTAGACCACCCCCATCCGCGGCCCGGAGTGGGTGGTGTTGGCGGCGGTCACCGGGTCGAGGTTGGGCGGCGCGCCCGGGTCCTCGCGCGTGAGATCCGGGCTGATCGGCCGCCAGTGCTCGCCGCCGTCCTCGGTCCGGAAGACCCGCTGGTTGGCGTAGTAGAGGACGTGCGGGTCGCGGTGGGAGAAGGTGAGCGGCAGGGTCCAGGTGCGGCGGTAGAGGTCCGGGTAGGGGAGCGTCGGCGGCACCGAGCGCGTCTGCCAGGTGCGGAGGTCGAGGCGCTCGACCCGGCCGCCGTAGATCACCTTCGGGTCCTTGGGGTCGGGGGCGATGTTGTCGGCCTCGCCGCCGGCGGTGATCTCGTGGAACTGGGCCATGTCGATGCCGTCGTAGAAGCTCGTGCGGCTGGGCAGAGCCGCCGCCCCCGAGTCCTGCTCGGCGCCGTAGACCCAGTAGGGGAACTGGTCGTCGGTGGTCACGTGGTAGAACTGCCCCGTCGGCTGGTTGTACCAGGAGCTCCAGGTCGCCCCGCCGTCCACCGACACGACGGCGCCCTGGTCGACCCCCAGCATGCGGTGCTCCGGATGGTCGGGGTCGATCCAGAGCCGGTGGTAGTCGTCGCCCCCCGGCGCCCCCTTGACCGGCGTGAAGGTCTGGCCACCGTCCTCCGAGCGGTAGAGGTTGGTGTTGCAGGCGTAGACGACGTCGGGGTTGCGCGGGTCGACGGTGACCGAGCCGAAGTACCAGCCGCGCTGCCAGATCCGGTCGTCGTCGCTCGTCCGCCGCCAGTGGGCGCCGCCGTCGTCCGAGCGGTAGAGGCCGCCCGCGGGGGCGTCGACGACGGCGTAGACCCGCCGCGGGTCGGAGGGTGCCACGGCGACGCCGATCCGCCCCGGATCCTCGGGGAAGCCGTCGCCCTGGATCTCGCTCCAGGTGGCGCCGCCGTCGGTCGACTTGTAGAGGCCGCTCCCCGGGCCGCTCGACGGCGGGTAGACGCTCCACGGGGTGCGCCGGGTCTGCCAGAGGGCGGCGTAGATCACCTCCGGGTCGCCGGGCTCGAAGGCGAGGTCGATGGCGCCGGTGTCGGGGCCCTTGCCCAGCACCTTCTCCCAGTGGGCGCCGCCGTCGCGGGAGCGGTAGACGCCGCGCTCCTCGTTCGGCCCGTAGGGGTGGCCGAGGGCCGCCACGTAGACCAGGTCCGGGTCGGCCGGGTGGACCAGGATGCGCCCGATCTGCTGGCTGTCCTCGAGCCCCACGTGGTGCCAGGTGGCGCCGCCGTCGGTCGACTTGTAGACCCCGTCGCCCTGGGCGATGTCCGAGCGCATGTCCGCCTCGCCGGTGCCCACGTAGAGCACCCGCGGGTCGGACGGCGCCACGGCCAGGGCGCCGATCGAGCCGATGGGCACGTCGTCGAAGATCGGCTGCCAGGTGCGCCCGGTGTCGTGGCTCTCCCAGACCCCGCCGTCGACGCTCCCGAAGTAGAAGTGGTCGGGCTCGCCGGGCACGCCCGAGACCGCCAGCACGCGGCCGGCGCGGAAGGGCCCGATCAGGCGCCAGTGGAGGCTCCCGGCGAGGTCCGGAGCCTGGAGGCCGGAGCCCGGGGCTCCCGGGGCGGCGGCGCCCGCGGCCCTCGCTGCGGGCACGGCGGCCGGCAGGAGGCCGAGGGCCAGACCGAGAGAGACGACGGCAGACGGGATGCGGCGGCGCTTCATGCTCAGGCTCCTCCCGGGGGTTTGCAGCGGGCGCGCGACTGAGGCGTGAGGTTAGCAGACCGGGCGCAGTCCGAGCGCGGTCAGCCCTCGCCCTGCGGCGCCAGCTCCGAGGTGCAGTGGGCGCAGCGGGTGGCCTTGAACGGGATGGTCGAGAGGCAGTAGGGGCACTTCTTGTCGGTGGGCTCCTCGGGGGCCGGCGGGGCGTGTCCCGAGGCGCGCTCGAGCTGTCGGTCGAGGCGGGCGGCCATCTTGATCACCGCGAACATGGCGACCGCCACCACCAGGAAGGCGAGGACGTTGTTGACGAAGATTCCGTAGTTGACAGTCACCGCGCCGGCCGACTGGGCGTCGGCCAGGGTGGCGTAGGGCGGCGCCGCCGTCGTGCCGGGTTTCAGGAGCCAGAAGAGGTCGGAGAAGTCCGAGCGGCCGACCAGCCAGCCCACCGGCGGCATGAGGATGTCGTTGACCAGCGACTTGGCGATGGTGGAGAAGGCGGCGCCCACCGTGAAGCCGATCGCCAGGTCGAGCAGGTTGCCGCGGAAGATGAACTTCTTGAAGTCGCTCCAGAGGCCCATGGGAGTCTCCTTTCCCGGAGGCCCGATTATCGCAGGCCCGGCGGGAGGGCAGTTGGCCGCGCCGCGAAAACTCCGATAGCCTCCGCGCGAGGATCCGGCGATGCAATGCCCCTACTGCGGTCGTGACTCGAAGGTCGTGGACTCGCGGCCGATCCCGGACGGCATCCGGCGGCGCCGGGAGTGCACCGCCTGCGGCCGGCGCTTCACGACCCACGAGCGCTTGGCGCCGGTGGAGATCCGGGTCGCCAAGGCGGGCGGCCGCCCGGCCGAGGCCTTCGACCGGGCGAAGATCGCGCGGGTCGTCGCGCGGGTGGTGGGCTCGGGTCCGCTCGGCGCCTCCGACGCCCAGGCGGTGGCCCTCCGGATCGAGACCGACCTGGTCGACGCGCGCCGCTCGTCGGTCGCGAGCTGGGAGATCGCCCGGAGCGTCCACGCCCGCCTGGCGGAGCTCGACGCCGCCACCGCCGGGCGCTTCGCCGCCGACTACACCGACGCCGACGGCAACCCGGTCTTCGAGCCCCCGGCCGCCCCCGGCGACGAGGAGCGCCGCTCGCGCGAGGAGCAGTTCGGGTTGTTCGAGGGATAGCGAACGAGGAGAACCCGCCCGGGCGGGAGGTGGCGTCCCCTTCCCCCCCTGGGGGAGGGAAGGGGATCGAGGGGATACGGGGGGGGATCCGGTTGATCGTCCCCTTCCCCCCCTGGGGGAGGGAAGGGGATCGAGGAGATGCGGGGGGGGATCCGGTCAACCGTCCCCTTCCCCTCGCGAGGCACGGAAGGGGATCGAGGGGATGCGCGGGGGACCCGGCCGGGTGGGGGCGTCCCCTTCCCCCCCTGGGGGTGGGAAGGGGATCGAGGGGATGCGGGGGGGGATCCAGTTGATCGTCCCCTTCCCCCCCTGGGGGTGGGAAGGGGATCGAGGGGATGCGGGGGGGGATCCAGTTGATCGTCCCCTTCCCCCCCTGGGGGAGGGAAGGGGATCGAGGGGATGCGCGGGGGATCCGATCGATCGTCCCCTTCCCCCCCTTGGGGAGGGAAGGGGATCGAGGGGATGCGGGGGGGATCCAGTCGATCGTCCCCTTCCCCCCCTGGGGGAGGGAAGGGGATCGAGGGGATGCGGGGGGGATCCAGTTGATCGTCCCCTTCCCCCCGCGAGGCACGGAAGGGGATCGAGGGGATCCGAGGGGGATCCGGTCAGATCGAAACGCCCATCCGGTTCCTGAGGGCGAACGCGAAGACGATCGAGAGGATGAAGAAGACCACCAGCCAGTGGGTGTTCCAGCCGAAGAACCAGACGTCGTGCGAGGGGTAGGCGACCGAGATCGACTCGACCGGCCCCGCGGCGAGCGGCGGCTCGGCCGGGTAGACGAGCTGATCGAGGACACTCCGGGGCCGGATCGGCGAGATGAGAGCGAGGCGCTCCGTGGCGCCGGCGCCCACCCGCAGCGACTTGTCGTAGCGCTGGTCGCCGAGCTCGACGCTCAGCCGGTAGTCGCCGGCCTTCTCCCCGGCGACCCGCCAGGCGAGCTGGCGCTCCGAGGGGATCCAGAGGGCCGGCGTCTGGACGTCCACCCCGGCGGGCGCCACCAGGCGAGCGACCGGTTTGGCGATCCCGCCGGCGTCCTCGGTCGGCACCTTCCCCTCCCAGCCCGGGTCCAGGGTCGCCTGGACGATCACCGGCTGCCCCGGGGCGAGGCTCCGATAGCCGTAGTGGAACTGGAGCTGGGCGATCAGCAGGAAAAAGGGCACGATCATGATCGCCATGGGGACGAGGGCGAAGCGCATGTAGCGCAGGTTGTGGCCGAGGAGCTCTCCCTGGGCCCGGAGCATCGCCCGGATGTCGTCGTTGAACAGGCGGATCTCGAACAGGCAGGCGTGGATCTTCGTCTTGACCGCCGCGATGCCCTCCTGGTTCGAGGCGACCTTGTAGACGAGCAGCATGCCGACTGCGGCGACCAGCGCGATCACCGCGAGGCTCGCGAGCTCCGGGACGCCGCGCAGGGGAGTGAGCGCCGCGGAGACGACTCCGCGCAGGATGCTGTTGACCGTGGCCATGATGGGGTGAACGCTCCTGTCAGATCAGCCCAGCCTCACGCAAGAAGCCCGGGAGGTGGCGTCCCCTTCCCCCCCTGGGGATGGGAAGGGGACGCAGCCGAGTGCCGGCGCACCTGGTCGACGTGGGCGGGGGTGCTGCCGCGCCTGAAGGCGATGGCGGCCATACGTGCTCGTGCTCCGCGGCGAAGCCCTATGAAATATACCCGAGCCCCTGCAGCCGCTTCTTGATCTCCTCCTCCGAGTCCGCGTCCTCGAGCTTGGCGAGCTCGTTCTCGAGGGCGTGGGTCACGAACTCGGCCGGCGACGAATAGCCGGCGATCTCGGAGTAGCGCTTGACCTTGACCCACAGGTCCTGGTCGATCTTGACGGTTCTCGATCCGAACATCTCGTGCGAGTCCTCCCTCGAGTGGTGGCGACGGGCCTCTCGGAGCACTAGGGCGCCGGGTGCCCGTCGTAGGGCGGCGGGAACTGCTCGATCCCGTACTCGGCGAGGATCGCCGCCGCCAGGTTCTTCAGGCTGGTGACCTTCTTGGGGAGCGGCCGGCTGGCGAGCAGGATGCCGGGCACCGCCGCGGTGTCCATGCAGTGGTCGCCGGTCCAGGGGTCGAGGTTGTCGGAGAAGACCTCCGGGCTGAGCCCGCCGGTGGCCGACGGGAACGACACGCGATACATCTTGGCGTAGCCCACCTGGATGTCCGGTCCCAGGTCGAGGTACCCCCGATGGTCGTAGACGTCCTCGCTGAAGTAGACGCGGGTGACCGCCGGCTTGCCGTTCTCGGGATCCCGGGTCGCCAGGAGCTGCTTGCGGATCTCCTCCATCACGGCCCGGCGCTGCGACGGCGGCACGATGCCGTGGGCCTCGCGGCCCTGGAGGTTGACGTAGAGGCCGTTGAGCCCCAGGCCGTAGGCCTTGGTACGCGACCAGTCGACGTTGCCGTAGAACCCCGGGTCGTCGCGCAGGTCCGGGTTCTTGACCGCCAGGAAGCCGTGGTCCCGGAGCCAGCTATTGAGGTTGAACGCCCGGCGCCAGCTCGTGAAGCCGTGGTCGGACATGACGACCAGCGTCGTCTCCGGGCCCATGTGGTCGAGGGTGTAGCCGACGATGCCGTCCATCTTCTGGTAGAGCTTCGGGATGACGTCGGCGTACTTGGGGTCGACCTTCGGGTCGTAGGCCGGGTGGTCCGGGTCGAGGGTGACCCACAGCATGTGGGAGACCTGGTCGGTGTCGCCGAAGTAGTAGAAGAGGAGGCGCCGCTTGGCCGGGTCGTGCTGGAACTGGTCGAAGACGTAGGTGTACTGGTCGGCGATCTCGTCTTCGCTGATCTCCGTCTGCCGCAAGAACTCGTCGCGGTCGAAGATGCCGTAGGTGTAGGCCTTGGTGTCCTCCGGCATGCCCTGGGTGTAGAAGCGGCCGGTGGCGCGGGCGAGCTCGTCGGCGTAGCCCTGGGGGTTCGAGACGGGCAGGGCCTGGTCCTCCGGGTCGATGTTGACGGGCGTGGCGTAGAGCTCGAACTCGGGGTGGACCTGCTTCAAGTAGAAGCGCACCATCGCCGGCACGTGCTGGGTCGGGACCAGGTCGAGCTCGAAGGGCACCCAGTCGCTCCACTCCCCCACCTTGAGCAGGCGCTCCTCGTCGCCCAGCACGATCTTCGCCACGTTCGCCTCGGGGTCGAGGTAGGCGGTGAAGGGGGCCTCCACCTTCTTCGGCTCCTTCAGGAACGGGTTGTCCGGCCCGTAGAGGCTCGCGTGCACCACGTCGTCGAAGGCGTCGACCTCGTAGACGGTGCCGCCCGTGACGTCCACGCCCGAGAAGGCGAAGAGCTCCGAGGTGTAGAAGGAGAACTCCCCCGGGGTGCCCTGGAGGTCCGGCGTGCCCATGCCGGAGAGCTCCCGGGTGGCGGTGCCCGAGGGCGGGAAGTTGGCCGGAATGCGGTCGATGGTGGTCTCGACGCCGTGCTTCTCGAGCGCCTCCCAGAAGGGCTCGCCGTGGCGCAGGAGCTCGACCTTGCCGCTGCCCGGGATCTGCCACTTGCCGAAGGTGAAGAGCGGCTCGCCGGTCTCGGCCCGGCTGGTCGACATGTAGGGGGCGAGGGTCTTCGGGTCGCGGTGGATGAAGTCGTAGATGCCGTGGCCGCCCGAGTCCATGCCGGTGATGAAGTTCGACCAGGCGACCGGGCTCTGGGGCGGGATGGCGGAGAGGAGCGGCTGGAACTGCCCGGAGCTCGCGAGGCGGGAGAAGTTGGGCATCTTGCCCTCGGCCATGAGCTTCTTGGTCAGGTCGTAGTCCATGCCGTCGAAGCCGAGCACGATCACCCGCTGCTGCGCGTCCGGCGCGGCCGAGAGGTCGCCGCCGCCGCAGCCGGCGCTCCAGCCTGCGAGGCCGGCCAGGGCGAGGAGGCCCGCGAGGGTGAGCGACGCCGCGCGGACGCGCGCCCGTCGGACGGGGCGCGCGGGACCGCCGGGACGGCCGGAGCGAGCGTTTCCTGCCCTAACGAGGTCGAGCATGATCCCACTACCTCACGAGTCGAATGGGGTCCTTCTCAGCCGGCCGCCGCGAGCCGATCGTCGGGCGCGGCGTCGGTGCCCGGGGTGGCCTTCTTCGCCGCCCGCTTCGCGCCGCCGCCCTTCGTCTTCGCGATCCGCGGGGCCTCGAAGGTGGCGAGGTCGAACAGCGGCTTGCCGTCCATGTGGCGCGGCGGGTCGATGTCGAAGAGGGTGAGCGCGGTCGGGGCGATGTCCATGAGCGCCGGGTCGTCGACGTCGATCTTCCGGTTGCAGAAGAAGACGCCCGGCACCAGGCGGGGGTCCACCCCGTGGTCGCCGCTCCAGGCTTTCACGTTGTCCTCGAAGACCGGGCCCGCCACGACGCCGGTGGCGCAGTCCCACGAGACGCGGTAGCCGGCGTTGTAGCCCACCAGGAAGTCCTGCGCGTTCTTCAGGTACGGCCCCTTGTAGAGCTTCGAGGTGTCGAAGAGCTCCCGGATCCCCACCTCGCCCTTCTCCTCGTCCCTCAACCCGGAGAGCTTGGCGATGATTTCCTGCTTGAGGGCCTCGGCCTCGCGCCCCGGCCTGACGATCCCCTCGGACTCGCGGCCGGCGAGGTTCAGGTACATGCCGCACAGGCCCACGGCGTAGGCCCGGGTCCGGCTCCAGTCGACGTCGCGGAGCCACTCCGAGGTGCCGTCGGCGCCCGGCTTCAAGTGCAGGTAGCCCTCCTGGAGGAGCCAGGCGTTCAGGTTGACGCCGCGCCGGAACGAGGTGAAGCCGTGGTCGGAGCAGACGATCATCAGGTCGCCGTCCTGCAAGCGGCTCATCACCTTGCCCACCAGCTCGTCGTTGTGGCGGTAGAGCTCCTCGATGGCGTTCTTGTGCGGCGCGTCCTCTTTGCCGCGCGCGGCGGGGTGGCCCTCCTCGGTGTAGCGCCAGAACATGTGCTGGATGCGGTCGGTGGCGTCGAACACGCAGACCAGCGAGCCCCGGCGCAGCCGCTCCATGGCCGAGAAGAACATCTCCTGGCGCTCGCGGTCGATGTCGTAGGCCTGGCGCAGGAAGGTCCCGTCGTCGATCACCTCCTCGTTCAAGGCCCAGGTGTCCTCGGCGAGGCCCAGGGTCGAGTAGGGCCCGATCCGCTTGGCGAGATAGGTCGAGTAGTAGGAGGGGTGCGAGATCGGCATCGCCGGCTTCTCGGGGTCGATGGCGATGGGCGCGACGTAGAGCGAGAAGTGCTCGCTCGTGTGCTCGGTCACCATCATGCGGGCGATGCCGCGGACCTTGATGCCGGGGGCCGCCGGGAAGGTGAGCGGCGTCCACTCCGAGAGCACCCCGGGCGTGAGCTCCAGGTCCTCGTCGCCCACCCGCATCTTGACCGTGCCGTTCGAGGCGGCGAGGTCGACGACGAGCGGAGTCACGAGCGGCGGGTCGCCCTCGAGGAACATGTTGGGCGGCCCCTCGATCCGGGTCTCGATCCGGCCGTCCGCGACCGCGATCGGAATCCGCACGCCCCCCTCCTTGAACCGGGCGTCGGAGGGCCGGGTGGTGAAGTAGAGGAAGGTGCCCTGGGTGCCCAGGAGGTCGGGCGTGCACATGGCCGAGAGCTCGGCGCCGTAGAACTCGTCCGGCGGGAAGGTGATGGGCACCCGGAGCACCGTGCTCCAGATGTTGTGCTTGCCGAGGATCGACCAGAAGGGCTGGGACTTGCGCAGCAGGCGCAGCTCCGGCTTGCCGCGCGGGATCTTGAACTTGCCGAGCTTGAAGAACCGGTCGACGTTGCCGATTCGGGCCGAGGAGAGCACGGGCAGGTAGGTGCGGACGTCGCGGTCCAGGAAGTCGAAGATGTTGTGCTTCGCCGGGTGGGTGCCGGTCGAGAAGGAGGACCAGGCGACCGGCGAGACCGACGGGTAGGTGCTGGTCAGGCGGTGGTAGCAGCCCTCGCCGGCGAGCTTGGCGAAGTTGGGGAGCTTGCCCTCGGCCATCAGGCGGTCGGTGATCTTCGGCTCCTGGCCGTCGAGGCCCACCACGATCAGGCGCTTGATCCTCGGGCGCAGCTTCTTCCTCCGCCGCACCAGGCGCCAGACGAAGCGGAAGGGCAGGAGCAAGAGCGAGACGATCGCCAGGATGATGGTGGTGAAGAGGACCAGAAACGACGAGAGGAGGGCGAAGCCCGCCCCCGGGCCGACGTAGGCGTGGGCCGGCACCGCGAGCGCCAGGGCGGCCGCCGCCGCCGCCACGACGAGGCGGGTCCTGCGGCGCGCCGCCGGGGTCGTCGCCCGGATCGGGGCGCACCCGGCGCCGCGGCGCCGGGTGGCGGGGCCGGGCGCGGTCGCAGCACGGAGGTCGGTCGGGGAAGCGGTCCTGGAACGGGTCGGTCTCGTGTCGCTCATGTCCTGCCCGGGTCGTGAGAGGTGGCGTGCGTCGGTATAGTCTACGGGATCTGTCGGTCCGGCCGGCGAGATCCCGGCCCCGCCCCCGGCTCTCCCATCCATGGTACACCGGCATCGGAGAGCCCGCGGCCGGACCGCTCATCCTAGCCGAGATTCCTCGCGGAGGCGAATCGAGTGAGCACGTTCCAGAAGGTCTACCGGCGGCTGCGCTACGGCCGGCCGGTCATCGTGGTCTCGGGCCTGCCGCGCTCGGGCACGTCGATGGCGATGAAGATGCTCGAGGCCGGCGGGGTGCCGCTGGTCACCGACAACCAGCGCACCGCCGACGTCGACAACCCGAAGGGCTACTTCGAGGACGAGCGGGTCAAGGAGCTGGCCGAGGCCGACGACACCTCGTGGGTCGCCGAGGCCCGGGGGCAGGCGATCAAGGTGGTCTCGTCGCTTCTCCAGTACCTGCCGCGCGACCTCAACTACCAGCTCCTCTTCATGCGCCGGAACCTGGAAGAGGTGATCGCCTCGCAGGCCAAGATGCTCGAGCGCCGCGGCGAGACCTCCGACACCGAGGACGAGCGGATGATCGAGCTCTACCAGGGCCACCTGCGGCGGGTGAGCGCGATGCTCCGCCACGCGCCGCACTTCCGGCACGTCGACCTCCAGTACACCGAGGTGCTGGCGAGCCCCCGCCGGGAGGCCGAGCGCCTCCGCGACTTCCTGGGGTGGGAGCTCGACGTGGAGCGGATGGCGGCGGTGGTCGACGAGCGGCTCTACCGCAACCGGGCGGGATAGGCGGGCGTGGCGTCCTCCGAGCCCGGCGAGCCGCCCCGTTTCCTGGCCGACGCCATGCTCGGCGGCCTCGCGCGGTGGCTGCGGGTGCTGGGCCTCGACACCGCCTTCGACCCGGCGCTCGACGACCCGGAGCTGGTCGACCGGGCGCTCGCCGAGGACCGGACGATCCTCACCCGGGACTCCCGCCTGGTGCTCAGAAAACGGGCCCGCAACCACCTCTTCATCCGCTCCGAGGTGGTCGACGAGCAGGTGCTCCAGGTGCTGGGCGAGCTCGCGATCGAGCCCCGGCCGGAGGACCTCTTCAGCCGCTGCCTGCGGTGCAACGTCCCCCTGGCGCCGGTGGCTCTTGCGGAGGCGGCGCGCGAGGTGCCGCCCTACGTCGCCCGCACCCAGGAGCGCTTCCGCCGCTGCCCCCGGTGCGGGCGGATCTTCTGGCGCGCGACCCACGCCGAGCGCATGCGGCGGCGGCTCGCCCGGATGGGCGTCCTGTAGACTCTCGCCCATCCGACCCACGCTCAGGACAAGAAGGGGAACGCTCATGAGACGCAACACGCTCCGGTGGCCGGTGGCGCTCTGTCTCGCCGCCGGCGCAATGGCCGCGGTGCTGCCGGCACGGGCCGGGCAGGACGCCGCGACGCAAGACCAGGCGCCGCCCCGGGGCCAGGCTCCGGGTCAGGCTCCGGGTCAGGCCCCGGGTCAGGCCCCGGGTCAGGCTCCGAGCCGGGCCCAACCGGCGCCGGCCGAGAAGGCGCCGGCCGAGCCCGCGCCACGGTCCGAGGAGATGAAGAAGGCCTGGCGTGAGGTCGTCCGGATCACCGACAACCAGACGAAGCGCACCGAGACCGATCCGCCCCATGCCCTGGGGATCACCGAGCAGAAGGGGCTGGTCTTCTACGAGGCCGGCGAGGTGGGGGCGGTCACCCTCTGGTTCACCTGGGAGGGCGACAGCGCCGAGAGCCACTACCGCGGCTACGGCCGCTACGACTTCGCCGACGGCGCGAGCGTGTACACCTCCTTCGAGGGCACGGGGGCCCTGCCGGGCAAGCAGACGGGGACCCTGAAGCTCCTGGGCGGGACCGGCCGATTCGCGGGGATCGAGGGCAGCGGCCGGTTCGCCGCCGCCACCATGACCCCGGGCTCGGCCGGCGGTGACACCTTCCGGGACGTCCAGGCGACCTACACGCTGCCGGCGGAACCCGCGAAGAAGGAGCCAGCGCCGCAGGAGGAGCCGCCGCCGTCGCCCAAGGAATGAGGCGAACCCCGCCGACGAGCCGCACGGGTGGGGGCGTCCCCTTCCCCCCCTGGGGGAGGGAAGGGGATCGAGGGGATGCGGAGGGGATCCGACGGCCACGTTTCCCGCCGCCCAGGATCGTGGTCAGCCGCTGCCTGGAGCTCGCCGCCTGCCGCTACGACGGGGCGGCGATCCGCGCCCCCCTCATCCGTCGGCTCGAGCGCCACGCCGAGCTGGTGCCGGTCTGCCCGGAGGTCGAGATCGGCCTCGGGGTGCCGCGCGACCCGGTGCGCCTCGTCCGGGTGGGCGGCGCTACGCTCATGGTCCAGCCGTCCACCGGCCGCGAGCTGACCGCCGCGATGACCGGCTTCGCCGAGTCCTTCCTCGCCCGGGTGGGACCGGTCGAGGGGTTCGTCCTCAAGAGCCGGTCGCCTTCGTGCGGCCTGAGGGACACCAAGGTCTTCCCGGACGTCGAGTCGCCGCGCCCCGACGAGAAGGGCGCGGGCCTCTTCGCCCGGGCGGTCCTCGAGCGCTTCGGCGACGCGGCGGTCGAGGACGAGGGGCGCCTCGGCGACCCTCGCCTGCGCCATCACTTCCTCACCAAGGCGTTCACCCTCGCCCGCCTCCGGCGGGTGGCCGAGGCGGGGGCGATGGAGGGGCTGGTGGCGTTCCACGCCGGCCACGAGATGCTCCTGATGGCCCAGCACCGGGCGACGACGCGCCGCCTCGGGAGCAGGCCCTCGCGGCCCAGATCGGGCGCGAGGTGGCGATTGCGCGCCATCTCCAGGACGGCGAGGAGCTCACCATGCCCCTGCCGGCCCTGCTCGACTACGGCGAGAAGCTTTTCACAGCCGTCTGGACCAGGCAGGAGGGCGGCGGGCGATCGCTCGCGCTGCGCGACGGCAGCGAGTACTACTACGAGCCCAACCCCTTCAACCCGCCGGGCAACCTGCTCCCGGGGGACGCGCCGCTCGTCAAGGTCGACCTCGACTCGGGCCGGCTGCCCGGGCCGCGGCTCAAGAAGACCGACGGCGTCACGTGGGTGCCCGCCTTCACCGACCTGAAGCTCCACGACATCACCGCCGGGCCGGACGACCCGAACCCCGAGGCCCTCGACCAGCATGCGCCGGCCGGCTCGGACGCCTTCTTCGCCGGCAACGGCCGGTTCCTCACCAAGAAGCTCTGGGGCCCGGCCAACGAGCCGCCCTTCTTCCATCACGGCCTCTACACCACGATGCGCGAGTCGATCCTGGCCCCCGCCGGCGAGGCCCAGGCGTCGGCGGACGCCTTCCGGGCGCTCTCGGCCTACGAGCAGGCGACGGTGATCGAGTTCCTGAAGACCCTCCAGGTGCTGCCGGAGGGGGCGCGGAGCCTGGTGGTGGACGAGCGCGGGAACCCCCGCGGGTGGCCACCGCCCCGGGCGAGATAGTAGCCTCGGGCTCCGAGTCCCCGGAGCCCTCCATGCCCAGCGACCCCCTCCTCCGAGCCGACCGCCTGACGCGGCGCGCGGCGGAGGGGGCGCGGCTGCTCGAGGAGGCGTCGCTCGAGCTCCGCGCCGGCGAGCGCCTGGTCGTCGAGGGGCCGACGGGCGCCGGCAAGACCGTGCTGCTTCGGGCGCTGGCGCTCCTCGACCCGCTCGAGGAGGGGCGGGTCCTGTGGCGGGGCGAGCCGGTCGCCGACGCCGCGGTGCCGGCCTTCCGGAGCCGGGTCGCGTACCTGCACCAGAACCCGGCCCTCGCCGAGGGGACGGTCGAGGAGAACCTGCGCGCCCCCTTCGCGCTCCGCATCCACCGGGGGCGGCGCTTCGACCGGGAGCGGGCGGTGGAGCTCCTCGCCGCGCTGGGCCGCGACGCCTCGTTCCTCGCCAAGGCGGTGGGCGACCTCTCGGGGGGCGAGCGCCAGGTGAGCGCCCTGGTGCGGGTCCTCGGGATCGAGCCGGAGGTGCTGCTCCTCGACGAGCCGACCGCCTCGCTCGATCCGGAGACGACGGCGCGGGCCGAGGCGCTTGTCGGCCGCTGGATCGGAGAGGGCGCCGGGACGCGGGCCTACGTCTGGGTGAGCCACGACCGGGCCCAGGCCGGTCGGGTGGCCGGCCGGCGTCTCGGGATGGCGGCGGGGCGGATCGAGCCGGGCGGGGGCGGGGAGGGCGGATGAGATGAGCGCCGGCTACCTGGAGCTCTCGTACTGGCAGGTGGGGGCGGCGGCCCTCCTCATCCTGGTCAACGGGGCGATCTCCGTCGTCCTGCGCCTGGGAATCGAGCGGCGCCTGCTGGTGGCCGCGACGCGCACCGTCGTCCAGCTCCTCCTCGTGGGACTGGTGCTCCAGTGGGTCTTCTCGGTGTCGCGCTGGTACCTGGTCGTGGGCCTGATGCTGGTCATGGCCCTGGTGGCCGGGGTCGCCGGGGTGCGCCGGACCGCTCGGCGCTACCCGGGCATCTGGGCCAACGCCGTCGTCTCGGTGTGGGCGAGCTCCTGGCTGATCACGGCGGCGGCGCTCTTCGGCATCGTCGACGTCGAGCCCTGGTACCGGCCGCAGTACGCGATCCCCCTGCTCGGCATGATCCTCGGCAACACGCTCAACGGCATCTCGCTCGGCCTCGACCGCCTGGGCGAGGAGCTGACCGGGGGGCGCGCCGAGGTCGAGGGGCTCCTGGCGCTCGGGGCGCGGCGCTGGGAGGCCGCGCGTCGGCCGGTCCGGCGGGCGGTTCGCACCGGGATGATCCCGATCGTCAACTCGATGATGGTGGTGGGGATCGTCAGCCTGCCGGGCATGATGACCGGGCAGCTCCTGGCCGGAGTGTCGCCGGTCCAGGCGGTCAAGTACCAGGTGGTGATCATGTTCCTGATCGCCTCGGGCACGGCGCTCGGCACGGTGTCGGTGGTGCTGCTCTCCTACCGGCGCCTGTTCAGCCGCCGCCACCAGTTCCTCGCCCACCTCCTGCGCCGCGTCGGTCGCAGCGACTGAAGCTTCCCCGGCTCCTTCCAGCTTCAGACGAGGCCACGCTCCTGGGCGTAGAGAGTGAGCTCCACGCGGCCGTCGACGCCGAGCTTCTCGTAGATGTTGTGCAGGTGGACCTTGACCGTCCCCTCGGTGATGAAGAGCTGCTCGGCGATCGCCCGGTTGCGCAGCCCCCGGGCCACCATGCGCAGGATCTCGAGCTCGCGCGGCGTGAGCCGGCGGGAGATCTCGACCAGGCCCCGCTCACGCTGCAGCAGGCGGGTCAGGGCCCGCCCGCCGAGGCCGCGCTCAAGCCACTGGCCGCCGGCGAGGACCGCGCGCACGGCGTCGACCAGGAGCTGGGGCGCCATGTCCTTGAGGACCACGCCGCGGGCGCCCGCGCGAATCGCCTCGAGGAGCTGCTCGTCCTCGATCCCGGCGGTGAGCACGACCACCTGGGTCTCGATCCCCTGCCGGCTCATCGCCTGGAGTACCTCCAGCCCGTCCATCCGCGGCATCCGCACGTCGAGCACCAGGACGTCCGGCGCGAGCTCGAGGACCGCTCGCAGGGTCTCCTCGCCGTCGCGGCACCGAGCGACGACCTCCAGCCCCTCCTCGAGCCGGAAGAGCTGGGCGAGACCGTCGAGGACGATCGGGTGGTCGTCGGCGAGGATGACGGTGGCGGCGTTCACGGCGGTCAGCTCCCGCCCGCCGGCAGCACGATCCCGACGCAAGCCCCGGCGGGGCTCGACTCGAGGGTCATCGAGCCATGCAGCGCGGCCACGCGCTCGCGCAGGCTCTTCGGGCCGAGGTTGAGCTCGGCCAGTGTCTCGGCGCGGTACGAGCCCTCGAACGAAAAGCCGCGGCCGTTGTCCGCCACCGTGATCGTCACCCCGCTCTCGTCGTCCGTGGTGAGCTCGACCCGCACGGCCGAGGCCTCGCCGTGGCGTGCCGCGTTGACCAGCGCCTCGCGCACCAGGTGGTAGACCTCGCGGCCCATGGGCTCGGCCACCTCGGCCTCGAGCCCGGTCGTCGCGAGCTCCACCCGCATGTCCCATTCGCGCTCGATCCGATCGACGAGCTCGACCAGCCGTTCGACGAGCGCCGCCTCGCCGCCCGGCGGTCGCTGCGGCGCCGGCTTGAGCTCCTGGATGAAGAAGCGCAGGTCCCGCTGCTCGAGGACGATGAGCCGCTGGACCTCTTCGAGCCCCTCGCGGGCGCTCTCGCGGTCGTCGTCGAGCAGGCGCCGGACCGCCTGGAGCCGCAACGCGATGCCGGTCATCGACTGGAGGACGCCGTCGTGGAGGTCGCGGGCGAGGCGGATCCGCTCCTCGGTGGCGGCGGAGCGCTGCAGCCGGGCGGTCAGGAAGAGGTGGTCGAGGCGCTCGGTGACGATGCCCGCCACGATGCCGGCGAGGGTCAGGTCGTCGGACGTCAGGTGCGGCTTGTCGAGGAAGAAGAGGCGCCCTTCAACCGTCTCGCCGCGCACCGGGAGCGAGACCACCGAGGTCATGCGATAGCGGCCGACCAGGCCGGGATGCACCGGCTCGCCCCGCCAGCGCTCGTGACCGCCGTCGACGCGGCGGAGCACGGCGGCCGGCGACTCGCCCAGGTCCGAGCACAGGAAGGCCCGCCCGGCGAGCGGGGCGGCGACCAGCGGCTCGAGCGTGTCCGGCGCCTCCCGGCTCCGGACCACGGCGCCGTCGGCCCAGCAGGCGAGCTGGAGCCAGGGCTCGTCCTCCTCGGTCCAGGCGAGAGCCACCCGCGAGACGCCGAGAACCCGTCCCGAAAAGGCGAGGACCTCGGCGAGCAGGGTGTCGGCGTCCACGGGAACGCCGCGCGGCCAGACGGCCAGCGACTCGAGCTCCTCGCGGGCGCGGGCCTCGTGCGCCCCCAGGTAGCCGAGGAGCACGGCGACGACGGCCAGGTAGACCCCGCGGATGATGAAGTCGTGGAGCTCGAAGGTGGGGTCGTGGAGCACCTCGCCGAAGTAGTACCCGACACCGAGGAACGCGGCGAGCGAGGCGACGGCGGTCCACAGCGTGCCGCGCGACTGCCAGCGCAGAGCGGCGCAGACCAGGGCGAAGACGAAGTAGGCGAGAAACGGCGACGCCGGTCCCGAGGTGAAGTAGATGAAGAGCGAGAAGAACGCGAGGTCGACCGCGTGGGTGGCCCGGGGCCAGCTCGGCGAGATCGCCTCGGCCCGGCTCACCACCACCGCGACGACGGCCGCGTACGCGAGGTAGGCGACCAGCAGCCCGTACGCGATGTCGGCGTACTTGGCGGGCTCGGAAGGATCGAGGAAGACCGCCAGCAACGACGAGGCGGCCAGCACGATCCGTCCGACCCCGATCAGCCGCTCGCGGCGGCTCGTCGGCGAGTAGGCCGCGGTCATGGGCGCGCAGTCTACCTCCAGCGGAGGGGGGCGGGCGACGCCCGGGGCGGATTCGTATCGAAAGATATAGGAAGACCTGTCCGAAGATCGATTCCTCGCCCCGGACCGGCTCTCTAGACTGGCTTTCCGACGTCGCGGCCGGGCTTCGCTCCGGCGCGACCGGGCGCCCGTCGTGGCCGGCGGCGCGCTCGCGAGAAACCCGATTCCGATGCCACGAGGAGAGACGATCATGAGGCACCGCGCCACCCTGCCGCTGACCATCATCGCGCTCATCGCCGTCGCCCTGCTGGCCGGCGGCTGCAAGAAGAAGAGCCCGGTGACCGCTTCCCAGACGCCCATCGAGGTCGACCGGGAGCGCGCCGAGCCCGCCGAGCCCACGCCGGCCCCCGAGGCCGCGCCCGCCGCCGCCCCCGACGTCTGGAGCTCCGACCTCGCCACCCTGAATGCCTACGTCCGCGACCACGAGCTCCTGCGCACGGTCTACTTCGACTTCGACCGCGACGAGCTCCGTCCCGACGCCAAGGAGGTGCTGGCGGCCAACGCCCGGTTCCTCAAGTCCCATGCGGACCTGGTGGTGACGATCGAGGGACACGCCGACGAGCGGGGCACGAACGAGTACAACCTCGCCCTGGGGGACCGGCGCGCGAGCACGGCGCGCGGCTACCTGGGCATCCTGGGCATCGCCCGCGACCAGGTCGGGACGGTCTCCTACGGCGAGGAGCGGCCGGAGTGCAGCCAGAGCGACGAGACCTGTTGGTGGCGCAACCGCCGCGCCCAGTTCGTGATCGTCGGCCGCCGGACGGGCGGCTGAGGCCCGGAAGCCGGCCCCCCCTCAGGCGTGGCG
Source organism: uncultured Acidobacteriota bacterium (assembly GCA_963837945.1). GTDB lineage: Bacteria > Acidobacteriota > Thermoanaerobaculia > Multivoradales > DATKCC01 > CAVUBL01. Next base: position 300,341 of record CAWIQD010000006.1, read on the forward strand.
GGCCCAGCGCAGGATCTCGCCCAGGGTCGGCTTCTTGCCGTACATCAGGATGCCCACGCGGTAGATGCGCCCGCACAGGCGGACCATGCCATAGACGAAGAGGGTCGTGAGCGCGATCCCGAGGAGGATCTGCCAGGCCGGCGGCATCTCGACGGCGATCCGGAGCGGCATGAGGATCGGGGTGAGCGGCGGGACGAGGGAGGTGACGACTGCCAGCGTGGAGCTCGAGTCGTTGATCACGGGGACCATGAAGAAGAGCGGCAGGATGATCATCGAGCTCGGCAGCCAGGCGAGCTGCTGCGCCTCCTGGACGTTGTTGAAGCTCGATCCGACGGCGGCGTAGAGGCTGGCGTAGACGAAGAACCCCAGGAGGAAGAACGCAACGATCGCGAGCGCCTGGGCGATCGAGAGCGACGGGATCGCGAAGCCTTCGGGCACGAAGGCGAAGGAGGCGACCACCGCCGGGGCGGTGAGGGCCACCGCGGCCGCCAGCCAGATCGAGAACTGGGTCAGGGCCGCGCCGCCGATGCCGAGGAGCTTGCCCATCATCAGCTCCTGAGGGCGAACGCTCGAGACGATGACCTCCACGACCCGCGAGCTCTTCTCCTCGAGCACCCCCTGGAGCACCTGCTGGCCCCAGATCAGGAGGATCATGTAGAGGAGGAAGAAGAGGCCGTAGGCGAGGAAGAAGCCCGCCTCGCCCTCCTCGGCGCGGCTCCCCTCGGCGGACACCTTGACCGTCTCGAGATCCACCGGCTCGAGGAGCGGCCTGACCGCCTGCGGGTCGTAGCCCGCCCGGGTGAGGCGCATCTCCCGCACCTGGGCGGAGATCGCCCGCGCCAGGACCGACTGGGTCAGGGTGTTCGAGACGCTCCGCGCGTGGTACTCCACCCGGCCGCGCCGGAGGCCCTCGGCGTCGATCCAGAGCCAGGCGTCGATCTTCCCCTTCGTCTCGTCCTCGTCGAGGAGCCGGCGGTCGAGGACGCGCCGCTGGGCCTCGCGGTCGGCGGCGGGCGGCTCGACGTCGACCGAGACCTTCGCGATCGGCCCGAAGTCGGTGCCGCCTGCGGCGAGGCGCCTCGCGATGCCCGGCCCGAGGGCGCCGGTGCCGTCGACCAGCACCAGGTCGAGGTGGCTGGTGGTCTTCGAGAGCACGTACGCCGGCAGGACGAACATGCCGGCCAGGAAGAGGGGCAGGATCACCGTGCCCAACCAGAACCCCTTCGAGCGGATCCGGGCCAGGTACTCGCGCCGGGCGATCACCCGGGTCTTGTCAAGCCGCATCGCGCACCGCCTTGATGAAGATCTCGGCGAGATCCGGCTCCTCGGAGCGGAACTCCCGGACCTCGAGGAACCGGGTGAGCTCCCGGAGGACGTCCGCCCCGTCGGCGTCCGGCGCGAGGAGGAGCCTCACCTCGCCGTCGCCGACCACCGCCGCCGCGACGCCGGGCACGTCGCCGGCCCGGTCGAGCTCGCCGCGGGCGACCGCACGGTAGGCGTTGCCGCCCAGCCGCCGCTTGATCTCGGAGAGCGCGCCCTCGAGGATCGCCCGTCCCTTCGAGATCAGGCAGATGTGATCGCAGAGCTTCTCGGCCTGCTCCATGACGTGGGTCGAGAACAGGATCGTCCGGCCGTCGGCCTTGAAGCGGGCGAGGAGGTCCTTGAACAGGCCCTGGTTGATCGGGTCGAGGCCCGAGAAGGGCTCGTCGAGGATCACCACCTCCGGGTCGTGGAGCACGGTGCCGGCGAGCTGGATCTTCTGCTGCATGCCCTTCGACAGCGCCTCGACCTTGGCCTTGGCGCGGTCGGCGAGCTCCAGGCGCTCGAGCCAGACCCCGGCGCGGGCGGCGGCGTCGCGCCGCGTCAGGCCGTGGAGCTCGCCCAGGAACGCCAGGTGCTCGAGGACCGTCATCTTGCGGTAGAGCCCCCGCTCCTCCGGCAGGTAGCCGATCCGCTCGAGGTCGGCGGCGGCGCGCGGGCGGCCGAAGAGGAGGACCTCCCCCGAGTCGGGGGCGAGGATGTCCATGATCATGCGGAGGGTCGTCGTCTTGCCGGCGCCGTTCGGCCCCAGGAGACCGAAGATCGTGCCCGGCGGCACGGCCATCGACACGGAATCGACCGCGACGAAGCCGCCGAAGGCTTTGCGGACGTCGCGTAGCTCGAGGCGGGGTTGCATGGTGTCGGGTCTCTCGTGGCCGCTCGCCCGGCCCGCCGATCCCTACGGCCGGCCGGCCGGAAAATTTCCTCGGATTCTGCCACGAGCGCCGGCCGGCACGACGGCCGGGGATGCCGGCCGGGGCCATGATCGCACGACCGGTCCCGGCGGCGGCGGCCGGGGGGCGATAGAGTCGGCGGCGAGCGGAGGCGACCATGCGACTCCTCGACCAGGCCACGATGCAACGCCTCTTTGCGGTGACCGACGAGGTGCCTCTCGACCGCGAGGCGCTCGAGGTGCCGCTCGAGCTCGGCGGTGCGGGCGGCGTCGAGCGCCTTCCGGGCGGCAGGGTCCGGATCACCCTGCCGGACGAGGGCGACCTCGACCGGTTTCTCGCCCAGTTGCCCGCGCGCATCGCCGCCCTGCCTCCGGCCTGACCGGGCCGATCTCGGCGGCCGGAGCGACGCTTCGGACCGGCGCCGCCCCGGCGCGGCGTATCATCGGGGCATGAGCCGGCGCCACGACCGCGAAGACCTCGAACGGATCGCCGACCGCGCCATGCGCGATCGCGGCCTCCTGCCCGACTACTCGCCGGCGGTCCGCCGCGAGGTCGAGGCCCTCGACGGCCCCGCCTCGGACGGCGCCGCCCGCGATCTCACCGATCTCATCTGGTGCTCGATCGACAACGACGACTCCCGCGATCTCGACCAGCTCTCCGTCGCCGAGCCCCTCGACGGCGGCCGGATCCGCCTCCTCGTGGCGATCGCCGACGTCGACGCCCTGGTCTCCGAGGGGAGCGCCGTCGACACCCACGCGCGCCAGAACACGACCTCGGTCTACACCGCTGCCAAGCTCTACTCGATGCTCCCGGAGCGCCTCTCCTGGGACCTGACCTCGCTGGTGGCCGGCGAGGACCGCCTGGCCGTGGTGATCGAGATGGTGGTCGAGACCGACGGCGAGCTGGCCGGCGGCGACGTCTACCGCGCCACCGTCCACAACCGCGCCAAGCTCGCCTACGACGCGGTCTCCGCCTGGCTCGAGGGCGAGTCCGGGCCCCCGGACGCCCTCGCCGCCGTCCCCGGGCTCGAGGAGAACCTGCGCCTCCAGGACCGCGCCGCCCAGACCTTGCGCGCGCTGCGCCACCGCGAGGGCGCGCTCGAGCTCGAGACCATCGAGCCGCGGGCCCTCTTCCGCGACGGCGAGCTCTCCGGCCTCGAGGAGCAGCCGAAGAACCGCGCCCGCGAGCTGATCGAGGACCTCATGGTGGCGGCCAACGGCGTCTCGGCCCGGTTCCTCGACCGCAAACGCTTCCCCTCGCTGCGCCGGGTGCTCCGCTCCCCGGAGCGCTGGGCCCGGATCGTCGCGGTGGCCGCCGAGCACGGCGGCGCCCTCCCTCCCGAGCCGGACTCCGAGGCCCTGGCCGGCTTCCTCGCCCGCGCCCGCCGCCGCGACCCGCTGCGCTTCCCCGACCTCTCGCTGACCATCATCAAGCTGATGGGCTCGGGCGAGTACGCGGTCGATCTCCCCGGCGCCGCGCCGGCCGGCCATTTCGGCCTCGCCGTGCGCGACTACACCCACTCGACGGCTCCCAACCGCCGCTACCCGGACGTCATCACCCAGCGCCTCCTCAAGGCGGCCCTCGGCGGCGAGGCCGCGCCCTACTCCGTGGGCGAGCTCCGCGAGCTCGCCCGCCACTGCACCGAGCAGGAGGACGACGCCAACAAGGTCGAGCGCCTGGTGCGCAAGTCGGCCGCGGCCCTGCTCCTCGAGGGCCGGGTCGGCCAGCGGTTCGACGCCATCGTCACCGGCGCCTCGGAGAAGGGCACCTGGGTGCGGATCTTCGCGCCGCCGGTCGAGGGCAAGCTGATGCGCGGCGTCGAGGGGCTCGACGTCGGCGACCGCCTGCGGGTCAAGCTCCTCGGCACCGACGTCGAGCGCGGCTACATCGACTTCGCCCGGATCGGCTAGGAGCCCGCCGCGCCCCCCTCCTGCGGGGCGGCGAGCAGCCCGAGCCCGGCCGCGTCCGCCGCGGCCTTGAAGGGCGGCACCTTCTCGGCGAAGAAGCGCTCCGCCTCCGCCGTCGCGTCCTCCACGGCTTTCCTCGCCCGCGCCAGGTACTCCTGCTGCGCCGGCGTCGGCGCGTCCCACGACGAGCCGATCGAGCGCAGGGCGTTCGACACCTTGTTCCAGGGCGTCGTCTCGGGCGGGATGCCCTCGGAACCCTCGGGGACCCAGAGCTTCTTCTCGAGGTCCGAGAGCCCCTTGCCCAGGTCGCGCGCCGCGTCCAGCACCTTCTGGTCCAGCTCGTCTTCGTGGGTCGCCTTGCGCTCGGCGCGGACCTTCGCGCTCACCCGGGCGACGTCGGCCTGCAGGTCGTGGATGCGCTCGATCGCCTTCGACAGCCGCTCCTGCAGGGTCCCGGCTTCGAGGAGCGCCGCCTGGTTGGCCTCGCGCGCCGTGCGCCCGACGTCGAAGCGCGGGTCGGCGAGCACCTGGACCGGCCGGCTCGCCTCGGCGCCGCCGTAGCTCACCTTCACGGTGTAGGTCCCGGGCAGCACCTCGACGCCGCCGCGGCGGAAGAACGGCACCTCCTCCTCGCCCGGCGGCCGCCGGAACGGGTCGCGGTGCAGGTCCCAGGCGATCCGGTTGACGCCCAGGGTGACCGGCTCCTCGAAGGTGCGGACGAGCGTCCCCGACGCGTCCCGGACCTCGATCTTCGCCTTGGGCTTCTCGCCCGGGCGGCCGCCCTTCGCCTTGGCGGGAGCCTTCGCCTCGGCGCCCGCGGTGCCGGCCTCGGGCGCGGCTTCCTGCAAGGTGCCAGCCACTTTGCGGTTCGGGGTGCCGGCCGTCTTGCCCGCCTCTTCCAAGGTGCCGGCCACTTTGCGATCCTCCTGCCGCGCCGCCTCGCGCTCGGCCTCCTTGCGTTGCCGCTCCACGTCCTTGTCGGGGTAGGGCAGGCCCTTCTGGTCGAGGGAGAAGGTGATCAGCGCGCCGTAGGGCGGGTTCTCCCCCCGGAACTCGCCGCTCCCCGGGAAGCGCGACGAGGCCCCCTGCGCCACCTCGTGCTGCTGGGCGTCGGGAACGGGGAAGAGGTGGAGCGGCTCGGCGAGCACCTTGGCCATCCCCTCCCGGCCCAACTCGCGCAACGGCTCGATGTCGTCGACGATGAAGATCCCGCGCCCGTGGGTGCCCACGACCAGGTCGCTCTCCCGGCGCTGGATGCGCATGTCCCGCACCGCGACGGTGGGCACGCCGTGGCTCCAGCGCATCCAGCTCCCGCCGCCGTCGAGCGAGGCCCAGAGCCCGAGCTCCGTGCCCAGGAAGAGGAGGTCCGGGTCCTCCGGGTCCTGGACCACCGACAGGGCGTAGCCCCGCAGGTCCCGGGTCGCCAGGCTCTTCCAGCTCGCCCCGTAGTCGTGGGTCACGTAGACGTAGGGCCTCCAGTCGAAGCGCCGGTGGTTGTCGAACACCACGAAGGCGGTCGCCGCGTCGTGGGGCGAGGCCTCGATCCGCGGCACCCAGGTGTTCTTCGGCACGCCGGGCACGTTGCCCTCGACCGAGGTCCAGGTGCCGCCGCCGTCCCGGGTCACCTGCACCCTGCCGTCGTCGGTCCCCACCCAGACGACGCCGTGCTCGACCGGGGAGGGCGAGATGGCGATGATCGTCGTGAAGTTCTCGGCCCCCGAGACGTCCGGGGTGAGCCCGCCCGACGCCTCCTGCTTCTGCCACTCCGGGTTGTTCGTGGTCAGGTCGGGGCTCACCACCCGCCAGGTCTGGCCCCGGTCGTTCGACTCGTGGAGGAACTGGCTGCCGAAGTAGAGGGTGTCGGGGTCGAGCGGGTCGGGGGAGAAGCCGGCGTTCCAGTTGAACCGGAGCGTCTCGACCCCTGCGGGCGGCGCCGGCCGAATGTCCTTGCGCTCGCCGGTCCGGAGGTCCCAGCGCAAGAGGTACCCCTCCTGGGACATGGAGTAGCCCTGCATGGGGTCCCGCGGGTCGGGCGCCGTGTCGAAGCCGTCGCCGAAGCCCACCTCGGACCACAGGTAGTTGCGGATGCCGCCGCGCTCCCAGGCCTCGGACGGCCCCTTCCACGAGCCGTTGTCCTGGAGGCCGCCGTAGACGTTGTAGGGCACCGCGTCGTCGACCCGCACGTGGTAGTACTGGGCGAGCGGCAGGTCGGCGACGAAGCGCCAGGTCGCCCCCCGGTCGCGCGAGATGAACACCCCGCCGTCGTTGCCCTCGACGACGAACTTCGGATCGCGCGGATCGATCCACAGGGCGTGGTGGTCCGGGTGGGAGGTGCCGAAGCCCGAGAGGGTGCGCCAGGTCTTGCCGGCGTCCTCGGACAGGGTCACCTGCGAGAACAGGCTGTAGACGCGGTTCGGGTCGGCGGGGTCCACCCGCAGCCGGGAGAAGTAGAACGGCCGGTCGCCGGCCTCCGGGTCGCTGGTCGCCTGGCGGAAGGTCTCGCCGCCGTCGTTCGAGACGTAGAAGGCGTTGTCCTTGGCCTCGACCAGGGCGTAGACGCGGTTCGGGTCCGAGGGCGCGATCGCGACGCCGATCCGGCCGAGGTCCCCCTCGGGCAAGCCGTCCTCCGGCGTCCTCTTCGTCCAGCTCGCCCCGCCGTCGTAGGTCACGTAGAGGCCCGAGCCCGGGCCGCCGGAGCGGAAGAACCAGGGCCACCGCCGGTGCTGCCACATGGCGGCGAAGAGCTTGTTGGGGTTGCCCGGGTCCATGGCGAGGTCGGCGCACCCGGTCGTCTCGTCGACGTAGAGCACCTTCTCCCAGCTCTTGCCCCCGTCGGCGGTCTTGTAGACCCCGCGCTCCGCCGTCTCGGCCCACGAGGAGCCCAGGGCGCAGACGTAGGCGACCTGCGGCCGGCGCGGATCGAGGAGGACGCGGCTGATCTTCTCGGTCCTCTCGAGGCCGAGGTGCGTCCAGTGCGCGCCGCCGTCCATCGACTTGTAGACCCCGTCGCCCACCGAGGCGCTGTTGCGCGGGTTGGCCTCGCCGGTGCCCACCCAGAGGACGTCGGGCGCCGTCGGGTCGACGGCGACGGCGCCGATCGAGGCGACCGGCTGGTCGTCGAAGAGGGGCGTCCAGGTGAGCCCGCCGTCGTCCGAGCGCCAGAGGCCGCCCGAGGCCGAGCCGACGTAGAGGGTGGCGGGGTCGCCGGCGACGCCGGCGAGCGCCACCACCCGGCCGCTCATGGCGGCGGGGCCGATGGAGCGGGCGCTCATCCCGGCCAGGAGCCCCGGGTCGGGAGCGGCGGTGGAGCGGGCGGCCGGCGCGGGGCGGGCGGCGTGGGCGGGCGCAGCACCGGCGGGCGCCGCGGCGAGCACGAGGGCCAGCGAGAGGCCCGGGACGAGGGCCCGGAGCCGGGACAGGGCGAGGGCAGGGCGAAGCGGCGTCTGCTTCATGGGGAATCCTCCTCGGCAGGGAATGAGACGGAGTGGGTCGGTCCCCGAATCTTACCGCTCCCGAGCCGCAACCTTCGCCCGGGGGCGCCGTACTACCCCTCTAGACAGGCCAGTGCGCGAAGCACGGGTGCCGGCCGGGTCGGGACGTCCGCCCGGCGGCCGAGCCGTGGCGCGCGTCGCGCCCGCACCGAGAGCTCTGCAATGGAGGAACCACGCATGACCCACCGACTGATGAAGGGCCTCGCCCTGGTGGCGACCCTCGCCGCCGTCGTCGCCGCGCCGCTCGCGGCCCAGGACGGCATGACCGCCGACGATCTGATCGCCAAGAACCTCGAGGCCAAGGGGGGCAAGGACAAGCTCGCGGCCCTCCAGAGCGCCCGCGTCACCGGCACGGTGAACATGGGCGGCGCCGAGGCGCCCTTCGCCCTCGAGTGGAAGGCCCCCGACGAGGTGCGCATGGAGATCACCCTCCAGGGAATGACCCTGGTCCGGGCCTACGACGGCGAGACGGGCTGGATGATCAATCCCTTCATGGGCAAGACCGAGCCCGAGAAGATGAGCCCGGAAGACGCCGACATGGTCAAGGAGCAGGCGGACTTCCGGGGGCCCCTCTTCGACCCCGAGACCAAGGGCTACAAGGTGGCCTACGGCGGCGAGACCGAGATCGAGGGCACCCCGGCCTACCAGCTCGACGTCACCCGCCCCGACGGCGGCACCATGCACATCTACCTCGACAAGGAGTACTTCCTGGAGTTCAAGCAGAACGACAAGCGCACGATCCGGGGCCAGGAGGTCGAGACCGAGACCGCGATCGGCGACTACAAGGAGGTCGGCGGGCTGATGTTCGCCCACTCCCTCGACACCCAGATGGTCGGCCAGCCCGAGGGCAGCGGCTTCAACATGACGATCGAGAACATCGAGCTCAACCCCAGCTTCCCGGCGGGCGACTTCACCATGCCCGCGGCCAAGCCGGCCGAGGACAAGGCCCCGGGCTCGGGACACGGCCCGGGGCAGGGCCAGGGAAGCCGCACCCGATGAGCGCGCTCAGCGAACGGTCCTGCCGCGGCCTGACCGCGGCGGCGGCGGGGCTCGCCCTGGCCGCGGCCGTCGCCCTGCCCGCGGCGGCGGCCGCCTGGACCCAGAAACCGGCGCCGGGCGGCGCGCCCACCCCGAGCGCGGCCCCCGCCCCGGCACAGGCCCCCGACACCGTCCAGCTCGACTCCGCGGCCCTCGGCGGCCTCCAGGCCCGCGCCATCGGCCCGGCGGTGATGAGCGGCCGGATCGCCGCCATCGACGGCGCCTGGGACGGCGACACCCTCGCCCTCTACGTGGGCGCCGCCGGCGGCGGTCTCTGGAAGTCCGAGGACGGCGGCGTGAACTTCGAGTCGGTGTTCGACGACTACCCCCAGTCGATCGGCGCCGTCGCCGTCGACCGCTCCCACCCCAAGACCGTCTGGGTGGGCACCGGCGAGTCCTGGACCCGCAACAGCACCTCCATCGGCCACGGGATCTACAAGTCGACCGACGGCGGCTACACCTGGACGGCCATGGGCCTCGAGGACACGGAGCGGATCGCCCGCATCCAGATCCACCCGCAGCACCCGGACACGGTCTGGGTCTGCGCCCCGGGCCACCTGTGGAACGACAGCGAGGAGCGGGGCGTCTTCAAGACCACCGACGGCGGCAAGACCTGGGACAAGGTCCTCTACGTCGACGCCACGACCGGCTGCGGCGACCTCGACCTCGACCCCCAGGACCCCGACGTCCTCTACGCCGGCATGTGGCAGTTCCGGCGCTCGCCGGACTTCTTCACCTCCGGCGGTCCCGGCTCCGGCCTCTACCGCTCGACCGACGGCGGCACGACCTGGAAGGAGATGACCGAGGGCCTGCCCGCGGGGGACAAGGGACGGATCGCCCTCGCCGTCGCCCCGTCGCGCCCCAACCGGGTCTACGCGACGGTCGAGGCGAAGGAGACCGCCCTCTATCGCTCGGACGACCTGGGCGAGACCTGGCACAAGGCCAACGCCTCCTTCACCGTCGCGGCCCGGCCGTTCTACTTCTCGCGCCTGGTGGTCGACCCGACCGACTTCAAGACCGTCTACAAGCCCGGGCTCACCCTGGGCATCTCCACCGACCAGGGGGAGAGCTTCACCTCGTTCCTCTCCGGCGGGTTCGGCGGCGGCGGCGTCCACTCGGACATGCACGCCCTGTGGATCGACCCCCGGGACCCGAAGCACCTGCTCCTGGGCACCGACGGCGGGGTCTACGTCTCCTTCGACCGGGGTCACTCCTTCCGCCACGTCCGCAGCCTTCCGGTGTCGCAGTTCTACCGCGTGAGCGTCGACGACGACTGGCCGTACAACGTCTACGGCGGCCTCCAGGACAACGGCTCCTGGATGGGTCCGTCGCGCAGCCCTTCGGGCATCGAGAACCGCGACTGGGACAACGTGGGCTTCGGCGACGGCATGTTCGTGTTCCGCGACCCGGCCGACCCGGACTACGTCTACTCCGAGTACCAGGGCGGCGAGATCTCGCGCCTTCACCTGCCCACCGGCGAGGTGCGCGACATCAAGGCGTACCCGGCCGAAGGCGAGGCCAAGTACCGCTTCAACTGGACGACGCCGCTGGCGTTCTCCCCGCACGAGAAGGGCACGCTCTACATGGGCGCCCAGAGGCTGCTGCGCTCGCGCGACCGGGGCGAGTCCTGGGAGGAGATCTCCCCCGACCTGACCACGGACAACCCGAAGTGGCAGCGCCAGGCCCAGTCGGGCGGCCTGACCATCGACAACTCGACCGCCGAGAACTACACCACGATCTACTCGATCAGCGAGTCGCCGGTCGAGGCCGGGGTGATCTGGGTGGGCACCGACGACGGCCACGTGGCCGTGACGCGCGACGACGGCACGAGCTGGAAGCAGGTGGCCGCGAACATCTCGGGGTTCCCCGAGCGCGGCTGGGTGAGCGACGTCGAGGCGAGCCCGAAGGCGGCGGGCGCGGCGCTCGTGACGGTCGACGCCCACCGCCTGGGCGACATGGCGGCCCACGTCTACGAGACGACCGACTACGGCACGACCTGGACGAGCCTCGCGACGGACGAGATCGAGGGCTACGCCCACGCCGTCCAGCAGGACCTGGTCAACCCGGACCTCCTCTTCCTGGGCACCGAGCGCGGCCTGTGGATCTCCCTCGACCACGGCGGCCACTGGGTGCGCTTCGAGGGCGGGCTGCCCAAGATGGTGGCGGTGCGCGACGTGGCGATCCAGCCCCGCGAGGGGGACCTGGTGATCGCCACCCACGGCCGCGGCCTCTACATCCTGGACAACCTGACGCCGCTCAGGAACCTGACCTCCGAGGTGCTCAACGAGGACGTCGCCCTCTTGCCCAGCCGGCCGGCGGTGATGGTCATCTCCTCGCCCCAGCAGGAGTTCTCGGGCGACGGCGACTTCACCGGCCAGAACCCGCCCGAGGCCGCCGAGATCGCGTACTACCTGAAGCGCCGCCACCTCTTCGGCGACCTCAAGGTAGAGATCTACGGTTCCGACGGCAAGCTGATCAAGTCGGTGCCCGGCGGCAAGCGCCGCGGCATCAACCGGGTCTCCTGGCCCATGCGGCTGCCGCCCCCGAAGGTGCCGCCGGCGACCAACCTGGTGCCCGCCTTCGAGGGGCCGCGGGTGCTCGAGGGGACCTACACGGTCAAGCTGATCAAGGGGAAAGAGACCTTGACCGGCTCGGTCAGCCTGGTGCCCGATCCCCGCTCGCCGCACTCGGCCGAGGACCGCGAGCTCCAGCAGAGAACCGCCCTCGACCTCTACCAGATGCTCGAGCGCATGACCTACCTGGTCGACTCGCTGACCGACCTGCGCGATCAGGCCCGGGACCGCGCCGGCAAGCTCCCCGAGCGGAGCCGCACGGCGCAGCGCCTCGGCGCCTACGCCGACTCCCTCGAGCAGTTCCGGACCACCCTGGTCTCGACCAGCGAGGCCGGCTGGCTCTCGGGCGAGGAGAAGCTCCGCGAGGAGCTCGGCAACCTCTACGGCGGGGTCAACTCCTACACCGGCCGCCCCACGCAGAGCCAGATCGACCGGCTCGCCGTCCTCCGGGGGCGCCTCGAGAAGGCCGCCGCGAAGCTCGACGAGCTGGCCGGCCAACGCGACGAGCTCAACCGCTCGCTCGAGCGCGAGAAGCTCGAGCCGCTGGTGCTGCTCACCCGCGAGGCCTGGGAGGCGAAGCAGCCGGGCGGCTGAGCCTCGCCGTTTTCGCCGCCTCATCGGGCCTTCGCGCCCCCGGGGCCTCCCCGGGGGCGTTTCTTTCTCTCCCCGCCGCCAGCCGCCGCGGCGGCCCGACGCGAGCAAATTCCTTTTTGAAGAGACTTTACTGCGCGACTAGCGCCGATTTGAGGATACTTCTTAGTAGAAGACGTAAATTTCTGACGTCAAAGGACTTATGCTTGCACTTCGATGAATTGCCAGATAGATTTTGTAGATGGCTTCCTTCAATGGACTGGGCAGGGCGCTGCGTTGGATCCGCCAGCGTCAGGGCAAGAAGCAGTACGAGGTCGCCGAGGCCGCCAGGATCACCAAGGCGATGCTCTCGTCCTACGAGAACGGCAGGCAGCGGCCGACGATCGACACCCTCGAGCGCATCCTCGACGCCTTGGAGATCGACCTCGACTACCTGGCCCACGCCATGCGCATGGTCTCCCAGGAGGCCGGGCGAAGGGGCGAAGGAGCGCGGTCCGGCGCGTCGACGAGCCCGGCACTCGCTCTCGCGACGGCGGGGCCGTTTCTCGACATCGAGCGCCTTCTCGGCCTCACCCGCCGCCTCGAGCCCGCCGAGGAGCACGCCGTCGGCCAGATGCTCGAGGGCTTCCACAGCCTCCTGCAGTACCTCCTGACCCAGACCGACGACCTCCGCACCCGGGCCGAAACGCCGCAGGCCGGCGACGCGGCCGGCGACGCCGCCGACTGACGCACGCCGCACCGATGCGCCGGCCGTTGCGCCTCCCGGAGACGAATTCTCCCGACCGGTCACCTCCGCACCCGGGCGATCGCCCCTGCGGGCGCTTCCGCGCGGCTTCACGGAAATTTTCACCTGACCACGTAAATCTTTGAAAAATAAGGACTTGTACTTGCATAGCGGCGGCGAAGCAGATACATTTTCTCCATGCCAGTACTTCAGGGACTGGGGAAGGCCCTACGCTGGCTGCGCGAGAAGCGGGGCCTGAAGCAGTACGAGGCGGCCGCCCGGGCCACCATCACCAAGGCCATGCTGTCGGCCTACGAGACCGGCAAGCAGAACCCCTCGCTCGAAACCCTGGAGAAGATCCTCACCGCGCTCGACGCCGGCCTGGCGGACCTGGCGGGCGCCCTGGACCTGGTCAACGAGCGCGGACCCACCGCGCGACGCGGCCCCGCACACGGCCGGATGCCCGCGGCTGGCGAGCTCGACGTGCGCGCCCTGCTGGGGGTCGAGGAGCTGGCGCCCGAGGAGGAGGAAGCCCTGGCCCAGGTGCTCTCCGGCTTCCACCGCCTGATCCGCTACCTCCACACGACCCGCGGCCGGTAGGGAGTGTGGGAAGGGGGTGAGGCGGCCGAGCTCTGCCTCGGCCGAGAGGTTCGGAGGCCACCGGACCGTTCGGCCGGCCGGCGCGGAGGTCGGCCGCTTCATGGGTCGCCGGAGCACCGGGACGTGGAGGCCTACCGCGGCTTGCCGGCGGAGTCGGCCAGCTCCTTCTCCAGCTCGTCCAGGCGCTTCTCGAGCTCGCCCAGGCGCTTCTCGAGCTCGCGGTTGCGCTCGCCGAGGCGCTCGTCGAGGCGCGGCCAGTCGATCTTGTCGAGGGACTCGCCCAGCCGGTCCATCGCCTCGGGGTGGACGAAGACGACCGGCGGGCCCTCGCCGAGGCGCGCGAGCTCGCGCAGGCGAACGAGCTCCCTTCCTTTGTCTCCCGGCTCCCCGCCGGGCTCGAGGAGCTGGCCCAGGTCGATCTTCCGGCGCTCCCGCTCGTCGAGCTGGACGTCGAAGTCCAGGGGATGGCCGTCGCGCTGGACGAAGAGGCGCGCGGTGTCGCCCTTCTCGTGGCCGCGCACGGCGAGGGTCAGGTCCCAGGGGGTCTCGACCGCCTGGTCGTCGAGCCGGACGATCACGTCGCCCGCCTGGAGGCCCGCCCTCGCCGCCGGGCTCCCCTCCTCGACTCGGGCGACCAGCACGCCCCGGTCGGCCGGCGCGCCGAAGTGGGCCCGGAGCTGCCCGGTCATGGGGAGGAGCTCGACCCCCAGGTAGCCGCCGCCCAGCTCCTTGGTCAGCCAGACGCCGCCCGGCTCGTCGTCGGACCCCCCCACCACCACCAGCTCGCGGGTCTCGGTCTTGCCGGCGGACTCGCCGCCGGGCCCGGTCCCGCTCTCGCCCCCCGCCCCGGCCGTCTTCACCGTGACCTTCTGGCCGCCCGCGGCGGCCGACGGGGCCGGCGTGCCGAGCAGCGCGAGGGCCGCGAGAGCCAGGGGAACGGTGTGCATCCGGCGGACGGATCCGCGTCCACGCCGGGTCGTCGCCTCGCTTCGTGTCGTGTCGTCCATGGTGCGTCGTCTCCTCGCTGAATCGGGTCGTCGATCCTTCAGGGTCCCTGGGGGCGGCGGTAGGCGGCGGGCTCCATCCGGCCCGCCTCGCCGCTCCGCCGGCGCCGGGCCAACCGGCCCACGTCCACGACCAGGTCGACCCGGTCGTCGCCTCCCAGGTAAATCACCGGCTCGCCGGCGCCGGCCATCCGCTTGAGCTCGGCGAGCTCGGTGGCGAGCCGTGCGCGCTCGGCCTCGATCCGCTCGCGGCGGGCACGGCGCGCGGCGCGCTCCGGCGCGGGCGCCGCCGGCGCCGCCCGGTCGCCCGCGGCCTCGGGCCGGGACGCGATCCGGGAGAGGGTCACGCCGCCGGCGGCCAGCAGGCCGGCCAGGGCGACCACCGCCGCCGCAGTCCGCCAGCGCGGCCCGCGGAGGGCCGACGGCGGAGACGCCGCGCGGCACTCGGCCGCCAGCCGCGCCAACAGCCGGGGAGTGAAGTCGGCTCCCGCCCGCTCCCTGGGCAACGAACGCAATGCTTGACGCAGCGGCTCTCGGCTCATGGCATCCCTTCCTTCCAGCCGTCCCAGTCCGCCGCGAGGTCGCGGCGCAACCGGGCTCGCGCCCGGTGGAGCCGGCTCTTGACCGTCCCCACCCGGCAGCCCAGGACGCGGGCGATCTCGCCCTGGGACCAGTCCTCGATCTCGTAGAGCACCAAGGGCACCCGGAGGCCCAGGGGCAGGGCGACAACCGCCGCGGCCAGCCGGGCGCGGAGCTCGCCGGCCACGAGCCGCCGGGGGCCGACGGGCTCGACCGTCTCGCGGCTCTCCATCGGCGAGCCGGCGAGCCCGCCGACCAGGTCCCGCCAGCGCCGCTCGCGCCGCGCCTCGGAGCGCACCAGGTTGGTGCCGATCCGGTAGAGGAAGGCCGCGAGGTAGCCCCGCTCCCGGTAGCGGGAGGCGGACCGGTAGAGGCGCAGAAACGTCTCCTGGGCCAGGTCCTCCGCCCGGTCGAGCGAACCGGTGAGCCGGGCGAGATAGGCCACCAGCGGGTCCTTGTGGCGGTCGACGAGCGCCGCGAAGGCCTCCTCGTCGCCGCGCCGGACCCGCGCCATCAGGTCGGCGTCGGTCGGGTCGGTCACGGCTCGCGCGATGGGGATGCTCACGGGCTGCCTCTCACACCCCACAACGCTCGGCCGGGCGGAAGGTTCGACTACTCGAGGTCGTGCGCCAGGGTCCTGGCCTTCTCGGCCAGGTTGTGGGCGCGCTCGAGGTCGCCCGCGTCGAGGGCCTCGCGGCTCTGCTCGAGGAGCCCCCGGACCAGGGTGACGGAGTCCGCCTGCGCCTCGGCCTGGTCGTCGTCGAGGCTCCGGAGGCTCGACTCCACTTCCGCCAGCGCCGCCTCCGTCTCCTGGCGCAGGTCGTGGGCCTCGGCGTGGTCCAGGGCGGGCGCGAGCTCGGGAGGCGCGGGTGCCGGGGCCGAGGCGGGCCTCGGCGCAGGGGCGGGCACTGGGGCTGGCGCGGGCGCGGAGACCGGAGCCGGGGCGGCGACGGGGGGCGGTGCGGGCGCTACCGGCGGCGGTAGGGTCGAGGCCGGCGCCGGGTGCCGGGCCCCGGCGCACCCGACGGCCGCCAGGGCGAGGACCGCGAGGCAGCCGATCGCCGCCCTCGACAGGGCGGGGACGAGGGCGAACGGCCGGGTCACGTCGTCTCCTCCCGCAAGAGCCCCGGGATGGGCAGGTGCACGATCATCCGGGTGCCGCGGCCGCGGCGCGACTCCGCCTCGATCATCCCGCCGTGCTCCTGCACGACGCGGTGCACCATGAAGAGGCCGACGCCGCTGCCTTCGGACTTCGTCGAGTAGTAGAGCTGGAAGACCTTCTCGAGGTCCTCGGGCGCGATCCCGACGCCGGTGTCCTCGACGCTCACCCGGACGAAGAGCGGCAGCTCGAGCTCCGCGCGCACCCGGAGCCTGCCCCCCTCGGGCATAGCCTGGAGGGCGTTGCGCGTCAGGTTCAGGAAGACCTGGCGCAGGCGCTCGGCGTCGCCGGCGACGAGCAGGGGGCCCGCGCCGAGATCGAGCTCGACCTCGACGCCCGCCCCCTCGGCCTCGGGACGGACGAGCTCCGTGACGTCGCTCAGGAGCTCGCTCAGGTCGAGCTCGGAGAGGCGCAGCTCCTCCGGCCGCGAGAACCGGAGGAAGTCCTGGAGCAAGCCGTCCAGACGGCGGATCTCCGCTTCGAGCAGGTGCAGGGTGCGCGCGGCACGCTCGCTCGGTGGGTCGAGGGCGGCGCCCAGGAGCTCGACGTGCAGGGCCATGGCGTTCAAGGGGTTCTTGAGCTCGTGGATCATGCCCGCGGTCAGACGGGTGAGCGAGGTCATGCGGGCACCGTAGCGCACCAGGCTGCGCAGGATCTCGACCGACTCCAGGTCCTCGAACAAGAAGACGAACCCGGCGTCCCCGAACTCGGGGTCCGCGACCGGAAAGACCGAGGCGAGGTACTCGGGCCCCCGCCCGCCCTCGCGCAGGCGCAGGTGGACGTGGCGCACCTCCGAGCGCTCGCGCGCCACCCGCTCGAAGAGGTCGCCGACCGGCGTTCCGTCCGGCAGCAAGGAGAGAAGCGGCGCGCCGAACGCTTCCTCCAGGGCGAGCCCGACGAGCGGCTCGCAGGCGCGGTTGAAGAACAGGATCCCCCCTTCGCGGTTGAGGAGCAGCACGCCGTCCTCGAGGTGCTCGACGAGCTGCTCGAGGGAGCTCTTCTGGGCCAGGAGGCGCAGGCGCTCCGCCGCCACCTCGCGACCGAACAGGCGGAGCTCCGAGGCCAGGTCGTCGAGCTCCCAGGACAGGCGGACGTCGTCGCCGTCCTCGAGTCGGCCCTCCCGCATGCGGCCGACCTGGCTGCGCAGATGCCGCACCGGGGCGAGGCTGAGCTGGGCGACGGCGAGGCCGGCCACCAGGGCGAGCGGCAGGGAGACGAGACCCAGCCAGAGGGCCCGCGCCAGCGCCTCGTCGAGCGCCGAGCGGATCAAACCGGTGGCGGTGCCCATGTGGATCGTCCCGAAGGGGCGGCCGTCGAGCTCGAGGGGGAGAGTGACCTCGTAGAGACCGTTGGGGCGGTAGAGGGCGAGCAGCCGGTGGAGCGGATCGAGGGAGCGGAGGTGCCCGAGGGTCGGGGGTGGGCGATCGAGGGCCCGCGCGGCGCCGTCGGTGCCGAGGATGATCCGCCCCGCGCGGTCGGTGATGGCGCTGTAGACCACGCTCTTCGAGTAGCCGACGTGCGCCTCGAGCAGGGCGCGCAGCGGTCCGCTCGCGGCCAGGACCCGGTTCGGGCGGGCGGCCGCGCCGGCGGCGGGCGCCTGGGTCAGCTCCTCGCCGGCCAAGGCGTAGACCTCGTGCGCCAGGGTGCCGGCCTCCTGGTCGGCCGCGTCGAGGCTCACCCGAACGAGCTGCACGAGCTGGACGGCGGTCGTGACGGCCACGACCACGAGGGTCAGGATGGCGACGATGAGGACGTCCCGTGTGCGGATGCCCCAGTGGATGCGGAAGCGTTTGGCCATCTTGCCTGCGTCCCCTCGAGGCGCGCGCGACGGACCGTGATCCTAGCAGGGCTTCGTCTTGCGAGCCCGGGAGAGCGAGGCGTAGGGCCTCCTCGAGCAGCGGTGGCTCACCCGGAAGGCTCGATCATCCCTCGACGGAGAGGCCAGGCCGCGACCGGCTGCGATCGCGCCGGCGGCGCCGGGCCGGACGGAAGGCCGGAGCCGGGGCCGGGTCAGCGCGCGCCCTGGGCAGACGAGACCTGGTGCAGGTAGGAGAGCAGGGCCAGCCGGTCCGACTCCGGCCAGGAGGAGAAGCTGACCGCGCCGACGCCGAAGCCCTCCTCCTTGCGGACGACCCGCGAGGGGACTCGGGCGAAGGCGGTCTCCTCGTCCAGGCGGAAGGTCAGGAGCACCTCCGAGCCCACCGGCACCTCCGCCGGCAGGGTCAGCGCCAAGCCCTCCGTGCTGATGTCGATGGCCGAGGCCGCCCAGCTCGGCCGGCGCCGCCTGTCGGACACCTTCGGCGACACCGGGACGCAGGAGGTGTCCGACATCTCGAGGCCCACGAAGAGCTCGGGAACCGGAGTGCGGGGCGAGCGCCGGCGATCCTCGGCGAGCGCGAGAGATCCGAAGCCTTCACCGAAATCGATGGCGGGATGGGACATGGCCGTTTCCCCCTCTGGATACGAGTGTAGCACCTGGTCATGCGCTGGAGGTGCAAGAGGCGGGCCACCCCGATCCCGAGGCGCGCGGCGAGATGTTCGCCCCCCGGTTCAGCCCGTCGCCACCAGCCGCAAGGTGCCGGCCGAGTTTCAAGGATTTCAAGCCCGGCAGCCGCCCCGCGGCCCGCGAGGCGGTTTACGATGACCGGGAGCGCCGCGAACCGCGATGGGGTCGCGGCGCCCGACGTGCACACCAACGACTCTGACCGAGCGGACGCTCGAAAGGAAACTGCGATGGGTAACGAGGGACGGTTCGTCTGGTATGAGCTTCTGACCCGGGACACCGAGGCCGCCAAGGCCTTCTACACCGAAGTGATCGGCTGGAGCACCCAGCCCTTCGAGGGAAGCGGCCAGCCCTACTCCATGTGGCTCGCGGGCGAGACGCCGGTCGGCGGCGTGATGCGCCTCCTCCCGGAGCACGAGGCGGGCGGGCTCACGCCCCAGTGGTGGGCCCACGTCGCGGTCGACGACGTCGACGCCGCCGCCCGGCGCGCCGAGGAGCTCGGCGCCACGATCCGCACGCCCGGCACCGACATCCCGGAGATCGGGCGCTTCGCGGTGGTCGACGATCCCCAGGGCGCGCTCATCGCCCTCTTCACCCGCAAGGGCGAGCCGATGCCGCCGCCCGACCGGATGAAGGTCGGCTCCGTCGGCTGGCACGAGCTCAACACGACCGACCACGAGAGCGCGTGGAAGTTCTACTCCGAGCTCTTCGGCTGGAAGCACACGACCAGCATGGACATGGGCCCCGAGTGGGGCACCTACTTCATGTTCCGCAACCCGGACGACCCCGAGGACCGCTCCGCGGGCGGCATGTTCGACGCGGCGAAGCAGGCCGGCATGCCCCCCAAGTGGCTCTACTACGTGAACGTCGAGGCGATGGACCCGGCGGTCGGGCGGATCGAGGCCGGGGGCGGAAAGCTCCTGACCGGGCCCATGGACGTCCCGGGCGGCGGCAGGGCGGCCCAGGCCCTCGACCCCCAGGGCGTCCACTTCGCGATCTTCTCGCTGCAGTGAGCCGGCCGAGAGGGCTCAGGGCGGAGGCGCCGGACAGGGGACGGCCGCCACCGGCTACAGCCCCAAGTCCCCCAGGCTGGAGGCATCGAGGACGCGTGCCGCGAGGCGCGAGAGCTCCTCGGGTGAAGCGAGGGAACGGACCCGCTTCACGGTGGCCGCCGGCAGGGGGCCGAAGCGGCGCTCGATCTGCTCGAGCAGCAGCTCCCGCCGGCCCTCCTCCCGACCCTTCTCCAGGCCCTTCTCCAGGCCCTCGGCTCGCAACGTATCCGCCCAGGTCATCTCCATGGTCGCCACCTCCTCGTTTCCCTCCTCGGCCAGGAGAGCCTCGTACTCTCGCTGCGCCGCGTCGTTCCATTCTACGTAGGTCTCGATGCAGTTGACCAGCAGCACGCGCTGCCGATCGCTCAGCTCCGCCCGCGTAATCGGTGTCAGGCAGTCCAGCTTGTGGCGCGCCGGGGAAGCTCCGCCGGAGCGCATCAGCCCGGCCAGGCCCCACGCGAGGGGCTCCGGACGCGCCAGGTACGCCGGCGCCTCGCTCCTCGACAGCCCGAAGGCCAGGTAGGAGAAGGACAGAAACGCGTCCCCGAACACATCGATCCGGACGTCTTCGCGGGTCACGTCGGGCTTGCCACCGCGCAGGTAGACGACGATGGGCACGATCGGCTGGTGATGTTCCAGCCAGAGTTGCAGCGAGTAGTCGAAGAGCCGCCAGCCCATGCTCCTGTGGGCCCGGCCTTCAATCTCCACGTGGACGAGGACCACGGGGGGCTCGCCCTCCACCGCGTCCACTCGCGCCACGAGATCGAGGTAGCGATGCCGCCCCTCGGGAAAGCCCGTGAAGAGCTCGCTCTCGAGAAACGTCGGCTCCTCGACCCGGAGATTCTCCGCAAGCTCCGGTGCCACGATCCGCACGAGATCGCCGAGGAACTCCTGGAACAGGTTCTTGAAAAGCTGATCGTGATCCGTCACCACACCTCCTCCGTCGTACGCCAGGCCGGCTCCGACCGATCCGCGCCGTTCATCCCATCAGGACGCGATTCGGCGCCCCGACCTCCCCCCTCGAGAAGAAGAATGCGGAACACCTGTCGCCGATGGTCGTCGACGAAGTCGGCTTTCAGGCCATGAGTCGCCAGGAGGCGAGCCTCTTCTTCCGCCTGGTCAGCTACCGCCACCGCCGCGGCGCCACCCTGATCACCACCAACAAAGCGGTCAAGGACTGGCCCGAGATCCTCGCCGGCGACGAGGCGATGGCCACCGCTCTGCTCGACCGGCTCCTGCACCACTGCTACGTCTTTAACGTCCAGGGCCGCTCCTACCGCCTGCGCGACCTCGAGAGGCTCCTCAAGTGAGCCGGCGCCGCGCCCCCCGCCCGGGCTATGGACGCTGCCGCCCTGTGGAAGCCGTCGAAGGCTGCGCCCCCGCCCCGGCCCCCGCACCCTCCCACCGCTCCCACAGGCCTTGGAAGACCCGCCCCCGGCCCCCTCCCGGGTCTCCCACAGCGACCACAGCCCCGACGACGAAGCATCCACATCCAACGAGGAGGGGGTCCTAAAACTAGACGTCCACTAAGGTCGTAAGAGTCCGCGTCCCTTGACACGTGAAGCTCGGCACCTACCCCGGGCTGGGCCTCAAGCAGGCCCGGGACCTGGCCGAGATCGAGCTGGGCCGGATCGCCGCTGGCGGGGACCCGCAGGCGGAGCGGCAGGCGCAGCGGGAAGGAAGCGACGCCCCGACCGTGGCCGCCCTCGCCGAGCAGTACCTGGAGAGCTACTCCAAGCCCTACAAGCGCCCGGCCGGCTACCAGATGGACCGCTGGCAGCTGGACCGCTACATCCTGCCGCGGTTGGGCGAGCGGCGGATCGACGAGATCACCCGCAAGGACGTGCGGGCGCTCCTGGAGGACCTGGCAAGCGGGAAGATCGCCGCCCTCGGCAAGCCGACGAAGGTCGCTCCCCGGAACCTCCGCGCGGTGCTGTCGAAGATGTTCGACTGGGCGACCGACCGGGAGCTTCTGCCCGGCAACCCGGCGGCCGGTGTCAAGCTTCCGATCGCCGTGCGCGAGCACTTCAAGAAAGGCGGCAAGGACCGGGTCCTCTCCGACGAGGAGATCCAGATCCTGTGGGAGGAGACCGAGCGGCTGGCGAAGGATGCGCGCCTCAAAGGCCAGGCCCCGGTTTCAGCCGCGGCCTTCCGGTTGATCCTCCTGACCGCCCAGCGCCCCGGAGAGGTCTTCTCCATGCGCTGGCGCGACATCGAGGACGGCGCCTGGTGGGTGATTCCGGCCGAGGTGGCGAAGAACGGCGAGGCGAACCGCGTGCCGCTATCCGCGCAGGTTCGCGAGATCCTCGACGAGCTCCGGCCGGAGACGGGCGACGGGGACTTCGTGATCGCGAGCCCGTACAAGAGCGGCGCTCACCTGAGGACCCTCAAGACGGCCAACACCACGATGCGCCTGCGCCGGAAGATGCGAACCTGGACGCCCCACGACCTCCGGCGCACGGCGGCCTCGAAGATGCGGGCGCTCGGCGTGGACCGCAGGGTCGTCCAGGCGATCCTCAACCACAAGGACTGGAGCATCACGGCCGTCTAGACCGGTACGGGATGGATCCGGAGAAGCAAGGGGCGCTCGATCTCTGGGGCCGGCGGGTCGAGAGGATCGTCGGCGGTGGAGCGCCCGGAGCGGTCGTGCCCTTTCCCGCACGCTCCGGCACGGCGACGGCCAAGGGGCGCGTCGTAGACTGGCGACGAGGCGACCGAGGATGACGACGAGAACCCTGGAGATCGAGCTGCCGGCCGCCGTGGCGGAGGAGCTCGCCGCGCTGGTCGAGGAGGGCTTGTTCGCGAGCGAGGCGGAGGCCGTCCGGCTGGCGCTCGCCGAGTACCTCCGGCGCCGCCCGTTCGAGCTTCAGGAGCGGTTCCAGCGCGAGGACATGGCCTGGGGTTTGGGGCAGACGGACGCGGAAGAGACTCCGGCGGATCCGTCCGGAGAGAGGGACCGGTTCGTCGAGGCGGTCGAGGAAGGACTGGCGGACGCGGAGGCCGGCCGGGTGATCTCGGACGAGGAGCTGGGTAGGCACCTGGACGAGCACCTCGGGTCCCTCGGGGTCGGCGACCTCAAGAAGCGACTGCGGAAGGACCGGCCGATGACCACCGTCAGCCTTCGCATGCCGGAGGACGTCGTCCAGGACCTGGAGCGGATCGCTCCGCGCTTGGGGTTCTCGGGCTACCTGCCGCTGGTCCGGGCATACGTGGGGCAGGGCCTGCGCCGCGATCTCGCGCCTTCCCACGGCACCGATGAGCCTGCTGAGCACTCCGGGCGCCCCGCCCCGCCGGGCTCGGCGACTGGGAAAGCCTCGCCGTCGACTCACAAGCGGGCCGAGAACCCCCGCCCGGTCCGCCGGCGGCCGCCGACCCACCCGGGGGAGATCCTGCGCGAAGACGTGCTTCCCGAGCCTCGCCTGTCCGTAGCGGAGGCCGCCCGCCAGCTCCGGGTGCCCCGGCACACGCTCCGCCGGGTGCTCGCCGGCAGCTCGCCGGTGACCGCCGAGATGGCACTGCGCCTTGGCAGGTTCTGCGGCAACGGCCCGGACCTCTGGCTCCGGCTGCAGCAGTCCCACGACCTCTGGCACGCTCGGGCGCGGCTCGGCGCCGAGCTGGAGACGATCCCCGAACATCAGGGGATGCCGGCGGGAGGCGAGCGGGCGAAGGACACCGACTGAGGGGGCGGTTATAGTCAAGGCGGGCGGAGGCCATCAGAGCCGCTCCACAGGCACGAGGAGACGCACGATGCTCGGTTTCGACAGGATCACCTTCGACCCCCAGGTCATGGGCGGGCGGGCGTGCATCCGCGGCCTGCGGGTGACGGTCTCGCTGATCCTGAACCTGACCGCCAACGGCATGACGCCCGAGGAGATCGTGGCGGCGTACCCGTACCTGGAGGCGGAGGACGTCCACCAGGCCCTGCGCTACGCCGCCTGGCTCGCGGAGGAGCAGGTGATCCCCGCCGAGCCCGTCGCCTCGTGAAGTTCCTGCTGGACATGGGGATCTCGCCCCACCTGATCCCCGACCTGCGATCCGACGGCCACGAGGCCGCCCACATCGCCGACCTCTCCACCGGCACCCTCCCCGACGCCGAGATCATCGCCCGAGCGCGGGAGGAGAGCTACGTCCTCCTCGTGCACGACCTGGACTTCCCGCTCCTGATGGCCGCGAGCGGTTCCCGGTCGCCCTCGGTCATCGTCTTTCGGTTGCGGAACATGCGGCCGGGGAACGTCCTCGCCTACCTCAGGAAGGCGCTCGCGAGCTCGAAGGAGGCGTTGGACGAAGGCGCGATCGTGAGCGTGACGGAGGGCGCGATCCGCGTGCGGATGCTTCCGGTCCGCGGCTCCTGATTTCGCCGAGGAAGGCCCCCTGGCATCCGTCACAGGATCGAAGAGCCACTCCGAGGAGGCTGACGATGAACGAGGCGCACGTGGGCAGCGACTTCGACGACTTCCTCCGAGAGCTGAGCCTGCTCGAGGAGGTCGAAGCAGAGGCGGCCAAACGAGTCGAGGTTTGCCACGTCTTAGAGGCAACGACTGAATCACCGGCGCCGGAAGAGGGCTAGCTTGAGACCCGATGACGAGCCGGGAGAAGCGGGAGATGCACCATGGCTGATGAATCGAGCACGCCACACATCGCACGTCACGTGAACATCATGAAGCTCCTGGTCGCGGAGCGGGCCGAGAGAGGCGACCCAGAAGCCCTAAGGCAGCGTCAGGAAACAAACTTTACACTTTGTGCGGTCGGATGACGTAGTTCCATTCGCCGTGAAAGGAGTGACGAGTGAGGTTGATCGTGGCGATCTCCTCGTCGGATACCTTGCGGCCGACGGGATAGGAGCGCCTGTCCAACCGGCATGTCACCTTGAGCCCCTTGGCGGTGGTTGTCTTGGCGATCAGGCGCACGATGGTTTCGTAGTCGCGAAGTGGCTCTCCACGCCAGTTGGAGGAGATGAAGGAGAGCAGGCGATGCTCGACCTTGTTCCACTTGCTGGTGCCTGGAGGGAAGTGGCACACCCTGATGGAGAGGCGCGCCCAGTCCGCGAACCCTTGGAGCTCCATCTTCCACTGGCGAAGGCGGTATCCGTTGCTGCCGCCACCATCGGCTGTGATCAAGAGAGTCTTGGCTGTCGGATACAGCCTGCGCCCCTCCGCGCGCCACCATCCTCGAATCGAGGCGACCGCGAAGGCACCGGTGTCATGATCGGTGCTTACGTTCACGAAGCCAGTGTTGCGACCCAAGTCGTAGACGCCGTACGGATACGCGCGCGGGACCGAGGGATCAGGAAAATCGTGGACGTTGACGCGCTGAGGGGATTTCGCCCTTCGCCACTGCTTCCCTTTGTTCAGGTAGTTCCCGAGGATCTCTTTCTTCTTCGTGTCGACCGAGATCACGGGTCGCCCCGCGGCCAGCGCCTTGCTCACCTGTGCGTTGATGTACCGGAACTGAGCGTCGCGGTCCGGATGACCGCTCCCGCCCTCGGCCTTTCGGTTCCCCTGAAGGCTGTAGCCCATCTGCCGCAGCAGCTGGGCCACTTTCTCATGGCTCACCGGGTGGTGCTGGGCTACCAGCTCTGCGGCCAGAGCGCGAGTGCTTTTGCTCGTCCAGCGCAGCGGCGACTGCGGGTCGCCGCTCGTCAGCGGCTCTACAAGCTTCTCCAGCCCTCTCGGCAGACCGGGATCGCGCACTTCAAGTGCCGGCCGCCCGCCGCCTGGGCGTCGAACCCGGCCCGCTGCCAGAGGCAGGCTCCCCAGCTCGTGAAGCCCCTTCGTAATCGTCACTCGAGACAAACCACACGCCCTGCTGACAGCCGACACGCCGCCGTGGCCGAGCTGACGAGCCTCGCTCGCTGCGAAAAGTCGCCGCGCGCGCTCATCCAAATGAGGCCAAAGGAAAGCGATTTTCTGCTGGAGCGCACGCAGATCAGCCATCTCCCAATCAATCTAACCAGGAACGCCTGAATGTCAAGCTTGTTTATTGACAGCGCTTAAGTGACAAGTATTCGGCTTAGAGGGCTGCACCTAGCAAAGTGGCGCCTCTCCATTCTGGACGGCGGCAGCTAGCATCTGACTGGCCATGAGCCCCCTATACATTTCGGTTCCTCGTCTATCGTAGCTTCGCCTCGTCCCTCTCCGCCAACACTTCGAATTCCCAGTCTTCCCAAGGTCTACCGAAATTAGTCGCGACGTACCGACTGTACTTCGCTCCTGATTTAGGGCCATATGGGATAATGCTGTTGGACGCAAGTTCGTAAAGCAGCAGTTGCGCAACTCTAATTCCTGGGTAGAGTGGGATTGGGTGGGTTCCTCCATTCATCAGCTCGAAGACAATAATGCCGCAATGGCCAGGATGTATGATCCCAGCCGTCGAGTGTACGTTGAGGCCCTCCCGTGCCCAGCTGCTCCTCCCCTCTAGGAAGCCGCCGATGCTTGGAGGAAGAGAGATGAACTCAAGCGTCGAACCCAACGCAAACTGGCCAGGATGGAGAACGAAGCTCTTGCGCGGATCTACAATCCTTACCGAGTCATAATACCCAAGTATGGCCTGAGGGCTAACCTTCTCGACTTTGTGGAAGTCTACTGGGTCCAAGTGCGTCAGTCGGTCCATCTTCTTGACCACGAACTCAGTCCCAAGGCGAAGATCTATCGTTGTACCGACCTGGTCTTTACTGAGCAGGGGCGAGATAACAATCTCTCCCTGGATCAGCTTCAGTATGACTTCGGCGTCCGAGAGAAAACCAACACTCATTGCAGGTCAAGCTCCTATTCGCGCTCGCGGAAGAATCCGACTATTTCCGTGGCCTGAATCGACTTCGATACTATTGCGTCAAGATCCGAAATAGCCTCCCGCATCTCAAATAGCTTATGGTCAATCGCATCGTGGCCATCAGCAAACTGCTCAAGAAGACCGCCATAATACCCTATGAGCTCCACGTCCTCTGCGGGCAGTCTCTTGCCGCTTGGGGCGTAGGAAAGCTTCCGGATGAAGGCTGCGTTTAGGATCAATCGGACATCGTTAGGAACCTCGGTCAATTGGTCGAGCGCTTGGGCGTAGTTTGCACGAACATCCGCTTCGGTCTTCAGCGGGGGAATGTGAGCGCTCGGTGACCGCCGCGACGCGATCAGCTCCCCCTTTCGAATCCGGATTGCAAGATCTTGGACGATATCCACCTCGCTCTCAGCTAGTGCCCTTGCTCCTATGGCTTGATAGGTATCGAGAGCGAGGATTTGATCGACGAAATCCTCGACGAGCCCATCCGCTGGGTAGGATGTCATCTTGCCGCTCTTACTTTGCGTTTCATCGAACCACTCATTGCGGATGTCGTCGTCGCGGTAGTCCAGGTT
The DNA here is from genome assembly GCA_963837945.1 of uncultured Acidobacteriota bacterium. GTDB lineage: Bacteria > Acidobacteriota > Thermoanaerobaculia > Multivoradales > DATKCC01 > CAVUBL01. The sequence continues at coordinate 327,121 of CAWIQD010000006.1, forward strand.
CAACCGCGCCTCAAACTCGGAGTGAAGCTGAACAAGCATGACATCTCTAAGCCTGCGATAACCCTCCAGAAGGCGGCCATAGATATACTTCATCCTGATTGTGGGCGATGGATGAAACTCGCTTCCTTTCCTCAGTGACTTAATCCAATATGAGGCGAACGTCGCAAAAGCGCCGAAGTAGGCGGGCCCAAGGATATCTGTGGCGAGCAGGTCCGCCACAATCTCCTCTCCCCAGGCTTCAAGAGTTCGGCGGGCACCCGCTTCACAGGTCTGGATTGCCTGCGTCTCCCGCATCTGGTCCAAAACACCTGCTTCGGCTGCAATCCCATGTGAGATCTCGTGTACGAGATTGGGCCAGAAGAGGGGGTTATCTCTCTCAGCTGCCGGAACTGTGAGGACATTCCGAGGAAAGAATCGGGCATGCTCCTCCCGGAGAAGAATGTGCGAGAAATTGAAATCTCCCGTTAGCAGGATTGTCCATCCCGTGGTCCTTAGCGTCGTGTTGTGCACGTGACTTTCCGCCAGGACTTTCCTGAGAAACAGCTGAAGCTCAGGCGTCGGCCACGGAACCGGCATAAAGCCAACGCAGGCATGGAGACGGCCGAAGCGTTCCGCGGCGGTCCGTGCAAACGTATAGTAAGTGGAGTATCGCTCCGTTAGCTGTGCTTCCACCCTCAGCAGATAGCGTCCCTTTTCTCGAACCTCCTCTGCGAGCTTGGTCAACCCGGAAATGAGCTCCAGAGTAAGCGGGGGCGGACCGGAATAGCCAGCTGGCGCATTAGTAGATCTCTCGGCCAGGTACTCGTGCAAGCGAACGATTCTCTCGACCAGGTGGCCAAGCCAGTTGCGGAGAAGATTCCGTATTTCCGAGTTAGGCATCCCTGCCAGCTCCCCGGTGCTACGCTATGGCATCTTCCAACACGAGAGCCAGCGCTGCGAACTGGTGCCGCGTCTCATCAAGCACCTCCCTCTCTGGCTGAGAAGAAGAGGCTGCCAGCTCTTCCAACGTGCCCCGCAACGCTTTATATGCTTTTGAGGAAGCCAAGCGGCCCAGGACCGGCTGGAGTTCTCTTCTCTGGGAAGTAAGGTAGCGGCGCGTCACATAGCCGAGGCGCTCAATGTCTGTGCCGCTCGAAGCATTGTTGATGTCAATAAACGCTAGTGTATCGTCGAGGCGCGCAAAGAAGTCGAGGCCGAATCTGGCGGCCTCTTGCGGCGGTACTTCGGAGGCGGAATCGGCTGCGAGGAGCAGCTGCCAGCTCACCTCGCTAGCCAGCTGCGACAAACTTGTGTCCCCATTGTGCCAGTGGTGAGGAGCGGGGGTCATTCTCTCTGCTCGCGCTACTATCTCGGAGGGTGAGCGGCCTTCGAAGTACCTGTGTATGTCTTCGCTTGCGCTTACAGGATCAATTTTGGGGGTTGTCTTTCTCTCACGAGCGGTCATTGCAGGCTCCTCTCTAGATGTCTTATAGGCCTAAGGATGTTATCGAGGTTTCGAACACAAATTTGGACATGCTGCTGACTCCTCAAGGTCGTCCCCTCAAATAGCTCTTCACCTTCCAGGAACACAGAGCGGAGAGTGTCCGCGGCGACGGCTTCCGCGACCTGATTGAAGATCATGCAGTCCAAGAACCTGGCTCCTCCGATATTGGAAGGCAGCTTTCTCCCTAGAGCTTCATATGCCGCCTTAACGTTTTCAAACACATCCCGGAACCGGTCCACCCAGGCTGGTGCGTCGGTCAGGTCCACACAAGCCCCAAGGCGAATATTAGCACAGACAACCGCTGCCGCGGAGCCGTACCTGCCTTCCGCCCATTGCCAGGCTCTGGATGGTCCCTCCCAGAAGTAGACCCCGTGTCCCAGCCAGTCCCAGTCATTTTCGCTCTTCCTGAAGAGCTGGCTCCTGACTATCGCTTCGGCAGCCACAACTGATGTCCCATGAAAGCCAAGGACGACTGTCCCCTCCGAGTCCACCTCTTGGGCGTTCAGCAAGTCAGTGGAGTGCATTCTCGCGCTCGTGGTGTCGCTTGCTGGGTTCCCACTTGTTTCGTTCCCCCCCTGAGGAGCCATTGGACGGTTCGTTGAGCGTCTAGATTCCAGCCATCTCGGGGGTGGTCAACGCATGTTGTCAGCTCTGAGCTCGGGCAGTTCGAGAAGCGAGCACGTCGTAGGACGCCACTTCCACTGTTATCCAAGTCCTGCGTCCTGACCCTGTGGCCCGGAGGCCTTCTGTTCCTAGCCGCTATCCATTGGCGTCTCTCCTTCCCAACCAAGCAATGGGACCATCCCCAGTGGCCAATCATCGAATGGGCTTCCTCGAGCCCTTGGCGGGTCTCCCGCCGTCTGAGCGAACCTCGAAAGGCTAACACAGACAGGAGGCTCTAGAAGGACACGAGGCCGTGGCAAGCGAGGCGGCTGAAGTCTAGCGCCTCGCCGTGTTCGAGAGGATATCTGCACCCTCCAACCTTCTGACCTCCAGTCAGATGCTCTATCCCCGCTTCCCCCAGCATTTCCGCGGATCGCCCTCCCGAGCGCCCTCCGAGCGCCCTCCAAGCGCCCTCCGGATGAGTCCCCATGAGACCGCCTGGGACAACGCTAGCTTGAAGGGCCGCTTATCTTAGCCGTAGGACGAATCCAACAACCCTCACCCCATCAGTCATTTACGGCGAGCACACCTCTCCCTCGTCGCCTACCCCGTGCATTTCTGCAACGATACAGCAACGATAGACCGCCCGGCCGACTCATAGCCGGACATCTATTCGTTCTAACTGTCTCTGTGGATTGGACTTAAGGTGGTGCGCCCAGGAGGAGTCGAACCCCCAACCTTCTGATCCTTAGGCTAGTTGTCGCTGTAATTCTCAATGGAGATCACCCCGTCTCATCCCGTCTCATGGGGACTCATGCGGTCTCCGTAACTCGTTGCATTGGCTGTACTTATCATCGTCTCATGGTGTATCATCCGGTCCATGGAGACCTCGCCCAAGCGCAGGCATCCTGGCAACGATGGGACAACGACAGACCCCTGGTCCTCCGTGCCCGGTGGCAGGAGCGGCCGAGGGGCCGGTTCCGGGGTCGAAGGGGCCTCGACTGCCGGGGGTCTGGCAACGACGGACCCCATCGTTGCCACCGCCGGAAGGCGGGGCGAGGGCAGCCCCAGGACCAGGAGACGACCATGGGATTGACCGACCGCACGATTCGATCCGCCAAGGTGCAGGCGGGCCTCAACCAACGAGAGCTCCGGGACGACCAGGTCCGGGGCCTGGTGCTCCGGGTGTACAAGACCGGCGTCCGGGTCTGGTTCGTCTTCTACAGGCGCAAGGGGGACAACCACCGGCGGATCTTCAAGCTCGGCGACTACCCCGGCCTCGGCTTGAAGCAGGCCCGCGAGCTCGCCGAGCAGGAGCTGGGCCGGATCGCCGCCGGCGACGACCCCCAGGCCGAGCGGGTGGCCGCCCGAGAGCGTAGCGGCGCCGAGACCGTCGAGGCCCTCTCCGACCGCTATCTCGAGGAGTACTCCGGCCCCCACAAGCGGCCGAAGAGCCACGCCCTGGACCGCTGGCAGCTCGAGACCTACGTGGTGCCGCAGTGGGGCGAGCGCCCCGTCGACGAGATCACGAAGCAAGACGTCCGCGACCTCCTCCAGGCGCTCGCCGACGGCAGCCTGGCCGCCCGCGGCAAGCCCACCACCACGGCGCCCCGGAACCTCCGCGCCCTCCTGTCGAAGATGTTCGACTGGGCGGCCGACCAGGGCCTCGTCACCGGTAACCCGGCGACCGGCGTCAAGCTCCCCGTCCGGGTCCGGGAGCACCTGAAGAAGGGCGGGCGCGACCGGGTGCTCTCGGACGAGGAGATCCGGACGCTCTGGGGCGCCCTCGACGAGCTGGAGACGACCGCCCCCAGGCAGGAGGAGGCCCCGGTCTCGGCCTCGGCCTTCCGGCTGATTCTCCTGACGGCCCAGCGCCCGGGCGAGGTCATGGCGATGCGGTGGGCCGAAATCGAGGACGGCTCCTGGTGGGTGATCCCGGCCGAGGTCGCGAAGAACGGCGAGGCGAACCGGGTGCCGCTCTCCCCTCAGGTCCGAGAGATCCTCACCCGGCTCCGGCCGGCAACCGGCGCTTCCGGGTCGGTGTTCGAGAGCCCCTACCGGAAGGGCCGGCACCTGACGACGCTCAAGACCGCCAACTACGCGATCGTCGCGCGCGCCGGGATGCGCCCCTGGACCCCGCACGACTTGCGACGAACGGCGGCCTCCAGGATGCGGGCGCTCGGCGTCGAGCGGCGGACGGTCCGGGCGATCCTCAACCACAAGGACTCGGACGTCACCGCCGTTTACGACCGCTACGGGATGGACCCGGAGAAGCAGGAGGCCCTTGCGCTCTGGGGCCGGCGGGTCGAGAAGATCGTCGGCGGCGGCGGCCAGGGCGCCGTGGTGCCGTTCCCGGGATCTCGCCTGAGCGCCGGCCCGCAAGCCGATCCTCGCCGGAGCCCTGGAGCGCGGGATTGGACGTGACCGGCGCTCGGCTCGGGGGAGCCACGGGCTGACTTGCGTCGATCCGAGAACCGGTCTATATTCAGGTCCTAAATCCACGCGGGAGAACGACCTGCCATGTCCAAAGCCCTCCAGATCTCCGAAGACATACTTCCCATCGGTGACTTCAAGACCCACGCCGGTCGAGTCCTCCGCCGCCTCCGCGCGGACGGGCGCCCCGTGGTGATCACGCAGCACGGCCGGCCGGCCGGCGTCCTGGTCTCCCCCGACGAGTACGACCGCCTACGCGAGCGCGAGCGCTTCGTCGAGGCGGTCCAGGAAGGGCTCGCGGACGCGGACGCCGGCCGGGTCATCACGAACGAGGAGCTCGGGGCCAGGCTCGACAAGCTCTTCGGGCCTCTCGACGAGGCATGAAGCTTCACTGGACCCGCCGGGCCGAGCGGCACCTGGTCGAGATCGGCCGGTTCATCGCCCGTGACAAGCCCGGTGCCGCGAGACGCTGGGTCGGGGCGCTCAAGCGGCGAGCAGAGGAGGTAGCCGAGCGCCCCTTGGCCGGGCGCGTGGTCCCCGAGCTGAATCAAGAGGAGGTGCGTGAGGTGATCCTCCGGGGCTACCGGATCGTCTATCGCGTCGCCGAGGGCGTCGTCGAGGTTCTCGCCGTCTTCGAGAGCCATCGGCTCCTAGAGTCCGCCCTCGGCGGTCCCGAGGGGTCCTCCGAGGAACCGCCCGGGAAGATGTGAGGAGAGCGCGAGACCAAGAATGAGCGACAGAACCGCACCAACGCCCCTGCAAGCGGACTCCCGCGGTCGACCCGTCCGCCGGCGCCAGCCGATCCACCCCGGGGAGATCCTCCGCGAGGACGTGCTCCCCGCCCTGCGCCTCTCCGTCTCGGAGGCGGCCCGCCAGCTCCGGGTGACGCGCCAGACGCTTCACCGCATCCTGTCCGGCCGTTCGGCGGTGACCCCCGAGATGGCGGTGCGCCTGGGCAAGTTCTGCGGCAACGGTCCGGACCTCTGGCTCCGGATGCAGCAGGCCCACGATCTCTGGCAAGCCCGCGAGCAGCTCCGCGCCGAGCGCGACAAGATCCCCGGGCACGCGGTCCGGTGAGGATCGGCCGCGTCCTCGTAAAGCGCCCACGAGTGCGCCGAATGAGGAGGCGAACGATCTTCGAAAGCGACCGGCGGGGCGAAGGGGTCGGTCCAGGCGGGGCAAGGGGGTCGGTGGCGGCGAGCCGTCTGGAGAGGTGGTCCAGTTCCCCAGACAGCGAGGGTTACGAGAGGTCCAGCCATGACCTTGAGCCGCCTTGTTCATAACGGCGGCGAGCCAGGGCGCGCAGATCCGTGGGAGCCGGGTCGCAGACTCGGCGTTGGTCGAGGTCCGCGATGAGCAGCTACCCGCCCTATCGGCTCTACCGAGTCGGCCGGGGACCGCACACTTTCGAGTCCTTGGGACCCGTTCGACTTCGCCGGCCGGACCTCGGCAGTGCGTCGACCCTTCCGAGCGAGTACCGGTTCTACAGCAGCGGAGGTCTTGCCATCTCCATGGCCCGGGCGGGCGGGGGGTCTCCGCCCGGGCATTCCCCCCTCTGGTAACATACTCAGTATGGTGCTCCTGACACCGCAGTAACGGGAGATCGAATGAGCCAAGCCACCGTCCATGAAATCCTCGAGCGGATCAACCAGCTCCCGGCGAAGGACCGCGCTCTCCTCGACGATCTTCTCGCCGAGCGCGAGGAAGAGGAATGGCAGCGGGAGGCCGCCAGAGCGAGGAAGAGGGCTCAGAGGGCGGGCATCGATCAGGAGGCCATCGACCAGGCCGTTCTTGCCGAGCGGTATGGTGAGTGAAGGTCTTCTTCGACACCAACGTCTACGTGGCGGAAGCCCTTCTCGGTGCCACAGCCACGCGGATGATCGCGGCGACTTCGACCGCGTCCTGGCGCATCTACACCTCCCCTTATGTCCTGGAGGAGACCGAGCGGGTCTTGATGCGACGAGGATTGAAGGGCGCTCGTCGGCTTGCTCACCTGTCCCGGCGGCGAGTTGAGCGTCGCGCGACGCTAGTCGATCCCGCGCCCTCTCGGCATGAAGTGCCTTCCGACCTCAAAGACAGCCCGATTCTCCGAGCGGCCCTCTCCGCGAGCGTGGATCTCCTTGTCACCAACGATCCCCACCTTCTGGAGCTCTCTCCCTATGAGGGCCTGCGAATCGTCTCGATGAGCGAGTACTACCAGTTCTTGCAGGCTCGCGGGCTGTTGAGCTGAGCTCCCTGAGGAAGACGAACGACCGCGACGCCTGCCCACCGGCCGCCCAGCGACGGGGCGGCGCGCCCGCGCCCGCTATGAACGAGGGTCATGCCGGCAGCGACTTCGACGACTTCCTGCGCGAGGAAGGTCTCCTCGAGGAGGTCGAGGCGGTGGCCGCGAAGCGCGTCCTCACCTCTCGGGCCTCTGGGACGATGGACGAGCGGGAGCCGTCGAACCCGGAGCAGCGGCCAGCCGACAGCCAGCGCGAACAATCGGACGAAGATCACTGACCTCGAGAAGCGCCTGCGCAAGGATCGCCCCGCGAGGACCGTCACCCTTCGCCTCCCGGAGGATGTCGCCGACGACCTGGAGCGAATCGCTGCTGCCCGCGGGTACTCCGGGTTGAGGCGCTGATCCGGCTGGTGGTCCGACACCTGGCGCTCGGACGAGCCGTGGGAGCGCTACCGGGTGCCGGCCGGCGACTGTCCCCGGATCGCCCCGGAGTTTCTCGAGGAGGAGCGCCGGGCCCTCGGGGAATGGTGGTTTGCCTAGGAGTATGAGTGCGAGTTCCTGGACGCCGAGACCCAGCCCTTCGGCCGGGAGGAGGTGGGCCGGGCCTTCGAAGAGGAGGTTCAGCCATGGGAGTTTTGATCGGAGTGGCCGTCGGGCACCGGCGCCACGCGAGCGCCATCGCCGTGGTCGAGGAGGAGGTGCGGAGGGGTCCCGACCGGACCTCGACGGAGCACTACCTGGTCCGCTTCCTCGAGCGTCTGCCGCCGGGGACGACGTACCCGGCGCTCGCCTCGCGCCTCGCCGAGATCCTCGACCTCCTCGCCGAGCGCGGCTCGAAGTGGCTGGAGGTCTTCGTCGACGCGACCGGCGCCGGCGAGCCGTTGGTCGAGCTCATCGAGGACGCGGTCGATCGCTGTCGGGTCGTGGCGGTCTACTTCTCCCACGGAGACCAGCGAAGCGAAGAGGGCCGAACGATCCGGCTGGGCAAGGCGTACCTCGTCTCGCGGCTGAAGATCCTCCTCGAGACGGACCAGCTCCACCTGACCCGCACCCCGGAGGCGGCGAGCCTCGCCGAGGACCTCCTCGCCTACGAGGTCGAGGTCACCGAGGACGCCAACGAGCGCTACGGCGCGTTCCGCGTCGGGCGCCACGACGACCTCATCACCGCCCTCGGGCTCGCCGTGCACAAGCGGCGCCCAATGTACCTCATCCCGAAGTACTGAGCTCGATGTGCTCCATCCGGCACCTGACGGATTCCGACAAATGGGGTCTGACGCGCCTGTGACCGTCCTCGTCGGCGTCGACATCGGCCAAAAGCGGGACCCGACCGCGGTGTGCGTTGCCGAGGTCGAGGCGCGGTTGGTCGCTGGTCGGCGCGAGACGCACTACCTGGTCCGGCACCTGGAGCGGCTGCCGCTCGGGACCCCCTACCCGGCGGTGGCGGATTCCGTCACAAGGATCGCTGACCGGGTGAGAGCCCGGACCGGAGCGAGGCCCACCGTCTTCGTCGACGCGACCGGCGTCGGCCAGGCCGTGGTCGATCTGCTCCGGGGCCAGGTGCGGAGCGGGGAGGTGGTCGCGGTCTGGTTCACGGCCGGAGGGCGACGGACCGAGAGGCGGGACCCGAGTGGCCGGCGGGTCAGCCTGGGGAAGGCGTTCATGGTCTCGAGGCTCCAGGCGATGCTCGGGGGCGGGAGGTTGCACCTGCCGAAGACGGCCGAGGCGGACGCGCTCACGAGGGAGCTCCTGAACTACGAGCTGCGGGTGGACGCCAACGGCCACGCGAGAGCTGGCGCCTTTCGGGTCGGGACCCACGATGACCTGGTGACGGCGGTGGGGCTCGCGGTGCAGGTGGACTCGCTGCCGGGGACGGGAGCTTTGCGTCTCCCTCTCGCAATCGAGTAGACTCGCAACCAGCTCATGGCACCGAAAGGACCGTCGTCGCGCTCCCGGAGCCCGAATCGCCGCCCCGGAAGGTCCCACCAGGGGGTTCGGGACTGTGCTCAACGCGCTCGCCTCCGAACCAGTCCCGAGAGAGAAGAGGGCAGAGGGCTCTCAAGTGCCTCTGAGCGGCGGCCCGCAGTTTCAATTGACCCGCTTCGAACTAAGGCCCGGCAAGTCGCCGGCGCGGACAAAACCGTCTGCGAAGGCGTCAGATCGAATCCTCATTCTTCGGGGCACAGCTAGGCAATGAGGCCACTTTCAACGACAGAGGTTGTGGCTGCTGCAGCTGAGTTGATGATAGGCGCCCGCCAATCCGTCGAGCTCATGCGCTTCAAGAGTGCGCGCCTGTGTCCACGAAAAAAAGGGAGTTGAGCTTGGAGAAAGGCTGAACGACCAAGTAGCCAAGGCGCAGCGAGGGTCCAGGTTGAAGTTCTTGCCAAGACGTCCAGAGTAGGATTTCTCTCAATGTACTCGACCCCAGGGTGGCCGCTAACCAATTAGGTATTGGTGCGATTGCCCTTAAAGACCGACCGTGCCTTAGCGACCTCGGGAGCGTGAAGACATGCTGAGCGTGAGGTCATCATCGGCCGTAAGATTATTCGGGCTCATCACCTTTACGTCCGCCGTGCTGTCCATGTTAAGCTTCATTTTCCTGGACCTGGACCAAATAGTTGACAAACTAGGCTTGCGGGAGCCAAACCGGAGGCAAGGGATCACTTCTGATCCGCAGGACTCCCGGCGCCCTCCACCTTACGGTGTTGATGCCGACACTGTCGCGTTGTGGACCTTTGATGAGGACCGCGAGACCGTGGTAAGAGACAGCGTTGGGCGGAATAGTGGGGCTACCACCGGGAGTACGGGCATCGCCGGTGGACTCTTTGGCAGAGCGAGGAGTTTTGGAGGAGCCGGCAGGGGCGATTACGTGACAATTCCAGACGACCCTAGTTTGAATATTCTCGGCCCGGTTACTGTTGAAATGTGGGTCCTCCCGATTAGCTTTGACCTTGGCCTTTGGAACCAGAGCGAGGATTTGTTGAATAAGGGTGGACATTGGCATGTTCCTGGACATGCTAGATATGGTCTAAGCGTCACGCGAAATGGGACATCGCAGGGGGGCGCAGACAGGTTCAGGAAATTGCGGTTCTCATTTCAGATTTCGGTATGGTCTGACAATAGCTCGATATGTGCTTGTGCAAGTTCGTCGGCCTGGCATGGGCCCGGGAGATGGTATTACGTCGTCGGCACCTATGATGGTCGGAGAGCGCGGCTTTACGTCAATGGGGCTCTAGAGGCTGAGAGTGGCGAGGTCGAGGGATTGACTGCGCTCAATCGAGAGCCCCTGTTCATCAACAATCACACATTCTTCGAGGGTAGAGCTCAGTCAGCGGGCAGATTCGGTGGTCTTGTGGACGAAGTGCGTATCTCGAGGAAGGCCCGAACCGCCCAAGAGATACAGAGGGTCTATGCTGAAGTAGTAGGCACGGAATGATGACTGAGGATGTGAACGAGTTGAAAAGATGACGGCTGTGGTCATAGGTCTGCCGATCAACAAGCCGCGCCTGCGACAACTATCGGCGTTGGAGCGACGGCCTATACAATTTATATATTTAGCGGACACCCGACTTCCCGCGCGCTAGTTCCACCAGAACTCGCACGGCGGACTGATCGCAGGCCCTACCTAGACTGATGGTTCGAGGTAGCGGAGAGGCTCGCGGGTCCACGTCAGAGGCCGCGTTCCCGAGTGCTGACCGTCGTAGGAGAATCCAGCGCCCGACCTCGAGCGTGGGCGTCTTGTGGGTGCGCGCCCAAAGGAGTCTCCGAGTCCACGTAGATGGCGGTGAATACTCCGCTGGTCTCCCACCCAGACGGGATCCTGTTCAGATAGACGTCGATGCCCCCTGCGGTTGGTGGATAGGCCCCAAAGTAGTACGTTAGCCCTTTGAGCCAGCCGTCCGATTCGGCCGCGCGATGCCAGCGTGGGTCGTTCTCGTCATTAGCTTTCGTCGGGTACGGAACCTGTTCCGGCCAGAGCGCCCGAGTGAACTCGTCGCCAGCGCGCTTCGCCTCCCGAAGAGTTGGGCGGTAGCTGTTAATGGAGATCGAGGTGAGCCGCGCTATACAAGGTGCGGAATGGTCCTCATGGTGAGGCTCGAAGGTGAACTCGCTGCTCGGGCCTGGGGAGTCGCTTCGTTGTTTCCACGTCTCCTCTTGTAGGTAGATTCTTCCGCTGCAAAGAATGAGAGCGCCTTGCGGGTCGACATCGAATGACAGAGGCGCCGGCCAAATCTCCTTCACTCGCTCTGGAGTCAACCCGGCCATTCCCTCCGCGGCCATCTCAGACAGCGCATGAAGGCGCGCCACCCAAGAAGGGTTCTCCGGGGCGGGTCGCGACGGCGCGGAGGCACAGCCGAGCGAGAGCAGAAGGAGGCTCTCCTCAACTATGAGTGGGTAGCTGAAAGCCCGTCGGCGGTCGGTGCTCGGAGCGGTAGGTCGCCAGGGTCAGAGGCCTGGGAGGAGGGGGTGTGGTGGCGCTAAGGGGTTGAAACGCATGGAGTTTCCTGCTCTCCTTGGTGCATCCAAGGAACCGAGGAGGGAGGAGCGACCCCATGCGCCTGACCACTGTACTGCGTCGTCTGATCGGTGTCACGAAGATGTACGTCGAATCCACGCTGTTCCGGCGGGACGGGACGTTGGTGGTCCGTGTCCGCCCTACCTGGCGTCGCTCTCGTTGTGGCGAGTGCGGCCGGGTCGGACCGCGCTACGACCGTCGCTACGAGCGAGAGTGGCGCCACCTGCCCTGGGGGCGCCATGTGGTGGTGCTACGCTACGCGCCCTGGCGAGTGGAGTGCCCTCAGTGTGGCGTGCGCGTGGAGCAGGTCCCCTGGGCGCCCTCGGGAGGTCGCTTCAGTGAGGCGTTCGAGGAGCTGGTGGCCTACTTTGCACAGATCACCGACAAGACCCAGGTGACGCGCGTGCTCGGGATCGCCTGGGAGACGGTCGGTTCCATCGTCGCGCGGGTGGTCGAGCGCCGCCTCGACCCCGAGCGGCTGGTGGGCCTGCGCCGGATCGGCATCGACGAGTTCAGCTACAAGAAACGTCACCACTATCTCACCGTCGTGGTCGACCACTGACACGGCAGCGGTCGCGTGGTGTGGGCCGGCGAAGGCCGTAGCGCCGAGGCACTCGCGCCCTTCTTCGAGCAGCTCGGCGAGCAGGGCTGCAAGGCGATCGAGATGGTGACCGTCGACCTGTCCGCGGCCTACACCAAGGCCGTGCGCGAGAGTCTGCCCGACGCCGAGATCGTCTACGACCGCTTCCATGTCCAGCGCTTGGTCAGTGATGCGCTCGACGAGGTGCGGCGCGAGCTGGTGCGCGAGCTCGCCTCCGACCCCGACGAAGCACGTGCCCTCAAGCGCACCCGCTTCGTGCTGCTGATGAATCCGTGGAACCTCAGCCGATCCCAGCGCCGCAAGCTCTCCGAGCTCCAGCGAAGCAACCAGCGGCTCTACCGCGCCTACCTGCTCAAAGAGACGCTCGCTCAGGCCCTCGACTACCGCCAACCCTGGCGCGCCGAACGAGCGCTCCGAGCCTGGCTTGCCTGGGCCTCTCGATCTCGGCTCCCAGCCTTCGTCAAAGCAGCCCGAACCATCCGCAAGCATCTCTCCGGGATCCTCGCCTACATCCGAACCCGCCTGACCAACGGCGTGGTCGAAGGCCTCAACAACCGGATCCGCATGATCGCCCACAGAGCCTACGGCTTCCACTCCCACCAGGCTCTCGCTGCGATGATCTTCCTCAACTGCGGGGGCATCCAGCTCGACCCGCCTCTACCCACTCATAGTTGAGGAGAGCCCAAAAGGAGCGCTGCGGCGCAGCCTCGGGCGAATGTGATGCGGAAAGATCTAATGAACAAAACCTAGGTTCTCCCGCAGTTGTGTTGCCTGAACGGCTTCGCGGTAAGCGCCTATGACAGGCCCCACCTTCGGAGGCCAAGCCTTGTCACACTCTTCTTTGCTCTTGTACGTGCGCTCCTCTAGCGGGTGGATCAGCCGACGGACATGCTTTTCGCGTGCAGCGGCCAGCAAGTGTACGTACTCCTCTTGGTGTAGAGCAGAAACGTAGTCCTTGACAGAGGGTCGCATGACCAGTCACTGTGAAGGGATTATACTGCATCACTGACGAATGACACCGGCTGGTAGACGACCCCATCCCCGGTCGCCTCGGAGGGCTGTTCAGTCTCATCGCAGTGGAAGCCAGCAGTGAGCCGTTCCGGCCCAAGGGCGCTATGCGGCAGGGTCAGCCGCCGTAGCTATGGCGCTCTACCCCGAACCTCGATTCGGTGAGCGACGAGCCGGTCCCCTCGATCGAAGCTAAACGTTAGAGAGAGGCCCAACGTCTCTGGCTGGCCGCGTACTTCGGGGACAAATGCACTCACGAGCCGCAGGCCTGGCTCGTCGTGGTACTCGATTCCGTGTGCCCTCAAGAACGAAATCACCTCGCTCTTCGGCGATCCGACAGGGATTTGTTGGCGACACTCCCCATCGAGTTTGCGGGCGAGATTCTCAACCCCAGACTGCTCGTTGGACTGTGCCGCGAGTCGCAGCGCTTCCTGATCGACGATGACGCTCTCCCGTGGTGGCTGGTCGCCGACCCGAGTCAGCAGGTATGTGAATCCGGCTGCCGCCAGAGCGAAGAACGAGCCTGCAACGAGGAGGCCCAGGAGCATTGAACGCCGCCGTAGGGCCGCGAACAAAACGACGGCACCGGCAAGCAATAGTACGTAGCCTACGATCATTGGCCGCCTTTCGTCCGGCCACACTGGCATTCCTTGAGGACCTCAGGGTCTTTTTCGAGCCGGGCGTAGTTCTTGCGCACCTCCCCTGCCCAATCCTGGCAGTTGAACTTGTCCTTGGGACCTGGTTTGCCGAGGAGGCAGTAGGGCTTCGTCGGAGTTTGAGCGACGGCCTTTCTCATGATGCAGTCATTGAAGTGTCGAGAGCGGCACCGATACCCTTGAGGGTTTGTCTCCTGTCGGACCGTGCCATCGTCAAAGAAGCCCAGGTTGGCGGGCGACTTGCCGTCTTCGAAGAATAGTTCTTCGTGGCTGATCTCGGTGTTCGCGCGGTTGTCGAGTGGATTACAGGAGAGGGGGCCGAGCCATGGAACTCCATGGAGAGGGCGCTTTGCGAAGTACGCTTCCCCGCGTGGGTCGATCTTGGTCAGCGGGCTCGCCGCGCTATACAGGTAGGGATTCGTGCTGAGACTTCGAAGGCCCAGAGGGTCTGGCTCCAGATATCGTCCGAGTAATGCCTCATACCAGCGGTGGATGTTGTAGCTCCAGTCGGTCGCCCCGTTGGCCCCTGCGTTGAGCTGCTCGGCCTCTTGGCCGGGCAGACGCAGCGGCTGGTGGAGGTCCTGGGCCCGGAGGGCGTAGACCTCTCCGTAGGGCTCGTGCTCGGCGCGCCAGACGATTCCCTGCTGGGCGCTGGTCTGGAGGAGCGGGGTGCCCAGGTGGTCGGTGAAGGTCCAGCGGGTCTCGCCGGAGACGTCCTGCTGGGCCACCGGCATCCCCCCGAACCAGACGTACTCGGTGTAGATCGCCGGGTGCGGGGCCGTCGTAAGCTCCGACTCGGCCAGGAGCTGGAGCTCCGGCGTATAGAGGAAGTACCTGTGCTGGCCGCTGGCGGCGGCCGCGGGTGCGGAGAAGGTGGTCCTGCTCTCGAGGTTGGGGGCTTCTCTTGAGGTGGGACCAGCGGCCGGCGCCAGCGCCTCAGAAACGATCCCCTGCGCATCGTCGATCACGGCGACGATCGTACCGAACCCGGGATGTCCGGGGTCCGGCGCGTAACCCGAACCCGGGTCGACCCGGACGACCACCGTCGCCGCCACGTTGCCGAAGACGGTCGAGCCGGCTTGGTCGATCGAGGTCGAGACGAGGAGCCCGAGGTACGGGCCCACCGTCGCCGGCGGGGCGGAGCTTCGCCCCGGTCTTGGAGGTCCAGCAGGCCTGGTCGAGGGGGGGCTGGCTCGCCGTCGAGCGCTCCGCCTCGCAGGTCGCCCCGGGCGCGAGGGCGGTGCTCGCGTACCCCTTGAAATCGGCCGCTGCCCGGTAGTCGCCGCCCGTGACCTGCCGGTCCCACTGCGCCCCCCAGAACTGCACCCGCTGCCCCACGGCGAGGCCCTCCGGGTTGCCACCCCAGAGGACGAAGGACGCCGGCTGGTAGACGACCACGACCCCGCTCGCGTCCGACGGCCGCTCGGTCTCGTCGCCGGCAAAGACGGCGGAGAGCCTCTGCGGCCCCGAGGCGCTCGCCGGTAGGGTCAAGCTCGCCCGGCCGACGCCGTCGGCATCGGTCACTCCCGAGGCCGAGACGCCGGCCACGGTGAAGGCCACCGTCTTGCCGGCCAGAGGCTGGCCGTCCTCGCCGTCCGTCAGGCGGGCTGAGACCTCCTGGGCCGAGCCGGCGGCGATCGCCCCGATTCCGGTCGCGTCTCCCGCCGCGCCGCCGGTCAGGACCAGCACCGTCTCGTCCCGCTCGATCGTGACCAGACGCGCGCTCGACGACGGGAGATACGGCCCCGCGCCGTCGAACGCAACCGTCAGGCTCACGGCCCCGGGTAGGTCCTGCGGGACGAAGGTCACCGTCACGGCGCCGTCGGCCCCGGTCACCGCCTGGGCGCTCTCGGCGCCGAGCGTGACGCGGAGGGCCTGGCCGGCGAGCGGCTCACCGGTCGCGGCGACCGTCAGGCGGGCGGAGACCGTGACGGGATCGTTCCACTCGCCCACCGGCGGCGCCGTCACGGCGAGCGCCGTGGGAATCGCCGTCCAGGTGGCGCTCACCGGTTCCGAGACGAGGGCATCTGCGCCCTCGCCGGTCCGGGCCTCCAGGAGATCGGTTCCCGAAGCCTGGCCTACGAGCGCGAAGTGCGCCTCGCCCGAGGCGTCGGTCGTCGCCTCGAGACGGGTCCCGGCCTCCGGTCCGCTGGTCACGGCGAGCGCCACGGCCTCGCCGGCCACCGGCTCGCTTCCCACCCGCAGCGTCGCCACGAAGTCCGCCTCCGAGCCGACCGGGTGGCTCTGGCTCACGGGCCCCAGCGTCAGAGTCCGCGGCGCCGTCCAGGTCGTCGTGACCGTGTTCGACGCCTGGACCGCGCCGCCGGCGAGCGCCACCTCGGCGACCACCGAGTCGGTGCCCGCCTCGGCGCTCGAGTAGACGAAGACCGCCCGGCCGGAGGCGTCGGTCGTTCCCACGCCCGTCCGGCCCGCGTTGGGACCGGCCGTCACCCGGAAGCGGATCGCGAGATCCTGGACCGGCTGGCCCGAGCGATCGGTCGCCGAGAGCGTCGCGTCGTAGGGTGTCCCGACGGGCTGGGTCGACGTGGGCGGCGACAGCGCGAGGTCGACGGCGGGCAGCCAGAGGATCGTCGCCGTCGGCGAGCTGAGCGTCCCGCCGGACGAGTTGGTCACCCGGGCGACCACGGTGTCGAGACCGGTCACCGAGCTCGTCGCCGGGTACAGGGCGAGCCCGGAGGCGTCGGTCACCGCGCTCCCCGTCGCCCCCGTGTTCGGCCCGCTCAGTACCCGGAAGCTGACCGTCACCCCGCTGACCGGCTCACCGCCGGCGTCGACGACCGCCGCCGTCAGGGTGGCGAGCCCTCCGACGGGCAGCGTCGTCGCCGGTGGCAGCAGGGTGATCGCCCCGGTCCGGGCCGTCCCCTCCGAGCCCACCGGCCGCCACTGGAGCGACTCGTTGCCCTTGCAAGCGAGGTCGTAGCCGAAGGTGTCGAGGATGTGGGCCGTGTCGAGGAAGCTCTGGGTGATGCCGCCGACGGTCACCGAGATCTTGGGGATCCGCGGGTCGGTGGGCGAGAGCTTGCCGCCGCAGCCGACGAGGGCGAAGTCGCTGGTGTCGAAGTTGAACGAGCGCGTCTGCGTCAGGATCGCCGACTCGTGGGCCGGGATCGTGAAGCTGCCCCAGAGGTTGAAGCTCGGCCCCGGCCGCTGGAGGTTGACGGTGACGTTGTCGACGGGGATCGGCGCGTCGCTCGTGTTGTCGAGGCGGATCGCGCCGGCGTCGACGGAGCCCCCGCCCCCCAGGTAGAGGATGCCCGGGGAGCCCCTCCAGGGCGTGGGGAAGGCCGGGTCGCTCCGGAGGTTGTCGGCGTACCCGACGAAGACCTCGACCCCCTCGAGCCCCGGCCAGGTGACCGTGGCCTGGTTCGAGGTCTTGGTCGCCCCCGAGGCGTTGGTGAAGCTCGCCTCCCAGGTCGTCGTACCGGCGAAGCCGCTGGTGTACGAGAAGCTCGCGTGGCCGCTCTCGTCGGTCGTCCCGGTGCCGGCGAGGCCGCGGTCCGGCCCGGCGACGGCCCGGAAGGAGACGTCCACCCCGGGGAGCGGCAGCCCCGCCGCGTCGGTCAAGAGCGCCACGAGCTCGTACGGCTCCCCGGTCGTCGCCTCGCCGCTCACGGGCCCGAGGACGAAGTCGCCCTGGGCCGAGATGCCGGTCGTCCCGATGAGCCGCCAGGGGAGCGATTCGTTGCCCAGGCACGCGAGGTCCGAGCCGCCGGTGTCGAGGATGTGGCCGGTGTCGAAGTAGTCGGTGGTCGCGCCGCCGAGAGTGACGCTCACCTTCGGCACCCGCGGATCGCCGGGCGCCGGCGTGCCGCCGCAGCTGACGATCGGGTGATCGCTGGTGTCGAAGTCGTAGGAGCGCGTCTGGGTGAGGATCACCGAACCGTGAGCCGGCACGGTGAGGCTCCCCCACAGGTCGTAGAGTGGCCCCGGTCGCTCGAGGTCGACGGTCAGGCGGTCGACGGCGATCGGCTCGTCGGTCGAGTTGTCGAGGCGGATCGCCCCGGCGTCGAAGGCCGTCCCGCCCCCGAGGAAGATCACGTCCGGCGCGCCCTGCCAGGGGATGGGGAAGTCGGCGCTGGCGCGCAGGTTGTCGGCGTAGCCGACGAAGACCGAGAGGGCGACCGGCAAGAGCTCCAGGGTCCCCGCGTCCACGCTCCCGCCGGCCGGGAGGACGAGCTCGCCGGTCGTGAGATCCGCGAAGCCCGGCGCCCGGACCCGCAGCCGGTAGGTGCCGCTGCCCTGGGTCAAGGTGAAGGCGCCATCCGGGCCAGTCGCCGCCTGGTCGAGGGTGCCCAGGACCTGGACGAGGGCGCCGGAGACGGGCACCCCGGTCGCCTGGGCCACCACGTGCCCGGTGATCGTGCCCAGAGGCTCGAGCGGGAGGGAGCCGAGGTCGAAGACCGCCCCGGGGCCGAGGGCTGTGCTCCCCGTCGTCCGGGTCCCGAACCCGGAGGCGGTGATCGACAACGTGTAGGTGCCGGGAGCGAGCTCGAGGGTGAAGGCGCCGGCCGCGTCGGTCGTCGCCGAGAGGGAGGCCGCCCCGCTCTTCGTCGCCTGGCCCGCGGCCGTGACCGCCGCCGCCGGAACCGCGGTCACCGTGGCGCCGGCGACCGGATCGCCGCCCACCGAGCTCACCACCCGGCCGGAGACCTGGGCCGGCACGACGACCAGGGTCACCGTGCCTACGTCCTCGCTCCGGCCCGCGGCGACCGTCACGGGCGCCAGAGTCTGGGGCAGGTAGCCCGCCTGGGCGACGGTGAGGGTGAACGCGCCCGTTGGGCCGGAGAGAGCGAAGTGCCCCGCGGCGTCGGCGAAGACCGTCGTCCCCGTCTCGGCGGCGGTCACCGAGGCCCCAGGAAGCGGTCCGCCGTCGAGGGTGCCGAGGACGGTCCCGGTGACTGTTGCCGGCGCCGGGGCGAGGGCGATCGGCCCGACGTCGAAGCTCGCCCCCGCCGGCAGGGTGAAGGGCAGAAAAGTTGCCTCCAGGAAGCCGTCCGCCGAGGCGATCAGCGTGTAGCTTCCCGCTGGCGCGATGAGCTGGAAGCGGCCGGAGCCGTCGGTCGTCGCCTGCTGCGCGCCGCCCGCCACCCGCACCGTCGCGCCGGCGATCGGTTGCCCGTCGAGGTCGGTCACCAGGCCGGTCGCCGTGCCCAGGGCCGCCACCACCTCCGTCGCCACCCGCACCCCGCGGCCGTCGTAGGTGTAGGCGAGGCCGTCGGCCGAGGCCAGGAGATCGCGGGCCGAGTAGGTCGAGACGGTCGCCCCGTGCCGGACCTCGTTGCCGGCGGCGTCGTAGGCGACCGGCTGGCTGACCCCGTCGGCCAAGACCGAGGAGAGCTTGGGAAGGGTCCCCTGGTAGGAGAGGGCGGCCGACCGGCTGCTGCCGAGCTGGAGCTCGGTCAGGTTCCCCATCGGGTCGTAGCGGTAGCTGCCCGCGCCCCAGAGGGCTCCACCCGTCGTCGCCGAGGTCAGCCGGTCGAGGTCGTCGTACCCGAAGTCCCGGTCGTAGTCGGGAGCGAGGGCGTCGTGGATCGCCGTGATGTTGCCCAGGGAGTCCTCTTGGTAGAGGTAGTCGGCCAGGGGGCCGGCGGCGCCGTCGAGGCGGTTCTCGAGGGGCCGGTAGCGCAGGTCGAAGTCGCGGGTCTCGGCGGTCCCGTTGCCGAAGGCGAGGCTCGCCAGCGGCCCGAAGGGCAGGTAAGTGGCGGAGGCCACGTAGGTCACGTCGGCCGCGGCCGCCGAGAGCGGCCGGTCCGCGAAGTCGAAGCCGTAGGCGACGCTCCGCCCGGAGGGGTAGTCGATCCGGTCCCGGTTGCCATTGAGGTCGTAGCCGTAGCCGGTCGAGTAGCTCGTCCCCGAGATCGTCCGGTCCTCGGCCGTCAGCTCGCCGCGCCGCTCGTAGGCGTAGGCGGTCTCGCCGGAGGGGTCGCTCATGCTGGCGAGACGCCCCAGGCCGAAGCCGCCGGGCGTCGGATCGTCGTAGGTCCAGGTCACCGTCTCGGTGGGCTCGCCGGCGAGGGAAGACGAGCTCGTGAGCGGCCGATCGTCGGCGTCGTAGGTGCGGGTCGTCGTGGCGCCCCGGGCGTCGGTCGTCGAGACGAGATTCCCGGCCGGGTCGTAGGCGTGCTCCGCGACGCCGGCGACGGGCGAATCCTCGCGTGCGAGGCGACCGAAATCGTCGTACCGGTAGGTCGTGGTGTTGCCGTTGGGGTCGGTCACCGAGGCGAGGTCGTCGGCGGCGTCGTAAGAGTAGGAGGTCGTCGCCACGCCTCCGGGCGCACCGGCGAGCGTCTGCGCGATCGTCTTGAGTCGGTGGAGGGCGTCGTAGGTGTACGTCGTGTTGGGGGAGGCGTGGTTCTCGTCCTGGACGGTCGAAAGGAGGCCGTCGGCGTCATAGGCGTTGACCGTCCGCGACCCTGCGGGCATCGGGTGAAGGACCCCGGTCAGGCGGTTGTGGACGTCGAAGGCGAAGTCCTCGCGGTGCTTCGTCGTCCACGAGGTGCACGGGGCGGCCGGCGCGTCGCACACCTGGTCTTCCTCGACGGTCCGGTCGCCGATGTCGTTGAGGGTCAGGTGCCGGCGCTCGCGCTCGAGGCCCGCGGCGTCCACCCGGATCGTGTCGACCAGCCGGTTGGTGCCGTCCTCATAGCCGTAGGCGACGACGTTGCCTCGGGGCAGGACCGTCCGCACCAGGCGGTCGCGGCCGTCGAAGACGAACCGGGTCGTGTAATCGCTCTTCTCGCCGGGCACCCCCGGCACGGCGACGGAGGTCGAGCTCGTGACCCGCCCCCGGTCGTCGGTCTCCCGCCGCGTGAGGACGCCGTTGGGATCGGTCATAGTCCGGGCGGTGCCGAAGTCGTCGTAGTCGTCGAGCGTGGTTCCGAGGCCGACGGCGTCGGTCGTCGTCGCGAGGCGCCCCCGGCGGGCGAGATCGGGGTCGTCGTCGGGGTAGTAGGCCTGGCTGGTCACGTCCGCCACGTCGGTGCGCGGGCCGTCGACCGAGACGACGCGGTGGTCCCCGTCGAAGGAGGTGACGGTCGTGTACGTGGTGGCCGAGGCGTCGCTCGCCGCGAGGAAGCCCGACGCGGCGACGGTGAGCTCCGTCTCGTCGGCGTTCCAGGAGAAGGTGGTGATCTTGCGGCTCCCCGGCTGGGCGACCGAGGGCTCGTCCACCTGCGTCCGGAAGTTGGGCCAGGAGCCGTCGTCGTAGCGGAAGCGCGTGGTCCTCTCGTCCCCCGTGCCCTGGGCCTCGGTCCGCGAGGTCAGGTTGGCGTTGGCGTCGTAGCCGAAGACCGTCTTGTGGCCGCGGGCGTCGACGCGCGACGCGATCCGGTTGGAGCTCGTGTAGGTATAGCTCTGGTCGTCACTCGTCGCGCCGCCGCAGGTCGGGCAGTTGCCCAGGATCTCGGTCGGGAGGTACCGGCCGTGCTGGTAGTTGAGGGTGAAGACCGAGGTCTGAGAGATCGCCCCGTCGATCGCCGAGACGACCCGCGTCTTGCCGGCCGAGGGCGTGTCGTACTCGACGGTGACCAGGTCCCGGCCGGCCTCGGCAAAGGAGCTCGTGCCGCGGTCCCGAGCGTCGTAGCCGTGGCCCTCGAGGAGCGCCCCGGACTCGTCGCGCATGGCGGTCAGGAGGCGCGGCACGCCTTCCGAGTCCGCCTGGTACTCGAAGCTCCGCCACGGCGTCGCTCCCGGGTGGAGCGGGTCGTGGATCGCGCTGAGGGACCCATCTTGGTAGTCGAAGGTCCAGACCGCGCCGCCGGGAAGCTCGACACTCGCCAGGTGGTCGCCGTCGTAGCCGAAGGTGAGCGTCCGGCCTTCGGTGTCGGTGACCGTCGCCAAGTGTCCCGAGGCGTCGTAGGTCCCGGCGATCCGGTTGCCCCAGCGGTCGGTGGTCGAAAGCCAGCTCCCGGAGGCCGCGTCGTAGGCGGTCACCGTGCCGTCGAGGTCGGTCCGCAAGAGCTCCCTCCCCGAGGCCACCACCCGGGCCCGGAGCTCGCCCGGGCTCGACGCCTGCCAGCTCCCGTCCGCCTGGCGCTGGTAGATCTCCTCGTAGCCCTCGGGGGTGAGCCGGTAGAGGCGGCCTCCGCCCGGGCCGAGGGGCCGGAGCGTGTCCGAGAAGCTATGGGTCCAGCCGCGCCCGAGGGGCGACGACACGAGCCCCGGCGCCATGGGCCGCTCGCTGTGGCAGTCGAGGCTGAAGTCTAGGGTCATCGGATCCTGGGCGAGGCGGAACAGCGGCACCGTCACCGAGACGTCGCCCGAGCCCACGTTGACCGGAGCGCCGACGCCCGAGAGGGGGCAGCTCTTGCGGTCCGTGCACTCGCCGCCCGGGAGAGCCATGGCCGGAGTGACCGCCGTGACCACCCCGGAGCTCGTCAGGTAGTCGATCCGCGCGAAGACCGTCGTGGCGCCGCCGCACGGGATCTTGATCCGCGTGTGCCAGGTGCCTTGCTCGTAGTAGATGAAGCCCCGGGCCAGGACGTCGACGACGTGGGACGGCGTGCCCAGGAAGAGCACCAGGTGGTCGCTGCTCACGATGGGATCGTTGACGCAGGTGTAGAGCGGCGGCCAGTCGCCGGTGTTCTGGCAGAAGTAGTTCGGGGCGTCGTAGTCGACGACGACCTCGGCGCCGTCGCCCGTCGGCTCGGCGCGGAGTGAGATCGTGGGCTGCGAGGACCCCGGAGGGTGGAACGAGGTGCAGCAGGCGGGAGGTCCCACCAACACCGGCGCGTGGCAGGTCGACTCCGGGCTGTCGAAGCTCACCCGGTCCTGTTCCGTGAGCCCGTCGGACCACGTGGCCGGCGCCAGCGTGTCCGCGAAGCACTGCTGCGGAAACTCCCCGCAGCCACCGTGGAGAAGCGTGCAGCCCTGGCCCGCCACCGCTCCCGCGCCCGCCAGCACCGCCACGACCAAGAACAGCACAGCTCTACCGACGACGTACCGCACCCGAAGGACCATGACCACCCCCACATGTCATCTCGGATCGGCGCCGCGAAGAGGGCGATCGGACCCGGGCAAGCGCAAGCGCTCGAAGCCCGTCCGGTGCCTCTACGTGGCGACCGCCGGCTCGGCAGCCCGGATACCGGGCGTCAGGCCGGCAGAAGCTCCAAGAGATTGAAGTACTGAGGGCAAGCGTAGTCTGCTCGCGCTGAAGAATGCAAGTGCGCAAGGCTTGCTGGGGCGTGCAAGAGCGAGGTCACGTCTCGTTGGCGGACCCGGCCTGAGCTCGCTCGTCAACTGAGGGGCCTTCGACGGGCATCCGGAGCCGGGCGGTTCGCCACCTGAGATCCACCTCGTCGGTTGTCTGGCCGTAGACCCGGTTCACCAGGTCGGGAAGTGGTCGGTCGATTCTCGATTGGCGCATCCCCTGGCGAGGATGTCGCGCTGCTGGCCAGGCCCTGCGAGACCGCCGCAGGGTGGGCCGTGGCGAGGAGAAGCCACAGCGCCAGCGGCGTGAAGGGCCGCCAGGATTTCTCAATGGCTGCCAGGTGCAGACCAGGCCATGGACCCCTGGGACCAGGGGATGGAGCCCCCGACCTAGAACCCACCGTCTAGGTCGCGAAGCACAGCTGCCTCCGTCGAATCGATGGCCGCGGGATGCGTCTCAGTCGATCGCCGGCAGCCGGAGCGCCCGGGTCGCCTGGCGCTTCGTCCCGTCTCCCCGCCGGTCGTACTTGGCCGTCGTCACCGCGTCCGCGTGCCCGACGAGCTCCTGCACGGTGAGCAGGTCCACGCCCGCCGCCAGCAGCGAGCTGACGAACGCCCTCCTGAAGCCATGAGGCGTGATCCCCGCCAGCCCTGCCTGCCTCATCCGCCGCTTCAAGATGTACCAGACCGCCTCTCCTCGGAGCCTGGTGATCGGCACCTCCCCCGTGGACCTCACCGGGCAGAACAGCGGCCCGGGCTCACCCTCCCGGACCTCGACCCACGAGCACAGGTGGCGGCACACCGCCGCCGGGAGGTAGACGGTCCGATCTCTCCTCCCCTTCCCGGCTCGCACCCTGATCGCGCAGTCGAGGGCGTCGAAGTCGGCGAGGTCGAGACCGCACAGCTCGGCGCGGCGGAGACCGGCCCCGTAGAGCACCGCGAACAGGGCCGCGTCTCGTCTCCCGGCCGGGGATTCGTCCTCGGCGCAGACCCGGAACAGCTCCGCCAGCTCGTCCGGCTCGACGGCCCGCCCCTTCGGCTGGACCCGGGCCTTGACGTTCTCGACGGCGGCGGCGCGGCGGTAGGTCTCCGCGTCCATCAGCCCCAACCGCCAGGCGGTCTTCAAGACGCCCCGCAGAGCAGACAGCATCTTGTTGACCGTGGCCGGGGCGTAGCGCTCGACGATGGCGCGCCGGACCCGGGCCGTGTGCTGGTAGGTCAGCCGCTCCCAGGGGAAGGTCCAGGGGTCGGCGTCCTCGCCGCCGAGGATCTCGGCGATCGTCTCCAGGGAGTGGCGGACGGCCCAGTAGGAGCCGCGGGAGAGGCTGTCGCGGTAGACAACGGCGGGGTTCTCTGGCTCAAGCTCGAGGGGAAGGGTCATCGTGGGGTCCTCGTGGTCAGGGGTCGAAGGTCTGGAGGGTGGGCACAGGGTCCAAGGTATGGCGGGCCGGTTCCGGTCTGTCTGCGGGTCTCTGACCGCCGGTCAGGGTCTGGGGTGTCTCATCCCTTGCCCTGGCCGGGGTCCCGGTCTCTGGTGCCCGCCCATGCCCTGGGGTCCGGGTCCAGAGACCGCCGCTCACCTGTGGGGCCGATTCCAGCGGGCCAGGTACTGGTCCATCGCGAGGTCGATCCCCTGGTTGAGGCCCCGCAGGATGCGCTGGGCCATCCCGATCGCGGACGGGTTCACCTCGTCGGTCGTGGGGTCGTTCACGATGTCCTCGACCTGCTCGGTCACGGCGTCGCCCAGGCTCGCCCACCTCTTCGCGAACTCGATCAGGTCGCCGGCATCGGTCTCGTAGAGCATCGGGATCTCCTTGTGCGGTGGGCTCCGTCGCCCGTTTCTGGTAAGCCACCAGTACGGCGGAACGCGCCGGCTCGTCAACCAGGCAGGCGAAGAATGCCGCGAGGAAAGTCGAGGGCGACCCCGGGAAGATCGGCGGGGCTGGGTTCGTCGCGCGGCGGTCGAGACCGCGCACCGTCCAGACACCCTCACTCCGCGTCAGGGAGGAGCCGGTGCCCCTGCGCCTTCAAGTTCCGGAGCCAGGTCCCGAGGAAGGCGTTCAGCTCGTGCTTCAGCCGGGGGACGACCTTCCCGGGCTCCGGGTAGACGCGCTGGTAGATGGGCGGGATCGACTGCTGGTAGGAGAGCGCCTCGACTAGTCCCGGCTGATCCCCCCGGGGCGGGAACACCCGGAGCACCATCTCGGGGTCCTGGCAGAGGTCGCCGTTCATCTCGACGTAGTGCCCGAGGGAGAGGACCATTGCATCGGTCGCCCGGTCCTGCGACAGCACCTCGACGACGAGGTCCATCAGGCCGGGGGCCTGGAGCCGGTAGACGACGCCCGACCGGAGGTCAGGGAGGGGCTGATCGAGGATCTCCTCCAGCCGGCGGTAGTTCCGCTCGTAGAGGAACAGGCCATGGCCGGGGGCATGGGTCGATCGGCGAGATCTCGGCATGCCCCACCAGTACGGCGGTCGGCCGGCAGATGTCAACCACGAAGACGCGGGGAATCTCGCCGCTGACGAGATCGGCCGGGAGGACGGCTTCGGGGAACGCTCGTGAGAGAGGTCTACAGCTCCTCGTCCTCCACGGGGTACTCCGCGTCAGCTTTTGATCCCGAGGGCGTGGTCACCTCCCGGAGCACTGCGGAGACGCCCCGCTCGATCTCCCGGGCGATGGTCTCGGCCAAGCCGAGATTCCCGCGCCGGAATGATCGCGAAGAAACCCCGAGGAGTTTCGAGATCAGCCCTGCGTGCTACGCGGGCCCGCCGCCCGCGAGCGCCTCTCGGCCGAACTCGGCAAGCATGAGAAGGGCCAGATCAAGACCTTGCTCCTGACCGATCGGAAGTCAACGTCAGCGAAAGGTTATAGTAAACCGCTACCGGGCGGCCTTCGAGCTTCGCCGGCTCAAAGCGGTAGGCTCGAAGCGCCTCCACGATGCGCTCTTCCAGGGCTTGAGTCGTGATGCCGGCAAGGGCAGGCGCGCGGAGCACTTCCGCTCGCGCCACCCGGCCCGACTCGGTGAGCACCGCGTGGACGAGAATACGCTGGGCTCGAATTTCCGATGGGGCGAGCGGCACCAGCACGGGGACCTGGCGAAGCAGCACCGGGAAATCCAGCCGGACCTGATGGTAGATCCTGTGGCCCTCGAGCTGCTGATCCTCGGCTTCGTCGACTGTGAGCCAAGGCCCCGGTTCCCCTTGGGACTCCGCCGCCCTTTCGTGGGGCACCCCGGACCGGTCTGCCGCGGAATGGCGACCACCTCGGTGTTGGGGGAGAGTCTCAGCGCCAGGGCCACATGCTGCGAGGCAGCAAGCGAGGACCGCGAGGCCTTCGAGCTTTGCCCGCCAGCCGGGTCTCACGGGTCTTGCCGAGCCTCACGACCAGGGACCGCTTCGAACTGGGCGAAGGCGTCTTGGCCCAGGGACATGAGGCGCGCCCCGGCTTGCGCGACTCCTCGAAGCGTATCTGCTCGGCGAGCTCGGGAGAGATCGTTCCGGAACGAGAGGCGTTTTGAGGGCGAAGTGAGGAGGAAGAGTGCCCCGGTCCGACCATCGACCAGGTAGACCCTGGGACCGTTCCGCATCGCTACACAGGGAGTCACCTCGTCGCACCCCGGCAAGCCCCACGTGGTGACGTACTCGGCGTCTCGAGCCCCAGGCGCAACCGCCCGCACAGAGGCTGTAGCGGTCGAGAGGTCCATCATCGGCGCCAAGGAACCGTCGACAGGCCGAAGTCGGAGCTTCCCGACATGGCCCACGTTGTCGACCGTCGCTCGCACTAGCTCGTCGCCCGTGCTTGTGTCGAAGATGCGCAGCACCGACCAAGTCTCTCGAGCCTTGCGGGAGCCGCAGCGAAGAGGAGTCCAGTCTTCGACCTTGACGACTTCGTAGCGGACTTGATTCGTCTCCAGAGCCGTCAGGAGGCGCAGCTGCTCGGGCGGAATCTCCGTGTTCGGCGTGTCCCGAAAGGCGTTCATGTGGTAGACGACGAAGTCCTCGAAAACCTCTTGGGGCGTAGTAGGAAACGGGTGCGGCGTGTAGAGGGGTGTATCAGGCGCAGCGGCCCGAACCGCGGCAGCGTACTTGGCTCGGGCGCTCGCCGCAGGGCCAGTCGTCGCGCACGGCTCGAGACTCCAGGGCTTGGATTGCGCGGTGGCAGCAGTGCAGAACAGCAGGACGAAAAGGAAGATCGTGAATCGCTTCATGGTGGCTTGTCCTCTGGGCTTTGGGTTCGTAGCTCAAGTGAGTCAATTCGGCGCGTCGCTCAGCTCAGTAGTCGCGATGGATGCCACCTATACCTCCTCCTCCACCTGTGACGACGCTGCCACCATAGGTGGTCAGGTTATACGACCAGGATCCGATCGCGCTGGACGACGCGATCTGTTCGCAGGTGCTCCCGGGAGGACAGCTCACGTCCTGCCAGAGATCTGCGGAGTAGGGGTCGTTCGCTATTGTGCTGGGGTCATGAAAGTAGACGTAATCCCACTGGTAGTTGCCGTCGGCGTTGGTGTGCCACTGACCGCCGTTGATGACGCCGGCATGCAATCCGCCTCTCAGGATCGCGATGACGGGGACGCCGGCATCGATGGACGTGATTTGACGGCTGAAGAAGCTTGCATACTCCGTGTCACCCGCCAGGTCGTCGATGGCATCGTAGGTGTTCGTGAAGTGATTGACAGCATTCGCGATGACTTGCTGAGAGGCGCCGCATGTGGTTCCTCCCATCCATGAGCTGATTGTTTGCTGGGAGATCTCTGGCAGACCGTCGTAGAGCCGCCACATCAACACCGAAGCCGGCCCGCAATCGAAGGAATTCGGGTCTTGGGCTCTGTAGGGTACCCCTAACATCACGTCGGGGTTGCTGCCGACGTCACCGCAGCTGATAGCGAGCAAAGGTAGTGCAACGACTAGGAGCTCCCAACGAACGAGAGCACGTCCTCTTCGGCCCAGGGTCATCTTCTCCTCCCTTAGCCCGTTATTGCGCATAGGTTGCGTATCCATGGCTACCGTAGTGATAACACATCGAAGCACGCCAGTCAAAGACTCCGGGGCAGAGACCGTCCCCCTGCGGTGGGGAACGCAGGCAACAACCCGGACTGACGCCCTCGTGTTCCGGGTGGAAGAATCCCGGAACCCCCCGTCCGCATGGACCTGTTCCGGGTGTTCCGGCTCAGACGGGGAGAGAGGTCTACAGCTCGTCGTCGAGCGGGTAGTCGTCGCCCGGTCTCGAGCGTGGCGATCCGTCCAGCTCCCGGAGGACTGCTGAGACACCCCGCTCGATCTCCCTGGCGATCGTCTCGGCGAGGCAGAGGACCTGATCGCTGGCCGTGTCCACCCCGCCGGCCGCCGCCCCTCGCAGGTGGTCGATCCACTGGACGTGCCGCACGGTCGCTTCCCAGGCCCGGTCGGACAACCCGAGCGCCGGGAGCATCTTCTCCAGGTTGTCAGGGCCGATTGCCAGCCTGCCCTGCTCGTAGCCGGAGATCGTCGCCTTGTTGACTCCGGAGAGGCGGGCGAGGTCTCTCTGGCTCATCCCCCGGTAGATCCGCAGGACAGCCAGGGCTCGGCCACGGGTGGGGCGGGTGCTCATGGGCGGACCCCTGGGGAGCTGGACGGCGGGCTGGTGCTGGCCGGGGTGGTCCCGGTGGTGCTTGTCTGGTGGATCATGGGCACCAGGAGTACGGGGTCCGGCCGGTGGGTGTCAACGGGGCCGAGATGGACGATCCACAGACCCTGTGGGGTCGATTGGTCGGCCGGACAGACCCGCCCCACGAGCCAAGAGGGCGGCCGTCACCCGGACGACTCGCCCCCTTGTCCCTTGCAGCACGGATCAGGCCGCCGCGGCGGTCGCCTTCCGCTTCCCGGTCCGGGCCGGCTTCGGCTCGACGGTCGGGGTCGGGGCCTTGCTCCCGGTCTCGGGCTCGCTGGCGGTGCTGGTCCCCGCCTCGTCGAACCGGAACCCTACGATCCCGCTCCCGAACGCCTCAGCCGAGAACGTCTGTGCCTTCTCGGTCTCGACCCCGTGATGGGAGAGGAACCGGCGGCTGTCCAACAGGCTCGACCCGTTGGCCTGCGCCCGGAGACGGTAGCGGCCCTTGGCCCCCTTGGGAGCCGGCCGGAGCGCCACGGCCCGGTTGTCGGCGTCGAAGCCGAACTGCACGTGGGTGACTCCCTCCCCCAGCATGGCGACGGCGGCGGCGGTCAAGACCATCTGACCACTGCGGCGGACGGTGACCTGCGGTGCCTTCGACTCGGTGCGGGCGCCCTCGAAGAACTGGAATCCTGTGTTCATTGGAATCTCCTGGGTTGGTGGGGCATTGGCGCCCCGGGGTTTGTCCATGGCCCTAGGAGTACGGCGGTGCGCTGGCGGTGGTCAACCAGCCAGAGCGAGAAGTCTTCGGGTTGAGGCGGAGACCCCCGCTTCCGCAGGGCATGTTCCAGAGCTGCCTGATACGATCGCTTGGAGCGAAAGGACATCCTGGGCCCTGACCATCACCTGAGAACAAGTCGGAGCGACTCGGCCTCGGAGTAACCAACTCACTGTGTGGCGAAGCCTGCCGACATCGCCACGCTCATCTGCCGACGTACGGGGCTCAGCCTTTGGGATGGCTCGAAGAGGGGCGCGCGCGGAGCTGCTGGATGGCTTCGCCTAGCACCGAAAGACTGTGCCGACCATGAGAAGGAAGACCCAGGGGCGACAGTGCCGGCACGACGCGAGCGTCGTAAGGTCGTGGCACTCTTGAAGCTCGAGAATCTCCTACCCGACACCACCGTCCGTGGCATCCTCCCCGACGCCTCGGTGACGGTCATCAACGTCGAGTGGCATGGCTCGGACGCGCTGACGCTCGTCTATCGCGGACCCGACGGGCGAGTAGGCGACGAGATCCTCTACCGGCACGACGAGGCACGCCTCGAGATCCTCGAGGTCGGCCGCCCCTGGAGCTTCGACGGCGACGGCGCCCTGTTCCGTCTGGTCGCCGAGGCCCACCGCATCCGGCTTGCTCATCTCTTCGACCCGGTGCTCGCCGTCCACACCTCGCTCGTCGAGCCGTTGCCGCACCAGATCACGGCGGTCTACGAGGCGATGCTGCCGCGCCAGCCTCTGCGATTCCTCCTCGCCGACGATCCCGGCGCCGGCAAGACGATCATGGCGGGGCTGCTGATGAAGGAGCTGATCGCCCGCGGCGACCTGCGGCGCTGCCTCGTGGTCTGCCCCGGCAGTCTTGCCGAGCAATGGCAGGATGAGCTGTATCGACGGTTCCACTTGCCCTTCGAGATCCTGACCAACGACAAGCTCGAGTCGGCCCGCACGGGCAACTGGTTCCTCGAGAACGACCTCGCTATCGCGCGGCTCGACAAGCTCTCCCGCAACGAAGACGTCCAGGAGAAGCTCAGCGCTCCGGACTGCCGCTACGACCTGATCGTCTGCGACGAGGCCCACAAGCTCTCCGCCACCTTCTTCGGCGGCGAGGTGAAGTACACCAAGCGCTATCGCCTCGGCCAGCTCCTCTCGGGCCTCACCCGGCACTTCCTGCTGATGACTGCGACGCCCCACAACGGCAAGGAGGAGGACTTCCAGCTCTTCCTGGCGCTCCTCGACGGTGACCGCTTCGAGGGGCGCTTCCGCGACGGCGTGCACCAGGTCGAGGTCTCGGACCTGATGCGCAGGATGGTCAAGGAGAACCTCCTCAAGTTCGACGGTCGGCCGCTCTTTCCCGAGCGCATTGCCTACACGGTGCCCTACAAGCTCTCCGATCCCGAGGCGCGCCTCTACAGGGAGGTCACCGAGTACGTGCGCGAGGAGTTCAATCGTGCCGATGCCCTCCAGAACGACAAGCGCGCCGGTACGGTCGGCTTCGCCCTCACCATCCTGCAGCGGCGCCTGGCCTCCTCGCCCGAGGCGATCTACCACTCCCTTCGCCGCCGCCGTGAGCGCCTGGAGAAGCGCCTCCGGGAGGTCGAGCTCCTCCAGCGTGGCGGAGCGGTTACCGCGCCGGCCCTGGAAGGGCCGTTGCTCGATGCAGAGGACGTCGAGGATCTCGACGAGGCGCCCGAGAGCGAGGTGGAAGCCGCCGAGGAGGAGATCCTCGACCAAGCCACCGCCGCCGCGACGGTCGCCGAGCTCAAACTCGAGATCGCCACCCTCGCCCGCCTCGAACGGCTCGCCGGCGAGATTCGTCGTACGGGCCAGGACACCAAGTGGCGGGAGCTCGCGAACCTGCTGGGCGAGATCTTCACCCGCGCGGGCGTTGGGAGCTCGATCGGTGAGCCCCTCGTGCCGTATGGCAGCGGGCCGATTCCGAAGCCCACCCCGTCGCCCCATCAGAAGCTCGTCGTCTTCACCGAGCACCGGGACACGCTCACTTACCTCGAGCGCCAGATCGGCTCGCTGCTCGGTCGTCCGCAGGCGGTGGTGCTGATCCACGGCGGCATGGGCCGCGAGGACCGGCGCAAGGCCCAAGAGCGGTTCCTGCACGACCCCGAGGTTCAGGTGCTGCTCGCCACCGACGCCGCCGGCGAGGGCATCAACCTGCAGCGGGCACACCTGATGGTCAACTACGACCTGCCGTGGAACCCGAACCGGCTCGAGCAGCGCTTCGGCCGCATCCACCGGATCGGCCAGACCGAGGTCTGCCACCTGTGGAACCTGGTGGCTGAGGAGACGCGCGAGGGCGACGTCTACCGCCGCCTGCTGGAGAAGCTCGAGGAGGCGCGGCGTGCGCTCGGCGGCCAGGTCTTCGACGTCCTGGGCAAGCTCCAGTTCGAAGGACGACCGCTACGCGACCTGCTGATCGAGGCCATCCGCTATGGTGACCAGCCCGAGGTCCGGGCACGGTTGACCCGCGCCATCGAGGCCGGAGTGGATCGGCCTCACCTCGAGAGCTTGATCGAGGACAAGGCGCTCGCCCACGACGCGATGGACTCGAGCCGCGTGGCGCGCGTGCGCGAGGAGATGGAGCGCGCCGAGGCGCGACGCCTGCAACCGCACTACATCGAGTCGTTCTTCCTCGAGGCCTTCCGCCGCCTGGGCGGCACCGTGCGCCAGCGCGAGCCACGCCGCTACGAGATCACCCACGTGCCCGCGCCGGTGCGCAACCGCGACCGCCAGATCGGTACGGGGGACCCGGTGCTCTCGCGCTACGAGCGCGTCGCCTTCGAGAAGGACCTCATCGCGCCCCCCGGCGAGCCCCTCGCCGCTTTCGTCTGCCCCGGCCACCCGCTGCTCGACGCGGTCCTCGACCTAACCCTCGAGCGCCACCGCGACCTCCTGAAGCGGGGCACGGTCCTGGTGGACGAGCGCGACCCGGGGACCAGCCCGCGCGTTCTCTTCACCCTCGAGCACGCCATCCAGGATGCGAGCCTCCTGCCCTCGGGCGAGCGCCGCTCGATCTCGCGCCGCATGCTCTACGTCGAGATGGATGCGCAGGGCAATGCGCGGCACCTGCACTACGCGCCCTACCTCGACTACCGCCCGCTTGCCGAGGACGAGCCCTCGGCAGCCGAGCTGCTCGCCCGCCCCGAGTGCGCCTGGATGACCCGCGCCTTGGAGCAGAAAGCGCAACGCCACGCCATCGAGCACATGGTGCCCGAGCACATCGCCGAGGTGCGCGACCGGCGGCTGACCTGGATCGACAAGACCCGCGCCGCCGTCAAGGACCGCCTCACCAAAGAGATCACCTACTGGGACCACCGCGCAGAGCAGCTCAAGCTCCAGGAGCGCGCCGGCAAGGCGGGCGCGCGGCTCAACTCCTTGGAAGCGCGCCGGCGCGCCGACTCGCTGCAAGCGCGGCTCGAGAAACGCCTCGCCGAGCTCGACCGGGAGGCGCAGATCTCCGCTCTGCCCCCGGTCGTGACGGGAGGGCTGCTGGTGGTGCCGATCGGCCTCATCGCCGCGATGACCGGCCGCCCGCTCGCCATGGCCGCGAACGCCGTCGACACGCAGGCGAGCGCCGCGCGCGCCCGTGCCATCGTGATGGAGGTGGAGCGGCGCCTCGGCTTCGAGCCCACCGACCGCGAGCTCGAGAAGCTGGGCTACGATGTCGAGAGCCGCGTGCCCGGCACCGGCAAGCTCCGCTTCATCGAGGTCAAGGGCCGTGTCTCGGGGGCCGACACCGTGACGGTGACGAAGAACGAGATTCTCACCAGCCTCAACAAGCCCGAGGACTTCATCCTAGCCCTCGTCGAGTACCTGGACGACGGCGACCACCGGGTGCACTACCTGCGAGAGCCCTTCCGGCGTGAGCCGGATTTCGGGGTGACGAGCGTGAACTACGACTTCGCCGAGCTGCTCGCCCGGGCCGGGGAGCCGGCGTGACCGTGACCGAGCGCCAGATCGACGGGTGGCTCCAGGGGCGCGAGAACGAGCACCTGGAGCTCAAGGAGGCCAGGAGGCGCTTCGATTTCGAGAAGCTCGTCAAGTATTGCGCCGCGCTCGCCAACGAGGGCGGGGGTTCCGTGGTCCTCGGCGTAACGGACAAACGACCGCGCAAGGTCGTGGGCACCGCGGCCTTTGAGTCGCTCGAGCGCACCAAGGCAGGACTGGTCGAGAGACTCCGACTCCGTATCGAGGTCGAGGAGCTCGAGCACCGAGACGGCCGGGTGTTGGTCTTCACCGCTCCGCCTCGACCCATCGGAATGCCGATCGCGGTCGACGGCGCCTACTGGATGCGAGCCGGCGAAGATCTCGTTGCCATGACGCCGGACCGGCTGCGCCGCATACTGGACGAAGCCGGCCCTGACTTCTCGGCCGAGATCTGCGCCGGAGCGTCGCTCGACGACCTCGACCCGGCAGCCGTCGAGCT
This sequence comes from uncultured Acidobacteriota bacterium, assembly GCA_963837945.1. Classification (GTDB taxonomy): domain Bacteria; phylum Acidobacteriota; class Thermoanaerobaculia; order Multivoradales; family DATKCC01; genus CAVUBL01. The sequence goes on from CAWIQD010000006.1 coordinate 360,615, forward strand.
GCTGCGCCGTCTCTGGCAACGCAAGTCGCCGGGGCAGGAGGTCGCCTCACGATCGGTGGAGCGACTGCTGACGGACGCAGAGCTGGTCGTCGGGGGCCAAATCACTTACGCTGCCCTCATCCTGTTGGGCACGCGCGAGGCCCTGGGCAGGCACCTCAGCCAGGCGGAGATCATCTTCGAGTACCGCTCGAACGAGGCCCCGGGCCCGGCCGCCGACCGCCGCGAGTACCGTCGCGGCTTCCTACCGGTTCTCGACGAGGTCTGGCAGGCGGTCAACCTGCGCAACGACCTGCAACACTTCCAGCAGGGCCTGTTCGTGTGGGACGTTCCCACCTTCGACGAGCGCGCGGTGCGCGAGGCGGTCCTCAACGCCGTCAGTCACCGCGACTACCGCCATGGTGGCTCGGTCTTCGTTCGCCAGTACCCGCGCAAGGTCGAGATCGTCAGCCCGGGCGGGTTTCCGACCGGGATCACCCCGGAGAACCTGCTCTGGGAGCAGAATCCCCGCAACCGTCGGGTCGCCGAGGTGCTGGCACGATGCGGCCTCGTCGAGCGCGCCGGACAGGGGTTCGACCTCATCTATCGCGAGTGCATCCGGCAGAGCAAACCGCTGCCCGACTTCAGCCACACCGGCGAGCACTCGGTCTGGGTGACGCTCCACGGCGAGATCCAGGATCCCGAGTTTCTCCGCTTCCTCGAGGAGATCGGCCGCGAGCGCGCTGCTTCGTTCACCACGGAGGACTTCCTCGTTTTCGACTTGATTCACCGGGAGCAACCGGTCCCGGCCTTCCTCGCCCGGCGCCTCCCGGTTCTGCGGGAGCAGGGTGTCATCGAGCGCGTAGGGCGGGGTCGCGGTACCCGCCACCTGTTGTCCAGGCGGTTCTACCGCTTCCTCGGACAGGGCGGCACCTACACACGGCGCCGGGGCCTCGATCGCGAAACGAACAAGGCCCTCCTGCTGCGGCACATCGAGGACTCAGTGCCCGCCGGCGCCAAGCTCGATGAGCTCCTGCAGGTCCTGCCGAACCTGAGCCGCAACCAGGTGAGGACCCTGATCCGCGACCTGCAGCGGGCCGGCCGGATCGAAGTTCGAGGTAGGACCAAGGCGGGGCGTTGGTTTCCCACGGCCCCAAAACCCAATTCGCCGCAATGAAATCCCAATCCCGCGCCAATCGTGGCTCTAAGTGGCTGTTCGTGATCAGCTTAGCTGTGGCGTGTTTTGGGACGAATGGAGCGTACTCCGGTTCATGAAGCCCCCGAAGAAGCTCATCGAAGTCGCCCTGCCTCTCGACGCCATCAACAGAGCCTCGGCGCGGGAGAAGTCGATCCGCCACGGGCACCCGTCGACGCTCCACCTGTGGTGGGCGCGTCGGCCGCTGGCGGCGGCGCGAGCGGTGATCTTCGCGCAGATGGTGGACGATCCCTCGGCGCACCCGGATCTCTTCCCCACCGAGAAGGCGCAGGAGAAGGAGCGGCTCCGGCTCTTCAAGGTCATCGAAGACCTCGTGAAGTGGGAGAACACCACCAACGAGACGGTGCTCCAGGCGGCACGGGACGAGATCTGGCAGAGCTGGCGCTACACCTGTGCCGAGTACGCCGACCATCCGCGGGCGAAGGAGCTCTTCGACCGCAACCGGCTCCCGGCCTTCCACGACCCCTTCGCCGGCGGCGGGTCGCTGCCCCTCGAGGCGCAGCGGCTGGGGCTGGAGAGCTACGCCAGCGACTTGAACCCGGTGGCGGTGCTGATCAACAAGGCGATGATCGAGATCCCGCCGAAGTTCGCGGGCAAACCGCCGGTGAACCCGGAGTCGCGCAAGAAGCTCGACCACGGCAAGAGCTGGAAGGGCGCGCAGGGGCTCGCCGAGGACGTTCGCTATTACGGCCGGTGGATGCGCGACGAGGCGGAGAAGCGGATCGGCCACCTCTACCCGAAGGTGGAAGTGACGGCCGAGATGGTGAAGGCGCGGCCGGACCTGGAGAAGTACGCGGGCCGGAAGCTCACCGTGATCGCCTGGCTCTGGGCGCGCACGGTCAAGAGCCCGAACCCGGCCTTCGCCGAGGTGGACGTACCGCTCGCTTCGACCTTCATGCTCTCCACCAAGGCGGGCAAGGAGGCGTACGTCGAGCCGGTGATCGAGGGCGGCGGCTACCGGTTCAGGGTGTTGGTGGGGAAGCCGAAGGATGCGGCGGCGGCGAAGAGCGGCACCAAGCTCTCGCGCGGCGCGAACTTCCAGTGCCTGGTGTCGGGGACGCCGATCGCTCCGCAGTACATCAAGGACGAAGGAAAGGCCGGGCGCATGGGCGCGCGGCTGATGGCGATCGTGGCCGAAGGTGATCGCGGGCGGGTCTATCTTGCGCCGACGGCGGAGATGGAGGCGATCGCGCTGACCGCGCAGCCGACGTGGAAGCCGGAGGGAGAGATCCCCAAGCGTATGACCGGCGGAAACTGTACGCCCTACGGCCTTACGACGTGGGGCGACCTCTTCACCCCCCGCCAGCTCGTGGCGCTGACCACCTTCTCCGACTTGGTACAGGAAGCGCGTGAGCGGGTGCAGCACGACGCCCTCGCCGCCGGCCTCCCCGACGACGGCAAGCCCCTGCGCGAGGGGGGCACGAGTGCGCCAGCGTATGCCGATAGCACCGTCGCTTTCCTGGGGCTGGCTATCAGCCGATTCGCGGACCGGAACAATGCACTATGTACCTGGGACTCGGGACCCATCGGAACGCGGTCCTCCACGGGGGGGTCCGCTCGCACCGCAAGTCTAAGGAACCTCTTCTCGCGTCAGGCCATCCCGATGGTGTGGGACTATGGTGAGGCCAATCCATTCAGCGATTCTGGCGGTGGATACAACAGCGCTCTCGATTGGATCGAGCCAGCAGTTCGAGCTCTGGGCGGCACCGCAACGGGCTGGGCGATGGTCGACAATGCGCAAGCCCAGTCGGTCTCGGCCGACAAACTAGTCTCCACTGACCCGCCCTACTACGACAACATCGGCTACGCCGACCTGTCGGACTTCTTCTATGTCTGGCTCCGCCGCTCGCTGCGCCCCCTCTTTCCTGATCTATTCGCCACCCTCGCCGTGCCCAAGGCCGAGGAGCTGGTCGCCACGCCCTACCGTCACGGTGGCAGGGAGCGGGCCGAGACCTTCTTCCTCGACGGCATGACGCAGGCGATGCACCGCCTCGCCGAACAGGCGCACCCGGCCTTTCCGGTCACAATCTACTACGCCTTCAAGCAGGCGGAGACCAAGGGCTCCGAAGGAACTACCAGCACCGGATGGGAGACTTTTCTCGATGCGGTGATCCGGGCCGGTTTCGCGGTCAGCGGCACCTGGCCGATGCGAACTGAGCTCGGCAACCGAATGATCGGTTCCGGGACCAACGCCCTTGCCTCGAGCATCATCCACGTCTGCCGTCCACGCGGAGCTGATGCCCCCACGGCCACGCGCCACGAGCTCGTCACCGCGCTAAAGGCCGAGCTGCCGCAGGCGCTCGCCCACCTCCAGCGTAGCAACATCGCCCCAGTGGACCTGGCACAGGCAGCCATCGGCCCGGGCATGGCGGTCTACACCCGCTACTCCAAAGTCCTCGATGCCGAGGGTAAGCCGCTCACCGTTCGTGAGGCGTTGGCCCTCATCAATCAGACCCTCGACGAGGCGCTGGCCGAGCAGGAGGGCGACTTCGATGCGGACACTCGCTGGGCGCTCACCTGGTTTGAGCAAGAGGGCTTCGCCGAGGGCGAGTACGGCGTGGCCGAGCAGCTCTCGAAGTCCAAGAACACCAGCGTCGACGGGATGGTCGCCGCCGGCATCCTCGCGTCGAAGCGCGGCAAGGTCCGGCTCCTCCGCCCCGAGGAGCTGCCCGCCGACTGGGACCCAACCACCGACCCACGCCTGACCGCCTGGGAGACCGTCCACCACCTGATCCGTGTGCTCGAAGCGGGCGGCGAGGAAGCTGCCGGCGAGCTGGTCGCGAAGCTCGGTGCCAAGGCGGAGCTTGCCCGCGAGCTCGCCTACCGCCTCTACACCCTCTGCGAGCGCAAGAAGCGCGCCCCCGAAGCCCTCGCCTACAACGGTCTCGTCCAGAGCTGGCCCGAGATCCTCCGCCTTTCCCGCGAGGGCGACAAGCCGGGACCAGAGCAGTCGATCCTGTTCGGAGAGACCGAGGAGTAAGCCATGGCGATCACCAATCAAGAGCGGGTCGGCAAGGCGATGGAGCTCCTTCGCGAAGGGCTTGCCCCGTTCGTCGAGCGCGAGCTCGAGAACCAGCACCCCGGCGAAGCCGAAGCCGCGGCGCGGCGCTTCGTCGGGGAGGACCGCACCGTGGCCGCCAGGCCGGTCCCCGACTGGGATGTGGCGGCGCTCCTCAAGCTCATGTGGCAGGCCTGGAACGCCGTCTTCGCCAAGACGCTCGGCCGGGCCGAGCGCTCCCTAGTCCAGGAGCTGCGCGACTGCCGCAACCAGTGGGCGCACCAAGAGCCGTTCTCGAGTGACGACACCGACCGGGCGCTCGACTCGATGGCGCGCCTGCTCACTGCCGTCTCGGCGCCGCAGGCCGACGAGATCGGCAAGATGAAGATGGAGCTGCGCCGACTGGTGTTCGACGAGCAGGTGCGGGGTGAAAAGCGCAAGGCCGGCGGCTCCCTGATCGAGGCGGCGGCCACGGGTGCGCTCAAGCCCTGGCGCGAGGTGGTGACGCCGCACGCCGACGTGGCGAGCGGTCGCTACCAGCAGGCGGAGTTCGCGGCCGACCTCTGGCAGGTGCACCTGGGGGAGGGCTCAGACGAGTACCGAAAGCCTGTCGAGTTCTTCCGTCGCACCTTCCTCACCGCCAGCCTCAAGCGCCTCCTGGTGGCCGGGGTGCAGCGCCTCGCCGGCCGCGGGGGCGATCCGGTGGTACAGCTCCAGACCAACTTCGGCGGCGGCAAGACTCACAGCATGCTGGCGCTCTACCACCTGTTCTCCGGGGCGAAGCCTGGTGAGCTGGCCGGCGTCGACGCCGTGCTGGCCGAGGCCGGGCTCAAGGCTCTTCCCGAGAACGTCCGCCGGGTGGTGCTGGTGGGTAACCGGATCTCCCCCGGCAATCCGGTGACCAAGGCCGATGGCACCGTCGTGCGCACGCTGTGGGGTGAGCTGGCCTACCAGCTCGGCGGCAAGGAAGCTTTCGCACGGGTGGCGGCCGACGACGAGAAGGCCACCAGCCCCGGCGACGTGCTGCGCGAGCTCTTCAAGGAGTACGGCCCCTGCTTGGTGCTGATTGACGAGTGGGTGGCCTACGCCCGCCAGCTCCACGACCAGAGCGACCTGCCGGCCGGCGGCTTCGAGACGCAGTTCACCTTCGCCCAGGCCCTCACCGAGTCGGCCAAGCTCGCCGGCAACTGCCTGATCGTCATCTCGCTGCCCGCCTCCGACACCCAGGGCTCGCCCCACGCCCACGTCGACGACGTCGAGGTGGGCGGCATTCGTGGCCGGGAGGCCTTGGACCGACTGCGCAACGTGGTGGGGCGGATCGAGTCTTCCTGGCGGCCGGCGACCGCCGAGGAGGGCTTCGAGATCGTTCGCCGGCGCCTCTTCGAGCCCCTCGCCGGGCCCGAGGCGTTCAAGCAGCGGGACGTGACGGCGCGTGCCTTCTCCGACCTGTATCGCGCGCAACCGACCGAGTTCCCTCCCGAATGTCGAAGCGCCGACTACGAGAAGAGGTTGCAGGCGGCCTACCCGATCCATCCGGAGATCTTCGACCAGCTCTACGGCGGCTGGTCGACCCTGGTGAAGTTCCAGCGCACCCGGGGCGTGCTGCGGCTCATGGCGGCGGTGATTCACAGCCTGTGGGAGAAGGGGGACCGGAGCCCGCTCATCCTGCCCTCCTCCATACCGATCGACGACGGGCGAGTGCAGACCGAGCTGACCCGGTACCTCTCCGACAACTGGGCGCCGATCATCGAGAAAGACGTCGATGGCCCGAGCTCGCTGCCGCTCAAGATCGATTCCGAGCAGCCGAACCTGGGCAAGCTCTCGGCGACCCGGCGGGTGGCACGCACCATCTATCTCGGCTCGGCCCCCACTGCGGCTGCGGCGCACCGCGGTCTCGAGGACCGATGGGTGAAGCTCGGCTGCGTCATGCCGGGCGAAGCGCCGGCCGTCTTCGGCGATGCGCTGCGGCGGCTGGCGGCCTCGGCCACCTACCTCTACCAGGATGGTCCGCGGTTCTGGTACGCGACGCAGCCGACCGTCACCAAGCTGGCCGAGGACCGGGCCGAGCAGCTCAAGCGAGACCCAGACAAGGTGGCGCAGGAGCTCGACGAGCGCGTACGGGCCGACCTACGCACGACGGGGAGCTTCTCGCGCATCCACTCGCTGCCGCGCTCGGGTGCCGACGTGCCCGACGATTGGAAGGCGCGCCTTGTCGTGCTTCCCGCGGACCACGCGTACAGCAAGGAACCCGGCAGCGCGGCCGAGAAGGCGGCGCAGGCGATTCTCGAATCTCGGGGCAATGCGCCACGCCTCTACCGCAACACCTTGGTCTTCCTGGCCGCGGACAAGGTTCGCTTGCAGGATCTGGACGAGGCGCTTCGGAGACTCCTGGCGTGGGAGTCGATTCTGGCGGAAAAGGACACTCTCAATCTCGACCCGCACCAGGTGCGGCAGGCCGAAACGCAGAGGCAAGCGGTCCAGGGTGCCGTAGCGGCCCGGATCCCAGAAACCTTCCAGTGGCTGCTGGTGCCTGAGCAGGCAAGCCCACAGGCGCCGATCACCTGGGAAGCGATGCGCCTCACCGGCAACGAAGCGCTGGCGGTTCGCGCTAGCAAGAAACTGCGGGGGGGTGAGCTCCTCGTGCTGACGCTGGGCTCGACCATTCTGCGCAAGCACCTCGACGACGTACCGCTCTGGCGCGGTGAGCACGTCGAGGTCCGCCAGCTCGTCGAGGACTTCTCCCGGTACCTCTACTTGCCGAGGCTCGCCGGCCCCGAGGTCCTGGTGCAGGCGGTCCGCGACGGCGTGGCGCTGCTCACCTGGCGGGCCGACACGTTTGCGTACGCCGAGAGCCATGACGACAAGGCGAATCGGTACCAGGGGCTCCGCGCAGGTCAGGTCGTCTCGATATCACCGGACAGCACGGGGCTGGTCGTCAAGCCGGACGTGGCGTGGCGCCAGATGGACGCGGAGTCGGCGGTGGCTGCAACTGCCCAGCCAGGCGGCGCGAGCCCAGCCGTGACAGGTGGCGAGTCGGGCCCCGTGGCAGGCGAGGTTGGTACCACCGGAGCACCCGCCGCCGGGGCGGCAGAGGCGCTGCCGAGGAGGTTCCACGGAACCGTGCAACTCGACCCTACGCGGGTCGGCCGCGACGCGAGCCGGATCGCCGATGAGGTGATCGCGCATCTCGCGGGCCAGGTGGGGGCGGAGGTCAAGGTCACCCTCGAGATCGAGGCGGAGCTACCGAACGGCGCCTCGGCTCAGATTGTTCGGGTCGTTACGGAGAACAGCAATACCCTCAAGTTCACGAGCCACGGGTTCGAGAGTGAATAGGGAAGCGACGGCGCACGGCTCGCGCGTTCTTGCTTGCCCGTGAGCTGAACCACCCTCCCAAAGACGGACAAGGCTGTTGCCGACAGGCAACTCCTTGAAGGGGCGCCGGGACAGATACGCCCGGTATCGAGAAGCTACTTGCGGAGCTCCCCTCTCTGCCAACATACGGTGAGACGATGCAGCCACCAGAACTAAGGAACTCGAGGGCGAGAGGGGATTCATCGTATGCCAGAGACGAAGCAGGAGAACGGTTCGGGAGGGCACCGAGCTCCGGCCCGGCCGCTGGAGGGAGCCGTAGGCGACCGGAAGCGGCCGGGCCGCGTGACCTCGGCGCCCAATCCCCAGCTCGTCGAGCGTGCGCGGCGGCGCAGGTTCACGGCGGCGTACAAGCTCGAGATCGTCCGCGCGGCGGACGCGTGCACGGAGCCGGGTGAGATCGGGGCTCTGCTGCGGCGTGAGGGGCTGCACTCCTCACACCTGGCGAAGTGGCGCAAGCAGCGGGACAAGGGGGCCCTGGAGGCCTTGTCGAAGCGTCGGGGCCGCCCTGGGGCCGATCCCCGGGCCGCCGAGATCGAGCGTCTTCGCCGGCGTGCCGAGCGCGCCGAGGGCGAGCTCGAGACGGCCCGCAAGGTGATCGAGGTGCAAAGAAACGTCTCCGCGCTTCTGGGAGCGCTGCTCGAGCCCAGGAGCGCGGAGGAGAGCATCGAGCCATGATCGAGCAGACCGTCGAAGAGCTCACGCCCCTCGTCGGGACCCGACCGGCGTGCCGAGCGCTGGGCGCGTCGCCGGCGACGATCTACCGGCGCCGGCATCCTCCCGACCCACAGCCCCACAAGCCACGAGATCCCCCACCGCGGGCCCTCTCGCCTGCCGAGCGTCAGGTGGTGCTCGACGAGCTGCACGGCGAGCGCTTCGTGGACTCTTCGCCCGCCGAGGTGTGGGCCACGCTGCTCGACGAGGGCCGCTACCTGGCGTCCGAACGCACGATGTACCGGCTGCTCGCCGAGAAGGGCGAGGTGCGCGAGCGGCGCGACCAGCTCACGCACCCTCGCTACGCCAAGCCGGAGCTGCTCGCCGAGCGTCCCAACGAGGTCTGGAGCTGGGACATCACCAAGCTGCGCGGGCCGGCCAAGTGGACCTCCTACTACCTCTACGTGATCCTCGACGTCTTCAGCCGCTACGTGGTCGGCTGGACCATCCAGTACCGGGAATCCTCCGCGCTCGCCGAGCAGCTGATCGCCCAGGCGACCGAGCAGCAGGACATCGCCCCCGGGCAGCTGACCCTCCACGCCGACCGCGGCAGCGCGATGACGGCCAAGCCGGTGGCCTACCTGCTGGCCGATCTCGGGGTCACCAAGACCCACTCGCGCCCCTACACCTCGAGCGACAATCCGTTCTCGGAGTCCCAGTTCAAGACCCTCAAGTACCGACCCGACTTCCCCGACCACTTCGGCTCCATTCTCCACTCCAGGAGCTTCGGCCGGACCTTTATCGACTGGTACAACCACGAGCATCGCCACTCCGGCCTCGGCCTCATGACACCAGCCGCCGTCCACTACGGCCAGGCCGAGGCGCTACGGGCCGAACGCCAACGCATCTTGACCGCCGCCTTCGAAGCCAACCCGGAGCGCTTCGTCCACGGCCACCCGAAGCCACCCGAGCTACCCAAGGCCGTCTGGATCAACCCACCCGACAACCATGGAGAGGCTCCCTAATTGATCGAACTCACCGTCTCACCGGGGTTGACAGGCTCCGCTCCTCGCGGCTCAGGCGGGACGCCTTCTCCAGCGTCTCGATCACCCACCGGAGCTGCTCCCCCAACACACACTCCAGGTCCGTCCGTAGCGCCGTCGCCAGGTCCCACGGCACCTTCCCCTCCAGCATCTCGTCCTCCCTCGGCGACCGCGCCAGGCCCTCCAGCAGCCCCCGGAGCCGGTCCTCGATCGCCAGCAGATCCTCGGCGATGGTCCGCAGCTCGGCCTGGACCTCTGCCGGGCTCATCTCTGGCCCTTCCCAAGCCCTGGTCCATGCTGCCGCCTCGCCAGGCTCCGGTACTGGATCGCCTCGGCGACGTGCGGGGCGCCGGGGGTCTCCATCCCGGCCAGGTCTGCGATCGTCCTCGCCACCCGGAGGCTGATCCCGGTCTCGCGGATCGTGAGCCCCAGGCGGTCGAAGGCGGCGTCCAGGAGCTGGCGACCCTTGGCGTCGGGCTCGCAGACCTGCGGGAGCGCAGACGGCGGCAGGTGCGCGTTGAGGGTGTCCTGGCCCTTCCTTCCGAGCTGGCGATCCCCGGCGGCCTGGACCCGCTCGCGGACGGTGGCGGTCGTCTCACCGGGTCCCCCGAGGTACTCGCACAGACACAGCGCCGGGACCTCGACGACCTGGTGGACGAGATCGAGGATGGACTCCTCCACCGGCGCCCAGTGGCGGTCGAGAGCGCGGCGCGTGCAGGTGCACTCGTGGTAGGCGTTTCCGAAGTTCCCGCACGGACAGGAGCGCATCGCGCCGACGAGGAGGAACGGGAGGTCTACGGCAACACCATCCGCTGGACCAGTCCCGCTGCCCTCCTCGATCGCCTGCCGGAGCACCCGGAGGGATCGGCGCCCGAAGGCGGAGAGGTTGTCCAGGAAGAGGACCCCGCCACGGGCGAGGTCGACTTCACCAGGTCTCCGGCGGCCGACGAGGGCGAGAGGCCGGGTGCTGAAGTGGGGAGCGCGGAACGGTCGTCCGGACGGAGGCTCCAGCCTCGCCCGCCGGTAGGTCTCGGCGATCGCGTCCCTTTCCTCCGGCGTCGGTGCCGGGAGGATCCCCGGCACGCACCGGGCCAGCATCGTCTTCCCCGAAGAACGCGGCCCGATCATGAGGATCGAGTGCCCTCCGGCGGCGGCGACCTCCAGAGCGCGCTTGGCGGTTTCTTGGGCGCGGACGGTTGCGAGGTCGAAGGGCTGGAGGGTATCGGCGGAGTTGAGGGACGGGCCGGGCGCGCTCACCGGTCGCCCTCCCCGCCGTCGTCTCCGTCCTCGTCTCCAGCGTCCTCCTCGTCGGCGGTCATCTCCGCGAGACCGGCCTCCAGGGCCGCGATCACCTTCTGGAGGGCCTTGGCCTGCTTCCCGGTCACGGCGCCGAGCTGGACCTCTGCCGGCTCGTCCACGTCGACGTAGGTGGCGGCGTCGGCCAGCCGCTCGGTCAACTCGAGGAGATCCACCAGCGCCGCCTCGGCCTCGGCGTAGACCAGCGGCACAGGGCAGGGCGTCCGGACGGTCTCGCCGACCATCGTGTGCAGGAGGTCCCCAAAGCGCCGCAGGGTCTCCTCGTGTTCGGGCTCGCCAGCGAGAAGGACCAGGAAGCCCTCGCGAAACGCCGGGTTCGGCTCCTTGGTGGATGCCACGGTGGACTCGGTGGCGTGGCCGTCGTTGTGGCGGTCGTCAGGAGTGCGGGTCTCGTCGCTCATCCCAGCACCCCCCGATTCCGGAGCGAGATCCACCGATTCGTGCTCCCGAGGATGAGGTGGTCGAGCAACCTCACCCCGACGATGGCGCCGGCCTCCTCCAGCCGCCGGGTGAACCGGATGTCCTCGGGCGACGGGGACGGGTCGCCACTTGGGTGGGTATGCCACAGCAGGATGCCCCCAGCCCCGACAGCTAGAGCAGCGCACAGGATCGGGCGGGGCTCGGTGGCGGCCCTTACCAAGGTTCCGCGGAAGGTCTCCGCTTCGGCGATAAGCCTGTGCCGGGCGTCGAGGTAGAGGGCGCCCATCACCTCCTGGTCCCGGACGGCGTACCGGAGGACCAGGTAGCGGGCGATCTCCGCGGGCCGATCGAGAAGCTCCCGGTCCGGGATCTCGGCACGGGCGAGGCGCCGGGCCAGCTCCAGGGAGGCGAGGACGGACGCCGCCTTGGCCTCCCCGATCCCGCGGCGCTGGAGGGTCTCGGCTTGAATCCCCACGAGACCGACCAGGCCGCGGACCTCCTCCAGGATCTGCCGGGCGAGGTCGAGGGAGCAGACCTCCCGGCAACCGTTGCCAAGGATGATCGAGAGGAGCTCGGGGTCGGAGAGGGAGGGGCCGCCGGATCGGAGGAGGCGTTGGCGCGGGCGTTCGTCCGGAGGGAGGTCCCGGAGGAGAGGTGGGCTGGGGTTGGAGGCGGGGTTGGGAGGTCGGTGTCTTCGCGGTCGTCGTCGGGTCATGGTGCCCCTGGCCCGAGGGTCCCAGGCCCAGGCGGGAGTGCCCGGGGCGGCCCTCGGGTCGAAGGGGCTGGTGAGTACGGAGGTTGAGGGGTCGGTGTCAACTCTAAGGCACAGTTAATGCGTTAATGCGGCTTCCCCCGACGCCCAACTCTCCGAGGAATCGCAGTCGACTCCTCCCGCAGCCTGTCTGGCTTCCTTTGCGCTCTCACGGCGGCCAACCACCCCCGGCACCTTCGAATGAGCTACTCAGAGTATGGGAGTTGACTCAACCGACCGCTATCTAGAGGTCCTCGAAGTTCCCCTGCCGCAACCCACGGGCAGTAAAGCCGCTCGCGATCATGTTGTTCAGTACCTCTGCGAGTTCCATTTCGCCGCGTCGACTTGGGCTCGCCCCTTGAGCCGCAGCCACTATCTCGCGGGGAGCGATATAAAGAAGGGATGCTACAGGTGCATCGTTTACCTCACTGGGCGTCGGTTTTTCAACTATCTTCATCACAACGCCAGTCGACTCCTCCCACTGTATCTGGCTCCTCTTCACCTTCTCGGAGCGTGAAGCGGTTCGCAGGCTAACAGATATATCATCGCTATGCGCGCGATGAAAATGGCACAGCTCCTCAATATAGCTAGAAGGGTAGGCGTAATCCGCTGCTGAAACTGCCACGTAGCCATCCTGACTTACATTCCGCCAAATTTCACCGGCAGCCGCCGCAACAGCACCTGCCGTACCATTCAATGCCGGCTGATGGCAGAACTCCAACCGAATTCTCCGGGAAAAGGCCTCCCGCAGGGCTTTAACGACCTGGTCTTCGAGGTAATGCGTGACCACGACTACAACCGGTATTCGTGCCTGGAGGATCGCATCCATGGCGAAGAAGGCCACTGGCCTGCCTCGAACAGAGAGGAGTGGCTTTGGAACGTCCTGGGTGTAAGGCATTCGCCTGCTTCCACGGCCCGCGGCGAGTAAGATCGCTGCGTCGACTTCTCTTCCTCCCGGATCTCCCCAGTTCGATGACACAGGTCACACCTCAGTCCTTCCCAGGACTTTCGCGACTTCCTCCCGGTAGACCTTGTCTCCTTCAATCAGAGGAATTGCCTGTCGCCAGATCTCTTCGTAATACCCTTGAAAGATCTCGCTCAGCTCGGGATGTTTAATGGCGCAGAGCTTCGGATAGGAAGAAGACGCAAAGATGATTTCTGCATGGTCGATCAAGACGAATTGAAGGCGCGGCACAGAGATGGGCTCAGGGTAGTACCGGCAAGAATAGCCGGGCCGATTCTTCTTCAGTCTACGCTCAAGCTTCTCCGTCCTTCGCTTGTCGTTGAACACAAAGACTTCCCTGTAGGTGATCCTCTCACTGGTCCGATCAATACTTGCCTCGTAGACAGCATGCGACCTCTTCCGCGGCTTTAGGGAAGCCGAGGCGCTTATACTGCCCTTCCACGATAAATCGCAGACCTCTTGCCGAGCTTCAGAGACGCTCCGGGCTAGATATAGCTCCATCTCCTCGGATGTGGCAAATACAGTGATCTCCATTCCCTGGAGACCCCGAAGTATTCGATCTGCCTCTTCACGGACGGCCTCACTAAGGCGATCGTGACGGCGGTCGAGATCTACGTAGACGAGGTGAAGACCCACGAACGAGAGGAGCACCACCCCAAACGTGGAGTAGTTCACGTCGGCAAAGAACGGTACTGACTCGAAGGCCTTTGAGTAGTCGAGTACGGTGATTGCAATCGAGGCTAGGGCGACAGCCGAGAGGAGAATCAAGTCCACCGCTGCAAGGAACTTGCGCACCCTGGCCTCCTTAACTCTGTGGCTCGCCCATGAGGTGCTGAACGAAGAAGCTTGCCGTATGGGCGATAAGGGAATCCAATGCTCCCGCCTCCTTGTATCCATGGCCAACGCCGGGAAGCTCAATTAGGGTTGCCCAATCTCCAAGTGCATTCGCGAGCCTCCAGCTCTGATGAATCGGGACAAGCTGGTCCGCACTGCCATGAACAATGAGAACTGGGCAGCGAACCTCAGACACACCTCGCAGAAGATTGCTACTTAAAGCCTCGGTATATGCATCATAGCCAAGGCCCGTCGTTGAACTCACTCGGTGCCTTCTCCAATCCACTAGTGAAGCAAAGGATCCGTGATCTCGTTCGTAAGCAGCCGCAAGATCGACGGCTGGAGACTTGAATGCGAGGCAGTGGACATCTCTTGTAATACGTCCTAACGAGTGAAGCACCACGCTGGCGCCAAAACTAGAACCGAAGATCCCAAGTCTGATACTTCTCTTCTGTACAAGGCCTTCAAGATGTGAAAGGGCGTCCAGAAAATTGCGCCGGCCTGACTCGATGGACAACTGCCGGCGCTCTCCGCCACTTCTCCCCTGTCCCTGGAAATCAAAGATATAGCTATTTACTCCTCTTTCAAGTAATCCCTCGATGACGGGAGACCACGTGCTGCTGAGGGAGCCCCTTTCCCCATCTCCGGTCAGAATCATCACAACCGGTGCTGGTCCTAGCTGCGTAGCCGCTTGGTAGTAGCTCGCCTCAAGGCTCGAGCTTCCGGACCGAAAATTGCCTCGCCTAGTTGGTTCTCTCATGTCGCCCTCATGCATGGGTGTTAAGATAGAGAAGAATCGCCAGGGAATCGACAGCGCAGGCGACTCTTTGGGTTGCTACTAACTCCCTTGCCGCGGCGTAGGAAACGAAGCTCACGCGGCTTATCCCCTCAGTTCGTGGCGCACTAGAAACTAGGGTGCAAGCATTCGCTTCAACTTGGGCAGAGAAAAAATGGACGCGCTCAGTCGTGACGCTCGGCAGCGGCCATGTTGCTCCTATTGACTCAACTTCCAGAGGCGTCAGTCCCGTCTCCTCCTTGAGTTCCCTTCGAGCCGCCTCTAGCGGCGTCTCACCAGGCTCGATTCTACCCCCCGGGAGTTCGAAAGAGGTGCCCGGAACGTTGATTCGCTCCGATTCAAGGAGACAGATGCTTTGCCCGGCGTCCACGACAACAAGAGTCGCATCCGGCTTGCGGAGATAGAAGTAGACACTGCCGAGGCGGTGATGCTCGACCACCTCGAATCGTGTGGTCACGTAGACTACGGAGATCGAGTCCTCAGTCATATTCCACCGCCTGCTGGTACATCACGAGTTTTCTCTTGACCTCTTTCGGACCCAACTCTAATATCCAATGGAGGGTCGAGACACCCTCATTGCAGAGCCCCGGACATGGACCCCGTCGGTCGAAGCATCTAGCGCGCCAGCCCCGATGGGGTGAGTGTGGAGCAGGAGCGCTGGTGTAGGCGGTTTGCTGGGCTTGCTCGAGGGACCTGGATTGCTGGAAGGGGTTGACATGGAGTCCCAAGGGTGCGTAATATTTAACGCGACCCAAGGGAGATCGTGATGACCCTCCAGCACCGCTTCACCTACCTGCCCCCCGACGCGGAGATCCTCGGTCCTCACGCCGCGATCGGTCACGACGAGGACGGCTACTGGACGGTGTTCAACGCCTCGGGGCCGATCTTGCGCTTTCGGGAGGACGACACGATGGGTCGGCGCATGGCGGCGGCCGTGCTCACCGATCCGGCGCTCGACCTGGCCCAGCCTCAGGCGCTCGCGAGGGCGTTGGGCTGGCACCGCAGCCGGATCTTCGAGTACCGCAAGCGGTTCCAGGAGCACGGAGTGGAGGGGCTCGAGCCGCAGCGCACCGGCCCGCGCGGGCCTCACAAGCTCCAGGGCGCGACGCGGTCGGAAGCCCAGCGACTTCTCGACCGGGGGGGCTCGAACCGGCGGGTGGCCAAGCAGGTGGGGGTGAGCGAAGGGGCCATCCGCGCGGCGTTGCGCGAGGGCCGCCTGGTACGGCCCCCCTGTCGCGAGCCGGTGGGCCCGCCATCGGAACGGCCAGCTACCGGTCCAGGGCAACGTAACCTGGAGGATCTCTCGTGTTCGGCGGGTGTGGCGGTCAAGCGCACCGAGGATCGGGCGCTGGCTCGGACGGGGCTGCTGGTGGAGGCCGCGCCCGTCTTCGAGCCCGCGGAGGCGGTGGCCCGAGCCGGCGTGCTGGTGGCGCTGCCAGTGCTGTTGGGCCAGGGGTTGATCGAGGTCGGCCAGGAGGTCTACGACGCGGTGCGCAACGGCTACTTCGGCCTGAGCTCGATGCTGTTGACGTTTGCGTTCATGGCCCTGCTGCGCATCAAGAGCCTGGAAGCGCTTCCGGCCCACGCCCCGGGGGAGTTCGGGGCGATCCTGGGGCTCGATCGCGCACCGGAGATCCGCACGGCGCGGCGCAAGCTCGCAGAGCTCGGCGACCGCGGCAAGGCCTGGGACTTCGCGCGGGCGTTTGCCCAACGCTGGGCCGAGGACGATCCCGACGCGCTCGGGTATCTCTATGTCGACGGCCACGTGCGCCCCTACCACGGCCGTGCGCATCGGCTTCCCGAGACCTTCGTGCAACGGCGGCGGCTGTGCATGCCAGCGACCACCGACTACTGGGTCAACGACGCACGGGCGGAGCCTTTGTTCTTCGTCACCGCGTCGGCCAACGACGATCTGCTCAAGATGTTGGGCACCGAGGTTCTCCCCGCGGCCCGGGCGCTCGCCGGAGCCGAGCGCAGGATCACGGTGGTCTTCGACCGCGAGGGCTGGAGCCCGAAGACGTTCGCGACCTGGTACCCGCAAGGACTCGATGTCTTGACCTATCGCAAGGGGGCCTACGAGCCCTGGCCCGAGGCGTGCTTCTTCCCGGTCGAGACCACGGTCTCGGGTCGCCCGGTCACGTATCGGCTCGGACAACGCTCGGTGCGGCTCGGACGAAACTTCTGGATGCGGGAGGTTCGGCGCTTGTGCGATAACGGGCACCAGACCTCGGTCATGACCACGCGCCAGGACCTCGGGATCGAGGAGGTGGCGCGGCGGATGTTCGCCCGCTGGAGCCAAGAGAATTTCTTCCGCACCATGCGTCATGAGTTCGCTCTCGACCACCTGCCCAGTCACCGGGTCGAGCCGGCCGATCCCGAGCGCACCGTGCCGAACCCTGCGATCAAGGACAAGAAGAAGCGGCTCGGACAGATCCGGTCCCAGCTCGCCAAGGCCCAGGCCTCCTACGGCGAAAAGGCGCTAGAGAACCCCGAGCACCGGCGCCCCACCATGAGAGGCTTCAAGATCGCTCACGGCCGGCTCGCCCACGAGATCCGGCGCCTGAGCGCCGAGCGCGAAGCGCTCGAAGCCGAGATCCGGGCTCTGCCCAAGAGGGTCCCGCTCCAGCAGCTGCGCCCCGCCCACGACATCGTGCGCCTGGAGCAGCAACGCAAGGTCCTCACCGATACCGTCAAGATGGTGGCCTACCGCGCCGAGACCCAGCTCGCCAACCTCGTGGGCCCGCTGCTTCCCTTCCGCACCGACGAAGCGCGCAGCTTCCTCAAGAAGGTCTTCCAGCTCCCCGCCGATCTCCTCCCCGATCCCGAGAACCATCGCCTCGTCGTGCGCCTCTATGGCATGGCCAACCCGCGCTCCAACCGCGTCCTCGCCGTCCTCTGCGACCTGCTCAACGGGCTCGAAACGACCTTCCCGGGCACCACGCTCCGGCTCGTCCTCGAGACCCAAGCGTCGCAAAAATAAGTACGCCATGTCCGGGGCTCTGCATTGACCACGAACTCGGGTGCCACTTGAGTCGCTCGAGACCTCAGTAGGTGGGCTATTGTGATCCCGTTCCGACGAATCTTCGGGAGGTCATGGACGGCGCTCTCGGAGGAGCCTCCCCAACCCAGAAGTAGTATTTCTGCTCCAACTCCAGCCGTGCATTCAATTAGATGTTCTGTGCGCTCGTCGCTATGCCTGAACTCGGATGATCGACGGATTGAGGGGGCGTTTCTCTCTAGAAGCTGGAAGAGAAGTTTGATTGAAGCAAGAGACGCTTGGTAGACCGTTCCGAACTCGCCATCCTGCAGCGCGGCGATGAACTGTTCCAGGGCCGGCCACACAGTGCCCCAACCAAGGCTTCTCCCATAGAACTGCCTGAAGGTGTCTTTCCACTTTGACAGGGTTCGCGCTGGAGGCGAGGTGGTTGTCGCTCTAATCAAGTTGCGTTGCTTTGGAACTGGCAACGTGAGCCAAAATGGATCTCCGCCTGGGGATAGGAGCCGAGTCCGGTTTTGATAGTAGTTTTTTCGAAAGGGCACGTCATCTAAGACAACGAAATGGTCGGAGAGTATCAGGCGTCCTAAGTAGGGTGGCCAGGGGAGGAAGTGTGGCTGGTGGACCGTCGCGGTTCTTCGGGTGTCGGTCATTTCCTGCAAGGCACATCTCTACACTGCTATTTCAAGGTATTTTGGGTTTGCATTGAGGAAGTGGCGGCCGAAAGGCAGTTCTCCGCCCAGAAATGAGGCGCACCTATAGCGTCCGGATTGTACGGTGGCGGTTGGGCTAGCCTGTCCTGTTCCGCCTCGGAGGGCTGAGTTGCTGGCTCTCGATTTCGCGTGCCGGTGAAGGTGCCTCCGGTTTCCCGGGGAGCATCTTCGCTACGTGATTCCACAAGTAGAGACGACGCCTGTGGAGAAGGAGACCAGTGCCAGTCATTGCTCCTTCCATGGGCCTATGGATAGCCCTTTTCCTCTGACGAGCGCTCGGGGGCACTTGCGCTTCTTAGCACAGGTTAGCGGACGCTGCAACCCCGGCCAGGCTGCCGTTCTTCTCCCGTGAACGACTTACGCCATGGGTTTGGTAACTCCTCGCAGATGGGGCGCCTAGAGGAGCAACGCAGAGGCCAGGGTGGCACTCCAAGTGCCGGGGCCGGGCGCCTCTGCGTCGAGAGCGGTGGCACTTCCTCAGCAGCGCCTCTACCCTATCTGGGCTACCTCAAGACCGGCTGGCAGCTAGCCGCGTAGAGGCCGCAGACCTTAGTACTTTCACGAAGCCAACCTTCTGATCTCCAGTCAGATGCTCTATCTCCGCTTCTCCCAGTGTTTCCGGGGATCGGCCTCCCGGGCGCCCTCGAAACCGCCCTCCGGATGAGACCCCCTGAGAGCCCCTGGGACAACGCTAGTTTGAAGGGCTGCTAATCTTAGCTGCAGGACGAAGCCAACAACCCTCACCCCGTCAGTCACTTACGAGCACACCCCTCCTCCCTCGTCGCCTAGCGCGTGCTTTCTGGCAACGATACAGCAACGATAGACGCCCCGGCCGACTCATAGCCGGACATCTATTCCTTCTAACTGTCTCTGTGGATTGGACTTAAGGTGGTGCGCCCAGGAGGAGTCGAACCCCCAACCTTCTGATCCGTAGTTAGCCACCCTGCTATATTCTCAAGGGCTCTCACCGGGTCTCACGGCGTCTCATGGGGTCTCATCCGTCTGGCGCAAGTCTCTGAGGGGTCTAGACTTACAGCCGTCTCGTGGGGTATCATGCCGCCCATGCCGGACTCATCCAAGCTCGTGCTGGCGAGCAACGATAGAACAACGACAGACCCCTGGGGTGCCCGGGCCGGGAACGGGGACGGTCGAGGGGCTGTCCGAGGGGCCGGCGGGACCGGTTCTCCCCGGGGTCGAGCAACGACAGACCCGTCGTTGCCAGGCCGTGGCGGGAGGGCCAGGAGGTGACTATGAAGCTGACCGACCGCGCGATCCGATCCGCCAAGGTGCCGGCGGACCTCAACCAGATCGAGCTCCGGGACGACCAGGTCCGAGGGCTGGTGCTCCGGGTCTACTCGAGCGGGGTCAAGGTCTGGTTCGTTTTCTATCGCCGGAAGGAGGACAACCGGCGCCGGATCCTGAAGCTCGGGGACTACCCGGGCGTCTCCCTCGCCAAGGCCCGGAAGCTGGCCGAGATCCAGCTCGGGACGATCGCCACCGGCGAGGACCCCCAGGCCGAGCGGGAGGCCGCCCGGGAGCGCAGTGGCGCCGAGACGGTCGCCGAGCTGGCCTCCCGGTACCTCGGCGAGTACGCGAAGGTCCACAAGCGCCCGAAGGGCTTCAAGATGGACCGCTGGCAGCTCGCGACCTACGTCCTCCCCCAGTGGGGCGAGCGGGCGATCGACGAGATCACCAAGCAGAACGTCCGGCAGCTCGTCCAGGCCCTGGCCGACGGGAAGCTCGCCGCGAACGGCAAGCCCACCACGGTCGCACCCCGGAATCTCCGGGCGGTCCTCTCGAAGATGTTCGACTGGGCGACCGAGCAGGGCCTCCTCCCCGGCAACCCGGCCGCCGGGGTGAAGCTCCCCGCCCGGGTCCGGGAGCACCACAAGAAGGGCGGGCGCGACCGCGTGCTCTCAGACGAGGAGATCGCGGTGCTCTGGGGCGAGCTCGACGGGCTGGACGCCTTTAGCCGGAGCCGGGGGAGGGTGCCGGTCTCGGCCGCGGCGTTCCGGTTGATCCTCCTGACCGGCCAGCGCCCGGGCGAGGTCCTGGCGATGCGCTGGGCCGACATCGAGGACGGTGCCTGGTGGGTGATCCCGGCCGAGGTCGCGAAGAACGGCGAGTCGAACCGCGTGCCCCTCTCGCCACAGGTCTGGAAGATCCTGGACGGCCTCCAGCCCGAGACCGGCGGTGGGGACTGGGTCCTGCCGAGCCCGTACCAGCAAGGCCGGCACCTGACGAGCCTCAAGACCGCCTACGACACCATCCTCCGCCACACCGGGATGCGCCGCTGGACCCCGCACGATCTGAGGCGGACCGCGGCTTCGAAGATGAGCGCCCAGGGGGTGCCGCGGCGGGTCCTCCAGGCGATCCTGAACCACAAGGACCGGAGCGTCACCGCCGTCTACGACCGCTACGCAATGGACCGGGAGAAGAAGCAGGCGCTCAGCGAGTGGGGCCGGCAGGTCGAGGAGATCGTCGGCGGCGGGGCGTCTGGAGCGGTGGTCGAGTTCCCCCGGCCCGCCCGTGGCCCCGATGCCATGGGCCGCGCCCAACCTTGGCGGCGGGGAGACCGGGAATGACGATGAAGGCGCGGGCCGCTCTGGAGGCGCTCGAGGCCGGAGAGCTTGCACAGGATGCGGAGATTGCGTAATCTGAGGGTGGAGGTGACTCAACGATGACCGGCGCAGCGACCTTCTCACGCACGGACCTGACCCGGAAGACCCGCGAGATCCTGGAGCTGGTGCGCAAAGGGCAGCCGGCACTGATCGAGAGCTACGGCAAGGAGCAGGCCGTGCTCCTCGACCCACTGGAGTACCGGCTGCTCCAGGGCCTCGCGGCGCTCGCCTCCGGCCGGCACGAGGGCGAAGGGGAGCTCCAGCGGCTCGTGCGCC
Organism: uncultured Acidobacteriota bacterium; assembly: GCA_963837945.1. Lineage (GTDB taxonomy): Bacteria > Acidobacteriota > Thermoanaerobaculia > Multivoradales > DATKCC01 > CAVUBL01. The sequence continues at coordinate 381,558 of CAWIQD010000006.1, forward strand.
GCTACCTGGACGAGGAGATCAGCCTTTCGAAGATGGCTACCGTGCTCGGAGTCTCCCGCTTCGAGCTCATGGAGCGATTCGAGCGGCTCGGGGTCCCCATCCGGATCGGTCCCGCCACCATCGAAGAGGCCCGAGAGGAGGTGAGGGTGGCGCGGGGCATTGGATGACGGAGCTCGTCGTGGCGGACACCACGGTGTGGTGCAACTTCGTCCATGCCGGGCAGCCACGGCTGGTTCCGGCCGCGTACCCCGGCGTCGTATCGCCCCAGCCGGTGCTCGACGAGATCGCGGAGGGCCAGCGCCTCGGCCACCTCGGGAACTTCGACCGGCGGCTCATCCGACAGGTTCAGCTCACGGGCGCCGAGACCAGAAGGGCGAAGACCTTTGAAAGGACTCTCGGTCCCGGGGAGTCTGCGTGTCTCGCCGTGGCCGCCGCCCGTGGCGTGGCTGTCCTCACCGATGATCGCGACGCCCGCGCCGTGGCTGGCTCCCTCGGGATCGAGGTGAGCGGGACGCTCGGCGTACTGCTACACCTGGTCGAGATCGGGGGCTTGTCCCTGGCCGAGGCGGACGCCCTCCTGGCGAAGATGATCCGGGCGGGATACCGGAGCCCGGTGGCGTCGTTGCGCGAGATCTCCTGAAGGCCGGCTGATGCGGTCCGGACCTCTGGCTCCGCATGCAGCAGGCCCACGATCTCTGGCAGGCCCGCGAGCAGCTCCGGGCCGAGCTCGACAAGATCCCCGGGCACGCGGTCCGGTGAGGGTCGGCCGCGCCCTCACCAACCGCGCACGAGAGCGCCGAATGAGGAGGCGGGCCATCTTCGAAGGCGACCGGCGGGGCGAGGAGATCGTCGGCGGCCCGGGCTCCAGCGTCGTCCCCTTCCTCTCGAAGGAGAAGACTCCATGACCAAGCCCGAAGAGTACCTCCTGTACCGCCTGACACGGACAGAGGAGACCTACCCTTCGCCGGCCCCGATCCAGGTCGGCCTACCGGGCCTCGACGTAAGGAAGTATCCGCGACTCAAGGGCTGCCACCCATTCTTCGAAGATGAGCTGTGGTTCGAAGTCGGCCAAACCAGGACGGTGCCTCTCACCGCCACGCAAGCACGCTGGCACGCATGCCAAAAGTGGGGAGTCGAGCTGCGCGGGCATGGTAAACCCGTGAACGACGAGGAACGGGCTCTCATCGCCTTCTGCGAAGGCCGGAACAGCGAGCTTGAGGCGGCTCGTGCCCGAGTCCTGTCATTCACCAACCCTTTGGGTGACGCCGTCCGCGCTGGCCTCGTGGCTCGCTACCTGAAGACTGCCCAGGTCGGTGAAGAGGCGCGCCAGTTGCGGGCCTCCGGGATTCTGAATGAGGAGGCAGCGGACAGCCTGATCGCCGTGGCGGACAGGCTCTCAGAGCTGCGGTCGGACCTGGAGGCCAAGGGATGGAGGTTCGACTCGGAGGGCCGGGTCTGGGAACCCTCCTCGGGCGGACGGCCCGCAAGATATCCGCGGCAGGCGATCCGTGCCCATTGCCGCCAGCTCGCTCTCCAGCACATGGCGTCAGGTGCCCAACGCGCGGTCGTGGAGCTCATCCAGAGTGACCTGAGACCCGTCTTCGGTGACCTCACCTACGAGGAAGTCTACGAGGCCATCAAATACGAGGTCCGCCAGGAAGCCGCCCTTCACCCTCCGGCCCCGTAGCATCCACCGAGGGGCGTCGAAAGACCGGATTCGGCGATTCCTGGGGAGAAGTCCCGAACGCCCGAGTAGGCGTTGGGGAAAACTCCGCGCGGCCCTCTTAAGCCGCCTGTTTGCGCAGACTTGCGTTGGACTTAGCGAGTCGGAGCGTGCTGCAATGAGATCGCAATGGAACCAAGCGATTTCATGGCCTCCAGGATCGTGAGGCGGGCCGAGGTGCTCAGGGTCACAGGACTCTCCCGCGCGACGATCTACCGTCTCATCGGCCAGGGCCTGTTCCCTTCGCCCGTCAAGCTCGGCCCGGGCTCCGTGGGGTGGCGCGAGTCCGAGATCCGCGACTGGCTGCGAAGCCGGGAGCCCGTCCCGATTGACGGAGCCTCCGCTTCACCTCGAGACGCCGCGCAACCTCCGCGGCGCAGGATGTAGCCGTGGCGCCCTCTTTGTCCGACATCCCGACTGGTGCCGAGGAGAGCGGGAAGACCTCGCCTGCCGGCGCCCCCGTTGACGCGGTGATCGAAGGCGTCCTGGAGACCCTCGCGGGCCTCGGGTCGTCGGAGCTGCCGAGCATTGAACCTCTCCTGCGTCAGATTGCCGAACATGCCAGCAGCCTCGACCCTCTGGCCCGCGAGGTGGTTCGGGAACGCACCCTTGCCGCCCTTTCCGGCAAGGTTCAGGCCCCCGCCCGGCTCATCGAGTTGGCGTTCAAGAGCCAACCCGCTACCGGCAACAACGGACGCAAGGATCAAGGGCGGCCTCTCCATCTGGCTGATCCGGAGCCCTGGCCCGAGGCGGTTGACGGTGCGGTTTTGCTCGACGAGCTCGAGGCGCTGTTTCGCCGGTATGCGGTTCTCCCGACCGGGGGAGCCGAGAGTCTTGCCTTGTGGACGGCCCATGGGTATGCCCACGACGCAGCCTTCGTCTCCCCTCTCCTCGCTCTCACCTCACCCGAGAAGCGATGTGGGAAAACAACTGTCCTCCACATCCTTGCCGCAACCGTAAAACGGCCACTTCCAACCTCCAACATAACGCCGGCCGCGCTGTTCCGGACCGTGGAGCGCTTCAGCCCCACTCTCCTCGTGGATGAGGCGGACACCTTCTTGGCCGATCGAGAGGAGCTTCAGGGAATTCTGAATAGCGGCCACACGAAACGGACCGCCTTTGTGATTCGGACGGTGGGAGACGACCACGAGCCGAAGCTCTTTTCGACGTGGGCGCCCAAAGTCGTGGCTCTCATCGGCCGACTGCCGTCGACGTTGGAGGACCGGTCCATCAACATCCGGATGCAACGAAGAACGCGCGAGGAGCGGGTCGAGAGGCTCCGCCTCGGTTCGCTCCAGGAGGCTGAAGAGCTCCAACGCAAGTGCGCGCGTTGGGCGGCAGACTCTCTGGAGGCCCTCCGAGCGGAGGATACCGATGTCCCGGAAGAACTTCACGACCGTGCGGCTGACAACTGGCGGCCGCTCTTGGCGATCGCTGACTTAGCCGGAGGCCGGTGGCCTGAGGTGGCACGCCGCGCGGCCGTCGCCATCTCAGGCGGGGAATCCGCCGAGGATTCATCACCGGGAGCCGAGCTTCTGCGGGACATCTTCGCGGTCTTCGAGGCGAAAGGGGCAGAGGCGAATGGGGCAGACCGCTTCTTCAGCAAGAGCCTCCTTGAGAAACTCTGCAAGGACGAGGGGCGGCCGTGGGGAGAGTGGCAGAACGGCAAACCCCTGTCGCCGATCACGATGGCGCGGATGCTCAAACCCCTCGGCGTCAGGCCCCACAAGATCCGCTTCGGCAAGCTGACGGGCCAAGGCTACCTCCTGGCCGACTTCGAGGATGCCTTCGCTAGATACCTCCCGCCGCAGTCGGAACACCCGGAACAACTCAATGGCGACGGGGGTTTGCCACCTTCGGCGAAGCAGAACAAGAAGCGGCTGGTTCCGACTCGTAAACGCGCGGAAACCCCTGCAAAGACGGCCGGTGTGCCGGGTGTTCCGGCTCGCAAGGTGGTCACGCCCTCGCTCATGGACCTTGTCGCGCGGGGCCACGAGGTAACCGAGCCTTGAGCCCCCAAGGTCTCCTTGCGCAGTTGAAGCGCCACGGCCTGGTCGTCAGGGTCCCCGGGGAGCGGCTCCGGGTCGAGGGACCCCGCGGGGTCATCACCGACGACCTGCGGCATCGTCTCGTCGAGAACAAGCCGGAGCTGATTGCCGCCCTGCTCGGCGCCGCCGGATGGCCCCTCGAGTCTCAGAAGACCGTCCGCCGCTTCCACCGGCCGGAGGCTCGGCTGTATCCCTTCCTCGGCCGGAGGGTCGCCACGCCGCAGGGCCGGGGATGGGGACGCCTGCTCGGGATCTTCGCGGACAGGGTGATCGTGCGGCAGGGTGGCCGGCGGTTCGTCTTCCTGCCCTCGGAGGTCCGGCCGCCGGGTACTCCGGCCGCGACCTTGACCGAGCCGAGGATTCACTGATGGAGGCCCCCGTGAGTGACGAGCGCCTGACTCTCCAGTACATCCCACTCTCCCAGGCTCGGCGATGGGACGAGAACCCGAAGCGGCACGACTTGGCGGCCTTGATCCGCTCGATCGAGACGCACGGGTTCGGGGACCCGCCGAAGCTCGACTCGACCCTCGGCGCGCTGGTCTACGGCAACGGCCGGGCCGAAGCCCTGGAACACATGCGGCAGGCAGGCAAGGAGCCGCCCCGGGGGATCGGTGTCACCGAGGGCGGCGACTGGGCCGTGCCGGTCATCTTCGGCGTGGATGCCGAGAGCCGCGCGGCGGCCGTGGCGTTCGCAATCGACCACAACAATTTGACCCTCCTGGGCGGCGGCCTGGCCGCCGAGGACCTCCTCCAGATCTGGGACGAAGAGGGGCTCCAGCGGGTGCTCTCGGACCTGCCCGACGCTGGCGCCCTGCTCGCGAGCCTCACCCGGGACGACGTGGATGCCATGCTCCGGGGTCCCGACTTCCAGCCGGCGGCGGCCGAAGACCAGTCGCGTCTCGACGAGCTGGAGCCGATCATCTGCCCGGAATGCGGCGCGGAGATCCCGCGATGAGGGAAGGTCTGCACCTCGACTTCTGCTCGCACGAGGCGGCGAAGTACGCGGTCATGAGGTGGCACTATTCGCGCCGGATGCCGAAGTCGAAGCTCGTCCGCGTCGGCGTCTGGGAGGACGGGAAGTTCTCGGGAGCGGTGATTTATGGCCTGGGGGCGAACCGCCACCTCGGCTGCCCGTTCGGTCTTGAGGGTACAGAGGTCTCGGAGCTCGTACGTGTCGCCCTCGCCCCCGGACGCCGGCATCCCACCTCCCAGGTGGTCGCCGTCTCCTTGAAGCTCCTGAAGCGCCAGTCCCCGGGCCTTCGTCTCGTCGTCTCCTACGCCGACCTCGGCCAGGATCACCTCGGGACCATCTACCAGGCGGGCGGCTGGTTCTACCTCGGCTTCTCCGAACAGGGCTACTTGAAGATCCACGGCCAGGTCGTTCATCCGCGGACCGTTTACGACCGCTACGGCCCCGGCGGTCAGTCCGTCCCGTGGCTCCGGGAGAACGTGGACCCCAACGCCTGTCGCGTGGAGATGGCGCCCAAGCTCCGGTATGCCTACCCGTTGGACAAGGCGATGCGGCGGCAGCTGGCTCCGCTCGCCCGTCCCTACCCGAAAACTGCGGCCGAAGTACTCGGTGGTGAAACGTCCGGTGTCCAGCCGGAAGAGGCGGGTTCGACTCCCAGCCGGCCGCTCCACCTTCCGCAGGGGTGAACGATGCGCCCCTGCACCGTCTGCACCCACGAGAAGCGCCAGGAGATCGACAAAGCGCTCGTTACCGGCACATCGCACCGGAACGTCGCGGAACAGTTCCGTCTGTCGCCCTCGGCGGTCTACCGCCACAAGCGAGGCCACCTCGCCGCCCGGCTGAAGCGCGCCTTCGAGGCCAAGGGAACCCGGGAGGCCGTCGCTCTCGTTCAGCACCGAACCGAGGAGCAGGCCAGAGAGGTCGGCCAGGCCCTCGACGTCGTGCAGCAGCTCCGGGCGATCAACTCGGCCACGCTCCAGGTCCTCCAGAAGGCCCGGGAGTCGGAGAAGCACTCGCTGTCGCTCCAGGCCGTCGATCGCATCCACCGGCAGATCGAGCTTCCAGGCGAAGCTCCTCGGGGAGCTGCAGGAGACCGCTCCCCAGGTGAACGTCCTCGTGGCCCCCGAGTGGCGGGAGCTCCGGGTCACCGTCCTCCAAGCGCTCCAACCCTACCCAGAGGCCCGCGCGGCCGTCGCCGGAGTCATTGGCCATGCTCGCCCTTGACCTCTCCCGAGACCTCGCCTTCGGCCTGGACCCGGCCCTCGTCGCCCACGAGATGGGCCTCGACCCGGACCCCTGGCAGGAAAGGTTCCTCCGCTCGCCGGCGCCGAGGACACTGCTCAACTGCTCTCGGCAGAGCGGCAAGTCGACCGTCACCGCTCTCCTCGCCGCCCACACCGCGCTCTACGACCCCGGCGCCCTGGTGCTTCTGCTCTCGCCCACGCAGCGCCAGAGCCACGAGCTTTTCCGAAAGGCCCTCGACGCCTACCGGGCGATCCCGACCGCCATCCCCGTCGTCCAAGAGTCGGCCCTCCGCCTGGAGCTGGCGAACGGCTCCCGGATCGTCGCCCTCCCAGGCAAGGAGACGACCGTCCGTGGCTTCTCCGGGGTCCGGCTTCTCGCCGTCGACGAGGCCGCCCGAGTGCCCGACGCCCTGTACTTCGCCGTGCGGCCGATGTTGGCGGTCTCTGGCGGCCGTCTGGTCGCCCTCTCGACGCCGTTCGGAACGAGGGGGTGGTGGTACGACACCTGGCGCTCGGAGGAGCCGTGGGAGCGCTACCAGGTGCCCGCCGCCGACTGCCCGCGAATCTCCTCGGAGTTCCTCGAGGAGGAGCGCCGGGCCATGGGGGAATGGTGGTTTGCCCAGGAGTACGAGTGCGAGTTCTTGGACTCGGAAACCCAGCCCTTCGGCAGCGAGGACGTCGAGCGGGCCTTCGAAGAGGAGGTGGAACCATGGCAGTTCTGATCGGAGTCGATGTCGGGCAGCGTGCGGAGCCTTCGGCGCTCTGCGTGGTCGAGATCGAAGACCGGAGCGGCCCTCACGGAACCCAGGTGCATTACGTCGTCCGTCACCTCGAACGCTTCCCGATCGGCACGGAGTACCCGGCTCTCGCCGATCGAGTCGCTCAGGTGGCCTCCGGGGCCTCGATGAGGGGAGCCCACGGGCTGCACGTCTACCTCGATGCCACCGAACTCGGCGAGCCCGTCGTGGAGCTGTTCTCCGTGCGGGTCCGAGAGGCCCCGGTCGTGGCCGTGTCCTTCATCCACAGGGATCGCCGGCACGCGATCCGCCACGATGAGGTCCAACTCGGCAAAGTCTTCCTGGTCGCGCGACTCCAGGCCCTCCTCCAGGTGGGGTGTCTCCACCTGCCGAGGACCGCCGAGGCGGAACGCCTGGCCGCCGACCTTCTCGAGTTCGAGATCCAGGTCGCCGAAGAGCCCAACGAGCGCTACCGCGCCGTCAAGCTCGGTCCTCGCGAAGAGCTCGTGATGGCCCTGGGGCTGGCCTCCCAGCCGAGACCTCCACGGGGGTTCGCGGTTCACCTGAGGTGAGACGATGACCGTCCTGATCGGAGTCGACATCGGCCAGAAGCGAGACCCCACGGCGCTCTGCGTCGCCCATGACGAGCCGCGACTCGTCGACGGTCGGACCGAGCGACACTTCCTGGTCCGGTACCTCAACCGGCTTCCCCTCGGCACGCCCTACCCGGCGGTCGCCGATCGGGTCGCCTACATCGCCGACCAGGCTCGCGAGAGGACCCGCGACGCGACGATCGTCTACGTCGACGCCACCGGCGTCGGCCAGCCGGTCGTCGACCTCCTCCGCGAGCGGGTTCACCGCGCCCAGGTCGTCGCGGTCTATTTCACCCACGGAGACCAGCGGAGCGAGGCCCTGGAGCGCGGCTACCCGCGCGTAACCCTCGGCAAGGCCTATCTGGTCTCCCGCCTCCAGGCGCTTCTCCAGACCGGCCGGCTCCACCTCCCCCGGACGCGCAAGGCCGAGGTCTTGAGCGCGGAGCTCCTCAACTACGAGCTGAGAGTCGACGAGGACGCGAACGACCGCTACGGCGCCTTCCGGGTCGGCACCCACGACGACCTCGTGACCGCCCTCGGCCTCGCCGTCCAGACCGATCCGATCGATCCGGTGGCGCAGTTCGGCGGAGCAAGGCAGGCCGCGCGGCGGCGGTGGGAGCGGCTGAAGCGGGAGGCCCAGCGGCGCCCACGTCTGCCGCGGTAGCGGGGCTCGGTTGCGCTCTGACCGGAGGTGACCCGATGGCGGTCTGAATCGGCGTGGACGAGCCTGTCGTCGTTCTCCTCCGGGACCAGGTGAGAAGCGGCGAGGTCGTGCCGGTGTGGTTCACCGCCGGAGACCGGAGGACCGAGACCTGGAAGGACGGTGGCCGGCGGGTGAGCCTGGGGAAGGCGTTCATGGTGTCGAGACTCCAGGCGATGCTCGGGGGCGGGCGACTCCACCTGCCGAAGACGGCCGAGGCGGAGGCGCTCACGAGGGAGCTCCTTAACTACGAGCTGCGGGTGGATGGGGATGGGCACGAGACGTTCGGGGCGTTCAAGACGGGGACGCACGACGACCTCGTGACGGCGCTGGGGCTCGCGGTCCACGAGACAGAACTACCGACGCGGCGATCGAGTCTTCTGGGTGTCACGTGAGCACAGGAACGGGCAACACACAGCACGTGGCCGACTAGGCGCTCCAAAGAGCACTCGAGCGCCACAGTTGACGGGTTATCAAAGCTCTGCTAAGTTCTCCACGGCGTTGAGCCCAAGGGAGAGCGGTGGAATGAAGGGCAAATGCTGATCGAGGCGAAAGGCGAGTGGGCCGAATCCCTAGATATGCTTCCCACGCTTCATCGAGTCATTGGGGACCCGAGGTAGCCGAGCATTGAAGCCGATCTGGATTGGTGACCGCAGAGACCGCGTCAAGTGGGGCTCCCTTGTTCACTTGGCCAACCGCGAGCGCATACATGACGTGTTGACCGTACCGTTTCTTCGTGACGACACAACTCGCCAACTTTCGAGTAGCGTTGCCGAGGAGCCAGTTGACCTTCCAGCCGGCGTATGGGACCATTTCTCAAACGTTAGGATCGAGCGTCTCGCAGCGGCCACTGGTCTCAACCTCATTCTTTTTACCGTCCCCTGGGCACCACCAAGGCACTCTTACGTATGTGCGGTTCAGAACTGGATCGCCACCTTCCGCACCACTGCGAAGATTCTCTTCCTCGATCCCGACACAGGTCTTGAGCCTCAGACCGCTGGCCTTGAGCATGTACTCCGTTCCGAAGTAACCTACCTCTGGAACTCCCTGGCAGAGTGTGACTGGCTCGTGCTCTATCAGCACGCCGCCCATACCAGGACCTGGCGTGAAGCAAGATTCGACGACTTCTGTCGCTGTTGCCCAGGCTGTCGTTCCGAGTCTTTCACTGCGCCCAAGATCGCAAACGACGTCATTCTTTATGCCGCGCGGAGATGACTCTGGGGCCGTACTGCCCCGGCGGTTCGACCACCGTACCAGAACGCCAATGAGAGGCGAAGGAGCCCAGCCCACAAGATAGGCTCTACTTCGGCGTAAGAGGAACGCCATTAGACGACCAGGTGATCCGCGGCCTGACCCAAGGGAAAACGCGGGGAGTGCTAGGCGCGGTAGCAGCGGTGCTTCCGCGGCGCTCAAACTCGAAAAGTAGGCAGCGGAAAATGCCAAAAGGGAACATCACTCGCTTCTTCGCTCTTCTCTGGAAAGAGTATGACTACCAGCTCCTTCTCGTTCTCGCTACATTTGCTAGCCTAATCGTCGAATCGACACATGCCAGCACCTGGTCAATCTTCACTACGATACCAGAAGCTCTGCTTGCTGTCTGCTTGGGATACTTCATCAAGAAGACTTACGGCCTTGCTCGCTCTCTCTATCCTGCTCCGCAGATTCCTTACTCTGTCTGTATCGGCAAGCCACACGACTGGTTTGACAACTTTGCGCGGCGCCAGCAGGAGGCGTGTCTTAAGGCGATCGGGGTCGACTGGAAGGAAGTTCAGAAGATCTTTCGGATTCACCGTTCGGACTGGGTCTTTCTAAGTAGCCCGATGATATCTGAACCGGATGATTGGGTCCGTGTTACTCGCCAGCTTCTAGCGCACTTCTGGGAACTGCAAAAACGAGTCGAAGGTGTCCCCATTTATCATTTCTTCTTTGTCGCCCCGCCCTCGATTGTCTTCGCATTCGGCGCGCTGGTTGGCCGGAGGGTTCCACACGTTGCTTACCAGCATGTCGGCAATGTACGGGATCCATACCTGGTTGTCGTTGACACTACCAAGCGAGATACTTCTGGTGGCTTCGACATTCTCAATCAGCGAATTCCGAGCACTTCCTTTGAGCAGGTCCAGATAGAGAAGAAGGTCCTTGAGGGGCGTCACCAGGTCATCGTCGCGCTCGATTTTACTAATCATCGGACGAGCGCACCGTATCTCGATCAGGGCCGGGCTCGGGAATTCATCCGGCTTACCCATCGAGATGGAATTGGCCACTTCTCAACAACAGATTGGGAACGCCTAGCTCGAGAAATTGCGTCAGCGCTCCTCGAGTACTCGGATAGCGGCGTGCCCATGGATATTTATATTAATACACCGCTCGCTCTCGCATTCATCATAGGCTGGATTTTGGGTCCGCTATCCGACATCACTCTTTGTGAGCACAATGTTTATCTCCAGAAGTTGGTGCGCTGCTTTAAGCTTGCAGACCCTCGACTACAGTCCGTTGATATGAAGATAAGCAGCAGCATTTGCACAGAGAGAGCGTGGTCGTCCTGAGTTGAGGCAGGCTTTGACCTGTCTGCCTCCTAGACTGTGGGTTCGAGGTAGCGGATCGCCGGCGTCTAGGCCCTTTGGAGGCCCGGCTCACGAGCGCCGGACCAGATCTCCCCCCGGGGAGGTGCAGGTTTCCAGCCCCGAGGTAGAACAGAGCGTCTGAGGGTTGAGAGCGCGGAGCTTTGTCTCTGGACCCGGGCCGTTCGAAGAGGATTCGGGGTTGGCCTCAACGGTCCAGAGCCTCCTCCACGCTATCGAGCTCGTCCTCGTAGAACTCCTCGGGCCGGTGGCGTCTCAAGATGGAGACGAAGTCCAGAACAGCCCTTCGCTGCGATGGCGAGAGCATCTCTCGGCGTTCCTCCTGAAAGGCCTCGGGGGCGTCGTCGAATCCGGGCTCCCTCCCTGCAAACAGCTCGGCGAGGACTCTCTCCGGCAGTCCGGCCTTTGTCGGCCACCGGCGTAGTTCATGCGCATCTCCGCCGGACCTTGGCCCGAGCGTGGGCATCAGAGGTGAGCGTGCTGCCCACTCCCTTCGGCTACTTCTCCGTGGCCATCCTGTTGGCAGTTCCAGGGAAGTCCTCCAGTGTCTGAAGGTTCAGCAAGGTGGCGGGTTCAGAGGGGGGGAAGCCGTTCGAGGAGTGTGGGCGGGCGAGATACTGACGGCGGTGCCCAATTCCAGCAGTGCAGATCTCCTCGGTGGTGTAGAAACGCTCCTTGCCGGCGGTCTCCACCGGCTTGAGAAGGAGGTCTCCTCGATTCCAGGGCTTCTGACGGAGGTAAAGCTCTCCCTCCCGCGCCACCTCCACTTCAGCCACCCTCCCCGGTGCGTTCTTCAGGGCTTCTTCCACGCGAGCGCGCCAATCGCTCGAGACTGGATTCTGAGGGTTGAGCGTGATGGAGTCGCTCCAATACTTCAAGGCGGAAGTCTTTAGACTCTCGGGCGGAAGGCAAGTCACAATAGTTCCGTCTACGACATAGGCAACCCACCGGTCGTCGGGGAGGGACACGAGCACCGTCACTCCGGCAAGCACCAGGGCGGTAACGAACGTACCTGCTGCAAGCACAGGAGTTGACCACTGGCGCCAAGAAGCGAGTAGCCCCAGCGCGAGGCCTACAAGGAATCCTAGCGGACCAGTGACCACAAAGCCCGTCAAGGGGCCAATATTCGACTCGGGGTTCAGGCTCAGAGGAGCAAGATACCCAGCAACGAAGCCAAGTGCACCGAGCAAACAGCCGAGGAGCAGTGCTCGTGGAAGCCTGGTCATGACTCGGGTCTTCTACCTCACGACGAGGGCCCGGTTAGCTCGGGTGGGAACGCCAGGACAGGGACCGGCTCGGGGCGCTGGCAGCAAGCCCGATGCATCTCCTCAAACCGGCTCGAGGCGCAGTTTACGCGGGCTGCGTGCAGGGTCGGGAAATCCACAGGCACCTTGACGCTGCCGCGCGCCAGGGCTACGGCGAGTCGATGTACACTGGCCAGAAGTCTCCATAGATCTGCCAGCCGGAGCGAATCTTTGCGAGGCCGACTTCTACGGTGCCCGCCGTCGGCGGGTAGTCGCCGAAGGTGTACGTCAGCGCCTTGAGCCAGCCATCCCACTCGGCAGCTCGCCGCCACTTCGGGTCATTCCCCCGACCTGACGCTGTCGGGTAAGGGACCTGGTGTGGCCAAACCGCGCGTGTGAGTTGGTCGCCGGAGTACTTTGCCTCCTCTAGAGTCGCGCGATGGTCGCGAAGCGAAATGGACCGAAGCCGCGCCGTGCAAGGCGCCCCGTCCGTCTCGCGGTGAGGCTCGAACTGGAACTCGACACCTCGAAAAGGAAGACTTCCGTCAGTCTTCCAGCCTTCGCCCTCCAAGAAGATCGTGCCACTACAGAGGACAAGAGCCCCATGCGGATCCACGTCGAACGACAAGGGATCGGGCCAGATTTCCCTCACTGTCTCGGGAGTCAAGCCGGCCATTCCCTTCGCGGCCATCGATGAGAGCGCATGAAGCTGTGCCGTCCAAATAGGATCCTGCTCGGCTGGTCGACTGGGCGTGGACGCGCACCCGCCCGCCAGCACGACAAACGCCACGGCGAAGGTTCTCCGGAGGATCATGGGGGACGATTCAGTGGACAAACCCAAGGTTCTCACCGAGCTGTGTCTTCGCAAGGGCACGGGCGTAAGCCCGTATCACAGGTCCCACCTTCGGTGGCCAAGCTGCCTCGCATTCCGCTCTGCTCTGGTAGGTGCGGTTCTCAAGAGGGTTGATCAGCCTGCGAACGTGGCGGTCGCGGGCTGCGGCCAGAAGATGTACGTACTCCTCGTGGTGTAGAGCAGAAACGTAGTTCTTGACGGAGGTGTCGAACTGCGGATGGAAGTGGTCGAGGAAATGATCCCCGGCGTAAATGTAGATGTTGGCACTGATGTTGAGCATGCACGACGCCTTGAACATGCCATCGCTGGCGCAGACGCAATCGCAGTGGAGCAGCGCCAGATAGTCCAGCGTGCAGCCTCCGGCAGCGTTCTTACATCGGCCAGGAAATCCCTTGGGGTCGGTGAGCGCGAAAATGTGTACACTATCGAGCTTGGCCGTGTAGAGACCCAGGGGATCAGTTTGGTTGGAGGGGCGGTCTCCTGCGTAGGAGTAGGCGCTCAAGGCAAGCGACAGCGGGTCCGTGGTGGAGTACCTTCCTAGCGTTGCCTCGTACCACCAGTATCAGTTCGAGGCCATCCGGCACTTCGACCCCGAGGACCGGCGCGTCGCCAAGGCCGTCCTCGACGGCCTCATCCTGAAGGACCAGGCCAAGAAGCTCGCCGCCTCGTAGGTGACGGTGTCGCAACGGGCTTCGACTTTTAGCCTATCGGCTGTTCGCCCGGGCAAGGTCATAGACGTATCCAGCGCCAACCTTCGACAGCGAGAGGTCTCGCGGGCGAACGCCTGCAGGCAGCAGCTCTGGGATCAGTTCCGCTGCGTCGCGGGTCAGTGGAGTGACCCACAGATCTCGCCTGGGCATCCAGTCCCGAGGAGGAGAGTGGTGTCGCACTTCCCAGGACAGCAGTACGTGCTCTCCAGAAGGGGTCACTGCCGAGTAATCAACACAAGTCGCAAAGATCCAGTCGTCGTGGTAGGCCCGCCAACGGCCGTTCGGGAATGCCGTGGTGACCAGGCTCTCGATGGTCTTTCCGTCGACTCGGTAGGTCTTCAGCGTCTCCAGGTCACGGGCTGTCTTGATCCCGAGCCAGTTGTCGATCTCGGGACCGGCAAGGTAGTAGAGGACCCAACCGATCAGGAGTATGCCAAGCATGATGAAGAGCGCCACGAGGACCTGCACGATGCCGTATGCCGCTTCCCCTTTACTGGCAGTCATAGCACACCAGAACGAGCCGACCCAGGTTACGGAAGAGATCCGGACCCGACCAACCTGCGAAGCGCGTCTGGACGCTGACGCCGATTCGCAGGTTGTTCCCACGCCCATTCTTTTCAGCGAACTCGCGCTGCGGATTCAGCAAGCTGTACAACCATCGAATTCCGGGAGGAGCCACGCCCAGCTCCGGGCTCGGTGCCACCTTGATGTCGGTGGGACTCTCGCAGGTCGGGCAGTCAGTGTTGTACCAGAGGAGGTTGAAGTAGTTGGCGTTGTGGAACCGTTGCAACCGGTGAAGCAACGATCCGGGCCCGATGTAGTGAAAGCCCGACGGCTCCACACACTTCGGCACCAGGCCGAGCGGATCGACGAAGTAGACCGGATTGCCATTCGCGAAGAGGTACGGCGAGAAGTACTCGAAGATCGGCAGCGGATCCGGTCTCGCGTAGCGACCGATGGTAGGTGCGTACCAGCGGTGGACGTTGTAGCTCCGCCCTGTGGCTCCGTTGGCCCCGGCGTTGAGCTGCTCGGCTTCCTGGCCGGGGAGGCGGAGGGGCTGGTGGAGGTCCTGGGCTCGCAGGGCGTAGACCTGGCCGTAGGGCTCGTGCTCGGCGCGCCAGACGATTCCCTGCTGGGCGCTCGTCTGGAGGAGCGGGGTGCCCAGGTGATCGGTGAAGGTCCAGCGGGTCTCGCCGGAGACGTCCTGCTGGGCCACCGGCATGCCCCCGAACCAGACGTACTCGGTGTAGATCGCCGGGTGCGGGGCCGTCGTAAGCTCCGACTCGGCGAGGAGCTGGAGCTCCGGCGTATAGAGGAAATCCCGGTGCTGGCCGCTGGCGGCGGCCGCGGGTGCGGAGAAGGTGGTCCTGCTCTCGAGGTTGGGGGCTTCTCCTGAGGTGGGACCAGCGGCCGGCGCCAGAGCCTCGGAAACGATCCCCTGCGCATCGTCGATCACGGCGACGATCGTACCGAACCCGGGATGGCCGGGGTCGGGCGAGTAGCCCGAGCCCGGATCGACCCGGACGACCACCGTCGCCGCCACGTTGCCGAAGACCGTCGAGCCGGCTTGGTCGATCGAGGTCGAGACGAGGAGCCCGAGGTACGGGCCCACCGTCGCCGGCGGGGCGGAGCTCGCCCCGGTCTTGGAGGTCCAGCAGGCCTGGTCGAGGGGCGGCTCGCTCGTCGTCGAGCGCTCCGCCTCGCAGGTCGCTCCGGGCGCGAGGGCGCTTTTCGCGTACCCCTTGAAATCGGCCGCCGCCCGGTAGTCGCCGCCCGTGACCTGCCGGTCCCACTGCGCCCCCCAGAACTGCACCCGCTGCCCCACGGCGAGGTCCTCCGGGTTGCCACCCCAGACGACGAAGGACGCCGGCTGGTAGACGACCACGACCCCGCTCGCGTCCGACGGCCGCTCGGTCTCGTCGCCGGCAAAGACGGCGGAGAGCCTCTGCGGTCCCGAGGCGCTCGCCGGTAGGGTCAAGCTCGCCCGGGCGACGCCGTCGGCATCGGTCACTCCCGAGGCGGAGACGCCGGCCACGGTGAAGGTCACCGCCTTGCCGGCCAGAGGCTGGCCGTCCTCGCCGTCCGTCAGGCGGGCTGAGACCTCCTGGGCCGAGCCGGCGGCGATCGCCCCGACTCCATCCGGGCCGGCCGCGTCGCCGGTCAGCGTGAGCAAAGTCTCGTCCCGCTCGATCGTGACCAGACGCGCGCTCGACGACGGGAGATACGGCCCCGCGCCGTCGAACGCAACCGTCAGGCTCACGGCCCCGGGCAGGTCCTGCGGGACGAAGGTCACCGTCACGGCGCCTTCGGCCCCGGTCACCGCCTGGGCGCTCTCGGCACCGAGCGTGGCGCGGAGCGTCTGGCCGGCGAGCGGCTCGCCGGTCGCGGCGACCGTCAGGCGGGCGGAGACCGTGACGGGATCGTTCCACTCGCCCACCGGCGGCGCCGTCACGGCGAGCGCCGTGGGAATCGCCGTCCAGGTGGCGCTCACCGGTTCCGAGACGAGGGCATCTGCGCCCTCGCCGGTCCGGGCCTCCAGGAGATCGGTTCCCGAAGCCTGGCCTACGAGCGCGAAGTGCGCCTCGCCCGAGGCGTCGGTCGTCGCCTCGAGACGGGTCCCGGCCTCCGGTCCGCTGGTCACGGCGAGCGCCACGGCCTCGCCGGCCACCGGCTCGCTTCCCACCCGCAGCGTCGCCACGAAGTCCGCCTCCGAGCCGACCGGGTGGCTCTGGCTCACGGGCCCGAGCGTCAGAGTCCGCGGCGCCGTCCAGGTCGTCGCGACCGTGTTCGAAGCCTGGACCGCGCCGCCGGCGAGCGCCACCTCGGCGACCACCGAGTCGGTGCCCGCCTCGGCGCTCGAGTAGACGAAGACCGCCCGGCCGGAGGCGTCGGTCGTTCCCACGCCCGTCCGGCCCGCGTTGGGACCGGCCGTCACCCGGAAGCGGATCGCGAGATCCTGGACCGGCTGGCCCGAGCGATCGGTCGCCGAGAGCGTCGCGTCGTAGGGTGTCCCGACGGGCTGGGTCGACGTGGGCGGCGACAGCGCGAGGTCGACGGCGGGCAGCCAGAGGATCGTCGCCGTCGGCGAGCTGAGCGTCCCGCCGGACGAGTTGGTCACCCGGGCGACCACGGTGTCGAGACCGGTCACCGAGCTCGTCGCCGGGTACAGGGCGAGCCCGGAGGCGTCGGTCACCGCGCTCCCCGTCGCCCCCGTGTTCGGCCCGCTCAGTACCCGGAAGCTGACCGTCACCCCGCTGACCGGCTCACCGCCGGCGTCGACGACCGCCGCCGTCAGGGTGGCGAGCCCTCCGACGGGCAGCGTCGTCGCCGGTGGCAGCAGGGTGATCGCCCCGGTCCGGGCCGTCCCCTCCGAGCCCACCGGCCGCCACTGGAGCGACTCGTTGCCCTTGCAAGCGAGGTCGTAGCCGAAGGTGTCGAGGATGTGGGCGGTGTCGAGGAAGCTCTGGGTGATGCCGCCGACGGTCACCGAGATCTTGGGGATCCGCGGGTCGGTGGGCGAGAGCTTGCCGCCGCAGCCGACGAGGGCGAAGTCGCTGGTGTCGAAGTTGAACGAACGCGTCTGCGTCAGGATCGCCGACTCGTGGGCCGGGATCGTGAAGCTGCCCCACAGGTTGAAGCTCGGCCCCGGCCGCTGGAGGTTGACGGTGACGTTGTCGACGGTGATCGGCGCGTCGCTCGTGTTGTCGAGGCGGATCGCGCCGGCGTCGACGGAGCCCCCGCCCCCCAGGTAGAGGATGCCCGGGGAGCCCCTCCAGGGCGTGGGGAAGGCCGGGTCGCTCCGGAGGTTGTCGGCGTACCCGACGAAGACCTCGACCCCCTCGAGCCCCGGCCAGGTGACCGTGGCCTGGTTCGAGGTCTTGGTCGCCCCCGAGGCGTTGGTGAAGCTCGCCTCCCAGGTCGTCGTACCGGCGAAGCCGCTGGTGTACGAGAAGCTCGCGTGGCCGCTCTCGTCGGTCGTCCCGGTGCCGGCGAGGCCGCGGTCCGGCCCGGCGACGGCCCGGAAGGAGACGTCCACCCCGGGGAGCGGCAGCCCCGCCGCGTCGGTCAAGAGCGCCACGAGCTCGTACGGCTCCCCGGTCGTCGCCTCGCCGCTCACGGGCCCGAGGACGAAGTCGCCCTGGGCCGAGATGCCGGTCGTCCCGATGAGCCGCCAGGGGAGCGATTCGTTGCCCAGGCACGCGAGGTCCGAGCCGCCGGTGTCGAGGATGTGGCCGGTGTCGAAGTAGTCGGTGGTCGCGCCGCCGAGAGTGACGCTCACCTTCGGCACCCGCGGATCGCCGGGCGCCGGCGTGCCGCCGCAGCTGACGATCGGGTGATCGCTGGTGTCGAAGTCGTAGGAGCGCGTCTGGGTGAGGATCACCGAACCGTGAGCCGGCACGGTGAGGCTCCCCCACAGGTCGTAGAGTGGCCCCGGTCGCTCGAGGTCGACGGTCAGGCGGTCGACGGCGATCGGCTCGTCGGTCGAGTTGTCGAGGCGGATCGCCCCGGCGTCGAAGGCCGTCCCGCCCCCGAGGAAGATCACGTCCGGCGCGCCCTGCCAGGGGATGGGGAAGTCGGCGCTGGCGCGCAGGTTGTCGGCGTAGCCGACGAAGACCGAGAGGGCGACCGGCAAGAGCTCCAGGGTCCCCGCGTCCACGCTCCCGCCGGCCGGGAGGACGAGCTCGCCGGTCGTGAGATCCGCGAAGCCCGGCGCCCGGACCCGCAGCCGGTAGGTGCCGCTGCCCTGGGTCAAGGTGAAGGCGCCATCCGGGCCAGTCGCCGCCTGGTCGAGGGTGCCCAGGACCTGGACGAGGGCGCCGGAGACGGGCACCCCGGTCGCCTGGGCCACCACCCGGCCGGTGATCGTGCCCAGGGGCTCGAGGGCCAGAGACCCCAGGTCGAGCACCGCTCCGGGGCCGAGGGCCGTGGTGCCGGTCGTGAAGGTGCCGAAGCCGGTGGCGGAGATCGAGAATCTGTAGGTGCCGGGGGCGAAGCTCGAGCGAGAAGGCGCCGGTCGCGTCGGTCGTGGCCGAGAGCGACGAGCCGCTCTTCGTCGCCGGGCCCGCGGCCGTGACCGCCGCCGCAACCGGGATCGCGGTCACCGTGGCGCCGGCGACCGGATCGCCGCCCACCGAGCTCACCACCCGGCCCGAAGCCTGGGCCGGCACGACCACGAGGGTCACCGTGCCCACGTCGTCGGTCCGGCCCGCGGCCACCGTCACGGGCGCCAGAGTCTGGGGCAGGTAGCCCGCCTGGGCGACGGTGAGGGTGAACGCGCCCGCCGGGCCGGAGAGGGCGAAGTGCCCGGCAGCGTCGGCGAAGACCGTGGTCCCGGTCTCGGCGGCGGTCACCGAGGCCCCAGGAAGCGGCCCGCCGTCGAGGGTGCCGAGGACGGTCCCGGTGACCGTTGCCGGCGCCGGGGCGAGGGCGATCGGCCCGACGTCGAAGCGGGTACCCGCCGCCAGGCTGAAGGGCAGGGAGCTCGCTGAGAGGTACCCGTCGGCCGAGGCGACAAGGGAGTAGGTGCCCGCGGGCGCGATGAGCTGGAACTGGCCGGAGCCGTCGGTCTGCGTCTGCTGCGCGCCGCCCGCTATTCGCACCGTCGCGCCGGCGATCGGTTGCCCGTCGAGGTCGGTCACCAGGCCGGTCGCCGTGCCCAGGGCCGCCACCACCTCCGTCGCCACCCGCACCCCGCGGCCGTCGTAGGTGTAGGCCAGGCCGTCGGCCGAGGCCAGGAGGTCGCGGGCCGAGTAGGTCGAGACGGTCGCCCCGTGGCGGACCTCGTTGCCGGCGGCGTCGTAGGCGACCGGCTGGGTGACCCCGTCAGCCACCACCGAGGCGAGCTTGGGGAGGGTGCCCTGGTAGGCGAGGGCGGCCGACCGGCTGCTGCCGAGCTGGAGCTCGGTCAGGTTCCCCATCGGGTCGTAGCGGTAGCTGCCCGTTCCCCAGAGGGAGCCGCCCGTCGTCGCCGTGGTCAGCCGGTCGAGGTCGTCGTACCCGAAGTCCCGGTCGTAGTCTCGGTCGAGGGCGTCGTGAATCTGGGTGATGTTGCCCAGGGAGTCCTCTTGGTAGAGGTAGTCGGCCAGGGGGCCGGCGGCGCCGTCGAGGCGGTTCTCGAGGGGCCGGTAGCGCAGGTCGAAGTCGCGGGTCTCGGCGGTCCCGTTGCCGAAGGCGAGGCTCGCCAGCGGCCCGAAGGGCAGGTAAGTGGCGGAGGCCACGTAGGTCACGTCGGCCGCGGCCGCCGAGAGCGGCCGGTCCGCGAAGTCGAAGCCGTAGGCGACGCTCCGCCCGGAGGGGTAGTCGATCCGGTCCCGGTTGCCATTGAGGTCGTAGCCGTAGCCGGTCGAGTAGCTCGTCCCCGAGATCGTCCGGTCCTCGGCCGTCAGCTCGCCGCGCCGCTCGTAGGCGTAGGCGGTCTCGCCGGAGGGGTCGCTCATGCTGGCGAGACGCCCCAGGCCGAAGCCGCCGGGCGTCGGATCGTCGTAGGTCCAGGTCACCGTCTCGGTGGGCTCGCCGGCGAGGGAAGACGAGCTCGAGAGCGGCCGATCCGCGGCGTCGTAGGTGCGCGTCGTCACGGCCCCTCGGGCGTCGCTCGTCGAGACCAGGTTCCCGGCGGGGTCGTAGGTGTGCTCGGTCACGCCCGCGACCGGCGAATCCTCGCGTGCGAGGCGACCGAAATCGTCGTACCGGTAGGTCGTGGTGTTGCCGTTGGGGTCGGTCACCGAGGCGAGGTCGTCGGCTGCGTCATAGGTGTAGGAGGTCGTGGCGACCCCTCCGGGCGCCTCGGCGAGCGTCTGCTCGATCGTCTCGAGTCGGTGGAGAGCATCGTAGGTGTACGTCGTGTTGGGGGAGGCGTGGTTCTCGTCCTGGACGGTCGAAAGGAGGCCGTCGGCGTCATAGGCGTTGACCGTCCGCGAGCCTGCGGGCACCGGGTGAAGGACCCCGGTCAGGCGGTTGTGGACGTCGAAGGCGAAGTCCTCGCGGTGCTTCGTCGTCCACGAGGTGCACGGGGCGGTCGGCGCGTCGCACACCTGGTCTTCCTCGACGGTCCGGTCGCCGATGTCGTTGAGGGTCAGGTGCCGGCGCTCGCGCTCCTGGCCCGCGGCGTCCACCCGGATCGTGTCGACCAGCCGATTGGTGCCGTCCTCATAGCCGTAGGCGACGGCGTTGCCCCGGGGCAGGACCGTCCGGACGAGGCGGTCGCGGCCGTCGAAGACGAACCGGGTCGTGTAATCGCTCCCCTCGCCGGGCACCCCCGGTACGGCGAGGGAGGTCGAGCTCGTGACCCGCCCCCGGTCGTCGGTCTCCCGCCGCGTGAGGACGCCGTTGGGATCGGTCGTGGTCCGGGCGGTGCCGAAGTCGTCGTAGTCGTCGAGCGCGTTCACGAGCCCGACGGCGTCCGTCGTCGTCGCGAGCCGCCCCCGGCGGGCGAGGTCGGGATCGTCATCGGGGTAGTAGGCCTGGCTCGTCACGTCCGCCACGTCGGTGCGCGGGCCGTCGACCGAGAGGACGCGGTGGTGGTCGTCGAAGGTGGAGACGGTCGTATAGGTGGTGGGCGCCGGGTCGCTCGCCGCGAGGAAGCCCGACGCGGCGACGGTGAGCTCCGTCTCGTCGGCGTTCCAGGAGAAGGTGGTGATCTTGCGGCTCCCCGGCTGGGCGACCGAGGGCTCGTCCACCTGCGTCCGGAAGTGGGGCCAGGAGCCGTCGTCGTAGCGGAAGCGCGTGGTCCTCTCGTCCCCCGTGCCCTGGGCCTCGGTCCGCGAGGTCAGGTTGGCGTTGGCGTCGTAGCCGAAGACCGTCTTGTGGCCGCGGGCGTCGACGCGCGACGCGATCCGGTTGGAGCTCGTGTAGGTATAGCTCTGGTCGTCACTCGTCGCGCCGCCGCAGGTCGGGCAGTTGCCCAGGATCTCGGTCGGGAGGTACCGGCCGTGCTGGTAGTGGAGGGTGAAGACCGAGGTCTGGGAGGTCGCGGCGTCGATCGCCGAGACGACCCGCGTCTTGCCGGCCGAGGGCGTGTCGTACTCGACGGTGACCAGGTCCCGGCCGGCCTCGGAGTACGAGCTCGTACCGCGGTCCCGAGCGTCGTAGCCGTGGCCCTCGAGGAGCGCCCCGGACTCGTCGCGCATGGCGGTCAGGAGGCGCGGCACGCCTTCCGAGTCCGCCTGGTACTCGAAGCTCCGCCACGGCGTCGCTCCCGGGTGAAGGGGGTCGTGGATCGCGGCCAGATCGTCGCCGTCGTAGTCGAAGGTCCATCTGGCGCCGCCGGGAAGCTCGACACTCGCCAGGTGGTCGCCGTCGTAGCCGAAGGTGAGCGTCCGGCCTTCGGTGTCGGTGACCGTCGCCAAGTGGCCCGAGGCGTCGTAGGTCCCGGCGATCCGGTTGCCCCAGCGGTCGGTGGTCGAAAGCCAGCTCCCGGAGGCCGCGTCGTAGGCGGTCACCGTGCCGTCGAGGTCGGTCCGCAAGAGCTCCTCCCCGAGGCCACCACCCGGGCCCGGAGCTCGCCCGGGCTCGACGCCTGCCAGCTCCCGTCCGCCTGGCGCTGGTAGATCTCCTCGTAGCCCTCGGGGGTGAGCCGGTAGAGGCGGCCTCCGCCCGGGCCGAGCGGTCGGAGGGTGTCGGAGAAGCTGTGCGACCAGCCCGGCCCGAGCGGCGAGGAGACGAGCCCCGGCGCCAGGGGCCGCTCGCTGTGGTAGTCGAGGCTGAAGTCGAGGGGCATCGGGTCCTGGGCGAGCCGGAAGAGGGGCACGGTCACCGAGACGTCCCCGGAGCCCACGTTGACCGGAGCGCCGACGCCCGAGAGGGGGCAGCTCTTGCGGTCCGTGCACTCGCCGCCCGGGAGAGCCATGGCCGGAGTGACCGCCGTGACCACCCCGGAGCTCGTCAGGTAGTCGATCCGTGCGAAGACCGTCGTGGCGCCGCCGCACGGGATCTTGATCCGCGTGTGCCAGGTGCCTTGCTCGTAGTAGATGAAGCCCCGGGCCAGGACGTCGACGATGTTCGACGGCGTGCCCAGGAAGAGCACCAGATGGTCGCTGCTCACGATGGGATCGTTGACGCAGGTGTAGAGCGGCGGCCAGTCGCCGGTGTTCTGGCAGAAGTAGTTCGGGGCGTCGTAGTCGACGACGACCTCGGCACCGTCGCCCGTCGGCTCGGCGCGCAGTGAGATCGCGGGCTGCGAGGAGCCCGGAGGGTGGAACGAGGTGCAGCAGGCGGGAGGTCCCACCGACACCGGCGCGTGGCAGGTCGACTCCGGGCTGTCGAAGCTCACCCGGTCCTGCTCCGTGAGCCCGTCGGACCAGGTGGCCGGCGCCAGCGTGTCCGCGAAGCACTGCTGCGGGAACTCCCCGCAGCCGTTGTGGAGGAGCGTGCAGCCCTGGCCTGCCACCGCTCCCGCGCCCGCCAGGACCGCCACGACCAAGAACAGCACAGCTCTACCGACGACGTACCGCACCCGAACGACCATGACCACCTCCTACATGCCACCTCGGATCGGCGCCGCGGAGAGGGCGATCGGACCCGGGCAAGCGCAAGCGCTCGAAGCCCGTCCGGTGCCTCTACGTGGCGACCGCCGGCTCGGCAGCCCAGGTACCGGGCGTCAGGCCGGCAGAAGCTCCAAGAGATTGAAGTACTGAGGGCAAGCGTAGTCTGCTCGCGCTGAAGAATGCAAGTGCGCAAGACTTGCTGGGGCCTGCAAGAGCGACGTCACGTCTCGTCCGCGGGCTCAGCCTGGGTTAGCTCGTCAACTGAGGGGCCTTCGACGGGCATCCGGAGCGGGACGGTTCGCCACCTGAGATCCGCCTTGTCGGTTGTCTGGCCGGAGGCCCGGTTCGCCCGGTCGGGAAGCGGCCAGTCGATCCTCAATTGACGGCGCCTCTGGCGAGGTTGTCGCGCTGCTGGCCAGGCCCTCCGAGACCGCCGTTGGGTGGACCATGGCGAGGAGAAGCCACGCCGCCAGCGGCGTGAAGGGCTGCCGTGCTTTCTCAATGGATGCCAGGTGCAGACCAGCTCTTGGACTCCTGGGACCACGGCTTCCGGCCCGCCCTAGAACCCACCGTCTAGGGAGGAGGGCGGCTTGCCCTGCCGCAACTCGATCGCCTCGGATGCGTCTCAGTCGATCGCCGGCAGCCGGAGCGCCCGGGTCGCCTGGCGCTTCGACCGGTCTCCCCGCCGGTCGTACTTGGCCGTCGTCACCGCGTCGGCGTGCCCGACGAGCTCCTGCACGGTGAGGAGGTCCACGCCCGCCGCCAGCAGCCGGACACATAGGTTCTCCTGAAGCTCCGCCGCTTCAAGATGTACAAGACCGCCTCTCCACGGAGACGGGTGATCGGCACCTCCCCGGTCGACCGCACCGGGCAGAAGAGCGGCCCGGGCTCGCCACCTGGTCTTCGGGGGCCTGGGCGTCGGCCGCCCTCGCCTCGAGGTGGGGCACGGCTACGCCGCCTCCCAGGTCTGCGAAGTAGCTCGCTCCCGTCCGCTCGGGCGCCGGCCGGGCCGCAGGCCTTCGAGCACCGAGAGGTTGAGCCCGCGGCTCTACGCTCGATCCCGGCTTGCCCCCCCGGCGATCAGTGGCCGCGCAACTGGAAGCGGATGGCGAGGTTGTAGGAGACGCTCACGGGCTTGCCGTTCAAGTGCGCGGGCCGAAACCTCCACCTGGAGACCGTCTCGATCGCCGCCTCGGTGAGACCTTGGGGCAGGGCCCGGACCGGCCGGACGCACACGAACTTCCCCGACTGGTCGACGATCCCTACCAGGATCACGTTGCCTTCGATGCCTGCTTGCCGGGCCGGCTCCGTGTACCGCGGGGCCGGATCATGCTGCTTGACGGGCGCCCAGACCGTCCCATGGCCAGCGGTGTCCTCGGTCCCGTCCTTCCTGGAGTCCAGAACCTGCTGGTGGCGACATTCCGCGGCGAAGCGCATCTCTCCGCGGAGGGCCTCCGGCGGCTCGCGCTTCAGGAACTCGTCCAGCGTCGCCGCGGCCTCCTCGTCATGCCCGAGGGACTCCTGGATCTTCGCCAGGTAATAGAGCGCCTCGGTCGCCCGCGCGTCGTCTCCGCGCGCGACCTCGCGGACTGCCGAGGCCGCCCACTCGAGGGCCTCGAGCCTCTTCGCGGTCGTTTCGGTCCTGCCGGCCTGGTCGATCGGCGCTCGGTCCAGGAAGAAGAGGATCTTTCCCAGGAGTAGCAGCGCTCGCCGCCGTTCCTCGGCACTCGGTCGCCAGCTTGCGGCCGGCGCGAGGCTCCTCTCCTCGAACAAGCCGAGGATCAGGTTACCCGCCCGCCGATAGTCCCGGAGCTCGACCAGGCTCTCGGCCAGGTCCAGCCGCTGGGACAGGGGCGCAGCCCGGCTTTCAGGCATCGCCGCCAGGAGGCGCACGTAGGCTTTGTGCTCCTTGCCTCGACCGAGCTCCTCACGAGCCAGCGCCAGCTCCCGCGTCAGCCGGGCGACGGGCGCCGGGGCGGGTGCAGCGTCGGCGCCGAGCAAGGCCGCCCCAGGAAGCATGAGGAGAGCGGCGGCGAAGGCGAGGCTCGTGCGCTTCTTCGTCATTTGAGCAGCTCTCGAAGTCGCCATCGCCTGGATGTGCGGATTCGCGCGCTTCCATTTCGCTCGGAGGCCGCCGTCGAGAATCGATGTCAGCTGTCAAGGGACGCGCACTTCTACGACCTTGGTGGACGTCTTCGCCAGTCATGAGTCCGTTCCGGGCCGGACAGCGGTAGCAGAGAGTCCGTCGTGGGGAGCTGGACCCGGAGGCTTGCCTCGCGCCGTGATTTCTCACCGCGCCGGTCGTACTTGGCCGTCGTTACCGCGTCGGCGTGCCCGACGAGCTCCTGCACGGTGAGGAGGTCCACCCCCGCCGCCAGCAGCCCGGTCACATATCCCCTCCTCAGGCTGTGAGGCGTGATTCCCTCCAGCCCCGCCTGCTTCATCCGCCGCTTCAGGATGTACCAGACCGCCTCTCCCCGGAGCCGGCTGATCGGCACCTCCCCCGTCGAGCGCACCGGGCAGAACAGCGGTCCGGGCTCGCCCTCCCGGATCTCGACCCACGCGCACAGGTGGCGACACACGGCCCCCGGGAGGTAGACGGTCCGATCCCGCCGACCCTTCCCGGCCCAGACGGTGAGGGCGCAGTCCAGGGCGTCGAAGTCGGCGAGGTCGAGGCCGCAGAGCTCGGCGCGCCGGAGGCCGGCACCGTAGAGCACCGCGAACAGGGCCGCGTCCCGTCGCCCGGCCGGCGACTCGTCCTCGGCGCAGACCCGGAACAGCTCCGCCAGCTCGTCCTGCTCGACGGCGCGCCCCTTCGGCTGGACCCGGGCCTTGACGTTCTCGACGGCGACGGCTCGGCGGTAGGTCTCCGCGTCCATCAGGCCCAAGCGCCAGGCAGTCTTGAGGACGCCCCGGAGTGTCGAGAGCATCTTGTTGACCGTGGCCGGGGCGTAGCGCTCGACGATCGCGCGCCTCACCCGGGCGGTGTGTTGGTAGCTGAGGCGCTCCCAGGGGAAGGTCCAGGGGTCGGCGTCCTCACCGCCTACGATCTCGGCGATCGTCTCCAGGGAGTGGCGGACGGCCCAGTAGGAGCCGCGGGAGAGCGAGTCTCGGTAGACGACGGCGGGGTTCTCCGGTTCCAGCTCGAGGGGAAGGGTCATCGGGGGGCCTCCTGGTCAGGGGTCGAAGGTCTGGAGGGTGGAAGGTGGACTGCGGATCGGGGTCTCTGTCGGTTGGTTCCGGCCTCTGTGCGGGTGTCTGACCGCCGGTCAGGGCCTGGCGGGTCGGGTGTACGTCAGATTTGTGAGGTGACGGTCAGGCGGTTGCTGCGGCCGGGCGGTGTCAAGGTAGTTGTCGTGCGGCCCGGCGTTTCCAGAAGTCGTCGAAGCGGTTGCTGAGCTTGCAGCAGCGCAGGGCGATGATGGCATCGGCTCCGGCGACGGTCCAATGCATGCCGGCACGCTTGAGGCGAGTGCCGATGGCTACTTTGCAGCCGGCTTCGACGATTCCGGTGGCGACGCACAGGCCCTGGGCGCGGAACCAGGGATAGCGCATCCTGGTCTGGTTGTGGGTGATGTAGGCGAGGCACTTGCGTGCTTCGTCGTTGGTTTGCTCGTGGGCTGCCAAGGCAGCGATGATGGCGTCGATGTTGCCCTCGTCGAGCTCGTCGCGTCGCTGCTTGGCCCAGCGTTGGCCGAGGTCGGTGCCGGGGCCGTAGATGGCCTTGGCCACATCCCAAAGATGTCCCTTGGCGTGGAAGATATCGACGATCTGGATGGCGTCGGGGAAGATCTCCTCCGTCAGATTCCAGATCCACGGGGCGCCATCGCCCAGGACGACGCGGCGCGCAGCACGGTCGAATCCGCGGCGGAGCGCCTCTCTCTCGACCCGTTGGGCGAACTGCGACAGGGTACGGTCGGTATCGCGGGAAGCGGCACTCTCGAGCGCCGCCGAGTAGCTGACCGAGCCGCGATCCCGCATCGGCACACCGCGCTCATCGGTGGTCTCAGCGCTCCAGAGGGTGACCAGCTTGACCTCGCGCGTCTTGGCTGTGCCGTCGGGCTGCTTGCCGGGACGGCCTGCCAGCTCCGAGGCTCTCATCGGGACGCCGGTACCGTCCAAGCCGAGGTACATCGTCGGCGCGCTCGGAGGCTGCGGCTCGACCACGGAGCGCTCGTCGTGGGCGATCTGCCGGCCGAGGGCCTCGGCGGCCCGCTCGACTCGCTTCGGCTCCACCGAGACTCCGGCCAGCTCGCGCATCAGCTCGCTGGCTTCGGCGAAGCTCACGAGGGCCGCCGCCAGGCCCACCATGCGCTGGGTCCCCGGCGACAGGGAGGTGCCCTGGACCCCCAACGACAGGTCGCGCGGGCAGAAGCCGCCCTGACACCGGGCACAGTGGTAGTAGGCCCGTTCGAGCGACAGATCGCCCAGGACGGTGCTGAACGTCTTGCACCGCCTTCCCGCATAGCGGGCCTGGTGGCCGCAGGGACAGGCCAGGACCGGGCCGCGGTAATCGGAGCGGTCGGCGTTGAATCGTCTCTCGACCGCCCGCGCTGCGATAGCCAGCGCCCGCCGTCGCGCTGCGATCTCGATGGCCTCGAAGTCGAGGTCGTCGACGGCACAAGGACCTACGAAGGTTTCGATCTCGGCGACGACTTCCCCGTCGAAGGCTTCCTTGAAGCCCCTTTTTTCGACCCCGCCGATGCACCAGCGTCCTCCCCGGTCAACTGTGCATCGCACAAGCTCTCGCTGACCTCGACGAGCTCCGCCGTCAGACGGCGCAAGCGCCGATATTCGGCGATCTGTGCCTGGGTCTGCGGGACGGCGCCGGCGGGAATGACCTTCGTCACCGTCTTGCCCTCGACCCGATGCGTCAAGGACCAGCTCGGGCCGTGACCTCGCTCCCCCTCGCCTGCACAGTGGCAGTTGGGTTTGCCGCACTTGCGATAGCGGGCCACGAGAGATCCGGGCCGCAGGTCCCCGACATCGGCCAGCTCCCCGCGGATCTCGTTGCGTCGCCTTTCGAGCTCGTCTGTGTGGTCCATGGTCCGGTCCCCCCTCTCTGACAGTCTATAGTACTGTCAGACTACCACGCCACACCCCCTGCCATCAAGATCCGACTCACACCGTCACAATCGTGACGTGCACCCTGGCGGGTCTTGCCCCTTGCCCTGGCCGGTGTCCCGGTGTCTGGTGCCCGCCCATACCCTGGGGTCCGGGTCCAGAGACCGGCGATCACCTGTGCGGCCGATTCCAGCGGGCCAGGTACTCGTCCATCGCGAGGTCGATCCCCTGGTTCAGGCCCCGCAGGGTGCGCTGGGCCATCCCGATCGCCGAGGGGTTCACCTCGTCCGTCGTGGGGTCGTTCACGATGTCCTCGACCTGCTCGGTCACGGCGTCGCCGAGGCTCGCCCATTTCTTCGCGAACTCGATCAGGTCGCCGGCGTCGGTCTCGTAGAGCATCGGGGTCTCCTTGTGCGGTGGGCTCCGTCGCCCGTTTCTGGTAAGCCACCAGTACGGCGGAACGCGCCGGCTCGTCAACCAGCCAGACGGGAAACGTCGTGGGGAATCTCGGAGACGACGGCGCGACGGAGTGCGCGGGTGACGAGCCGGCCAGGGGTCGAGATCCACCACCGACCGGGAGACCGTCAGTCGGTGTCGCGAACCAGCCGGTGCCCCTGCGCCTTGAGGTTCCTGAGCCACGTCCCCAGGAAGGCATTCAGCTCGTGCTTCAGCCGGGGAACCACCTTCCCGATCTCCGGGTAGACGCGCTGGTAGATGGGCGGGACCGACTGCTGGAAGGAGAGCGCCTCGATGAGTCCCGGCTGACCCTCCCGGGGCGGGAACACCCGGACCACCATCTCGGGGTCCTGACAGAGGTCGCCGTTCATCTCGAAGTAGTGGGCAAGGGAGAGGACCATTGCATCGGTCGCCCGGTCCCGCGACAGCACCTCGACGACGAGGTCCATGAGGCCGGGGGCCTGGAGCCGGTAGACGACGCCCAACCGGAGGTCAGGGAGGGGCTGATCGAGGATCTCCTCCAGCCGGCGGTAGTTCCGCTCGTAGAGGGACAGGAGGCGCTGGGGCGGGTTCGATCGGCTGGATCTCGGCATGCCCCACCAGTACGGAGGTCGACCAGGGGATGTCAACCAGGACGCAGAAAGACGCGGGGAATCCCGGCGCCGGATGGATGCCTGGAGACGGTGTCGGACCTACAGGCTGTCGTCGGTGTCGTCGAACGGGTACTCGTCGCCGGCTCTCGACCCCGAGGGCCGGGTCACCTCCCGCAGCACCGCCGAGACGCCCCGCTCGATCTCCCGGGCGATCGTCTCGGCGAGGAGGAACGCTTGGCCGGTTCCGGTGTCCAATCCGCCAGCCGCTGCCCCTCGGAGGTGGTCGATCCACTGGACGTGCCGGATGGTCGCTTCCCAGGCCCGGTCGGACAATCCGAGCGCCGAGAGCATCTTCTCCAGGTTGTCAGGGCCGATCGCTAGCCTGCCCTGCTCGTAGCCGGAGATCGTGGCCTTGTTCACCCCGGAGAGCCGGGCGAGGTCTCTCTGGCTCATTTCCCGGAAGATCCGGAGGACGGCCAGGGCTCGGGCACGGGCTGGACGGGTGCTCATGGGTGGACCCCTCGACAGGTGGAGGGCTGGCTGGTGCTGGCCGGGGTGGTCCCGGTGGTGCTGGTCTGGTGGATCATGGGCGCCAGGAGTACGGGGTCCGGCCGGTGGGTGTCAACGGGGACGGAGCGGACGATCCACAGGCCCTGTGGGGTCGATTGGTCGGCCTGACAGACAGGCCCCACGAGGCAAGAGGGCGGCCGTCACTCGGACGACTCGCCCCCTTGTCCCTTGCAGCACGGATCAGGCCGCCACGGCGGTCGCCTTCCGCTTCCCGGTCCGGACGACCTTCTGCTCCACTGTGCGGGCCGGCTTCGGCTCGGCGGCCGGGGTCGGGGCCTTGCTCTCGCCCTCGGTCCCGATGTCGCTGCCGGTCTCGCTCGCTGCCTCGTCGAACCGGAACCCGACGACCCCGCCTCCGAAGTCCTCGGCCGGGAACGTCTGCGCCTTCTCGGCCTCAACCACGTGATGGGCCAGGAACCGGCGGCTGTCGACCAGGCTCGACCCGTTGGCCTGAGCCCGGAGGCGGTAGCGGCCCTTGGCACCCTTGGGAGCCGGTCGAAGCGCCACGGCCCTGGCGTCGACGTCGAAGCCGAACTGCACGTGGGTGACTCCCTCGCCCAGCATGGCGATGGCGGCGGCGGTCAAGACCATCTGACCACTGCGGCGGACGGTGACCTGCGGCGCCTTCGACTCGGTGCGGGCGCCTTCGAAGAACTGGAATCCTGTGTTCATTGGAACCTCCTGGGTTGGTGGGGCATCGGCGCCCCGGCTCTTTCGATGGCCTAGGAGTACGGATGAACGCGGCGGCAAGTCAACCAGCCGAAGCCGGAAATCTTCGAGGATCCGAGGCG
Source organism: uncultured Acidobacteriota bacterium (assembly GCA_963837945.1). Classification (GTDB taxonomy): domain Bacteria; phylum Acidobacteriota; class Thermoanaerobaculia; order Multivoradales; family DATKCC01; genus CAVUBL01. The sequence goes on from CAWIQD010000006.1 coordinate 411,915, forward strand.
GAGGCAGGTGTGTCGCGGATTGTGCACGGCGTCGCGGTCCTACCGCCACCCATGCGCACCAGCCCCTCAGAGCGCCCGAGCATGATCACAAGCCTGGTAGACTCCGCCGGTGCTGGAAGAACCAGACGCGGCGGAGGCCATGAAGAGCGGAGCCACACCTAGAACCCAGACCGCAGTCGCCGAGCCGCCCGAGCGAAGCCGGGAGGAGAGGTATCGCCAGGCGGCCAAGCTCCTCCGGGAGTGGGAGGACGACGAGACGGGCTACGACGACGAGGTGTGGCCGCTCGTCGAAGAGGACCTCCCCAGCCTGCGAATGCGTTGGCCCGCGTGACGATCCGCTCCTCGACTCCGGACTCAGCTAGAGGCAGGAGGAAACACCCTGATGCGAGTACTGGCGCTCGATATCTGCGGCTTCCGGGGCATACAGAGCTCCAGGTTGCTTTTCCCTTCCCAGGTTGCCTTAGTAGGACCTAATGGCTCCGGCAAGAGCACCATTGTTGATGCATTGAGCCTCGTGATGGGTCGGCAACGCTTGGTGCGGGACCTGACTGAGCACGACTTTACAGGTAGCTCTCCCGCGCCGCAAGACCGTATCCGAATAGTCGTTACCCTTGGGGCCTTTTCTTCAAACCAACCTTCAGATTCTCCTCAGTGGTTCCGGCATGACCGAGCGGTGGAAAGATGGTGGAGTCCGACGGCATCCTCCACCCACGCTCAGCGGACAAGTGAAGCATCTGAGCTTTGCGTACAGATTGGGTTTGCGGCTAGATTCGACCGAGAGACCTTAGAGGTCGAGCAGTTTCGCTACTTCCATGACGAGGACGATTTGGTCGATCCTTTCTTGGAGGACGCAGTCCGACACTGCCCATACAAGCTAGTCCAGGAGGCTGGCTTCTTCGTGCTTCCAGCTCGAAGAACGTGGCCGGCTACACTCTCTTTCGGCTCAGAGCTCTTCCGAAAGGTGGTGACAACGCTTGGTGGCGTCCCGGCCGAGAGAATCCTGGAACTCCGGGATCACCTTAGGAGCCCTTCTTCTCCTCTTGAAGAGGATCCACAGCTAGCCGAGCTTGTCGGCAGAATCGACGCGAAAATTGCTGAGCTTGTACCGAGAACGCCAAGGTTTCAGCTTCGTGTTACGAACACGGACTCAGATTCTGTGCTAGGTGCTCTAGTTCCGCACTACGAGACTGACGACGGACCATCCCTACCTGCAGCGAGGCACGGGAGCGGTCTCGTCTCCCTTCAGTCTCTGGTGCTCCTCTTGGAACTCGGCCGGGCTCGACAAGAGAAGGGAGAGTCGTTCATCCTGGCCCTAGAGGAACCGGAGCTGCACGTCCCCCCTGGCCTTCAGAGGAGGCTGATCGGTGAGGCGGCAGGCGTCTCAGACCAAGTGATCGTTACGACTCACGCTCCTAGAGTAGCAGCCTTTTTCGACGCGAGGAGCATTCAACTCTTAAGTCGGATTTTCCCCTCTGCCGCGGGCAACCATGTAGTAAGCGGGCAACTTGAAGGGCGACCGCTTGCGCCCTCATCCATGATTCAAGAGCCGAACCCATTGGTTCAGCTCTATACGGACGATCGAAGTCGCCTCGTCGAAGCCTTGATGTTTCCCCGCGTCCTAATCCCAGAGGGGAGGACCGACTACGAGTGGCTGCGACTTTTCCTCGACATTGTGGAGACGGGCGAGCGTTCCCTTCACTCGACATCAAGTCCGGTTCCGCCGTTTGGTTCCGTCGTCGGTGTGGTGCCGACTCGGAAATCCGCCGTCAGAGTAACTTACGAGAGACTGCGAAGCCTCCACCCTCACATCATGGCTCTCCTAGATGGCGACGCAGCGGGAAACGACTACGTAGCGGACCTACTTGCCTGTTCACCTCCCCCCTTGAGCATCCTCCAGTGGCCCGACGGGTGGACGATTGAGGATACCGTCGCCTGGACTATCGCCGCAGACGACCCAGGTGTCTTACCTCAGATTCGGGAAAGGCTTGAATGGGGATTTGCGGACCTCGCCGAGCTCGTACAGGCGCTGAAGAACGAAGACGGGAGGACAGGTGGTCTGAAAGCGCACTATATGGCTCATGAGGAGATCGCCGGGGCGCTGAGAGCCTCGGTGCCGTGCGTCGAGCGTGCCCGCCTTGTCTTGGAGGCTTTGTGTCGAGCGGCCCTCGGAGTGGATACAGGCTTTGCGCATCTTCAGCCCGACGAGAACAGGACGACGGGCGAAACGAAGGTTGTTCGTTTTCTTGCGTGAGTCCAATGAACTTGCTCTTATTTGAGGGCGCGGCAGGTACTGGAAAGACCACTCGGTTGCTGGCCGGAGCCCGTGAGCACGTCAAGACGAGACCCCTCAGTGACGGCCAGCGAGTTCTGGGGCTCACCAAGCACCACGGGTCCAGGCGCAGAATGGAGGCGGCGCTTAAGGGGCCTGACGGTGTCGGCCGATGTGTCGACTGCGCCACTATCGACAGCTTTGCATGGCACTTAGTCCGCCGGTGGAGGAGTCTCGCTCACGAGCTGGGAGTTCCGACACCAGAGGGGGATTTCCAGGCTATTACGGCGGCCGCAGGCCGACTATTGCGGCATCCGGGTGTAGGTCCGTGGGTAGCTCGAAAGTATCCGCTTCTGGTGGTAGATGAGATGCAGGACTGCAAAGGGGGCGAAATCGAACTGCTGTCAGGTCTGGCCCCCCATCTCTGCACCATGTGCGCTGCTGATGCTTTCCAAGACCTCTCTGGTGATTCCGAAAACGAGGCCATCTCCTGGGCAAAGGATGCAGGCGAGGTTGTGACTCTGGATTACAACTGGCGTACCCGTGTCGAGGGTCTCCTAGCTGCTGCGAGAAATCTTCGAGAGGGTTTGCCGCTGAAATCTGATCGAGGAACTGGCTTCGAAATCGCATCCGCCCCAACGGCCGCAAGTGGTGGGGGAAATGTGGCATGGCGTATCAGGGTGTGGAGCCAATCCGATGAAATTGCCATCATTTCGCCAACGGCGCCTGGGACATCGCCGTTCGTAGATGATCTCCTGACTTGGATCAGCACAAGGAAAGCAAGGAGCAAGCGCACCAGGGCGACTGCCGGTCCGTTCCCGGTGAAGTGGGAGGCGAGCGAAGAGGAACTCCGGTTGAGACTGCTGGCTGCCCTGGAGCTTCCAGACGATCCTGAGTGTGAAGTATGTTGTGGGAAACTCGCAGAAAGTGCCCACCGAACGAAAGCCCACGATTTCCGTGATTGGGTTCAGAAGCAACAGAATGTTGGTGGACGGCGAACGGTGACGGTAGGTGAAGCTACCGACGAGATCGGTCGAATCGTGCACCGACGCAGAGCGTTTGGCCCACGGGAAGCACGGCGAACATTCGCATTGACTGCCCATCAGGCCAAGAACTGCGAGTTTGAGTCTGTGGTCGTACTATGGCCCCTTAAGGTGCAGCCCGGCGCTGAGAGACAGCGGCGACTACTCTACAATGCGATCACGCGGGCCAGGGAACGTGCGATTGTTGTGGTACAGGACCCGCAGGGGAAGCGGCTTCAAGCGCCTCTATTCGCGGGTGGATGAGAGACCTCACGCGAAATCTGGCCGACGAAACCGCTCCGTCTCCTCGCGCATCCCGACTCCTCCTTTCGAGGAGCCTCTCTGTACGATCTGGGTAGCCTTGGCGAGACGGGGTACGGCGAGGACTTACGAATGATCCCCAGCCGTTGCGTCACCGTCTGCGGAACCGTCTCGATGGGTCAGGAACCGCGTCAGCTCCGCGAACATTGCCCTTGCCGGAGGTCCTGCTCTGTCACTCGCGAGGCCCGCTCCAGCGACTCCACGACCCGCCTCAGCTCCTCCCCCACGCACTCCACGACCGTCCGGATCTCCGTCGCCGGGTCCCACGCCTTCCGCCCCTCGAACATCGCGTCTTCGTCCGGCGACCGGGGCACCGCCTCCCACACCCGCCGCAGTCCATCCTCCACCGCCAGCAGCTCCTCGGCGATCGTCCGCAGCTCGGCCTGGGCTTCGGCCGGAGTCATCGCTGGCCCGTCCCTGCCCGTGGTCCGTGCCGCCGGCTCGCCAGGCTCCGGTACTGGATCGCTTCGGCAACGTGCGGGGCGCCGGCGGTCTCTACCCCGGCCAGGTCGGCAATGGTCCTCGCCGCCCGGAGGATGATCCCGGTCTCCCGGATGGTCAGCCCCAGACGGTCGAAGGCGGTGTCCAGGAGCTGGCGGGCCTTGGCGTCTGGCTCGCAGAACTTCGGGAGTGCGGCCACTGGAAGGTGCGCGTTGAGGGTGTCCTGGTCTGGTCGAGAGAGCTGGCGATCCCTGGCGGTCTGGACCCGCTCTCGGACCTGGGCGCTCGTCTCTCCCGGTCCACCGAGGTACTCGCACAGGCAGAGCGCCGGAACCTCGACGACCAGGTGGACGAGATCGAGGATGGACTCCTCCACCGGTGCCCAGTGGCGGTCGAGATCGCGGGTCGAGCAGGAGCACTCCCGGTAGGCGCTGCCAGAGTTGCCGCACGGGCAGGAGCGCATGGCGCCGACGAGGTGGAACGGGAGGCGGTCTAGGGCGACACCTTTCCCTGTACCTGCCCCGCCGACTTCCTCGATCGCCTGCCGGAGCACTCGGAGGGATCGCCTCCCGAAAGCGGAGAGATCGTCCAGGTAGAGGACGCCGCCACGGGCCAGGTCCACTTCTCCGGGCCGGCGGCGGCCGAAGAGGACCAGAGGCCGGGTGCTGAAGTGGGGAGCGCGGATGGGTCGACCAGGAGGCGGCTCCAGCTTCGCCCGGCGGTAGGTCTTGGCGATCGCGTCTCGCTCCTCGAGTGTCGGAGGTGGAAGGATTCCGGGCAGACTGCGGGCGAGGAGGGTCTTCCCCGAGGAGCGGGGGCCGATCATCAGGATCGAGTGCCCTCCGGCGGCGGTGACCTCCAGGGCGCGCTTCGCAGCTTCCTGGGCGCGGACGTTGGCGAGGTCGAAGGGCTGGAGGGTGTCGGCGGGATCGAGGGGCGGTCCGGGCGCGCTCACCGGGTGCCCTCCCCGTCGTCACCATCCTCGTCTGCGTCCCCGTCGTCCTCTTCGTCGGCGGTCATCTCCGCGAGACCGGCCTCCAGCGCCGCGATCACCTTCCGTAGCACCTTGGCCTGCTTCCCGGTCACGGCGCCGAGCTGGACCTCAGCCGGTTCGTCCACGTGGGCAAAGGTGGCGGCGTCGGCCAGTCGCTCGGTCAACTCGAGGAGATCCACCACCGCCGCTTCGGCCTCAGCCTGGACCATGGGCACCGGGCAGGGCGTCCGGACGGTCTCGCCGACCATCGTGTGGAGGAGATCCCCGAACCGGCGGAGGGTCTCCTGGTGCTCGGGCTCGCCGGCGAGGATGACCAGGAAGCCTTCCCGGAGGGCGGGATTCGGTGTTCTGGTGACGAGGTTGGTGGACTCGGCGCCGCGGTCATCATCGCCACGGCCGTCGATCGGGGTGTCGTTCGGAGTGCGAATCTCGTCGCTCATCCGAGCACCCCCCGATTCCGGAGCGAGATCCACCGGTTCGTGCTTCCGAGGATGAGGTGGTCGAGCAACCTCACCCCGACGATGGCGCCGGCCTCTTCCAGCCGCCGGGTGAACCGGATGTCCTCGGGCGACGGGGATGGGTCGCCACTTGGGTGGGTATGCCACAGCAGGATGCCCCCAGCCCCGACAGCTAGAGCAGCGCACAGGATCGGGCGGGGCTCGGTGGCGGCTCGGATCAGGGTTCCCTTGAAGATCTCTGACTCGGCGATGAGGCGGTGCCGGGCGTCGAGGTACAGGGCACCCATCACCTCCTGATCCCGAACGGCGTACCGGAGGACCAGGTAGCGGGCGATCTCCGCGGGCCGGTCGAGAAGCTCCCGCTCGGGGATCTCGGCCCGGGCGAGTCGGCGGGCCAGCTCCAGCGAGGCGAGGACGGACCCCGCCTTGGCCTCCCCGATCCCGCGGCGCTGGAGGGTCTCGGCCTGGATTCCCACCAGACCGACCAGCCCCCGGACCTCCTCCAGGATCTGCCGGGCGAGGTCGAGGGAGCAGACCTCCCGGCAGCCGTTGCCGAGGATGATGGACAGGAGCTCGGGGTCGGAGAGGGAGGGGCCGCCGGATCTGAGGAGCCGCTGGCGGGGGCGCTCGTCCGGGGGGAGGTCCCGGAGCAGGGGTGGGCTGGAATTGGAGTCGGGGTTGGGGGGTCGGTGTCTGCGGGGTCGTCGTCGGGTCATGGTGCCCCTGGCCCGGGGTCCAGGCCCAGGCGGGAGTTCCCCGGGCGGCCCTCGGAGCGGAGGGGCTGGTGAGTACGGAGGGTGAGGGGCGGGTGTCAACGGACCTGCAACCACTTCTAGAGGTCTTGCCAGCTCACCTCCTCCAGCCATGGCGTTCCTGACTCTTCTAAGCATCCTCTCCTTGACGCACGGTCTCCGTCCCTGCTAGGCTTCAAATCCTACGAGATAAGTTCTCTCTTTTTCCGCGGGATGCTCGCCTCCGGAGCACCGCAGGAGGAGCAGCGAGATATGCTTAGCCGCCTCTTTCGCCGGGTCAAGGGCCATATTAGCTCAGTGCTGAACCGACCCTCAGCGATGTTTTGGATTGCACCGTTCCTTCTCGCTGTGGTTGCGGTCGTTTATGTCAATCGGTACGAAGCTCCCGGCCTGATCCCAGCCACTCATAGCCTCATCGTCCGCGTTATTAAAGAGGGAACCCCCCTAGCACTAATTGCAATGGGGACAGCCCTTGTTCTTTCAACGGGGGGCGTAGACATTTCGACCGCCGGCGTGGCGACAGCCGGCGGAATTATATTTGCGGCTACTTCTCAACTCGGTTCTCCTCAGATCTTGTGTTTTGTAGCCGCACTACTCTTCGGCGTGCTTTCTGGTCTGGGTCTTGGATGGGGAGTCTACCGCAACCTACCTCCTCTCATCCTTTCCTGGGCCCTTGGTGCGCTTTGGTTCGTAGTCAGTCTCGTCTTTGCAGATTCCGGACTTGTTAAGGGCACTACGAGTGGCGTGTGGCTTGATTTCGTTCCACCAGCCGACTATTGGGACTTCGGCGGAGGCGGCTTTACTAAGTCAATTCTTGCACTTTCCCTCACTGTATTTCTCATCGGCCTCACGAATCTTCCGAGACGGGCGCGTGCTGTCGGCGCCAATCGCGATAGTGCTATTTACGCCGGCATTAAGACTCGTGGAGTCTATCTAGCGACCTACTCCCTCTCCGGCGCACTCTCGGCACTCGCAGGGTCGCTCTGGGCCCTGCTCAATACCGGCGCTCCCACGGTGGAGCACGCAGGAAAGGAACTCGTAGCTATAGCGATAGCCATACTAGGCGGAACCGTCATGACCGGTGGCTACCTTTTCTTGCCCTCAGTCATAGCGGCCGCGTTCTTCTGGATTTGTCTCCAAACTATCGTTCTGGGATCGGACCTCAGCATCTTCCAAGAGTTTCAGCAGCAGGTAGCTAACGGTCTTTTCGCTATTCTCTTCATTTTGCTTCTTCTTCCTCTCGGGCGTAGACTTAGCGGACCAACCCAAACCATCAACGCGGAACAGAAAGTGACAGAGGTGAAGCAATGAAGACGCCCACAGCTCTGCGGATTTGCGTGCTAGGTCTTTCGTCTTGCCTTCTACTAGGCTCTTTCCTGTCGTGTCATCCACGGGCATCAACGCCGGCATCGGAAGTGCTTCTCGTCCTCAAGACTAGGGACAATCCCTTCTTCAAGAGCATTCAGGACGGTGTGGAAGCCGAGCTGTCGAAACTGACGCCAGCTCCTTCGGTTATTGTGCGAGCCGGGACCAAGGAGGGCGATGTAGGGAGTCAGCGGCGCCTGCTGGCAGAGTTCGCTGAGCAAGAAGCACAGGCACCTGCTCGACATTCTCTCCGGGGTGTTCTATTGACACCCTCCGGGTCAAACATGGAACTCGTGCAAGAGATCAAGAGGTTCCGGGACCTCGGAGTACCTGTAGTTCTAATAGATACCCGAATCGCTTCAGAGGCGCTTGCTGCAGCCGGAACAACTTATGACGCATTCGTGGGCTCGGACAACAAAGATGGCGGGAAGGTAGCGGCCGACTATATTTTGGATCGGGTTGAGAACTCGGCGCGCCTTCTCCTCTTAAATGGGACGGACGGCCATGAGACTGCCGCTGCAAGAAGGCAGGGGTTTCGGGAGGAACTTCAGAGGAGAGAAGCTGCGAGCGGGAGTGTTATAGACCTCACGGAACGTACCTGCAACTGGCGTCGGGATGAGGCTCGTTCTACCGTGGACAGTATGTTGGCGCTCGGTCAGCATTTCGATGCGATCTTTGCTGCGAACGACGAGATGGCCCTTGGCGCGTTGGAGGCGTTACGACAGGCCGGTGTGAAGCCTGGCACCGTGGTCGTAGTGGGCTTCGATGCTACGGAGGAGGCAGTTGAAGCCGTGAGGGAGGGTAGATTATCAGCAACACTTGCTCAGAACCCCCGGGGCATGGGTGCGAAGGCTGTGCAGGCGCTTGAAGCGATCTGGCAGGGAAGGCTCGCGAACAGAGACCTAGTCATCCCGACGAAACTAGTGGAATAGTGCTATGTCGATCCCAATCTTTCGACGCGATGGCATCGCGATCTACGTTCGAGATCAGAGCGGCAGCTGCCGATATGTTCTCAACAAGTGGCAGAAGTTCGACCTGGAGCAACAAGGAATCTATACTCTTGAGGGTGCTAATCAGTCGGGCAAGAGCGTCCTAATCAAGCTAATGATGGGCGTCCTCCCACCGCGTGTTGGAGCTGACGAGGAGGGTGGCCGGACCATCGTCGGAGACCGAATAGTCTCAATCCGACACGTGGCCGATGCACTTCAGACAGGGCTCGTTGCTGTCTTTCAAGATGACGAGTTGATACCGTCTATGACAGTTCGGGAACAGGTCCTGATGAGGCATGCCTCTCCCACTTGGAGAAACTATCTCTCTCTCGCTGGTGAAATTCTTCGGGATTGGATTCACATAGACTGGCTAACTCGCTATCTGAGGGGTGTGGAGGGCAAGGGCGAATTCCCTTTGCACCACGGAGCCTACCCGGCGCAGGAGGTCATGGAACGTGCGCGGAAGATTCTTGACCTCTATCCGCGGCAGTTTCGGGACATTATGGACAAGTACCCGCGGCAGCTATCAGGTGGAGCCAAAGCCGTGGCGAGGCTTCTCCAAGCCCAAGCAAGTCGGAGCTGTAAGGTGCTGTTTCTCGACGAAGCGTTCGCGGGAGTGCAAGCTGACGTCTGGCCGAGACTTGTAGAGGTCTTGAAGGCGTGGGCTCAGGCAGTTGGTGGCACACTGGTCGTCGTCTCGCACAACCAACGTGAGCTCATACAGTGGCAGCCGATCAAGCGGTTTCTGATCAATGATGGGGAAGTAGTCGAGAAGGGCGTGAAGGGGTATGTCAGTCTTCAGCCTGGTATGCCTCGTCGGTACGACGCCTTCCCGATCTTCGAGCCCCCTTTGGAGACGCCCTGGTTCCATCCCTTCGACGGGCCCTTTCTCGTGCTCGTTGACAAGAATGTCGTCTCGAATCCCCAGATGACCTTAATCTCCGACTTCCTCTCGCGCGCGGCTAAAGGCAGGATCCAGATTCAGCCGGTAGAGTTGACAGAGGCCGACAAGACATGGGACCTTTACGAGCGGCTCGAGCTGGAGTGCCTAGAGAGCTTCCCTACTCCTAGAGGTGCTATTGTGGTCGTCGGGGGCGGTGCAATGCTCAATCTTGGAGGCCTCGTCGCAGCCACACTCCACCGCGGGGCCCTTCCCTTCGTCTTGATTCCCACCACGGTAATGGCAATTGCCGACGTGATCGTCGGCAGTAAGACTGGTGTGAACGTAATTCGACCTGGCGGAAGCATTCCCCTCAAGCATGTAGTTGGTGTGTATGCGAACCCCGCCGCCGTCGTAGTAGATCGCAGGCTCCTCGACTCGTTGCCTCAGCTTGAGCGGAAGCGCGGACTAAGCGAGTGCCTGAAGCATGGACTGTTACAAGACGAGAAGCTCTTCGAGAAGACGTTGGCTCTACTGGGGGCGACCGATGTCTCTGTAGACGATTGCTACGATCTGGCTCTCACTACAATGGAGCTCAAGCGCAGAGTTTTGACTTTCGATCCGTTCGAGAAGAATGTTGGGCGAATACTCCTATATGGCCATCTTCACGCACACAGCCTGGAAAGGGCAAGTAATTTCTCCATATCCCATGGTGAGGCAGTCTTCGCAGGGATCATCTTGGACCTGTTTCTTGCAGGCAGCACAGCTCTCGCTGAGACCATCCTTACGGCACTTGCAGGATCTCCAGGGCTACTCCCCGATGTTTCGCCTCTGGATGGAGGTCGAATAGAATCGGCATATCAGCTTGATACTTACCGACCCGGACCGGGATTCGAGATCATCTCAGTGGAACAAATTGCAGAGTATGCGCTGCCAATCGAGGGAGGCCTACACGTGATCGAGGTCACGTGGCTACAGATCTTGAATGCCCTGAGCTTTCTTCAGGCAAAGGCTCCTCGGAAGGTTGCAATAGGTCCATAGGGGGATGCGATGAGAGGGAGGAAGACTGGCGTTCAGCCGAGCGAAGTAAGTAGGATCAAAGTCGCCTTAGCGGGAGTTGGGAACGTCGCCAGCGCTTTTGTTCAGGGTGTGGAGCGAATAAGGAGTGGCCAGCGGGACGACGCCACCGAGCCTGTCGTAGCAGGATTTTCGGCTGCGGCGCTGGAGTTTGTATGCGCCTTCGATGTGGACCGTGAAAAGGTCGGTCAGGACCTAGCTGTCGGTATTTTTGAGAGCCCCAATTGTGCAGTCGAGATCTTCCGGCCGAAGGAACTGGGCGTACCGATCCAGCGTGGCCCTTTGCTCGACCAAATGGGCCGCAAGTGGAGGTCTATGGTATCGCCTTCTTCGAGAGCTGCGTCCAACGTAGAGTTGGCGCTGCGAGAATCTAGCGCCGATGTCTTGATTATTCTTCTGCCCACGGGAGCTAATCGGAGCGCTCGCAGCTATGCTCTTTCTGGGCTCCACGCAGGTTGCGCGATAATAAATGGCATGCCCGCACGAATAGCCAGTGATCGGGAAATCGCTTCCGAATCAGTCCGTAGTCATCTGCCCGTTGTGGGCGATGATATCAAGTCGCAGGTTGGAGCTACCATTCTGCACCGAATGCTCGTCCGCCTATTCGACGAACGTGGCGCGGTCCTGGATCGGACGCTTCAGTTGGACTGGGGGGGCGACATGGACTTCCTCAATCTTGTAACTGATGGTCGATACTCTCGTGGCAAACGTCAGTCTAAGACAATGGCAGTTGAGGCGGCTCTTGGTAGGAACAGCTCGGCTAAGGTTCACGTATCTGCGGTCGACCATATTCCCTTTCTTCGAAATCGGAAGGAAGCATACATCCGGGTCGAAGGTAGAATTTTTGGCGGAGTTGGTCTGCGCGGGGACTGCCATCTCGAGGTTGAGGACGGATTTGATTCCGCTGGAATAATGGTCGATGCGGTACGAGTGGCGATGCGCGCCAAAGCAGCTGGCGTGGGGGGGGTGCTCGAAGCTGCATCGGCACTGTATTGCAAGCGGCCACCAAGAGAAATGCCCGAGTCGGAGGCTCAAAGCTCTTTGCTGGCCTTTGTTCACGAAGGTGCTGCGCTGTAGAATCAATCTGCGGCGGCTCCGTGTCTTCACAAACGGACCCGGACGGCGCATGTTAGAGATCTCCACCTTCCCAACCTTCTGATCTCCAGTCAGATGCTCTATCCCCGCTTCCCCCAGTGTTTCCGGGGATCGGCCTCCCGGACGCCCTCCGAACCGCCCTCCGGATGAGCCCCCCTGAGAGCCCCTGATACAACGCTAGTTTGAAGGGTCGCTTAGATTAGCCGCGGGACGAATCCAGCAACCCTCACCCCGTCAGTCACTTACGCGCACACCCCTCCCCCCTCGTCGCCTAGCGCGTGCTCAGCTGCAACGATAGAGCAACGATAGACCGCCCGGCCGAGATATCGACCGTCGGCCATGTCTTCTAACTGTCTCTGTGGGTTGGACTTAGGGTGGTGCGCCCAGGAGGAGTCGAACCCCCAACCTTCTGATCCGTAGACTAGTTGTCGCTGTAATTCTCAAGGGAGATCACCCCGTCTCATCCCGTCTCATAGGGACTCATGCGGTCTCCGTAACTCGTTGCGGTGGCTGGACTTAGCATCGTCTCATGGTGTACCATCCGGTCCATGGAGACCTCGCCCAAGCGCAGGCATCCTGGCAACGATGGGACAACGACAGACCCATGGTCCTCCGTGCCCGGTGGCAGGAGCGGCCGAAGGCCCGGTTCCGGGGTCGAAGGGGCCTCGGCCCCCGGGGGTCTGGCAACGACGGACCCCATCGTTGCCACCGCCGGAAGGCGGGGCGAGGGCGGCCCCAGGACCAGGAGACGACCATGGGATTGACCGACCGCACGATTCGATCCGCCAAGGTGCCGGCGGGCCTCAACCAACGAGAAGCTCCGGGACGACCAGGTCCGGGGCCTGGTGCTCCGGGTGTACAAGACCGGCGTCCGGGTCTGGTTCGTCTTCTACAGGCGCAAGGGGGACAACCACCGGCGGATCTTCAAGCTCGGCGACTACCCCGGCCTCGGCCTCAAGCAGGCCCGCGAGCTCGCCGAGCAGGAGCTGGGCCGGATCGCCGCCGGCGACGACCCCCAGGCCGAGCGGGTGGCCGCCCGAGAGCGAAGCGGCGCCGAGACCGTCGAGGCCCTCTCCGACCGCTATCTCGAGGAGTACTCCGGCCCCCACAAGCGGCAGAAGAGCCACGCTCTCGACCGCTGGCAGCTCGAGACCTATGTGGTGCCGCAGTGGGGCGAGCGCCCCGTCGACGAGATCACGAAGCAAGACGTCCGCGACCTCCTCCAGGCCCTCGCCGACGGCACCCTGGCCGCCCGCGGCAAGCCCACCACCACGGCGCCCCGGAACCTCCGCGCCCTCCTGTCGAAGATGTTCGACTGGGCGGCCGACCAGGGCCTCGTCACCGGCAACCCGGCGACCGGCGTCAAGCTCCCCGTCCGGGTCCGGGAGCACCTGAAGAAGGGCGGGCGCGACCGCGTGCTCTCGGACGAGGAGATCCAGACGCTCTGGGGCGCCCTCGACGAGCTGGAGACGACCGCCCCCAGGCAGGAGGAGGCCCCGGTCTCGGCCTCGGCCTTCCGGCTGATTCTCCTGACGGCCCAGCGCCCGGGCGAGGTCATGGCGATGCGGTGGGCCGACATCGAGGACGGCTCCTGGTGGGTGATCCCGGCCGAGGTCGCGAAGAACGGCGAGGCGAACCGGGTGCCGCTCTCCCCTCACGTCCGAGAGATCCTCACCCGGCTCCGGCCGGCAACCGGCGCTTCCGGGTGGGTGTTCGAGAGCCCCTACCGGAAGGGCCGGCACCTGACGACGCTCAAGACCGCCAACTACGCGATCGTCGAGCGGACCGGGATGCGCCCCTGGACCCCGCACGACCTCCGGCGGACGGCGGCCTCCAGGATGCGGGCGCTCGGCGTCGAGCGGCGGACGGTCCAGGCGATCCTGAACCACAAGGACTCCGACGTCACGGCCGTCTACGACCGCTACGGGATGGACCCGGAGAAGCGGCAGGCCCTCGCCCTCTGGGGCCGGCGGGTCGAGGTGCTGGTGGGCGGCGGGCCGGCCGGGACGGTGGTCGAGTTCCCGCGGCCGCGAGGGCTTCGAGAGGTCCATCCGTGAGTCTCGAACTTCCGGCTGGCACCGCAAGGCCAGACCGCCCCCTTGCCGAGGGCTGCCAGCCCTTCTGCCAGGCATGTTGACAACGTATATACGCTCAAGGTAGGCTCGCCCGTGTCAGTTCGCTACGCCATCCAGAACATCCACTTCGAGTGGGACGCGCCCAAGGCAGCCGCAAACCGGCGCAAGCACGGTGTCGAGTTCGAGACGGCTTGTGAGGCCTTCTTCGATCCGTACCTCCGAACCTTCGACGCCGGCGCCGAGGGCGGGGAGGCCCGCGAAGGCATCTTGGGCTTCACGGCGCAGGGGCTGCTCCTCTACGTGGTCTTCGTCGAACGCGAGGACGTGTTCCGCATCATCTCGGCCCGGCGGGCCACACGCATGGAGAGAACGACCTATGAAAATCAGTGACCTCAAGAAGCGGCTGCGGAAGGACCGCCCAATGATCACCATCAGCCTCCGCATGCCGGAAGACGTCGTCGACGACCTGAAGCGGATCGCTCCGACCCTCGGGTTCTCCGGGTACCAGCCGCTGCTCCGCTCCTACGTGGGCCAGGGACTGCGCCGGGACCTGGAAAGGCTGGAGGGGGGCGTCGAGCTCTCCGAGTTCATCGAGTCCCTGGCCCGCCACGGCGTCGACCAGACGCTCATCGCCGAGGCGATCGCCGAGACGAAGGGCCTCTGAGGCGGGGAGAACGAGATGAACGAGCAGCACCTGGGCAGCGACTTCGACGACTACCTCCGGGAGGAGGGCCTGCTGGAGGAGGTCGAGGCTGTGGCGGCGAAGCGCGTCCTCGCCTACCAGATCTCCGAGGCCATGAGGGAGCAGGAGCTGTCGAAGTCCGCCATGGCCCGGCGGATGGGGACGAGCCGCTCCTCGCTGGACCGGCTCCTCGATCCCGACGTGCCCTCGGCAACGCTCCTGACCCTGGAGCGAGGGGCGCGGGTCCTCGGCAAGCGCGTGCGAATCGAGATGGTGGACGCGGCGGCGGTGGGCTGATGACTGACGACATGCGTGGCACCGTCCGCGACGACGTGGCAACGGAGCGCAAGCCTACGGACCGAGCGGCCTGGGAGCGCTTCAAAGAGGAGGCCAAGAGACGGGCCTACCTCATCACGTTCGAAGGAAGAATCGAGCACCTAGAGCGGGTCTGTCAGAACACTCCTGGAATTCTCCCCGACCGAGCGCTGGACGCCCGGCCGCCAGAACACTCACGAGCTCGATACGCCGAGGACATTCTGCGGGCCATCCGATCGGTCCGCCACTACATTGCTCGTGGTGACGCGAGCTACGCCGCCAGCGAGGCCCTGATCGTCGGCGCGCTGGCCGCGGAGGCTGAGGCGAGGCACAGCTGGCCCGAGATGAAGGCGTGGCGTGCCGTTCGTGCAGGTCAGGTCAAGGCCCGTGCAACGCTAGAGGAGCAGCGGCGCGAGCTGCTCGCTGCGGTGTGCCAGGTCCGAGCTCTCCACCCCGGCAAGTACGAGTCAGCTCGTGCAGCGGCGACTCACCTGATCGACAGCGCACCCTGGGACCCCGAGCCGTGGGGCTACGACGTAGACCGCGCCGACCCAGAGTCGCGAGAGCGAGCCATCGACGCCTTGCGTAAGCGTATCGAGCGTGCGGAGAAGGCCGCCACGCGGACGACATAACAGCCCGCCCATTGGACATCCGGCCCGGATGTCCCATCACGTGTGTTGCGATGGTTCCGAGGAGGAGTCCATGGCTACGCACAAGAATTCCTGGACGGACCGAGCTGTTCGCCCGCAGTCTGCGGAGGAGGCACCCTGAGGGTGCTGGCGATGGAGCTCGACCGCATTATCCGAAAGCCCGAGCTACTGCGAATCACGGGCGTCTCGATCGCCACGATCTACAGGTGGGTCGGCGACGGCAGCTTCCCGGCGCCCGTCAAGCTGGGCCCGAACGCGACCGGCTGGCGCGAGTCCGCCGTGCGGCAGTGGCTCGAAAGCCGGGAGCTGGTCGGTGGCCCGACATCGGCTGACCTGGACGATTCACCAGATGTCGATTCACGGGGAAGGAGCCTTTCCGAGGAGGCTGGCCGATGAGCCTCTCTGGCCGGGAGCTCTCGACCGAACCGGACTCGTTCTACCGCTGCGTCCGGTGCGGGCACGATATAGCCACCGAGCACCCGGTGGACGGCGAGATCGTGCAGTACCACTGCCAGGACCCGAAGTGTAGCCACTCCTGGAAAGTGTCGCGGGAAGCCGTCGAGGTTCTCGCGGAGGTCGCGTCCCTTCCAGACGGTCCGATCCATCTCGACGGTGCTCCGCACACGCGAGGAGCCAAGGGGCGTTCTTCCACAGGCTCGTCCGGGCCTTTGGCCGCTTTAGCCGGGGAGCCGCCGCTTCCCCTCCACCGCGAGCTCCCGCCGGCCTCCCCCTTCCCCACGACCGCTCTCGGAGAAATTCTCGGCACGGCGGCCCTCGCCGTCCAGGACAAGACCCAGGCTCCTGATGCCATCTGCGCCCAGAGCGTCCTCGCTGCCGCCACCCTCGGCGTCCAGGGGCTCGCCGACGTGGAGCTGCCGACCGGCGCAGTTCGACCCCTGAGCGGCTTCTTCCTCTCGGTGGCCTCCAGTGGCGAGCGCAAGACCTCCGCCGATGGGTGTGCGACGGCACCGATCCGGGAGCGGGAGTGGCGATTGGCGGAGGGCTATGTGCAGGATCACCAAGCCTACGAGATGGACCTGGCGGTGTGGGAACAGCAGCGGCGCCAGATACTGAACGAGAAGAAATCCACTCGCCAGCTCAAGCGAGCTGCCCTCGAGGAGCTGGGGCCGCACCCGGAGGAGCCGTTGGCGCCACTCCTCACCTGCCCGGAGCCCACGTTCGAGGGGCTGACCAAGCTCTTCGCCCGCGGCTGGCCTTCGCTCGGTCTCTTCAGCTCGGAGGGCGGCCAGTTCCTCGGCGGTCACGGGATGAACTCGGACAACCGCCTGAAAACCGCCGCCGCCCTGAGCAGCCTCTGGGACGGGGAGCCGTTGAAGCGAGTACGGGCGGGCGATCCACTCGCCGTCCTGCCGGGTCGGCGCCTCGCGGTCCACCTCCTCCTCCAGCCCGGCGTGGCCGCGGAGGTCCTGGCGGACCCCCTGCTGGCCGACCAGGGGCTCCTGTCGAGGCTTCTGGTTGCGGCACCCGAGGGCACCGTCGGCACACGCTTCTGGAAAGAGACCACTGCGGAGGCGGACGAGCACCTGAACCAGTACAACCGCCGGCTCTCGGAGATCCTCTCGACGCCAATGCCGTTGGCAGAGGGGACCCGAAACCAGCTCAGGCCCAACGTACTCCGATTGTCGAGCTTCGCCCGCGACTTGTGGACCCGGTTCGCCGATCACGTGGAGCAGGAGATGGGGCCGCGCGGTGACTACGAGTCGATCCGGAGCCTCGCCAACAAGCTCCCGGAGCACGCGGCCCGGTTGGCGGGCGTTGTGGCCCTGTTTCATGACCCGCAGCGCGAAGAGCTGTCCGAGAACCACCTCGCCCACGGCATCGACCTCGCCAAGTTCTACGCCCAGGAGGCTCTGCGGCTCTTCGAGGCGGGGGCGATCGACGCCGATCTCCTCGAAGCCAAGGGCGTCCTTCACTGGCTCCAGGACTCGTGGACCGAGGCGCTCATCTCGTTGCCGGATATCTACCAACGAGGGCCGAGGGCGGTGCGAGATCAGACCCGGGCGCGGAAACTCGTCCAGCTCCTCGAAGAGCACGGCTGGCTGCTTCCTGTGCCCGAGGGGGCCGAGGTCGCCGGAACGAAGCGGAGGCAGGTCTGGAGGATCGTGAAGCCATGATGCACCACGACTTCGATCCCTGGGAAGAAATCCAACGGCTGCGGCGAGAGCCGGCTAAAGTGGCTAAAGCTGCTAAACCCGCCGCGCACTTTAGCCAGATTAGCAACTTTAGC
Source organism: uncultured Acidobacteriota bacterium (assembly GCA_963837945.1). Lineage (GTDB taxonomy): Bacteria > Acidobacteriota > Thermoanaerobaculia > Multivoradales > DATKCC01 > CAVUBL01. Next base: position 429,548 of record CAWIQD010000006.1, read on the forward strand.
CGGGGAGGGAGACGCCGCTGCCGCCACTGCAGGGGCTTGGAAGCTCGGGGTGTCCGTATCCTGAGGTGTTCAGAGTGTGACTATGCCGTCCCGAACCAAGGGGCTGGGAAGAACCGCCGGGCAACGCTCCTGCTGCCGAGCCGCGGAGGTACGCCATGAGCCAGGACCGACTCGCCCTCCGCTACGTTCCGCTGGCAACGCTCGCGCTCTGGGATCGCAACCCGAAGCTTCACGACTTGAGCCAGCTCGCCGAGAGCATCCAGCGCCACGGGTTCCGCGACCCGCCAGCGTTTGATCCGGCTCTCAACGGGGGGCGAGGTGGAGTCGTCGAGGGCAACGGCCGAGCCGAGGTGCTGAGGTCCATGGAGGAGGCCGGCGCTCCGCCGCCGCGGGGCATCGCCCAGGACGACGAGGGAAGCTGGCTCGTGCCGGTCCTCTTCGGTCTCGACTCTCGAAGCCAGGCCCAGGCCGAAGCTTACGGCGTGGACCACAACGCCCTGACTCTTGGCGGCTCGGGCCTCGGCTTCGAGGACCTCGTCCACCTCTTCGATGAGCAGGCCCTTCACGATCTGTTGCGCGACGCCCCCGATGCCGGCGAGCTGCTGGTCAGCCTGGGCACCGCTGACGTGGACGCCCTTCTCGAAGGCCCGAGGTTCGACCCCGCGAGTGCGAAGGACCAGTCGCGGCTCGACCAGAAGGAGCCGATCGTCTGCCCGGAGTGCGGAGCGAAGATCCCGCGATGAGACCTGGACTCCACGTTGACTTCTGCTCCCATGCGGCGGCCAAGCACGCCGTCATGAGGTGGCACTACAGCCGGTGCATGCCGAAGTCCAAGCTCGTCCGAATCGGGGTGTGGGAGGCCGGGCGCTTCGTCGGGGTCGTCCTCTTCGGGCTTGGAGCGAATCGCCACATCGCTCGTCCGTTCGGCCTGAAGGACCAGGAGGTGTGCGAGCTCGTCAGAGTGGCCCTGGCGTCTGGCCGAGAGCATCCGACCTCGAAGTGTGTGGCGATCTCCCTCCGCATGCTCCGCCGGCAGTCCCCTGGACTGAAGCTGGTGGTCAGCTACGCCGACGCCGGTCGGGGACACCTCGGCATCCTCTACCAGGCGGTCGGCTTTTTCTACATCGGCACCAGCGAGCAGAGCTACATCCGGGTCCTGGGTAAGATCGAGCACCCGCGCACGCTCTGGGACCGCTACGGCCGGCGGGGCCAGAGCATCCCCTGGCTCCGCGAGAACGTGGACCCGAACGCCGAGCGCGTGCCGATGGCGCCGAAGCTCAAGTACGTGTTCCCCCTCGATAAAAAGTTCCGGCGAGAGCTACAGGCGATCGCCCGTCCGTATCCGAAATCTGCGGCCGAAGTGACACGTAGCGACACGCCCGGCGACCACCCGGGAGAGGGCGGTGCAACTCCGACCCGGCCGCTCCAATCGGCTTCCACCACCGCGTGACCCATGGGTCGACCGTGCGTCACCTGTACCCATCCCCAACGCTACGAGATCGAAAAGGGGCTCGTGGAAGGAACCCCGTACCGGAAACTAACGGAAACGTATGGTCCTTCCAGCGCGTCGCTCAGCCGACACCGGAACGAACACCTGCCGGCCCACCTGGCCAAAGCGCACCAAGCGGAGCAAGCGAAACGCCTTTCGAAACTGGAGAACCGCCACGCAGAGCGGGTCAACGGGCACACCCAGCAGGCCCTCGACGTAGTGCAACAACTCCGGGCGATCAACTCGGCCTGTTTGGAGGTGCTGGCGAAGTCACGGACGGAGGGCAAGCACTCCTTGTCGCTTCAGGCTGTGGACCGCGTTCACCGGCAGATTGAGCTGCAAGCGAAGCTCCTCGGCGAGCTCCAGGAGACCGGCCCCACGGTCAACGTCCTCGTCGCCCCCGAGTGGCGAGAGCTGCGGGTGACGGTCCTCCAGGCGCTCACCCCCTACCCCGAAGCCAGGGCCGCCGTGGCGGAGGTGCTGACCGATGCTGGCGCGTGAGCTGTCCATGGACCTGGCCTACGGGCTCGACCCAGTGCTCGTGGCGCAGGAGATGGGTCTCGATCCGGACGGGTGGCAGAAGCGTTTCCTCCGGTCGCCGGGCAAGCGGACGCTCTTGAACGCCAGCCGTCAGAGCGGGAAGAGCACCGTCACGGGCGTGTTGGCGGCGCACACCGCGCTATACGATCCGGGCGCGCTGGTGCTGCTGCTCTCGCCCACGCAACGCCAATCCCATGAGCTGTTCAGGAAGGCACTCGATGCCTACCGCTCCATCCCCACGGCGATCCCCATGGCCCAGGAGTCCGCCCTCCGCCTGGAGCTGGAGAACGGCTCCCGGATCGTCTCATTGCCTGGGAAGGAGGAGACCGTCCGCGGTTACTCAGGTGTTCGGCTCCTGGCGGTGGACGAGGCCGCCAGGGTGCCGGACGAGCTGTACTACAGCGTCCGACCCATGCTCGCCGTCTCCGGCGGCCGCCTGGTGGCTCTCAGCACCCCGTTCGGCACCAGGGGCTGGTGGTTCGAGGCTTGGCGGTCTCAGGAGCGGTGGGAGCGCTATCTGGTGCCGGCGGGGGACTGCCCGCGGATCTCGGCCGAGTTCCTCGAGGAAGAACGCCGGACGATGGGCGAGTGGTGGTTCGCCCAGGAGTACGGATGCGAGTTTTTGGACGCGGAGACCCAGCCCTTCGCCCGGGAGGAGGTCGAGCGGGCCTTCGCGGAGGAGGTGGAGCCTTGGGACCTCTGAGAGAGGCACTCGCCCCGGCTCCTGACGGCCGGTGGGAGGGCCTGGTCGGCCCTCTGGGGCGCGGGCGGCCGCCCACCGCCGGTAGACCACACCCGGGGGCGCGGCCGGGGGTCTGGGGCCTCCCCATGCCTGGGGAGGTGCAGCCCTGGACACCGTGATCGGCGTCGATCTCGGCCAGAAGCGTGACCCGACCGCGGTCTGCGTCGCGGAGGTCGACCGCCGGCAGGTGGAGGGCCGAAGGGAGACGCACTTCCTCATCCGCCACCTGGAGCGCCTGCCCCTCGGGACGCGATACCCGAAGGTGGCCGAGCGCATCGGCGATCTCGCCGGCCGGGTGCGCGAGAAAGCGGGGACGACCCCCACGGTCTACGTGGACGCCACCGGCGTGGGGCAGCCGGTCGTGGATCTCCTCCTGGAACAAGTCCACGGCAGCAGCGTGGTGCCGGTCTACTTCACCCATGGAGACCGGCGGACGGAGACCACCGAGGGAAGCACCTCGCGCGTCAGCCTCGGCAAGGCCCACCTGGTTTCGAGGCTCCAGGCCCTCCTCCAGACAGGACGCCTCCACCTCCCCCGGACGGAAGAAGCCGGGGTGCTCACCGAGGAGCTGGTCAACTACGAGATCCGGGTGGACGAGCGCGCCAACGACCGGTACGGAGCATTCCGGGTCGGAACTCACGACGATCTCGTCACCGCTCTCGGTCTGGCCGTGCAGACGGACACCTTCGCGCCGACGCGCCGGTTCGGTGCCTGGGGGCGGTGATGAGAGCGCGGCCAAGCCACGGCGCAAGCTGAGACTGCCACAGCAGCGGTCGGTTGAACCCGCAGTTGACCACTCCTCGGCCACGCGCTAGGCTCGGCCGAAGAGGTCCACGACCGTAAGCGCCGACACCTGCCTGCGGCGCTCGGAGCCGCGCGTGAGACCCGCGGTTCGACTGCAACCCAGGCTGGCTCGGCCGCCCGGAGCGACCGAATGCGAATCCTGGTCTACAAGCGCACCCACAACGGCGATCCCGACCCCAACGGTTGCTTCGGTGCCCACGACTGCATGGGCTCCGTCAGAGCACTGGACTACGACGCGGTGATCGGCATCGGCGGTATCGGGTCGGAGGCGAAGCGCTGGGGGATCGACGGCAAAGTCAACTGGATCGGCATCGGACCGCAGAAGACTTATGCCCCGGGCAATCGAGGACCGCAGGTAACCTTCGACCACTTCCTCGATTTTGGCACCAGAGGTCCGGCGTTTCCCACACTGGCGCCTACTCTCGCCGAGCGGGTGTACTCCCGGAATGTGAGGTACGTTCTACACCTCGCTGGACAGGAGCACGCTGAAGCATGCGCAGTGGTCAAGGTGGCCGAGGATGCGGCCCCCTCCAGACCACGTGAGAAGTTGCAGGCTTTCTCTGGACAGGCACACACCGGGGATGGACCCGGGGGATCGAAGGAGGGGAGTCAATGCCACTTGAGCTCGGCGTGTGGCGAATCGACCAAGGCTTGAGGGCGGTCGATTTCGCTCCGCTCGACATCGAGTCTCGTCTGGAACAGATTCTCGACGAGAACATCGCTGTCGCCTCCCCGAACTGGCTGGTCATCGGCCGGCAGGTACGCACCGATCACGGCATGTTCGTGGACTTGCTCGCAGTCGATCCCGACGCCAACCTAGTCGTACTTGAGCTGAAGAGAGACAAGACCTACCGCGACATCATTGCTCAGCTTCTGGACTACGGATCGTGGGTTCGCGAGCTCAAGGACGATCGAATCGCACAGATATTCACTGACTATCAGAAGCGGTGGCATCCCGATCACCAGGTCGTCTCCATCGATGAGGCGTTCAAGACCAAGTTCGGCCTTGAGATGCCTGACGAGCTGAATCCGGCGCACGAGCTCGTCGTCGTCGCTGCGAGCCTGGACCCGAGTACAGAGCGGGTCGTGAGGTATCTCTCCGATGAGTACCGCGTGCGGATCAACGTGGTTTTCTTCCGCGTGTTTCGGGACGGAGACCGGGAGTACCTGAGCAGAGCATGGCTTCGGGACCCCGCAGAGGTTTCGGCCGGTCTCGGGGAAGAAGGGGCAACCGCGGGTGAGTGGAACGGGGAGTACTATGCATCCTTCGGTTATGACACGGAAGTCGTGCGGGATGGGCTGAAGCGAGGGTATCTCGTGGCCGGCGGAGGCTCTTGGTTCTCCAGGACCCTGGCGATGCTTGAGCCCGGTGACCGTGTTTGGGCGAACGTACCCGGAACTGGCTACGTAGGGGTCGGTACCGTCAAGGAGGAGAGCCAGCCGGTCGATCAGTTCACAGTTCCCGGCGGAAACGGGAAGCTGGTGCCCATCACGGAGGTCTCGGAGGTAGCCGGGCGTCTTCGGAAAGCAGCGGACGATCGCGAGGAGGCCGACTATCTTGTGGGCATCGACTGGATCAAGACCGTCGATCCCAAGCAGGCGGTCCACGAGAAGGGGTTCTTCGGAAATCAGAACTCCGTTGCCCGCCCGCGGTCGCCCAAATGGAACCATACGGTGGAGCGCCTCAAGATGCGGTGGGGTATCCAGTAAACGGAGCAAGGGCGAGCCTCGAAGAGTGAAGACTTAGGCGATTTCACAAGGAGCAGCAAACATGCCGCGACCTATTTCTGATGTCGAGCGCCTCCGAGAGTACATTACCGGTGTGATGGAGCGTGCTGACCACCATGCGGACCACGTGAGCGAGGTGGCCCTGGCTCTCGTTGGAGCCATCGTCTGGCGCAAAGATGTGACGGACATAAAGGTCTTTGAACGTCAAGGAAAGATGGCGAACGTTCTCTGGGTGCGGATAGGAGGAACTCGTTATGCCTTCTCCTACAACCACCAGGCCGGCACAATCGAGATGCGCAGCGGAAGCACCCAGGGGACGGTGCTCCACTCATTCAACAACCAGACGAACAACCGTGAGATTAAAGAGGCCTTTGCAAGTTTATAGACAGGTACCGCGATGAAGACGACTCCAGCCCCCGGCCGGGGTGCACACCGGCAAAAACGCTCACCGCAACCTACACAAAGGTCAGCCAATTTAGACGATGGCCGATCAGAAAAAGTCTCTGAGAACTGACTATGGCGACAGGTCGAAACCTCAAGCTGACGGGTGCCGTCGGGGAGTTCCTCGTCGCCGCGGAGCTATGCCGACGGGATCTGCTGGCAACTCCATTCTCCGGCAACGTCCCTCACTACGACATCATTGCCTCTGGACAGCGGGGCGGGCATCTCGCCATTCAGGTCAAGACGATCAACCGTGGCAACTGGCAGTTCAACATTCGCCAGTTCGTCGATGTACGGCTTCACGGTCAGCGCCAGATTATCGGTGAGCCGAAGCCGGTGCCGTTTCCGCGCCTGCAATGTGTGCTCGTGACCCTTGGGACGAACCGAGCTACCGATCGCTTTTTTGTCCTCACCTGGCTTGAACTGCGCGATCTCCTGATCGCTGGACATAAACGATATCTCGCTAAGCACGGCGGCGTTCGCCCACGTGTGGCGGACTCCTACCATGTGGCGTTGTCAATTGGTGAAGTCGAGCACTTCGAGGGACGGTGGGAGAGTCTTCTGGAGGCGGCGCACGGATATGCGTGACAGCGACTCCAGGCCCTCCTCAGGGCGAACCGGGTCCACCTGCCCTGGACCCAGGAGGCCGGGGCGCTGACCGAGGAGTTGCTCGCCTACGAACTGCGCGTGGACGAGGATGGGCGCGAGAAGTCCGGAGCCTTCAAGGTCGGATCGCATGATGACCTCGTGACCGCCCTCGGCCTTGCCACGCAGATCGACCCCGAGTGAAGCAGGAGGTTGGCGCTCCAAAACGGCGGACTCAGACGAGCCATCGTGCTCGGAGGGAGGGCTGGAGGAAGTTCGCCCAAGCGGCGATTAGACGACACCAGTGAACGCGCTAGACGACGGGCACCGCGTCGCAGTTGACCCCTCCTGAAGGCTCTGCTAGATTGACTGACACGCCCCAGTCTGGAGGCAGATGCCGAACCGAGACCGGCGACAACCAGAAGCGCTATTCGACACGAAGGGAGTCGTCCCTCTCCGCATAGCGGCCCGGTGACTCAGGTTGGTTAGGCCAAAGAATATGAATGCAATACGAAGAAACCGGGTAATAGCCTTTTCTATGGCAGCAGCGTGCCTCATTCTGGGCTCGGCTATCTACGTCTCTTTTCGACCAACGACACTCCTGATGTTCCGCTGGGCAGACGCATTAAATCTGACCCATTATCTCGAAGCAATGCGAGCTTCATCGAGCGGGCTCGAAAGACTTCTTCCCGCATGGGTTGTGTTTTCGCTGCCGTTTGCTCTGTGGGTTCTTGCCTACATGCTCTTCATTGAAGCAGTATGGGCGCACTCAGAATCCTGGGCACGGCTTGTTTGGTATTGGTGCATCCCACTTATCGCAATCTCCGCCGAACTTGCCCAAATCAAGCACATCATTCCAGGTAGGTTCGACTGGGGGGACTTGACCTTCATCATCTTCGCGATATCCACTGGCTGTTCCATAGCATTAATTCGCAGTCTTAGAAAGAGAGAAGGCGTGGCATGACTAAAGACCTGAGCCGCCACATTGCATCGTTCATAATTCTCGCAGCATTCTTGGTTCTTGCTGTGGGGAGCACGGATACGGATACGGACACACAGAAGGTCCAATCCCAAGCTCCAAGCTACACACTATCAGCAAACCAACTTTACAATGAGTACGACAGCAATGAGGTTGCGGCAGATTCCAGGTACAAGGGCAAGGTAGTTGTTGTGACCGGGACGGTTCAAGATATCGGCAAGGATATCATGGACGATGCCTACATTGTAATTGGGGGCGATGGCTTCCTCGACGGTGTGCAATGCACGTTCACGAAGGGTAGCCAGTCCTCGGTCGCTCGCCTATCGAAGGGTCAGCAGGTTAGGGTAAAGGGGGAAGTGGCCGGCAAAATGGGACATGTCTTGGTCAAGAAGTGCAGCCTACAATAAGACATAGCTAGGCGCTGCAGCGGACGACTGAGGCCCAGCGGTGAGTAGCAGAGGCGGCGTGCGACACGAAGTCGCTTCAGTAGGTGTCCTCCGAGATGAGAGGACCACCCGTACCGCCGGGTGAATCTAAGGGTCTGAATGACGAGCGCCCCGGAAAATGTACCGAAGCGTGCTGGTCACGGGATCGATAGACACAGAGGAGCGCCGTGAGCCACCGCACGAGGGACGGCCTGCCTGGTAGACTCCAGCCAACACGTAATTGCTGGGTCGGTCCACGGGCCTTTGAAGTGCTTGAGCCGCATGCGGGAAGCTCGCACGTACGGTTTGAACAGCCGGGGACCGAGGCCGGCTCGCTCGACAAGTGGCACTCGCAACCATTGTGAACAACATGCAGCAAGGAGGGCGATCGATGACACGAAGCAGCGTTCTACTCGCAGCCGGCAATGCTCTGCTTGGTCTGAGTTTGACCGCCTGCGTCGGTATGGCGCCGTCGAAACTCAAGCAGCGGCCCTTTTACCCGCTAGGAGCAACGCCAGAGCACATCGCACTGCCGGCGTTGAATACTGAGGCGGTTGCCCAGGTCGGCGATACCATGATCGAAGGCGGGAATGTGTACCGCCGTCCGGCCATCAGGCTTCTGTCACCTGTCGTTCATCACGGCATTAGCAAGGCCGACTACACGATCTGGATTCCCGAGAGCGACCTCGTCGCATCTGGTACAGCTGCTCCGGGTTCCGCGGGTGGAACCTTCTTTGAAGCACCTCAGCCCCTACGGTTCAAGTCTCTAGGGATGGCGCAGGTCAGAGGGGGCATCTTCCTGCCTGAAAGCCCTAGCGCAACTCCAGAGATCTACTGGCACGCAACAGACACCGGTGTCCCTCTGGTCGACCCGGATTTGTCAATCCGCGTTGAGCGCACAACCCACGAAGACTGGCAGACGGACAGCTTTCGCCGGGAGCTGGTGTACAACGGGCGCTCCGGAGCCACGATCAAGCTGCTCTACAGGGAGTTTAGCGAAGAGCGCATCCGGCCCGCCTTCAGCCAGGAGGTAACATACGACCTCCAGGCGGGCCAGACAATTGGCTTCAAGGGCGCCCGCTTCCAAGTTGTCGATGCCGACAACATTCGTATTAAATACGTGGTGCTCCATCACTTCGACTGAACGCCTGTTGGGCTCGCGCTGTGCGGGACAAGATCCATGATGTCCAGGACAGGATCATTGCTCGATCCAACGACCTCACTCGTCCGAGCATTCACCCAGGCGCCGGTGCAACGAGTTCTGCGCGCTTGACGAACGGAAGGCCCTAACGGTGCAGACTCCGGACACGCATATTCCGGCTCAGTCCGATATGCTGGCTTCATGTGATGGATGAACTTCCAGATCACCACTCCGTCCTAGTACCGAGTAACATCTAAAGTTGCGGATAGAGGCGCTTGAGCTTGATGCGAGCATCGGAGTTTCTGAACTGCCAATCGATGGTTGACGACCGAGTATTGCGGTCGCCCTCCCAAGCGGCGATCTCCGATTGCATGGTGTCCTTGTCTGGGATGCGTCGGTCGAGGCACTGCTTTTGAAGGACGCTGAGCTCGATCTCGGCAACATTCAACCAGCTGCCGTGCTTGGGCGTATGGTGGATCTCGAGCCGCTCGGCCAGCCGCCGCGCTTCCTGCGGTTCGAAGGCCTGATAGAGGGACGCTGTCGTATGGGTGTTCAGGTTGTCGAGGATGAGCCGCACCTTGACGCAATCAGGGTAGCGGTCGTGCAGCATGCCCTGGATCCACAGGGCCCAGTCCGTGGCGGCACGGTGCTCCGTGACGCTTACATGCCTTCGCCCTCCGAGTGGTTCGACCTCCAGGAAGATCTGAGCGACGCCGTTGCGGACGTACTCGTGATCCACGCGCGCCGGCCTTCCGGGTGCCGCCGGGATAGGGTCCTTCACTTCGCCGACGAGTTGCCTGGAAGATTCGTCCATGCAAACCACGGGGTAGAGGGGATCGTAGGGCAACGCGTACACCGCGAGCACGTCCTCCATGGCGGCTACGAAGGCTGCATTCTCTTTCGGCGGGATCTTCCAGTACTCCCGGCGGTGAGGTTGAAATTCGTTTTTTTTAAAACCCTCTGCACGGTCATGTGCGAGACGCTCGGCGCCAGATCCAGCTCCACCGCTTTTTCCGCGAGCAACCGCACGGTCCAGCGCTCTCGCCCCTTCGGTGGCTCGGAGCAGGCCAGTGCGATCAAGTGCGCCTCGAACTCCCCTCCGAAGATCACCTCTCGTGGTGGCTTCTCCGCCTGTTTGCGCGTCAGTGCGGCTTCGAGCCCCTCTTCGACGAGGCGTCTCTTCAGATGTTCGATCGTTCGGGGCGTCACGCCCAACGCCTCCGCCGTGTCCGCCACCCTCCAGGCAGGTCCCTCGGGCCCAGCATCGCACAGGAGCAACGCTCGTGCATACAGGAACCGCTTCGCTCCGGTCTTGCCGTTCCGAGTCACCGCCTCCAGCTCACTCCGCTCTTGAGGAGTCAACGTCACCCGATAGCGCGGCTTCATGGCAGCTCCCTCCGTAAGGTTCCGCCATGACGATGCCACACTATCTACGAAGAATCAAGCGTTACATGGTACTAGACTCGGGGTACAAGGTAGGGGATCAGTCTCCTGTCGCCCGTAGGGCGGGCCTGCCCAGCAGTACCAGAACATCCTCGGCCCCTATGTTCCGCGGACCTCGGACCGCGGACTTCGACAGTCCCGTTCTCGGTTCCTAGCGACTCCGTTCAGACCCCTGATCGCCTCGGCCGTGCCTCTCCCGCGCCAGCCGCGCGCGCGCTGGTAAGGTTTGTGGCAGGCGATTCTTCGCCGACCAAGGACGAGTTGTAGGCCAACCGAGATCAGCCCGCAGCACACTTAACGTCAATACTTGGCATTCGGGACTGCGCCAAATACTGAGCGCCGTTCGATCCCGTGCACTTTTGATGTTGGTTGCGGTCGAGTACCTTCCTTTGCGAACCCCCTTGCGTATTTCTTCACGGTTGTCAGCGTCCATTGAGGCTCGGATAACTAGAGGTTCTCCTACGCGAGTTCACCGATGGCGAATTGGCTCCTAGACTTTCCAGATCGGGAAACCTTCCGAATACTCTACTTAGCACAGTATGCTCCCTGTGGACCAGCCTTTCAAGAAGTCGTATACCCCATCGATGGCGGCTACCCAGCCTATCACTACCATGTATTCTCCGAACTTCGAGCTCTCGGCTTTCAAGTTTACTCCTCTCCTAGCCCAACATCTCTATATACTGGTTGCGGCAACGTTGACTATGTATATTCTCTTTTAAATCGTATGCCCATCCGAGACTCAGAGATCTTTGTCTCTTCGTTCTGCGAATACTTATCCCTTCCCTACCTTGGCGCACCTCCTGCCGTGCGTGCACTAGCAGAAGACAAATTTCTCTTTAAGTTGTTCCTCCGGGGACTTGGAATAGAGACCCCGGCGGGCTTTGTATGCCGAGCAGACGAGCCCGAACGCCCATCCCCCACCTTCTCGGCTCCATTCTTCATAAAAGATAGAAAGGGGGCAGCCTCCGAAGGTATTAGCCGGCGGAACCTTGCCGACACGTGGGATGCAGCTCTATGCGGGCTAACCGAACTTCTGGGGTGCGGGAAAGACGCCCTGGTGGAACAGTTCTGCAGTGGGGTAGACGTTACTGTCCCCGTCGTAGGAGCTAACCCGTACAAGATCCTTGGGTACGTACACCCGCGCTCAGACGAAGAAGGCTCGATACTGACGCATAGACTTAAGCTGGACAACCCGCTCGGTTACGAGCTGATTTCCCTGCCAAGGCAGACGCAACGCACGATCGGATCGCATGTCGCCGCCATCTGGGAGGCCGTGGGACCGATCGACTACTTTCGACTTGACTACCGCTATGACCCGAAAACGAACGCCCTCAACCTACTCGAAATGAATATCTGCTGCCACCTTGACGAGGGAAGTTCGATTGACTTGGCCGCTTCAAATCTAGGCGTTGGGTTCCGGGACCTCTTGGTGCATGTGATCCGGTATAGCCAACTTCGACAGAGCATGAGCAGGGAGAAAATCCAGTGGGTTCTGTGACCAATATTGGTGATAGTCAAAGCTGTAATTTTCAAGTAGCATTTTAGGCGAGAGATGGCCTCCGTCAACGAGAATCTTAAGCAGTTCCAGCTGAGCCAGTCCCGGCTCGAAACCAGAGGTGTATGCCCTAAAATAGAGTTCGGCCGCGGAATCTCTTTCAACGTTCAGGTATCGACTCAGTAGGAGGGCGTTGGCATAGGCGTGAAAACGTGCTTCGGACAGGCTCGCCCGAGCGGCGGCGGCCTCCAACTGGTCTAGACGCTCTCTAGCCTCCGTCGCTCTTTCCAGAAGCACAAGAAGCACCGCCACCAAGGACAGTAGCTGTAGCTGAGGAAAATTTCCAAATTCGAAGAAGGTAAGCATGTTTTCACCGCGACGCAATGCATCCTCCAATCGTCCAAGGAAAGCGAGGGTCACGACCAGATTAAAACCAACCTCTTCAAGATGCTGGGTCCCAAAGACAGCAAGCTCGCCATAAGCTTCCTCGAAGAGCTCCAAAGCCTTGCGGTGATTGCCCTCATAGGCGAAGAGGGTTCCTAAGTTCGCCTGTGTCGTGAAATAGCCGTACCAGTCTTTTTGCTCTCTGAAAATATCTTGTGCAGCAACCAATATCTCTCTCGCGTGCTCATAGCTCGCGCTTTCCCCCCAGAGAAACACCGACGCACCCGTACGAAGAAGATACGGGAAGTTCCTTGCCTCGCGGAGGCTATGTCTCCAACTCTCGAAGAACTTGAGCGCCGCTTGGTAGTCCCCTTCATGAAGGAAATTGATTAAGTAGAACGACACCGAAACCACTTGTTCTTCTGGAAGGGAAGCGTCGTCAAGCAGCGCGTCGAACTCCCTCTGCGACTCAGCATGCATGCGCAGTCTATTCACTGCGACTGCGTGCAATAGGCGCAGCAGTCTGTAAGGCTCCCAGACCTCTCTGGAGACAGCGTCAAAGATCTCTTTGGCAGAAGCGTAGTCCTGAGTAGAGACGAAGAACGCCACCCTCACATAGATATCTTCCACTGTCTGCGGGCGGGACTGAATCGCTTCGTCGATATACTCGCGCCCTCGCTCAAGGCTTCCCTGCTGCAATGCGAGCTTGAGCACCTGTTGTGCATAGATACTGCGACGGTCTGGGTCCACAAGCGCTGCTAATCGATAAAGAAGCCTTGAAACATAGGATTTGGAGTGCCGTGGGGAGGATTGCGCCACCTTCTTGAAGTATTCGTAGACCTCGTTCGCGGTGGCGAGAAGGAGGGAGGCGTCCGCACTGACAGCCTGTAACTCTGGTGACGAAGTGGAGGAGAGGCGGAGGACGCTGTCGTTGGTTTCATTCCTTGTAGATGCGAGGAGCCCTAGCGTCTTCAGCTTGCGTAGGGACTGCTGCAAGGCCTGCGGGCCAGAGTAGTAGACAGTCGGCGAGGATGCTAGGAGAAGTTGGAGATCGCTCTCCAGGAGCGGCTGCCTGGCCACCCATAACACAGCGAGAAGGTATCTCTCCGTCGATGTTATGCGCTCGATTTTAGCGATCGAATCGAAGGGCAGGGAAGCTGGCCGACCCTCGAGCGCCGAGAGTATGGAGAACACATTGCCCCCAGCGGCATCCGCAATCTCGGCGGCTTTTTGCTCGCCAATTTCTCGCTTCCTCAAGAACGCCAGGGCCTCCACTAGGTGTCCCGTCGGCCTAGCGAAGTCCGCTTCTGCGATGGAGATTCCTGTCGATGACAGGCGACTCTTCCATTGGTCGTAAGTGAGCGCGCTGGTCGGTCGCTGGACAAAGAAAAGGACAAACCGAATGTTTTGGTAAAGGGGGGAATGAAGGCCATCGAGCAGTTCTCGCAGGTCTGCAACAGCATCCTGTGCATTGTCAACGACGACCAAGACTTGATCGGGCCGCCAAAGCCGCCCGCAGAGAAAGCGCGCCAGGATTTCTATAGGAAGTGAAGGGAAGTGGGAGAAGGATAGAGACGGAAGGGGCGGGAGCCAAGGGGCTGCACCTGCTGGCAAGAGTTGTGTCCCAATCTTCGGTAGGACCACGCTCAGTGCCTTGAGAATCAGACCCTTTCCACCATACCGGGCGAGTGCAAGCTGGAGGCGTGGCCGTAAGGAGTAACGCTGAAAGAAATTAACGATGCTCTGCGCAAGATCTTCTGAAGCCTGGGCTCCATCGAAGAAGAGCGCGGGAAATTTGGCAATATATTCCTGCACAAGGTGGCGAGCGAAGAAACTGACACCAGTCGTCTGGCCCCCTTTGAAGATTAAGCATCGGACCGTAGGCGAGACACCCTGTTCCGCCAGACTCTGGACTCGCAGGCGTTCGGTCTCGCGGTTGGCGAGTTCCTTCAACAACCTACTCATGGCTCGGGCACTTCTACTTAAGTGTTGCGGGTAACCTCTAGTTATCTGGAGGGCTGCGGTTGATTCGACTGCCCAAGTAGCACGCCTACCCTTGATTACGTCCCATCCTCCGGGTATCTCACCAGTAGGGCCAGTCCTCTGAGAGTGACAGTCTCCGGAAGGAGGATTCAAGTATATGCCCTGTCACCAACTGCCGCAACTCGCGAGCATTGCCGGGCCTCGGGCAGCCAGAGCGTGGGGCTTTCGGGGACTGGCGTTCCCCTCCGCTTCCGTGGTCTGCGGCTCTCACTCTGCTCCGAGACACTTCGCTCGTGGTGGCGAATCGCCAGTCTCCAGGCTCCTAAGGAGGCCCGGCTCGCCAGGCTCCAGACCAGTCCTTCGAGCCCCGGGGAACCCGGGCTCGAAGCCCCCGCCCTAGAACCCACCGTCTAGGGAGCAAGGCGGCTCTCCCCCGGCGGCCACTCGATCGCCTCGGGATGCGTCTCAGTCGATCGCCGGCAGCCGGAGCGCCCGGCTCGCCTGGCGCTTCGCCCGGTTTCCCCGCCGGTCGTACTTCGCCGTCGTCACCGCGTCCGCGTGCCCGACGAGCTCCTGCACGGTGAGGAGGTCCACCCCCGCCGCCAGCCGCCGGACACATAGGTTCTCCTGAAGCTCCGCCGCTTCAAGATGTACAAGACCGCCTCTCCACGGAGACGGGAGATCGGCACCTCCCCCGTCGACCGCACCGGGCAGAAGAGCGGCCCGGGCTCGCCACCTGGTCTTCGGGGGCCTGGACGTCGCCCGCCCTCGCCTCGAGGTGGGGCACGGCTACGCCGCCTCCCAGGTCTGCGAAGTAGCTCGCTCCCGTCCGCTCGGGCGCCGGCCGGGCCGCAGGCCTTCGAGCACCGAGAGGTTGAGCCCGCGGCTCTACGCTCGATCCCGGCTTGCCCCCCCGGCGATCAGTGGCCGCGCAACTGGAAGCGGATGGCGAGGTTGTAGGAGACGCTCACGGGCTTGCCGTTCAAGTGCGCGGGCCGAAACCTCCACCTGGAGACCGTCTCGATCGCCGCCTCGGTGAGACCTTGGGGCAGGGCCCGGACCGGCCGGACGCACACGAACTTCCCCGACTGGTCGACGATCCCTACCAGGATCACGTTGCCTTCGATGCCTGCTTGCCGGGCCGGCTCCGTGTACCGCGGGGCCGGATCATGCTGCTTGACGGGCGCCCAGACCGTCCCATGGCCAGCGGTATCCTCGGTCCCGTCCTCCCTGGAGTCCAGAACCTGCTGGTGGCGACATTCCGCGGCGAAGCGCATCTCTCCGCGGAGGGCCTCCGGCGGCTCGCGCTTCAGGAACTCGTCCAGCGTCGCCGCGGCCTCCTCGTCATGCCCGAGGGACTCCTGGATCTTCGCCAGGTAATAGAGCGCCTCGGTCGCCCGCGCGTCGTCTCCGCGCGCGACCTCGCGGACTGCCGAGGCCGCCCACTCGAGGGCCTCGAGCCTCTTCGCGGTCGTTTCGGTCCTGCCGGCCTGGTCGATCGGCGCTCGGTCCAGGAAGAAGAGGAGCTTTCCCAGGAGTAGCAGCGCTCGCCGCCGTTCCTCGGCACTCGGTCGCCAGCTTGCGGCCGGCGCGAGGCTCCTCTCCTCGAACAAGCCGAGGATCAGGTTACCCGCCCGCCGATAGTCCCGGAGCTCGACCAGGCTCTCGGCCAGGTCCAGCCGCTGGGACAGGGGCGCAGCTCGGCTTTCAGGCATCGCCGCCAGGAGGCGCACGTAGGCTTTGTGCTCCTTGCCTCGACCGAGCTCCTCACGAGCCAGCGCCAGCTCCCGCGTCAGCCGGGCGACGGGCGCCGGGGCGGGTGCAGCGTCGGCGCCGAGCAAGGCCGCCCCGGGAAGCATGAGGAGAGCGGCGGCGAAGGCGAGGCTCGTGCGCTTCTTCATCATTTGAGCAGCTCTCGAAGTCGCCATCGCCTGGATGTGCGGATGCGCGCGCTTCCATTTCGGTCGGAGGCCGCCGTCGAGAATCGATGTCAGCTGTCAAGGGACGCGCACTTCTACGACCTTGGTGGACGTCTTCGCCGGTCATGAGTCCGTTCCGGGCCGGACAGCGGTAGCAGAGAGTCCGTCGTGGGGAGCTGGACCCGGAGGCTTGCCTCGCGCCGTGATTTCTCACCGCGCCGGTCGTACTTGGCCGTCGTTACCGCGTCGGCGTGCCCGACGAGCTCCTGCACGGTGAGGAGGTCCACCCCCGCCGCGAGCAACGAGCTGACGTACTGACGCCTGAACGCGTGAGGAGTGATTCCTTCCAGCCCCGTCTGCTTCATCCGCCGCTTCAGGATGTACCAGACCGCCTCGCCCCGGAGCCGGGTGATCGGCACCTCCCCCGTTGACCGCACCGGGTTGAACAGCGGCCCGGGCTCGCCCTCCCGGATCTCGACCCAGGCGCACAGTCGCCGGCAGACCTCCGCCGGGAGGTAGACGGTCCGGTCTCTCCTCCCCTTCCCAACGCGGACGGTCAGGGCGCAATCCAGGGCGTCGAAGTCGGCGAGGTCGAGGCCGCAGAGCTCGGCGCGCCGGAGGCCGGCCCCGTAGAGCACCGCGAACAGGGACGCGTCTCGCTTCCCCGCCGGCGACGGGTCCTCGGCGCACACCCGGAACAGCTCCGCCAGCTCGTCTTGCTCGACGGCTCGCCCCTTCGGCTGCACCCGGGCCTTGACGTTCTCGACGGCGACGGCCCGGCGGTAGGTCTCGGCGTCCATCAAGCCCAACCGCCAGGCGGTCTTGAGGACTCCCCGGAGCGCCGAGAGCATCTTGTTGACCGTGGCGGGGGCGTAGCGCTCGACGATCTCGCGCCGGACGCGGGCGGTGTGTTGGTAGGTGAGCCGCTCCCAGGGGAAGCTCCAGGGGTCGGCGCCCTCACCGCCGAGGATCTCGGCGATCGTCTCCAGAGAGTGGCGGACGGCCCAGTAGGAGCCGCGGGAGAGGGAGTCTCGGTAGACGACGGCGGGGTTCTCCGGTTCAAGCTCGAGGGGAAGGGTCATCGTGGGGTCCTCCTGGTCAAGGGTTGTAGGTCTGGAAGGTCGAAGGTGAAGGGCAGGGTCTCGCCCCTGCGGGTCCCGGTCTCTCTGCGGGTCTCTAACCGCCGGCCAGGGTCTCGGGTGTCTCATCCCTTGCCGTGGCCCGGGTCCCGGTCTCTGGTGCCCGCCCAGGCCGTGGGGTCCGGGTCCAGAGATCGCCGATCACCTGCGCGGCCGGTTCCACCGGGCCAGGTACTGGTCCATCGCGAGGTCGATTCCCTGGTTCAGGCCCCGCAGGGTGCGCTGGGCCATCCCGATCGCCGAGGGGTTCACCTCGTCGGTCGTGAGGTCGTTCACGATGTCCTCCACCTGCTCGGTCACGGCGTCGCCCAGGCTCGCCCACTTCTTCGCGAACTCGATCAGGTCGCCGGCGTCGGTCTCGTAGAGCATCGGGATCTCCTTCTCGCATCGGGGGGTTCTCCTGGTTGGTGTCCGCCACAGGCCCCAGCTCTCGGCCAGAGCCTCGGAGATCTGCGGTCCCATCGCGCGCACCTCGGCGACGGCCTCTTGGACGGCCCGGTCCCACTCCGCGCCGTCGAGGTGGTCCAGGGTGCCGAAGACGCACCTCATGGACGCCTCTACTTGGCGGGGGTCGATCGAGGGATGGCCGAGGCGGTCAAGATCGCTGCGGATCAGGTGCTGGTAGCTCATGGCGGGGTCTCCCTTGTGCTGGTGGTGGGTGGGGTCGTGCATGCTGCCCTCTGAGGCCCTGGGACCGGCCGGCGGGTGGTTCCCCTTGCCCCTGGCCCGAGTCCGGGTGTCTGGAGGTCCCCCAGGGGCTGGGGCCGGGGTCTCGCCCCCCGTGGATCGTCCCTCTTACAGCCTCGGAAGGTCTCTGTCACTGAGGGGGCGCCGCCGTCCATGGGCCACAACCAGTACGGGGTTCTAGCCAGTCAAGTCAACGAGTCTGCGACCGAATACGCGCCGGAGGGGAACCGGCTGTCCGGATGAGACAATCGGGCCATGGTCTTCCAGCCCGAGCGCACCGCCATCGTCGGCGCCACCGGACCCACCGGCTTCCACCTGGCCCGGGAACTCGTCGAACGCGGGCGTAGAGTCCGGGTCATCTCCCGGCGTCGAGAGCACCTGGAACGGCTCTTCGCCGACCTCTCCGTGGAGATCGCCACGGCCGACGCACTGGACGCCGACTCCCTGGCCCACGCCGTCGAAGGCTGCGACCTGGTGGTGGACGCGATCGGCCTCCCGCCGGAGCGGATGGCAGACCACCCGGTGACCGCCCGGAACGTGGCCTCGGCCGCCGGTCCCGCGGGAGCGCGCGGCCTGCTGGTCTCCTCGTACTGGTCCTTCCTCCCCCACCGGGGCGAGGTCGTCAGCGAGAGCCATCCGCGAGAGGGCGGGCACGAGTGGTTCCGGCTCCGCCGGGAGGCCGAGGACATTCTGCTCGCCGCCGGCGCCGCGGTCGTGCACCTCCCGGACTTCTTCGGCCCTCACGTCCACACCGGCTCCGTCCAGCTCGCCCTGGAGGACGCCCTCGCGGGCCGGCCGATCAACGCCCTCGGTGGCGCCGACGTGGAGCGGGAGGCCGCCTTCGTCCCCGACGCCATGCGGACGGTGGCGGATCTTGCCAAGCACGAGGAGGCCTACGGGACCGACTGGGCCATCCCAGGCAACGGCACGCCCAGCCCTGGTGACCTGGCCCGCATCGCCGGCGAGCACCTGGGTAGAGACGTGAAGGTCCGGTCTGTGCCGCCGTGGGTAGTGCGGGTGCTGGCGCTCGTCTCCCCGCAGCTCCGCCCGGTGGTGCCCCTCGCGCCCCACTACGCCCGCCCGGTGCGCTACGACACCGCCAAGCTCCGGGGACTCCTGGGCGACGTGGTGAGAACGCCCCTCGCCGAGGCGGTGGCCGCTACGCTGGACTGGCTCGCCGCTCAGGAGAAGGAGTAGACGACCATGACCGAGGACCTCTCGAACGACCGCTTCGAGATCCCGTCCCCCGCCGCCGAATGCCGGATCTGCTCGCGCGAGTGGATACCCCCTCGACGAGCTGCGCCTCGTGGAGGTGGAGAACCTCTACCTGGACTCCCACGAGGGCGCCGGTCTGGAACGGTGCGAGGTCTGCGGGGCGATCTACCTCCGGGCCTGGCACGAGGTCTAAGACGACACCTGGCGCTACTACAGCCCGGTCTCGGACGAGGAGGCGCAAGCCGTGGTCGAAGCCTTCCAGGAGGGACGGGACGAGGGGGAGCGGACGGTCTGGCGGATGGTCCCGGAGCGTTCGGCTCTCCAGAAGCCGCCCGGGCGGCAGGGGCGTAGCCTGGACTCGGAGGCCGACGATCATGGGCGGCCCGAGCTACGACGTGTGAGAGGCCTCAGGGTCGAGCCGCCGTCGGCTCGTCGAGGCGCCGCACGGCGAGCTGGCGACGATTCCAGCGCTCCGGGTCGATCCCTTTGACGAGCAGCCAGACGGCCAGGGAGAGCTCGCCGACGAGGATGACGGGCGCGACGGTCATGAAGATCCTGCCGCTCCACGCCGGAGCGACGATCATGGCGAAGGTGTTGGCGATGTACCCCAGGCCGGCGACCTGGTAGAGCCCGCCGATCAGCCGCGGCAGGTAGCCCGACTTGCGGATGAGGTAGCCGGCCACGAGGAAGAAGCAGCCGGTGAACAGCAGGCTGAAGCCGAAGCCGTGGCTGTGCCCGCGCCCCGCCATCCGCGCCAGGGCCGCGAGCTGCTCGGGAGTGAAGGCCTCCAGATATGTCGCACCCGCGAGCGGAAAGAGCGCGGCGACGAGCTCCATCAAGGCCGCCACCTGCACTGTGTGGGCGACGAGGTCGAAGAAGAGCGCCAGAAGCGTCAGCTGACGGCTCACCGGGGACAACAGGACGGCCCACACCAAGAGCAGCACGACGACGCAGATCATCCCCAGCAGCTCGGCGGCGATTCCCCACCGCCACAGCGTCTCGTGCATCCTGAGGTTGGCGGCGGTCGCCATGGCGTCACCGGCGACAAGGATGCGGCCACGCACGAAGACTTCCGCGAAAAGGCCGATGGCGATGATGGCCAGATAGAGGACTCCGCCGAGACGCGCCAGCAACTGCGGCGAGCCTTCGATCGGCTCGAGATGAGCCGGTGGAGACCGGCGGCCCGGGCGTCCGTCATCGCCGGGGCGGAGCGTGTCACTTGTGGCGGAGCCGTCGGTCATGGTGGTTCGTCTCCTCGCTCGCTCCTGATCCCTCAAAGGGCTGCCGAAGGGGTAGAGGCGTCTGCCGGTGGCGTCCTCGCGCCCCAGATTAGCAGCCAGAAGATGATCGGCACTTCCGCAACTTCCAGCGGCAGAGCGATCTGTCCCACCAACGGCGCGTACTGAGGCACGATCAGGGTGGCGAAGGCGCTCGCCAGGTAGGCGACCCCCGCGACCATCAAAAGATAGCCGAGCACTCGGGGGATGAAGCCCGAGCGGATGACCAGCAGCCCGAACGGGAAGAGCCAGAGCCCCCAGAAGATGGAAGCCACGATCACCCCCTGGCCGTGCAGGCGGAGGAAGAGGTATGCCAGAGCGTCGAGCTGGGGCTGCTCGAACACGGACAGGAAGTCGGCGCCGCTCACCAAGGTCAACGCGGCGATGTTGTTCAGGACGTTGACGAACATGATCGGGACCGAGATCAGCGCCCCCAGGACCACCACCTGCCGGGCGAGGGCCTCGCTGACCGGCCGGAAGAGGCGATAGAGCGCCAGGACCAGGAAGATCACGAGGATCTGCGGGAGCAGCTCGCTCGCGATGCCGAGGCGCATGAGCCCCCCGGACGCCCGGAGGTTGTCGGCCGTCGCAGTCGCATCCCCGGACACGATGATCTCCCCGGGGACGTACAGGAGCGCGATCGGGGCCGTGAGCATCATCAGGAAGTACAGGAAGCCGGCGACTCGTGCTTGGCGCTTGATCGTGCTCACGTCCTCTCTCCCTTCTCAGGCACAGGCGGTCGCGTTTGCGTCCGGGTAATGAGCCCACTACGCCCGTACGGGCGACGAGGTTTCCCCGGGGCCGCCTAAGGTGAACAACAGGCCAGGCGTCGGCATCACGTCAGGGATACGCCGGCAGAGTGGAACGCTTACAGCCGGGGGCGGGTCTGGAGGGAGGGGTGGTGCAACGAGGGAGGAAGAGGCAGGGGGCGGTCACCGCTCGGGCGACACGCCCCCTCGGGTCCTGCGGTCGTGGTCACGCGGTCGCGGCGGCGGCCTTGCGCTTGGCGGTCCGGGCAGGCTTGCGGGTGGCGACGGGCGCGTCCACCTTGGCCGGGGCCTCGTTCTCGGCGTCGCGGGTGTCGCTCGCCGCCTCGCCGAACCGGAACCCTACGATCCCGTCCCCGAACGCCTCGGCCGGGAACGACCGGGCCTTCTCGACCTTCACGCCGTGGTGGCCGAGGAACCGGCGGCCGTCCACCAGGCTCGACCCGTTGGTCTGGCTCCGGAGGCGGTAGCGGCCCTTCGCCTCCTTGGGTGCGGCACGGAGCGCCACGGCCTGGGTGGTGGAGTCGTAGCCGAACTGCACGTGGGTCACCTCGTCCCCGAGCATCGCCACGGCGGGCGGGGTCAGGACCATCTGGCCGCTACGGCGGACGGTGACCTGCGGCGCCTTCGACTCGGTGCGGGCGCCCTCGAAGAACTGGAAACCTGTGTTCATTGGAACCTCCTGGGTTGGTGGGGCATCGGCGCCCCGTGTCGTGGCCCCAGGAGTAAGGCGGAGCGCGGCGCGTGGTCAACCAGGCAAAGCGAGCAGTCTTCGGGTTGATGTGGAGAGCCGCGCTCCTGCGGGGGATCTCCCGAGGCTGCCTGATACGATCGCTTGTAGCGAGAGGACATCCTGGGCCGACAGCAGAGAACAAGCCGGAACGACTCGGCCTTGGAGGTAGCCAACTCACTGCGTGGCGAAGCCTGCGGGCATCGCTAACGCTCATCTACCCAGGTACGGCGCTCAGCATCGGGGATGGATCGAAGAGGGGCGCGCGCGGAGCTACTGGGTGGCTTCGCCTAGCACCGGAAGACTGTGCCGACCATGAGAAGGAAGACCCAGGGGCGACAGTGCCGGCACGACGCGAGCGTCGTAAGGTCGTGGCACTCTTGAAGCTCGAGAATCTCCTACCCGACACCACCGTCCGTGGCATCCTCCCCGACGCCTCGGTGACGGTCATCAACGTCGAGTGGCATGGCTCGGACGCGCTGACGCTCGTCTATCGCGGACCCGACGGGCGAGTAGGCGACGAGATCCTCTACCGGCACGACGAGGCACGCCTCGAGATCCTCGAGGTCGGCCGCCCCTGGAGCTTCGACGGCGACGGCGCCCTGTTCCGTCTGGTCGCCGAGGCCCACCGCATCCGGCTTGCTCATCTCTTCGACCCGGTGCTCGCCGTCCACACCTCGCTCGTCGAGCCGTTGCCGCACCAGATCACGGCGGTCTACGAGGCGATGCTGCCGCGCCAGCCTCTGCGATTCCTCCTCGCCGACGATCCCGGCGCCGGCAAGACGATCATGGCGGGGCTGCTGATGAAGGAGCTGATCGCCCGCGGCGACCTGCGGCGCTGCCTCGTGGTCTGCCCCGGCAGTCTTGCCGAGCAATGGCAGGATGAGCTGTATCGACGGTTCCACTTGCCCTTCGAGATCCTGACCAACGACAAGCTCGAGTCGGCCCGCACGGGCAACTGGTTCCTCGAGAACGACCTCGCTATCGCGCGGCTCGACAAGCTCTCCCGCAACGAAGACGTCCAGGAGAAGCTCAGCGCTCCGGACTGCCGCTACGACCTGATCGTCTGCGACGAGGCCCACAAGCTCTCCGCCACCTTCTTCGGCGGCGAGGTGAAGTACACCAAGCGCTATCGCCTCGGCCAGCTCCTCTCGGGCCTCACCCGGCACTTCCTGCTGATGACTGCGACGCCCCACAACGGCAAGGAGGAGGACTTCCAGCTCTTCCTGGCGCTCCTCGACGGTGACCGCTTCGAGGGGCGCTTCCGCGACGGCGTGCACCAGGTCGAGGTCTCGGACCTGATGCGCAGGATGGTCAAGGAGAACCTCCTCAAGTTCGACGGTCGGCCGCTCTTTCCCGAGCGCATTGCCTACACGGTGCCCTACAAGCTCTCCGATCCCGAGGCGCGCCTCTACAGGGAGGTCACCGAGTACGTGCGCGAGGAGTTCAATCGTGCCGATGCCCTCCAGAACGACAAGCGCGCCGGTACGGTCGGCTTCGCCCTCACCATCCTGCAGCGGCGCCTGGCCTCCTCGCCCGAGGCGATCTACCACTCCCTTCGCCGCCGCCGTGAGCGCCTGGAGAAGCGCCTCCGGGAGGTCGAGCTCCTCCAGCGTGGCGGAGCGGTTACCGCGCCGGCCCTGGAAGGGCCGTTGCTCGATGCAGAGGACGTCGAGGATCTCGACGAGGCGCCCGAGAGCGAGGTGGAAGCCGCCGAGGAGGAGATCCTCGACCAAGCCACCGCCGCCGCGACGGTCGCCGAGCTCAAACTCGAGATCGCCACCCTCGCCCGCCTCGAACGGCTCGCCGGCGAGATTCGTCGTACGGGCCAGGACACCAAGTGGCGGGAGCTCGCGAACCTGCTGGGCGAGATCTTCACCCGCGCGGGCGTTGGGAGCTCGATCGGTGAGCCCCTCGTGCCGTATGGCAGCGGGCCGATTCCGAAGCCCACCCCGTCGCCCCATCAGAAGCTCGTCGTCTTCACCGAGCACCGGGACACGCTCACTTACCTCGAGCGCCAGATCGGCTCGCTGCTCGGTCGTCCGCAGGCGGTGGTGCTGATCCACGGCGGCATGGGCCGCGAGGACCGGCGCAAGGCCCAAGAGCGGTTCCTGCACGACCCCGAGGTTCAGGTGCTGCTCGCCACCGACGCCGCCGGCGAGGGCATCAACCTGCAGCGGGCACACCTGATGGTCAACTACGACCTGCCGTGGAACCCGAACCGGCTCGAGCAGCGCTTCGGCCGCATCCACCGGATCGGCCAGACCGAGGTCTGCCACCTGTGGAACCTGGTGGCTGAGGAGACGCGCGAGGGCGACGTCTACCGCCGCCTGCTGGAGAAGCTCGAGGAGGCGCGGCGTGCGCTCGGCGGCCAGGTCTTCGACGTCCTGGGCAAGCTCCAGTTCGAAGGACAACCGCTACGCGACCTGCTGATCGAGGCCATCCGCTATGGTGACCAGCCCGAGGTCCGGGCACGGTTGACCCGCGCCATCGAGGCCGGAGTGGATCGGCCTCACCTCGAGAGCTTGATCGAGGACAAGGCGCTCGCCCACGACGCGATGGACTCGAGCCGCGTGGCGCGCGTGCGCGAGGAGATGGAGCGCGCCGAGGCGCGACGCCTGCAACCGCACTACATCGAGTCGTTCTTCCTCGAGGCCTTCCGCCGCCTGGGCGGCACCGTGCGCCAGCGCGAGCCACGCCGCTACGAGATCACCCACGTGCCCGCGCCGGTGCGCAACCGCGACCGCCAGATCGGTACGGGGGACCCGGTGCTCTCGCGCTACGAGCGCGTCGCCTTCGAGAAGGACCTCATCGCGCCCCCCGGCGAGCCCCTCGCCGCTTTCGTCTGCCCCGGCCACCCGCTGCTCGACGCGGTCCTCGACCTAACCCTCGAGCGCCACCGCGACCTCCTGAAGCGGGGCACGGTCCTGGTGGACGAGCGCGACCCGGGGACCAGCCCGCGCGTTCTCTTCACCCTCGAGCACGCCATCCAGGATGCGAGCCTCCTGCCCTCGGGCGAGCGCCGCTCGATCTCGCGCCGCATGCTCTACGTCGAGATGGATGCGCAGGGCAATGCGCGGCACCTGCACTACGCGCCCTACCTCGACTACCGCCCGCTTGCCGAGGACGAGCCCTCGGCAGCCGAGCTGCTCGCCCGCCCCGAGTGCGCCTGGATAACCCGCGCCTTGGAGCAGAAAGCGCAACGCCACGCCATCGAGCACATGGTGCCCGAGCACATCGCCGAGGTGCGCGACCGGCGGCTGACCTGGATCGACAAGACCCGCGCCGCCGTCAAGGACCGCCTCACCAAAGAGATCACCTACTGGGACCACCGCGCAGAGCAGCTCAAGCTCCAGGAGCGCGCCGGCAAGGCGGGCGCGCGGCTCAACTCCTTGGAAGCGCGCCGGCGCGCCGACTCGCTGCAAGCGCGGCTCGAGAAACGCCTCGCCGAGCTCGACCGGGAGGCGCAGATCTCCGCTCTGCCCCCGGTCGTGACGGGAGGGCTGCTGGTGGTGCCGATCGGCCTCATCGCCGCGATGACCGGCCGCCCGCTCGCCATGGCCGCGAACGCCGTCGACACGCAGGCGAGCGCCGCGCGCGCCCGTGCCATCGTGATGGAGGTGGAGCGGCGCCTCGGCTTCGAGCCCACCGACCGCGAGCTCGAGAAGCTGGGCTACGATGTCGAGAGCCGCGTGCCCGGCACCGGCAAGCTCCGCTTCATCGAGGTCAAGGGCCGTGTCTCGGGGGCCGACACCGTGACGGTGACGAAGAACGAGATTCTCACCAGCCTCAACAAGCCCGAGGACTTCATCCTAGCCCTCGTCGAGTACCTGGACAACGGCGACCACCGGGTGCACTACCTGCGAGAGCCCTTCCGGCGTGAGCCGGATTTCGGGGTGACGAGCGTGAACTACGACTTCGCCGAGCTGCTCGCCCGGGCCGGGGAGCCGGCGTGACCGTGACCGAGCGCCAGATCGACGGGTGGCTCCAGGGGCGCGAGAACGAGCACCTGGAGCTCAAGGAGGCCAGGAGGCGCTTCGATTTCGAGAAGCTCGTCAAGTATTGCGCCGCGCTCGCCAACGAGGGCGGGGGTTCCGTGGTCCTCGGCGTAACGGACAAACGACCGCGCAAGGTCGTGGGCACCGCGGCCTTTGAGTCGCTCGAGCGCACCAAGGCAGGACTGGTCGAGAGACTCCGACTCCGTATCGAGGTCGAGGAGCTCGAGCACCGAGACGGCCGGGTGTTGGTCTTCACCGCTCCGCCTCGACCCATCGGAATGCCGATCGCGGTCGACGGCGCCTACTGGATGCGAGCCGGCGAAGATCTCGTTGCCATGACGCCGGACCGGCTGCGCCGCATACTGGACGAAGCCGGCCCTGACTTCTCGGCCGAGATCTGCGCCGGAGCGTCGCTCGACGACCTCGACCCGGCAGCCGTCGAGCTGCTGCGCCGTCTCTGGCAACGCAAGTCGCCGGGGCAGGAGGTCGCCTCACGATCGGTGGAGCGACTGCTGACGGACGCAGAGCTGGTCGTCGGGGGCCAAATCACTTACGCTGCCCTCATCCTGTTGGGCACGCGCGAGGCCCTGGGCAGGCACCTCAGCCAGGCGGAGATCATCTTCGAGTACCGCTCGAACGAGGCCCCGGGCCCGGCCGCCGACCGCCGCGAGTACCGTCGCGGCTTCCTACCGGTTCTCGACGAGGTCTGGCAGGCGGTCAACCTGCGCAACGACCTGCAACACTTCCAGCAGGGCCTGTTCGTGTGGGACGTTCCCACCTTCGACGAGCGCGCGGTGCGCGAGGCGGTCCTCAACGCCGTCAGTCACCGCGACTACCGCCATGGTGGCTCGGTCTTCGTTCGCCAGTACCCGCGCAAGGTCGAGATCGTCAGCCCGGGCGGGTTTCCGACCGGGATCACCCCGGAGAACCTGCTCTGGGAGCAGAATCCCCGCAACCGTCGGGTCGCCGAGGTGCTGGCACGATGCGGCCTCGTCGAGCGCGCCGGACAGGGGTTCGACCTCATCTATCGCGAGTGCATCCGGCAGAGCAAACCGCTGCCCGACTTCAGCCACACCGGCGAGCACTCGGTCTGGGTGACGCTCCACGGCGAGATCCAGGATCCCGAGTTTCTCCGCTTCCTCGAGGAGATCGGCCGCGAGCGCGCTGCTTCGTTCACCACGGAGGACTTCCTCGTTTTCGACTTGATTCACCGGGAGCAACCGGTCCCGGCCTTCCTCGCCCGGCGCCTCCCGGTTCTGCGGGAGCAGGGTGTCATCGAGCGCGTAGGGCGGGGTCGCGGTACCCGCCACCTGTTGTCCAGGCGGTTCTACCGCTTCCTCGGACAGGGCGGCACCTACACACGGCGCCGGGGCCTCGATCGCGAAACGAACAAGGCCCTCCTGCTGCGGCACATCGAGGACTCAGTGCCCGCCGGCGCCAAGCTCGATGAGCTCCTGCAGGTCCTGCCGAACCTGAGCCGCAACCAGGTGAGGACCCTGATCCGCGACCTGCAGCGGGCCGGCCGGATCGAAGTTCGAGGTAGGACCAAGGCGGGGCGTTGGTTTCCCACGGCCCCAAAACCCAATTCGCCGCAATGAAATCCCAATCCCGCGCCAATCGTGGCTCTAAGTGGCTGTTCGTGATCAGCTTAGCTGTGGCGTGTTTTGGGACGAATGGAGCGTACTCCGGTTCATGAAGCCCCCGAAGAAGCTCATCGAAGTCGCCCTGCCTCTCGACGCCATCAACAGAGCCTCGGCGCGGGAGAAGTCGATCCGCCACGGGCACCCGTCGACGCTCCACCTGTGGTGGGCGCGTCGGCCGCTGGCGGCGGCGCGAGCGGTGATCTTCGCGCAGATGGTGGACGATCCCTCGGCGCACCCGGATCTCTTCCCCACCGAGAAGGCGCAGGAGAAGGAGCGGCTCCGGCTCTTCAAGGTCATCGAAGACCTCGTGAAGTGGGAGAACACCACCAACGAGACGGTGCTCCAGGCGGCACGGGACGAGATCTGGCAGAGCTGGCGCTACACCTGTGCCGAGTACGCCGACCATCCGCGGGCGAAGGAGCTCTTCGACCGCAACCGGCTCCCGGCCTTCCACGACCCCTTCGCCGGCGGCGGGTCGCTGCCCCTCGAGGCGCAGCGGCTGGGGCTGGAGAGCTACGCCAGCGACTTGAACCCGGTGGCGGTGCTGATCAACAAGGCGATGATCGAGATCCCGCCGAAGTTCGCGGGCAAACCGCCGGTGAACCCGGAGTCGCGCAAGAAGCTCGACCACGGCAAGAGCTGGAAGGGCGCGCAGGGGCTCGCCGAGGACGTTCGCTATTACGGCCGGTGGATGCGCGACGAGGCGGAGAAGCGGATCGGCCACCTCTACCCGAAGGTGGAAGTGACGGCCGAGATGGTGAAGGCGCGGCCGGACCTGGAGAAGTACGCGGGCCGGAAGCTCACCGTGATCGCCTGGCTCTGGGCGCGCACGGTCAAGAGCCCGAACCCGGCCTTCGCCGAGGTGGACGTACCGCTCGCTTCGACCTTCATGCTCTCCACCAAGGCGGGCAAGGAGGCGTACGTCGAGCCGGTGATCGAGGGCGGCGGCTACCGGTTCAGGGTGTTGGTGGGGAAGCCGAAGGATGCGGCGGCGGCGAAGAGCGGCACCAAGCTCTCGCGCGGCGCGAACTTCCAGTGCCTGGTGTCGGGGACGCCGATCGCTCCGCAGTACATCAAGGACGAAGGAAAGGCCGGGCGCATGGGCGCGCGGCTGATGGCGATCGTGGCCGAAGGTGATCGCGGGCGGGTCTATCTTGCGCCGACGGCGGAGATGGAGGCGATCGCGCTGACCGCGCAGCCGACGTGGAAGCCGGAGGGAGAGATCCCCAAGCGTATGACCGGCGGAAACTGTACGCCCTACGGCCTTACGACGTGGGGCGACCTCTTCACCCCCCGCCAGCTCGTGGCGCTGACCACCTTCTCCGACTTGGTACAGGAAGCGCGTGAGCGGGTGCAGCACGACGCCCTCGCCGCCGGCCTCCCCGACGACGGCAAGCCCCTGCGCGAGGGGGGCACGAGTGCGCCAGCGTATGCCGATAGCACCGTCGCTTTCCTGGGGCTGGCTATCAGCCGATTCGCGGACCGGAACAATGCACTATGTACCTGGGACTCGGGACCCATCGGAACGCGGTCCTCCACGGGGGGGTCCGCTCGCACCGCAAGTCTAAGGAACCTCTTCTCGCGTCAGGCCATCCCGATGGTGTGGGACTATGGTGAGGCCAATCCATTCAGCGATTCTGGCGGTGGATACAACAGCGCTCTCGATTGGATCGAGCCAGCAGTTCGAGCTCTGGGCGGCACCGCAACGGGCTGGGCGATGGTCGACAATGCGCAAGCCCAGTCGGTCTCGGCCGACAAACTAGTCTCCACTGACCCGCCCTACTACGACAACATCGGCTACGCCGACCTGTCGGACTTCTTCTATGTCTGGCTCCGCCGCTCGCTGCGCCCCCTCTTTCCTGATCTATTCGCCACCCTCGCCGTGCCCAAGGCCGAGGAGCTGGTCGCCACGCCCTACCGTCACGGTGGCAGGGAGCGGGCCGAGACCTTCTTCCTCGACGGCATGACGCAGGCGATGCACCGCCTCGCCGAACAGGCGCACCCGGCCTTTCCGGTCACAATCTACTACGCCTTCAAGCAGGCGGAGACCAAGGGCTCCGAAGGAACTACCAGCACCGGATGGGAGACTTTTCTCGATGCGGTGATCCGGGCCGGTTTCGCGGTCAGCGGCACCTGGCCGATGCGAACTGAGCTCGGCAACCGAATGATCGGTTCCGGGACCAACGCCCTTGCCTCGAGCATCATCCACGTCTGCCGTCCACGCGGAGCTGATGCCCCCACGGCCACGCGCCACGAGCTCGTCACCGCGCTAAAGGCCGAGCTGCCGCAGGCGCTCGCCCACCTCCAGCGTAGCAACATCGCCCCAGTGGACCTGGCACAGGCAGCCATCGGCCCGGGCATGGCGGTCTACACCCGCTACTCCAAAGTCCTCGATGCCGAGGGTAAGCCGCTCACCGTTCGTGAGGCGTTGGCCCTCATCAATCAGACCCTCGACGAGGCGCTGGCCGAGCAGGAGGGCGACTTCGATGCGGACACTCGCTGGGCGCTCACCTGGTTTGAGCAAGAGGGCTTCGCCGAGGGCGAGTACGGCGTGGCCGAGCAGCTCTCGAAGTCCAAGAACACCAGCGTCGACGGGATGGTCGCCGCCGGCATCCTCGCGTCGAAGCGCGGCAAGGTCCGGCTCCTCCGCCCCGAGGAGCTCCCCCGCCGACTGGGACCCAACCACCGACCCACGCCTGACCGCCTGGGAGACCGTCCACCACCTGATCCGTGTGCTCGAAGCGGGCGGCGAGGAAGCTGCCGGCGAGCTGGTCGCGAAGCTCGGTGCCAAGGCGGAGCTTGCCCGCGAGCTCGCCTACCGCCTCTACACCCTCTGCGAGCGCAAGAAGCGCGCCCCCGAAGCCCTCGCCTACAACGGTCTCGTCCAGAGCTGGCCCGAGATCCTCCGCCTTTCCCGCGAGGGCGACAAGCCGGGACCAGAGCAGTCGATCCTGTTCGGAGAGACCGAGGAGTAAGCCATGGCGATCACCAATCAAGAGCGGGTCGGCAAGGCGATGGAGCTCCTTCGCGAAGGGCTTGCCCCGTTCGTCGAGCGCGAGCTCGAGAACCAGCACCCCGGCGAAGCCGAAGCCGCGGCGCGGCGCTTCGTCGGGGAGGACCGCACCGTGGCCGCCAGGCCGGTCCCCGACTGGGATGTGGCGGCGCTCCTCAAGCTCATGTGGCAGGCCTGGAACGCCGTCTTCGCCAAGACGCTCGGCCGGGCCGAGCGCTCCCTAGTCCAGGAGCTGCGCGACTGCCGCAACCAGTGGGCGCACCAAGAGCCGTTCTCGAGTGACGACACCGACCGGGCGCTCGACTCGATGGCGCGCCTGCTCACTGCCGTCTCGGCGCCGCAGGCCGACGAGATCGGCAAGATGAAGATGGAGCTGCGCCGACTGGTGTTCGACGAGCAGGTGCGGGGTGAAAAGCGCAAGGCCGGCGGCTCCCTGATCGAGGCGGCGGCCACGGGTGCGCTCAAGCCCTGGCGCGAGGTGGTGACGCCGCACGCCGACGTGGCGAGCGGTCGCTACCAGCAGGCGGAGTTCGCGGCCGACCTCTGGCAGGTGCACCTGGGGGAGGGCTCAGACGAGTACCGAAAGCCTGTCGAGTTCTTCCGTCGCACCTTCCTCACCGCCAGCCTCAAGCGCCTCCTGGTGGCCGGGGTGCAGCGCCTCGCCGGCCGCGGGGGCGATCCGGTGGTACAGCTCCAGACCAACTTCGGCGGCGGCAAGACTCACAGCATGCTGGCGCTCTACCACCTGTTCTCCGGGGCGAAGCCTGGTGAGCTGGCCGGCGTCGACGCCGTGCTGGCCGAGGCCGGGCTCAAGGCTCTTCCCGAGAACGTCCGCCGGGTGGTGCTGGTGGGTAACCGGATCTCCCCCGGCAATCCGGTGACCAAGGCCGATGGCACCGTCGTGCGCACGCTGTGGGGTGAGCTGGCCTACCAGCTCGGCGGCAAGGAAGCTTTCGCACGGGTGGCGGCCGACGACGAGAAGGCCACCAGCCCCGGCGACGTGCTGCGCGAGCTCTTCAAGGAGTACGGCCCCTGCTTGGTGCTGATTGACGAGTGGGTGGCCTACGCCCGCCAGCTCCACGACCAGAGCGACCTGCCGGCCGGCGGCTTCGAGACGCAGTTCACCTTCGCCCAGGCCCTCACCGAGTCGGCCAAGCTCGCCGGCAACTGCCTGATCGTCATCTCGCTGCCCGCCTCCGACACCCAGGGCTCGCCCCACGCCCACGTCGACGACGTCGAGGTGGGCGGCATTCGTGGCCGGGAGGCCTTGGACCGACTGCGCAACGTGGTGGGGCGGATCGAGTCTTCCTGGCGGCCGGCGACCGCCGAGGAGGGCTTCGAGATCGTTCGCCGGCGCCTCTTCGAGCCCCTCGCCGGGCCCGAGGCGTTCAAGCAGCGGGACGTGACGGCGCGTGCCTTCTCCGACCTGTATCGCGCGCAACCGACCGAGTTCCCTCCCGAATGTCGAAGCGCCGACTACGAGAAGAGGTTGCAGGCGGCCTACCCGATCCATCCGGAGATCTTCGACCAGCTCTACGGCGGCTGGTCGACCCTGGTGAAGTTCCAGCGCACCCGGGGCGTGCTGCGGCTCATGGCGGCGGTGATTCACAGCCTGTGGGAGAAGGGGGACCGGAGCCCGCTCATCCTGCCCTCCTCCATACCGATCGACGACGGGCGAGTGCAGACCGAGCTGACCCGGTACCTCTCCGACAACTGGGCGCCGATCATCGAGAAAGACGTCGATGGCCCGAGCTCGCTGCCGCTCAAGATCGATTCCGAGCAGCCGAACCTGGGCAAGCTCTCGGCGACCCGGCGGGTGGCACGCACCATCTATCTCGGCTCGGCCCCCACTGCGGCTGCGGCGCACCGCGGTCTCGAGGACCGATGGGTGAAGCTCGGCTGCGTCATGCCGGGCGAAGCGCCGGCCGTCTTCGGCGATGCGCTGCGGCGGCTGGCGGCCTCGGCCACCTACCTCTACCAGGATGGTCCGCGGTTCTGGTACGCGACGCAGCCGACCGTCACCAAGCTGGCCGAGGACCGAGCCGAGCAGCTCAAGCGAGACCCAGACAAGGTGGCGCAGGAGCTCGACGAGCGCGTACGGGCCGACCTGCGCACGACGGGGAGCTTCTCGCGCATCCACTCGCTGCCGCGCTCGGGTGCCGACGTGCCCGACGATTGGGAGGCGCGCCTTGTCGTGCTTCCCGCGGACCACGCGTACAGCAAGGAACCCGGCAGCGCGGCCGAGAAGGCGGCGCAGGCGATTCTCGAATCGCGGGGCAATGCGCCGCGCCTCTACCGCAACACCTTGGTCTTCCTGGCCGCGGACAAGGTTCGCTTGCAGGATCTGGACGAGGCGCTTCGGAGACTCCTGGCGTGGGAGTCGATTCTGGCGGAAAAGGACACGCTCAATCTCGACCCGCACCAGGTGCGGCAGGCCGAAACGCAGAGGCAAGCGGTCCACGGTGCCGTAGCGGCCCGGATCCCAGAAACCTTCCAGTGGCTGCTGGTGCCTGAGCAGGTAAGCCCACAGGCGCCGATCACCTGGGAGGCGATGCGGCTCACCGGCAGCGAAGCGCTGGCGGTTCGCGCTAGCAAGAAGCTGCGGGGGGGCGAGCTCCTTGTCCTCACGCTCGGCTCGATCATTCTGCGCAAGCACCTCGACGACGTACCGCTCTGGCGTGGCGAGCACGTCGAGGTCCGCCAGCTCGTCGAGGACTTCTCCCGGTATCTCTACTTGCCGAGGCTCGCCGGCCCCGAGGTCCTGGTGCAGGCGGTCCGCGACGGCGTGGCGCTGCTCACCTGGCAGGCCGACACGTTTGCGTACGCCGAGAGCCATGACGACGAGGCGAATCGGTACCAGGGGCTCCGCGCAGGTCAGGTCGTCTCGATATCACCGGACAGCACGGGGCTGGTCGTCAAGCCGGACGTGGCGTGGCGCCAGATGGACGCGGAGTCGGCGGTGGCTGCAACTGCCCAGCCAGGCGGCGCGAGCCCAGCCGTGACAGGTGGCGAGTCGGGCCCCGTGGCAGGCGAGGTTGGTACCACCGGAGCACCCGCCGCCGGGGCGGCAGAGGCGCTGCCCAGGAGGTTCCACGGAACCGTGCAACTCGACCCTACGCGGGTCGGCCGCGACGCGAGCCGAATCGCCGATGAGGTGATCGCACATCTCGCGGGCCAGGTGGGAGCGGAGGTCAAGGTCACCCTCGAGATCGAGGTGGAGCTGCCGAACGGCGCCTCGGCTCAGATTGTTCGGGTCGTGACGGAGAACAGCAATACCCTCAAGTTCACGAGCCACGGGTTCGAGAGTGAATAGGGAAGCGACGGGAGGGGGGGAGTGAAGGGGGGGCGCGCGGCGCGCGCTTCCTGCCTGCCCGCGAGCTGGACCACCCTCCTGCTGAGCTCGCAGAGACTGACACGGCTGTTGCCGACTGGCAGCTCTTTGACGAGGCGCCGCGATAGATACGCCTGATACGCCCGATACGCCCGGTACCGAGAAGCTATTTGCGAAGATCCTCGTGGCTCAGCCGAGACGCCTTCTCCAGCGTCTCGATTACCCACCGGAGCTGCTCCCCCAGCACGCACTCCAGGTCCACCCGAAGCGCCGTCATCAAGTCCCACGGCATCTTCCCCTCCAGCATCTCGTCTTCCCTCGGCGACCGCGGGAGGCCCTCCAAGAGCCCCCGGAGCCGGTCCTCGATCGCCAGCAGCTCCTCGGCGATGGTCCGCAGATCGGCCTGGACCTCGGCCGGGGTCATCTCTCGCCCTTCCCGGCCCGCGGTCCATGCCGCCGCCTTGCCAGGCTCCGGTACTGGATCGCCTCGGCGACGTGCGGGGCGCCGGCGGTCTCGCTCCCGGCCAGGTCGGCGATCGTCCTCGCCACCCGGAGGATGATCCCGGTCTCGCGGATCGTGAGCCCCAGGCGGTCGAAGGCGGTGTCGAGGAGCTGGCGGCCCTTGGCGTCCGGCTCGCAGACCTTCGGGAGCGCCGCCGGTGGGAGGTGGGCGTTGAGGGTGGACTGGCCCGGTCGGGAGAGCTGGCGATCCCTGGCCGCCTGCACCCGCTCCCGGACCGTGGCGCTCGTCTCTCCCGGTCCACCGAGGTACTCGCACAGGCAGAGGGCCGGGACCTCGACGACTTGGTGGACGAGATCGAGGATGGACTCCTCCACCGGCGCCCAGTGGCGGTCGAGAGCGCGGCGGGTGCAGGGGCACTCGTGGTAGGCGTTGCCGAGGTTCCCGCACGGGCAGGACCGCATGGCGCCGACGAGGTGGAACGGGAGGTGGTCTGCGGCGACACCTTCCCCTCGACTCCGGCCCGGTGCCCTCCGTCGATCGCCTGGCGGAGCACCCGGAGGGATCGCCTCCCGAAGGCGGGGAGGTTGTCCAGGAAGAGGACCCCGCCGCGGGCGAGGTCCACTTCTCCCGGTCTCCGGCGGCCGACGAGGGCGAGAGGCCGGGTGCTGAAGTGGGGAGCGCGGAAGGGTCTCCCGGTCGGCGGCTCCAGCTTCGCCCGCCGGTAGGTCTCGGCGATCGCGTCTCTCTCCTCGGCGGTCGGTGGCGGCAGGATCCCGGGCACGCACCGGGCCAGCATCGTCTTCCCCGAGGACCGGGGGCCGATCAACAGGATCGAGTGCCCTCCGGCGGCGGCGACCTCCAGGGCGCGCTTGGCGGCTTCCTGGGCGCGGACGTTGGCGAGGTCGAAGGGCTGGAGGGTGTCGGCGGAGTCGAGGGGCGGGCCGGGCGCGCTCACCGGTCGGCCTCCCCGTCGTCGTCTTCCGTCCTCGTCCCGTCGTCCTCCTCGTCGGCGGTCATCTCCGCGAGAGCCGCCTCCAGGGCCGCGATCACCTTCTGGAGCGCCTTGGCCTGCTTCCCGGTCACGGCGCCGAGCTGGACCTCCTGCCGGCTCGTCCACGTCGACGTAGGTGGCGGCGTCCTTCAGCCGCTCGGTCAGCTCGAGGAGATCCACCAGCGCCGCCTCGGCCTCGGCGTAGACCAGGGGCACCGGGCAGGGCGTCCGGACGGTCTCGCCGACCATCGTGTGCAGGAGGTCCCCGAAGCGCCGGAGGGTCTCCTCGTGTTCGGGCTCGCCGGCGAGGAGGACCAGGAAGCCCTCCCGGAAAGCGGGATTGGGCTCCTTGGTGGACGGCATGGTGGACTCGGCGGCCGCGATCATCGTTGTGGCCGTCGTTCGGAGTGCGGGTCTCGTCGCTCATCCCAGCACCCCCCGATTCCGGAGCGAGATCCACCGATTCGTGCTCCCGAGGATGAGGTGGTCGAGCAACCTCACCCCGACGATGGCGCCGGCCTCTTCCAGCCGCCGGGTGAACCGGATGTCCTCGGGCGACGGCGACGGGATCGCCACTTGGGTGGGTATGCCACAGGAGGATGCCCCCAGCCCCGACAGCTAGAGCAGCGCACAGGATCGGCCGGGGCTCGGTGGCGGCCCTGATCAGCGTGCCCTTGAAGATCTCACTCTCGGCGATGAGCCGGTGCCGGGCGTCGAGGTAGAGGGCGCCCATCACCTCCTGATC
Organism: uncultured Acidobacteriota bacterium; assembly: GCA_963837945.1. Taxonomy (GTDB): domain Bacteria; phylum Acidobacteriota; class Thermoanaerobaculia; order Multivoradales; family DATKCC01; genus CAVUBL01. The sequence goes on from CAWIQD010000006.1 coordinate 465,645, forward strand.
CCGGACGGCGTACCGGAGGACCAGGTAGCGGGCGATCTCCGCGGGCCGGTCGAGAAGCTCCCGCTCGGGGATCTCGGCGCGGGCGAGTCGGCGGGCCAGCTCCAGGGAGGCGAGGACGGACGCCGCCTTGGCCTCCCCGATCCCGCGGCGCTGGAGGGTCTCGGCTTGGATGCCCACGAGACCGACCAGGCCGCGGACCTCCTCCAGGATCTGCCGGGCGAGGTCGAGGGAGCAGACCTCCCGGCAGCCGTTGCCGAGGATGATCGAGAGGAGCTCGGGGTCGGAGAGGGAGGGGCCGCCGGATCGGAGGAGGCGCTGGCGGGGGCGTTCGTCCGGGGGGAGGTCCCGGAGCAGGGGTGGGCTGGGGTTGGGGTTGGAGTCGGGGTTGGGGGGTCGGTGTCTTCGGGGTCGTCGTCGGGTCATGGTGCCCCTGGCCCAGGGTCCAGGCCCAGGCGGGAGTGCCCGGGGCGGCCCTCGGGGCGAGGGGGCTGGTGAGTACGGAGGTTGAGGGGTGGGTGTCAACCACCTGCCGCTTCTTCTCAGTCTCCCTACGTGCGATTCGGGGCAGCCGGGCGGGTTGAGCGGAGATAACCCCCGGTTATCAGACGAGGCGCAGGTGATCGATCACTCGCCATATTCAGCGGAGTCAGATCTTAAAAAGATTCTCGACCTTACTGTACGATTCTCCGAAGCGATCGTTCTCATCATAGGCGCTTATCAGTTCTACTTCTGGTGTCAACGGCGGTCGTGGCGACGGCCCTTGATCCTCTCCTCGAGAATCGATCGACTCATTCCGTTCAAGCCTGGCTGGGTTTGGATTTACAGCGGGCTCTACTACCCCGTCATCGTCTGGCTCACAATCGCCGCCCACTCCATGCGGGAATTCAGCTACATTACCTTCAGTTATCTCCTACTCCTAGCCCTTCAGATGCTGTTCTTTCTGTTGCTCCCAATCGAAACCCCTCCCGAGTGGAGACTAGACCGGGCCCCTGAGAACCTCTCAGAGTCCTTTCTCCTGCTCGTTCAGCGCCTTGACGCGCCTTCCAACTGTTTCCCTAGCATGCACGTAAGTGTGGCGACCCTGACGGCCTTCCACTTAGCGAACCTCATGCCCTCGCTTAGAGTAGTGGCCCACGTCTTCCCGGTTCTCATCGCGATTAGCGCGCTATATACGAAGCAGCACTACATCCTGGATCTTCCAGCCGGCTTCCTGTGTGGTTGGGCGATATTCTTGCTGTATGGTCGACTGCCCACTTGACCCCATCGTCAGCGCGGTAGGCCAAGTCGACCGAACCAGCCGCTCAGAATGGCTGAGAGTTGGCCGAGGAGCGGCTTGACCTTTGGAAGCAGCGTAAGTGCTGGCCCAGTCAGGATGGTAAAGCTCTCGAATGACTGGCGAATCGGTAGGGGCCATGTCGGGAGCTTCTTTAGGCACGAGTAGATTGCCAGGAGCGCATTCAACGAATCAGCAACCTCAACTTCTGACTTACCAAGTCTATCCACATCCTCAAGCGATGAGGTTTCAAAGCGATCAAGGATCTGGTCGCCGATCATTTCTCGCCTGCGCCTCATGATCGATCTCAGCTTGAAAACAGGGACGGTGAAAAGGGGGACCGAGACAGCTAGGTAGACAAGGACACCCACACCACGAATGCTTTCCTTCACATCGAATAGTACCTTGTCTTGAACAGCAAAAAGAGAGAAAATCAGAAGGAGCAAGAAATTTAGGCGCAGGAACTTCAATGCTGGTTCCCCTAGCGGCCTGAGCCCCCCTGCCTCGTCCAAGGAAAAGGGTTGATACCTTACTTCTGTAGGTGTGAGATTTGAGACTAGCCGCAGGTAAATGATTTGGCATAGCATCGCTTGTCCCAGGGAATACATGAAAAGCACCGTCCAAAATGACGCAATCCAGCCCGTAGCCGTCAAGAAGGAGACTCCCTCCGGCGTTCGTGTTACTACGGCGTCGAGGTACCCACCGCCAAAGAAAAAGTGGATATAGAGGACCATCGAGCCTGTTGCCGCAGTGAGCCAGCCGAGAGCCGTCAAAGCCTGCTGCGCGCGTGAGTATCTGAACTTGGAAGTGCCGTAGGTATTCTCCAGAGTTCGCACGGAGTGGCAAACTTCAAGGATAAGATATATGGCGATAGGATTGAGGACGAGGAAGTCTAGGAGTGTCGAAAGGTTCAAGACCAGCGGATAGACAAGCAACGTTTTGCCGTCCATGCTGAGGGTTCCGATATGGAAGAGACGGTCCTCGAGCCAAGCAACGAAGCATGTCGAGCCGAACGCCAGGAAGGCATAGAGATATGCAACCCGGCCTGTGTCTAGGGGGCGAATCTCCGCGAGACTACCCAAGAGAGGATCGAGAGGCCGAACCGAAAGTTGTGCAGCTCGCTACAGCCATGGCCTTAGGAACTCCATCGATAACCGGGGGTTATCCTGAGCCCGGATAGATAGCAACTGCGGAGGCCATTATCATCTGAGATGAGCAAGGTGTCAATAGCGGAGCTGCGAATCGGCTGGGGCACCGGCTTGGCTGGTTGCTCGCGGCGGAGTCCTCTCTCTAGGGGCAATACTCTTCATTTAGAGACGATTCGCGCGGTCGGCTCGCATTTCTTGGTTCCGCCAGGCTGGCGCGACTTGGTGGGGAAGTTGCTCATCTTGCGCTTGACGACCCTGGGATTGCGGAGCCCACGGCTGGAGTTTCGGCGGACCTCGAGAATCTCCTCGAGCAGAAGCTCATGGAGTAGTGGGCTCTCCTGAGGGGGGAAAAGAGCCGGCGGTTAGAATCTTGCGCTTGACGACTCGCACGGCGTGGACGAAGGAGAGCTCGTCGGGGTCGAGGTCCGCGTGGAGGGCGGCCTCATGCATGATGCCTCGGACGGCATAGTGGGCGAGCAGGAGGCCGTAGAACTCCTGGCGCACCAGCTCGGGGGTCTTGCTGCGCAGCACGATGCTGCGCCCGCGCAGATGGGTCTTGAGCTCGTCGAACGCGTTCTCGATCTCCCAGCGTTCGTGGTAGAGGGCGGCCAGCTCCTCGGCCGGAGCCTCGTCGGGATCGAGGATCGTGGTGAGCAGCCGGTAGAGGGGCTCGGCGTCCTCGACACCGTCGAGGGTGTACTCGATGACGCGCACCGCGCGGCCCCGGTGGTCGTGGCGCCGGTCCTTCTCGGAGGGGTAGATCTTGCTCAGGTAGGAGCCGTCGGCGAGCCGCTCGTGGCAAGGCAGCACGGCGTTGCGCTTTATCCGCCACAGCAGGGCGGCCCCGGTGTCCTGGGCCTGGCTCCACAGGGCGAAGCCGAAGAAGTTGCGGTCGGCCAGGCAGAGCATCTCTGGGCTCAGACGCTCCACGACCGAGCGGGCGAGCTCGATCTCGCTCATCGCGTACGGCCCTTGCTCCGCCCCGAACAGCACGTGGGTTCCCGATTCGACGAGGCACGCGAAGCGCAACTGGGGATAGCCGCTCGTCCCACGCGAGGCTCCCGGACGCCCGAAGGCCTGAGCATTGACCACTTCGTCGGCCACGTCGAACGTGCTCCCGTCCAGGCTGACCAGCCGCCAGCGGTGGTACCAGGCACCGCGGGTCTCTTCGACGGCGACGGGCTGGACCACTTCCTCGTAGAGCCGCCGGAGAGGCTCCACCCCCAGACGGCTTCTCGCCTGCGAGATCCCCGACGGGCCCGTCGTCCGGATCCGCTTGATCGGCAGGCCAATCCACCCCAGCCCTTCCACCAGACACCGCAGGACCTCGCCGTACGCCACGCCCATGTAGAGCGCCAAGGCAATGACGTAGTACACCACCACATGAGCCGGCAGATTTCTCTGCCGCTGACTCTCCCGACCCTCCTGCCTCAACACCTCGTGGATCTTCTCCATCGGCACCCACGCCGCCACCGCACCCAGGCTGATGAAGTCCGTGACCCTCGCCCCTCCTGGAAGCTCTGCTGCCGTCCGCGCCATGGTCCCCTCCTCGGTTGATGAGGAGAGAATACACCGTGTCGCGATCTAAGTGAAGAGTATTGTCTCTAGGGGTGCGCCAGCCGTGGCAGGAGAGACAGGCACCGAGCTAAAGAGATGCTAGGCCTTCTGCCGGTCCTGCGTCGCCCGACCTGGCCTAGCTTTGAAGATTGGCAGGGGTTTCCTTGTCGGGCCACCGGCTGAGGCTAGGAGGTGCTCTCTCGTGGAAGGACCAGCCTCCACTGGCTACACCCTTGCGGTGAAACCCCGAGAACTTGAGGCCCAACCTTCTGATCTCCAGTCAGATGCTCTATCCCCGCTTTCCCCAGTGTTTCCGGGGATCGGCCTCCCGAGCGCCCTCGAAACGGCCCTCCGGATGAGACCCGGTGAGAGCCCCTGGGACAACGCTAGTTTGAAGGGCCGCTAATCTTAGCCGCAGGACGAATCCAACAACCCTCAGCCCGTCAGTCACTTACGAGCACACCCCTCCTCCCCGGTCGCCTAGCGCGTGCTCAGCAGCAACGATAGAGCAACGAAAGACGCCCCGGCCAACTCATAGCCGGACATCTATTCCTTCTAACTGTCTCTGTGGATTGGACTTAGGGTGGTGCGCCCAGGAGGAGTCGAACCCCCAACCTTCTGATCCGTAGACTAGTTGTCGCTGTAATTCTCAAGGGAGATCACCCCGTCTCATCCCGTCTCATGGGGACTCATGCGGCCTCCGTAACTCGTTGCGGTGGCTGGACTTATCAGCGTCTCATGGTGTATCATCCGGTCCATGGAGACCTCGCCCAAGCGCAGGCATCCTGGCAACGATGGGACAACGACAGACCCCGGGTCCTCCGTGCCCGGTGGCGGGAGCGGCCGAAGGGCCGGTTCCGGGGTCGAAGGGGCCTCGGCCCCCGGGGGTCTGGCAACGACGGACCCCATCGTTGCCACCACCGGAAGGCGGGGCGAGGGCGGCCCCAGGACCAGGAGACGACCATGGGATTGACCGACCGCACGATTCGATCCGCCAAGGTGCCGGCGGGCCTCAACCAACGAGAGCTCCGGGACGACCAGGTCCGGGGCCTGGTGCTCCGGGTGTACAAGACCGGCGCGCGGGTCTGGTTCGTCTTCTACAGGCGCAAGGGGGACAACCACCGGCGGATCTTCAAGCTCGGCGACTACCCCGGCCTCGGCCTCAAGCAGGCCCGCGAGCTCGCCGAGCAGGAGCTGGGCCGGATCGCCGCCGGCGACGACCCCCAGGCCGAGCGGGTGGCCGCCCGAGAGCGAAGCGGCGCCGAGACCGTCGAGGCCCTCTCCGACCGCTATCTCGAGGAGTACTCCGGCCCCCACAAGCGGCCGAAGAGCCACGCCCTGGACCGCTGGCAGCTCGAGACCTACGTGGTGCCGCAGTGGGGCGAGCGCCCCGTCGACGAGATCACGAAGCAAGACGTCCGCGACCTCCTCCAGGCCCTCGCCGACGGCACCCTGGCCGCCCGCGGCAAGCCCACCACCACGGCGCCCCGGAACCTCCGCGCCCTCCTGTCGAAGATGTTCGACTGGGCGGCCGACCAGGGCCTCGTCACCGGCAACCCGGCGACCGGCGTCAAGCTCCCCGTCCGGGTCCGGGAGCACCTGAAGAAGGGCGGGCGCGACCGCGTGCTCTCGGACGAGGAGATCCAGACGCTCTGGGGCGCCCTCGACGAGCTGGAGACGACCGCCCCCCGGCAGGAGGAGGCCCCGGTCTCGGCCTCGGCCTTCCGGCTGATTCTCCTGACGGCCCAGCGCCCGGGCGAGGTCATGGCGATGCGGTGGGCCGACATCGAGGACGGCTCCTGGTGGGTGATCCCGGCCGAGGTCGCGAAGAACGGCGAGGCGAACCGGGTGCCGCTCTCCCCTCACGTCCGAGAGATCCTCACCCGGCTCCGGCCGGCAACCGGCGCTTCCGGGTGGGTGTTCGAGAGCCCCTACCGGAAGGGCCGGCACCTGACGACGCTCAAGACCGCCAACTACGCGATCGTCGAGCGGACCGGGATGCGCCCCTGGACCCCGCACGACCTCCGGCGGACGGCGGCCTCCAAGATGCGGGCGCTCGGAGTGGACCGGCGGACGGTCCAGGCGATCCTGAACCACAAGGACTCCGACGTCACGGCCGTCTACGACAGATACGGGATGGACCCGGAGAAGCGGGAGGCCCTCGCCCTCTGGGGCCGGCGGATCGAGGAGATCGTCCGGCCAGGCGGCCAGGGCGCAGTGGTCCCTTTCCCCAGCCGGCGTTCCAGAGACAGGGCGAGCGAGCGGAGAGCCGAGCCGTAGCATCATCCTTGACAGGTCGTGTACTCTAGCGTTACAGTCGCCCCATGATCCGGAGCTTCCAACACAAGGGCCTCCGAGAAGCTCTACGAGACCGGGATCAGCCGGAAGGTCCGGCAGGATCTCCAGGGACGAGCGTTGCGCAGGCTCGACGCCCTGGAAGAGGCCCAGACCCTGGAGGCTCTCAACGTCCCGGGGTTCAACTTCCACCCGCTCCGAGGCAAGCCGACGCGCTACAGCCTGCACGTCAACGGCCCGTGGTGCATCACCTTCGAATGGGACGATGGCGAGGCCCTCCGAGTCGACCTGGAGCAGTACCACTAGGAGTCCAACGATGCCCGACACCGCCACCGCCCGCCCGGTCCGCCGGCGCCAGCCCACCCACCCGGGGGAGATCCTGCGCGAGGACGTGCTGCCCGCGCTGCGCCTCTCTGTCTCGGAGGCTGCCCGGCAGCTCCGCGTGACCCGGCAGACCCTCCACCGGATCCTCTCGGGCCGTTCGGCGGTGACGCCGGAGATGGCGCTGCGCCTGGGGAAGTTCTGCGGCAACGGCCCGGACCTCTGGCTCCGCATGCAGCAGGCCCACGATCTCTGGCAGGCCCGCGAGCAGCTCCGTGCTGAGCTCGAGAAGATCCCGGGGCACGCGGTCCGGTGAACGGCGCGGCGCCGGAGCGCCTTGGCTTCAGCGAGGTGATCGGTGGCGGTCTCGACCGCGGTGACGCTCACCAGGGCCGCCCGAACCTCGCTCGTGGGCAAGGCAGAACACGGAGAACCGGGAGGATGACTCTCTGCACGAGGATCATCGAGATCCCTGGAGGGTGAAGATGGCGAGTCACCGCTATCGCGTTCTCAAGGAGCTACCCTGGATCGAAGGAGGACGACCCGTTCCTTTCGGGTGGGAGGGCGGTCGCGCGGTGGTCTACCAGCCCGGGGATACTGTCGAAATCGACGACCGAGAAGCTCGACGGCGTCTACCGTCGCATCGAGGCGATCGACGACGGCGGCCGCTCCGTCCTGGAAGCTGCCCGCGCCAAGGGAAACCAGCCGGCGCGGAGGATCGCGGTCGCGGACCTGCACCCCCGTATGGTCGAGTGGATGTCCCGCACCCAGGATGAACGGCTCCGCAATCAAGGTCGGCTCGCAGAGCTTTGCTTGCGGATGATCGACCGCGGCGACGATCCATCGCGCGAAGACTTGGCCGCAGCACTTGAAGCTCCTGAGCCGCCGCCACCGGAGCTGTTGGCCTACGTGGCAGGGACCCTACGAGGGAAGTGGCGCAAGTCCGGTCCGAAGAATCCACCGCGAACCACGTTCGAAGACCTCTACGTTCAGGCGTGCTACTGGTCCGCAGTATGGAAGCTCGAGGAGCATTTCGCCCGCAACCGGCAGAAGCGTGCCCCCGTCAAGAGAAGGGCTGCTGAGGAAGTAGCAGCGGCTGTCGGGCTCAGCGTCCGCACGGTTCAGCGGATCGTCGCGCCCAGGCCCCTCGCCAAGGATCGCCCGAAGTAGCCCGACCAACGATCTCCGCCAAGATTCGGTTTTGGCGAGGTTCTCCTCGCCAACCGCCTCATCATGTCTCAGGGAGGCGCAGACATGATGAAGCGGCTAGCCGCCGACAGGATCGCAGCCCGATCTGACGGCACCGAGACCTTCAGCATCCGCCGTGCTGTCCTCTGGCGCCCACGTCAGAGGGGGGAGGCCCTTGGGCTTCCGGTCATCTCCGAATCCGGCGCAGGCTCTGGGGTCGGGTGAGATGGCGATCGACCGCATCATTCGAAAGCCGGAGCTACTCCGGGTTACCGGCGTTTCGATCGCCAGCATCTACCGGTGGGTTGCGAGCGGGACCTTTCCGTCGCCGGTGAAGCTCGGCCCCGGCTCGGTCGGCTGGAGGGAGACCGAGATCCGCGAATGGCTCGACAACCGAGATCGGGCCTTCGAAGTACCTGGCGTTCGGAAGACGCAGGAGATCGAAGCGGAACGGCGCGGGACGCTCCATCTGCCGAACCGGGGAGAGTGCGGCGATGGGAGCCGATAAGTCTGAGCCACAGAGAGCGCCGGCCGAGCTTCGCGCAGTCCCGCAGTGGGTTGTCTGGCGCGCCGAGTTGCGGGGGGGCAAACCGCGCAAGGTTCCCTACAACGCCGCCACCGGTCGGCGCGCTTCGTCTACGGACGCCTCTTCCTGGTCGACATTCGAGGAGGCACGCGAGGCCTACCGAAAGGGCGACTTCACGGGAGTGGGCTTTGTGTTCTCGGAGGCCGACGCGTTCTGTGGCGTGGACCTCGACGATTGCCTGGACGGCGAGGGCAACCTCGCCGCAGACGCTCGCGCGATTGTTACGAGGTTAAACACTTACACCGAGATCTCGCCGAGTGGTCGCGGGGTGAAGCTCTTCCTCCGGGCGAAGCTCCCTCCGGGCGGAAACCGCAAGGGGCAGGTCGAGATCTACGAGCAGGGTCGCTACTTCACCGTCACCGGTCGACACCTTGCCACGACCCCGGGGGCGGTCGAGGCCCGCCAGAGCGAGCTGGATGCGCTCCACCGTGAGCTCTTCGGCCGGAGCCTGCCGGCAGAGCCCGGACCGGTCACCACCACCGTGGGTTGCCTGGAAGACGAGGAGCTCCTCGAGAAGGCTCGGAGAGCGCGCAACGGAGAGAAGTTCCGGGGGCTCTTCGATCAGGGCGATCTCTCGGCCTACGGTGGCGATGATTCGGCGGCGGATCTCGCCCTCTGCAACCTCCTCGCTTTCTGGTCCGGCGGGGATCGAGAGCAGATGGACCGACTCTTCCGCCGGTCGGCGCTCCTGAGGACGAAGTGGGATGAGAAGCGTGGCGGCTCGACCTACGGTGACTTGACGGTCGAGAAGGCCCTGGCGACGAGCCGCGAAGCACCCCAGCCGAGGGAGGCCGGGGACCCAGAGGCGGGGCTTCGCGACCAGACTGCGGAGCGCGAGGAGGCGCTGAGGCACCTGTGGGCCCTGCCGAACGACGCTCAGCCTGACGCCGTGATGGCCGCGGTCCAACGCTTCGCGTCGAGTCTTGACGGAGCCGAACCCCTGGAGATCCAGACGGCTCGGGGAATCGCCATGCGAGCCCTCCGCAAGACGGTCTCGGCACCAGGGCGAATCCTGGACGCGGCACTCGCCGACGTGGCCCCGGCGCTTCCCAAAGGAGCAGACGGGAGCTTCCATCCTGAAGCCACGGCGCCCTACGTCAGCACGAGGGGTGGGCTCTTTCACCGGAAGTCCACGAAAGAGGGGGCGATCCTGGTGCCCTTGACGAACTTCACCGCCACGATCGTGGGTGAGGTGGCGCGCGACGACGGCGCCGAAACCCAGCGGTGGTTCGAGATCGCCGCACACCACCAGGGGAGGGAGCACCGCTTCGAGGTCGCGGGCAGCGACTTCCCCACGATGCGGTGGGTGCCCGAGAAGCTCGGCGCCTCCGCCATCCTCAACGCAGGGATGAGCGTCAAGGACCATACCCGGGCCGCGATCCAGCACCTGAGCGACCGCATCGAGTCGCGCACGGAGTTCACCCACCTCGGCTGGCGGACGATCGGCGAGACTCAGTGCTACCTGCACGCGGGCGGCGCGATTGGGCCGAATGGGCCGGTTCCTGGTGTGGAGACGGAGCCGCCTTCGCAGCTCGAGCGCTTCTCCCTTCCGGAGCCCCCTGCCGGGGACGGCCTGGAGCGG
>CAWIQD010000007.1:0-319558 GCA_963837945.1 uncultured Acidobacteriota bacterium
GCTCGAACCCTCCGCACCTTACTCGCCCGCTGAGGAGCGGGCCGAGAGCCGCCGCCACTCCTCGTAGGAGGGGTCGGGGCGGCGGCGGAAGCGCTGACCATCGGCGGGGGCCTCTTCGAGGGGGTCGACCGGGTCGGGGTAGTCGTCCTTGAGGCGGCAGAGGAACTCCTCCACCGCACAGTCGCTCACCTGTTTGCCCGCTCGTCGCATCTCGGCTCCCGCCTCGGTCGGCCCGCGTTCGCTCGAATAAGTGCACGCTGGGAACCGAGGCGGGACACGCGAGGGGCGCATTCGCCGGCCCGGCCGCCCGCCGCGCTCTACGCCGCTCGCCGTCCGAGAGCCCAGAGAGCTGCAACCGCCAGCAACAGACCCAGCAACGCCAGGGCCCCGGGCGGCAGCGTCGGCACCTCGATCGGAGAGGGCGGGGGTGCCGGGGCCTCGCCGAGATAGTGGCTGGGGTCGGTGGCCGAGACCGTCAGGCCGCCGGCCAGCTCGGCGGTCGTGGTGCCCAGGTTCGCGTACTGGCCCTCGGTGGCCGGACCGCTCCCGGTGCAGGTCATCGCCGTGCCGCCCGCCAGCGTGGTCGCCGGACAGCTCACCGCGACGCCCTGGTCGTCGGTCACGGTGACGTTGTCGACCGGATCGGTCCCGAAGTTGGTGACCACGTAGTCCCAGGTCACGGTGTCGCCGACCGTGACCGTCGGGCCCGGCGCCGTGTCCGCGTCTTCGCCGTTGGTCGACTTCTCCAGGGTCAAGGGGTTGCCGAAGTAGTGGCTGGGATCGGAGTCGGTCTCCTCGACGTCGCCGGGCGCCAGGGCGGTTACCGTGCCGAGGTTCGCGTACGGGCCCGACTGCGCGGTGCCGCTCGCCGTGCAGGTCATCGACGCACCGGCCGCCAGGTCCGTCGCCGGGCAGGTCACCACGACCCCCTGGTCGTCGGTGACCGTCACGCCGGTCAGCGGATCGGGGCCGAGGTTGCTCACCACGTAGGTCCAGTCGACGGTGCCGCCGGCGAGGACCGTGGGGCCCGGCGGGGCGTCGGCGTCCTCGCCGTTCGTCGCCTTCTCCAGGCTCAGCGTGGTGCCGAAGTAGTGGCTGGGATCGGAGGCCGTGACCTCGCCTCCCCCGGAGAGCGTAGCCGTGGCGGTGCCTAGGTTCGCGTACTGGCCGGCCATCGCGGTGCCGGAGGCGGTGCAGGTCATCGATTCGCCCGCGGCGAGGGTCGTCTGCGGACAGCTCACCGCTCCGACCTGGTCGTCGCTCACCGCGACGCCGGTGACCGACGCCGGACCCGGGTTGCTCACCTCGTAGGTCCAGTCGACCGCGTCGCCGACCAGGATCTTCGGGCCCGGCGGGAAGTCCGCGTCGACACCGTTCGTCGACTTCTCGAGCAGGAGGGTCTGCCCGAAGTAGTGGCTGGGGTCGGAGGCCGCCACCGTGTCCTCGCTCGGGAGGACCGCCGTCACGGTGCCCAGGTTGGCGTACTGGCCGACCTGCGCGGTCCCGGAGGCGGTGCAGGTCATCGACTCGGCGGGGGCGAGGGTCGTCTGCGGGCAGCTCACGACGACACCGTGGTCGTCGGTCACCTCCACGTTGGAGAGCGGGTCGGCCCCGACGTTCGTGACCAGGTACTCCCAGCTCACCGCGGAGCCCACGGGGACGGCGGGTCCGGGCGCCGCGTCGGCGTCGAACCCGTTGGTCGACTTCTCGAGCGTGACCCCTTCGGCGGTCTGGCCAAAGTAGTGGCTCGGGTCGGTGGCCGACACCGGCTCTCCCCCCTGGAGCCCCGTCGCGGTGCCCAGGTTCGCGTACTGGCCGCTCTGCGCCGTGCCGCTCGCCGTGCAGGTCATCGACTCCCCCGCCCCGAGGGTCGCCTGGGGGCAGCTCACGATGACCCCCTGGTCGTCGGTGACCGAGATCGCCGTGACGTCGCGGCCCGATCCGTTGGTGACGAGATAGGTCCAGGTGACCGTCGACCCGGTCAGGACGACCGGCCCCGGAGGCGAGTCGGCATCGACCCCGTTGGTCGACTTCTCGAGGATGAGGACCTGCTGGGCGGAAGCCGAGGTGGCGGCGACGAGCGCCATGGCCACGACGACGGCGAGCCGGCGGCCGGGAAATCCCTGCATCACGACATCCTCCAAGTCGGCTCGCACACCCCTCCCGTTGCGCGAGCCATGCCAGTGGAGGGTAGCGCATGCGGAGCCCCAAGGCTACCCTGGCTCGCGGCCCTCCCGGAGGGCCGGCTCGCCGCCGCCGAGGAGCTCCTCCACCCGCACGCCGCGGCCGAGGCGCGGGATGAACGCTGGCACGCGCTCGCGGTAGCGGCGATAGGGCTCACCCAGGTAGTGCGCCAGGTCTCGCTCCTCGAAGGCCAGGGTGGCGAGGAGGATGTAGCCGGTGGCGCCGGCCGCGAAGAGCAGGTGCCCCACGCTCATCCGCGGCGTGGCCCAGAAGGCGATCAGGAAGCCGAGCATCAGCGGGTGGCGGACGTGGCGGTAGAGCCAGCGGGTCTGGAACTCCGGCTCCGGGAGCGGCCGGCGGCGCAAACGTGCCCAGACCTGCGAGATCCCGAAGAGGTGGGCGTGGCTGATCATGAAGGTGCCGGCGAGGACCGTCGCCCAGCCGAGGGCGAAGACGGCCCAGAGAACGTCCCGGCCGGCGGCGTTCTCGACCTGCCAGACCGTGCCGGTCAGCGGGCGCCACTGCCAGAACAGGAGAATCAGGACGAGGCTCGAGAGGAGCACGTAGGTGCTCCGCTCCGCGGCCGGCGAGATGACCCCTTTCCACCAGCGCTTGAAGGCCCGCCGCGCCATGCCGCTGTGTTGGACGGCGAACAGGGTCAGGAGCAGGGCGTCGACGACGAGCGACGGGACGAGCTGGCCCGCCGCCCCCGAGTCGATCGACTTGGGCACGCCGAGTCCGGCCAGGAAGCCGACGGCGTAGAGGAAGGTGGCGAAGAAGGCCCCGTAGCAGACGAGGCCGTACAGGAAGGTGATGGCTCCACTCATCGGTTCAACCTCCTTGGGTCATGGACGACAGGTTCGGGAAGGGAACCCAGGCTCTCGATGAAGGCGCGCTGACTGGCTGTGCCGATCCGACTGAGGAGGAGGTAGCAGGTCTCGGTCACGACGGGCCAGGTCGTGATCAGGGGCTCGCCGATCTCCTCGAGGCAGGCCTTCGCGCGGGCGTGATGCTGGTCACGCCGATTGGCGAGGGCCACCCAGAAGCCGGTGTCAGCGATCACCATGTTTGGCAGCCAGGAGCACGGCAGAGCTCCTCCTTGTAACGATCCGAGAGATCGGCGGGGCCTTCGCCGGAGCCGATGAAACCCGTGGCGGTCAGGATCTCGAGGGGCGATCGAGTCGGCCGGCGGGCTTCCTCGTAGGCGAGGTCGATTCCACGCTTCACGATGTCGCTCACGGCAAGGCCCGTCGTCCGCTTCAGGTAGTCGAGCTTGGCCGCGCGATCCTCGTCGAGGCGGGCGTTGACTCGGGCAGCGTGGGGTTGGGTAATGGTTGTCATCGAGGAGCCTCCAGTTCTCCGTCGCACAAGTGTATGACAGAGGCTGCCGTTCTCGGAGGCGCACGTCGGCTGGATGCGAGCACTGGTGTCCCCAACGGGATTTGAACCCGTGTTGCCAGCTTGAAAGGCTGGAGTCCTGACCTGGCTAGACGATGGGGACGGCGGGGCGGCGGGGGACCCTTGCGCCGCGTGCAGACTACCACAACGGTCGCGGCGGGAAGGCTGCTTCCCGGCCGCGGTTCCGACCCGGGCGTGGATCCTGGGCGGCCGGCGCGCCTCGACGGGAAACCGGTCCCGGTGCTCTACAACTTGACGGTCAACTAAGGTTGCGGCCCTGAGTACCCCGGTGCGGACCGGCGCCACCGTGGACGCTCGAACCCTGCGCACCTTACTCGCCCGCTGAGGAACGGGCCGAGAGCCGCCGCCACTCCTCGTAGGAGGGGTCGGGGCGGCGGCGGAAGCGCTGCCCGTCAGCGGGGGCGTCCTCGAGGGGGTCGACCGGGTCGGGGTACTCGTCCTTGAGGCGGCAGAGGAACTCCTCCACCGCGCAGTCGCTTACCTGTTTGCCCGCTCGTCGCATCTCGGCTCCCGCCTCGGTCGGCCCGCGTTCGCTCGAATAAGTGCACGCTGGGAACCGAGGCGGGACACGCGAGGCTGCGCACCGGCCGGCCGGCGGCCCGCCGCGATCTACGCGGCTCGCCGTCCGAGAGCCCAGAGAGCTGCAGCCGCGAGCAGCAGCCCCAGCAGGGCAGGGCCCCGGAGGCGGCAGCGTCGGCACCTCGATCGGAGAGGGCGGGGGTGCCGGGGCCTCGCCGAGGTAGTGGCTGGGGTCGGTGGCCGAGACCGGCAGGCCGCCGGGCAGCTCGGCGGTCGCGGTACCCAGGTTCGCGTACTGGCCCTCGGTGGCCGGGCCGCTGCCGGTGCAGGTCATCGCCGTGCCGCCCGCCAGCGTGGTCGCCGGACAGCTCACCGCGACGCCCTGGTCGTCGGTCACGGTGACGTTGTCGACCGGATCGGTCCCGAAGTTGGTGACCACGTAGTCCCAGCTCACGGTGTCGCCGACCGGGACGGTCGGGCCCGGTGCCGTGTCCGCGTCCTCGCCGTTGGTCGACTTCTCCAGGGTCAAGGGGTTGCCGAAGTAGTGGCTGGGATCGGAGTCGGTCTCCTCGACGTCGCCGGGCGCCAGGGCGGTTACCGTGCCGAGGTTCGCGTACGGGCCCGACTGCGCGGTGCCGCTCGCCGTGCAGGTCATCGACGCACCGGCCGCCAGGTCCGTCGCCGGGCAGGTCACCACGACCCCCTGGTCGTCGGTGACCGTCACGTCGGTCAGCGGATCGGGGCCGAGGTTGCTCACCACGTAGGTCCAGTCGACGGTGCTGCCGGCGAGGACCGTGGGGCCCGGCGGGGCGTCGGCGTCCTCGCCGTTCGTCGCCTTCTCCAGGCTCAGCGTGGTGCCGAAGTAGTGGCTGGGATCGGAGGCCGTGACCTCGCCTCCCCCGGAGAGCGTAGCCGTCGCGGTGCCGAGGTTCGCGTACTGGCCGGCCATCGCGGTGCCGGAGGCGGTGCAGGTCATCGATTCGCCCGCGGCGAGGGTCGTCTGCGGACAGCTCACCGCTCCGACCTGGTCGTCGCTCACCGCGACGCCGGTGACCGACGCCGGACCCGGGTTCGTCACCTCGTAGGTCCAGTCGACGGCTTCGCCGATCAGGATCTTGGGGCCCGGCGGGAAGTCCGCGTCGACACCGTTCGTCGACTTCTCGAGCAGGAGGGTCTGCCCGAAGTAGTGGCTGGGGTCGGAGGCCGCCACCGTGTCCTCGCTCGGGAAGGACCGCCGTCACGGTGCCCAGGTTGGCGTACTGGCCGACCTGCGCGGTCCCGGAGGCGGTGCAGGTCATCGACTCGCCCGAGGCGAGGGTCGTCTGCGGACAGCTCACGACGACACCCTGGTCGTCGCTCACCTCCACGCTGGAGAGCGGGTCGGCCCCGACGTTCGTGACCAGGTACTCCCAGCTCACCGCGGAGCCCACGGGGACGGCGGGGCCGGGCGCCGCGTCGGCGTCGAACCCGTTGGTCGACTTCTCGAGCGTGACCCCTTCCGCGGTCTGGCCGAAGTAGTGGCTCGGGTCGGAAGCCGACACCGGCTCTCCGCCCTGGAGCCCCGTCACGGTGCCCAGGTTCGCGTACTGGCCGCTCTGCGCGGTGCCGCTCGCCGTGCAGGTCATCGACTCCCCCGCCCCGAGGGTCGCCTGGGGACAGCTCACGATGACCGATCTGGTCGTCGGTCAACGAGATCGCCGTGACGTCGCGGCCCGATCCGTTGGTGACGAGATAGGTCCAGGTGACCGTCGACCCGGTCAGGACGACCGGCCCCGGAGGCGAGTCGGCATCGACCCCGTTGGTCGACTTCTCGAGGATGAGGACCTGCTGGGCGGAAGCCGAGGTGGCGGCGACGAGCGCCATGGCCACGACGACGGCGAGCCGGCGGACGGGAAATCCCTGCATCACGACATCCTCCAAGTCGGCTCGCACACCCCTCCCGTTGCGCGAGCCATGCCAGTGGAGGGTAGCGCATGCGGAGCCCCAAGGCTACCCTGGCTCGCGGCCCTCCCGGAGGGCCGGCTCGCCGCCGCCCAGGAGCTCCTCCACCCGCACGCCGCGGCCGAGGCGCGGGATGAACGCCGGCACGCGCTCGCGGTAGCGGCGATAGGGCTCACCCAGGTAGTGCGCCAGGTCTCGCTCCTCGAAGGCCAGGGTGGCGAGGAGGATGTAGCCGGTGGCGCCGGCCGCGAAGAGCAGGTGCCCGACGCTCATCCGCGGCGTGGCCCAGAAGGCGATCAGGAAGCCGAGCATCAGCGGGTGGCGGACGTGGCGGTAGAGCCAGCGGGTCTGGAACTCCGGCTCCGGGAGCGGCCGGCGGCGCAAAGCGTGCCCAGACCTGCGAGATCCCGAAGAGGTGGGCGTGGCTGATCATGAAGGTGCCGGCGAGCACCGTCGCCCAGCCGAGGGCGAAGACGGCCCAGAGGAACGTCCCGGCCGAGCGGCGCTCTCGACCTGCCAGACGGTGGCGGGCAGCGGGCGCCACTGCCAGAACAGGAGGATCAGGACGAGGCTCGAGAGGAGCACGTAGGTGCTCCGCTCGGCGGCCGGCGAGATGACGCCCTTCCACCAGCGCTTGAAGGCCCGGCGGGCCATGCCGCTGTGCTGGACGGCGAACAGGGTGAGGAGCAGGGCGTCGACGACGAGGGACGGGACGAGCTGGCCCGCCGCCCCCGAGTCGATCGACTTGGGCACGCCGAGTCCGGCCAGGAAGCCGACGGCGTAGAGAAACGTGCCGAAGAAGACCCCGTAGCAGACGAGGCCGTAGAGGAAGGTGATGGCTCCACTCATCGGTTCAACCTCCTTGGATGGGAGTGGACGGGACAGGTAGGAGGACGGCGAACCGCGACGGGGCGTCGGCCGCGCTCGGCCTCCAGGCCGATCGGCACGCCGTGGCGTAGCGTCTGGAGCACCACGCAGGCTCGTTCGGCGGCGGCCACCAACCGGTCGACGGCTCCGGGCGCCACCTCGAGGCCGGTTTCGAGCTCGACCCGGCAGGTCATGCGCTGGAGGCCCACCGGGACCTGCGGATCGACCGCCAGGGTGCCGCGGACGTCGACCTCTCCGGTCACCGCCACCGAGAGGCTCTCGATTGGCACCCGCAGGCGCGCGGCGATCATGCGCAGCGTGGTGTCGAAGCAGCTCGCCAGGGCGGCGCAGAGGATGTCGCCCGGGTTGGGCTGATCGTGGAAGCCCCCGACCGCGCGGTGGATCCCGACTCGCCAGCCCTCGTCCTGGCGCTCGCCGGCGACGACCAGGCCATGGAACGGATCGGTCATGACCCCGCCCACGGTCTCCGCTCGGTCGGTGATCCAGGCGTCGTCCGGCGCGCCCCGGTAGCCCTGCCGCAGCGGCTCCTGGCGGCCCAGCACGAGCTCGCGGTGATCGGCCATCGCCCACCCCTTTTCGGTCGCGATGCGGCCGGATCGCCGCATCGCGACCACCCTACGGGGCGGCCTCGGCCCGCGTCATGAGGCGGGCGTCCCGATCTTTCGAGGCGTTCTAGGCGTTCTGGGCGGAAGGCTGGGACGGGAGTCCCGGGTCGCGCCGACCGAAGCCGGCCTCGCGCGCCAGGACGATCGCTTCGGAGCGGTGGGCGACGCCCAGCTTGGCGAAGATGTTACTGACGTGGTTGCGGACGGTCTTGGGCGAGATCTAGAGCTCGTCTGCGATCTCGCCGTTGCTCCGCCCGCGGGCCACCAGGTCGAGAAGCTCGCGCTCGCGCGGCGTGAGCCCGGCGAAGGCCGACGGGGGCTCGGGCGCCGCGGGCGAGTCCTCGGCCAGGAAGGCGTGCACCGCCTCCCAGAAGCGCTCCCAACCCGGGTCCTCCGCCTGGAGGATGTGGTTGCGGCCCTCGAGGGCCACGAACTGGGCGCCGGGGATGAGCGTCGCCATGCGCCGGCCCTCCTCGAACGGCACCATGCCATCGCCCCGGCAGTGGAGCACCAGGGTGGGCACCCGGATGCGCGGCACGAGCTCCGCGACGTCGACCCGGTGGAAGGCGAGCCACAGGAGCCGGGCCATGGCCGGGTTGGTGCTGCGGGCCTCGAGGTCGGTCAGGGAGCGGAGCTTCTCCGCCGGGGCGTCCGGCATGAGCATGCAGGAGAAGACCTCCCGGAAGGCCGGCGAGTCGCGGCCCCAGCCGTGCTCGATGAGGGTCGCGAAGGCTTGGATCTCCTCCGCCTGGGAGGTTTCCGGAGGCCGGGCGAGCCCGCCCTGGACGTAGCTGCCATAGAGCACCAGACGGCTGACCCGGTCGGGGTGCGGGGCGGCGAAAGCCGCCGCGATGGCCGCCCCCTGGCAGAGCCCGAAGAGGGGGAAGCGGTGGAGCCCCGCGGCGTCGGCCACCGCCTCGACGTCCGCGACCCACCCCTCCATCGTCTGCTCCGGCGGATGGCGGTCCGAGAGGCCGCAGCCCCGCAGGTCATAACGCACCACCGTGCTGCCCGCCGAGAGCCTCGCCAGCCAGTCGCACCAGGCGACCGCCTGCCAGTCGAGCTCGAGGTGGGTCAGCCAGGTGGGCGTCTGGAGGAGGAGGGGTCCGGAGCCGCTGGTGCTGAAGGCGAGGCGGACGCCGTCGGCCGAACGGCAGAAGCGGATCTTGGGAGGAGCCACGGCCTTCAGTCTACCGGATGCGAAGCGTCAGGCCCCTCCGGCGGTCTGCCCGCCCGGACGCCGAACCGCCGAGCGGCGCGGACAGCCTGCGGGCGACGGGTACCCTCACCTCCCTCCTCGAGCCGCGACGAGACCTTGCCCTCCTCGACTATTTTTTCTATAATATTCATCAACGCATACCATGGCGGACTTAGCCGCCGACAGAAACGACGGCCCCATGCCGGGCCACGAACAGAGGAGACTTCTGATGAGGTATTGGGCACTCGTTGTATCTCTCGCCTGCGTGCTGGGGACGCTCCCGCTCGCCGCCGCACCGCAGTCGCCGTCCCCTTCTTGGGACCGCCTGACGATCTACCAGTTCCAAGGTCAGCGGCTCCCCGCGCCGGGCGTGATCACCGATGCCCGGATCGAGTTTTCGGTGGCCGGGCAGAGGGTCTACTCCAGGAGGTTCCGGTTCCGCCTGGAGATCGATCAGAACCTGACCGTGCCGGTCGCCGACCCGGCGCGGGCCGCCGCGCTCGGCGCGCCGGGCAGCTCGGCTCGGGACGTGCGAATCGACGTCTACGTCGGCGACGTGCTCCTCGACTCGTTCGACCTCGCGAGTTTCCGCGCCTATGACGCGAATCTGAAGCGGACCGACCGGGCCGAGCTCCAGCCGATCCTGCGCGCGTGGGCCGCGGAAGCGGCGCGCGGCGCCGCCGCCGAGGAAGAGCCGAGACTCGCTCCGCGACTCTCGGCCGAAGATGTCGGCCATCTCTCCGAGAGGGTTCTCCTCGACCCCTGTGTCGACCTCGTGCCGCCAGGACTATCTGCAGTGCAGCCGCAACTTGTTAACTGGTTGTGACCTGGACTTCCAGTCTTGCCTGGAGGGGTGCCCGAACTATGACTCGGACGGTGACGGGGTCGCGAACGGCAGCGACAACTGCATCGACACGCCCAATGCCAACCAGGCCGACTGCGATGGAGACGGATACGGAAACGCTTGTGACAGCTTGAATGCGATCTACCAGGACGCGGCGTCGGAGAAGACCTGCTGGACCGACAAGGACAACCACGTCTTCTACATCACCTTCGAGCACCATGTAGAGAAGCGCCAGCACGACGTGAGCTCCTGTGGGGCTCCGGACCGCTGGATCGGGCGGGTGCGTCAGTCCAACGACTGCGTCAACATCAGCGACTACGATTGCTGCTTTGGCCTGCGCTACTCGATCTCCGCCGTCGGCGACGACCCGGTCTACTGGTGCGGCGTCGCCCGCGACCACGACTACTGTCACTGACGCCTTCGGCCCCGCGGCACCCTGCCGCGGGACGGCGGCCCCCCGGGGTGCCTCGCGCCCCGGGGGCGGTACCACTCGGCTCGTCACCCGGTTCCGGGACTCGTGTCAGGCTTCTTTCTCGTCGGCCGGAACCTGAGCCAGCAGCTCGTCGATCGCCTCCGGGGCGAGATCGCCGGTCGCGATCTCCGCTGCCACGGCGGCCATCGCCCGCTCGCGGAGGGCCCTCGAGTCGAGGACCGGCCGCTCGTCCAGATGGCCGTGCTCGGCGAGATAGGCCTCGAGCTCGCCGAGCTTGTCGCGCCGAAAGCCCTTCGCCCGGCCGTCGGCGAGGGCGGCGAGGAGCGCCCGGGCGTCGCCGCCGAGCGCCGCCGCGAGGTCGGCCACCTCGTCGAGGAAGCGGTCGGTGACCGCCCCGGAGGCGGCGAGCACCCCGCGGTCGACCGGCTCGCCGCGGCCCTGGCGCCAGGCCCGGAGCAGCGCCTCGAGGCAGCGGCCGCGGGCGAGGATCCCGAGCCAGCGCCGCCGCCCGGCCTCGCCCTCTCCGAGGAGTGCGGGCAGCGCCGCTCCGGCCTCCCTTTCGCCGCTCTCGGCGAGGGACGCGAGCTGCCCCCACCGGACGACACCCTCGCGGAGCAGTGCGTGGAGCACCTCCGGTTCCTCGATCAGGTGGGCGAGATGGACCGCCCCGGGCTCGGCCCGGGGGTCGATCCCGGGCACGCCCAGGAGCTCGGCGTACGCCTCGCGGCTCCGCCCCTCCGGCGCCGGCACCGGCGGGGCCCCGGGCGACCAGCTCCGGCGCGGCGCTCGGCGCTCGGTCGCCAGGTTCCGCGCCCGGGCGAGGTCGATCACCGCGAGCTCGGGGGCGGCGGCGCCCGCCGCCTCGACAACCGCGCGCCACTTCGCCACCTCGTCCTCCTGGGCCGTGAAGTAGAAGACCTGGCGGCCGGAGCGCGCCACGTCGAGGGCCGCCTCGATCAGCGCCCGGGCCGAGGCGTCGTCGGAGTTGGCGAGCGTCTCGTCGAGGACCAGGGGCGGGCGGACGCCCCGCTCGTGGACCTCGATGAACGCCAGCCGGACCGCCGCCAGGAGCTGAAGGCGCGTGCCGCTCGAGAGCTCGTCGAGGCTGCGCTCCCGCTCGGCGGCACTGTCCCGCGCGCGGAAGCGAGGGCTCTCGCCGGTCGGGTCGAGGAGCCGGAAGCGGCCGCGGGTGATGCGGGCGAAGAGCTCGGCGGCCCGGCGCATGACCTCCGGGCGATGACGCGCGCTCACCTGGCCTTTGAGCCACTCGCCGAGCTCGTGGGCGACCCGGCCCGCCGCCACCCGGCGGCGGTCGGCGCGGAGGTCTTCCTCGGCCCGCTCGCGCTCGGCCAGGGCCTCCTCCAGCTCGTGCCGGCCCTTGGCCTGTCCGATCCGGGTCTCGAGGGCGTTGATCGCCAGGGCCAGGGGCTCGACCCGCTCCGCCTTCGCGGCGAGGAGGTCTCGCTCCGCCTCGAGCTCCGGGGCCGAACGGCTCTCCGCCGGCGCGGTGGCCTCCGGGAGCGCCCCGGCGGCGGCCTCGCGGCGGCCCCGCGCCTCGTCCCGTTCCCGCACGGCCTGCCGGAACGCCTCGAGGCGGTCGGCCAGGGCCCGCAGGCCGGCCTCGTCGCCCGGCTCGAGGTCGAGGCGGAGGAAGATCTCGTCGCGCTCCCGGGCGCGGCGATCGAGGCGCTCGCCCACGCGCTCGAGGTCGCCCGCCGGCCCCGCGATCCGCTCGATCGTCGCCCCGATCTCCGCGCGCCGGCGCAGCTCCCCCACCGCGGCCAGAGCGCCGGCGGCGTCGGCCGGCGCGGCGACGCCGTGGCTCTCGAGAACGCCTCCGAGCGCTGCCAGGAGCTCCTCCTCGCGCCTCCGCAGCTCGCCGATCGCCGCCTCCCGCCCGGCCGCGTCGGCCCGGGCCTCCCGCCACTGGCCGAGGGCCTGGGCGAGGGCGGCGAGGGGCGCCGGCTCGAGCTCGGAGTCGAGCTCCGGGGCGATGCCCAGGCGCTCGACGAGGGCGAGCCGGTCGCGTGCGAGCGCGCCCGCTCGATCGTCGAGTCGCCGCGCCTCCTCGGCCAGGGCCCGGCGGCGCTCCTCCCGACGGGCGAGGCGCTCGGACTCGAGGCGTCCCTCGCGCCATCGCCGTTCCACGGCCTCGGCCAGGGCGTCGACCGCGCGGCCCTCCCAGGCGGCCGGCGGGTCCAGGCCGAGGGCCGCGTACTTCGCCTCGAGCTCCGCGCGCACCCGCCGCCGATCGCGGGCCTCGCTCTCGACCCAGAGCGCCAGGAGCACCGCGGCGCCCGCCAGGCCCCAGAGGCCGGGGTGCACGAGGAGCCCACCCGCGATCCCGGCGCCCAGGAGGAGGCCGAGGGCGATCGCGGCGGCGGCCAGAGCGCGCGCGGGGGTTCGCTGGAACCGGAGCCAGGCGCGGAGGAAGGCCGCCCCCCGCTCGAGCTCCGCGGTGTCCGGTGGCGCGCCCTCCTCGCCCAGGGCGGCCTCTGCCGCGCGGAGCCCCGCCCTCTCGGCCGCGAGGCGCTCGGCCCGCCGGGCGAGAGCGGCGAAGTCCTCCCACGCGGCCTCCCCCACAGCCTCGAGAAGCGGCTCGGCGGCGCGCTCGCCGAGGGCCGCCCGGGCTCTCTCGGAGCGGGCGCGTGCGGCGGCGAGCTCGTGCTCGGAGCGGTGCCGCTCCTGCTCCATCCCGGCGAGCTCCCGAGCCTCCACCTCGAGCCGCGCGAGGACCTCGTCCGCGACGTCTCCACCCGGCGAGCGGAGCGTCGCCGAGACGGCGCCGGGCTTCGCCGAGCTGCTTGCGGCAGCCCTCGCGCTCCGCCTCGGCGGCGGCGAGCTCCTCGGCGAGGCGCCCGACGCGCTCCACCTCGTCACCGGCGAGCCGCGCCACCGCCGGTGGGAAGGCCGCCAGCCTCCGCTCCGCCTCGGCCACTCTCCGGTCGGCCGCCAGCCAGGCGAGGGCGGCCTCCGCCTCCGCTAGCCGGCGCGCCGCCTCGCGGGCCTCCCGGAGCTCGGCCCGCAGGCCGTCGAGACCCGCGGCCTCGCGCTCCAGCTCGGACTGCCGGAGGGCGAGCTCGCGCACCCGCTCGTCGGCCGCCTTGTAGGCCTCGTCCGCCTTGCGCGACCAGGTGCGCTTGTCGAGCGCCCCCGAGGCCGCGGCGGCGGCGTCGACGTCGTAGCCGCCCAGGGCCTCGCGCGCCACCTGGCGGGCGAGATCCTTGCCGCGGGCACTCTCCTGGAGGATCTCGTGGAGCGCCAGCCGGTAGCGCTCCGCGTGCTCGGCCGGGGGCAGGGCCAGGGGGCCGGCGGGCCGGCCGTCGAGGCGGCGCTCGACCCGCCCGTGGTCGATCTCGAGGATCAGCTCGTGCTCGCCCAACCGTGCCGCGCCTTCCAGGGAGACCCGGCCGACGTCCTCGGGCGGCCAGAGGAGGTCCTGGAGGGCGCAAGCGGCGGTCGTCTTGCCCGAGGCGTTGGGACCGTAGACCACGTTGATCCCGGGCGAGAGGCCCGAGAGCTCGAACCCGCGTGTCTCGAACCCGGGCAGGCGCCGGATGACGAGCCGCTCGAAGGCGAGGCGCTCGGCGCTCACGGTCCCTCCTCGCCGGGCGGCTCGGCGCGCGCGTCGCCGGCCGGGGCGGGCTCCGACTCCGGCCCGCGGGCCGGCGCCTGGATCCGCTCTTGGCGGCCCGCGACCAGGGCGTCGAGGAGCGAGGCCGCGCGGCCGGCCAGGAGCTCCCGCAGCTCGTCCTCGGCCAGCCGCCGGCCGCCGCCCAGGGGCAGGTAGGGTCGCTGGTCGTAGACTTCCCGAACGCTCTCTCGGATCCGGCGGAGAAGCTCCGGATCCAGCTCCGGATCCAGCTCCGGGCCGTCCTCCCCGGCGCCGGCGCTCGCCTCGGGCCCCCGGTCGAGGGCCATGAGCACGGAGGCGATCAGCGCGGCCGCGTCGTCCCCGCCGGAAAGGCCCTCCAGGTCGAGCGCCGGGCGGGTGGCCACCCGGACCTCCATCAACCGGGCGCGCCCTCCTCCTTCGAGGGGGCGCTCGATCGGCGCCCCTTCCTCGAGCCGGCGGGCGAGGTCGGACAGCTCGCGGTGGAGCGGGCTGCGGCCGGTCAGGGTGAGGCGCAACAGGAGCTCCTCCGGCGCGGCGTCGCCGGCCTCCACCGCCAGAGCCTCCGCCTCCTCGCGCACCGCGCGGACGACGCGGTCCTCGACCTCGTCGCGCGCAGCGACGCCCGAGAGGTCGACTTCGCGTAGCTCCCAGCGGACGGTCGCGAGCGGCACCGGTCGCGGCAGGCCGAGCCGGTCGCCCTCGAGCCCCACGAGCCAGGCGCCATGGGCCCCGGTCTCGCTCCAGTCGAGCGGCTGCGGCGATCCCGGATAGAGGGCCCACCGGCCGCCGGCGAGATCGATCCGCTCCGGCTTGTGGACGTGCCCGAGGACCCAGGCCGCGGGGCCGGCGCTCTCGAGGCGGGCGCGCGACAGCGGGGCGTTGGCCGAGGCCGGCTGACCGAGGTCGCCGTGGACCAGGCCAAGGACCGGTGCTCCGGCCTCCGCGCCGGCTGGGGGCTCGAGCTCGTAGGCCGCCACCGGGTCTTCGCGAACGTCTCGCCCCGGGAACGACCAGCCGTCGACGTGGAGGCGTGGCCGACCTTCCTCGCCGCCCCAGGTGAAGCGCTCCCAGCGCCCTCCTCGGCCGAGGAGGTGGAAGCGCTCTCCGCCCACCACCTGCGCGAGCCGCGGCAGCACGTCGAAATCGTGATTGCCGGCCACCGCACAGGTCTCGATTCCCGCCGCGGCGAGTCGCCGGAGCCCCTCCTCGAGCGGACCGAAGGCCTCGAAATAGCGGTTCGCCCGATCGACCAGGTCGCCCGAGAGCAGCACCAGGCCGACCTGCTCGCCGAGCGCCAGCTCGACCGCCCGGCGCCAGACCTCCGCCACCGAGGTGGCGCGCGGGTCGGCGTCCGCGGGCAGCCGGCTGGGCCTCAGCCCGAGGTGGAGATCGCCCAGACAGAGGATCTTCGAGCCGGTCACGATGGCCGCATCCTACCGGCGAAGGGAACCGCGCGTCGAAGATCCGGGCGATCCCGAAGAAGGGCCGGGTCTGGCAGCGGGTTGTCGCTCCCGCTGCCAGACCGGACGAGGAAGGATGCCCGGCGATCGCCCGGTAGAACGGAAGCAGGCAGAGCGACCGGAACCGCCGGAGGCAGGATGACGAGCGTACGACCTACGCTTCGTGCTCCAGGTGAACCTCGCCTCGGTCTTCCGGTCTCGGGTCCGGAACGACCGCTCCGCACGAGCGGGGGCTCACGAGACGTAGACGCTGTTTGAAAGAATACTAGGGCGCTCTCGAAGCGCTCGGCATCGGAGGCGGTCCGTGCGGCCTGTCCGTCTTCCTCCCACTGCGGCGTCGGCGAATGTCCTACAAGCTCTTGGCCATCAAATCGGCCACCGCCTGGTTGAAACGCGCCGGATCGGGGAGCTCCGAGCCCTCGGCGAGCAGGGCGTAGCCGAACAGGAGCTGGGCGAAGTCGCCGAGCGGGAAGGTCCCGGCCGCCTCTTCGCCGGCCGCGTCGAAGCGCTCGTGCATCTTGGCGACCACGGGGTGCTCCGGGTTGAGCTCCAGGATGCGCCGCTGCTTGGGGCCGCCCCCCTTGCCCTTCTGCAGGAGCTTCTCGAGCTGCGGGCTGTAGTCGTGGTCGGCCCCGACCAGGCAGGCCGGTGAGCTGGTCAGCCGGTTCGACAGGCGCACGTGCTTGACGTGCTCGTCGAGCTCCTTCTGGAGGCGCTCCATCAGGCCTTTGAGCTCTTCCTCCTTGGCTTCGAGCTCCTTCTTGCGCTCCTCGCGCTCCTCCTCGCCGCCCAGCTCGACCGTCCCCTTGCCCACCGACTTCAGGCGCTTGCCCTCGTACTCGGTGAGGTACTGGGTGAGGAGCTCGTCGACCGGATCGACGAGGTAGAGCACCTCGTAGCCCTTGGCCCGGAACGCCTCGAGGTGGGGCGAGGCGGCGACCTGCTCGCGCGACTCGCCGGTCAGGTAGTAGATCGCGTCCTGCCCCTCCTTCATCCGCGCCACGTAGCCGGCGAGCCCGGTCGGCTCCGCCTCGTCGGCCGAGGACTGGAAGAGGAGGAGCTCGGTGAGCTTCGCCTTGTTGTCGAAGTCCTCGCCCACGCCCTCCTTGATCGCGCGGCCGAACTGCTCCCAGAGCCCGCGGTAGCGCTCGGGCTCGCCCTCCTTCATCTCGGTCAGGGTGTCGAGGAGCTTCTTGACCAGGCCCTTGCGGATGGCGTGGATCAGGCGGTCGTTCTGGAGCATCTCGCGCGACACGTTGAGCGGCAGGTCGGGCGACTCGACCACGCCCTTGACGAAGCGCAGGTAGCGCGGCAGGAGGGCCTCGCAGCGCTCCATGATCATCACCCGCTTGACGTAGAGCTGGAGCCCGGGCTCGAAGCCGACGTAGAAGAGATCGTAAGGCGCCTGGGACGGGATGAAGAGCAGCGCCTGGTACTCGATCCGCCCTTCGGCCCGCAACGAGACGTGGGCCATCGGCTCGTTCCAGTCGTGCGAGACGTGCTTGTAGAACTCGGCGTACTCGTCCTCCGAGACCTCGGACTCCGGCTTCGACCAGACCGGCACCCGGGAGTTGACCGTCGCCTCCACGACCACCCGCTTCTTGGTCTCGGGCTGCTTCGGCACCCCGTTTTCGTCGCGCTCGAGCTCCTCGTGCTCGGTCTTCAAGACGATCGGGTAGGTGACGAAGTCCGAGTACCGCTTGACGATCCGCTTGAGCACGAACTCGTCGGTGAAGTCGTCGAGGCCGTTGTCCTTGTCCTCGGGCTTCAGGTGGAGGGTGATCGTGGTGCCGCGGCCGCCTCGCTCGCCCTCGGAAAGGGCGTACTCGCCGGCGCCCTCCGAGACCCAGCGGGTCGCCTTCTCCTCGCCCGCCCGGCGGGTCACCAGCTCGACCCGGTCGGCGGCCATGAACGAGGAGTAGAAACCGACCCCGAACTGGCCGATGAGCGCGAGGATCGTCTCGTCCTTGGCGCCCTCCTCGAGGCCCTCGACGAGCTCCCGGCTGCCCGACCTCGCGATCGTCCCGATGTTGTCGATCACCTCCTGGCGGCTCATGCCGATGCCGTTGTCCGAGACGGTGAGGGTGCGCCGGTGCGGGTCCGCCTCGACGCGGATCTCGAGCGGCGCGGGGCCGAGCTCGGGGCCGTCCGCGCGCAAGGATTCGAAGCGCAGCCGGTCGAGCGCGTCGGAGGCGTTCGAGATCAGCTCGCGCAGGAAGATCTCCTTGTGCGAGTACAGCGAATGGATCATCAGGTCGAGCAGCCGGCGGGTCTCGGCCTGGAAGGTTCGGGTCTCGGTCGGCTCGATGGTGGTCGATTCGGTCATGGCTCGGATCCGGGAAGTGAACGGTTCGCGGTGTCGGTTCTAAGGGTAGTCGTCGAGCTCCTGGAACGGAAGGCCGCAAGGATAGAAGAGATTGAAGACCGGCTGCTCGATCGCCTCGGCGAACCCGAGAAAGCGCGGGCCGTAGACCTCGAGCTCGGACTCGCCGCTCTCGATGCTCCGGTACTCGTCCTCGGAGACTCCGACCGCTGCGGCGAGATCGGCCTCGCTCTTGCCCCGCTCCTCGCGGCGCGCCCGGATCCTCGGACCGGCCTGGCCCTGGCTCGTGTCGTCGAAGCGGCCGCTCTCGGCGAGCAGCCGCGAGGTGGGCGTCTCGAGCTCGATCGCGATCTGGGCGAGCCGCGTCCCCCAGACCTCGGCGGGCGACTCTCCGGCCTCCATCACTTCGTACTCGGCCTCGGGGATGCCGAGCTTCGCGGCCACCTCCTGGACCGACAGCTTCTTGTTCTCCCGTTCTTTCCTCAGCACGTCTCCCTGCTTCATCGTGTCCCCTTCCGTTTCGACCGGCGGCGCACGGCCGCCCGGGCCGATGGTTCGCTGTCTGCCGGGCCGGCCGGAGCGCAGCCTGGCCCGCACCCCGCTCGCGGGGCTCGCTTCTGAGGTGCGGCGAACCCCCACTCCGTGGACAGCCCTGTAGTGTAGCCATCCATGCGCCTCTCCGTGATCGTCCCGACCCTCAACGAGGCGGCGGCCCTGCCGGTGGCGGTCCGGGCGCTCCGAGAGCGCGCCGTGCTCGGCCCGCCGCACGAGGTGATCGTGGCGGACGCCGGCTCGGTCGATCGGACCGGCGAGCTGGCGCGCGAGCTGGGGGCGAGGCTGGTCGACGCCCGGGACGGTGGAGCTCGGGCGCGCGGCCGCGCCGCGACCGCCAACGCCGGGGCGCTGGCGGCCACCGGCGACGTGCTCCTCTTCCTGGACGCGGACACCCTGCTGCCCACCGCCTGGGACCGGGAGATCGCCGCCGCGCTCGCGCCGCCGGGAGTCGTCGGCGGCGCCTTCGAGCTCGCCTTCGAAGGGCCGGAGCTGCGGCTGCGCCTGGTCGAGGTCGTCGACCGCATCCGCTACCGGATCTCGCGGTACTACTATGGCGATCAGGCGCTCTTCGTCCGCGCCGCGGCCTTCCGCCAGGTCGGCGGGTTTCCCGACCAGCCGCTCCTCGAGTCGGCCGACCTGTGCAAGCGGCTGAAGCGGATCGGCCGCCTGGTCCTGGCCCGTGCGCCGGTGCTCACCTCGCCCCGACGCTTTCGCGACGGCGGGATCCTGCGGGTCTTCTTCCACGACGTCCGGCTCTGGCTCCTCCACCGCCTCGGTTTCCCGCTCGCGCGCCACGGCGAGCGCTACTGGGACGAGAACCGCCGGCGCGGCTCGGACCCGTAGGAAGCGCTCGACGACTGCCGCAACGATCGCCCGGCCGACCCGTTCGACTCGCTTCGCTCGCTCAGGGCGGAGGGCAGAGCTCGGCCAGACGACCATGGTCGCCGATGGAAACTCCATGGACCCGAAGCGAGGTTCGGTGCCACGCGGCCCGTTCGCCCGGCCGAGACAGAGCTCGGCCGCTTCATGGGTTCGGAGTGATTCCGCAGCCAGGAAAGCCGATGGGCGGGGGGCATTCGATCTACTTGCCGATGCGCCGGAGGTAGATCTTGAGCGCCGCCTGGCGGAGGTCCTCCCGGGCCTCCGACCCCCGGGCCAGCACCTTCAGGGCAGAGGTCGGAAGGGCGGCGAGGAGCTGCACGGCGAGCGGCGTCGGGGTCTGCGGGTTGCGCACCAGCGCCAGGCGGACGTCGCCGTTCGCCGACCACCGCCGCTCCTGGGCCACGCGCTTGAGCACCGACGCCGGCGAGTAGGCGGACTTGACGATCTGGACCACGTCGTCGGTCTCGAGGTGGGGGTTGTTGAGCAGCGCCATCGTCACCTGGGGCGAGGTCTCGCGCAGCAGGATCTGGCGCTCGGTGCGGCCCGCCGTGAGCGCGAGACGCGCCTTCTCCGACGGGTTCATCCGCTGGATCCGGAAGATCGGCGAGCTGCCGAGGGTCTCGCCAGCGGCGCCCTCGCTCGCACCGGCTCCGGCCACGGCGGCGGCCTCGGCCAGCTTGCGCCGGAGCTCGACCTCCCTGGCGGTCGACCACCCCCGGAGCTCGAAGGCGGTGTTGTGGCGGCCGCCGTCTGAGGGGAAGACGTGGAGAGCGCCCGCCGCGACCTCGAGCTCGAAGCCGCCGGGCGCGGCGAGCGCCACCGCAAGCTCGCGGCCGCGCTCGAGCTCGGAGGTGAGCTCGATCAAGAAGCCGTTCTCGCGCCGCGCCGCCTCGACCCAGGCACCGAGCTCGTCGAGGTCGTCGAACGACAGGGCGAGGCGGCCGGCGTCGCTGTCGAGGGTGGGCTGCACGGGACGGGGTGGCGGCTGGGGGCCGGACCAGTATAGCGAGCGGGCGGCGCTCGCCGAGAGGGTACGCTCGCGGCATGGCGCTGGCCGCCCGGTGACAAGAACCGGGGCGCTCGCCGTCTAGTACCGTGTGAGCGCCGAGCTGACCCTGGGAGATCGTGTGAGGATCGCCGACGAGGACCCGACGGACGATCTCGGATCGCACCTCCGCTGCCTGGAACGGGGCGACCTCGAGGCCCTCGACGGGATCTACCGCCTCGCCGCCGCCGACGTCTTCGCCCTCGCCCTCTGGATCTGCGGCTCGCGCGACGAGGCGGCCGAGGTGGTCCAGGACGTGTTCGTGAAGTTGGCGGCCCGCGCCGGAGGCCCCGGCGGCGGCTCGCCAATCCGCAGCCCCCGCGCCTGGCTGCTCGCGGTCGCCCGGCGGAGCACCGTCGATCGGCTCCGCCGGCAGCGACCTTCCGAAAGCGCCGAGGATCTGCTTCTCGAAGCGCCCGCGGAGGATCCGGCCGGACGGCTCGACGCCGCCGCGGCCTCGCGCCACCTGCGCCGCCTGCCGGCCCCGCAGCGCGAGGCGATCTACCTGCGCTACTTCGCGGACCTCTCGTTCGCCGACGTCGGCCGCGTGACCGGCGTCTCGCTGTTCACCGCCGCCAGCCGCTGCAGGCTCGGGCTGCGCAAGCTGCGAACCTGGATGGAGGTCGAGAGATGACCCACGACTCGAGCCACGAACCGCCCGGCCGACCGTTCGGCGAGCTGCGTCCGCCGTCGCCGCCCGCGGAGCTCCGCGAGCGGACGCTGACCGCCGCCCGCGCCGCCGCGCGCGAGCGCTCGTTCTTCCGGAGCCCGCCCGCCGAGCGTCCGTGGACCGACCGCCTCTGGGAGAGCCGCGCCCTGCGTATCGCATGGGCTCTCGTGGTGGTGGTTTTTCTCGCCGCGAACCTCCTGATCGGCCAGGGCCGCCACGGCCCGGCCTCCTCGGCCCGCCTCCGCGGCGACGCAACAGGGCTCGCCGAGCACTCCAACGAACCGACGGAGGCCGAGACCCGGCCTCTGGGCGCCCGCGAGAACCGGCGCCTGACGCTCCTCGAATCCCGCGAGATCCTGCTCCGCCGCTGGCTGCCGGCCGGTGGCGAGGCTCCGACATCGAAGGAGGACCCGCTATGACCCGCACCGCCTACCGTCGCTTCGGCCTCGCCGTCGCGGTCTTCGTCCTCGTCGCCCTGCCGGCCTACACCGCCACCCGATACCACCGGGCCCATCAGCTCGACGCCGCCGCGGAGCGCTTCGAGCGCACGGTCGGCCCTCTGGAGACCGCCGCCTACCAGCCGCCCGCGGTCCCCGCGGCGCAGAACGCCGTCCCCGTGCTGGAGCAGGCGACCGAACGGCTCCGCGCCGCCGGCCTCGGCGCGGCGATCCCGCCCGCGGTCCGGCGCAAGCCGATCGAGGCGTGGAGCGCCGACCAGCTCCGTGGGGTCCGCGGCGTCCTCTCGAGCCAGGACGAGACCCTCGCGCTGCTCCACCAGGCGGCGGCTCGCCCGCGCTCGTCCTTCGACCTGCCGTACGACCAGGGGCCGGAGATGCCGATCCCGAATCTCCTGATGTACCTGAAGGCCGGCGACCTCCTGCTCGCCGAGACCCGGGTGGCGGCGGCCGATGGAGATCGGCAAGGCGCCGTCCGCGCGGTGGCGGGTCTCGGCGCGCTCACCCGCTCCGTCGCAGGCGAGCCGCCCCTGGTCTTCCAGATCGTGGGCCACGCCGAGGCCCGGCGTCAGTACCGGGCGATCCGCGCCCTCCTGGCCGCCGGCCCTGGTGACCGCTCGGACCTCGAGCGTCTCGGCGCCGCCCTGCCGCCGGCGCGGTTCGCCGAGCGCTTCCGCGGGGCGGTGGGGGCGGAGGGCGCGGTCCTCTACTGGGCCCGTCCGACGGGACCCGGAGCCGACGACGTCACCGCCTACCTGGGCAAAGAGAGCGCCCGGGCCTACGGCTCGCCGCAGGGCGAGGTCTACGTGGCCCGTGGCCTCGAGGCCTACGCCCGGGTGGTGGCCGCCTTTCCGGGCTCGAGCTATGGCGCCCTGCGCGCGCGCCCCGGCCTCTTCGCGCCGCCCAAGCCCGAGCCGCCCCTGGCGGATCCCCACCTGGCGCTGGTCGCGGATCTCGGGCTGGTTGTCGGGGAGTTCAAGGGCACCGAGTCGCTCGACCGCCTTGCGCGCCTGGCGCTCCGGCTCGCCGGCGAAGGCCTGAGGACCGGGCGCTACCCCGACTCGCTCGCGGGGCTGGAGGGCGGCGGCGGCCCGGATCCTCTGACCGGCTCGCCTCTCGCCTACCGCCGGCTCGCGGACGGCTCGGCGACCCTCTCGGTGCCGGGCGGCGAGGCTCTCTGGGCGAAGATCCGGCCGCGCCGGCGCCTGGCGGGCGAGGAGGACCTCTTCACCTGGACCCTGCCCGCTCCCGCCGCAGCTCGGCCCGGCGCGAGCGACTGATCGCCCGCCCCGCCCGTGGGAGACTCGGGGGCGCATGCCGCGTCCCCTCTCCCCCTCCCCGTCGACGCCGTCCTGCCCGAGATCACCACCGCCCTCGCCGCGTCGGGGGCGGTGGTGCTACGGGCGCCGACCGGCTCGGGCAAGACCACCCGCGTGCCGCCGGCGCTGCTCGACGACGACCGGGTCGCCGGCGGCCGGGTGGTGGTCCTCGAGCCCCGGCGCCTGGCCGCCCGGGCGGCCGCCGGGCGGGTCGCCGACGAACGGGGCTGGGAGCTCGGCGGCCCGGTCGGCTACCAGGTCCGCTTCGAGCGCCGGGCGGGCACCGGCACCCGGCTCCTCTACGTCACCGAGGGCATCCTGGTCCGCCGGCTCCAGGACGATCCTTTCCTCGAGGGCATCGGCGCCCTGGTGTTCGACGAGATCCACGAGCGAAGCCTCCAGGCCGACCTCGCCCTGGGAATGGCCCGGCGGGTGCGGGACGAGGTCCGGCCGGACCTGGCGATCGTGGCGATGTCCGCCACCGTCGATCCCGGGCCGGTGGCGGCGTTCCTCGGCGGCTGCCCGGTGGTCGAGACCCACGGCCGGCTCCACCCGGTCGAGGTCCGGCACCGGGAGCGACCGGTCGCGCGGGACCCGCGCTCCCTGGCGGCGGCGGTGGCGGCGGGGGTGCGGGACCTCCTCGCCGCGACCGGCGGCGACCTCCTCGTCTTCCTGCCCGGAGTGGGCGAGATCCGCGCCGCCGAAGAGGCCCTGGGGCCGCTCGCGCACCGGTACGACCTCGCGCTCCACCGCCTTCACGGCGGCCTGCCGCTCGCCGAGCAGGACGCGGTGCTCCGCCCCGGCCCCCGGCGCAAGGTGATCCTGGCGACCAACGTGGCCGAGAGCTCGGTCACCGTCGAAGGGGTCACGGGAGTCCTCGACACGGGCCTCGCGCGGACGCTGCGCTACGACCCTGCCTCCGGGCTCGACCGCCTGGAGCTCGGGCGGATCAGCCGCGCCTCGGCCGATCAGCGGGCCGGCCGCGCCGGCAGGACGGAGCCGGGCGTCTGCCTGCGCCTGTGGCCCGAGATCGAGGACGCCGCCCTGCCCGAGCGCGACGCTCCGGAGGTGGCGCGAGTGGACCTGGCGGGCGCCGTCCTCCAGCTCCTGGCCTGGGGCGAAGCCGACCCGTCGGCCTTCCCCTGGCTCGACCCGCCGCGGCCCGAGGCCCTGGCTGCCGCCCGAGAGCTTCTCGACCGGCTGGGCGCCGCGGACTCCCATGGCCTCACCGCGACCGGGCGGCTCCTCGCCCGGATGCCCGTCCACCCGCGCCTCGGCCGCCTGCTGCTCGAGGGCGCTCGCCGCGGGGTCGAGCGCGAGGCGGCGCTCCTCGCGGCGCTGCTCTCCGAGCGCTCGCCCTTCGCGCGGCCCGCCCGGGACGGTCCCGTCGCAGGTCCGCATCGCTCCTCGCGCTCGGACCTCCTCGACCGGCTCGAGGCCCTCGAGACCCTGGAGGCCACCGGCCGAGCGCCTCGCGACGAGCCCCTCGGCCGCCTGAACCGCGGCGCCGCGCGCTTTCTCTTCCGGAGCCGTGACCAGCTCGCCGGCCTGATCGCGGAGGCGGGAGCGGTGGAGCGCCCGCCCGCGACGGCCGCTGGCGGGCGGGAGGAGGCGCTTCTGCGGGCGGTCTTCGCCGCCTTCCCCGACCGCCTGGTCCGCCGCCGGGAGCCCGGCGGCGCCCAGGGCGTGATGGTCGGCGGCCGTGGCGTCCGCCTGGCCCGCGAGAGCGCGCTCGTCGAGCCGGAGCTCTTCGTGGCGGCCGACCTCGATGCCGGGCGGCCCGGCGAGCGCTCCGAGGCGCTCGTCCGCCTCGCCTCGGCCGTCGAGCGCGACTGGCTGCCGCCGGAGGCGCTGGGGGTCGCCGACGAGGTGGGCTTCGACGCCGGGCGGGGACGGGTGGTCGCTCAGCGCGTGACCCGTTACCGCGACCTGGAGCTCGAGCGCCGCGAGGTGCCGGCCGGCGCCGCGGAGGCCGCGCGCGTGCTGGCCGAGGCGGCCGCGGCCGACCTCGACGGCGCCCTGGCGCTCGACGAGCCGGCGGTCGCGGGCCTCCTCGAGCGGGTGCGCTTCCTCGCGCGCTGGGTGCCGGAGCTCGAGCTGCCGGAGCTCGGCCGCCCGGCCCTCCTCGAGCTGCTGCCGGCGCTCGCCGCCGGGCGGCGCTCCTTCGCCGAGCTGCGCCGCGCGCCGCTCGCCGACGCGCTCCGCGGCCGGCTCACCTATCCGCAGCTCCAGGCTCTCGACCGCGACGCCCCGGAACGGCTCGAGGTGCCGAGCGGCAGCCGGGTCCGCCTCGCCTACCGCGGCGAGGAGCCGCCGGTCCTGGCGGTGCGGATCCAGGAGCTCTTCGGGCTCGCCCAGACCCCCCGGATCGCCCGCGGGCGGGTACCGGTCCTCCTCCACCTCCTCGCCCCCAACATGCGCCCCCAGCAGGTCACGGACGACCTCGCGAGCTTCTGGGCGCGCACCTACCCCGAGGTGAGGAAGGAGCTCGCCGGCCGCTACCCCAAGCACCATTGGCCGGAGGACCCGGGAACCGCGGAGCCGGAGCGGAGGCCAGGGAGCAAGCGGAAGGGATAGCCGGCGGACGGGGGCGCGGTGCCGGAGCGGGCCGTTCGGTGCCGGGCGCGGGGATCGCCCGGCCGAGGCGGAGCTCGGCCTGGGAATCGGGGGTGATGGGGGGGTGGGTGAGGTGCCTCCGTCGGAGGGCTCGCTGCCGGACGCGGGGATCGCCCGGCCGAGGCAGAGCTCGGCCGCTTCATGCGGGGTTGCCCTGCCGGAGCGCTACGAACGGTTGAAGCGGCCGAGCTCTGTCTCGGCCGACGGCTGAAGAGTCCGACCCCTCCGCCCCGAAGCTCTGGCAAGCCGCGCCGTCCGCAAGGGCGCGAGCCCCCGGCCCGTCCTACAACTTCCGCCGGATCTTCTTCTTCCCCTTCTTCAGGTCCCCCATCTGCCGCTCGTGCCGCAGCTCCTGGTAGGAGTCCACCCCGGCCACCTCCATGCGCGGGAAGAGCTCCCCCAGCGCCTCCTCGATCTCCCGGATCAGCGGCTTGTCCCGCCAGGTCGCGATCGACGACACGGTCCCCTCCGCCGCGCCGCGGGCGGTGCGGCCGGCCCGGTGGATATAGTCCTCCACCGTCTCGGGCATGTCGAAGTTGATGATGTGCTCGATGATCGGGATGTCGATGCCGCGGGCCGCCACGTCGGTCGCCACCAGGATCCGGTGCTCGCCCTGGCGCAGACCCTGGAGCGCGCTGACCCGCTGCTTCTGCGAGAGGTCGCCGTGGATCCGCTCGACCTCGAAGCCCTCCTTCTCGAGCGCCTTCATCAGCCATTCGGCGTCGATCTTGCGGCGGGTGAAGACCAGCGTGCTCCCGGTCTCCTGGCGCAGGAGACCCATGACCATCTCTTTCTTGTCGGCCGGGTCGACCAGGTAGAGGCGGTGCTCGATGCCCTGGGCCGCGCGCCTCCCGGGACGCAGGTCGACCAGCACCGGGGCGCGCATGAAGCGCGCCGCGAGGCGCTCGACCGGCTCCGGCATGGTGGCCGAGAACATCATCGTGTGGCGGTCGGAAGGGATCTGCTCGAGGACCCGCTGCACCTGGGGCAGGAAGCCGAGGTCCAGCATGTGGTCTCCCTCGTCGATCACCAGCTCGCTGATCTTGCCGAGGCGCACGTTGCGGCGCTCGGCGTGGTCGAGGAGCCGGCCGGGGGTGGCGACCACGATGTCGGGCTCGTCGCGCAGCTCCTTGAGCTGCGGGCCGTAGCTCACCCCGCCGATCAGGCAGGCGGTCTTCAGGTCGTGGTCGCGGCCGAGGATCTCGAGGAAGGCCTTGGTCTGGAGGGCGATCTCCCGGGTGGGCGAGAGGATCAGCCCGCGCACTCCCTGGCCGTGGTAGAGGCGCTGGGCG
Source organism: uncultured Acidobacteriota bacterium (assembly GCA_963837945.1). Lineage (GTDB taxonomy): Bacteria > Acidobacteriota > Thermoanaerobaculia > Multivoradales > DATKCC01 > CAVUBL01. The sequence goes on from CAWIQD010000007.1 coordinate 26,265, forward strand.
AGGGGCAGGACGAAGGCCGCCGTCTTTCCCGACCCGGTCTGGGCCAGGCCGATCAGGTCGCGGCCCTCGAGGGCCAGGGGGATGACCTGCGCCTGGATCGGGGTCGGATTCTCGAAGCCGATCGTCTCGAGGGCCTCGAGCAGGTGGGGCGCGACCCCGAGGTCGGCGAACGAGGCGTCGGTGGTCGCTACGGGATGCTGTGGGATGGCTCCGCTGTACATTCCGCTTCTATCATGCCAGATCCCGCGAAGCCTTGCGCGCGCCGGCGGGCGCGAGGTGCCCGGGCCTGGGCCGGAGCCGCCCTCCTCGGGTAGGATTACCGCCGCATCCGCCGCCGGCGCGCCATCCGACCGCCCACCATGCCCGATCTCCTCACCTCCGAGCTTCCCGGGAAGCCATCTCGTCGTCCTGGTCTTCGGGCTCGCCCTCCTGCTCGCCGGCCGGCGCATCTTCTGGCTGGTCCTGGGGGTCATCGGATTCCTGTTCGGCTTCGACCTGGCGGACCGCGTGCTCGGCCTGGACCCGCACGGCCTCGGTCTGCTGGTCGCCCTCTTCGCAGGGATCGTCGGGATCTTCGTGGCCCTCTTCCTCCAGAAGGTCGCGATCGGGATCACCGGCTTCGTGGTCGGGGGCTACCTCGCGCTGGTCTTGCTCCACGCCGACCCCGCGAACCTCGCCACCCGCGACCTGCTGGCCTTCCTGATCGGCGGGATCGTGTGCGCGGTGGTCGCCCTGTGGCTCTTCGAGATCGCGCTGATCCTGCTCTCCTCCCTGGCCGGCGCGGCACTGGTCGAGCACTCGGCCGGGCTCGCGCCCTCGGCCGCCCTGGTGGCGTACGTGGTCCTGGTGCTGGTGGGGGTGGCGGTGCAGGCCGGGATCGGGCCGCGGCGCCGGCGACGGCGGCTCAGGGACGCGGAATGAGCGGCGCCAGGGGCACCTTGGCCGGTGCGCCCGCCACCTCCCGCACGAGCCGCGGCACCAGGTAGCCCGGCAGCCGGGCGGCCGCCTGGCCGACGAGGCGTCGCGCCCGCCGCTCCCCCACCTCGAAGTGGGCGGCGCCGCGCACCCGGTCGAGCAGGTGGAGGTAGTACGGCAGCGCGCCCGCCTCGAACAGGGCTTCGGAGAGGTCGGCCAGCGCCTCCGGCGAGTCGTTCACCCCGGCGAGGAGGACCGACTGGTTGAGCAGCGTCACGCCGGCCCGGCGCAGGCGGTCGAAGGCGGCGGCAACCGAGGCGTCGATCTCGCGGGCGTGGTTGGCGTGGACCACCAGGACGCGTTCGAGGCGGCTGGCGGCGAGCCACTCGAGGAGCCGGTCGTCGATCCGCTCGGGGAGCACCACCGGGTTGCGCGAGTGGATCCGCAGGCGCCGGACGTGAGGGATCGCGGCGATCCCGGCGGCGAGCTCGGCCAGGCGCTCGTCGCTCGCCGACAGCGGGTCGCCGCCCGACAGGATCACCTCGTGGACACTCGGGTCGGCCGCCACCCGGGTGAGCGCCTCGCCCCAGCGGGCGGGCCCCGCGCCCAGCTCGGCGTAGGGGAGCTCGCGCCGGAAGCAGTAACGGCAGTGGACGGCGCAGGCGCCGGTGACCATCAAGAGGACCCTCCCGCGGTACTTCTGGAGGATCCCGGCGCCGACCGCGGCCGCCCGGTCGCCCACCGGGTCGGCGCTGAAGCCGGGCGCCTCGTCGAGCTCCCGGCCGAGCGGCAGCACCTGGAGCAGGAGGGGGTCGCGCGGGTCGCCGGGACGCATCCGGGCGACGTAGCCGCGCGGCACGCGCAGCGGGAAGAGCTCGGCCGCCCGGCGCGCGGCCGGCAGCAACGCCGGGTCGAGCCGGAGCCGTGCGAGGAGCTCCTCCGGATCGCGCACCGCGCGGGCGAGCTCGCGCCGCCAGGCGGGTGCGGCGGGAGAAGCGGGCGGGCGGGCTTCGAGAGCGCCGGGAAGTCGAGATATCATGCGCCGGTTAGTATGACAGCGCTTTTCTGAGGACCCAGAGGAGACGATGGCGACTTACACCACCAACCAGCTGAGAAACGGGCTCAAGCTCCTGCTCGACGGCGAGCCCTGGAACATCGTGGATACCGACTTCGTCAAGCCGGGCAAGGGCCAGGCGTTCGTGCGGGTGAAGGCGAAGAACCTGCTCGACGGCCGGGTGGTCGAGAACACCTACAAGTCGGGCGAGAGCCTCGAGGGCGCCGACGTCCTCGAGACCAACATGCAGTACCTCTACTCGGACGGCTCCTCCTGGCACTTCATGGACCCGGCGAGCTTCGAGCAACACAGCCTGTCGCAGGACGCGGTCGGAGAGGCCGCCGACTTCCTCAAGGAGCAGGACGTGGTCGCGGCCACCCTGTGGAACGGCCACCCGATCTCGATCACGCCGCCCAACCACGTGGTGCTCCGGATCGTCGAGACCGACCCCGGGGTCAAGGGCGACACCTCGAGCGGTGGCACCAAGCCCGCCACCCTGGAGACCGGCGCCGTGGTCAAGGTGCCCCTGTTCATCCAGGAGGGCGAGCTGATCAAGGTGGACACCCGCAGTCGCGAGTACATCTCGCGCGCCAAGGAGTAGAGCCTGTGAAGGCATCTCCGTCCTGCTGCGGGCGCCCTCGCATCGCCCCCCGCGGCGTTGCGGCTCCTCGACATAGTCCCCGCTATGCCTGCGTCGCCGCGCCTTGCGAGGAGGCGCGCGGATGACGACCTCGCGACGGACGGAGATGTCTTCACAGGCTCGGAGCATCCGCGACTGGGCGCCCTCGGCCAGCCTCGAGACCCTGGGCCGGCGGGCGCGGATGGCCGCCGCGGTGCGCGGTTTCTTCGCCGCCCGCGACGTGCTCGAGGTGGAGACGCCGCTGCTCTCGGCCGCGACCGTCACCGATCCCCATCTCCATTCGCTGGTCACCCGCTACGGCGAGGCGGCCGGCGGCGGAGGGCGGCGGCTCTTCCTCCAGACCTCGCCCGAGTTCGCCATGAAGCGGCTGCTCGCCGCCGGCTCGGGAGCGGTCTACCAGCTCGGGCGCGCCTTCCGGGACGGCGAGGCCGGGCGCCGCCACAACCCGGAGTTCACCCTCCTCGAGTGGTACCGCCCAGGCTTCGACCACCACCGGCTGATGGACGAGGTCGAGGAGCTCCTCGCCGTCACGCTCGGCGGTGTGCCGGGTGACCGGCCCGCCGAGCGGCTGACCTACGCCGAGGTGTTCGAGCGCCACGCCGGCGTCGACCCCTTCCGCGATCCTCTCGAGAGCCTGCGCGAGGCGGCGGCTCTGGCCCTCGCCGGCGACCCGCCCGACCTGGGCGACGACCGCGACGCCTGGCTCGACCTGCTCATGGTGTCGGCGATCGAGCGCCGCCTGGGCTGGGACGGCGCTCCCGCCGAGGAGCGCCCGCGCGCCACCTTCGTCCACGACTACCCGGCTTCCCAGGCGGCCCTCGCCCGGGTGCGGCCGCCCTCGACCCCGGACGAGCCGCCGCTCGCCGAGCGGTTCGAGCTGTTCGTCGCCGGCGTCGAGCTGGCCAACGGCTTCCACGAGCTCGCCGACCCGGACGAGCAGCGCCGCCGCTTCGAGCGGGACCTGGCGGTACGCCGGGCCTGGGGCCTTCCCGAGGTGACGCTCGACGAGCGGCTGCTCGCCGCGCTCGAGGCGGGCCTGCCGCCCTGCGCGGGCGTGGCGCTCGGGTTCGACCGGCTGGTGATGCTGGCGACGGGGGCGGATTCGATCGCCGAGGTGTTGGCGTTTCCCCTCGACCGGGCCTGATCGCCTGCCCCCCACGCATCCCCTCGATCGCCTTCCCTCCCCACGGGGGGAAAGGGGACGGCGCCATCCACCCCCTCGGGTGTCAGGAGTGGTCGGCGGGCGGCTTGGCGCGCTGTTCGGCGCGGGCGAGGTCGAGGGTCTCGACCGCGTGGCGCAGGTGCGGGATGACGATCGTGCCGCCCACCACCAGGGCGACGTTCAAGGCGTCGAGCACCTCCTCGTCGCTCCAGCCCTCCTCGACGGCCCGCAGCACGTGGTAGTCGATGCAGTCGTTGCAGCGCAGGACGGCCGAGGCGACCAGGCCGAGGAGCTCCTTGGTCCGGCCGGGCAGCGCGCCGTCGCGGTAGGCGGCGCTGTCGAGACCGAACATCCGCTTGATCCCGAGGTGCTCGGTGCCGAGGATCCGCCGGTTCATCCGTTCGCGGTACTCGCGGTGGTCGTCGAGGGTGCGGGCCATGGTGGGGGTCTCCGTCCTGCCGTGCGGCCGGCGCCGGCTCAGGCGCGGCGCTCCTCGAGCATCCGCTCGACCCGCCGGCGTGCGGCCCAGAGCGGCGAGCGGTCCTCGTGGGCGGCCTCGCCGAAGATCTCGTCGAGGACGGCGCCGATGCCGTCGAGGCGCCGGAAGATCTCCTCCTCGGACGCCTTCTCGGCCATCAGGTGGAAGGCGATCGCGCCGCCCGAGTTGGCGACGTAGTCCGGCGCGTAGAGGATGCCCCGGGCGTGGAGCGCCTCGGCGTCGGCGGGCTCGCCGAGCTGGTTGTTGGCCGAGCCGGCGACGCCTCGGCAGGCGAGGAGCGGGATCGTCTCGGCGTCGAGCACCCCGCCGACGGCGCACGGGGCGAAGACGTCGCAGGCAGTGTTGGCGACCGCCTCCGGAGCGACGACCCGGCCGCCGAGCTCCGCGGCCAGCGCCTCGGCCCGGCCGCGGTCGACGTCCGAGAGCAGGAGGGTCGCCCCCGCCTCGTGGAGCCGCCGGGCGAGCGGGGCGCCGACGCTCCCCAGCCCGGAGACGAGGACCGTCCGGCCGTGGAGGTCGTCGCTGCCGAAGAGCCGCCGGGCGACCGCGCGGACGGCCTCGGCCACGCCCCGGGCGGTGTAGGGCCCGGGATCGATCACCCCGCCCGGGTGAACCCCGTGAACGTGGCGCGTCTCCCGGGCGATGACGGCCATGTCCGCGGGCGAGCTTCCGAGGTCCGGGCCGGTGCTGAACGTGCCCCGCAAGGAGGCGATCAGGCGGCCATAGCGCCGCAGCAGAGCTTCTCGTTCCGCGCCTTCCGGAATCTCCCGCACCGCCAGGACCGCCTTGCCACCGCCCAGAGGGATGCCCGCGCCGGCCCACTTGTGGGTCATGCCCTCGGCCAGGCGCTGGGCGTCGAGAAGGCCCTCCGCCGGCTCGGAGTAGACCTTGATCCGAGTGCCGCCCATGGCGGGGCCGAGCGTGTCGTCGTGGAGAGCGATGAAGATCCAGGCGCCCGTCGGCCGATCGTAGCGGACCACGGTCGCCAACCCGTCCCACTCGCGGAGGAGAGTCTCGATGTCGTTCACGGGGGCCGATCCTATAACCTTCCGGCGCATGGCCTCGCGCCCCGACTGCGAAGCGCTCGACCGCTCCGATCCCCTCGCGCCCTTCAGGGACCGCTTCGTCCTGCCGGAGGGCGTCCTCTACCTCGACGGCAACTCTCTGGGCCCCCTGCCGCGGGCCGCCGTCGAGCGGATGCGCCGGGTGGTCGAGGAGGAATGGGGCCGCGACCTGATCCGCTCCTGGAACCTCCACGGCTGGATCGACCTGCCGCGCCGGGTGGGCGACAAGATCGCGCGGCTGGTGGGCGCCGAGCCGGGCGAGGTGGTGGTCGCGGACTCGACCTCGGTCGATCTCTTCAAGGTCGCGGCGGCGGCGCTCGAGCTCCGGCCCGGCCGGCGGGCGATCGTCTCCGAGCGGGACAACTTCCCCACCGACCTCTACGTGCTCGAAGGCCTGGCGCGCCAGCTCGGGCGCGGCCACGAGCTGCGGGCGGTCGGCCGGGAGGAGGTCCCGGGCGCGGTGGACGACGACGTCGCGCTGGTCGTCCTGACCCAGGTCGACTACCGGAGTGGCGCGCTATGGGACCTGGCCGAGACCACGCGCGCCGTCCAGGAGCGCGGCGCCCTGGTCCTCTGGGACCTCTGCCACAGCGCCGGCGCCCTGCCGGTCGACCTGGGCGGCGCCGGCGCGGACCTGGCGGTCGGATGCGGGTACAAGTACCTGAACGGCGGGCCGGGCGCACCGGCCTTCCTCTACGCCGCGCGCCGCCACCAGGAGTCGCTGCGCAACCCGATCCAGGGATGGCTGGGCCACGCCGAGCCCTTCGCCTTCGAGCGGAGCTTCCGTCCCGCGCCGGGGATCGACCGCTTCCAGGGGGGGACTCCGCCGGTCCTCTCGCTGGCCGCTCTCGACGCCGCGCTCGACGTGTTCGCCGGCGTCGACATGGAAGCGCTGCGCGCGAAGTCGATCGCCCTCGGCGACCTCTTCCTCGAGCGGGTGGAGGCGCGCTGCGGGGGGCTCGGGCTGGAGGTCGCCTGCCCGCGCGACGGGAAGGCGCGGGGCAGCCAGGTGGCGCTCCACCACCCGCAAGGCTACGCCGTCGTCCAGGCGCTCGGCGCCCGCGGGGTGATCGGGGACTTCCGGACGCCGGACGTGCTGCGCTTCGGGCTCGCGCCGCTCTACCTGCGCTACGCCGACGTCTGGGACGCGGTCGAGCACCTGGCGGAGGTGCTCGAGCGCCGGGAGTGGGACCGCCCGGAGCTCCGCAGGCGCTCCAAGGTCACGTAGGTTTCAACCAGGTCTCGTGCAGGTGGACCCACTCGACGCCGTTCGGGGCGTCGGAGCGGTCCTGGAAGACGGCGGTCGAGAGCCGCCCGCGGCTCGTCCCGCCGTCGTCGTGCCACTCCTCGTAGGTCACGACGCCGATCCCCCGGCCGCCGAGCCGGAACGAGCAGTTCTCGATCCGGATGTCGAAGCCCTCGCCCTTGCTGGCGTGAACGCCGCGGATCTGCGCCAGGACGTCGCCGCGGGCGGTGACCACGCCCTCCGGCGAGATCAGGTGGAACCCCTCCGCCAGGACGTCGCTCACCCGGGCGAACTCCTCGGCCCCCAGGTCGTGCTCTCCCCGGTACCACTCGCCGAAGAAGCGGTGCAGCTCCAGCACCTCGTCTTCGCACCGCGCCCGCAGGGCGCCCGTCGGCGTGTCGTTCATCGGGCGCATCTTAGCCTGAACCCCGAAGGCCGGCGGCGAGCAGGGCGAGCGCCGCGGCCGCGACTCCCAGCCAGAGCAGCGAGCCGGGCGGCGCGACGACCACGCGGCCGGCGAGCGCGGGGCTGCGGTAGCCGGGGCTCGGGCCCAAGGCCCGTGGCTGGCGGCGCCGGAGCTCGGCTTCGATCCCCGAGCGCTGCGCCGCCGGCCAGCGCCGGCCGGGGAGGCCGAGGAACGGCCGGTACCAACGCTCGAGGATCCGGTTCTCACGCCAGGCCGTGACGAAGTCCCCGCTCTCGGCGGCGGCGTTACGCTTCTGGGCGTGCCCGCCGGCCTCGGTGAGGAAGGCGTCCTCGCGGGCCAGCGGCCGGAACGGCTCGGGAGGGACGGCGGCCCAGCGCCGGGCGCGCTCCGGCTCCCGCCCGCACGAGCTCCGGCGCCGCGAACGACGACCGGAAGACGCCGAGCTCGGGATCGTCGATCTCGTGGCCCAGGTGCACGCCGTCGAAGAAGGCGCCGGCCGCGACCACGAGGAGCGCGCCCAGGAGCGCGGCGCGCCGCCGGTCGGGCCGCCGGCCGGCCGGCGGCGCGGCCACCGCGGCCGGCGCCAGGCCCCACAGCAAAACGACGCCGACGAGGCCGGCGTAGAGGTTCAGCAGGACGTCCCGCCCGTCGCCCACCCGCACCGGCGTGAGCCACTGCACCGTCTCGTCGGCGAGGCCCACGAAGGCCACCGCCTCCAGGGTCAGGACGAGGCGGGAGAACGCCCGGTGGCGAGGCCGCAACGCCCGGTCGTAGAGGACTGCGAGAAGCGCGTACTCGAGCAGGTGGACCCGCTCGACCGCGTCGGAGCTCCGGTCGCCGGTGGTCCAGAAGGCGACCTCCAGGGCGACCAGCCCGGCCGCCAGGGCGAGGGCGCCGAGCCGCCGGCTAGGCGGGAACGGAGCGGACGCCCCTGCGGCCCGGAGGCGGTGGAAGGCGAGCCCGAGGATCGCCGCCGCCGCGAGCACCAGGGCGGCGGTGACCGCGAAGCGGAACCCCCGCCCGAAGAGCGCCGCGAGCGCGGCCCGGAGCTCGCCGGCGAAAGGGGCCACCGCCACCAGCAACGCCGAGAGCGCCACGGCCGGCGCCCAGCGACTCCAGCCCTCTCTTCGTGACGTTCGCTCCACCGAGGCCCTCCGGCTCGCGATTCTAGTGGTCCCGGTCCGTGCTCACCCGGCACCGCCACCACTGCCTCCTCGACGCCACCCGCGCCTCCACCGACGAGGGCGGCGGGAGGGGCGAGGTGCACTGAAACCCGACCCTTGTCGCGGCACGCCTACTTCGTCGGACGGCCGCCAAGAGAAGCCGGTCGTTCCCGGTGGAGAGCGTAGATGAGAATGACCTCGATCCGGCGGTTGAGCGCTCGCTCTTCCTCGGTGTCGTTGGCGGCCGCCAGGAGCTCGGGCCCGAAGATTCCCCCTTTGCGCCGGGTCACCGGATCGTACTCGCCGAACGAGGTAGCCGACATGAGATGACGCGTCGGATCGATACCTTGGGCTTGGAGGAACTGCAACACCGCGATGGCGCGCCAGGCAGCGAGGACCAGATTCGAAGGATAGCGAGTCGTCGGCTGCGTGTCGGCATGGCCTTGGAGGTGGATCTCCTCGAGCTTATCGAGCTGGCCCTCCAGCGCCCGCGCGAAGCTCCGGAGCACGACCTCTCCCCGTGGTTGCAGGTCGTACTCGTCGGTCTCGAACAGCACGTGGCTGCCAAATCGAATCCTCTGGAGGGTCGCCTCGTTTTCGACGATGATGTCCGGCGAGCTCCAAGGGTCGGTTCGGATTCCGTATTCCCCCGAGGCCATGGCGACGGGCTCGGTCCCGAAGGTCCCGGCGAGTGCCCGAATGACCGCCATCTGCGCTTTCCGGACACTCTCGATGTCGAGGTCGGTCTTGGGATCTCGGCGTGGGACCTGCCGGAGGTCCGCATTGAGAGCGAAGACCACCAGGACGAGAAGCGCCACGAGAGAAAGAACAAGATCCGTTCCCGGCCCGAAGAACTCCTGATCGTCCCCGGTGAGTGCCTGCAGGCCTCTCATATCTCTTCGCCAGAGACACTGGTGGAGGCTACCCGCTCGCGACGTGGCCTCCGACGGTCCGAAGAACGAGCGAATGAGGCGAGGTGGGCGGCAGTCCGCTTCCAGTCCTCGCTGAGCCAGACCGCGTAGGCACGAAAAGCGCCTCCAAGCGATCTGCGCGCAGGTCGCCTCTCCAGTGACGCTCGTAACGCCGAGAGCTCGTCGACGACCTTCCGGAGGCTCCCGTGCTGGATCTCTCCCACGGTCTTGATCACGGAGATCAGCTCGGCGGAGCCGGCGGAGAACTGAGTTGACGTCGGAGCTGCCGGCTCAGGCGCACCCTTGCCGAGGGCGTCGAAGGCGCGGGTGACGGCACCCATCAGCGCGCCCTCCAGGTTCTCCGGCACGGCACGCTGTAGCTCGGCCAACCACTCGACCTGCCGTTGTGCGAGCCGATCGAGGCTCGTGGAGAGTCTGAGGATGGTCGCCGACGATCGGTCCGCCGTCTCCTGAGAGAACCCCCGTTCCTCGCGAAGCGTCTCCTGCGAGGCCTCGAGTCCACGGACGAGCGCTTTGAGTGTCCCGCCGACCTCCGAGAGACCGCCGACGGACTCGTCGATCCCGCGTTGCCACCGAGCGAGCATCTGGTCCAGGGACTCCTCGATTCTCTCATCGAGGCGCCGGGCGAGACGCTCGGGCGACAGGAGCTCGTAGACCTCTCGCATCTCGCCCAGGAAGGTATTCTGCTCCTCACTCAGGTGGTCCAGGAAACCGTCAAGCTCGCCCTTGGTCTCGACGAGCCGGCGAACGCCGGAATGCAACACACCGGTCTGGGCCTCGGTCTGCTGCGACTGCTCGAGGATTCGGTCACCGAGCTGGTGGATCGCGACCTGGACTTGGCTGAGCTCCGCCAGGTACTCATCCTTGTTGATTGCGTTGCGCGCCAGAGACGCCACGGAGACCGTGCCCTCCTCCATCGATCGGAAGTACGCCTCCTGTTTTCCTCGGAGCGCCATCATGGCGAAACCCAGGATCACGGACACCGCGATCCCGGCGATGCTCGTGGTGAAGGCGACGTCCAGCGAACCGATCAAGGGGCCGATTCCTTCGACCGCCGGCCCAGCCCCGCCACCCGGTCTCAGGCGGGTGAGGGCGAGGACCAGCCCCACGAAGGTGCCGAGAATGCCGAGCTGGAGGGCCGCGCGCTGGATGCCCTGGAGACGGAAGAGGCTGCCGTAGGCCTCCTCCCGGTACGGCTCCATGAGCAGGAAGCCCGGGCTCGACCTCCTGTCTCTCGCCTCTTGCAGGATGTGCTGGAACAGACGAAGGATGCCGATGTCCGGGGTCGGGTTGGTCGGGAGGAGCTGCGGCTCGAGCTCGGACAGGCTCGGACGGGGGACCTCGCCGCTCACAAGCTTTCGCAACCAGCCGGTGGCTCGATAGTTCACGGTGTCGGCGATCCCGTGCTCAATCTCGAGGCGGGCGAGCCCTCGGGCGGCAACCGCCAGGCCCCAGAAGACGAGGACGTAGATGGTGAGCGCCGAGGCGGCGGGCAGTGGGCCCCGGGCGGAGGCCACGACGGCGATCAACGCGACACCGACCAGGACGCTGGCGGCGACAGCCGTCACCAAGCGGGGGTTCTCGAGCCAGAACCTGGGATCCAGAAGTACGCCGCGGGGGGCGTGCGCAGCGAAGCGCCTCGGATCAGTCATCGCCGAGGTCCGAGTCCTTCTGCGGGCGAGCCGGCCCCAACGCCGGTCGCAAGAGGTGGTTTTCATAGGCTTCCCAGGCGACTTGGCTCGAAGACTCCCCGCCACCGTCGGTCACGAGCCTGGGACCGAAGTCGGGCGCTTTCTGGGTGATCTCGGGTTCCAGCTTCTTGATCTGCTGCCGGAGAAGCTGAATCTCGTGATGATCGGGGGCGATGTCTGACTGCTGTCTTTCCGAGAGCTTGGCGACGAGACGCTCGTACTCGCCCAACCGGTGGCCGAGCTTCGTCCTCAGGCCCTTGATCTCAGCGTCTTGGTACTGGCCTAAGTAGCTGGCGTTGACCTCTTGCAAGGCCTTCTCCGAGCCTGTCAGCGTGCGCCGGACGGTCAGCAGGCGCACTTCGAGACCGAACACCTCCTTGATCATCTCGACTGCAGGCACGAACACCTTCTCGCTGATCACTACCATGTTCTCTTTCGTCCGATACTGTAGGTAATCCTTGGGCACCGTTCCCAGAATGGAGATGAGTTGTTCGCGCAGGAGATCTTCCACGTCCCGGACCTCTTCCTCGGCCGCTTCGTAGCCTTTTGAGTAGAAGACGCCCCAGTCCTTGACACCCAGAACCTCGAAGAAGACGACAAAAGGGACCTCCTCGTCCTGGCCACCTCCTCGAAGGGGAGTGCACCGAAGCTCGAAGGAGTGCTGGCCCTTGCAGAGGTTCGTGATCCGGTCGGTGAGCGGGGTCTCCTGGACCTTGAGGATGACTGTCGGCTCCGTCACGAAGAAAGCCCCTTTGAGCTCCTCTTCGATGGCTCTCCCCAGCCTCTTCTCGACAGCCGCCTCGTCGGTCTCGTTCATCTGCTGGAAGTGCATGTAGAACTGCTCGGGGTTGACACCGTGCATCACCCGTTGCGTCACCTCTTGGACCCGCTGCCTCATCCTCGCTTTGAGGTCGACCCCCGGGCTGAGCAAGTGCTCGATTTTGCGGAGGTCCGGAATCCTTCCGGTGAAGACGCCGCCCAGCCCCACCTCGACTCGGCTGTCCAGCGTCGCGAACGTTCCTTCGAATTCCACGTCGAAGCCCTTGGGGAGCTCGAGGGGCGGCAGGTCCGGCAGGACGACGTGGTGGTGGACCGAGTAGCCCACCTCGACAGCCTTCTGCTTCACGAGCCGCTTGATTCGCTCCTCGATGGCGGAGAACTCGAGGAGCAAGTCGAGGTAGCTCCGCTCGAACAGCTCCTCGCGGGCAATCGGTGCGAGGGAGCTCTCGCACCACTCCTCGAGCGTCTCGAATCCGGACGTCCGCCACTTCCCGAGGTCTTCGAGCTCGAGCAGCAGAGTGTTTTCGAGCTCAACCTCCGTCGACGGGTCCTTGATCTTGCAGAAGACTTGGTACTCGAGGGTGCGACTCCTGGCGATGGACGGCAAGGCCACCGCTTCGAGGACCAGATGGGCGACGGAGCGGCCTTCCCCTTGGAGAAGCTCTTCGAGTTCGCTCTTCAGCCGGGAGCGCACCCCGTCCTTCGAGTGGAAGTTGAGCTCGTGGAGGCTCACCGACTCGAGCAGGAAAGATCGCGTCCGATCCCGGACCCGCGCCTCGAGCTCCGCGAGATGCGGGCGGCGAAGGACCGCCTGGAGCTCGCGCTGCGGATCCACGTCGAGCTCGGCCTTGAGCCGGATCGAGACCTCCTTGTCGTAGTCCCTCACTTTTGCTGAAAACGGACCTGTGTCGATCTGAAAAGGGCACAGGTCCGGCAAACCAGGGAGCTCTACGACGACCTCGAGCTCGAGCCCGATGCCGCGGGCGCGAGACGAGAGGTGCCGCTCCAGCAGGGGCCTGATACGGTAGAACTCACCGATGACGTCCTCTCCGCCCTTCTTCAGGCCGCGGAGCAGCTCCTGGGTCCACGTCTCGATCAGGTTGTCGAGGCGAAGCTGCGGATTGTCATGGGTGCCGAGAGCCAGAGCGAGCGCCTCGGCGCCGTCGGCGGCGCAGCTCGCCTGGAACCGGACCCGCAGCTCGATCGACCGGTCCGTCGCCAGGTCCCGGAAGATGCACAGGGGCCCTGGACACTCGACCGAGCCGACCGAGCTGAGGACGAACTCGCGGAGATCCGCGCCCCAGGTCCACAACGGGCGGCGCTGGAGGACCCGCTCTTTCCCCGGACGGGCATCGATCAGTACGAGCCGCTCGCCACGGGAATCGTCCAGCATCGGGTCTCGCTCCTCGATCCTCCGGAAGATTCGGTCCAACGGGTAGGCTTGACTCATGACGGTCCTCGCTTCTCACTGACGTTCAGCTCCTCGAAGCGCTCCTCCAAGCGGAGAGAGCACTCCCTTCGACGTTTCGCGTACTGCCTGGCCTCTTGCGATGGAGAGCCCGAAGGCCCGAGCTGCTCGAGATAGCCCAACCTCCTCGTTCGCCAATGGCGGAGAAGGCGCCTTCTTTCGTGCGGGCTCGCCGCCGCCAGGATCTCCCCCAGAACGGAGTCCGCGAGAGCGATCGCAGCTGGCGCCACCGGCTCACCCGATCCGTCCTCCCCGCGGAGGATCCAGAACCACTCCTCGAGCACCGCAGAGCGAAACGTCCAGAGCGTCTCGGCGAGAAGCACCACCATCTCGTCCCCAGCGATCCACTTCATGGCAGGGTGGAGCAGCCAGCCGGCGAGCAGACGGACCCGCGCCCGGCTCTGCTCATCGTCCCTGCGGAGCACTGCGAAGAGCGGGTAGCTCGAAGGCCAGGCGCCCGGCTCGCGGACATCAAAGGCGCCGAGGGTCCAATAGCAGTAATCGACTATGAGCTGGAGCGCATATCGGCTCGAAGGACGCCCGGGCCGAGAGTCTTCGTGTGGATCTGGCAACCACGCGCTCAACAGCTCCAAGAGGTCGTAGATCCGCGGGCCGAGCTCGACGCTCGACTCCAAAAGAGCGTCGTAGACCTTCGCCCGGTCGTCTTCGGGAGCTTCGTCGAGCAGCCGCTTGAACCAGTGCAGCACGTCGAACTGCGGGGTGAACCGAAGGGTCTTGAGGACGTCGAGGGCGAAGCGGAGCGAGTGGCGGTGCTGGCGGTTCCGCAGGAGTTCCTCGAACCAGCTCTCGACGAGCGGCCTGAGCCGATCGTGGCGCAGCATCTCCCGGATGAGGTCCGAGAGCCCGGCGAGCACCCCTCGCGGAAGCTCGGTCGCGTCCCCAGTCTCCCCCGCTTCGTCGCCACGGGCGGGCTTCGCGCAATAGAGCGCATCCACTCGCCCAAACTGGTCGCTCAGCCACTGGCCACCGAACCGTCCGGGCTCGGCGAAGGCTATCTCGGTCGTGACGGCGATGGCTCCTTCTCGCAGACTGGGCGGACCGCTTCCTTCGAACAGCAGCCCGGCGTCGAGGATCTGATCCAGACGTTGTCGGAGGTACAGGGGGTGGCGCCGGCGCAGCACTCCGACCAGGTCCCGGCGCAGGTAGGGCGCCACGAAGTCGACCACGTCTCTGCCGTCCTCCTGCTCGACAGCCTGGATCTGGCACGCCGCCAGGACGCCGTCGGGCGCCTCTTTCCAGAATTCGACGAGCGGCCTCCTACGCTTCTTTCTGACCCGTTTCACCGTGCGGCCGGCGTCGGGGTCGTCCGCGACCTCATCCTCGATCTCTTCGACCTCGAGGGTCCGCTCGGCGAGGAGGATCTCCATCAGGCGCTCGAGCTCGTGGGGCTGGAGGCCCGGAAACTTCGCGACCGCGTAGAGCAACGTGCGGCCCACCTCGTCGGCGCCTTCGAAAAGCTCGGCGGCATCGATCGTCTCGATCGCTCGGCGGGCCTCCACGGACGTGACCGTCGCTTCGAGATGGGCGCGTGTTTCGACTTCTTCCTCCAGCCGACGGGAACCTTCTTGAACAAACCTTGTCATCCACTGGAAGAGCTCGTCCTCGGTCCCGGACTTCCCCCATAGACCCGCCCGGCGTTGTTCCTCAATCTGCGCGGTCAGCTCGGCGACTTTAGGCTCGGGAAAGTAATACGCGAGAAATGGCCCGAGAAATGGGATACGGGAGAAGAAGTACCGCTGGCCAGCCTCGAGTGCGTCGCTCTGCGCAAGCTTCTGCGACAGGGCCTCCAGAATCTCTGTACTGCTGGCCAGCACCAGGAGGTACCTTTTAGCTTTGGCCAACAGCTCTCGCAGGCTCCAGAGGAGGGTAAGGTCCCGGAACATGGACTCGAGAAGCCGTCTCGACTTCAAGTTGATTACGATGACGGTTCGCTTGTCGGCTCCGACCGGAACCTCGGCGAGAGAGTAAAGGACCAGTTCGGTCTTCTGGTCTCCATCCAGGAGATCGAGATCCAGGAGGCGCTTCTCGCAGCCAGCGAGCAGGTTTCCGTCCAACAGGTCGTACGCAGCCGCGTGAAGCACACGAGCATGGAGGCAACCGAGGACGATGATCCTCCGCTCGGCCAGAGCGGATTCCCAGCTCGCCAGGTCACGAGTGGACGAAAAGCGCTTTACATCCGACGGCCTTTCGGGATAGGGCTCCGTTGGATCGACAAGCTCCTCCTTCTCGCGTGGTCGGCCCAGGCCGAGCTCAACGATGATCTTCTCGATCTTGGTATAGAAATCTCCTGTCTTGCCAACTAAAATGCTGTCTTTGACATCACGCGCCTTCGTTTCCTGATGGACTTCTTCGTATCCCGCCTTGACCCTGCTCTCGGTGTCGTCGGACCCCTCACCTACTTCCGAGGAGCTCCTTTCCTCCGATCTCTCGGCCTTAGGGTCTGGGGCGACCGTGACAGCACCGTTCGTCCCTTCATCCGGCTCTCTCTGGAGCTGTGCCGAATCGGATTTGTCGGCCCCTTGCTGGTTTCCCCTCTCGCCTGTCGAGGCGGTCTTCTCTGCCTGGACGAAGGTCACCCCGGCTGAGCCCCCTCGGTCAGAGCTATCCGTGGAGGTGCGGCCTCCTCCATCGGAGACCACCACCTCATCGGTCTGTTCAGAGCCGGCCATCAGTCCGAGCCCTCGACATACCAGTCGCCAGAGTTTCCGATGACCCGCACGTTCGCGGCGTCCCGTCCGACGGAGACACTCTGGCGAACCTGCGTCGACGAAGCCGACGGCGAGCTTGCGGGCCCGAGCCCTTCTTTCGTCTTCCCTGGGCATTCGACCTGCTGCGCTCGCTCCTCTGCCAGCCCCTCGCCGCCCCGCAGGAACAGGGCCGGCGTGATCCACTCTAGGGATCGCCGGTCTTGCAGGTGGATCGCCATCCGGCCCTCGATCACCGCCTCCTCGATCCCGGCGCCGCGGGCGAGGGTCGTGTAGAACGCTTCGGTGAACAGGATGGCAGCCTGATCGGAAATCCGGTGCTGCATGGCAACGACCGCTGGCAAGCCAGCGAGCATCAGGCCCGCCGCGGCGCCGGCGACCGGCTGCGAGACGCTCCCCGGTCGAGCCGTGTCGCAACCGTTGAGCACGACGAGCTCGAGACCCGGATCTCCCGAAACAAGTCGGCCAGCTCCGGTCCGCCGACTCTGTCGGCCGCGCCGCTCTCCGTCTCCAGAACCAGCCCTCCCCACCCGGTATTAGGGTCCGAGTAGCCGTGGCCCATGAAGTGCAGAACCTGGGGCCTTCCCGAGCGGAGCCGAGCTCGCAACTTCGGAGGAGTCGCCCGCTCCAGGAAGAGGGAGCTCCACCCCGGGCGTTCCCTGGCAGGCCGCCCTCAACGTCTCGGCCTCCAACTCGAGGTCGAGGTCCATAGCGCCCCGCGGCCTGGCGTCGGCGACCAGGACTCGCAGCGGTCGGCGGAGCCCGGCGCCCCGGGCAGGCCGCCCAAGGTCGAGGTACCGGACGACGGAGGTGGACGAGTCAAGGCCGAGGAAGCTGCTGGTAGGGGGATGGAAAGTGGCCTCCCAGGGCAAGTTCGCCACCGGCAGGAGATCGGGATCGCGGGGATCCAGATGGATCTCGACTCGGAGGCGGTCACCGGCGGCCCGCCCTCGGCTCTCGTCCCACAGGGGTCTCACTTCGTCGGGTACGAGGCTCTGGAAGAGCTCGCGGCCGACCCTCTCCAAGAGCTCTCGGGCTTGGACCGGGTCGTCCTGTCCCTGGCAAGCACCCTGATCGGAGGCCGAGTGGAAGTGGCGCCGTAGTCCGACGACCGCTTGCAGACGGATCAGATCTTCCGAAGCCATGAGCCGAGACTGAGTGCTGGAGGCCTCCCCGGCCGGTGACTGGATGACGGAGACTTCGAAACGGTCGTCTCCGATCGAGGAGATCTTCACGGCAAATGTCTGGTAGCCCATTGCTGCGTTTTCTCCATGGGGCCGAACGTAGATCGCCTCCGTTGCCCCGCTTCAACCCACCTCTGGAATCCTGACCACTACCCTGTTAGACACGAATCGCGGAAAGTGGTTGAGAGGCCGGGCGAAGCCCTCGGGCCGGCGATCCCAAAGCGACTCGGTACGAGCTTCCTGTTCGGCGGGATCGCAGGCGTCCGCCGGCTCCCGAGGGCCCGGGCGCGCGCTCACCAGCGCTTGGGGAAGAGGCTCCGGAGCGAGCCACCGCCGTCCGGGCGGCGCAGCCAGCCGACACCCAGGCAGGCGCCCCGGTGGCGTGCCAGCAGGTAGCCGTCGCCGGTGCACGAGGCGGTCTCCGCGCTCGGAGAAGCTCCTGGTCGCGCCGCGCCAGGTAGCGCCGCGAGGCGATCGGCCGGTCGAGCTCGACCGCGTGGGCTCGGGCGCGCGGGCCGAAGGCCATCGCCGCGGCGGTGGTGAGCTTCGGGTTGCGCATGTCGATCCAGAGGAGCGGCAGGCCCAGGGAGCGAGGAGCCGGATGGGAGGGGGCTGCGAAGCCGGCCGGCACGACGGCGAGCCGCTCCCGGCCGTGGTGGAAGAGCGTCAGGCCGGAGAACGTGCCTGCGGGGAAATCGAAGCGGCCGGCAAGTCGCGCCAGGCAGCTCCGGCGGAGGTCCGGCTCCGCCTCGCGCAGCGGGTGGAGCTCCGCCTGCCGCTCGGAGTCCCGCTCGGGCCGGAGCTTCTCGAGCACCGCGACGAAGAACCCCCCGGTGTCGTGGACGTGTGGCCAGACGCGGAGCGCCCTCGCCATGGACGGATCGAAGCTCCGGCCCTGCCAGGTCCCGAGGCCCGGTGCGGCCCGGAAGCCGGCCCGCGAGCTCGTCCCGAGCGCGTCGACCAGGCGGAGGCTGCCCGCGCCGGCCGCGCCGAGCACGTCGTCGACCACCGCCTCGTTCTCCTCCGGGGCGTAGGTGCAGGTCGAGTAGACGATCCGTCCGCCGGGCCGGCACAGCCGCACGGCCTTGGCGAGGAGCGCGCGCTGGGTGCGGGCCGTGCGGGCGCGCTCCGCCTCGCCGCCCCAGGCGAGGACCTCCGGGTTCTTGCGCGAGGTCCCCTCGCAGGTGCAGGGCACGTCGGCCAGCACGCGGTCGTAGAGGCCGCCCGACTCGGGAAAGCTCGCGCCGTCCCAAGCGGTCAGGGCGACGTTGGCGATCCCCAGCCGCTGCAGGGTCCGGCCCATGGTGACCAGCCGCCGCCAGTCGACGTCGTTGGCCACCACCGTGCCCCGGTTCTCCATCGCCACGGCGATCTGGGCCGTCTTGCCCCCGGGCGCGGCGCAGAGGTCGAGGACCCGCTCGCCGGGGCGGGGGTCGAGGAGCGCCACCGGCAGGAGCGACGCCTCCTCCTGGACGTGCAGGAGGCCCGCCGCGAGCGCCAGGAGCCCGCCGGGGGCGGTCCCGGGCGGCAGTCGGAAGGCGCCCGGGTGCCAGGCGAGCGGCTCCGCCACCACGCCGTCGGCGGCCAGCCACTCCGCGACCTCCTCCGGCCGGACGCGCAGCGTGTTCGACCAGGCGGTGGCCGGCAGGGGGCGCCCGAGGGCGGCGGAGAACGCGCCCCAGTCGCCGATCAGCGGCCGGTAGCGTTCGAGCGGAGCGAGGTCGGCAGGCACCGGGGCGTCGCGGGGAGGCGGTCGAGGCTCAGTCGGCGGCCGGTGCCGCCGCCAGGATCACCTCCGGGCCCGCCCCGTTGCGGCGGGCGGCTTCCGAGAGGCTCGCGGCGCCAGGCGCGCGCTCCGGGGCGGCCGGCATAGAGGCCCAGCAGGTGGCGGGTCAGGCGCTGGAGCGGCTCGCCGCGGGCGACGAGCGCCTCGGCGTAGGGCATCAGGGACTCGAGCACCTGCCGGCGGGTCGGGGGCTCGCCGGGCTCGCCGAAGACCTCGCGGTCGGCCGGCGCGAGGAGGTACGGGTCGTCGTAGGCGGCCCGGCCGATCATCGCCGCGTCGACGTGCGCCAGGTGGCGGCGGACGTCCGCGAGATCGCGGATGCCGCCGTTGATCTCGACGGCGAGCTCGGGGAGCTCTCGCTTCAGCCGGTAGATCTCCTCGTAGCGCAGCGGCGGGACGGTGCGGTTCTCCTTCGGCGAGAGCCCCCGGAGCCAGGCCTTCCGGGCGTGGACGCTGAACCGGTCGCAGCCCGCTCCGGCGACCACCGAGACGAAGCGCAGCATGTCCTCGTAGCGGTCGAGCTCGTCGAACCCGATCCGGTGCTTGACGGTGACCGGGATCGCGACCGCCCGGCGCATCGCCTCGACGGCCCGGGCCACGCGCTCCGGCTCCGCCATCAGGCAGACCCCGAAGTTGCCCCGCACCACCCGCTCGCTCGGGCAGCCGACGTTCAGGTTGACCTCGTCGTAGCCCATGGCCTCGGCGATCCGCGCGCACTCCGCGAGATCGGCCGGGCTGTCGCCGCCGAGCTGCAGGGCGAGCGGCCGTTCTTGCGGGTCGAAGGCCAGGTGGCGCTGCCGGTCGCCGTAGAGCACCGTGCCGGTCGGCACCATCTCGGTGTAGAGCAGCGTCCGGCGAGTGATGCGGCGGAGAAAGACGCGGTAGTGCCGGTCCGTCCGGTCCATCATCGGCGCCACCGAAAGGGGTGGGGTCGAGCCGCGCGACGAGAGCGCGGGCGCGGCGGGGCGGCGAGAGGCGGCGGGCTCCATGGCGGGGGTCGGAACGCGCGCGGGGGCGCTCCGGCCGAGAGGATCCGCCGGGTGACAACAGCCCCGGCGCGGCGGTTCTTCCGCGGCGATCGGACTCGGGATACGGTAGGGTACGCCTTCGCCATGGCCCGTTCCACTCCGCTCTCGCTCTTCGCCGTCGCTGCACTCGCCCTCTCCGGCTGCGCCACGGCCGGCCCGCACGCCGTCCGCCAGGCCCACTCCCTGTACAACCAGGCCCTGGTCGAGACGCAGGACGAGCAGCTGCTGCTCAACCTGGTCCGCCTCCGGTACCGCGACACGCCCTACTTCCTCGAGGTCACCAGTCTCTCGGCCCAGTACGAGCTCGCAGGCTCGGCGAGCCTCGGGGCGACGGCCCGATCCGGCGATCACGACGAGGCCGGAGCCGGTGTCGGGGTGGCGATCGCCGAGCGTCCGACGGTGACCTACCTGCCGCTGCAGGGCGACGAGTTCGTCACCCAGCTGCTCTCTCCGATCTCGCTCGAGACGGTGATGCTCCTGCCCCAGAACGGGTGGAGCATCGAGCGCGTCTTGCGCACCACGGTGCAGAGGTTGAACGACGTGCCCAACGCGCCGAGCGCCTCGGGGCCGACCCCCGCCAATGCGCCGGACTTCCGCCGCTTCCAGGACCTCGCGCATCGGTTCCGCCGGCTCCAGGTCGCGGGCGAGGTCTCGCTGGTCTACGACGTCGCGGCGGACCAGCAGGGGGGCGAGGAGCGGCCGGCCTACACGGTGCGTTTCGAGCCCGGGGCGAACCCCGACGACGTGCGCGAGATCCGCAGGCTCCTCGGCCTGCCCGGGGGCGCCGCACCCGGCGAGCACTCCCTCACCGCCCGGCCCCGCGGGCGGGTCGGCGAGGGCCAGCTCTCCCTGGCCACGCGCTCGCTCCTGGGGGTTCTCTACTACCTGTCGCAAGGGGTCGACGTGCCCGCGGCGGACGTCGAGGCCGGACGGGTGACCCGGACCCTCACGCCCTCGGGCGAGGTCTTCGATTGGAGCCAGGTGACCCGCGACCTCTTCCGGGTGCGGGTCGCCGACGAGCTTCCGCCCGGCGCCTGGGTACGGGTGCGCTACCGCAACCACTGGTTCTACATCCCGGATGACGACCTGGAGTCGAAGACGACGTTCGGCTTGCTCACCCAGCTGTTCAGCCTGCAGGCCGGTGGCGCCCACGGCCTGGCCCCGACGCTGACGCTGGGGATTGGCAAGTGACCGAGTCAGCCGCCTTCCTTCTTCGGGGGCGGCTGGCCGACCTCCCAGTCCCGGTCGCCCATCTGCTCGAGCGTGGCCGCGACCTCGCCGCCGAACAGGATGGCCACGCCGGTCAGGTAGAGCCAGAGCAGCAGGATGATGATCCCGCCCACGAAGCCGTAGGTCTCGCTGTAGCTCCCGAAGTGGCTGACGTAGATCCGGAAGCCGATCGTCGCCCCGCTCCAGAGCAGGGTGCCGACGACCGCGCCGATCAGGGTCGGCACCACCGAGTGGCGCTGCCTGCGGTTGGGCAACAGCAGGTAGACCAGCCACATGAAGAGGGTCATGAGCACGAGGACCGCCGGCCAGCGCAGCGAGTCCCAGACGTCGCTCAGGCCGACCAGGCCCACCAGCCGAAGCAGCTTCGGGCTCGAGACGACGATCAGGGTGGAGCCGATCAAGGCCACGGTCGCCACCACCAGGGTGACGAGCGCGAGCACTCGCCGCTTCCACCAGGGGCGGGTCTCCTCGAGGTCGTACATGTGGTTGAGGCCGTCGGTCAGGATGGCGAAGACGTTCGAGGCCGACCAGAGGATCAGCAGGACGCTGAAGGAGAGGATTCCGGGCCGCTGCTCGCCGGTGATCTGGTGGACGAACTGCGCGAGGTAGCTCGCCGCCTGCCCGGGCAGCGCCTCCTCCAGGCGCGCCATGATCCACTGGAAGGCCGAGTCGCCGCCCAGCAGGCCGGTGAGCGCGAAGACCGCGAGGATGAACGGGAAAAGCGAGAGGAAGAAGAAGTAGGCGGCCCTGGCCGCTTCGCTGGTGATCCGGTCGGCCATCGCCTCGCGGACCGCCAGTCGAGTGAGCTTCCAGAGCGATCGCATGGTCGAGGCGTCGGCGATGCACACCCGATGCCGCTGGCGCTTGCGGTACCAGCCCGGGGCGGAGCGCCGAGGCGCCGGCTGCGGTAGACTCCCCGCGCCGCCCCCTCCCATGTCCGTCGAAGCCCTAGCCCGCTGGGAAGGCCGATTCCGGCCGCTCCTCGTGGCGCTGCCCGCCCCCTGGGTGGTGCGCCTCTACTCCGCCGGCCGGCGCCGGTTCCTCGCGCGGCTCGCGGCGGAGCGCCCGGCGCCCTACCGGCCGCCCCCGAGCCTCGAGCGGACGCTCTGGGGCCTGCGCTTCCGCGCCCCCCTGGGCAACGCCGCCGGCATGTTCAAGAACGGAGCGGGCTACGAGCTCGCCGCCCGCCAGGGCGCGGGGTTCTTCCTCGCGGGCACCTCGACCTCGAGGCCGCGGGCGGGCAACCGCGCCCACGGCGTCGCCCAGCCCTTCGCCCCCTACCCGCGCTCCGGTGCGGCCTCCAACTGGCTCGGGCTGCCCAACGACGGCGACCGTGCCGTCGCCGCCCGCCTGGCGCGGATCGAGCGGGTGCCGGGCTGCCCTCTCGGCGCCAGCCTGGCGGGCTGCCCCGAGCTCGCCGGCGAGGAGCGCCTGGCGGCGCTGGTCACCGGCCTCGAGCTCTACGACGCCGCGGGGGTCGACTTCCTCGAGATCAACGAGAGCTGCCCCAACACCGGCGAGGCGGCCCCGCCCGAGAGCGAGCTCCACCATCGCCTGGCGGGGATCGCCGAGCGGTTTCTCGCCCGCCGCCGGAGGCCGCTGCCGGTGATCGTCAAGTTCT
This sequence comes from uncultured Acidobacteriota bacterium, assembly GCA_963837945.1. GTDB lineage: Bacteria > Acidobacteriota > Thermoanaerobaculia > Multivoradales > DATKCC01 > CAVUBL01. The sequence goes on from CAWIQD010000007.1 coordinate 48,881, forward strand.
CGGTCGACACCCGGCCCGAGCAGGTACCCGGGCTGATCGACACGCTGGTCGGGCTGGGCTACGACGGGGTCGACCTCGGGAACTCCTCGGCCGAGCCCGCACGCCACGAACCGGCGATCGATCCGGCCGAGCGACGCCTTTTCCAGCTCTACACGACGCGCTTCGGCGGCGGGCTCAGCGGGCGGCCGCTCAAGGCCGCCTCGCTGGCGCTCGCCCGGGCGGCGGTCGAGCACCTGGCGGCGCGCTCCGGGGGGCCGGAGTTCCACGTCGTGCGGACCGGCGGCATCGAGGACGGGGCCGACCTGGCGGCCTCGGAAGCCGCGGGGATCGCCCTCGACGGCTGGTACACGGGGTACTTCGAAGCCTTCGCCCGGGACGGCCACGCCCTCTATCGGCGGCCGTTCGAAGAGCTCTCCGGCGGCGGACCGAGCAGGCGACCGCACGATCGAGCCTTTGATTTCGGCTCTTCTTGACTCCTCGGGCGAATCCGCTTATGCTTCTACGCCATAAGCCGTTGGAGCCCGGATCCTCGGACCCACCGAATCGAAGGAGTCGTCATGAGACCCGTGAGACTGAAGCCCCTTCCCCGCGCTCTCGTTCCCACCCTCGTTCCCCTCCTCGCCCTCGTCGGTCTCGCGGTGTCGCCGCCCCGGCCCGCCCGGGCCACCGACCTCCTCTCGGAGGATGTCGCCTGCAACCGCACACAGCTGGCGGCGCTCCTGGGGCGCGCCCGGATCGAGACCTCGCCGGGCCTGCCCCGGCCCACGACCCTGTTCCTCACCTACAGCAGCCGCTACGGCTTCTACCAGGGCCTCGCCCTCGATGGGCCGTGGCGCAATCGAGAAGGCGGCTACCTCGATCTCATGCCGGAGTACCATCTCGCGTTCAGCCTCAACCCCACCCTGCGCGACGTGCTCCTCAACCCCGAACGGCCGCTCCTCGACCAGGTCGGCCTCGCCCGCGAGGAGAGCAACACCACCCGGGTTCCCGCCGGCAGCCCGCACCTGTTGACGCTGACCGTCGACCCGACGCTCGCCTCCTCGATGGGCGCGACGCCGGATCCCGCCGCGCTCCTGGCGATCAACGACCTCGCCGACGGCGCGGCCGGCCGGCGCAGCTCCGACTCGAAGCCCGGCCGGGGCCTCGCGCTCGACGCGATCACCAGCCTGTGCCACGACCGCTTCACCGCGCGCGACCTCGAGATCTTCACGATCCTCCAGCGCACGCTGCGGGTGGAGGCACACGGCCCGGACTTCGACTACGACACCGAGATCGCTCTCTATCGAGGCGAGGCCGACGACACATACGTCGCCGAAGTCTTCGCCGTCGACCCGTCGGGGCAGACGGTCGAGCTCGATCGCGCTGGCGATCGAGATCGGGCTCGACGCCGGCGGACGCCTCGGCCCGGCGACGGTGAGCGGGCTCCACGCCTGCCTGCCCGCCGACCCGGCGCCCTGCTCGGCCCTCGGCGTCCCGTTCGACGTCTATCTCGGACCGCCGACCTTCCCGGGCGAGGAGGTCTTCGACGTCGGCGACCCGGCGGCGGCGCACCTGGCGTTCAACGCCGGTCAGCCGCCGGCGCCGGAGGACGTCTCGGCATCGGTCGACTTCGGAGCCTCTGCTCGCCGGGACCACCTGGAACCGTCCCGACCGCTTCGCCGCCCAGTGCGGCCACGGCAACCCCGACGACCTGGCGGCGACGCCCCGGACCTCTCCGTTGAAGGAGCTCCTCGCGATCCGGCTGAGCGGCCAGCTCGCGGCACCGGAGACCCTCTATCGACGGATCGTCGCGGACACCGAGGCGATGGCGGGGCTGGCACCGGGGGCCCACACCGGGGGCGCGGTCCCGAAGGTCGACCCGAGCGCCGTCGCCCTCACGGTCACCCCGCAGACGGCCCAGGCGATGCTGGCCGGCTCCTACCGCGACTGGGACTGCCTCGCCACCTGGTACGGGCGCAGTCGGTGCACGAGGGTCGCCGGCGGACAGCGGCGAGCCACGGGTGATCGTGACCTTCGACGGGATCTACGACACGGCCCAGGTCGCCGCGGATTACCGGGGCCTGCCCGGGGTCGTGGCGGCGGAAGCCGCCCCGCTCGGGACGGGCCCGGCGCCGCTGCCACCCGAGGGTCCCGCTGACGTCCCGCCCCGCCTCTGCGCCACCGACGTGGCCGGCACGATCCACTACGTGGCGAGCGGCGAGCCCGTGATCGGACCCGACAGCTCGTCGCGTCCCGAGATCTACTACTACTTCGTGAGCACGAGCGCGGGGGCGGTGACCCTCGAGGACACCTACAACGCCGCCGCCAACCCCTTCATCCAGCCCGCCTGGGCGAGCCGCTACGGCGACTGCTGAGCGCCGAGCGTGCGGGAGGCGCCGGACCGCCGGCGCCTCCCGGGCGGCTCACTCCCGGCCGCCGAGGCGGGCGACCACCGGCTCGAAGGTGGCGAGCGCCGCCACCGGATCCTCGAGCTGGACCCCCATGCCCGAGAGCAGGTTGGCCGTCGGGCCGCTGCCGTCCGCCGGGATGCGGTGGACCACGCGGGCCTTGAGCTCGAGCGGCGGGTACCCCTTGAGCGGCACGATCACCTCCAGCGTGATGACGGCCGACATCTCGGCCGGCTGGCGGGTGGGAACGAAAAGCCCGCCGTGGACCACGTCCTGGCGGTAGACGCGCAGGAACTGATCCCGCGAGCGGAAGCGCAGGCGGAAGCGGCCCTCGCCCAGGGCCGACTCCTCGAGCAGGGCCGGAGCCCGCGCCCCGTCGCCGTCCTCCTGGTCGCCGCCGAGAAGCTCCGAGACGAGCTCGGCGACGGTCAGGAAGCGCACTCCCATCCCGGTCAGGCCGAGGAGCCGGAGCTCGGGCGAGGTCCGCCGAGAGTGCGCCACCAACCCTTCGACGCTGAAGTCCCTACCCTCCTCGCCGACCTCGACCCGGAGGCGGGTGCCACTCTGCGACGGGCGTCCGGTGGAGATGAACATGCCGCCGGCGGAGATGTTCGTGGTGTAGCCGCGGACCGCCTCCGCGGAGCTGCCGCGCACGCTGAAGCGAACCGGCACCCGCCGGACGATGCGCTCGCTCTCCCGCCGATTCATGAGTGACTCGGAGTATAGCCCGCTCTCTCAAGAAAACTCTTCGCCCGCCTCGCTGCGGAGCGCGGCGAGCTGGGAGCGGACGGTCTCGAGGTCGCCGGGGGCGGGCGGCGCGGCGGCGCGGAGCCGGGCGAGGTGGCGGCGATATCCCTCGAGCCGGCCGCGCGCCCGTTCGACGAGCGGCCCGAGCGAGCCTCTCTCCAGGCGCTCGACCACCGAGGGAGCGGCGTCCAGGGAGTGGCACACGGGCAGCGCGTCGCACCCGGCGTCGAGGGCCGCCTCCGCGCGGTCGGCGAGATCGCCCCACGGCCCGAGCGCCCGCATCTCCAGGTCGTCCGCCACCGCCACGCCGTCGAAGCCCAGCCGCCCCCGGAGGAGGTCGGTCACGATCGGACCGGAGAGGCTCGCCGGGCGGGTCTCGCGGTCGAGGGCCGGAAAGACGGCGTGGGCGACCATCACCATGCGCGCGCTGGGCGCCAGGCCGGCGAACGGTGCCAGGTCGGCCTCGAGCTCTGGGGCGGGCCGGTCGACCAGCCCGCTCTCGAAGTGCGTGTCACCGATCGAGGAGCCGAGCCCCGGGAAGTGCTTGAGGCAGCCGCCGACCCCCGCCGCGTGGAGACCCTCGAGGAAGGCCCGGGCCCGCTCCTCGACCGCCGCCGGCGTCTCCCCCAGGTAGCGGCCGTCGAGGGCGTTGGCCTCCCGGCCCTGGTCGAGGTCGACCACCGGCGCGAAGTCGACGTCGAAGCCGAACAGCCGGAGCGACTCGCCGATCCACCGCCCGGCGCGGCTTGCGACCTCGGCCGGCGCGCGGGCGAGGGCCGCCGCCGCGGGCGCCGCGCCGACGATGGCCGCCAGGCGGTCGACCCGGCCGCCTTCGGAGTCGCTGTAGAGGAGGGCGCCGGGCGCCTCGCGCCGCACCGCCGTCACCAGCGCTTCGAGCTGCCTGGCCGACTCGACGTTGCGCTTGAAGAGGATCACCCCACCGGGGCGGACCTCGCGCAGCAGGGCCGCCGACTCGGCGTCGAGCTCGGGACCGGGCACTCCGACGACGAGCAGCTCGCCGGCGCTCCGCGCCGCCGGGCTCATCGCGAGAGCCCCTCGCGCAGCGCGGTGAGGAGAGTGAGGGCGTCGAGCGGGGTCATGCGGTCGAGGTCGGCGGCGCGCAGCCGCTCGATCACCCGCTCCTCGGCCGGCGCGAAGAGGGCCAGCTGGGCGCCGCCCGAGGCGCCGCGGGGCGCCTTGCGGCCGCGCGCCAGCCGGGGCTTGCCCGCCAGGTCGTACTCCTGCGCTTCGAGGTTCGCGAGGATCTCCTCGGCCCGCTCGAGCACCCGGGCCGGCAGCCCCGCCAGACGGGCCACCTGGATGCCGTAGGACTTGTCCGCGCTCCCCGGCACCACCCGGCGCAAGAAGACGATCCGGTCCTCCCACTCCTTGACCGCCAGGGTGCGGTTGACCACCCGGCCGAGGAGCGAGGCGAGCTCGGTGAGCTCGTGGTAGTGGGTCGCGAACAGCGTCTTCGCCCGCCGCTCCTCGTGCAGGAACTCGACGATCGCCCAGGCGAGCGACAGGCCGTCGAAGGTCGCGGTGCCGCGCCCGACCTCGTCGAGGACGACCAGGCTCTCCGGCCCGGCGTGGCGCAGGATGTTGGCGGTCTCGATCATCTCGACCATGAAGGTCGACTCGCCCCGGGCGAGGTCGTCGCTCGCCCCGACGCGCGTGAACACCCGGTCGACGAGCCCGATCTCGGCACGCTCGGCGGGCACGAAGCTCCCGGCCTGGGCCATGATCACGATCAGGGCCACCTGGCGCAGGTAGGTCGACTTGCCGCCCATGTTGGGGCCGGTCAGGACCACGATCTGGGAGCTTTCGGAGTCGAGCTCGACGTCGTTCGGCACGAACGCCTCGGAGGTCGTGGCCTCGACCACCGGGTGGCGCCCTTCCTCGATGCGGATCGCGCCGCCGGGCGGTCCCATCACCGGCTCGACGTAGCGGCGGCGCGCCGCCACCTCCGCGAGCGAGGCGAGGGCGTCGAGCGCGCCCACCGCGCGGGCCGCCGCGGAGAGCGCCGGGCCGGCGGCGATGATCGCGGCCACCAGGCGGCGGAAGTGCTCGGCTTCGAGGGCGACCTGGCGCTCCTCGGCGGAGAGGATCTGCTCCTCGAGCTCCTTGATCTCCGGGGTGACGTAGCGCTCGGCTCCGACCAGGGTCTGCTTGCGGATGTAGTGCTGGGGAACCAGGTGGATGTTGGCCTTGGTCACCTCCACGTAGTAGCCGAAGACCCGGTTGTAGCGGATCTTGAGCGAGCCGATGCCGGTCGCCTGCTTCTCGCGCGCCTCCATCGCCAGGATGTGGCGCTTCGAATCGTGAGCCAGCGAGCGCGCACGGTCGAGGTCGGGGTCGATGCCCGCCGCGATCACGCCGCCGTCCGAGACGTTGAGGGCGGGCTCGGCCTCGAGGGTGCGGGCGAGCTGGCCGGCCAGCGCCGCCGCGGGCTCGGTGGCGGCGATCTCGGCGAGCAGCCGGGAGGCCGATCCGTCGATCTCCGCGAGCACCGCGGGGAGCTCTTCCAGGCTGTCGCGGAGCGCCGCCGCCTCGCGCGGCCCGAGGCTCCCGAGGACCGCCCGGGAGAGGAGGCGCTCGAGATCGGCGATCCGTGCCAGGCGCTCGCGCAGCCGGTCGCGCCGCGGCCCGTCCGCGACCAGCTCCCGGACCGCCCGGTGGCGCCCGGCGATCGCCTCGGCGTCGCGCAGCGGGAGCCGCAGCCAGTCCTTGAGCGTCCTGCCGCCCGGGGCGGTGAGGGCGCGATCGAGGACCGAGATCAGAGTGCCCTTGCGCCCGCCCTCGCGCAGGTTGCGGAAGACCTCGAGGTTGGCGAGCGTCGTCGGATCGAGCACCAGGCGCTCGCCGCTGCCGCGGACCGAGAGCTCGCGCACGTGGTCGAGCTCGCTGTGCTGGGTGTCGCGGGCGTAGGCCAGGGCGGCCGCCGCCGCGGCGACCGCCGGCTCGCCCACCTCGAGGCCGAAGCCGCGAAGCGTCGAGACGCCGAGCTGGCGCTCGAGCAGGTCGGCCGCCCGGCGCGCGTCGGGCCACCGCTCGGCGGCGAGCGGCGTCGAGCAGGGGCCCTCCCGCTCGAGCCAGCGGACCAGCTCGGCGGGCAGCTCGCCGCCTTCCTCGTAAAGCACCTCCCGCGGGGCGAGGAGGCGCAGGTCGTCGACGCCCTCCTCGGGTCTCGTCCAGCGGCGCACGAAGAAGCGTCCGGTCGAGACGTCGAGGAAGCCCGCGGCGCCGGCTTTGCCGTCCCAGGCGAGCGACGCCAGGAGGTTGTCCTCCTTGCCGTCCAGCAGGTCGGGCTCGGTGAGGGTGCCCGGCGTGACCACGCGCGTGACCTCGCGGCGCACCAGCCCCTTGGCCTCGGCCGGGTCCTCCATCTGGTCGCAGATCGCGACCTTGTAGCCTTGCTCGAGGGCCTTGCCGAGATAGGTGTCGAGGGCGTGGTAGGGCACGCCGCACATCGGCACCTCGCTCTGCTTGCCCTTCTGCCGCGCGGTGAGCGTCACCTCGAGCACCGGCGCCGCGGTCCGGGCGTCGTCGAAGAAGAGCTCGTAGAAGTCCCCCATGCGGTAGAAGAGCAACGCGTCCGGGTTCTCGGCCTTGACCTCCAGGTAGTGGCGGAGCATCGGCGTGAGCTGGGTCGTGGCCGCCTTCGGGGGCATGGGGGCGTGAGTATACTGCCCGGGTGAGCGGCCTCCTCCTCGCCCTGGACAGCGGCTCGCCGACGGTGAGCGTGGCCGTGGGGCGGGGCGGCGAGGCCGCGGCCCGGCGCTCGATCGAGATCCGCCGCTCCTCGGAAGCGCTGTTGCGGCTGGTGGCGGAATGCCTCGACGAGATCGGGGCGCGGATCGGCAACCTCCAGGGGGTCCTGGCGCTGCGCGGGCCGGGGAGCTTCACCGGCCTCCGGGTCGGCCTGGCGAGCGCTCTCGGCCTGCACCAGGCGCTGGGGCTCCCCGCGACCGCCGTGCCGACGCTCGAGACGCTCGCGGTCTTCGCGGCCGAGCAGGGGGCGCCGGGGCCGGTGGTCGCGGTGGTCGACGCGCTGCGCGGCGAGTGGTTCGCCCAGGCCTTCGACCTCCCGGCCGGGGCGGCGCCGGCGGCGCGGGGCGAGGCCCGGATCCTGGCGCCCGCCGCCATCGCCCGGCTCGAGCCGGCGACCGTGGTGGGGTTCGGGGCCGGCCGCGTCGATCCGGCGCGCGCGCTCGAGCCGGACGAGCTGGCGCCCGCGGCCCTGCACCTCGCCGCCCTGCGTCCGATCGCCTGGGACCCCGGGACCCTCTCCGCTCCCCTCTACCTGCGCCCTCCGGCGGTCAGCCTCCCCGCCCGCCGCCCCGGCACGCCCAGGACGGCGGCGCCTTGAGCGCTCCGGCGCGAGACGACCCCGGAAGCGCCGGCGGACGAGCCCGTCGATCCGGCCGGCGACCGAGGCCGACCTGCCGGACCTGGTGCGCCTCGAACGCGCCGCCTTCGACGATCCCTGGTCCGAGGCGCTCCTGGCGGGCGAGATCGCCTCCTCGTCGCTCCTGCTCCTCGCCCGGGCCGCCGACCGGGCGGTGGCCTACGCCGCCTTCCTCGAGGTCGCCGGCGAGGCCGAGCTGCTGCGGGTCGCGGTCGATCCCGGGAGCCGGCGCCGGGGCCTCGGCCGCCGGGTCGTCGAGGCCGGCCTGGTGGCGCTCGGCGAGCGCGGCGTCGCCCGCTGCCACCTCGAGGTCCGGCCCGACAACGAGGCCGCCCTCGCCCTCTACCGCACCCTCGGCTTCGAGGTCGCCGGCCTGCGCCCCGCCTACTACTCCGACGGCTCCGCGGCCCTGCTCCTGACCCGCGAGACGACCGCTGGCTGAGCCGGCGCCGGGCGCCTTGATCGCCGCGCGGGGGCGGTGGTAGTCTTCGCCCATCCAAGGTTCATGAAGACCACTACAGCACAGCGGACGGTGGCGCCCAGGCAGGGCAGGGGCGCCGTTTACGGGGCGGGCGGCCGTTGATCCTGCGGCGCCCCAGCCACTCCCCGACCCCGCCCGCTTCAGAAGTTCCATGCCCGGCCGTCCGCGCCGGGCTCCCTGACCTCGTGGACCGACCGGTCCCAGCGAACCGACGCAAAGGAGGATCACCGATGATCGCCGAAGACCACGATGCGCTCGTTCGCGAGCTCCTCGAGACGGATGGCGACTTTCGCCGCCTGCACGACGAGCACCAGGAGTGCGAGCTGCGCCTCGAGGAGCTCAAGACCAAGTCCCTCCTGTCCCAGGAGGACGAGATCGAAGAGAAGAGGATCAAGATCCACAAGCTGGCCTTGAAGGACCGGATGGAGCAGATGGTGCGAGCTCAGGACGGCATGCGCGCCGCCGTCTGAAGCCGACGCTCCGCACCGGCGGCCGAGGGGCGCCCCCCGGGGGGTCTCCCCTCGGTACCCACCCCGGCGGCGCCCCTCCCCCGCCGCCGGCTCCCCGTATCGCTCTGCGCCCCGTCATGCGATTCGCCTCCGAAGCCTGGCCGTTCGTCCTGCCCTTCGCCGTCCTGGCGGCGGTCCTGGCCGGTTTCCATCACCCCGGATGGGCCCTCGGCGCCCTGGCGCTGGGCCTCCTGGTGCTCCTCTTCTTCCGCGACCCGGCGCGGCGCCCGGGCGAGCCGGCAGACGCCGTGCTCGCCGCGGCCGACGGCCTGGTGACCCGGGTCGACACGGTCGAGGACCCGGAGATCGGGCCGGGGACCTTCCAGCGGGTGGTGACCTTCCTCTCGGTGTTCGACGTCCACGTCCAGAAGACCCCGGTGGCGGGCGAGGTGGTCGCCTCGGTCTACCGGCGCGGCCGCAAGGTGGCGGCCTTCCGTGAGGACGCGGGGGCCGTCAACGAGCAGCAGTTGACCGTCATCCGGCGCCCGAACGACGAGCTGGTGGCGGTGCGGCAGATCGCGGGCCTGCTCGCCCGGCGGGTGGTCTGCCGGCTGACGCCGGGCGACGAGGTGACCCGGGCCCAGCCCATGGGGCTGATCAAGTTCGGATCACGGGTCGACGTCCTGGTGCCCGCGAGCTACCGGGTGCTGGTCGTCCGGGGCGCGCGGGTCAAGAACGGTGAGACGGTGATCGCACGCGGGGAGGCGCCCTGATGCGCGGCCGCGACCGGCGGCGGGACCCCGCCCTCGCCCGCGCCCGGCACCGCTCCCGGCGGCGCCGGCTCCAGCGGGGCGCCTACGCGCTGCCGAGCCTGTTCACCATCGGCAACATGCTCCTCGGCTTCTACGCCGTGGTCACCGCCTTCCGCGGCAGCCAGGTGCTCCTCCCGGAGGCGGGCGACGTCTACTTCACGCGCGCCGCCCTGGCGGTGTTCATCGCCGCGATCCTCGACACCTTCGACGGCCGGATCGCGCGCAGCATGGGGACCGACAGCGACTTCGGCCGGGAGTACGACTCGCTCGCGGACCTGTTCACCTTCGGCGCCACGCCGGCCCTGGTGACCTACTTCTGGGGCCTCCAGGGGTTCCATCGCATCGGCTGGCTGGTGCCGCTCTACTACATGGTCTGCACCGCCACCCGCCTCGCCCGCTTCAACGTCCAGACCAAGTCGGTCGACAGCCGCTACTTCGTCGGCCTCCCCTCCCCGGCCGCCGCCGGCGCCGTGTGCTCGCTGATGTTCTACGTGCCGGGTGGCGAATGGCGGGAGTGGTGGGGAGTCGTGGTGCTCGCGACCCTGTTCATCGTCGGGACCCTCGAAGTGACGACCTTCCGCTACTGGAGCCTCAAGCAGGTCGACCTCAAGAAGCGTTGGAGCTATCGCGCCGCCCTGCCGCTCGCGATCGTGGTCCTGGTGGTCGCTCTCGAGCCGAAGGCCTTCTTCCTGGCCGTCGCGGTGATCTACACCTCGGCCGGCCCGCTGACCTGGGTCGCCGGGCGACTGCGCCGCAAGGTCGCCGCCGGGGATCCCGGCGAGCCGGAGCGCGAAGGCGCCTCGCCGCCCGCGGGCGCGGGCGCGGGGAGCGGCCCGGCCGGCGGCGGCGGCGAGGAGGAGGTGCCATGAGCCGCATCGCCATCCTCAGCCCCACCACGCTCCTGGGCAAGGAGCTGCGCGACCTCCTGGCCGCCCACCGCGAGCGCTTCGAGTCGGTCGCCTTGCTGACCTCGCGAAGAGGAGGAGGTCGGCCTGGTCGCCGAGGCCGCCGGCCGGGCCGCCCTGGTCGCCGAGGCGCGGGCCGAGGAGTTGGCCGGCGTCGACCTGGTCTTCGCCTGCGGAGATCCGGCGAGCGACCTGGAGGTCCTCGCCCGGCGCCCGGCGGGCGCGACCGCGATCCTGCTCTCGCCGCGCGCCTCGGCGGCCGACGGGCGGCCGGTGATCGCGGGGATGAACGCCGGCGACGCGACGCCGGGAGAGGTGCTCGTCTCCCCCCACCCCGCGGCCCTCGCCCTCGCCCACCAGCTCGCGCCTCTCGCTCCCCTGGGGCTCGCCAGCGCGTCGGCGACCGTGGTGCAGCCGGTCTCGATCTTGGGGGACCGGGGGCTCGAGGATCTGCTCGACCAGACCCGCGATCTGGTCGCCTTGACCGGCGAGCGGCGGCCATCGGTCTTCGATCGCCAGCTCGCCTTCAACCTCTACCCGGCCCCCGAGGGTGCCGCCGGCCTCGCCGAGCTGGTCCGGCGGACCACGGGCGTCGAGGTGCCGCTCGCCATCCAGCTGATGCAGGGGGCGGTGTTCCACGGCCTGGCGACCAGCCTGCTCGTGACCTTCGCGGAGGACCCGGGGCTCGAGGCGGTCCGCGAGGCGCTCGCGGGCCAGCTCCACGTGAGCGTCGCCGAGGAGGAGACCGACTCCGCGGACCTCCCCGGGCCGATCGACGCCGCGACGCGGGACGACGTGCTGGTCGGGAGCGTGCGCGCCGATCCCGGCTACCCGGGCGCCTACTGGCTGTGGGCGGTGGTGGACAATCTGACGCGCGGCGGGGCGTTGAACGCAGTGGAGGTCGCGGAGGCGGTGCTCGGCGGGTGAGGCGCTACCGCGTCCGAGGCCGCCAGCGGCGCAAGCGGAGGCTGTTCGAGACCACCGTCACGCTCGACATCGCCATCGCGAACGAGCCGAGGACCGGCGACAGCAGGAGCCCGAACGCCGGGTAGAGCACGCCGGCCGCCACCGGAATTCCGAGCACGTTGTAGACGAAGGCCCCGACGAAGTTCTGGTGGATCACGCGCAGCGTGCGGCGGGAGAGGGCGATCGCCTCGGCCACGCCCTCGATCCGGTCGCCGACCAGGGTGACGTCGGCCGCCTCGATGGCGACGTCGGTCCCGGTGCCCAGCGCGATCCCGAGATCCGCCTGCGCCAGGGCCGGGGCGTCGTTGACTCCGTCGCCCACCATCCCCACGACCTCGCCCTGCTCCTGGAGCCTCCGCACCACCGCCGACTTCTCCCCGGGCGCCACGCCGCCGAACACCCGGTCGATCCCGACCTCGGCGGCCACCGCCTCCGCCGCCTCCTGGCGGTCGCCGGAGAGCATCACCAGCTCGAGGCCCATGCCACGGAGCCGCGAGAGCGCCGCGGCCGCGCCCGGCTTGGGCGGGTCCGAGACCGCCAGGAGCCCGACCGCGAGGCCGTCGTGCGCCACCCAGATCACCGTCTCCCCGCGCCCGGAGGCGGCCCGCGCCGCGTCCCGGAGCGGCCCCGGGTCGACCCCGCGGCTCGTGAGCCACTCCTCCTTGCCCACCAGCACCTCGCGCCCGTCGACCGAGCCGGCGACGCCGTGGCCCGGCGAGGAGTCGAACCCGGAGCACGGGGGCACCAGGACGTCGCGCTCGCGGGCGGCCGCGAGCACCGCCTCGGCCAGCGGGTGCTCGGAGCGCTGCTCGAGCGCCGCCGCCCAGCGCAGCACGCGCCAGGCCGCGGGGACGCCACCCGGCGCGGCACCGGCGAGCCCTTCCGGGGCGACCACCTCGGTCACCCGCGGCCGGCCCCGGGTGATCGTGCCGGTCTTGTCGAAGACCACCGTCGTCAGGCGGCCGGCCGTCTCGAGCGCCCCGCCGCCCTTGATCAGAATGCCGTTCTCCGCCCCCTTGCCGGTGCCCACCATGATGGCGGTCGGCGTGGCGAGGCCGAGGGCGCACGGGCAGGCGATGATCAGCACGGTCACCGCGGCGACCATGGCGTAGAGGAGCGACGGAGCGGGCCCGACCGCCCACCAGACCAGGAAGGTGACGGCCGCGATCGCGACGACCGCCGGCACGAAGACCGCCGAGATTCGGTCGGCCAGGCGCTGGATCGGCGCCCGCGAGCCCTGCGCCTCCTCGACCAGGCGGACGATCTGGGCGAGCACCGTGTCGCGGCCGACCCGGGTCGCCTCCATCTGGAAGGCACCGGTGGTGTTGATCGTCGCGCCCACCACCTCGTCGCCCGGCCCTTTGTCCACCGGCACCGGCTCGCCGGAGATCATCGACTCGTCGACCGCCGACGCGCCGTCGATCACCAAGCCGTCGACCGGCACCTTCTCCCCCGGGCGCACCATCAGCCGGTCGCCGGCACGGATCTCCTCGATCGGCACCTCGATCTCGCCCCCGTCGCGCAGGACCCGGGCGCGTCGCGCGCCGAGCCCCACCAGGCGCCGCATGGCCGACGACGTGCGCCCCATGGCACGGGCCTCGAACACCTTGCCGAGCAGGACGAGCGCCAGGATCCAGGCCACCGCCTCGTAGTAGACGTCGGCGGGCAACCCGGCACGCAGGAAGAGCCCCGGCACGAAGGTCGCCAGGGCGCTGAAGAGGAACGCCGAGCCGCTGCCGAGGGCCACCAGCGTGTTCATGTTGGCGGCGCCGTGGCGCAGGCTCCGCCAGGCTCCGGCGTAGAACTCGCCGCCTCCGACTACCATCACCACCAGGGTGAGGAAGAACAGGACCAGCTTCAGGGTGCCCGGCGCGAGGCCGGCGAGCGCCGGGACCGCCCGCTCGACGGCCGCGGCCACCGGCCGGAGCGCCGCCATCATCGGGTCGGCCTTGGCCAGGCCCCCGAGCCTCCCGGCCGTCTCCATCAGCGGCATGGAGAGGACGACGACCGCCAGGGCGCCGACGATCGAGATCCAGAAGCGGGCGAGGAGCGACCGGAAGTGTCGGGCCTCGCGGCTCTCCGCCTCGGCCTCCTCCGCCGGCGGCGCGGTCCGCGCGACCGGCTCGCGGGCTCCGACCGCCTCGTCGAGCAGCCGGCGCAGCGCGGCCTCGGGCACCTGGTAGCCCGCCGCGCGGACGGCCTCGGCGAGCTCCGCGGGGCCGAGCCGGGTGGGATCGTAGGCGATCGTCGCCTGGTGGGTGGCGAGGTTGACGCTCGCCTCGGCGACGCCCTCGAGCTGGTCGAGGCGCCGCTGGACGGCGGCCGAGCAGCCGGCGCAGCTCATTCCTTCGACCGGCAGGGTGACACGGGCCGGCGCGGCGGTCTCGTTCTCGACGATCATGGTCTCGGGGCTCCCTGGATCACAACTCGCGGCGCGCCGCCGCTCTTCCCGCCCCCGGCGCGCCGGTGGCCCGGACGCGTCACCGGCGCCTGGCCCGGATCGGGTCGAGACCGGGCCGGGGCCGCCGGGCCGCACGCCGGAGGGCTGGATACCCCATGGCGCAACGCCATTCCGGCGAGGCGCCGGAGCGATGCCACGGCCCGTGCGATCCCCTGACTCCAGGCGGCACGGCCGGTGGGCCGGGCCTCGGCCGTCTGCCGCTGAAGATTTCGCTCAATGTCGTATGCACATTGCTCGATACCCTGGTCTCGCGCCCGCTTCCGGGGAGGTCGCAAACCCTTGGCGAGCCGATGGTTGACAAGCCGCGACGCACCGGTACAATACGCCGGTCGCGAACATTCCAGAGACTACAAACGCGGTTGCACGACTTACACTGGTCGATGCCGATCAAGTACCACACCGTGATCCTCGTGCCCCACGCGCGGGCTCGCCTGCGCAAGTGGCGGATCAGCAACCTCCAGATCTTCGCCGCCCTTTCGATCCTCGTCCTGCTGGTCGCCGCCTCCGGCTTCGTCCTCGTCTCGTACTTCGCGGGAGGCGGCGTGGACGCCGCCCAGGTCGAACGCCTGCGCACCCAGAACCAGGAGCTGCGTGAGGCGAACCGGACGTTCGAGCAGAGCCTGGGGGACCTGCAGACCAGGCTCGCCGACTACGAGACCCGGACCCGCAAGCTCGCGATCGTCGCCGGCCTCGACACCCTGGACAACGGCGAGGCCGGGATCGGCGGCGAAGGCACCGAAGGCTCGGACGTCGACTTCCTCTCCTACCGCGCCAACCGGCTCTCCGGCAAGCTCGAGCGGGTGGCCAAGAAGCTCGAGGAGCGCTCGCGCTGGATCTCCTCGGTGCCCTCCGTGGCGCCGGTCAAGGGCATCCTGACCAGCGGCTTCGGCGCCCGCCGGGATCCGATCACCGGACACCGCTCCTTCCATCCGGCGATCGACATCGCCGCGCCCCCGGGCCGCGAGGTCCGCGCCACGGCCGACGGCATCGTGACCCGCGCCGGGCGGATCGGCGGCCTGGGCAACGCGGTCTACCTCTCGCACGGCTTCGGCATCACCACCCGCTTCGGCCACATGTCCCGCCTGGCGGTCGAGCCGGGGCAGAAGGTCCAGCAGGGCGACGTCATCGGCTACGTCGGATCGACCGGCCGCTCGACCGGCTACCACCTGCACTACGAGGTGCACGTGGACGGCCAGGCGATCAACCCTCTCGGCTACATCCTCGACGGCACGCCGGCGCACGGCTGAGCACCGCGCGGGACGCTCTCTCCGGCTCGCCGGGCGGCGGGCGGCGAGGAATCTTTTGTTACAGTGGGCGGTTGTGAAGCCTGCTCACCACGCGGGCCTCGTGCCCGATCCGCTCCACTCCTCACTCGACCTTCCGCGACGATGATCAACAAGCTCCTCACCGTAGTCTTCGGCAGCCAACACGAGCGGGACATCAAGAAGCTCGCTCCCATCGTCGAGGTGATCAACGGCCTCGAGCCGGGGATCCAGTCCCTCTCCGACGAAGATCTCCGGGCCAAGACCGTGGAGTTCCGCCGCCGCCTCGCCGACGGCGAGACCCTCGACGACCTGCTGCCCGAGGCCTTCGCCGTGGCCCGGGAGGCAGCCAAGCGCGCCCTCGGCATGCGCCCGTACGACGTCCAGCTGATCGGCGGCATGGTGCTCCACGCCGGCAAGATCGCCGAGATGAAGACCGGTGAGGGCAAGACGCTGGTCGCCACCATGCCGATGTACCTGAACGCGCTCGAGGGCAAGGGCGCGCACCTGGTGACGGTCAACGACTACCTGGCGCGGCGCGACGCCGACTGGATGGGCGCCGTCTACCGGTTCCTGGGGATGAGCGTGGGGGTCATCCAGAGCGACATGCCGGACGCCGATCGGCGCGCCGCCTACGCTTCCGACATCACCTACGGCACGAACAACGAGTTCGGCTTCGACTACCTGCGCGACAACATGAAGTTCACGCTCGACCAGCGGGTCCAGCGCGGCTATCGCTTCGCGATCGTCGACGAGGTGGACTCGATCCTGATCGACGAGGCGCGGACTCCGCTGATCATCTCCGGCCCGTCGGAGGAGTCGATCGACAAGTACTACCGGGTCAACTCGGTGATCCCCAAGCTCGAGCGCGGCGAGGAGATCGAGGAGAAGGACGGCTCGAAGTACACCACCGGCGACTTCCTGGTCGACGAGAAGGCGAAGTCGGTGGCGCTCACCGACGAGGGCGTCGCCAGGGTCGAGCAGCTCCTCGGGCTCGAGAACCTCTACGACCCGGTCAACATGGACCTGCTCCACGGCGTCAACCAGGCGCTGCGCGCCCACCACATGTTCAAGCGCGACGTCGACTACCTGATCAAGGACGGCAAGGTGGTGATCGTCGACGAGTTCACCGGCCGCATGATGAGCGGGCGGCGCTGGTCCGACGGCCTGCACCAGGCGGTCGAGGCGAAGGAGGGCGTCCAGATCGAGCGCGAGAACCAGACCCTCGCCACGATCACCTTCCAGAACTACTTCCGGATGTACGACAAGCTCTCGGGCATGACCGGCACGGCCGACACCGAGGCCGCCGAGTTCAACGAGATCTACAAGCTCGACGTCACCGTCATCCCGACCAACATGCCGGTGATCCGCGACGACCGCGCCGACCTCGTCTACCGCACCGTGGAGGAGAAGTGGGAGGCGGTGATCGACGAGATCATCGACTGCCACGAGAGCGGCCAGCCGGTGCTCGTGGGCACCGCCTCGATCGAGAACTCCGAGCTGGTCTCGAAGCGGCTCAAGGGCCGGCGGATTCCCCACGTCGTGCTCAACGCCAAGTTCCACGAGAAGGAGTCCTCGATCGTCGCCCAGGCCGGGCGCAAGGGCGCGGTGACGATCGCCACCAACATGGCCGGCCGCGGCACCGACATCGTGCTCGGCGGCAACCCGGAGGGCCTGGCCCACTCCGAGGCCGACCCGGAGACCGAGGCCGAGGCCTACGCCGAGGCCCTCGCCCGCTACCGCGCCCACTTCCAGACCGAGCGCCAGGAGGTGCTCGACGCCGGGGGCCTCCACATCCTGGGCACCGAGCGCCACGAGTCGCGGCGCATCGACAACCAGCTGCGGGGCCGCTCCGGGCGCCAGGGCGACCCGGGCTCGTCCCGCTTCTTCCTGTCGCTCGAGGACGACCTGATGCGCATCTTCGGGTCGGACCGGATCCAGGGGCTGATGGGCCGCCTGGGCATGGAGCACGGCGAGCCGATCGAGCACACGATGGTTTCGAAGGCCATCGAGCGGGCCCAGAAGCAGGTCGAGGCACGCAACTTCGAGGTCCGCAAGCACCTGCTCGAGTACGACGACGTGATGAACAAGCAGCGGGCCGAGGTCTACGGCCTGCGCCGGGACATCCTCGAGCGCGACGCCACCCACGACTACGTGCTCAAGGTGGCGCGGGAGATCCTCGACTTCGTGATCGACGAGCACTGCCCCGAGCGCTCGGACCCGATGGACTGGGAGATCTCGGAGCTCTCGACCGACCTGCTCGGCTACTACGACCTCGACGTCAATGCCCTGGGCCTGAACCTCCACGAGCTGGGCATCGAGGAGCTCCGCGAGGAGATCTGGAAGATCCTCGAGGACAAGTACGAGGCCAAGGAGCAGCGCTTCGGCCCTGAGCTGATGCGCGCGGTCGAGCGCGATCTCATGCTGCGGGTGGTCGACCACGCCTGGAAAGAGCACCTGCTCGCCCTCGACCACTTGAAGGAAGGCATCGGCCTGCGCGGGTACGGCCAGCGCGATCCTCTCCAGGAGTACAAGAAGGAGAGCTTCGAGATGTTCCAGGCGATGAAGGAGCGGATCGAGGACACGGTGATCCGCAACCTCTTCCGGGTCGAGCCGGTCAACCCGGAGCAGATCGCCGAGCAGCGGCGCGCCCGGGAGCAGCAGTCGGCCCAGATGGCGCGGCTGGTGCGCAGCGGCCCCCCCAAGTCGACGCCCAACCGGACCGGGCCGCCGCCGACCGTGGTGCGCAGCGGCGACAAGGTCGGCCGCAACGACCCTTGCCCTTGCGGCTCGGGCAAGAAGTACAAGAAGTGCTGCGGCGCCGCCCGCGCCGCGGGCTGATCGCCCGGCCTCTCCGGCTCCGTCCCCGGGACCGTCGGGCCCGCTTCCCGACCTGATATCCTCCGCGCATCGAGACGGCCCCATCTCCGGGGCCGTTTCCCTATTTCCAGGACCCATGAGCGACCGAGAGAACCCACCGCTGGCCCTCACCTTCGACGACGTCCTGATCCTTCCGGGACTGTCGGAGACCCATCCCAACGAGGTTTCGCTCGCCACCCGGCTGTGCCGCGGGATCGAGCTGAACATCCCGATCGTCTCGGCGGCGATGGACACGGTCACCGAGGGCCGGCTCGCGATCTCCCTCGCCCAGGAGGGGGGGATCGGCATCCTGCACAAGAACCTGTCGATCGAGGAGCAGGCGGACGAGGTCGACAAGGTAAAGCGCAGCGAAGCCGGGATGATCGTCGACCCGGTGACCATGCAGCCGGACCAGCGGATCCGCGAGGCGCTGGAGGTGATGGCGCGCTACAAGATCTCCGGCGTCCCGGTGACCGACCGGCGCGGCCACCTGGTGGGCATCCTGACCAACCGGGACCTGCGGTTCGAGACCGATCTCGACAAGCCGATCGACGCCCTGATGACCAAGCGGAACCTGGTCACCGTGCCCGAGGGCACCACCCTCGACGAGGCCAAGACCAAGCTCCACGAGCACCGCATCGAGAAGCTCCTGGTGGTCGACGGAGACGGCAACCTCAAGGGCCTCATCACGGTCAAGGACATCCAGAAGCAGATCGAGTTCCCGCACGCCTGCAAGGACTCTCTCGGACGCCTGCGCGTGGGCGCCGCGGTCGGCGCCTCGGGCGACTTCATCGAGCGCGCCGAGGCCCTGGTCGCCGAGCAGGTCGACGTGCTGGTGCTCGACTCCTCGCACGCCCACAGCCGCGGGGTCCTCGACGCCGCCGGGCGCCTTCGCGAGCGCTTTCCCGACACGCCGCTCGTGGTCGGCAACGTGGCCACCGCCGACGCCGTCCTGGCGCTCATCGAGCGCGGCGCCGACGGCGTCAAGGTCGGGATCGGCCCGGGCTCGATCTGCACCACCCGGGTCGTGACCGGCGCCGGGGTGCCGCAGATCAGCGCCATCCAGGAGTGCAGCCGGGTGGCGCGGGAGCACGGCATCCCGGTGATCGCCGACGGCGGGGTGAAGTTCTCGGGCGACGTCACCAAGGCGCTGGCCGCCGGCGCCGAGTCGGTGATGATCGGCTCGCTCTTCGCCGGCACCGAGGAGAGCCCGGGCGAGACGATCCTCTACCAGGGGCGCAGCTACAAGGCCTATCGCGGCATGGGCTCGCTCTCCGCGATGAGCAAGGGCAGCGCCGACCGCTACTTCCAGGAGGGCGGCGGGCCGCTGTCGAAGATGGTGCCCGAGGGGATCGAGGGGATGGTGCCGTACAAGGGGCCGGTCCACAACATGCTCCTGCAGCTGACCGGCGGCCTGCGCTCCGGTATGGGGCTTGCGGGCTGCGCCTCGATCGAGGATCTCCGGGAGAAGAGCCGGATGATCCGCATCTCCCCCGCCGGCCTCAAGGAAGGCCACGCCCACGACGTGGTGATCACGAAGGAAGCCCCGAACTACTGGGTGGAACGGTAGCTACCGCCCCCAGGCCCCGGGATCGAGGTCGTAGGGCAGCGGGGTGAGGTCTTCGGCGATGCCCTCCTCGCCCAGGACGAGCTGATCCTCGAGCCGGACCGCCCAGCCCCCTTCGGCGTCGTAGAGGCCCGGCTCCAAGGTGATCACGTCGCCGGCGGCCAGCACCCCTTCGGCGCCCGCCTCCTTGCGGAAGCTCGGATACTCGTGGAGCTCGTAGCCCACGCCGTGGCCCAGGCCGTGGACGTAGCCGCGCGTCGTTCCCGGGTGGCTGATCGGCGTCTCGTAGCCGAGCGCGCCGAGCGTCGCGCAGGCCGCCTCTTGAAGGGTCCAGCCGCGCACCCCGGGCCGCGCCGACCGGCGCGCTTCGCCGAGCGCCCCGAGGACCGCGGCGTGGGCCCGGGCCAGGGGCTCCGGCGGCTCGCCGACGCAGAAAGTGCGGGTGCAGTCGGCGAACAGCCGGGAGCGCGGAAAGAGGTCGACGACCAGCGACTCGCCGGCGCGCAGCACGCGCTCGTCGGTGCCGATCGAGTGCGGCATCGCCCCCTCCTCCGCCGGCGCCAGGATGGCGGGCTCGGGTTGCTCGAGGCCGTGGGCCGCGCAGGCCGCGAAGACCTCCCGGCGCAGGCGGCCGACGGTCAAGGGCTCGCCGGCGAGCTGCAACGCGGCCCCGGCCTCAGCCACCTCGCTGCCGGCCAGCATCGCCGCCACCCGCCGGAGCGCCGCCGCGGTGCCGGCGGTCGCCCGCCGGACGTCCTCGATCTCCAGCCGGTTTTTGCGCTTGCGGAGCAACCGGACCACCGGGTGGCCGTCGACCGGTCGCCGGCCCGCCGCCTCCAGGTGCCGGGCCGAAGCCACCGCCAGGCCGGCGCCCAGGTGGCCGGCGAGGGCGATCCGCCCCGGCGGGACGCCGGCGAGATCGAAGGCCTTCGCGAGCAGGGCGCCCCAGAAGTCTCCCGCGGCCGGCAGGTCCCGGGCCAGGCGCTCCACCTCGAGTGCCTCGGGGGTCAGGAGGCCCAGCCCGGTGCGCGCCGCCTCGCCCCGCTCCATGGGCGTCAGGTAGCCGAGGAGGGCGCCGCCGGCCGGCGCTCGATTCCGCCTGGAGGGCCGGGGCGACAACAAGAAGGCCCGGCCGAGATGGACCGGGCCGACGAACGGTGCGAGATCGGGGTCCCGGGACGAGTCGGCGACGACCAGAAGAGCCTCACAGCCCCGGTCGGCCAGCTCGCGCTCCAGGACGCCCTCGGACAGGGGGTCGAGAGGAGGCGGCGCCACGCGGCGGGCCGTCAGCCGGCGTTACGCTCGATCAGGCGCTCGAAGGCCGCCTTGGGCATCGCGCCCATCATGCGGTCGGCCACCTGACCGTCCTTGAACAGGATGAAGGTCGGAATGCTCGAGACCTGGAACCGGTACGCCAGCTCCTGCTCCTGGTCGACGTTGATCTTGGCGATCTGGACCCCGTCGTTCTCCTGGGCGATCTGCTCCAGGGTCGGAGCCACCATGCGGCAGGGTCCGCACCACTCGGCCCAGAAGTCGACCAGCACCGGCTTGCCCGACTTGAGGACGTCGGACTCGAAGTTGTCGGCGGTCACCTCGATGATCTTCTCGCTTGCCATCAGCTCGTGCCTCCTTGGGCCTTGCTTCGAAGTCGTCCGTGGAAACGGATCGGTTGTCGTCGGGGGTCGCGGCGGTCACGAGGCTTCCTCCGGGACCGCCTGTCCTTTCAAGTGCCGGCGCGCGGCGAAGTATTCCCTGGCGATTTCGACGTCGCGGCCGATCTGGGCGGAGAGATCCATGACCGAAGGAAAGATGCGCTCCTCGCGCAGCCACTTGTGGAAGAGCAGCTCCACCCGCTCGCCGTAGACATCGGTCGAGAAGTCCAGGACATGGCTCTCGACCACCCGCTGGTAGTTCTCGTAGACCGTCGGACGGGTGCCGATGTTGGTGACGGAGTCGAAGGTCGCCGGGAAGGCCGGGAAGACCACGCGGCTGGCGTAGACGCCGTCGGCCGGCACCAGCTCCGAATCAGACGCGACGTTGATCGTCGGCCATCCGATCCGCCGCCCCATCTGGTCGCCCCGCACCACCACGCCGGAGAGCGAGTACGGGCGACCGAGCATCTCGGTCGCGTCCTCCGGCCGGCCTTCGGCGATCGCGCGCCGGATGCGCGTCGAAGAGATCCGGTCGCCGCGATAGCTCACCTCGGGGACCCCGGCGGCGGTGAAGCCGAGCTTCTCGCCCAGGCTCTGGAGCAGGGCCAGGTCGCCCTCGCGCCGGTGCCCGAAGGAGAAGCCCTTGCCGACGTACACCTCCGAGAGCGCGAGCTTGCCGGCCAGGAAGTCCGAGACGAAGCCGCGAGCGGGCGTGGCCGCGAGCTCGGGCGTGAACCGCAGCACCAGGAGCGCCTCGACTCCCGCTTCCTCGAGCAGCCGGCGCTTGGTCTCGAGGCTGGTCAGCAGGGGCGGCGCCTGGTCCGGTGCCAGCACGCCCAGGGGATGCGGCTCGAAGGTGAGGACCATCGCGGTCTCGCCGAGGGCGGCCGCGCGCTCGACCACCCGGTCGATGATCGCCCGCTGGCCCCGGTGGATGCCGTCGAAGTTGCCGATCGTGGCGACCCCGCCGCGGGGCAGGTCGCCGGCGTGGAAGGCGTCCCGGATGACTAACAAGGACCGCCCCCCATCCCCTCGATCCCCTTCCCACCCTCGCGGGGGGCAGGGGACGCCCCCTCCCAGGCCACTAACAAGGACCGCCCCCCATCCCTGCGGTCCCCTTCCCACCCTCACGGGGGGCAGGGGACGCCCCCTCCCAGCTCACGTCGCCAGCTCCCCGGCGAGCGCCGGGACGACGCCGGGGGCACCCTCGGGGCCCACGATCCGGCCGACCAGGTCGTCGGCGAAGGCCTCCGTGATCTCGACCTCGGCGAAGCTCGACGCCGGCGCCCGGCCGTCGTTGATCAGGATCCGACCGTCGATCTCCGGCGCCTGTCCCTGGTGGCGGCCCTGGAGCAGGTGCTCGGTCTCCTCGTGGACGCCCTCGACCAGCACCCGCAGGCGCCGTCCGACGAGGCGGCGGCGGCTCGCGCGGGCGATCGGTTCCTGGAGCTCGAGGAGCCGCCGGTGGCGGCGCCGGGCGACCGAGCGCGGGACGCGGCCGAGCAGCTCGGCCGACGGCGTGCCCGGCTCGGGGCTGTAGACGAACGCGCCGAGATGGTCGAGCCGCGCCTCGGAGGCGAAGGCGAGCAGGTCGTCGAAGTGCTCCTCGCGTTCGCCGGGGAAGCCGACGATGAAGGTCGAGCGCAGGGCGACGTCGGGCACCAGCTCGCGGGCCCGCTCGAGGAGCCGCAGGTAGCGCTCGCGGCGGCCCCCCCGGCGCATCGCCTTGAGGATCTCCGGGTGGCTGTGCTGGAGGGGCATGTCGAGGTAGGAGCAGAAGCGCTCCTCGCTGCCCATCAGGCGCAGCAGGTCCTCGTCGAGAGTGGTCGGATAGGCGTAGAGGAAGCGCACCCACGGGATGTCGGTCGCCGCCAGCACGGCCTCGACCAGGCGCGTCAGGCCGTGCCGGCGCTCGCTGCGGTCGAACTCGTCGGCCAGGTCCTGGCCGTAGCGCGTGGTGTCCTGGGCGATCAGGCAGAGCTCCTGGACCCCGGCCTCCTCCAGCCGCCGGGCCTCCTCGACCAGGCTCTCCACGGTGCGGCTGCGGAAGCGGCCGCGCCAGTGCGGGATGGCGCAGAAGGTACACGGGTTGTCGCAGCCCTCGGCGACCTTGAGGTAGGCGTATCCGCGGGTGGTCAAGGTGCGCGGGGCCGTGTGGTCGAAGACCATGTGGGACGGCGCGGGCAGCGGCGGACCGCCGCCGAGCTGGACCACGTCGCCCACCCGCGCGAGGTCGTCGAGGCCGACGAAGCCGTCGATCTCGGGGATCTCCCGCGCCAGCTCCGGACCGTAGCGGTTGACCATGCACCCGGCGACCAGCAGGCGCCGGCCGCCGGTCTTGGCCGCCGCGACCTCCAGGATGGCGTCGATCGACTCCTGCCGCGCCTCCTCGATGAAGCCGCAGGTGTTGACGATGACCGTGTCGGCCTCGCCGGCGTCGGCCACCACCTGGTAGCCCTGGCGGCGCAGCTCGCCGAGCATGATCTCGCTGTCCACCCGGTTCTTCGGGCAACCGAGGCTGATCATGCCCACGCGGCCCGGCGGCGCTTGGCTCGCGACCGGGACGGAGTTCTGGGTCTGTTCGTCGGGCACGGTGGGGAAAACTCTAGCAGGTGAGGGAGCGATCCGGCGCGGGTGCGCGGGCTCGCGGAGGCCGCGCAGCGAAGGACAACCGGACGGCGAGGCCGCTCATTCCGCCGTCAGCGCAGGCCGTCGTCCTCGACGACCAGGTCGCCGGTCAGGACGGTGACGGCCCGGCCGCCCAACCGGACCCGCTCGCCGTGGAGCTCGGTCCGGACCGTGCCGCCCCGCCGGCTCGCCTGGTAGGCGACCAGCGCCGGGCGGCCCAGGCGGCCGCTCCAGAACGGCGCCAGCGTGCAATGCGCCGAACCGGTCACCGGGTCCTCGGGCACCCCGACGCGCGGGGCGAAGAAGCGGGAGACGAAGTCGTAGCCCTCGCGGGTCGCGCACGCCGTCACCGAGATGCCGCGGGCGTCGACCGCCGCCAGGCGCGCCATGTCCGGCGCCAGGCCGGCCACCTCGGCTTCGGACGCGAGCTCGATCAGCAGGTCGAAACGGCTCCGCCCGAGCCAGCGGGGCGTCGCGCTCAGGGCCTCGACGAGCGCCGCGGTCAGCTCGGCGGCCGGCTCGCCGGCGGCCAGCGGCTCCGCCGGCGTGGCGGGGAAGTCCATCCAGATCCAGGCGCCGGCCCCGTCGGCCTCCGTCGGGCGCCGCGTGCAGGTGAGGCGCCCGCTCCGGGTCTCGAAGCGGATCGCGTCGGCCGGCGCGACCACGCCGCTCTCCCACAGGATGTGGGCGCTCGCCAGAGTCGCGTGGCCGCACAGGTCGACCTCGGCCACCGGGGTGAACCAGCGCAGGTCGAACGCCCCGTCGCGCGGCACCAGGAAGGCGGTCTCGGAGAGGTTCATCTCGCGGGCGACGGCCTGCATCCAGGCGGCGTCCCGGCTCGCCGGCAGCCGGCAGACGGCGGCCGGGTTGCCGGTGAACGGGCGGTCGGCGAAGGCGTCGACCTGGGCGATGGGGACGGTCCGGCTCATCGACCGGACTCTACACCGGTGCGGACGTTGAACCGAGCCGTCGCGCCGCGGGACATACCGCTCGACCGACTCTCGATCGCCCGAGGTTAGACTGCGCGAAGCGCTCCATCGTCCCGGCCCAGCCATGAACTCAGGCCTCTCCCCCTCGCTCAGCGGTGCCGACGCCGACTCCGACCTCCACGACCGGCGGTTGATCGAACGGGTCGCCGCCGGCGACCGCGAGGCCTTCGAGGCCTTCTATCACCGCTATCAGCGCAAGGTCTTCGCCTACCTGCTCCGCCTGCTGCGCCGGCCGGCCCTGATCGAGGAGGTCCTCGACGACGTGATGCTCGCCGTCTGGCACGGCGCCGGCCGCTTCGACGGTCGCTCGCGCGCCTCGACCTGGGTCTTCGGGATCGCGTACCACAAGGCGCTCAAGGCGCTGACCCGCGCGCGCCGCTCGGCGGACCGCGACGGCCCCTCGCTCGACGCCCCCGAGGCCGAGGCGCCGGTGGTGCCGGCGGGCGGCTCCGGACCCGAGTCGGCCGCCCAGCGCAGCGAGCTCCGGCGCAAGCTGGCGAGCGCCATGGACTGTCTCTCGCCGGCCCAGCGCGCGGTCGTCGAGCTGACCTTCTACTACGGCTACTCCTATCCCGAGGTGGCCGAGATCGTCGGCTGCCCGGTGAACACGGTCAAGACCCGCATGTTCCACGCCCGGCGCCTGCTCAAGGAGCGGCTGCCCCGCCTCGGCGTGGCCGGAGCGGGAGGAGGCGAGCGATGAGCGCACGGCCCGGCGACCGGCACGGGCGTGCCGGCGGCCACGAAGAGGTGTGGCTGTTGCTGCCTTGGTACGTCAACGCATCCCTCGAGGACGACGAGCGCGTCCGGGTCGAAGAGCACCTGGAGGCCTGCGGCATCTGCCGGGAGGAGGTCCGCTACTGGGGCGAAGCGGCCTCTCTGCTGAGCGAGGAGGGGGAGCTCGCGGTCTCGCCCGCGGCGGGGCTCGAACGCCTGCGCGGCCGGCTGGGCGCCGAGGAGGAGGAGCGGGGCACCAGGCCCGCGCTCGGCCCGCGCCTGGGGGGACGCCTCCGCACCCTCTTCCACGCTTCGCCGCCGGCGATCCGTTGGGCGCTCGCGGCCCAGCTCGGGGCGATCGTGGTCCTCGCCGGTCTGCTCGCCTCGCCGCTCCGGGAGCCGGCGCCGGCCTCGGTCCGGGCACCGTCCCCGGCCGTGGGAGCGTTCCACACCCTCTCGGACCCGCCGGCCGCCCCGGCGCCGGACGGCGCTCCCCGCTTCCGGGTCGTGTTCACCGACCGGGCCCGCGAGCGGGAGATCCGCGGCGCCCTGATCTCGGTCGGCGGTCGGATCGTCGACGGGCCGTCGCCCACCGGCGTCTACACGATCGAGGTCGAGCCGGCGGAGGGCGAAATCGACCCTCCGGCCGTCCTCCGGTCGCTCCGCTCGTTGCCCCAGGTGCTCCTCGCCGAGCCCGCGGTCTCCGGATCGTGAGCATGCCGCCGACCGTGCAGCCCGCGCGTGGGCGGCGGCGCCCGATGGCCGCCGCCGCGGGCCTCGCGATCTTGGCGCTGGCCGCGACCGCCGGCTGCTCGGGCCGGCCCGCCGCCGTCTCCGCCCCCGCGGCCGCCGCCGCCGACCTCGCCGGCTCGCGGATGATGATCACCCTCTATCCGGGAACGCCGCAGCGCTGGCAGCGGGTGCTCGCCGACCTCGCGGACCGCTACGCCGTCTCCCCGCGAGCGCTGTGGCCGATCGCGTCCTTGCAGGACCTGCCCTGCGCCGTGCTCGACGTGCCGGCCGGCCGCGACCCCTCGGAGCTCGCGGCGCGGATCGCCGCCGACCCGATGGTCGAGTCCGCCCAGCCGGTCTACCGCTTCGAGGTGGTCGCCGCCGGAGCGGACCCGCCCCCTCCCGCGCCCGGCCGCGGCGACCCCTACGCCCGCCTCCAGCACGCGTCGCTCGAGCTGGGCCTTCCCGCCGCCCACCGCTGGGCGACCGGCCGCGGGGTGAAGGTCGCGGTCATCGACACCGGCGTCGACTTCAGTCACCCCGACCTGGTCGACCGGGTGGCGGAAGCGCGCGACTTCGTCAGCGGGATCGGCGGCGGCTCGGCGAACCACGTCGGCGAGGCGTTCGCCTCCGACATCCACGGCACGGCGGTGGCCGGCGTGATCGCGGCCTCCGAGGACAACGGCGTGGGGATCGCGGGCGTCGCCCCCGAGGCCCGGGTCCTGGCCTTGAAGGCCTGCTGGCCGACGGTCGCCGGCGCGGTCGCCGCCTCCTGCGACAGCTACACCCTGGCCCAGGGGCTGGACTTCGCCATCAGCCAGGGCGCGCAGGTGATCAACCTGAGCCTGACCGGTCCGCGGGACCCGCTCCTCCGCCGCTTGATCGAGGCGGCGATCGCCCGTGACATCCCGGTCGTGGCGGCCAGCGCCCGGCCAGCCGACTCCGGCTTCCCCGCCTCCGCCGACGGGGTGCTGGCGGTCGGGACCGTCCCCACCGATACCTTGCCGGGAACCCCCAACCCGCCGCTGGCCGCGCCGGGCGTCGATATCCTCACGACCGTTCCCAAAGACGCCTACGACTTCCTGTCCGGAAGCTCGCTGGCCGCGGCCCACGTGACCGGGGTCGTCGCCCTCCTGCTCGAGCGCGACCCCGAGCTCTCCCCGGCCCGCATCCGCCAGCTCCTGGAGTCGACCGCCCACCCGGCGAACCCCCACGGGGCCGCCGTCGTCGACGCCTGCGCCGCCCTCGCCGAGCTCATCGGCGGCGACCGCGCCTCCTGCCCGCCGCCGTCCGGCTCGTAGTGGTCCGTCACGGACCAGTTCTCCCCGAAACCTTCCGCCGCCGCCTGCGTATCGCAGCCCCGACCCCCCGCGGTCGATCGGAAAACGAGGGAGGGCTCCGATGACCCCTGGGCGCTCGGGCGCCCGCGGGCGCTGAAGCCCCGCCCCCCGCCTGGAAGGAGCGCGCTGTGAAGAGAGCCCTCGCCCGTCCCTCGCCGCTCGCCGGCCTCGTGCTGATTCTGGCGCTCGCCCCGCTCTCCGGGGCGGGGGCCGCCCACGCCGCCGGCGATCCACCGGAGGTCGAGCCGCTGCCGGTCCAGGCGCTGACCGGCGTGCGGATCGTCGTCGCCCCGGGCAAGGTGATCGAGTCGGGCACCGTGGTGATCCGCGACGGCGTGATCGAGGCCGCGGGCGCCGACGTCCAGCCCCCTCCCGACGCCCGGGTGCGGGACCGCTCGGGCCTGACCGTCTACTCCGGGCTGATCGACCCCTACGTGGTCCAGGCCTGGGGCGAGGAGAGGGAGGCCGGCGGCGGCGCCCCGAAGAGCGAAGGGCCGGTGGCCCCCAACCCGATGGTTCACGCCGAGCGCTCGATGGCGATGCGGACGCTCGATCCGAAGACCGCCTCCGGCCTGCGCGAGGCGGGCTTCACCACCGCCGTCGTCGCGCCCCGCGAGGGCCTCCTCCGAGGCTCGAGCGCCCTGGTCGAGCTCGGGGACGGCTCGCCGCGGACGAACGTCCTCCGCGGCGACGTGGCGCAGAACGTGACCCTCACCCACACCGCGCGCGACGGCTATCCCGACTCGCTGATGGGGGCGATCGCGCTCACCCGCCAGAGCTTCCTCGACGCCGGCTGGTACGGCCGCGCCTGGCAGGCCTACCGTGACCATCCGAGCCAGGCGCGGCCGCCCTACGACGCCGCGCTCGAGGCCCTGGGGAGCGCCGCCGCCGGCCGCGAGCCGGTGGTCTTCGAGAGCGCGGACCTGCCGGGCGACCTGCGAGCCGCGAAGATCGCCCGCGAGATGAAGCTCGACGCCTGGCTGGTGGCGAGCGGCGAGGAGTACCAGGAGATCGACCGGGTGAAGGCGCTCGGCCTGCCTCTGCTCGTGCCGGTCGCCTTCCCCGAGCCGCCGAAGCCGCACGGCGACGAGCTCTCGGTCGAGCTCGACGAGCTGCGCCACTGGCGCGACGCCCCGCAGAACCCGGTGGCGCTCGAGCGGGCGGGCGTCCGCTTCGCCCTGACCAGCTTCGGCCTGAAGCACCCGGCCGACCTCCACGACCGGCTGGCCCGCGCCCGCGACGCGGGGCTCGACGCCGACGCCGCGCTCGCGGCGCTGACCACCGCGCCCGCCGAGCTCCTGGGGCTGGCGGACCGGATGGGCACCATCGAGGCCGGCAAGATCGCGAACCTGGTGGTCGCCGAGGGCGACCTCTTCCGCACCGACACCAAGGTCCGCGAGGTCTGGATCGACGGCCGGCGCTACGAGGTGAGCGAGCCCGAGGCCGAGGCCGAGGAGCCCGGCAAGCAGGAGGCCGACTCGGAGCAGGCCGAAGGCTCCGCGCCGGCAGAGGCCGAGCCGGCGCCGCCCGCCGAGCCGGCCTCCGAGGTCGCCACCGCGGCCGGTCCCGCCTCCTGGGCCCGGCCGCGGCCCGAGCAGCCGGCCGCTCTCCTGGTGCGCGGAGGGAGGATCTGGACCTCCGGCCCCCAGGGGCGCCTGGAGTCGGCGGACCTGCTGGTGCGCGCCGGCAAGATCGCGGCCGTCGGCCCGCACCTGGCGGCCCCGCCCGGCGCTGTGGTGATCGACGCGACCGGCAAGGACGTCACCCCCGGCCTGATCGACTGCCACTCGCACACCGCCATCTCCGGAGGGATCAACGAGGGCAGCGACATCGTCACCGCCGAGGTGCGGATCGAGGACGTGCTCGATCCCCGCGACGTCAACCTCTACCGCGAGCTCGCCGGCGGCCTGACCATGGCCAACGTGCTCCACGGATCGGCCAACGCGATCGGCGGCCAGAACGCGGTGATCAAGCTGCGCTGGGGCGCCCCGGCGTCGGAGCTGCTGTTCGACGGCCGGCGGCCCGGAATCAAGTTCGCGCTCGGCGAGAACCCGAAGCAGAGCAACTGGAACCGGGACGAGGAGCGCTACCCGCAGACCCGGATGGGCGTCGAGCAGGCGATCGTCTCCGAGCTCGAGGCCGCTCGCGACTACCGGCGCAAGCAGCAGGAGTACCAAGGGGCCAAGAACGAGGGCGCGGTCGTGCCGCCGCGCCGCGACCTGCGCCTCGAGGCGGTCGCCGAGGTGCTCGACGGCAAGCGCCAGGTTCACTCCCACGCCTACCGGGCCGACGAGATGCTGATGCTGCTCGGTCTCTCCGACACCTGGGGGTTCGAGATCGGTGCTTTCCAGCACGGACTCGAGGCCTACAAGATCGCCGACGAGCTCGCCGCGCGCGGGGTCGGGGTCTCGACCTTCTCGGACTGGTGGGCTTACAAGTACGAGGTGGTCGACGCGATTCCCTACAACGGCCCCCTGCTCATGGCGCGCGGCGTCGTCACCTCCTACAACTCGGACGACGATGAGCTCGCCCGCCGGCTGAACACCGAGGCGGCGAAGGCGGTGCGCTACGGCGGCGTGCCGGAGACCGAGGCCCTCGACCTGGTCACCATCAACCCGGCCAAGCAGCTCGACGTCGACTCCCGGGTCGGTTCGCTCGAGCCGGGCAAGGACGCCGACTTCGTGCTCTGGAGCGGCGATCCGCTCTCGAGCTACGCGGTCGCCGAGCAGACCTGGATCGACGGCCGCAAGTACTTCGACCGCGCCGACGACCTCGCTCACCGCCCGGCCCGGGCCGCCGAGAGAGAGAAGCTGCTGGCGGACGCCGAGAAGGCGGCCGAGGCGGAGAAGAAGAAGCACCGGGGCAAAGCCGACCGGCACGGCGCGAGCGACGAAGAGAAACCGGCGGCGGAGCCGCCCTGGGAGGTGCAGCCGTGAGCCCGCGAAAGACTTCCGTCCGGATCCAGCGGGCGCTCCGCCGAGCGGGCCGCCTCGCCGCCCTCGTCGTCGCGCTCGCCGCGGCGGGGCTCTCGCCGGCCGCCCGCGCCGAGACCCTCGCCTTCGTCGGCGCCACCGTCCATCCGGTGAGCGGGCCGCCGATCGCCGGCGCCACGCTCCTGGTCGACGGCGACCGGATCACCGCCGTCGGGGCCGGTGTGGCGGTGCCGGAGGACGCCCGGGTGATCGACCTCTCCGGCCTCGACCTCTACCCGGGCTTCGTCCATCCGCAGACCGACCTCGGCCTGGTCGAGATCGGCAGCGTCCGGGGCACGGACGACACCACCGAGATCGGCAAGGTCAACTCCAACCTGCGCGCCGAGGTCGCCTTCAACGCCGACTCGTTCCGGCTGCCGCCCACGGTCGCCGGCGGCGTCCTGACCGCGCACGTGGTCCCGGACGGCGGGCTGTTCTCCGGCTCCTCGGCCGTCCTGCGCCTCGACGGCTGGAACTGGCGCGACATGACCATCGAGGCGCCCGTCGGGATGCACCTGCGCTGGCCCGCGACGCGCGAGCGCCACTGGCGCCAGCCGCCGGAGGACGACGAGGCGGCGGCCAAGCGCCGCAAGGAAGCGCTCGAGCTGATCGAGGACACCCTGGAGCAGGCCCGCACCTACGGCGGCGCTCTCGACGCCGCCCGCGCCGGGCGGGCGCCGAAGCCGGACCTCGACCCGCGGCTCGAGGCCCTGGTGCCGGTCGTCCGGGGCGAGCTCGCCCTCTACGTCCACGCCGACACCGAGTCCCAGATCGAGGCGGCGCTCGACTGGCTCCGGGACTGGGCCGCCCCCCACGGCGTCACCCGGGCCGTCCTGGTCGCGGGCTACGACGTCGCGCGCCTGGCCGACCGGGTCGCCGCCGCCGGAATCCCGGTGATCCTCGACACGATCCACCGCCTGCCGCTGCGCGACTGGGAGCCCTACGACGCGCCCTTCACCGCCGCCGCCCGGCTGCACGAGGCCGGCGTCACCTTCGCCATCGCCGCCGGCGGTGCCGGCGCCGGCGGCGAGAACGCCAGGAACCTCCCGTTCGAGGCGGCGACCGCGGTCGCCTACGGCCTGTCCCGCGACGTGGCGCTCGCCTCGATCACCCTGACCGCCGCCGAGATTCTCGGCGTCGGCGACCGGCTGGGGTCGCTCGATCCCGGCAAGGAGGCCACCTTTTTCGCGGTCGACGGCGACCCGCTCGAGATCCGGAGTCACATCGAGCGGGTCTGGATCGCGGGGCGCGAGATCGACCTCTCGAACGACCGCCAGCGCCGCCTCTACGAGAAGTACAAGCGCCGTCCCGCCCCGATGGAAGAGAAGCCAGGCGGGAATCTCGCTCGCCCTTCCGGAGGTTTCCTGCTACACTGACCTGAATCGCCGGACCGCCCGTGACCGCCAGACGCGGCTGCGAGGCCTCCCGGCGACCGAGACGAACCGGTGCTCCTCTCCGCCCGCAAGATCCTGCTCATCCACTTCTTGATGCGCCTGCCCGACTTCGTCCGGCCGGCGGTGGACGCGGCGGACCGGATCGTCCAGCGGTTCCTGAGGCGCAAGCTCTTCGGCCAGCTCGCCTCCACGGTGCTGGTCAAGCGCGCCATCCCCCCGCGGCGGTTGAACCCCCGCAGCCGCGGGCGCATGATCCAGCGGCTCCCGCGCTCCAAAACGCAAGAGGGCTGATCCCTCTCCCACCGCGCTGCGCCCGCCCGGCCGGGGTTTCCGGCCCGGACGGGAACGCTCCATCGTACCCGGGAGAACCGCCGTCCCTTGAATCGACCGATGCCCTCCTCCTCCCCAACCGCCGCCCCCCGACCGGAGGCGGCGAGCGCCTTCGCCGCCGCGCTGGCCGAGGTGCGCCGTGACGTCGACTCCGAGCTCGCCGCCTGGATCGCCGCGCGCCGCGAGGCCGTCGCCGGGGTGGCCCCCGGGGCGCTCGAGCTGGTCGACGAGGTCGCACGCCTGGTGGCGAGCGGCGGCAAGCGCGTGCGCCCCGCCCTGGTCCTCTTCAGCCACCGCGCGTGCGGCGGCCGGGAGGCGAGCGCGGCGACGCGCCTGGCGCTCGCGACCGAGCTCCTCCACACCTACCTGCTGATCCACGACGACATCATGGATCACGCGGCCACCCGCCGCGCCCTGCCCACCGCCCACGCCGAGCTCGCCGCGCGCCACCGGCGCCGGCGCTGGGCGGGCGACGCCGAGGACTTCGGCCGCTCGACGGCGATCCTGGTGGGCGACCTGGCCCACACCTGGGCGGTGGAGCTCTCGCGATCGGCCCACGGAGCCGGACCGGACGGCGGCGGCGTGGGCCGGGCGTTCGACGCCATGTGCGAGGAGGTCCTCGCCGGCCAGTACCTCGAGATGACCCTGCCCTACGCCGAGCGGGCGAGCGAGGAGGACCTCCTCCGTGTGCTGCGCTTGAAGTCGGGCCGCTATACGGTCGAGCGGCCGATCGAGCTCGGCGCCCGGCTCGCGGGGGCGGGCGACGAGCTGCTCGGGGCCCTCCGACGCTACGGCCGAGCCGCGGGCGAGGCCTTCCAGCTCCAGGACGACGTCCTCGGGACGTTCGGCGACGCCGGCGCCGTCGGCAAGCCGGTGGCGGGGGACCTGGCGGAGGGCAAGGTCACCTTCCTGGTGTTCCATGCCCTGCGCCTCGCTCCCGCGGCCGACGCCGATTGGCTGCGCTCGGCCCTCGGCCGCCCCGACCTGGCGGCGGCGGAGATCGAGCGCGCGCGCAGGATCCTGCGCTCCTCGGGCGCCCTCGCGGCGGTCCTCGGCATGATCGACGAGCGCCTGGAGACGGCGCGCCGGGCCTTGCTCGAGATCCCGCCCGGAGCGGCGCTCGCGGCCGCCGGCCGCGACCTCCTCCTCGCCTTCCTCGACTACCTGGACGAGCGAGACCGATGAGCCCGGCACGCGCCACTCCGGCCCGCCTCGGCGAGCGCGACCGAAAGGCCGAGCACATCCGCCTCGCCCTCGACCGGGACATGCAGGTCGAGACCAGCTTCTTCGACGACTGGGCTTTCGACCACAACGCCCTGCCCGAGCTCGACCTGGCGGCGGTCGACACCTCGGTCGAGTTCCTGGGCAAGCGGGTGGCGGCGCCGCTCCTCGTCTCGTGCATGACCGGCGGCACGGAGGTGGCGAGCCGGATCAACACCCACCTGGCGGAGGCGGCCGAGCGCCGCGCCCTGCCGGTGGGCGTGGGCTCGCAGCGCCGGGCGATCGAGGACCGGGAGCAGGCGGCGAGCTTCCAGGTCCGGGCGGCGGCCCCGACGGTGCCGCTGCTCGCCAACCTGGGCGCCGTGCAGCTCAATTACGGCTTCGGCCTCGCCGAGTGCCGGGCCGCGGTCGAGATGATCGAGGCCGACGCCCTGGTGTTCCACCTCAACGTGGTCCAGGAGGCGATCCAGCCCGAGGGCCAGACCGACTTCTCCGGCCTGCTCGAGAAGATGGCCGCGGTCGCCGCCGGCCTCGCGGTACCGGTGATCGCCAAGGAGGTCGGCTGCGGGCTCTCGGAGGCCACCGCCCGCGCGCTCGCCGGCGCCGGCATCCGGATCCTCGACACCGCCGGGCTCGGGGGCACGAGCTGGGCGCGCATCGAAGCGCGCCGCTCCGGCGACCTGGCCTTGGGCGAGCTGTTCGCCGACTGGGGCATCCCGACGCCCGAGTCGATCCGTCAGGTCGCCCGCGTCCCGGGCGTCACGGTGATCGGCTCCGGCGGCCTGCGCAACGGTCTCGACGTCGCCAAGGCGATCGCCCTGGGCGCCGACCTCGCGGGCATGGCCTACCCCTTCCTCGAAGCCGCGACCGAGTCCCCGGACCGGGTGGTCGCGACCATCGATCGCATCGTTCATGAGCTCCGCGTCGCCATGCTGTGCCTGGGTGCGCGGACGATCGGGGATCTCAAGCGCATTCCCATCCACGAGAGGGCACGACGATGAGCAAGCTCAATCCGGTAGTCCGAGCCCGCAGCCGGCGGGACGAGTTGGTCCAGTCCCTGGTCGACCGCGAGATCGGCTTCCACCAGCTCCCGCGGGACCTGGCCGCGGACGAGGCCGCGGAGATCCGGCGCGCGGCGCTCGAGGAGCTCAGCGGCGCCTCTCTCGCCAAGACCGGCTCCTACGTCCTCGACGCGAGCCGAGTCGCCTGCCGCAACTGCGAGAACTTCATCGGCGCGGTCCAGATCCCGCTCGGCATCGTCGGACCGATCCTGGTCCACGGCGAGGCGATCGACGGCGAGGTCTACGCTCCCCTCGCGACCAGCGAGGCGGCGCTCGTGGCGAGCACCAACCGGGGCTGCGCCGCCATCCGGCGAGCCGGCGGGGCGACCGTGCGCGTCGAGGACGTCGGCATGACCCGGGCGCCGGTCTTCCGCACCTCGGGGATCGAGGAGACCCGGCGCTTCCTCGCCTGGGTCGAGGGCCACCAGGAGGACCTGCGCCGGATCACCGAGGCGACGAGCGAGTACCTGAAGCTCCTCGACATCCGGCCCTACACCCTCGGCGCCACCATCTACCTGCGCTTCCGCTTCACCTCGGGCGACGCCATGGGCATGAACATGGCGACCATCGCCTGCGACCGCGCGGTCCGCGAGTTCATCGAGCCCGAGACCGGGGTCGAGTGCGTGGCTCTGTCGGGCAACTACTGCGTCGACAAGAAGCCGGCGGCGATCAACTTCCAGGAGGGCCGGGGCAAGCGGGTGTTCGCCGAGGTGGTGCTGCCGCGGGAAGTCCTCGAGCACACCTTGAAGACCAATGCCCGGGCGCTCCTCGAGGTGCAGTACCGCAAGAACCTGCTGGGCTCGATCGCCGCCGGGTCGGCCGGCTTCAACGCCCACTTCGCCAACGTCCTGGCGGCCTTCTTCATCGCCACCGGGCAGGACCTGGCGCACGTGGTCGAAGGCTCGATGGGCGTCACCTGCATCGAGGAGCGGCCGGACGGCGCGGTCTATGCCTCGATCTTCCTGCCGGCGGTGCCGGTCGGCGTGGTCGGCGGCGGCACCCAGCTCGACACCCAGCGCGAGGCCCTGGCGCTGCTCGGGGTCGAGCTCGATCCGGAACGGCCGGGCATGGCGGTGCGTCGCCTGGCCGAGATCCTCGGAGCGACCGTGCTCGCCGGCGAGCTGTCGCTGCTCGCGGCCTTCACCTCCGACGACCTCGCCCGCGCCCACGAGCGCCTGGGACGCGGCAAAGAGGAGGCGCCCGCCGCCGGCCCCGCTCTCCCCGAGCTGGAGCTCAAGGGCTAGCAACTGGTCTCGCGCAGAGGCGCAGAGACGCAGAGGCAGGCGATCGATGGATCCTACTGGCGAGCCTGCGCCTCGGCCTGCTCTCGAGCTCCAGCGCCCATCGGATCAACAATGGCATCACCCGTCTCGTCGATGACCCCCCCCGCCTGGGCCGTGCCTCTGCGACTCTGCGGCTCTGCGCGAGACTCGTTCAGCTCGGGTAGGGGGACATGAGTAGAGCCAGGAGCCTGCCCGACCCGGGTGCGATCACCGTCTCGGTCCCCGCCAAGCTGATCCTGATGGGGGAGCACGCCGCCGTCTACGGGCGGCCGGCGCTGGTCGCGGCGGCCGGCCTGCGCCTGCGCGTGACCGTCGCGCCGGGCCGCGGGCCGGGCGCGAGGATCGTGCTGCCCGCTTCCCACCTCGACGAGACCCGATCTTGGGACGAGATCCTCGAGCACGTCCACGGCGCGCGCGCCGCCTGGACGCGCTACGACGCGGCGCCGGGGCCGGAGAGCTTCCGGGGGCTCGCCTCCCGGGGCCCGCTCGACCTGGTCGCCCTGGCCCTGGGTGAGGCCGCCCTCGAGCTCGGGGAGTCCGCGCCGCCGCCGGTCGAGCTCACGCTCGCCTCGGAGATCCCCGTCGGCTCGGGCTTCGGCAGCTCCGCGGCGGCGGCGGTCGGCGTGGTGCTCGCCTACCTCGCCCTGCGCGGCGCCGACACCTGTTCGGAGCGCCTGCACCGGATCTCCCTCGAAGTGGAGCGACGCCAGCACGGCAGCCCGTCCGGAGTGGACAACGCCACGGTGCTCTATGGCGGAATCCTGTGGGCGCGGCGCTCGGGGCCCGGCGGGGTCGACTTCGCGACGGTGCCGGTCGCGAACGGCCTGCTCGGGCGGCTCGCGGTCCTCGGCTCCGGGCCGCCGGCGGAGACCACCGGCGCGGTGGTGGCCCAGGTCAGGGCTCTCCGGGACCGGGAGCCGGAGCGGGTCGAGGCGCTCCTCGACCGCCTCGCCGAGCTGACCGCCGCGTTCCGCGCCGAGCTCGCCCGCGAGGAGGAGCGGCCCGAGGAGGTGACCCGGCTCGTGCGCGCCGCCGAGGGCTGCCTCGAGGAGCTGGGCGTCGTGCCGCCGCCGGTGTGCGAGCGGGTGCGCCGGGTCGAGGCCGCCGGCGGTGCGGCCAAGGTCTCCGGCGCCGGATCCCTCGCGGGACCGGGAGCGGGGAACCTGCTCGTCTACCACCCGGAGCCGGAACGGATCGACGCCTGGTGCGCGCCCGGCGGGCCGCTCGCCGGTCTCGAGCGCTACCCGGTGGCGCTCGGCGTCCCGGGAGCTCGGATCGAAGGCGGCGCCCCGAGCGCCGACGCCCGAGCCCAGGAGGCGGGGTGAGCGCCCGGGCGACCGTCTCGGCTCCGGCGAACATCGCGTTCGTCAAGTACTGGGGAGCCCGCGACGCGGAACGGGCCCTGCCCTACCATCCGTCGATCTCGATGACGCTCGAGGTCTGCCGCTCGACGACCACCGTCGAAGCGGACGCAGGGCTCGACTGCGACGAGGTCTTCGTCACCGGCGACGACGGCCGGCTCCACCCGGCGGAGGCCGGTTTCGCCACCCGCGTCGGCCGCCACCTGGAGGCGATCCGCCGCGCCACGGGGCGCGGCGAGCGCTGCCGCGTGGCGACCCGCAACAGCTTTCCGGCCGCCGCCGGCCTCGCCTCCTCCGCCTCGGGCTTCGCCGCCCTCGCGGGCGCCGCCTGCCGCGCCCTGGGGCTCGACCCGGGCCCGGACGAGCTCTCGGTCCTGGCGCGCCTCTCGGGCTCGGGCTCGGCCGCCCGCTCGACCCTGGGCGGCTTCGTCGAGTGGCCGGCCGGAGACGACCCCGAGGCTCCCGCGGCCCGGCTCGCCCCGGCCGCCCACTGGCCGCTCGCCGACGTCATCGCCCTGGTCGAAACCGGTGCCAAGGAGATCTCGTCGCTCGAGGGCCACCGACGAGCCCCCACCAGCCCGGGCTTCGAACCCCGCCTGGCCCGCCTGCCGGAGCGCCTGGCGGCGGTGCGGCGGGCGATCGAAGGCCGCGACCTGGGAGCGCTCGGACCGCTCCTCGAGCGCGAAGCGCTGGAGCTCCACGCCGTCGCCATGACCTCCGAGCCGCCGATCCTCTACTGGCTCCCCGGCACGCTCGAGGTCCTCCACGCCGTTCGCGAGCTGCGGCGAAACGGAACGGCGGCGCATGCCACCATGGATGCGGGTGCCAACGTCCACGTGATCTGCGAGCCCGCGGCCGCCGAGGCCGTGGCCGGCCGGCTGGCCGAGCTGCCGGCGGTCCGCGGAGTGATCCGGGACCGCACCGGAGAGGGACCGCGACCGGAGGCGGTCGACCTGCTGGCCACCGCGTAGCGATCCGACCCGACGAGCCTTCTCCCCGACTGCTGCTCACCGCCCACCCCGCCCGAGCCTCCGATGCCCGCCACCTCGACCGCGCTCGAACCCGTCGTCTTCCTCAAGCTCGGCGGCAGCCTGATCACCGACAAGGCGCGGCCGGACAGCCCCCGGCCCGAAGTGATCCGGCGCCTGGCGAGAGAGATCGCCCGAGCGCAGGCACGGCCCGGCGCCGCCCGGCTGGTGCTCGGCCACGGCAGCGGCTCCTTCGGCCACGCCGCCGCCGCCCGCCTGGGGGTCGCCCAGGGGATCGATCCGATCGACCGGAGCCGCCGCGACGCGGTCTCCCAGGTTCAGGAGCGGGCGAGCGCCCTCCACCGGATGGTCGCCGACGCCCTCCGGGAGGCCGGCCTCGCGCCCTTCAGCCTCGCGCCTTCGGCGAACCTGGTCACCGACGTCGGGCGGCCGGTCGTCTTCGGGGTCGAGCCGGTCACCCTGGCGCTCGAGTGGGGCCTGCTGCCGGTCCTCTACGGCGACGTGGTGCTCGACCGCTTCCGCGGCTGCTCGATCTGCTCGACCGAGTCGGTCCTGCTGACCGTCGCCGAGCGCCTGGCCCGCCGCCGCGTGCGGGTGGCCAGGGCGCTCTGGGCCGGCGCGACCGACGGCATCCTCGACAGGGAGGGGCGAACGATCCCCGCGATCGGACCGGAGACGGCCGCCGAGGCGCTCGACGCCGCCGGCGCTTCCGCCGGGACCGACGTCACCGGCGGCATGGTCCACCGCCTGGAGACCGCCCTGGCCCTGGCGGCCAAGGGGACGACGTCGCTGGTCTTCGACGGCACGGTTCCAGGCCGGGTCGAGGCGGCGCTCGCCGGCGAGCCGGCGGGAGGAACCGAGATCGGCTCCGGCGTTTGATAGTCTGCGACCGCTCTCCCATGGCCGACCTCGAAGACCTGCTTCTCAGGACCAGCCGGACCTTCGCGCTCTCGATCCCGAGGCTGCCCGAGCCGACGCGCTCCGAGGTGACGATCGCGTACCTGCTCTTCCGCATCGCCGACACGTTCGAGGACGCCGCGCCCTGGCCGCGCGAACGCCGGCTGCGCGCCCTCGAGGAGCTCGCCGCACTGCTCGAGGAGCCCGGAGCGGCGGGCGCCGCGGAGGCGGCCCGACGCCGTGCCGACGCCTGGACCGCGGGCGAGCCGCCGAGCGCCCACGAGGGCTACCTCGATCTCCTGGCGGCCACCCCGGAGGTGATCGCGGCCTACGCCGGCCTCTCTCCGGAAGCCCGCCGGGTGGTCGCCGCCCACACGGTGAGGACCGCCCGCGGAATGGCGGGGTTCGTGCGCCGTCACGACCTCCGGGGACGCCTCGCGCTCGACGACCTGGACGAGCTGCGGCGCTACTGCTACGTGGTCGCCGGGATCGTGGGCGAGATGCTGACCGAGCTCTTCCTGCTCTCGACCCCGGAGCTCGGCGACCAGGCCGGCCCTCTGCGCGAGCGCGCGGCCCGCTTCGGCGAGGCGCTCCAGCTGGTCAACATCCTCAAGGACTCGGCCGCCGACGAGAGCGAAGGGCGCAGCTATCTGCCCCGCTCGGTGGCGCGAGAACGGGTCTTCGCGCTCGCCCGCGAGGACCTCGAGGTGGCGGGCGAGTACGTCCGGCTGCTCCAGCGGGGCCGAGCACCGCGCGGCGTGGTGGCCTTCACCGCCCTGCCGGTGGAGCTCGCCTGGCGCACCCTCGACCGCGTCGAGGAGCGGGGGCCGGGGTCGAAGCTGCGGCGCGACGAGGTGGGTGCCGTGATCGCGAAGGTCGAGGCGCGGGTGGCGCTCGGCCGGCTCCCGGTCCGGCGCCTGCCGGCCCGCTCGTAGATCGGATCACCCCCCTCACCCTCGATCCCTCTCCCACCCTCGAGGTGGGAGAGGGACGCCCCCGCCCTGCCGGATCACCCCTTCGGTCTCGATCGTTCAGGCCTGCGCCCGGCGGGGCGTTCGCTCTCGGCGGAAGCCCGAGCTCTCGAGCTCCCGGCCGAGCGCCGCCAGGCAGCGGGTGGTGACCTTGCCGATGCTCGAGGCGCGGTAGCCGAGCCGGCGCGCCACCTCGGGCGGATCGTAGCCCAGGCCGAACCGCAGCCGGATCACCGAGCGGTAGCGCTCGGGCAGGCGCGAGACGACGGCCGCGAGGTCCCGCTCGAGCTCGCGCCGTTCCTGGGCCGGACGCTCCGGAGCGGCGAGCCACTCGAGCACCGCCCCGTCGACCGCGTCGTAGATCCGCCGGCGCCGGGCGCGCCAGTACATCAGGCAGTTCTTCCGCACCGCACCGACCGCCCAGGCCTCCGGGTTGCGGATCGTGTCCCAGCGGTAGACCAGGGCGAGCAGGGTCTGCTGGATCAGGTCCTCGGCGTCCTGCTCCGGGATCCGGGAGCCCCGGAGCAGGCGCAGGAGCTTCGGCTGCACGCGCCGCAGGAACGGGTCGAGTCCGCTCGGGCTGGGTACCGTCTGGGCCGGGACCGCCATCGCTCTCGTCTCCACGGGATCTACCCCGGAGTGACGGACCGGGCGGAAGGATTTCAGCGGTGGCGCGAGCTCCGGGCCGAGGGGACCCCGGGAACGACGAGGGGCCGGAGGGCTATCGCCGCAGCAAGTGCCGTGCGATCACGAGCCGCTGCATCTCGCTCGTCCCTTCGTAGATCGTGGTCACCCGGACGTCGCGGTAGAGCCGGCCGATCTCGTACTCCTCGGAGAAGCCGTTGCCGCCATGGATCTGCTGGGCGAGCCAGACGCCGCGATTGGCCGCCTCGGTGGTGAAGACCTTCGCCTCCGAGGCGAGCCGGCCGGCCTCGGAGCCCGGCCGCTCCGAGGCGCGCGCCGCGTGGTGGGTCAGCGTGCGGCCGGCGGCGAGCGCCGTCGCGATCTCGGCGATCTGGAGCTGGATCGCCTGGTGGCGGGCGATCGGCACCCCGAACTGGACCCGCTCCCGAGCGTAGCCGACCGCGAGGTCGAGCGCGCGCTGGTGCATGCCCAGGGCCTGGGCCGCGATCCCGAGCCGCGAGTGGTCGAGGGTGGCGAGCGCGATCTTGAGCCCCTGCCCCTCCGCGCCCAGGAGGTTCGCCGCCGGGACCCGGCAGCCGTCGAGGACCAGCGGCGACGTGCGCGAGGCGCGCAAACCGACCTTGGACTCGGCCGCCCCCACCTCCAGCCCCGGGGCGTCCGAGGGCACCACGAAGGCCGAGATGCCGCGCTTGCCGGCCGCCGGGTCGGTGCGCGCGAAGACCACGTACCAGCGGGCGATCCCGGCATTGGTGATCCACGACTTCTCGCCTTCGAGCCGCCAGCCGTCGCCATCGCGTAGAGCGCGCGCGGCGAGGCTCGCGGGGTCGCTCCCGGCGCCGGGCTCGGTCAGGGCGAAGGCGCCCAGCTCGCCGCCCGCGGCGAGGTCCGGCAGCACGCGGCGCTTGAGCTCGTCGCTCGCGAAGCGCACGATCGGCCAGCAGCAGACCGAGTTGGTGACGCTCACCGTCACGCCGACCGACGGCGAGACCCGCGAGAGCTCCTCGATGATCAGGGTGTAGGTGAGGGCGTCGAGCCCGGCGCCGCCGAGCTCCTCGGGCACCATCACGCCGAGCAGCCCCATCTCGGCGAGCTCGGCGACGATCTCCGCCGGAAACCGGTGCTCCCGGTCTCGCTCGGCTTCGCCCGGCGCGATCCGCTCCTCGGCGAAGCGCCGGACCTGCTCCTGGACCAGGAGCTGCTCCTCGGAGAGCGAGAAGTCGACGCCGGGGTCCGCCTCCGCCACCGTCATGCCCGGTTGACGACCCAGTCCGCGATCACCATCTTCTGGATCTCGCTGGTGCCCTCGTAGATCTCGGTGATCCGCGCGTCCCGGAAGTAACGCTCGACGTTGTACTCCTTGGTGTAGCCGTAGCCGCCGTGGATCTGGAGGGCGCGGGTGGTGACCCGCTGCGCCATCTCGGCGGTGAACAGCTTGGCCTGTGCCGCCTCGAGGGTGTAGCGCTTCTGGTGCATCTTGGCCCAGGCCGCCTTCCAGGTCAGGAGGCGCCCGGCGTCGAGGTCGGTCGCCATGTCGGCGAGGTAGAACTGGATCGCCTGGAGGTCGGCGAGCGGACGGCCGAACTGCTCGCGCTCCTGGGCGTAGGAGAGGGCCTCCTCGAAGGCCGCCTGGGCGATACCCACCGCCTGGGCGGCGATCCCCACCCGGCCGCCGTCGAGGGTGGCCATGGCGATCTTGAACCCCTCCCCCTCCTCGCCCAGCCGCCGGGAGGCCGGCACCCGGAGCCCCTCGAAGGAGAGCTCGGTGGTGCCGGAGGCGTTGACCCCGAGCTTGAACTCGTGGCCGCCGTGCCGGTAGCCGGGCGTGTCGGCGTCGACCAGGAAGGCGGTGATTCCCTTGTGCTTCTTCGCCGGATCGACGGTGGCGAAGACCAGGGCGACGTCGGCGTCGGTGCCGTTGGTGATGAACAGCTTGTTGCCGTCGAGCACGTAGTCGTCGCCGTCTCGCCGCGCGCTGGTCCTGAGGCCCGCGGCGTCGCTCCCGGCGCCCGGCTCGGTGAGGGCGAAGCAGCCGAGCTTGGCGCCGGAGGCGAGCGGGGTGAGGACCTCGCGCTTCTGCTCTTCGCTGCCGAACTGGAGGATCGGGTCGCAGACCAGGGAGTTGTTGACCGACAGGATGACGCCGCTGGTCGCGCAGGCGCGGCTGATCTCCTCGATCACCAGGCAGTAGGAGACGACGTCCATCCCCGCCCCGCCGTACTCCTCGGGCACGGCGACGCCGGCCAGGCCGAGCTCGGCCGCCTGGTCGAAAAAGGCGCGCGGGAACTCGCCGGTCTCGTCGATCTCCTTGGCCCGCGGGCGGACCACCTCGTCGGCGAATCGCCGGACGGTCTCTCGCAGGAGCTTCTGCTCCTCACTCAACTCGATGCGCATGGAGCTTCCCCGATCGGTAGATCCGTGGTCACCGCGTTCGGCGGCGGGTCCGCCTCCGGCGAGGGACGCCGGCGGGCGGAGCCGGTCGGATCGTACCAGACCTCCGCGGCGCCGGGGCTCCCCCGGCGGCCCGGTGGTGGGGGTTCCCTCGGCGGCCCGGTTCGCGACACAATCGGGTCGCCATGACTGAGCTCGCACCGTTCGAGTACACCGAAGAAGAGCTGAGGAGCTACCTGCCGACCGGCTGGGACCTGGTCGGCTCCGAGGCCGGCCGTTGGAACGCCCGGAAGAAGGTCTGGTCCACCCGGGTCGAGGACACGGCCGACATGCGCTGGGACCTGGAGGTCCAGGGCCCCGAGGTCTCGGACAAGGGCCGGATCGAGGCGCTGCGCCTGGCGATGGACCGCCTGTACCGGGACCGCCTGGGCAGGCGGACGCGGGGGCTCGGTTTCTAGAGCACCCTGGACCTGCCGGGGCTGAGCTCGGGAAGGTCGGGCCTTCGGCCCGGCCGGCCGAGGCAGAGCTCGGCCGCTTCAATCAGAGATTGCCGTACCGGCAGGTCCTGGACGGATGAAGCGGCCGAGCTCGGTCTCGGCCGGGGCGGGTGGGGGCTCAAACCCGGCTGCCGGGCTTGACCGGCGTGCCGCCCTCGGCGCAGAGCGGGCACTCGGCGGCGGGCCAGGTGGGCAGGTCGAGCTTCAGGAGATGGAAGAAGGGCAGGTCGAACGGCCCCTCTCCCGCCCCGCTCCGGTCGATGATCGAGCCGATCGCCACCACCTCGCCGCCCGCTTCCCGCGCCACCACCGCCGTCTCCCGAGTCGAGCGGCCGGTGGTCACCACGTCCTCGACCACCACCACCCGCTCGCCGTCTTCGAGCCCGAAGCCCCGGCGCAGCTCCATCACCCCATCCTTGCGCTCGGTGAAGCGAAACGGCACGCCCAGAGCCTCCGCCACCTCGTGGCCGATGACCAGGCCGCCCAGGGCCGGCGAGAGGACCGAGGCCGGGCGCAGCGTGGCGAGCAGCCGAGCCAGGGCGCGCCCGACCCGCCGGGCCCGGCGCGGGTCCTCGAGGAGCAGCGCACACTGGACGTAGGCCGGCGAGTGGAGCCCCGAGGAGAGCTGGAAGTGGCCGCGGGCGAGGGCGCCGCTCTCCTCGAGCAGGGCCTCGACCTCGCTGCTGGTCAGCGGTTCTAGACGTTCACTCGGTCCCATATCAGGCCAACCTCAGCCGAGTTCCCGCCACCCCACCGAACCGGGAGGGGGCGTCCCCTTCCCCCCGTGGGGTGGGAAGGGGAT
Organism: uncultured Acidobacteriota bacterium; assembly: GCA_963837945.1. Lineage (GTDB taxonomy): Bacteria > Acidobacteriota > Thermoanaerobaculia > Multivoradales > DATKCC01 > CAVUBL01. The sequence continues at coordinate 93,051 of CAWIQD010000007.1, forward strand.
CGAGGGGTTTGGGCCGCCCGATCGATCGTCCCCTTCCCCCCCGTGGGGTGGGAAGGGGATCGAGGGGTTGCGGGGGGCATCCGGTCAACCGTCCCCTTCCCCCCCGTGGGGCGGGAAGGGGATCGAGGGGATGCGGGGGGCACCCGATCGAGCCTCACGTGTGGTCCTCGCGGCGGATGTTGTACTGATCCATCTTCTTGTAGAGGTTGCTCCGGGGCGTCTCGACGTCGGCCGCGGTCTGGGTGACGTTCCAGTCGTTCTCCTCGAGCTTCTGGAGCAGGAACAAACGCTCGGCGGCCTCGCGGAACTCCTTCAGGGTCTTGAGCGAGGTCAGGCTGGAGGAGAGCTCGGGCCGGGCGCCACCGGTGGCCCGGAACACGTCCTCGCGGGTGATCTCGTCGCCCGGCGAGAGGATCAGCAGGCGCTCGACCAGGTTCTTGAGCTCGCGCACGTTGCCTTTCCAGGGCAGGCCCCGGAAGTGCTCGAGGGCCTCCTCGGTGAACTGCTTCGACCGGTAGTTGTTCTGCGCCGCGTAGCGCCGGACGAAGTACTCGACGAGCACCGGCAGGTCATCGAGGTGCTCGCGCAGGGGTGGCGTTCGGACCGGGATGACGTTGAGCCGGTAGTAGAGGTCCTCCCGGAACCGTCCGGCGGCGATCTCCTCCTCGAGGTCCCGGTGGGTCGCGGCGACCACCCGCACGTCGACCCGCACCGTCTTCTCGGCTCCGACCGGCTCGACCTCGCCGCTCTGGAGGACCCGCAGCACCTTGGCCTGGGTGCGCCCCGACATGTCGCCGATCTCGTCGAGGAAGATGGTGCCTCCGTCGGCGGACACGAACTTCCCCGTCGCGCGCCGCACGGCGCCGGTGAAGCTCCCCTTCTCGTGCCCGAAGAGCTCGGACTCGATGCAGCTCGTCCGGGATCGCCGCGCAGTTGACCTGGACGTAGGCGCGCTCGCGGCGCGCGCTCTGACGGTGGATCGCCCGCGCCACCAGCTCCTTGCCGGTGCCGCTCTCGCCCAGGATGAGCACGGTGGCGGGGGTCGGAGCGGCCTTCTCCACCGTCTCGCGCAGGCGGCGCATGGAGGCCGAGGAGCCGATCAGCTCGTCGGGCTCGAGGCGTAGCGTCCGGTTCTCCGACTGCAACCGGTGGGCGTCGATCGCGTTGCGCAGCGACACCAGCACCCGCTCGCGCTGGAGGGGCTTCTCGAGGAAGTCGTAGGCGCCCCGCCGGGTCGCCTCGACGGCGGTCGACACGTCGCCATGGCCGGTGATGATCACCACCGGCATGTCGTAGCCCCGCTCGTGGAACGCCGTCAGCAGGTCGAGCCCGTCGATCTCGGGCATCTTGATGTCGAGCAGCGCGGCGTCCGGCAACCGGTCGCCGAGCCGGGCGAGCGCCGTCTTGCCGCCTTCGGCCTCCTCGACGCGATAGCCCTCGTACTCCAGGATCATCCGCAGGCTCTCTCGGATCGAGGCTTCGTCGTCGACGACGAGGACGGTGGCTCGCGGGGCGTCGTTCGCCATGGCGGCCTGACTCTAACTCATGCCCCCCGCAACCCCTCGGTCCCCTTCCCACCCCGTCGCTCTCTTCGTCCGAAGTCCGATCGGAGACCGGGCACCCGCCGGTTGGAATGGGACGCTCCGCATCCCCGGCTCCGTGGTCCTCAGGGCTGCGGGACCCTGGGGAAGACGAAGCGGGGCGGCGCCTCCTGGCCGTTGGCGAAGCGGCGCACGTAGAGGCGCAGGCGCGAGCCGGGCTTCGCCTCCTTGACCGCCGCCTCGAACTCGCCCACGCTCGTGACCTTCTTGCCGTTGACCTCGCTGACCACGTAGATCACGCCGTCGTTGCGGACCCCCTCGTCCCACAGCGGGCTCGTCGGGTCGACCGAGGTGATCCAGACGCCGGCCAGGTCCCCGGGCAGCCCGTGCGAGGAGCGCGAGCCCGGCGTCAGGTCCTGGTAGCGGATCCCGAGCCAGTCGATGCCGCCCTGCTCGTCGCTCTCCTCGCGGACCGGCTCCTCGCCCTGGTGCGGCCGCTCGGTCAGATGGGCCGTCTTGGTGACGTGCCGGCCGTCGCGCAGGACGTCGAGGTCGACCGACTCGCCGGGCCCCTTGGCCGAGACGTAGTCGATCAAGAAGCGAGTGCTCGCGATCGGCTTGCCGTCGACCTGGAGCAGGATGTCGCCGTGCTGGAGGCCCGCCTTGTCGGCCGGCTGGCCGGCCACCACCTGGTTGACCAGGACGCCCTCGGGCTTGCTCAGCCCGAAGGCCTCGGCGGTGTCGTAGTCGACGTCGTTGATCAGGATCCCGAGGTAGCCGCGGGTGACCTCGCCGCTCTCGCGCAGCTGGGGCAGCACCTGTTTGAGCGTGTCGACCGGCACCGCGAAGCCGATGTTCTCCGCCCCCCAGTTGATCGCGCTGTTGATCCCGATGACCTCGCCGCGGACGTTGAGCAGCGGCCCGCCCGAGTTGCCGAAGTTGATCGCGGCGTCGGTCTGGATGAAGTTCTCGAACGACGGCTCGCCGCTGATGTTGATCTGCCGGCCCTTGGCGCTCACCACCCCGACGGTGACCGTCTTGTCCAGCCCGAAGGGATCGCCGATCGCCATCACCCAGTCGCCCGAGCGCAGGCTCTCGCTGCTGCCGAGCGCCAGGTACTGCAGCGGATGCCCGGCCTCGATCCGGAGCAGGGCGATGTCGGTCGGAGGATCGGTGCCCACGACCTTCGCCTGGTACGTGCGCCCCTCGAGGCCGACCGTGACCTCGTCCGCGTCGCTCACCACGTGGTAGTTGGTCACGACCAGGCCGTCGGCGGTGATCACGAAGCCGCTGCCGCCGCCCTCCGAGCGGTAGCGCTCCGGTTGCTCGGGACCCTGCGGCGACTGCCGGCGCTCCTGTGGGTCGCCCTGGTCGCCCCGGTCCCGGGGGCCGAAGAAGAACTCGAAGGGATCGCCGCTCTGGTGCGGGCGCTCGGAGATCGTGGCGGTCTCGACCGAGACCACGGCGTGCTCCACGGCCTCGGCGAGGTTGGCGAAGCTCGGAAGGCCGGCGGCGGCGCCTTGGCCCGCGCCGACGACGCCTTCGGGCACGATCGGGCCGGTGTCCTGCGCGCTGGTCGGGCTCGTGAGGTCCAGGCCCCCGGCGAGGACCATGCCGAAGACGACCGCACCGAGGATGAGGGCGAACGAGACGGCTTGGCGCTTCCTGGTGCTCATCGGTGCTCGTGCTCCTTCCATGCTCTCTCAGGTGGCCGAGGCGGCGACGTCTCCGGCGTCGAGTATGACCGCACGGCAAGCGACTTGCCAGCGTCCCGGCTCTCTCCCGGCGAGCCCGGGGGAGCCGGTCGGGCGGCGCCCTCGACCGCCATCATGGCACATGCGTCAGCTTGGCGCGCCCGGCACGTCGGAGCCACGCCGGGATCGGCGGCGAACGGAATAGCACCGGAGCGCGGGCGAGTTGTACCGGGTGGCCGGACCTGCCGGGAGCCCCGGGTGGACGCGCCGGCCGCGGGCTGGTAGAGTTTGTCGAGGCGCGGCAGGGCGACCTGGCGGGCGAATTGAATTCGTCTGCCCGATCGGCTATACTTTAGCCTGTCGGCTTGCCTCGACCCCAATGGGAGTGGGCATCTTGCCCACTTTTTTTGTTGGTCGAAGGTCGCGAGCGACACCGGCCGCGAGCCACTGTCGAGGCGGTACGGAAGATGACATCGAAAGGGCGGAGCAAGCCGAGCCGCGGCGCGGAAGCACGCGCACCGTCCCGGCGCTCGGCCGGCCTGACCCGCGAGATCGAGCACGAGATCGAGCAGGTCGCCGAGGCCAACGGCTGCGAGCTGGTGCACGCGGAGTTCGGAGGCGGGGTGCTGCGATTGTTCATCGATCGCCCCGAGCGGCCCGGAGGGGTCGACCTCTCCGATTGCGAGACCGTGTCGAAGCAGGTGTCGGCACTGCTCGACGTCGTCGATTTCGGCGCGGGACGCTACACCCTGGAGGTCAGCTCCCCGGGGCTCGACCGGCGGCTCTACCGCCCCCGGGACTTTCGGCGATTCGCCGGCAGTCTGGCGCGGGTGACCTTCCGGGAGGCCGAGTCCGGGAAGAAGAGGACGGTCGTCGGCCGTCTCGGCGAGCTTCGCGAGCCGGGCGGCACGGGCGGTCCCGAGGTGGCGATCGCCCTGGCCGAGCGGGACGAGACGTTGGTGCTGCCTCTCGAGGCGGTCGAGATGGCCCGGCTCGAGATCGAACTATAGGAATTGGACGCGATGGCCCAAGCACAGGCATCTGACACGCTCAACCTGAACCTCCTCCTGCAACAGGTGGCGCGGGAGAAGGACGTCGACATCGATCGCTGGATCGGCGCCCTCGAGGACGCGATGGCGTCGGCCGCCAAGAAGCAGCACCGGATCAAGGAGCCGGTCCGCTCCCACCTCAACCGGGAGACGGGCGCCTTCGAGGCGTTCATCGTCAAGCAGGTGGTCGAGGAGGTCGAGGATCCGCTCGCCGAGTGGACGCTCGACGAGGCCCGCGAGCACAAGGAGGATGCCGGAGTGGGCGACGAGATCCACATCCCGGTATCGACCGAGGGGCTCGGCCGGATCGCCGCCCAGTCGGCCAAGCAGGTGCTCTACCAGCGGATCCGCGAGGCCGAGCGCGAGAACGTCTACAACGAGTTCATCGGCCGCGAGGGCGAGGTGGTCAACGGCACGGTCAAGCGCTTCGAGCGCGGCGACATCATCGTCGACCTGGGGCGCACCGAGGCGATCGTTCCCCGCGCCGAGCAGGCGCGCCACGAGCGCTACAGCCAGGGCGAGCGGATCCGCGGCGTGATCATCGAGGTCCACAAGCAGCCCAAGGGACCGCAGATCGTCATGTCCCGCACCGATCCGCGGCTCCTGGTCAAGCTCTTCGAGATGGAGGTGCCGGAGATCTACGACGGCACGGTGGTGATCAAGAACGCCGTCCGCGCGCCCGGCGAGCGGGCCAAGGTCGCGGTCTACAGCCGCGAGCGTGACGTCGACCCGGTCGGCGCCTGCGTCGGCATGAAGGGCTCGCGCGTGCAGTCGATCATCCGCGAGCTGCGCGGCGAGAAGATCGACATCGTCGAGTTCTCCGACGACCTGGTCACCTTCGCCCAGGCGGCCCTGGCGCCAGCCCGGATCACCCGCGTCTCGGTGACCCACCCGGGCGAGCGGCCCCAGCTCGCCGTCATCGTCGAGGACGAGCAGCTCTCGCTGGCGATCGGCCGGCGGGGCCAGAACGTCCGGCTGGCCTCCGAGCTGATCGGGGCCCGGATCGACATCAAGAGCGAGAGCGACGTCAAGGGCGAGGTGGCCGACGCCCTCGCGCGGATGCTCCAGAGCGCCCTGTCCGAAGACGAGGAGGGGGCCGGCGGCGCGACCGCGATCGACCTCACCGGCGCTCCGGGGGTCGGAGCCAAGACCGCCGCGGCGCTCGCCGAGGCCGGCTACGGGACGCTCGAGGTCCTGCTCGGCGCGACTGCGGAGGACCTCCAGCAGGTCGAGGGGCTGGGCCCGAAGACGGCCGCGAGCCTCGTCGAGTGGGCCGCTCGGAAGGCCGCGGAGCTGGGCGTCTCCGCGGCCGAGGAGGAGACCGGCGAGGAGTCGCTGGGCGAGAGCTTCGGCGCGCCCGCCGGCGAGCAGGCGGCCACCATGGACGACCAGGACTTCATGGCCGCCCTGTCCCGCGCGTTCCAGGAGAGCGAACGGCTGCGGGGCGAAGGCGACGAGGCCGACGAGGACACGGGCGGCGACGGCGAGGCCTGATCCGGCGGGGCGGCCGGAGCCCGCCGCGGAGGCCGAGCGCAGAGCATGCGGAACCGAGAAGCGAGAGGAGTCCGAGAGTAGATATGGGAAAGATTCGGGTGCAAGACCTGGCGAAGATGATGAACCTTCCGAGCCAGGACCTCATCTTCAAGCTCAAGTCCATCGGGGTCCGGGTCGAGGGCGACGACGCCCACATCGACACCGACACCCTCCAGGCCATCCTCCAGGGTAAGAAGCTCCCCCACCCGCGCGAGGTGATCCTGCGCGACGAGGAGGCGAGAGCCACGGCCCCGCGCCAGTCGCCGCGGCGCCGGGCCCCGACGAGCCCGCTGCGCCCGACCCGGCCGCGTACCGTGATCCACCGGGTGGACTCGAAGATCAAGTCGATCCCCGCCCGCGAGAAGCCCGAGCCGACGCCCGCTCCCGCGGCCGGCCCCGCCGCGGTCAAGGAGCCCGCCGAGGCGCCGGCCGCGCAGGCGAAGAAGGAAGCGCCCGCCAGGGTGGCCGCCTCCGCCGCGCCGGAGCCTTCCGAGAGCAAGAAGAAGACGGGCGTGGAGGCCATTCCCGCGGTCGACAAGCGCCGTGCGGCCCAGGAGCCGAGCGAAGAGGAGCGGCCGAAGAAGCGGCCCCACAAGAAGCACCGGACGGCCGAAGAGGACGAGGAGCTGGTCACCTTCCGGGGCAAGATCGAGGACCTCGACGAGGTCGAAGGCGGGCCGGAGGCGGCCGAGGAGGAGGCCGTCCCGGGGCCTACCCGCGCCAAGCGCCGGGCCGAGCGCCGCAAGAAGCACGAGGAGAAGGGCGACGAAGGCAAGGTCCTGCAGTTCAAGGAGAAGCAGCCCACGGGGCCGGTGATCGTGTCGGAGAACATGACCGTCCGCGAGTTCGCCGACAAGCTCGGGGTCAAGGCCAAGGACCTGATCCAGCTGCTCTTCAAGAAGGGCGTGATGGCCAACATCAACCACCTCCTGGCGCCCGCCACCGCCATCGAGCTCGCCGGCGAGCTGGGCGTCGAGGCGATGGAGGTGAGCTTCGAGGAGGCGATGCAGCTCGAGCACGAGGAGGCCCTGGGCGAGGAGGCCGGCACGCGCGAGCCGCGGGCGCCGGTGGTCACCGTCATGGGCCACGTCGACCACGGCAAGACCTCGCTGCTCGATTCGATCCGCAAGACCAAGGTGGCCGAGAGCGAGTCCGGCGGCATCACCCAGCACATCGGCGCCTACGAGGTGTCGGTCAACGGGCGCGACATCGTCTTCCTGGACACCCCCGGCCACGAGGCGTTCACCCTGATGCGCGCCCGCGGCTCCAAGGTCACCGACATCGTGGTGCTGGTGGTCGCCGCCGACGACGGCGTGATGCCCCAGACGGTCGAGGCCATCGACCACGCGCGGGCGGCGGGCGTGCCGCTCGTCGTGGCGATCAACAAGATCGACAAGTCGAACGCCAATCCGGACCGGGTCAAGAAGGAGCTCTCCGACCACGAGCTGCTGGTCGAGGACTGGGGCGGCGACGTCGTCGCGGTGCCGGTGTCGGCGATCAAGGGCCAGGGGATCGAGGAGCTCCTCGAGATGATCGTGCTGACCGCCGACCTGCTCGAGCTCAAGGCCGCGCCGGACATCCCGGCGCAGGGGGCGGTGCTCGAGGCGCGCAAGGAGGTCGGCCGCGGCACGGTCGCCACCGTCTTGGTCCAGAACGGCACCCTGCGGGTCGGCGACACGTTCGTCTGCGGCGCGACCTACGGCCGGGTGCGCTCGATGGTCGACGACCTCGGCGAGCGGCTCAAGGAGGCCGGCCCGTCGACCCCGGTCGAGGTCGCCGGGTTCTCCGACGTGCCCGAGGCGGGCGACCTCTTCCAGGCCGTGACCGAGGAGGCCAAGGCCCGGGAGATCGCCGAGTACCGCCAGCAGGAGCAGCGCAAGCGCGAGCTCCAGCCGACCCAGGGCAAGCTCTCGCTCGAGCAGCTCTTCGACCGCATCCAGGAGGGCGAGATCAAGGAGCTGCCGGTGGTCATCAAGGCCGACGTCCAGGGCTCCGTCGAGGTGCTCCGCGAGGCCCTGACCAAGCTCTCGACCGACAAGGTGAAGGTCCACGTGATCCACGCCGGCGTCGGCGCGATCTCGACCAACGACGTGCTCCTGGCCTCGGCCTCGGAGGCGATCGTCATCGGGTTCAACGTCCGCCCGGAGCGCAACGCCCTCGAGCTCGCCGAGAACGAGGAGGTCGACATCCGCCTCCACACCGTGATCTACGAGATCACCGACGAGGTCAGGAACGCGATGGTCGGCCTGCTCGAGCCGACCTACGAAGAGGTCACCCGGGGGCGGGCCGAGGTGCGCGAGATCTTCAAGGTTCCGCGGGTGGGGACCGTCGCCGGCTGTCACGTCGTCGACGGGGTGATCCCGCGCAACGCGCCGGTGCGCCTGCTGCGCGACAACGTGGTGGTGCACATCGGCAGGATCTCTTCCTTGCGGAGGTTCAAGGACGACGTCGCCGAGGTGCGCAGCGGCTTCGACTGCGGCATCTCGCTCGAGGGCTACCAGGACCTGAAGCCCGGCGACGAGATCGAGTCCTACGTCCGCGAGGAAGTCGCCCAGACCCTGTAGCGGGACGCGGGGAAACACCGTGGTGGTCGGTATCTCGAGCTTCGAGCTCCACCTGCCCGAGTGCCGGAGCCTCAAGGCCAAGCGCAAGGTGGTCAAGTCGCTCGTCGACCGGATCCACCACCGGTTCCGGGTCTCGATCGCCGAGACCGGGTTCCACGACCTGCACCAGCGCGCCGAGATCACGATCGCCATCGTGGCGCAGAGCGAGTACGAGCTGAACAAGATGTTCGACGACATCCGAGCCCTGATCGATTCGACCGCGCCCGAGGCCTTCCTCACCCGCTGGGAGCCCGAGGTGCTGGAGGCGATGCCGTGAGCCGGCGCACCGACCGCGTGGGCGACCTGATCCGCGGTGAGCTCTCGCGGCTGCTCGCCCGCGAGGTGGCGGATCCGCGCGTGCGCATGGCCTCGGTGTCGACCGTCGACGTGAGCCCGGACCTGAGCCACGCCACCATCTCGGTCTCGGTGCTGGGCGAGGAGGCCGAGCGGACGGAGGCGGTCGAAGCGCTGCGCGGTGCGCGCGGTTTCCTGCGCTCCCGCCTCGCCCACGAGCTGCGCCTGAGGAACACCCCGGAGCTCGTCTTCGAGCTCGACCGCGGCGCCGAGCACAGTCAGCGAATCGCCGATCTCCTGGAGAGTCTCCATCATGCAGACGACGAAAGCCCCTGAAGCCCTCCTGGCCAAGATCCGCCAGGGGAACCGGTTCCTTCTGACCAGCCACGTCAGCCCCGACGGCGACTCGATCGGCTCGGCGCTCGGGCTCGCCCGGGTGCTCCGTGGGATGGGCAAGGGCGCCGTCATCTGGACCCGCGACCCGGTTCCCGGGGTCTACGCGCTGGTACCCGGCATCGACCGCGTCCACTCCGGCGAGGAGCCGCCCGCCGGCTATCCGGAGAAGTTCGACGCCATCGTCGTGCTCGAGTGCCCGAGCCTCGACCGCACCGGCGTCGAGGACCACCTCGGCGCCCTGCCCCTGCTCAACATCGACCACCACCTGGGCAACCAGCACTACGGCCAGGTGAACTGGGTCGACTCGGCGGCACCGTCGGTGGGCGAGATGGTCCACCGCCTGGCCAAGGGGCTCAACACCCGCCTCGACGCCGAGACCGCCAACGTGCTGTTCATGACCATCGTCACCGACACCGGCGGCTTCCGGTTCTCGAACGCCACCGACGCGGCGTTCGAGGCCTGCGCCCAGCTGGTGCGCGAGGGAGCCCGCCCGGACCTGGTGTCGCAGTGGATCTTCGAGAACCGCCCCGAGCCGGTCCTGCGCCTCCTCGGCGAGATGCTCCAGACCCTGGAGCTCCACGACGGTGGACGGATCGCGACGGTCGTCCTCGACCGCAAGATGATGAAGCGCGCCGGCGCCGGCCCGAGCGACACCGAGGGCCTGGTCGACTACCCGCGGACGATCGCCGGGGTCCAGGGCGTGGCGATGCTGCGCGAGCGCGAGGACGGCCGCACCAAGGTGTCGCTGCGCAGCCGTGGCGAAGCGGACGTCGAGAAGGTGGCCCGGCGCTACGGCGGGGGCGGCCACAAGAACGCCGCGGGCTTCGAGATGGACGGCGGCCCGGCCGACGCCCGCAGCCGAGGTGGTGGCGGCCCTGGCCGAGGTCCTGGACGAGGGCGCGGCGCCCGCGGCGGCCGGGGACTGAGGGAGAGCGCCTTGGAGACGAAGGACGGAGTGCTCCTCCTCGACAAGGAGCCGGGGATGACCTCGCACGACGTGGTCCAGAAGGTCCGGCGCCTCGCCGGCCAGAAGAAGGTGGGCCACTGCGGGACCCTCGACCCCAACGCGACCGGGCTGCTGCTGCTGACCCTGGGCAAGGCGACGCGCCTCACCCGGTTCCTGATTCGGGCGCCCAAGGTCTACGAGGGGGTCATCCGGTTCGGCGTCGCCACCGACACCTACGACTCGACCGGCGAGGTGACCTCGGAGAGCCCGACCGATGGCCTCACCCACGACGCCGTGGTGCGGGCGATGGCCGAGCTCGAGGGGACGATCGAGCACATCGCGCCCCCCTACTCCGCCAAGAAGGTCGGGGGCAAGAAGCTCTACGAGCTCGCCCGCCAGGGCGAAGAGGTGCCGCAGGAGCCGAAGGAGGTGACGGTCTACGAGTTCCGGCCCGCGAGCGAAGCGACGCGGCTGGCCGACGACCGGATCGCCTTCCGCCTCGCCTGCGCCTCGGGGACGTACGCCCGGACCCTGGCCCACGACCTCGGCGCCAGGCTCGGGTGCGGCGCTCACCTCGAGGCGCTGCGCCGGATCAAGATCGGTCCGTTCGAGCTCGCCGACGCGGTGACCCTGGGCGCGCTCGCCGAGAGGCTCGAGTCCGGAGCCGGCCCCGGGGTCGGCCTGGGTGGCCTTCGACCGGGTCCCCCTGCCGTTCGGCGAGGTGATCGCAGACCACCGCCAGGAGCAGCGGGTCCTCCACGGACAGACCGTCCTGGTGCGCGAGCTCGAGGGCGAGGAAGGCGACTGGATCAAGCTGGTCAACCGCCGTGAGGAGCTGATCGCCGTCGGAACGGTGGTCGAGCGCATCGGCGATCGGGGCGTCGGAATCATCCAGCCCCGGGTGGTCTTCGTTTGAGAGCTGGAGAATCGGGAGGCGGCGCGCCGCGGCTCGCGGCGACGCCATGATAGAATTGCGCGGTTAAAGAGAACGAGGAGAAGGATTTTGGAAACCCAAGCGAAACTGAAGATCGTCGAGGACTACCGGGTCCATGACACGGACACGGGGTCGCCCGAGGTGCAGGTGGCCCTCCTCACGCACCGGATCGTCGAGCTGACCGAGCACTTCAAGGTCCACAAGCAGGACCATCACGGAAGGCGCGGCCTGCTCAAGCTGGTCGGCCGCCGGCGCCGGCTGCTCGACTATCTGAAGAGGAAGGACCTCGACCGCTACCGCACCACCATCGAGCGCCTCGGGATCAGGAAGTAACCCAGCCCCAGCCCCGCCTCCCGACGGCCCCGGCTCGCCCCGAGCCGGCCGGGGATACCCCTTGTGTCGGGGGGCGGGCCGACGTGTCTCCGGCGCCGGGAAGGCCGATTGCATCGCGCAGGGGACGAGACGACGCGGCAGACGAGAAGACGACGAGAGAAAAGAGAAAGACGAGCTGACGATGAGCCAACGAAGAGAGATAGCCCTCGGCGACGGGACCCTGGTCCTCGAAACCGGCAAGATGGCGCGCCAGGCGGGCGGATCGTGCACCGTCCGCATGGGCGACACGGTGGTGCTCACCACCGCCACGATGGACAAGTCCCGGACCAACCCCTACTTCCTCCCCCTGACGGTCGACTACCGCGAAGGCACCTACGCCGGCGGCCGCATCCCCGGCGGGTTCTTCAAGCGCGAGGGACGCCCCTCGGAGAAGGAGATCATCACCTCCCGCCTGATCGACCGGCCGCTGCGGCCCCTCTTCCCCGAGGGCTATCGCAACGAGACCCAGATCATCGGCCTGGTGCTGTCGGCCGACGGCGAGAACGACCCGGACATCCTGGCGATCAACGGCGCGTCGACCGCGCTCGCCCTCTCCGAGATCCCCTTCTACAAGGCGGTGGGCGCGGTGCGGGTCGGCTTGATCGAGGACGAGGTGATCTTCAACCCCTCCAACAGCCAGCGCGACGTCTCGGAGCTCGACCTGGTGGTCGTGGGCAGCGAGGACGCCGTAGTCATGGTCGAGGCGGGCGCCAACCAGCTCTCCGAGGAGACGATCCTCGACTGCATCTTCGCCGCCCACCGGGAGATCCAGAAGATCATCCAGGCGCAAAAGGAGCTCGCCGCCGAGAAGGGCGTCGTCAAGCCCGAGTGGCAGGCTCCGGAGGCCTACCCGGCCGAGCTCTACGGGCGGGTCAAGGCCGATGTCAAGGAGGCGCTGTCGACGGCCCTCCACACCAAGGCCAAGTTCGAGCGGCGCGACGCGGTACGGGCCGTGCGCGACTCCTACCTCGACCAGACCTTCCCCGAGGACGACCCGGAGAAGGCGGCCTCGCGCGAGGACGCCAAGAAGATCTTCTCGGTCCTCGAGGAGGAGATCCTCCGCGAGGTGATCCTCGCCAACCGCCGCCGCTTCGACGGCCGGGAGCTCGACGAGGTGCGGCCGATCACGATCGAGGTCGGCACCCTCCCCCGGACCCACGGCTCGGCGCTCTTCACGCGCGGCGAGACCCAGGCGCTGGTCACCGCCACCCTGGGAACCAGCCGCGACGCCCAGATCATCGAGGAGTACGAGGGCGAGACGCTCCAGAAGTTCATCCTCCACTACAACTTCCCGCCTTTCTCGGTCGGCGAGGTCAAGTTCCTGCGCGGCCCGGGCCGGCGCGAGATCGGCCACGGCGTGCTGGCACGCCGGGCGCTCACGCCCCTACTGCCGCACGAGGACGACTTCCCCTACACCGTGCGCGTGGTCTCCGACATCCTGGAGTCGAACGGCTCCTCGTCGATGGCCTCGGTCTGCGGCGGCTCGCTGGCGCTCTTCGACGCCGGCGTGCCGATGCTGGCGCCGGTGGCGGGCGTGGCGATGGGCCTGATCCACGCTGGCGACGAATTCGTGGTGCTCACCGACATCGCGGGCCAGGAGGATCACTACGGCGACATGGACTTCAAGGTCGCCGGCACCTCCCAGGGCATCACCGCCCTCCAGATGGACATCAAGATCTCCGGGGTCACCCGCGAGATCATGGGCCACGCCCTCGAGCAGGCGCACCGCGGGCGGATGCACATCCTCGAGAAGATGGAGCAGGTCATCGGCGAGCCGCGCACCGACCTCTCGCAGTTTGCGCCGCGGCTCTACACGATCCACGTGCCCAAGGACAAGATCCGGGACATCATCGGCCCCGGAGGCAAGACGATCCGCTCGATCACCGAGGAGACCGGCTGCCAGATCGACATCCAGGACGACGGCACGGTGGTGGTTGCGTCGCCGGACGAGCCGGCGGCCGCGCGGGCGATCGAGATCATCGAGCGCCTCACCGAGACGCCGGAGGTCGGGAAGGTCTACACCGGCCCGGTGCGGCGGGTCGAGCCGTACGGCGCCTTCGTCGAGATCATGCCGGGCACGGACGGGCTGGTCCACATCAGCGAGCTCGCGCCGTACCGGGTCAAGGAGACCACGGACATCGCCCACGAGGGCGACGAGCTGACGGTGAAGGTGATCTCGATCGACGAGCAGGGCAAGGTCCGGCTGTCCAGGAAGGCGGTCATCATGGAGTCGCCGGACTACAACCCGGCCGACTACGAGGGGATGGGCGAGCCGGTGCCCGCGGGCGGCGGCGGCGACCGGGACCGCGATCGCGGCGGCGACCGGGGCCGCGGCGGAGATCGCGGGCGGGGCCGAGGCGGCGACCGCGGAGGCCGCCGCGGCGGCGGTCGCGATCGCCGGTAGTCGCCGTCCATTCCAGCAGCACCCACCGAGGGCGCTCGATCCGCGAGGAGGAGGCGCCCTTCGTGCGTCTGGCTCTCCGGGGCGTTGGGTCACCGGGGTCGGACTCCGCTCGTCTCTTGTCGTTTCGACCGGAGCGAAGCGGAGTGGAGAAACCTGGGCGGCGGGGTCTCGAGCGGTAACGGGCGCCAGGATTGGACCGGGGTCAGCCCCGGGGAGGTCCAGGGGTTGAGAAGTGTTGGGTCCTTCGAAGCTAGCTACCTCGACGCCGGCGCCTCTAGCACCTGCGCCCGAAAGGTGCGACTTTGCAGCAGACCAAGGAGGATTCAACTGGAGGTGCCTCGATTTCGTGGACGGCAACTTAAGCCTCAGAATGAGGCAGGAGGAGTCCACGAATGGTCGAGCAACGACGTCGGTTCAGCGAGGAGTTCAAGCGCGAGGCGGTGCGGATGGCGTTCGGCGGCGATCGGCCGGTGGCGGAGGTTGCCCGGGAGCTGGAGGTTCGGCCGGACATGGTGCGTCGGTGGCGGCGCAACCTTGCGGGCGAGCAGGCCGCGCCGAGCGAGCTGGAGGTGGAGAATCGTCAGCTGCGGCGGGAGCTGCGGGATGTCCGCGAGGAGCGGGACATCCTAAAAAAAGCGTTGGCGATCTTCTCGGATCGGCGCCCCTGAGGTATCAGGCGGTGGCGAAGCTCGAGGGTCAGTACCCGATCCGCCATGTCTGCCGAGCGCTGGGCGCGACGCCGAGCGGCTACTACCGGTGGCAGACACGCGACCAGGGTGAGCGAGCCCGGGAAGATCGCCGACTCAAGCAGGCGATCGTGGACATCCACGCCAAGACGAAGGAGCGCTACGGCACTCCGCGAGTCGAGCGTCAACTCCGGCGTCAGGGCGTGAGGACCAGCCGCCGGCGGGTCGGTCGCCTGCGGCGGGAGCTGGGGCTCAAGGCCAAGGCGGCCAAGAAGTACAAGGCCACGACCGACTCGAACCATGTCCAGCCGGTGGCGCCGAACCGCCTCCAGCGCGACTTTGCGACCTCGGCGCCGGACCGCATCTGGGTCGGCGACATCACCTATCTCTGGACGCTCGAGGGCTGGTTGTACCTGGCGGTCGTCCTGGACACGTTCTCGCGCCGGATCGTCGGCTGGGCGGTGAGCCACCGGCTGGAGCGCGAGCTCGCCATGACGGCGCTCCAGCGGGCCCTCGACGCCCGTCGCCCGGCTCCGGGCCTGATCCATCACACCGACCGGGGGTCACAGTACGCGAGCCAGGACTATCGAGACCTGGTCGAGGAGGCGGGCCTGGTGTCCAGTATGAGCCGCCGAGGCGACTGCTGGGACAACGCCATGGCCGAGAGCTTCTACAAGACCCTCAAGGTCGAGCTCGGCGACTGCTTCCCGGGCCGGGCCGCCGCCCACCGGGAGCTGTTCGAATACATCGAGGGCTTCTACAACACCCGGCGGCTCCACAGCAGCCTCGGCTACTTCAGCCCCACCGAGTTCGAGCGCCTCTACGACCTCCAGGAGGCTGCCTGATGTACCCGGACCGGTCTCGTGGGGTGCTGGGTCCGATCCTCTGCGAGGCCCGGCCCCAGCACCTCCCCCGCCCGGGGGAGGCCGGATTGTCTTACACTATGAAAGCCGTTTACGATATCGAGGCAGGTCCGCGTGGACGAGGGTCTCGGCGCTCTCGTGGCGGTACCACTGCGCGTGGCAGACCAGCCGCGAGCGGTCGTCGAGGACCGCCAGCATCACGGGCCGGATCCAGGAGCCGCCGGCGGTGAGGATCTTGCGCGAAGCGTGGTGGAAGTCGAGGTGCCACAGGCCGGCGACGTACTCGGCCTCGAAGCTGCGCATCTCGCGCCGCTCCCGGGCCTCGTCGGCCCGCCGCTCGGCGGCGCCACGGCGCGAGTCCGGCCGGCGCGCCCGGCGCATCAGGCCCTGGCCGACGAGGTAGCGACGCAGCGTCGAGTACGACGGCAGCGGCCCGAGCTCGGGGCGCTCTTCGAGGAGCACCGCCAGGTTGTCGCGGTGGAGCTGGTAGCTCCAGCTCGGGTGCTCGCTCCACTGCTGGCGCGCCAGCTCGCCCAGGGCGGTGCCGATCGCGCGGCGCCGGCCCCGGTCCTTGCGCGCCCGGCGCTCCAGCTCCGCCACCGGATCGGCGGCGTTGCGGGCCGTGTGGTACCAGCGCTCCAGCGTCGATACCGCGAAGCGCACCGGCTCTCCGCTCGCCGGGTGAAGCCACGTCTTCTCGGCCAGGCGGGCCAGCTCGGCGGCGAGTCCCCTCGGGCCGGCGGTGAGGCCAACAGCGGCCCGACCACCGAGAAACGAAGCTCCCCCCAGCGCCCGAGCCGACCCGAGCGATGATCCTTCGACATCTCGCGTCTCCTTTCGCCGGCGGGGCTGTCCGTCGCCGACAGGAGACACCCTATGGGCCGTCCCGGCTGCCGTCGAGACGCATCTTCTGCGGGCCGCGCCCGAGCCTCAAAAAGCACCCCCACAAAGCCCCGGCCCCGTCGTCAGCGGACCCAGGAAGCGCAGCACCGCCACCACCCTCTCCCCCGGCTCCACCACCGCCCCGAAGACCGCCAGCAGGCTCGCCGGCAGCGCCTCCTCCGCCACCGGCCGTGCCCACCGGCCTCGCACCGCCTGCCAGAACCGCGTCGCCGGCACCCTCTGGCGCCACCACCGCCGCCAGCGCCCGAGCGTGCGCCGGCTCACCCCGAGTAGCTCCCGCAGCCGCTCGCCGCGCTGCCGGGTCGCACCGTCGGAGAGCGCCGCCACCAGCACCACCACCGCCCCGAGGTAGACCTTGCGCCCCAAGAACCGCACCGACGCCGGCGTCACCCGCCGCCGGCACCCCTCCACCGCGCAGCAGAAGCTGAACCGCTCACCATGCTCACGGCCCAGGCTCGTCGGAGCGCCCCGCGGCTTGCGAAAGAAGCTCGCCCGGTGCAGTGCCCCGCCGCACGCCGGGCATCCTGCCGCCCGAGCCGTCCTCGCCAGGTCGCGGTCGATTTCCAGGAACAGACAGAAGAGGCTGGCGTCTTCGAACAGGCTCTGGTACAAGGGGGCGTCTCCTTTCCGGCGTTGACACCCGAAAGAAGACACGCCCTCCAGGGGGCACGTCAACCCCCTGGAGGGCACTCCCTCACCGCCGCCTCGACCCCCTCCCGCCCGGCGCGCCCTCCGGGCGCGGATGATGCTGAGGCCCAGCCTCCAAAGATCACGATATTTGAGGCGCTGTCACACCTTTCCCTCGCTGATCGCGATCACCCTGGCCCAGGAAACCATCGATTGTCGTGACCAGGCTCACCGGCAAGTCGGTGGCCCTGCGCCTCCTGGCCCACCACCTCGAGGCCCTCCCGGACCTCGCCCCGGCGGTCCTGACCCGGCCCCAGAGCGGCATCGCCGACTTCTACCGCGAGCTCGGCCAGCTCTTCGGCGTACCGCTCCAACCCCATAACCGCTGGGCCGGCTTCCGGGCATTGCGCGAGACCTGGCTTGCCCACCTCGAAGCCACCCGCCTGCGCCCGGTGCTCCTGGTCGACGAGGCTGAGGAAGACCCGCCGCGGTCCTGGCCGAGCTGCGCATCCTCACCTCCGCCCACTTCGACTCGCGCTCGCTGCTGACCGTGGTCCTCTCCGGCGACCCGCGCCTCACCCAGCACTTCCGCCATCAGGACCTGCTGCCCGTGGCCAGCCGCATCCGCGTGCGCCTCGACCTCGGCTACCGCTCACCCCAGCAGCTCGCCGACTGGCTCGCCCACGTCCTCGCCCAGGCCGGCCAGCCCCACCTGATGACCGACGAGCTCGTCACCACCCTCACCGAGCACGCCGCCGGCAATCTGCGCGTCCTCGCCAACCTCGCCCACGAGCTCCTCGCCACCGCCGCCCATCGCGAGCTTCTCCCAGCTCGACCACAAGCTCTACCTCGAGCTCTTCACCCCCCCGACCCAAGCCCGGCCCCGACGCGCCGGCGAGCGCTCCTGAGAACCCCACCATGGCCGCCTCCGAGCGCCAGCAGTATGTCGAGAGCCTCCTCACCCTCTACCGCCGCACCCCTGAGACCTCCGGCCGCGTACGCCGCGCCGACCGATGCCTCGCCGCACTCCTCTACCACCGGCGCGTCCCCCTCGAGCGCGTCGAGCTCGCCATGCGCCTCGCCGCCGCCCGACGCCAGGCCCGGCTCCCGACGGCAACGCCGCTGCCCGCCATCCGCTCCCTTCACTACTTCCTCCCCGTCCTCGACGAGCTCTCCGACCCCCGCCTCGATCCCGACTACCTCCACTACCTCCGCTACCGCCTCACCACGCCTCAACCCAACCACACCGAGGGAGCCGACTCCCATCGATCACCGTGAACATCGTGCCATCGATTACCGTGACCGCTCTCACGGGTGCCTCTTTGGGGAAGTGCACGACTAGCAGTGCGGCACCCGCAGCCAATAGCAGCAACGCCAAGTATCTTAGCGTATACATATCTATCTCCTTGGTTAAGGTTCCGAGATTCGTTGTCCCGTCTCGAACCGCGAACCTAGGAAATCGGATATTGAACATTCAATAGAGTACAGAACTTAGAGTCAGTAGTTCGGGGGTCGGAACGCAAAGATCGAACTGTGAATCTAGAACAGGGAAGATCGGACAGCGGAACTCGGACCGCGGAGATCGAACCGCGAACCTCGGACAGCGAAGATAGGATCCTGAAGATCGGACTGCGAACCTAGGACAGGGAAGTTGGAACCGAGAACTTCGGACTAGGGAGGTAGGATCTGGAACTTCGGAGCTGGGACGTAGAAGACCGGGTGAAATACCACCCTCAACCGAAGGGTACTCAATCTAGAACCCTCGTGTCAAGGCCCGAGTTCAGACGGCTCCGGGTGGGACGGGCCGGCACGTGGTAGCTGTAAAAGGCCCTACGTCTCGACCGTCCGGGCCAGGGCACGGCCCAGGAGCTGGATGGCTTCTGGAGCGTAGGCGCGGACGAGGGTGACCAGGGACTCGGGCTGGGTCAAGAGGGTCCGGGCGGTGTGGAGGTGGTGGACCAGGGCCGCATGGTGGGCCGGGCCTCTCGGAGCCAGGTGGCCGAGGAAGTGCGCACCATCGTGGAGCGGCAGCCCGCAGGGCCGCCTGCGCTCGCCGAACCGGAGGTGGTTCGGGATCGCCAGGGCGGGCAGGATCGCCGCAGCGAGGGCCGCCGTGATGCGGCAGCGGATGACTGCGACGGCGGCGCCGTCCTCGTAGCTCTCCCCTTCCCGCACTACCACCCAGGCCGGGCCGTGCCCGGTGGTGACTGGCTCGACGACCCAAGGGCCGCTCGCGGCCGGATCGACGGCCAGGGTTGCGAGGTCCGCGTGGGCCACGTCTCCGGGCCGCGGAACGGCCTGGGCACAGCTCAGGAACTCGGGCGTGAAGGCGTTGTCGCGGGGGGAACGGGCTGAGGAATTGGTACTCTTCGTCTCGTTGCGCATGGGAGGTCGCTTCTCCTTTGCGTGACGGGCCCGGGTGAGTTCGCGCTCACTCGGGCCGCTGGGTGATCGCGTCCCGGCCCAAAGGCCGGCGCTTCATCAGGGGTCGAGGTCCTTCGGCGTCATGTGATCCGGGAGTCGGCACCTCCTTTCGTTGTTCGGCAAAGTCGATGTTACGCCGCTCTCTCGCCAAAGTCAAGTCAAGACCCTTCCAACATCGGGAACGCATCGCCACGCGGCTCGCCCTATGGCCAGCACTCGACTCGATCCTGCCACCCGAGCCGTCCTGGCCCCTCTCGCCAAGCGGCGCGGGCAGACCCGCTCCGAGGTGATCCGCGACGCCATGAGCTGCTTGCGATCGACGAGGACAACACGCCTTCCACCTACGACTGCCTTCGCCCGTTCATCGGAGTCGCCGACAGCGGCGGCCGACAGCTGTCGACGGAGAGTGGCCGGAAGAGTCGGGAGATACTCGACGAGAGGCGGCGCGACCAGCCTTCGTCAACCGATGAGCCCCACCTCCTCGAGAGCCCGTTCCAGAAGATCCGAAACCTCCAGGATCTGCGCCCCCCGCCCGAGGTACTCCCGGTCCAGCCGATCGCGCTGGACCTCCAGCACCTCGAGGACGTCTCGCCACTGGCGGTCGGAGACCCGGTGGCCGAGGTCGTACCAGCGGAGCTTCTGGCACCGTGTCCTCGGCCGAGGCGAGGTCGAGCTCGCCTGCGCCCTCGGGAAGCTCGATTCGCCTGCGCCTCGCCATCTGCTCCCGGTGGAGCTCCCCTACCCCGAGCACGAAGACGTCTACTTTGAACATCGTCGCCAGCTCGAGAACGTTGAACGACGATTGCCGCCGGAAGGCGTGGCGGACCCGCTCCTCGTCCACGTAGAAGCGCTCGGCGAGCGCCGCGACGAAGGGCGCAACGTGTTCTTCTCGGAGGTCGGCCACCAGGTCCGCGTCCTGGGTCGAGCGGGGAACGCCGTGAAGCGAGCTGGCGAGCGAGCCACCCACGGCATAGGGCACGCCGAGATCGTCCAGGATACGGCCCAGCTCGACGCAGACCCGGAGGGCTTCGCTGGCGAGCATGGGAACGGAGGTCTCGGTCAACGCCCGTGGACGTCGGGGTCCCAGCCGAAGACCTCGACCATCGTGTCGCGAGGCAGGTAGAGGGAGGCGAGCCGGAGCCGCTCTTCGCGCTGCGAGAGGCCAGGGCCGTACTGCTTGCGGATGCGTGCGAGGGCCAGGCTCTCGACGGCCCGGTTGAGGTCCATCACCCGCGCGAGCTTCTCCGCCGGCGCCATCCGCCGGAAGGCCGCGATCCGCATCGCCCGCACCTCGGGCGCCGTGTCGTCGATCCCGGTCGAGGGCGAGACGGGGAGATCAAGCGAGTCGCTATGATCGACCATCGCGCGTCAGCTTACCCCAGGCACGAGCCCGGCCCAGGAGGCAAGCCCGCCGATTCCCCCTCTCCTCCCCTCCCGGCGACCGGGTGAGCCGCAACCGCCGACGAACGCAAGGGCCGGGGCGAGGCGTCCGCCCGGAGGCCTCGTGGCCCGCGGAGCCGGCACGCCCGGTGGAAGGGCACGCCCGCTCCACCGCGAAGCCATGGGAGGCGGGGACCCCGGCCGAAGTCAGAGAGATCCCCGCCGTGCCGGAGGGCGGACGCTCCGCCCCGGCCCGCCGGTCTCGCCTCCCACGCTCCAACCACCCCACCGCCCCGTCCCGCCGCCGGTCCCTCCACTACAATCGTCCCATGCCCGACTCCCCCGATCCCACCGCCCCCGCCCCCCCGGCCGCCCCCTCCATCGACCGCGACGCCCTCGCCCGCTGGCTCGACGAGTACCTGGGCGCCCACGAGGGCGAGGACTACGGCCCGAACGGCCTCCAGGTCCAGGGCCGCGGGGAGATTCGCAAGATCGTGACCGGCGTCTCGGCCTGCCTCGAGCTCTTCCAGCGGGCGCGCGCGCTGGGGGCCGACGCGATCCTCGTCCACCACGGGATCTTCTGGGACTGGCAGTCGCCGGTCCTGGTCGGCATGCACCACGCCCGGGTGGCCGAGCTCCTCGGCCACGGCCTCAACCTCCTCGCCTACCACCTGCCGCTCGACCGCCACTCGAAGATCGGCAACAACGCGCTGGCGGCCCGCGCCCTCGGCCTCGAGCACCTCGAGCCCTTCGGCGACGCCTGGGGGCTGCCGGTGGGCTTCCGGGGGCGCTTTCCGGAGCCGCTCTCGGCGGCGGAGCTGGTGGCGCGATGCCGAGACTTCTACGGCCGCGAGCCGCTCCACCTGCCGGGCGACGGCGAGGCGGTCGAGACGGTGGGGGTGATCAGCGGCGGAGCCCAGAAGGACTTCCAGCTCGCCATCGCCCTGGGGCTCGACGCCTTCGTCACCGGCGAGGTCTCCGAGTGGGTGATGAACACCGCCCGCGAGAGCGGCGTCCACTTCCTCGCCTGCGGCCACTATGCGACCGAGGTCTGCGGGATCCGGGCCCTCGGGGAGCTGGTGGCGGAGCGGTTCGGAATCGAGGTCGAGTTCGTCGACGTGCCGAACCCGGTGTGAGGCCGGGCCGGGGGCTCCCGCGCTTGCGAACGGTGCGCGCTGCTCGTGGGCGATGAAGCGTCGGCGCGCGCCTCGGCTTCGCCTCGCTCCGAGACGACACGGGCTTCCCAGCGGTCTCGGGGCCACTCGGCTCAGACGTCGCCGCGCGGGAGCCCCCGGCCCTCCGGGGTTGGGCTCTTCGGGGAAGGCCCGCCAAGCGTTGAGCCCAGTCCTCGACGTCCTCCGGCCGGGAGCCCCCGGCCCTCCGGGGTTGGGCTCTGCAAGCGTCCTCTTTGCCGCTGAAGCCCGCGCCCCCTCCCGGTGCTCGGCAGACTCGGGGGGCCAGGGGCGCTCGGTGCCGGCTTCAACCCTGGGCCTTGGTGAACAGGCGGAAGAAGTTCTCCGTCGTCCGCCGGCAGGTCACTTCGTAGGGCTCGGAACGCTCCTCGGCGAGGCGGTGGGCGACCTCGACGACGAAGGCGGGCTGGTTGGGCTTGCCGCGGTGGGGGACCGGCGCGAGGTAGGGGGTGTCGGTCTCGACCAGCTCGCGGTCGAGGGGGAGCTCGGGGATCACCTCGCGGACGTTGTCGGCCCTGGGGAAGGTGATCATGCCGGTGAAGCCGAGGTAGAACCCCCGCCCGATCAGGACTCGCGCCATGTCGAGGCCGCCGGCGAAGGAGTGAAAGTCGGCCTGGAGCGGCACGAGCTCCGGCTCGAGCGCGATCGCCGTCATGCGCTCGTTCGAGTCCCGGTTGTGGACCACCGCCGGCAGGCCGAGGTCGATCGCCAGGCGCCACTGCTCGCGCAGGACCCGCTCCTGGATCTCGCGAGGCGAGTGGTCGTAGTGGAAGTCGAGCCCACACTCCCCCACCGCCACGGCCTTGGGATCGGCGAGGAGATCGGCCAGGCGCTCGGCGTCGCCCTCCCGCCAGCTCTCCGCGTCGTGCGGATGGACCCCCAGCGCGCACCAGACGTCGTCGTGGCGGTGGCAGAGGTCGAGTACCTCCACGGCGTCGGCGAGGCGCACCGCCGGCACCAGGAAGCCGGTCACCCCGCGCTCGCGGGCGGCGTCCAGGACTGCGTCGCGCTCGCCGGCCGGGAGGTTGTGGACGTGGCAGTGGGAGTCGACGAGGGGCATCGGGCTGCGAGATCCTTCGACTCGCCGCGCTCGCTCGGCGGGATGCGCCGAGGCGCAGCGGGTGCGCCTCAGCGCACGCGGGTGCCGTTGGGGACGGTCTTCTCCGGATGGAGCAGGATCGGCGCCCCGCCGTCGTCGGCGGCGAGCACCATCCCCTGGGACTCGACCCCCATGAGCTTCGCGGGCTCGAGGTTCGCCACGATCACGACCTGGCGCCCCACCAGGTCCTCGGGCGCGTATTGCTTGGCGATGCCGGCGACCACCGTGCGGGTCTCGTCGCCCAGGTCGACGGTCAGCTTCAGGAGCTTCGACGACTTGGGGATCGCCTCGGCGGCGGTGACGGTGGCGGTGCGCAGCTGGGTCTCGAAGAACCGGTCGATGGAGATCATGGTGTCCTCGGAGGTCGTGGGCTTCTCCGTCGTGCCCTCCCGCATCTCGGCCAGGAAGGCCTCCTTGTCGATGCGCGGGAAGAGCGGCTCGGGGTCGGGCAGAGGCGCCCCGGTCGGAAGGCCGCCCCACTCGAGGGCGGCGAGGCTCTCGGGCGGGGCGCCGGCGCCGATCGCGGCAAGCACGCGGGGCGCCGTCCCCGGCTGGAACGGCAGCAGGCCGCAGGCCACGATCCGGACCGCCTCGAGGCCGTTCCACAGGACGCGCGACAGGGCGTCCGAGGAGCCCTCGGCCTTGATCGTCTTCCACGGCTCGCGCTCGACGATGTAGCCGTTGGCCGCGGCGAGCAGTCGCCAGAGCGCCTGGAGTGCATTCTGGAACGCGAGCTCGTCCATCGCGGCCCGATAGGCCGCCACCGTCTCGGCCGCGACCGCCACCAGCGGGTTGTCGTCGCACGGCACCGGCGGCGTCCTGCCGTCGAACGCCCGGCGCGACAGGGTCACGAGCCGGCTGACCGTGTTGCCGAGGTCGTTCGCCAGGTCGCTGTTGTAGCGCTCGACGAACGCCTCGTCGGAGAACGAGGCGTCCTGGCCGAAGACCATCTCGCGCATCAGGAAGTGGCGCAGCGGATCGGCGCCGAAGCGCGCGATCAGGTGGTCCGGGCGCACCACGTTGCCCGCGGACTTCGAGACCTTCCGCTGATCGCGGAGCCACCAGCCGTGCGCCCAGACGGTGGTCGGCAGGGGCAGCCCCGCCGAGAGGAGGAAGGCCGGCCAGTAGACGGTGTGGAAGCGCAGGATGTCCTTGCCCACCAGGTGGAGGCGGGTGCCGGCACCCTCCCAGAAGGCGCGGTAGAGCTCGCCGTCGTCGCGCCCGAACCCCAGGGCGCTGACGTAGTTGGTCAGGGCGTCGAGCCAGACGTAGACCGTCTGCCCCGGCTGCTCCGGGAAGGGGATGCCCCAAGCGAGGTTGGCGCGCGACACCGAGAGGTCGATGAGCCCGCCCTCGACGAACGAGCGCATCTCGTTGCGGCGGCTCTCGGGCTGGATCGGGGGCGGATCCGACGCGTACCATTCGAGCAGCGGCTCGGCATACTTCGACAACCGGAAGAAGACGTTCTCCTCGGACTTCCACTCGGTGGGCGTGCCGTGGTCCGGGCAGCGGCGGTCCTCGCCCACCAGCTCCTTCTCGGTGTAGAAGGTCTCGCAGGCCGCGCAGTACCAGCCCTCGTGGCGATCGACGTAGAAGTCGCCCGCGGCCCCGATCCGCTCGATCAGGGCGACGACCCCGTCGACGTGGCGCGGCTCGGTGGTGCGGATGAAGTCGTCGTTCGAAATCCCGAGCTCGCGCCAGAGCTCGTGATAGCTCTCGACCACCCGGTCGGCCAGGGCGAGAGGCGCGACGCCCTGCGCCGCGGCGGCCCGCTCGATCTTCTGGCCGTGCTCGTCGGTGCCGGTCAGGAAGCGCACCCGGTCGCCCGCGAGGCGCCGGTGACGGGCCACCACGTCGGCCACCGTCGTGGTGTAGATGTGACCGATGTGGGGCAGGTCGTTGACGTAGTAGATCGGCGTGGTGACGTAGAAGCTGCTCATGACGAGGGTTCCGCCCGGCGGGAGGGCCGGCGCCGGTCACGGTGCGAGCCGGGACCGGCGCGGGGGCCGAATTGTAGCAGAGCGCCCCGGGCCCGCCCGGCGCTCAGGGCTGCGGAGCGGCCCCGGAGCCGGAGGCGGCGAGCTCCTCCGGCGTAAAGACGTAGAGGGCGCCGCAGAACACGCACTCGCCCTCGACCACGCCCTCGTCGGTGAGCACCTCGGCGAGATCCTCCTCGGGCAGCAAGGCGAGGTGGCGCGCCAGCCGCTCCCGGCTGCACCGGCAACGGTGGCGCAGGCGCAGCGTCTCGGCCGCCTCGCGGTCGAAGCCGGCGAGGACCGCGTCGAGCACCAGCTCGCGCCCGCCCTCCTCGAACAGGCGGCTGACCCCTGCGAACCCCTCCAGGTTGCCCTCGAGGTCGCTCAGAACGGCGTCGGGCGCACCGGGGAGGACCTCGACGATCAAGCCCCCCGCGCCCGCCACCCCCTCGCGCCGGGTGAGGACGCCGAGCAGGACCGCCGAGCGGGTCTGCTCGCTCTGGCGCAGGTAGTGGGCGACGTCGAGGCCGATCTCGCCCGACACCAGCTCGACCTGGCTCGCGTAGCTCCCCGCCGCGTGCTCGCGGATCACCCGCAGGATGCCGGAGCCGACCGCGTGGCCGACGGCGAGCTTGCCGTCCGGCCGCGCCGGCACGTCGACCCGCGGGTTGCCGACCGTGCCCCGCAGGTGGCCCTGGTCGTCGGCCTCGACGAGGACGGTGCCCAGAGGGCCGTCGCCCCGCACCTCGAGCACCAGACGGCTCGGCGCCTTGAGCGACATGCGCAGCAACAGCGCCGCGGCCGACATCCCCCGCCCGAGCGCGGCCGAGGCCACGGGCGAGAGGTCGCGGCGGGCGCGCGCCTCCTCGACGACGTCACCGAGGTCGGCGACGCCGTAGCGCAGCCAGCCGCCCGCCGCGAGGCCCAGCTCGAGGGTGCCTTCGGCGCCCATGGGGTCGTCGGTCCTCTCGTCGCGCATTGCTTCGCTCTGGATCATCCGGCTCACTCCTGGGGGGACGAGGCTCGCCGGCCTCGCCTGCCAGAACGGCCCGGGGCGGTCGGTTTGTTCCCGCGGCTCCCGTCACCAGGCCCCCCGCTCCTTGAGCGAGACCCAGCGCCCGGCGCCGCCCACGATCAGGTGGTCGACCAGCTTCAAGCCCAGCACCTCACAGGCTTCGACCATGCGCCGGGTGAAGCTCAGGTCCTCGAGGCTGGGCGAGGGATCGCCGCTCGGGTGGGTGTGGAAGAGCACCAGCCCGGCCGCCCGGTGGAGGAGAGCCTCCTTGAGGACCTCCCGGGGCTCGACCGACGCGCGCGAGAGGGTGCCGAGGAAGATCTCCCGCTCGCCGACCATCTTGTGGCGGGTGTCGAGGTAGAGAGCACCCATCACCTCCTGGTCCCGCCGGGCGTAGCGCAGGGCGAGGTAGCTCACCACCTCGGCAGGCCGGGACATCGGTTGCCGCTCGGGCACTTCCCGGTGCGCGAGGCGCCGCGCAATCTCCACCGCCGCCATCAACATGGCGGCCTTCGCCTCTCCGATGCCGGGGCGCAGGATCCGTTTCTTGCGCACCCCGATCAGGCCGGCCAGCCCGCCGCAGTCGTCGAGCAGCTCGCGGGCGATCGAGAGCACCGACACTCCCGGGTACCCGGAGCGCAAGAGGACCGCCACCAGCTCGGCGTCGGAGAGGCTCTGGCTCCCGTGTTCGAGCAGCCGTTCCCGCGGCCGCTCCATCCTCGGCACCTCGGCGATCATCGCTGCACCGTTCAGCATCGTTTCTCCTTTCACCAAGAAGGACGCCAAACCATCCCTCCGATCTTGCGGTGGCGGCGGATTTGGAGCCCACCGCACAGTTGCGGCCGAGGCGAGCTCGGCCCAGCCGGCAGCCCGCCGGGATCGCCTCGTCGCCGCTCGGTGCGACCGCGCCGTTCGCGGCAGGCAGCTCGGCCCCGGGCACCGGGCCGGCGGCCTGCCGCGCTTGCCTCCGCTCACCGGTCGATGCGAACCGCACCGTTCGCCCGGCCGAGGCAGGCTCGGCCGCTTCACGGGTTCGTTGCCCTCCGGGGTCGGAGCCCTCCCGGAGTGCGAGCCCGCCGATCCACTCCTCACCCTCCCCCACCCGCCGGAGGACATCGTCCCGACCACCCAGGGGGCAGCCCGCGGGGCGCGGTGGTTTCTCGCCGGCGCAGTCCGCCGCCGAGAAAGCCATCCGCCCCACGGGCGTCGCTACTCGACTCCGCCTCAACCACCCACGCCACCTCCGCCTCGACCACCTCACCCTCCACCCCTCACCCTCCGCCCTCCGGCTACAATCACCTGCCATGCCCGCCCTCCCCACCACCTTCGCCCTCCTCTACGACGAAGACAGCACCTACGAAACCGCCCGCGCTGCCGTCCTCCCCCTCCCCTTCGAACGAACCACCACCTACGGCAAGGGCACCGTCGACGGCCCCGGTGCGATCATCCGCGCCTCCCATGCCATGGAGCTCTACGACGAAGAGCTCCGCTCCGAGCCCTACCGCATGGGCATCGCGACCCTCCCCCCCTTCGCCCCCGAGGCCCACGAGCTCGGCGCGGCCCTGGCCGAGATCCGCGCCGAGGCCCGCCGGCACCTCGAGGCCGGCAAGTTCCTGGTGTCGCTGGGCGGCGAGCACAGCCTGAGCTCGGCCCTCGTCTTCGCCGCGCGGGACCGCTTCGGCGAGATCGGAGTGGTGCAGCTCGACGCCCACGCCGACCTGCGCGCCGAGTTCGAAGGGACGCAGTGGAGCCACGCCTCGGTCATGCGCCGGATCGTGGAGGCGGGCCTGCCCACCCTCGCCGTGGGCGTCCGCTCCCTCTCCGCCCCCGAGGCCGAGCTCGTCCGGGAGCGGGAGCTGCCGACGATCTGGGGGCACGAGCTCGCCGCGCCGGACCTCTCCGAGCGCTTCGCGGGGCTCCTCGCGGAGCTGCCGGAGAGGATCTATCTCACCTTCGACGTGGACTACTTCGACCCGGCGCTGGTGCCGGCCACGGGCACACCGGAACCGGGCGGCGGCGCCTGGTACCCGACCCTGGCGCTGCTCAGGACGCTCTTCGCGACCAAGGAGGTGGTCGCCATGGACGTGGTCGAGCTGGCCCCCGCGGCCGGCCACCGCGCGAGCGAGTTCCTGGCGGCGAAGCTCGTCTACAAGTGCCTCGGATACCTCGAGGCGGCGGGCCGGTAGAGGCCGGCCCCCCTCCCCGCCTACCCCTTCTTCTTGTGGTCGGCGAGCCAGCGCTCGTGGTCGAGCCGGTTCTGCTCCCAGGGCCGGCGCTTGAAGTAGCTCTTGGTCGCCGCCACCACCGTGCCGGAGAGCAGCACGAGGGCGAGCAGGTTGGGAAAGGTCACGAAGCCCAGCGAGATGTCTCCGATCGTCCAGATCGTGGCGAGCGACGCCACCGCCCCGACGAAGTGCATGATCACGTACACGATCTTGTAGGGCAGGACCGCCTTCGGGCCGAACAGGTAGTTGGCGCAGCGGTCGCCGTAGTAGCTCCACGAGATCGCCGTGGAGATGGCGAACAGGAAGACCGAGACCGCCACGATCAGCCCGCCCCAGCTGCCGAAGCGTTTGAGGCCCTTGCGAAAGGCGAGCTGGGTGAGCGGCGCGCCGGTCGCCGCGGCGTCGGCGTAGAGGACGGTGTAGACCTTGCCGTCGGCCGCCTTGGCGATCGCCTGCCCGGGGAGGACCGTGCCGGTGAACGGCCGGGTGTGTGCGGCGTCGACGTAGAGCGTGTCCACCGCCACCTCGTGCCAGGCGATCACCGGACCACCGGCGGGCGCCACCTGCGGCTCGCCGTTCTCGATCCGGAGCTCCGGGGGCGCCTGGGCCTGCGTCCCGGCATGGCTTCCCCCCTGCATGACGTAGGACTGATCGCCTCCGCCGAGGACGACCTGGCTCGGGATCTTGGCCGCCCAGGCGCCGGTGATGATCACCACCAGGCCGGTCATCGAGCAGATCACGATCGTGTCGATGAACGGCTCGAGCAGCGCCACCACGCCCTCGGAGACCGGCTCGTCGGTCTTGGCCGCGGCGTGGGCGATCGGCGCGGAGCCCTGGCCGGCCTCGTTCGAGAAGAGGCCGCGCCGGACCCCCCACATCATGGTCACCACGAAGACCCCGACCCCGGTGCCCGCGATCCCCGCCGTCGGGTGGAACGCCTCCCGGAAGATCAGGCCGAACGTGGGCAGGACCTGGTCGTAGTTCATGACGATGACCACCATCGCCCCGGCCACGTAGATCGCCGCCATCACCGGCGCGAGGATGCCGGTGACGGCGCCGATGCGCCGGATGCCGCCCAGGATGACCAGGGCCACGACGGTGGCGGTGAACAGGCCCGTCCCCCACCTCGGGATGGCGAACGCATGGAACAGCGTGTCGGCGACGGTGTTCGCCTGCACGCCGTTGCCGGTCAAAAACGAGGTCAGGACCAGGCCGCCCGCGAAGATCACGGCCAGCGGCTTCCAGTTGCCGCCGAAGCGCTCCTTCAAGCCCCGCTCGATGTAGTACATCGGCCCGCCCGAGACCGAGCCCTCCCACTTCTCCGGGTCCTGGTCCGCGAACTCCACCTGCCGGTACTTCTGCGACAGGGTCACCTCGGAGTACTTGACCGCCATGCCGAGCAGCGCGGTCATCCACATCCAGAACAGGGCGCCCGGGCCGCCGAAGTGGATGGCGATCGCCACGCCGGCGATGTTGCCGATGCCGACCGTCGCCGAGAGCGCCGTGGTCAGGGCCTGGAAGTGGGAGACGTCGCCCGGCTCGCTGGGATCGTCGTACTTGCCCGAGGTCACCGCGAAGCCGTGCCCCAGCCGGCGGACCTGGATGAACCCGAGCCTCAGGGTGAGGAACAGGCCGGTGCCCAGCAGGGCGATGACGATGAGCGGGATGGTCTCCCCGCCGCCGACCGGGACGCCGAAGGACCAGACCGCTTTCTCGAGCGTGTTGACGATCGTCTCAAACACGGATGTGCCCCCTACCTGGTAGGAAAACGGCTTGTCGGGATCAAAGCGCCGAGGATCGTACCATGCCGATCGAGGGCCGCTGGCGGGCGCCGGGCGGGCCCCTCAGGCGGTCAGCGAGGGCGGCAGGAGGGGGCGGTCGGTCTCGCCCAGCGCCCAACGCGCCAGGTGGCGCCCGGTCGCGAACCCGAGGGACAGACCGTGGCCGTTGAACCCGGCCGCGTAGAGGACGCCGGGCATCCCGGGCGCTTCGCCGATCCGGGGCAGGCCGTCGGCGGTGAAGCCCATCACCCCGGCCCAGCGCCGGGCGATCGGCCGCTCCCGAAGCGCCGGATAGGTGTCGTGGACGAAGCGCTCGAGCGCTCCCTGAACGCCCGCCGTCGGGTACTCGAGGTATCCCACCTCGGCGGCCAGGGCGGTCTCGCGGCAGCCTCCGGCGAGGACCGTTCCGTCGCCCAGCTGGCGGACGTACTCGAAGCCCCGGTTCAGGTACCAGACGCCCCGCATCAGGGGCTCGCCGGGCCCGGTCGCCAGCATCTGGGCGCGGACCGGCCGGACCTCGCCTCCCAGGTGCGGCAAGAGCGCGGGAGCGTAGGCGTTGAGCGCCACCACCACGCGCTCGGCCAGCACGCTGCCGCCGTCGGCGACGATCTCGATCCGGTCCCCCCGCGGCTCCAGGGCCTGGACCCACGAGCCGGTGCGCAGCTCGGCCCCGGACACCCGGGCCAGGCCGCGGCACAGGCGCACCGGGTCGAGCCCGCCGTCGCGCGGCTGGTAGAGGGCGGCCCGCACCCGGGGGCTCCCGGCCGCCCGGGCCACATCGTCGCCTTCACGCCACTCGATCTCGAAGCCGAGCGCCGCCAGACGCTCGCCGCTCGCCCGGAGCTCGGCCTCCTCGGCCCCGCCGCCGACCACGGCGAGCCAGCTGCCGCCGCCGTGAAAGTCGCACTCGACGCGCCCGGAGTCGATCAGCTCGGAGCGCAGCAGCTCCCGGTTCTCCCGCGACAGCTCCCAGAAGGCCCGTGCGGCGTCGGGACCGACCCGGTCCTCGAGCCGGCGAAAGGGGTCGGGCGAGCCGGTCAGGAGGAAGCCGGCGTTGCGCCCCGAGGCGTGGCCGGCCAGGTGGCCCGCTTCGAGGACCAGCGGCCGCCGGCCCATGGCGGCCAGCCAGTAGGCGGTCGACAGGCCGACCAGCCCGCCGCCGACGATCGCCACCTCCACCTCGGCGACCGGCTCCTGGCGCCGGCCCAGCCAAAGCGACGGGGGTCCACCGCTACCCGACCAGGAGGCCATCGCTACCCCGCGAGCACCGCGCCGCCGTTGACGTTGAGGATCTCGCCGGTGACGTGGCGGGCGAGCGCCGAGGCGAGGAAGACGACCGGGCCGGCGACCTCCTCGGGCGTCGCCACCCGGCCGAGCGGGATGGCGGCGTCGATCCGCTCCCGCCCGGCGCCCGCCAAGGCCTGCGGCGCTCATGTCGGTCGCCACCCAGCCGGGGGCGACCGCGTTGACCCGCACGGGCCGGCGCGAGCTCCACCGCCCAGGCCTTGGTCGCCGAGATCATCGCTCCCTTGGTCGCCGCGTAGGGGCTGTAGAAGGCTTCGCCGCGCTGGCCGGCGGTCGACGAGAGGTTGACCACGTTGCCGTCCTCGGCGGCCCGGAGGAGCGGCAACGCCGCCGCGGTGCAGGCGAAGGGCCCCAGGACGTTCGTGTCCATCGCCCGCCGGTAGCCGTCCAGGTCGAAGGCGCCGAGCGGGTTGCGCTCCCACACGCCGGCGTTGTTCACCAGGCAGTCGAGCCGCCCCCACTCCCGCCCGACGAAGGCGAACAGGCGCTCGACCTGGTCGGGGCGGGACTGGTCGGTGCGGTGGAGCCAGTGGGGCGCCGCGGGCGCGATCTCGCGGAGCTCGGCGAGCAGCGCGCCGGCCCGCTCGTCGCTCGCCCGGTAGACGATCCCCACCGCCGCTCCGGCGCGCGCGAACAGCCGACAGCAGGCGGCGCCGATTCCCCGGCTGCCGCCGGTCACCACCACCCGCTTGCCGGAGAGGTCGAGGACCGCGGCCGCGGTCACCCCATGCTCTCCACGGTGATCGCGATCCCCTGGCCGCCGCCGATGCAGGCCGAGGCCGTGCCCAGCCCGCCGCCGCGGCGCCGGAGCTCCTTGAGCAGGGTCAGCGTGATGCGCGTGCCGGTCGCCCCGAGCGGATGGCCGATGGCGATCGCCCCGCCGTTGACGTTCAGCTTGTCGCGGTCGAGGCCGAGCTCCTTGACCACCGCCAGGACCTGCCCGGCGAAGGCCTCGTTGATCTCCACCAGGTCGAGATCGTCCAGGCTCTTGCCCAGCTTGCCCAGCTCCTTGCGGATCGCGGGCGCCGGGCCGATGCCCATGCGCGACGGCTCGACCCCGACGACCGACCAGGAGAGGATCCGGCCGAGCGGAGCCCAGCCCTCGGCCTGCGCCCGCTCGGCGGTGGTGAGGATCATCATGGCGGCGCCGTCGACGATCCCCGACGCGTTGCCGGCGGTGACGAACCCTTCCTTGTCGAAGGCGGTCGGCAGCTTCGAGAGCCCTTCGAGGGTGTTCTCCGGGCGCAGGTGCTCGTCCCTCTCGACCGTGCGGGCACGCTTTCCCGAGCCCACTTCGACCGGCACCACCTCCTCGGCGAGGCGGCCGCTCTCCCACCCGTCGGTCGCCCGCTGGTGGCTCTCGAGGGCGAACTCGTCCTGCTCGCGCCGGCCGATGCCGTAGTCGCGGGCGAGGTTGTCGCTGGTCTGGGCCATGTAGCAGCCGCAGTAGGGGTCCATCGAGCGAGGCCATGAGCAGGTCCTGGAGCTCGGCGTGGCCCAGCCGGTAGCCCTGGCGCGCCTTCCACAGCACGTGCGGCGCCTGGGTCATGTTCTCCATCCCGCCCACCAGGCAGAGCGAGGCCTCGCCGGTGAGGATCATCTGGGCGCCGGAGACGATCGACTGGATCCCCGAGCCGCAGAGGCGGTTGACGGTCAAGGCCGGCACCTCGTTGGGCACGCCGGCCTTGAGCGCCACGTGGCGCGCGCCGTAGATGGCGTCGGCCGAGGTCTGCAGCGCGTTGCCGACCACCGTGTGCTCGATCTCGGCGGGATCGAGGCCGAGGCGCTCGAAGAGAGCGCGCGCGGCGTGGGCTCCGAGGTCGATGGCCGAAACGTCGGTGAACGCGCCGTTGAAGGCGCCCATCGGCGTCCGGACGCCGTCGACCAGGACCAGATCGCGAATCTCCATCAGGTGTTCCTCCCGGGAAGTGTCGAAGCAGGGTGCAGAAAGGGAGCGTGCGTACCCAAGACTGTCGGACCGTGCGAGATGAGGGCAGCGCGGGGGGGGGGGAAACGCCCCACCCAGGCGGAAACTCAGAATACCATGGCCCACCACGGGGCCCGGACGGCTCGGTGCCGGCGGCGAGGCTCGCCCGGCCGAGACAGAGCTCGGCCGCTTCATTCGGGATTGCAGGCCGGGCGGTGCTGGACGGCGGGAGGCGGGGACGACGTCCGGCCTGCCGGGACGCCTCGACGTAGACTTCGACCTCGATGGACCTCGACGCCGAGACCGGCCTCCTCCGCGACGCCCGCCAGCTCTCCTCGCCGAACCAGGACGACCGGCCCCCGGGCGTCGAGATCGACCTGGTCGTCGTCCACGGCATCTCGCTGCCCCCGGGCGAGTTCGGCGGGCCCTGGATCGACCGGCTGTTCACCAACCGGCTCGACCCCGACGGCCCCGGCGTCCACCCCTATCTGCGCGAGATCGCCCGCCTCCGCGTCTCGGCCCACGCCCTCGTCCGCCGCGACGGGGAGCTCGTCCAGTACGTGCCCTTCCACCGCCGCGCCTGGCACGCCGGGACCTCGGGCTGGGAGGGCCGCTCGGGGGTCAACGACGTCTCGGTGGGCATCGAGCTCGAGGGTTCGGACGACGTGCCCTACGAGGAGCTCCAGTACCGGCGCCTGGCGGAGCTCGTCCGCGTCCTCGCCTGGGCCTACCCGGCGATCACCCCGGAGCGCGTCGTCGGCCACTCCGACGTCGCCCCGGGGCGCAAGACCGACCCCGGCCCCGCCTTCGACTGGACCCGCCTACGACGAGACCTCGGAGGTCACACGTTCCAGCCGTAATTCCCCGGATGACCGGTCTGGAAGACCACCACCCGATCCCCCTCGGCAAACGCCCCCTCGGCCGCCAGCATCTCCACCGCCACCAGGCACGCCGCACCCTCCGGTCCCACCAGCAGCCCCTCCTCCCGCGCCGCCCGGCGGGCGGCGTGGGCGAGCCGGTCCTCCGCCACCGCCACCGCCCGCCCGCCGGTCTCGTAGAGCGCGCGCAGGATCAGGAAGTCCCCGACCGCCTGCGGCACCCGCAACCCGTAGACCTCGGTCGCCGGCGACGCCCACGGCTCGGCCGCCTCCGCGCCGCGCTCGAAGGCGCGGACGATCGGCGCGCAGCCCGCCATCTGGACCGAGACGAAGCGCGGCCGGCGGGAGCCCACCAAGCCCAGCCGCTCGAGCTCGTCGAACGCCTTGTGCATCCCGACGATGCCGGTGCCGCCGCCGGTCGGGTAGACGATCCACTCCGGCAGGTCCCAGCCCATCTGCTCGGCGACCTCCAGGCCCATCGTCTTCTTGCCCTCGACCCGGTAGGGCTCCTTCAAGGTCGAGAGGTTCCAGAAGCCCCGGTCGGAGTCGGCGAGGCGCTCGGCCGCCTCGACCAGGGTGCGACCTCCGGTCAGGACCTCCGCGCCGTGGAGGCGGCAGCGCGCGGCGATCACCGGCGGCGTGTCGGCCGGCAGGGCGAGGCGCGCCGGCAGGCCGGCGGCCGCGGCGTAGGCGGCGAGCGCCAGGGCGGCGTTGCCGGCGCTCGGCAGCTCGACCCCGGGAGCGCCCAGCTCGCGGGCCCGGTTGACCGCCAGCGACAGGCCGCGCGCCTTGAACGAGCCGGTCGGGTTGCCGCTCTCGTCCTTGACCCAGACGGCGACGCCCGCCGGCGCGGTGCGGCGCAGCGGGATCATCGGCGTGCCGCCCTCGCCCAGGTCGACCGCGGCCGCCGGGTCGGCCGTCGGCAGCAGCTCCCGGTAGCGCCAGAGGGTCCAGGGGCGGCCGGCGAGCGCCTCCGCCCAGGCGGCCCCCCGGTCGGCATCGAGCTCGTACTCCACCAGATAGGGCTTGCCGGCGGGGGACAGGAAGGCCGGCTCGTCGAGGGGCGCCGGAGCACCTGTCGCCGAGCAGACCAGGCGGGTCGCCCATCGCTCGCCGCCTTCGGAACCCGTGCTTCGCATCATGGTCACTCCGATCTCCTCACTCCAGCCTCGCCTCCACCAGGTCGGCGATCTCCCGGCCGATCGCCAGGGAAGCCGTGGCCGCCGGTGACGGCGCGTTGAGCACGTGGACCGTCCGCTCGCCGTGGACGATCCGGAAGTCGTCGAGGAGCCGGCCGCGGCGGTCGAGCGCCTGGGCGCGGACGCCGCTCCCGCCCGGCGCCAGGTCGCGCTCCTCGAGGTCGGGCAGCAGGCGGCGGGCCGCGCGCAGGAAGGCGCTCCGGCTCGTCGAGCGCACCATCTCTCCCAGGCCGTGGCGCCAGTGGCGCGCCGCCAGGCGCCAGAGACCGGGGTAGGAGGCGGTCTCCCAGAGGTCCCGCCACGAGAGGTCCCGGCGGCGGTAGCCGTGGCGCGCCAGGGCGAGCACCGCGTTCGGCCCGACCTCGACCCGCCCGTCGACGGTGGGCGTCAGGTGGACGCCGAGGAACGGGAAACGGGGGTCCGGAACCGGGTAGACCGGCGCCGAGATCCGCCGCCGCGCCTCCCCCACGAGCTGCAGGTACTCGCCGCGGAAGGGCACGATCCGGAGATCCGGCCGGGTGCCCGCCAGGCGCGCGATCCGGTCGGACTGGAGGCCCGCGCAGTTGACCATCAGGCGGGCCCGGATCGGTCCCGCGCCGCTCCCGCCGAGCTCGAGCACCAGGGCGCCGTTGCGGTCGGACACCCCGACCAGAGGCGCGCCGGTCAGCACCTCGCCGCCGCCCTCGGCCACCTGCCGGGCCAGCATCCGGGCCACCCCGGGGTAATCCACGATGCCGGTCTGCGGCACCCAGAGCGCGTCGCCCGGAGCCACCTCCGGGAAGCGCTCGCGGACCTCGGCCGGCACCAGGCGGGCGAGACCGGCGAGGCCGTTGGCCCGTCCCCGGCGCTCCAGCTCGTCGAGGCGCGGCAGCTCGTCGGGCGCCGTCGCCAGCACCAGCTTGCCGGTGTGGCGGCAGGCGATCCCGTGCTCGGCGCAGAAGCGGTAGAGGGCGTCTCCCCCTTCCGCGCAGAGGCGCGCCTTGAGCGAGCCGGGGCGGTAGTAGAGGCCCGAGTGGATCACGCCGCTGTTGTGACCGCTCTGGTGCCGGGCGACCCGCTCCTCCGCCTCGATCACCGTCACCTTGCGGCCGCGGGCGAGGAGCTCGCGGGCCGTGGCCAGCCCCACGAGGCCGCCCCCGACGATCGCGAGGGTCGGACCGGAACCGGTCATGTCCCGGCTACTCCAGCGTCTCTTTGACCGAGTAGCTCTCGCGGCGGCGGAAGCCCGAGAAGGCGATCAGCTCCGCCAGCAACCCGGTGGTCAGCACCTGGAGGCCCATGACCATGAGCAGGACCCCGAGGAAGAGGAGCGGCCGGCGGCTCAGGGGCTCGCCGCCCAGCCAGGCGATGGCGAGGTAGAGGTTGATCCCGAACCCGCCGCCCAGCAGGAGCAGGCCCAGCACGCCGAAGAGGTGAAGCGGCCGCGGCGTGTAGCGGGTGAGGAAGAGCACGGTGATCAGGTCGAGCAGGCCCTTGTAGTAGCGGTCCCAGCCGTACTTGCTCGCGCCCTGGCGGCGCGCCATGTGGTGGACCTCGATCTCGCCCACCGAGAAGCCGCGCCGGCTGGCGAGCACCGGAATGTAGCGGTGCAGCTCGCCGTAGATCGCCACCTGCTCGAGCACCTCGCGCCGATAGGCCTTGAAGCCGCAGTTGAAGTCGTGGAGCTCGACGCTCGCCAGGTGGCGGGTCACCCAGTTGAACAGGCGCGAGGAGTAGCGCTTCGCCGGCCGGTCGCGGCGCTGTCGCTTCCAGCCCGAGACCAGGTCCAGGTCCCCGTCCTCGAGGGTCTCGAGGAAGTTCGGGATCTCCCGCGGATCGTCCTGCAGGTCGCCGTCCATGGTGATCACGAGCCGCCCGCGGCTGTGGTCGAGGCCGGCCGAGAGCGCGGCCGCCTTGCCGAAGTTCCGGCGCAGCCGGACGAGCTTGACCCGCGGATCGCGATCGCGCGCCGCGCGCACCCGCTCGGAGGTGGCGTCGGTCGAGCCGTCGTCGACGAACACGATCTCGAACGAGCGCCCGATGCCGTCGAGCACCTCCGCCACCTGTCCGGCGAGCTCCTCGACGGTCCCCGCCTCGTCGAGCACCGGCACGAGCACGCTGACGTCGGGGGCCGCGGCCGGCAGGCCGGACGGGTCGCCCGGAGGCGCCGCCTGGCGCGACTCGGGTAGGAGGGAGGCTGGCGCGCTCACGGGAGGGCATTGTATCGTAGGGGCCCGCAGGCCAAGGCCCCGGGCGAACGACCCCGACCGCCCCGACGCAGCCCATGACCGACCCACGCGTGCCCCTCGACCAGCTCCCGGTGGTGATCCTGTGCGGCGGCCAGGGCACGCGGCTGCGCGAGGAGACCGAGTACCGGCCCAAGCCGATGGTCGAGATCGGCGACCGCCCGATCCTCTGGCACATCATGAAGATCTACGGCGCCTACGGAGTGCGCCGCTTCACCCTCTGCCTGGGCTACAAGGGCTGGGTGATCAAGCAGTACTTCCTGCGCTACCACGAGCTCGAGCGCGACTTCACGGTGATCATGAACGGCGACCCGCCCGAGGTCGAGTATCACAACGACGTCGGCCACGAGCCGTGGCGGGTGACCTGCGCCGAGACCGGCGACGACGCCGGCACCGGTGCCCGCCTGCGGCGCGTCCGGCGCTACGTCGACACCCCGACCTTCCTCTTCACCTACGGCGACGCCGTCGGCGACATCGACGTGCCTGCGCTCCTCGACTTCCACTATCGCGAGGGGCGCCTCGCCACGGTCACCGGGGTCCATCCGACCTCGCGCTACGGCGAGATGAAGGTCGACGCCGGCCGGGTCGTCGAGTTCAACGAGAAGCCGACGGTCGCCGAGGGCTGCGTCTCGGGCGGCTTCTTCGTCTTCCAGCGGGAGGTCTTCGACTATCTCGACGACGACCCCGGCCTGTTCCTCGAGCTCGATCCTCTCCAGCGCCTGGCGCGGGACGGCGAGCTCTCGGTCTACCTGCACGAGGACTTCTGGCACCCGATGGACACCTACCGGGACTACCTGTACCTCAACGAGATGTGGAAACAGGCCGACCCGCCCTGGAAGATATGGTGAGCTGCCGCTTCTGCGACGCCCCCCTGACTCACACGTTCGTCGACCTGGGCGTCTCGCCCCTCGCCAACTCCTACGTCGAGCCGGACCGGCTCGAGGCGGCCGAGCCGTTCTTCCCCCTGCGCGTCTACCTGTGCACCGAGTGCCTGCTGGTGCAGCTCCCGGCGGCCGCGCGACCGGAGGAGATCTTCACCGAGTACGCCTACTTCTCCTCCTACTCGACCAGCTGGGTGGAGCACGCCCGGCGCTACGCCGAGGCCGCGACCCGGCGGCTGGGCCTGGGGGCCGACAACCTGGTGGTCGAGATCGCGAGCAACGACGGCTACCTGCTGCGCCACTTCCGCGAGCGCCGGGTGCCGGTGCTCGGCATCGAGCCGGCGAAGAACGTCGCCGCGGCCGCCCGCGAGGCGGGCATCCCGACCCTGGACGAGTTCTTCACCCGGGCGAAGGCCGAGGAGCTGGTGGCCGCGGGGAGCCGGGCCGACCTGCTGGTGGGCAACAACGTCCTCGCCCACGTTCCGGAGCTCAATGACTTCGTCGCCGGGTTGCAGATCGTCCTGGCGCCCGGCGGCGTGGTGACGATGGAGTTCCCCCACCTGCTGCGGCTGATCGAAGAGCTGCAGTTCGACACGATCTACCACGAGCACGTCTCCTACTTCTCGTTCACCGCGGTGCGGCGGATCTTCGCGGCCCACGGCCTCGAGCTGTTCGACGTCGAGGAGCTGCCGACCCACGGCGGGTCGCTGCGGATCTGGGGGCGCCGGCCGGCCGAGGGCGGCGAGCCCGTCGCTGCGCGGGTCGCCGACCTCCTCGCGCGCGAGGAGGCGGCCGGGCTGCTCGATCCGGCCACCTACGCCGCCTTCGAGGAGCGGGTCCGCGCCACCAAGCGCGCCCTGCTCGGCTTCCTGATCGAGGCCAAGGAGGCGGGCTCGACGATCGCCGGCTACGGGGCGCCCGCCAAGGGCAACACGCTCCTCAACTACTGCGGCGTGGGTACCGACTTCCTCGACTTCACCGTCGACCGGAGCCCGCACAAACAGGGCCGTTACCTGCCCGGCAGCCGTATCCCCATCGAGGCGCCGGATGCCCTCCGCGAACGCAAGCCCGACTACGTGCTGATCCTGCCCTGGAACCTGGAAGAGGAGATCGTCGAGCAGATGGCCGACGTCCGCTCCTGGGGCGGCCGCTTCGTGGTCGCCATCCCGCGGGTGCGGGTGCTGCCGTGATCTTCCACGAGACCGAGCTTCTCGGCGCCTGGGTGATCGAGCCGGAGCGCTTCGAGGACGAGCGCGGGTTCTTCGCCCGCACCTTCTGCCGGGAGGAGCTCGCGGCCCACGGCCTCGAGAGCGAGGTCGCCCAGTGCAACGTCTCCTACAACCGCCGCCGCGGGACGCTGCGCGGCATGCACTACCAGGCGGCGCCGGCCGCGGAGGCGAAGCTCGTGCGCTGCACCCGGGGGGTGATCTTCGACGCCGTCGTCGACCTGCGCGCGGGCTCCGAGGCCCTGGGTCGCTACGCCGCGGTCGAGCTCTCCGCCGAGAACCGCCTGGCGCTCTACGTGCCGCCCGGCTTCGGCCACGGCTTCGAGACGCTGGTCGACGACTGCGAGGTCTTCTACCAGATGTCGGTCCCGTACGCGCCTGGGCTCGCCCGCGGCTTCGCGCACGACGACCCGGCCGTCGGCATCCCCTGGCCGCTGCCGGTGGCGGTGATCTCGGAGCGCGACCGGGGCCTGCCCCGCTTCGCCGAGCGCGAGGTCGAGCGATGAGCGAGACGGCGCCCAGCCCGGTCCGGACGCTCCTCGCCGGCCTCGCTCCGGACGAACGGACCGCCGCGGGCCGGGAGATGCACGAGCTCGCGACCCGGCTCTACCCGATCCGGCGGTCGCTCACCGGCGACGGGGTGCGCGAGACTCTCGCGATCCTCTCCGAGCGGCTGCCGCTCGAGGTCCGCGAGGTCCCCTCCGGCACCCGGGTCTTCGACTGGACCGTACCGCGCGAGTGGAACCTCCGGGCGGCCTGGATCGAGGACCCCGAGGGCCGGAGAGTCGTCGACGTCGCCGACCACGGCCTCCACGTCGTCGGCTACAGCGTGCCGGTCGACGCGCGCCTGCGGCTCCCCGAGCTCCGCGAGCACCTCTTCACCCTGCCCGACCAACCCGACCTGATCCCGTACCGCACCTCCTACTACCGCGAAGCCTGGGGCTTCTGCCTGCGCCACCGGACGCTCGAGGAGCTCCTGACTCGCGATCGGGCGCGCGACCGCGGCGGCGAGTACCGCGGTGCGGATCGACGCCACGCTCGAGGACGGCTCGCTGACCTGGGGCGAGCTCGCGGTGCCCGGCGAGAGCGCGCGCGAGGTCCTCGTCTCGACCCACGTCTGTCACCCGATGCTCGCCAACGACAACCTCTCGGGCCTGGTCGTGACCGCGCAGCTCGCGCGGCGCCTCCTCGAGCTGCCGCGCCGGCGCTACACCTACCGCTTCCTCTGGATCCCGGGCACGATCGGCTCGATCGCCTGGCTCGCCGGCAACCGGGAGGCGGCGGGCCGCATCGCCCACGGCCTGGTGGCGGCCAACCTGGGAGATCCGGGGCCCTTCACCTACAAGCGGAGCCGCCGCGGCGACGCCGAGATCGACCGCGCGGTCGAGCACCTGCTCGAGAGCTCGGGCGAGGACCACGCGGTCGAGGACTTCGTGCCCTTCGGCTACGACGAGCGGCAGTACAACTCCCCCGGCTTCGACCTGCCGGTCGGCTCGCTCACCCGCACGCCCTGGGGCCGCTACCCCGAGTACCACACGTCGGCCGACGACCTCGCCTTCCTGCGCCCCGAGAGCCTGGCGGGCTCGCTCGACCTCTACCTCCGGGTGGCCGGGGTGCTCGAGGGCAACCGCGCCTACCGCAACACCCATCCCTTCGGCGAGCCGCAGCTCGGCCGCCGGGGGTTGTACTCGGACGTCGGCGGCGGGAGTCACGCGCCGGGCGAGGCGCGGGAGCGCCAGCTCGCCCTCCTGTGGGTGCTCAACCTCTCGGACGGCGGCCACACGCTGCTCGGCGTCGCAGAGCGCTCGGGGCTCCCCTTCGAGCGGCTGCGCCGGGCGGCCGACGAGCTCCTCGCCGCCGGGCTCCTGGAGCCGGTCGGGGCGGCCGGCGAGGAGGAGGCGCGATGAACGACCTCGACGAGCCCGGCGCGCC
Organism: uncultured Acidobacteriota bacterium; assembly: GCA_963837945.1. Classification (GTDB taxonomy): domain Bacteria; phylum Acidobacteriota; class Thermoanaerobaculia; order Multivoradales; family DATKCC01; genus CAVUBL01. The sequence continues at coordinate 134,562 of CAWIQD010000007.1, forward strand.
GCCACCGGAGGACGAGGCGGAGGAGCGGTCCCCCGGGCGCCGCCGGACCATCCTCCTGCGCCTTCTCTACCTGGCGGCGGTCGCCGCGATCGTCGGCAGCTTCCTCTGGCAGATCGCCCACGGACAGTGTCCCGTGCCGTAGGGGCGCGGAGGCGTCAGGCCGCCGCCTGCGCGGGGACCGCCAGGCCCAGGTCCGCGAGGATCTCCGCCGCCGCCGCCTCGCCGGTCTCGCAGCCGCCCTCCATGAACCCCTGCGCCGCCAGCGAGCAGTGCTCGCCGGCGAAGTGGAGGCGCCCGACCCGCTCCCCCTCGGCGCCGGCGATGGCGGTCCACTGGCCCGGCAGGTACGAGGCGTAGCTGCCGAGCACGTAGGGCGCGCTCGGCCAGTGGAAGCGGACCGCCTTGGCGCCGGCGTGGGCGGCCTCGGCCCCCGGGAAGACCCGGTCGAGGTCGGCGACCATCCGCGCCGCCTGGGACGCGGCGGTGCCCTGGCCGATCTCGACGCCGTGGTCGCCGCCGACGAAGTTGGTGAGGATGCCGTGCGCCCCCGCCTGCAGCCGGCTGGTCTCCCAGGTGGTCTGGAAGGGCAGGCCGGCGAAGGCGCTGCCGTTCGAGCCGTGGCGCGTCCGCCAGACCCGCTCGCCGAAGCCCACCATCAGCTTGGCGTTGGTGCCGTAGCCGAGCTCGGCGATGGCCCGGCGCTTCACCGCCGGCATCTCCACCGTCAGCTCGACCTGGCGCAGGAGGGTGAACGGCAGGGCGAGCACCAGGTGCTCCGCGGTGAGCTCGGAGCTCGCCTGGCCGCGGCGGACGGTGAGGCGGTACGAGCCGTCGGCCAGGCCGCGCGCCGCCTCCAGCCGCGAGCCGGTCGTGACCGCGTCGCCCAGCCGGCGGGCGAGCTCGGTCGGGATCGCGTCGTTGCCCTGGTGGGCGTGGAAGCGCTCGTCGCTCTCGCCGAAGACGCGGAAGGGGTCGGGCGTGGCGTCGATCAGCAGCAGGAGGTTGAGGGCCGACTGGCGGTCGGTCTCGAGGCCGTACTCGGTGGTGTAGGCGACGGTCAGGAGCTCGCGGAACCAGGCCTCCGTCCCTTCGAGACCGGCGATCCACTCGGCGAGCGTGGTGCGGTCGAGGGCCTCGGCGCCCGAGGGCGTGCGGTAGGTCACGTCGCCGGTGATCGTGGCGAGGTCCGCAGCGATTCGCCGCGCCGCCGGCAGGAAGGCGGCCACCACCTCCTCGTCGCTCCGCCGCCGCCCACCGAAGAACCAGACGTCGCGCTCGAGCGCCGGGTCGTCGGTCGAGAGGTCGTCGAGCGCCACCTCCAGCTCCGCGGCCAGCGCGCGCAGGGCGGCGTGGCCGGTGTCGATCAGCTCGCCGCCCAGCTCGCAGACCTGGTCGTCGGGGAAGAAGCCCCGCAGGCTGAACATCCGGCCGCCGACCCGCTCCTGCGCCTCGAGGACGCGCACCGGCACCCCGGCCTGGTGCAGCCGGTAGGCGGCGGTGAGCCCGGCGATCCCGGCGCCCACCACCACCACCCGCTCGGAGCCGCCCGGGCGGCCTCCGCCCCCCGCCGCCGGACGGCGGAGCGGCGAGCAGCCGAGGGCGACCCCGGCGGCGGCGAGGGCGCCGCCCCTCAGCAGGTCGCGCCGGGTGAGCGCGGAGGCCTCGCGGGCGAGGCCGACGACCTCGTCCGGCGGCATGCCGGTCCGAAGGCTGTAGCGGGCGGCGCGGAGCGACCGCTCGACCAGGCGGAACAGCGGGCTGCGCGCTGCCATGCTCACCTCCTGTCCGGGAAGGACGCGAGGACAGTATCACCGCCGCGCCGGGTAAGATCGGACGCGAGGGACCACTCGCCAACCGGGGAAAGGGGCGCACGGTGTACGGATACGGAATCGACGCGGGACTCTCGGACCAGCGGGACTCGAACCGCGTCATCAAGCTCCAGGGCAAGCGGCTCCTGGACGAGGGCGTGGTCCAGTCGCTGAGCGGCGAGATCGACCTCGGGCCGTCGTCTCCGGCCTCGGCCTGGCGCGGGCGCGCCGCCGAGGTGGCGGCCGAGCTCGACCAGCGCGGGATCTACCCGCTGGCGGTCGACTGCGCCCTGACCCTCGCGCGCGAGGGCGACGGCCGGCCCTTCGAGAACCTGGTGGGCTCTCCGTTCAAGACCCCGAGCCGCTTCGATCCCTGGCCGTCGGGCCCCTCCGAGGCCTGGATCGTGCTCGCGAGGCTGTGGAGCGAGATCACCTACCTGCTGGTCGAGAAGCGCGGCTGGACGCTCTGGACGGGGCAGCGCCGGACTACCGGCTCGAAGCTCCTGGTCGAGGTCTTCCCGCGCCTCTGCTGGACGACCCTCGCCGCGTCCCTGCAGGTTCCGGTCGTCAAGGAGTACAGCTCGAGCGTCCAGCTGCGCGACGACACCCTCGGCCACCTCGAGCTCTCGGTGGCCGGCCGCCAGCGGCTGAACGACGACCTGCGCGAGGCGGCGATCTGCGCCGTCACCGCCAGCAAGGTGGCCACGCGGACCGCCGGGTACCTGGGCACCGAGGCCGAGCCGAGCCCGGATCTGCCGGCCTACGTCGGTGGCGGCGTCGCGGTGCCCTGGCTACGGTAGACCGGATGCCCCCCGCATCCCCTCGATCCCCTTCCCTCCCCACAGGGGGGGAAGGGGACGCCCCCTCCCGACCGCTTCCGGGCCGACGGGGTCAGGCTCCGATGCGCAGGGTGGCGCGGACCTCGTCGAAGCGCTCGTGGCAGGCGAGGAAGGCGTCGACCAGGACCGGGTCGAAGTGCCGGCCGCGGTCGACCAGGATGCGCCGGACCGCCTCGTCGTGGTCGAGGGCCCGCTTGTAGGGACGCTCGCTCGTGATCGCGTCGTAGGCGTCCACCAGCGCGACGATCCGCGCCGCGAGGCAGATATCCTCCCCCGCCAAGCCGCGGGCGTAGCCGGTGCCATCCCAGCGCTCGTGGTGCTGATAGGCGATGTCGATCGCCATCGCGAGGAAGCTCTCGCCGGCGCCGTCGACCACGTTGCGCAGGGTGTCGCCGCCGATCGTGGTGTGGCACTCGACTTGCCGCTTCTCCTCCGGGGTCAGCGGGCCGGCCTTGAGCAGGATCGCGTCGGGGATCCCCACCTTGCCGATGTCGTGGAGCGGGCTCGACTTGACGAGCCGTTCGACGAAGTCGCCGCCGACCTCGCCGGCGTACGGCCCGGCGCGCAGGGCCTCGGCGAGGATCCGCGAGTACTCGGCGATGCGATCCAGGTGCTCGCCGGTCTGGCGATCCCGCGACTCGGCCAGGCGGGCCATGGCGAGCAGCGCGATGTCCCGGGTCTCGTGGATCTCCCGAGTCTGCTCTTCGACCATGTCCTCCAGGTGGTCGCGATAGGCGCGGTTCTGGCGCACCAGCCGGCCGCGCTCGAGGCCGCGCTCGACGGTGAGGACCAGCTCCTGGACGGCGAACGGCTTGAGCAGGTAGTCGTACGCCCCCTCGCGCAGGCAGAACCGCACCGTCTCGATCTCGTTGTTGCCCGAGCTCATGATCACCTGGACCAGGTCGAGCTCGCGCAGGAGCCAGGGCAGCACCTCGACCCCGGAGAGCTCCGGCATGTTGATGTCGAGGAGCACCAGGTCGGGCCGGAAGCCCGCCAGCACCACCTGCTGCGCCTCGCGTCCGTCGGCGGCCTCGCGGCACTCGAAGCGGCGGTGCTCGAGGCAGGAGCGCATGAGCCGGCGCACGCTCGCCTCGTCGTCGACGATCAGGACGCGCGAGCGCCGCTCGGTGGCGCGCCCCCGGCTGGAGGCGGAGTCGATTCGATCGGCGAGGGCTGCGCGGGGGGAGAGTTCGAGGATCATCGAGGGCTTCGCTTTCCAGGTCGGGCCGTCTCCGGCTGGACCGAACTGTACGCCCGGTTTCGGCAGCCCTCGGCCGGCCGGTCGCTCTCCTCGGCGTCGCGAGCGTCGCCGGCCAACCTTTCCGGTTCGGGCGTAAATCGCTGCGGCGCCACCGGTTGCGGGTCCGTCTATCGGGTGAGTCCCACGCCGCCGTCGGCGGGTTCAGGTCAGGGCGACGGGGCCTTTGTCCGACAGGAAAGTGCGAGCCCCACGGATAGACCGCCTCTCGCGCCGAGGCCGGCCGGCGGCCTTCGCGCGCACGGGTCTTACGGGGTGGATCCAAGGCGCGAGGAGGAAGCGCTGCGGGGACATCGGAGACGACGAGCAACGCCGGAGACACCCCGTAACCTCCTTGCGCCCGGCCCAACTCCCTTCGGGAGTCGGTGCCCGTTGCGGCGGCGTGCGGCCGTCTACCTCGTCCCCGCTCCTCGACGATGGCTAGGGGTCTGATGCAGGACGTTCGAGAGCGCGATCCGCGGCACCGCGAAGAGGTGCGCGGCGTAGAGCCAGAAGCCGCTCCGATCGGCGTGGCGCACCATCGATCGCGGTCCCGGCCGGCTCAGGGCCCGGCCTCCGGCCGGGAGCGGGTGGTGACCTCGATCCCGGCCGCGCAGAGGACCTTGCTGTCCGAGGGCACGTCCCGGGTGACCACGGCGTTGGCGCCGACGAACACCCGGTCGCCGATCGCGATCCGGCCGAGGAGCCGTCGCGCCGGCGCCCACGAACACGTCGTCCCCGAGGGTCGGCATCTCGTCGAGCCGCGCCTGGCTCGGAGCTCCGAGGTTCACGCCGCCCAGCAAGAAGGCCCGCTCGCCGATCACCACGCCGCCCCCGATCACCAGCCCGACGCCGTGGCTGACGTAGAGCCCGGGACCGATGACCGCCGCCGGCGAGATGTCGACGCCGGTCAGCAACAGCCCGAGGCGAGCGAAGAAGGGCCCGAAGAAGGGGATGCCGCGGCGGCGCAAGGCGTGGGCCACGCGGTGCAGCACCACCGCCTGGAAGCCGTTTTCGAACAGCAGCCCTTCGGCGAGCGCCCGCCCCGGCCGCCGGCCCTTGATCTCGGCGAGCCGCGCCAGGTCCCGGCGGACGGTGTCGAGCATCAGGCGCGGCTTCCGGCGGACGCCGCCGCCAGGACGGCGGGAGCCTCCGCGACGGTCGGCGGCGGGGTGATCGGGTCGCGCAGCCCGCGCAGCACCCCGCGCGCCTTGGCCACCGCCGCCGCCTGGTTGCCGCGCCGGAGCTCGCGCAGGTAGGCGACCGGCAGCGCCGCGGCCATGAACGCCAGGAAGGTCGCCCACTGCCAGGGCCGGGCGTAGCGGCGCACGAAGATGGCGCTCGAGCGGCCGGTCTGGAAGGTCTTCTCCGGCCGGTAGACGCCGGTCGTGTCCGAGACCATGTGGTAGAGGATCGCGCGGTGGGCGAAGTAGCACTTGAAGCCGGCGCGCTTCGCCCGCACGCACCAGTCGGCGTCCTCCACCGAGAGGAAGTAGATCGGGTCCCACAGGCCGGCCGCCTCGATCGCCCGGCAGCGGATCAGCATGCCGCAGCCGTTGACGTAGGCGACCTCCTCGGTGCGGTCGAACTGGCCCCGGTCGAGGGCGCCCTGACCCCGCTCGCGGGTCACCGAGTACTTGAACCGCAGGATGCCGCCGGCCGAGGCCAGGCGCCGCCGGTCCGAGAAGTAGTAGGTCTTCGGCCCGACGCAGCCGATCGCCGGGTCGCTCTCGGCCACCCGCACCAGCTCGTCGAGCATCTGCGGGTGCGCCTCGACGTCGTTGTTGAGGATGAGGAGGTACTCGTAGCCGCGCTCGAGCGCCCAGGCCATTCCCAGGTTGTAGCCCCCGGCCGGCCCCAGGTTGGTCTCGGTGCGCACCACCTCGAGGTCGGGATGGGCGCGCGCGATCGCCTCCGCCGAGCCGTCGGTCGAACCGTTGTCGACCACCACCAGGTCGTAGCTCGGGTAGGTCAGCCGCCGGAGGCTCTCGAGCGCCTGGAGGGTGAGCTCCCGGCCGTTGTAGTCGAGGACGATAGCGGCCACGCGAGGGGGCCGCGTCTGCCTGGTGTCGTTGGTCACGGCTTCGAGGGGGTGGGGTGGGCGGCGTGGTAAAGTCTACCAGACCCCACGGGCCCCTCCCCGGGGCGATCGCTGCGCCCCGACGCACTCTCATGAGCCCCCGGCCGCTCCGTCCGAGCCCCGCCGTCCACTGGGCGATCCTCGCCTCCCTGCTGCTCGCCCTGGCCCTCGGGGCCGCCACCTTCGACGCGCGCGCCTGGCCGGCGCTGGTCGGCGACGAGGCCACCTACCTGATGCAGGCCGAGAGCCTGGCGTGGGACCTCGACCTCACCTACTCCCGCCGGGACTACGACCGCTTCGTCGAGCACTGGGGCCGGGCGCCGGAGGGGCTGATCCTGCAGAAGGGGAGCGGCAGCTCGGAGCTGGTCTACGGCAAGCCCCTGTTCTACGCCGCCTGGGCGGCGCCCTTCGTCCGCCTCTCTCCCACCCGCGGCCCGTTCGTCGCCAACGCGCTGCTGCTGGCCCTGGCGGCGGTCGCCGCGGCCCGGGCCCTGCGGCGCACCGTCGGCGCCGCGGCCCCCACCTGGGTCGCGCTCTTCGTCTTCGCCTCGGTCGCCTTCGACTACGTCTTCTGGGCCCATCTCGACCTGTTTCTCATGTGCGTCGCCGCCCTCGGGCTGGCACTGGTCTTCGGCCGCCCCTCCGGAGCGGACGGCGAGGCGGACGAGGAGCCGGCGGGGCGGCTCGTCCTGCGCTGGGCCGGCGCCGGCCTGCTGCTCGCGATCGTCGCCTTCAGCCGGCCGCTCTACCTGCCGCTCTTCCTGCCCGCCGCTCTGGCGGCCCCGCGCGGCCGGCGCCTTCGCGCGCTCGCCGGGCTGGCGGCCGGCGCCCTGCTCCTCGTCCTGGCGGCGGCCGGGATCCACGAGAAGCTGGCGGGCACCTGGACCAGCTACGGCGCCGAGCGCCGGAGCTTCAACTCCACCGTCGGCTTTCCGGAGGTGGACTTCCCGGAGACGGATTGGCAGCGGATGATCGAGGAATGGGGCAACGCCTCCTGGCTCAAGCGCCGCGACGTCTCGGCCTACTTCCACGGCGACGCCCGGCTCTGGACCTGGGACACGATCTACTTCCTGGCGGGGCGCTCGGTCGGCGTGCTGCCCTACTTCCTGCCCTTCGTCCTGGGCCTCCTGGGGCGGCCCCGGGGGTGGGCCCGGTGGTCGCTGCTGCTGGCGGTCGGGCTCACGGCGGCCGCCTTCTTCGTCGTGCGCCCGTTCAACTTTTACGGCGGTGGCGGGACGCTCGCGAACCGCTACTTCCTGCCCGTCTACCCGGCTCTCTGGTTCCTTCCGACCCGGCCGGTGCGGGGGCTCTGGCTGACCCTGGTGGCGGCCCTCGCCGCGCCCTTCCTCTGGCCGCTGTGGAGCTCGCCGCGCGGCTACCCGCTCGACGCGCGCGGCGTCTTCCGCTACGTTTCGCCCGCCGCCCGGGCGGTGCTGCCCTTCGAGACCACCCAGAACCACCTGAAGCCCGCCGGCCCGCGGGCGGACGTCAGCCACGACGGCCTCTGGGTCAAGTTCCTCGATCCGGCGGTCCGGGCGACCCCCGACGGCGCCACCCTGCTGCTCGAGGGTGCCGGCCGGGGCGAGCTGCTGGTGGGCGACGGGCGGCCGCTCGCGGCGCTCGACCTGGTGATCGAGGCGCCGGCGCTGCCGCTCCGGGTCACGGGCGGCCGGGTCGTCGCGCGCACGCCGGACCGGCCCGGCTGGGAGCGGCTTCGGATCGAGCTCGACGGGCCGCGGGCGGTCCATCCGATGTGGTGGACCGACGACGACTTCTACCTCTACCGTCTGACCCTCGATCCGCAGGAGGACCTCGATCGCACCTTCGCCTTCCGCCTCCGGCCCGCCGCCGGATGATCCGCGGAGATCCAGGGCGACGGCTGCCGGCGCCGGCGGGCTAATCGGGGATCTCGACCGCCCGTCCCTCTTCCGGAAGCACCACCTCCACCTCGCCGGCGAGGCGCTCCTCGAGCTCGCGGCGGAGCGTCTCGAGATCGGCGCTCGTGCGCTCCGGGTGGAAGTGGACCGGCATCAGGCGGGCCACCCCGGCGGCGCGGGCGATCCGGGCCACCTGGTCCGCCGACGAGTGGCCGACGCCCGCCGCCTCGCCGCCGGCCCCGGCCCAGACTTCGTGGAGGAGCAGCTCGACGCCGGCTGCGAGCTCGGCGGTCCCCTCGTCGGCCACCGTGTCGGTGACGTAGGCGAGGCGGTCGGCGATGCGCAGGCCGATCGAGCCGCCCGGATGCTTCTGGCGCCGGATCCGCACCGGCAGGCCGGCGATCTCGTGGCTCTCCGAGGTCAGGCGGATCAGCTCGACGGACATCGGGAACTCGGGCAGGGGGATCGGGAAGAGCGGCGGGTGGATCAGCCGGCACAGCGCCTCGCCGGGATCGGAGTCGACCAGCGGCGGGCCCGGGGCGTAGATCCGCACCGGCCGCGACGGGCTCAGAGCCGGCAGGTAGGACAGACCGATCGTGTGGTCGAGGTGGAAGTGGCTGAGGACCAGCTCGAGATGGCCGCTGCCCTCGAGCCGGTCCGCGACCTCGGGCTCGAGGAGCCGAGAGATCCCGGTGCCGGCGTCGAGGACCACCACCGCTCCGCCCAGGCGGACCACGAAGCACATCGTCTGCCGCCCCCGGCTCGGGAAGTACCCGTTGACGCCCAGGGGGAGAACGATCATCGGGCTACACCCAGCGCAGCTCGCGGTCCAGGCGCCCGGAGGCCATCAGGTCCCGGATCCAGGCCAGGCGCTTGAACTCGATGCCCTCGAAGCGCTCCCGGGTGAGGCCGTGCTCGCGGTAGGCGTCGTAGAGCTCCCGGGCGCCGCGCCGCGCGTCCCAGGCCGGCCGGAACCCGGGCAGGGTGCGCTCGATCTTCGAGCAGTCCACCCGGTAGCAGCGCTTGTCGGGACCGGCTCCGTCGGCGTAGGCGATCTCGCAGTCCGGAACGGTCTCGGCGACGATCTCGGCGAGCTCGCGGATGCGGTAGTTCTCGCTCGTCCGGCCGACGTTGAAGGCCTGGTCGTGGACCCGCTCCCGCGGTGCCTCGAGGGTCGCGAGGAAGGCCCGGGAGATGTCCTCGATGTGGACGATCGGCCGCCAGGGCGTGCCGTCCGAGAGCATCAGGATGCGGCCGGTGGTGAGCGCCCAGCCGACCAGGTTGTTGAGCACCAGGTCGAGGCGCAGGCGGGGCGAGACGCCGTAGGCGGTGGCGTTGCGCAGGTAGACCGGGCTGAAGCGGTCCGAAGCGAGCTCGCCGAGCCCTTGCTCCATGCGCACCTTGGACACCCCGTACGGGGTGACCGGGTTGAACGGCGCCGACTCGTCGAGGAAGTCGTCGCCGGCCGCGCCGTAGGTCGAGCAGGAGGAGGAGAAGAGGAAGCGCTCGACGCCCGCCTCCCGGGCCAGCCGGGCGAGGCGCAGCGACGCCTCCTCGTTGATCCGGTAGGTGAGGTCGGCGTCGAGATCGCCCAGCGGGTCGTTCGACAGCCCGCCCAGGTGGATCACGGCGTCGAAGCCTTCGAGGTCGCGGGCGGCGACGTCGCGCAGGTCCTTGGCGAGCGCCGGCACCCGGGCGAGCGCCTCTTGCGGGCCGAGCAGGCAGCCCTCGAAGAGCCCGGAGTCGAGCCCCACGACGTCGTGGCCCGCCGTCCGGAGCATCGGCACCATGACCGCGCCGATGTAGCCGTCGTGACCTGTGACCAGTACTCTCATGTGCGCTATCCTGGGCCGCGGCCCGCGGCGGAGCCAGGCTAGCAGAGGCGGCTCCGCCACGCCAGCGCACGCCCGCCGCGCCGCCCGCCGGCTCCCCGACATGCCCCGCCCGCGACTCCGGTCCCTCGTCCTCGAGCCCGTGGCCCTCGCCCTCGCCGCGGCGCTCACCGTCGGTGCCGGCCTCGGGCTCGCCTCCGGCGCCTCGTACTTGCGGGGCGGCTTCCCCTGGCTGGCCCTGGCGAGCGCCCGCACGGGCGTCGACCGGTTCCTCGCCGGCGCCCTCGCCTACCTCCTCCTCTACCTGCTGCTCCGGGCCCTCGCGCGGCGACGCGGGCTGGGGCCGACCGCGGCTTGCCTCGCCGCCGCGGCCCTCGCTTCGGTGCCGTTCGGGCTCGCCTGGGCCCTCCTCTTCAACCTCTACCGGGCCCTCCGGCCGTCGGACCTGCTGCACCGCTACGGCCTGGTGCCCAACCTCCGGCTCCTGGGGCTCTTCTGCCTGTCGGCGGCGCTCGCCGCGGGCGTGGTCCTGGTCTGGACACGGCGCCGCGTCGCCAGGGAGCTGCGGCCTCCGCTCGCCGCGGTCCTGGTGCTCGCCGGTCTCGCCCTGGGGCTCAACGTGTTGCCGGCGGTCGCCGTCGCACTGCTGCCGGCGCCCTCCGGAGCGCGGCCGAACGTGATCGTCATCCTGGTCGACGCGCTGCGCCGGGACGAGCTCGGCTGCTACGGCTACCCGCGCGCCACCTCGCCGGCGATCGACGCCTTCGCCCACGACGCCGTGGTCTTCGACCAGGCGATCAGCCAGAGCACCTTCACCAAGTCGAGCATCTCCTCGCTGTTCACCGGCCGCTACCCCTACCAGCACGGGGTCTACTGGGGCGACCGGCGCGACACCGCGAACCACCTGTCCTCGGACGTGCTGTCCCAGCGCGAGACGACGCTCGCCGAGGCGCTGCGCACCCGCGACTACCTGACCGCGGCGTGGGTCCAGAACAGCCACCTGCGGCCCTACATGGGCTTCGCGCAGGGCTTCGTCAGCTACCTCGACCAGCAGGGCGACGCCGAGCGCATCACCCGCCGCTACCTCGCCTGGCTCCGGGGGCCGGCCCGGCTGCACCCGTTCTTCACCTACCTCCACTACATCGACCTCCACGACCCCTACCAGCCGCCGCCGCCCTACGACGGGATGTTCGGCGACGGCGGGGACGCCTACCAGGGGATCGACCTCGACCAATGGGGGGCCTATCTCGCCGGCGTGCGGGCGGGGACGATCCAGGTCTCTCCCGAGCGGGTGGCCCGCTTCCGGGCCCTCTACGACGGCGAGGTGCGCGAGGTCGACGACCAGCTCGCCCGCCTGTTCGCGGCGCTGCGGGCCCGAGGCCTCTACGACCGCAGCCTGATCGTGCTCACCGCCGACCACGGCGACGGCTTCCTGGAGCACGGCTTCGTCTCGCACAGCGCGACGCCCTACGAGGAGCTGGTGCGGGTGCCCTTGATCGTCAAGCTCCCCGGCCAGCGCCACGCGGGTCGCCGGGTCACCCGCCAGGTCCGCTTGATCGACCTCTTCCCGACCGTCCTCGACCTGGTCGGGATTCGGCCGCCGCGCGACGTCGCGGGCTGCAGCCTGCTGCCCCTGACCTCGAGCCCGCCCGGCGCCTGGCCTCCCGATCCCTCCTGCGCCTGGGCGGTGACCGAGATCGCCGAGGAGGAAGGCGCCAAGCCGACGCTCGCGATCCGCGGCGGCGGCTTCAAGTACATCCGCACGGCGCACGGCGAGGAGCTCTACGACCTCGGCAGCGATCCCGGCGAGCACCACGACCTGATCGCCAGCGCCGGCCCGGAGCGCCTCGCGCCGTTGCGCCGGATGGCCGACCGGATCGAGGCGGAGCGCGCCCGCAGCCACGCCGGATCGGTGGTCCTCGACGAGCAGACGATCCGCGAGCTCAAAGCCCTCGGCTACATCGAGTAGATCGGGCCCTGCCGGCTCGAGCGGCCGGTTTCCCTTTGGTCATCGGAAGTTGTCGGCGAATTCGGGACTTGGCAACGCGTGCAGGATCTGCTATGCTTCTGCAAATTTAGCTCGTATCTGACCATCGACCCTATGGAGTACTCACGCCGATGAGACGCACACTGTGCCTGTACGCCGCCCTTCTCGTCCTCCTGGGAACCGTCCCCGCGTGGGCCGGAACCGTCTACGTCCCCGTGCTGAGCCAGAACGGCGTCGATGGCGTCACGTACGTCACACGCGTCTGGCTGACCAACGAAGGCGCCAACGCCCAGACCGTCGAGAGCCTGCTCCTGCCGTTGAACTCTGACGGCACCAAGGGGCGTGACGAGTCGGGCAAGGCGTCCACCAAGACGGTGGTCCGGCCGGGAGCGACGGTCGTGCTCGAGCTCGACGGGGAGTCGGGCCTGCTCGAGCTCACCACCGACAGCGCCGCCGCCGGCCGGCTGGCGGTGAACGCCGAGCTGCGCAATCCGCAGCAGGTGGCCTCCGAGAGGACCCACGACACCGTGCCCGTGGTGACCTCGAAGAGCATGATCGAGGCGGGCAGCGCCTTGACGCTCCAGGGGCTCCGGCGGACCGGCTCGGGCGTCTTCACCAACGTGGTGCTGGTGAACCTCGGTCACGAGGCGGCGCAGTGCACGGTGAAGGTCTTCCGGGCGGGCGGCCAGCAGATCGCCGGCACGGTGATCCTGCCGCTGAAGGCGCTCTCCGCCGTCCAGTTCCCGGACGCCCTCGACCTCCTCGGCGAAGGCGCGATCCAGGACGTCAACGCGCAGCTCTCTTGCGACCAGCCGTTCTACGGGTTCCTGACCAAGTACTCGAGCGAGACCGGCGACGTGCTGGTGAGCCCGCCCTCGGCGACCGCCGACTCGTCGCTCGAGGTGCCGGGTGACGCCACCCCCCCGCAGCCCTCGGTCCCGGGCGCGATCGTGTTCAGCCGCTCCGGCACGTTCCACATCCCCACCCCCGCCGACCCGAGCAAGATCTTCAACATCGCCGTGCCGGACGGCAGCTCCTTCCACAACGTCACCGTCGACTTCGACTTCTACCACGGCGGCTGGTTCGCCAAGGACCCGAGCGGCCTGCACAGCATCTTCTGGCTCCACCGGGGCGCCTACGGAGGCCCGGGAAACTGGCCGCAGTGGGTGGGCAACATCACGGCCTTCGCCAACGCGTACGGCCCGGGCAAGAACAAGATCAAGATGGTCTCGAACATGAACCAGTCGCGCTACGAGGCCAAGTCCTCCGGCACCGCGGACTACGCCCTCCAGCCCGGGCACACCTACCACGTCCATTTCGAGTACGACACCTCGAAGGGCCGGTCCGAGCTGACCTTCTCGGAGAACGGCAGCGTGGTGAGGACGCTCGACATGCCGACCACGGTCAAGAAGCTCCAGCCCGACAGCGACGACGCCTGGATGATCTACTTCGGCCACGAGAACCAGTACGGCACCGGCAACGGCGCCGAGCGTCCCAGCTACGGCTGGCGCTATCAGAATCTGCGGGTCGAGTTCCTCCCCTGACCGGCGCGCCGGGGCCCCGAGCCCGCGACGAAACCGGCGTGGGCCCTTCGGGGTCCCGCCGGTTTTTTGTTGGCCGGCCGGGGTGTCGCGGGGGAGTGAGATATGCTACAGTAGCAATTCGTCTTTCTGCGAACCGAACCCCCGGGGGACTCGAATCGTGCGACGCGTGTGTCTGTTCTGCCTTCTCGCTCTCCTGGCCTGGACGCTCCCCGTCGCGGCCGGAACCCTCTACGTACCCGTCCTGCAGCTCGAAACGCCCGCCGGGACCTCGTACACCACCAGGATCTGGCTGACCAACGTGGGCCGGCAGACGGCGGTCGTCGAGACCCTCTTCCTGGCCGAGGCTTCGGACGGCACCGGGGCGAGGGGATCGACCGCCAGGCTATCGGTCGCCGCGGGGGCGACGAAGGTCGTGACCCGTGCCGGCAAGAATGGGATGCTCGAGATCCAGGCGCCCGACTCCGTGGTGGTCGACGCCGAGATCCGCAACAGCGGGCAGGTCGGAGCGCGCGAGGTCTTCGGCAACCCGCCGGTGATCTGGTCGGGCGACGCGATCGGCACCGGCACCACGGTCGTTCTCCAGGGCTCGCGACGGACCCGGATGGGGGTGACCACCCACCTGGGGCTGGTCAACCTGGGCCACCTCAAGAGCAACTGTGACGTCCAGGTCTTCGCCGCCGGCGGCGAGAAGCTGGGCGCCGCCACCGGTCTGCAGCTGCCCGCCCTCTCGAGCGTCCTGGTACCCGACTCCCTGGGAGTCCTGGGCCTCGACCAGCTCGGCGACGTCAACTTCCGCGTGTCGTGCGCCCGTCCATTCTACGCCTATCTCGCCCAGCAGACCGACGCGGGCGACGTCGCCTTCTTCCGCCCATCGCCGAGCGGCGCCTCGACCCTCGCGCCGCCGGACGCCCCCGGTGCCGATCCGGGATCCGATCCCGGACCGGATCCAAGCGCCGGGAAGCTCGGTCGTCTTCACCCGCGGCGGGACTTTCCACGTCCCCACCAAGGCCGACCCGACCCGGATCTTCAACATCCACGTGCCGTCGAACCGGACCTTCCACCGAGCGGTGGTGGATTTCGACGTCTACCACGGCGGCTGGTTCGCCAAGGACCCGAGCGGCAACCACAGCCTCTTCTGGCTCCATCGGGGCTCCTACGGCGGCCCCCAGGACTGGCCGCAGTGGACGGGGAACATCACCGGGTTCGCCAACGCCTTCGGTCCTGGGAAGGGCGGCAATGCGGTCAAGGTCGTCTCCAACATGGGCCTCTCGAAGAAGCAGGACAAGGTCCGGGGCAAGGCGGGCGTCACCCTCCAGGCCGGCAAGACCTACCACGTGCACTTCGACTACGACACCGGCAAGGGCAAGGCGACCCTGAAGCTCACCCGCGCCGGCGCGCCGGTCGCGACCACGGTCATGCCGACCACCGTCAAGACCCTGCGGGCGGACTCCAGCCAGACCTGGATGATCTACTTCGGGCACGAGAACGAGTACGGCAAGAACGTCGGGGCCGAGCGACCGACCTACGGCTGGAAGTACCAGAACCTCGAGGTCCGCTTCATCCCCTGATCGCCCCGGCGGCGAGGGCTTCGCGGTACCACAGGGCGGTGCCGCGGAGGCCTTCGTCGAGAGGCACCGTGGGGCCCCAGCCGGTGCGGCGCCGGGTGGTCTCGACGTCCGCGCGACGGACCACCTCGCGAGGCCGGTCGGGTCGCTCGCCGAAGCCGAGCTCGGCCCCGGGGCGAACCAGGGAAGCGAGCCGCTCGACCACCTCGCGCACCGTCACCAGCACGCCCGACCCCAGGTCCAGGTGCTCGCCCTCGATCCCCGGCGCCGTCGCCAGCGCCAGCAGCCCTTCGACCGCGTCGTCGACGTGGAGCCAGTCGACCGGCCGGCGGCCCGAGCCAAAGCGGGGGTGCTCTCCCCGGAGCAAGGAGACAACGGTGTACGGGACGAGCTTCTCGAGGTCGGTCTGCCCCGGCCCGTAGACCATGAACAGCCGCGCCGCGACCACCGGCGTCCCGTAGAGAGCGTGGAACATCCGGGCGTAGGCGCTCGCCGCGCCCTTGGCCGCGGCGTAGGGCGAGGCGGGGATGGGCGACGGTGCCTCCGGCGAGGGCTCCGGCTCCTCCTGCGAGCCGGCGAGGACCAGGCGCCGGCAGCCCGCCTCCTGGACCGCGGCCAGCAGGTTGACGGTGCTCGCGAGGTTGCCTTCGAAGGTCGGCAGCACCGCCGCCAGGTCGCGCGAGCCGGAGACGTGGCTCGCCAGGTGGACGACCAGGTCGGGCCGCGCCTCCGCGACCAGGGCGCGGGCGCCGCCCGGAGCCGCCAGATCGCCGTGGGAGAAGCCCTCGAAGCCGCCGAACGGCGCCGGCGAGCGCCGGGCCGCGCCGTGGAGCCGCACCCCGAGATCGAGCAGGCGCCGGCAGACGGCCCGTCCGACGAAGCCGGAGGCACCGGTGACCAGCACGCGCTCGCCGGCGAGCCCGGCCGGCCCTCCGTTCACGCTCCCCTCCCCGCCCCTCGTCGTCGCTCGGTTCCGCTGCCCACGGCACCGCGGATCTTACACGGCCGCGCGCGGCCGCCGAGACGAAACCCTGACCGAACGCTGACCGACGATCGGCGCGCGAGCCGTTACACTCGGGTCGGGCCGTGCCCCTGGAGGTCCCGGCCCGATCCCTCGCCTTCCCCCAACCCACCCACCCGAGAGAGGACGACACCCTGAGCTCCACGACCGCCTGCGCGACGGCCATCCCGACACCCCGAAACTGGAACGAGATCCTCGCCCCTTACAAGGGCGCGCACCTGGGTCGATCGTTGTGGCAGCTCTCCAGCACCGCCGCGCTGTTCGCCTTCAACTGGTGGCTCATGCTGCGCGGCCTGGAGGCCGGGTACTGGATCACCCTGCTGCTCTCGGTGCCCGCCGCCGGGCTCCTGACCCGTCTCTTCATCATCCAGCACGACTGCGGCCACGGCTGCTTCTTCCGCTCGGCGCGGGCCAACCACGCCGTGGGCTTCGTCCTCGGCGTCCTGACCCTCACCCCCTACCAGTACTGGCGCCGGACCCACGCCCTTCACCACGCGAGCTCCGGCGACCTCGATCGCCGCGACTTCGGAGAGATCGACACCCTGACGGTCGCCGAGTACCGAGCCCTCTCGCCCTTGCGGCGCCTGCGCTACCGCCTCTACCGCAACATGTTCGTGCTGCTGGTGCTCGGACCGCTGTACCAGTTCGTCTTCAAGCACCGGCTGCCTCTCGACGCGCCCCGCGAGTGGAAGCGGGAGTGGTGGAGCATCTTCGCCACCGACCTGGCCCTGGCCGGCGTCCTGGTGGCCATGGGGCTGACGATCGGCTTCTCCCGGCTCGCCCTCGTCCACCTGCCGATCGTGGTGGTGAGCGGCGCCTTGGGCGTCTGGCTCTTCTACGTCCAGCACCAGTTCGAGGACACCTACTGGGAGAACCACCCCGAGTGGGACTTCCACCGCGCCGGGGTCGAGGGGAGCTCGTTTCTCGACCTGCCGGCGGTGCTGCACTGGTTCTCGGGAAACATCGGTTACCACCACGTCCACCACCTGTCGAGCCGCATCCCGAACTACGCCCTGCGCCGCTGCATGGAGGAGAACCCGGAGCTCCACGAAGTGACCCGGCTGACCCTGCGCCAGGGCCTCGCATGCTCCCGGCTCAAGCTCTGGGACGAGCAGAGCCGGCGGATGGTCGGCTTCCGCGACCTCCGGGCGTGAGGTCTCCGAGGGAGGCCGCCGGCGGGCTCTCGGCGGGCCGCTTGCCTCGGGCGGGCCCGTCGTGACATGATCCGCCTCCTTCCGGTTGCCGGTCCCTCGGGGCCGCCAGCCGGGGGCACCAGCTCGCGGGCCCCAGAGCCCGGACGGCAGCCTCCCGGCAAGTCTCCCGTTTCCCCGTCACAATTCGGCCGGTAACAGCAGGCGGAGCCCGACCGCGTCCGCGGTCCGGCGTTTCGCAGAGAGAAGATCCATCGACATGAGTTTCCGTGACTTCGACCTCGACGCCGCGCTTCAGCGCGGCATTGCAGACCTCGGCTTCGACGAGCCGACCCCCATCCAGAAGACCGCCCTGCCTCCGGCGCTCGCGGGCCGGGACGTCCTGGCCTGCGCCATGACCGGCAGCGGCAAGACCGCGGCCTTCGCGCTGCCCGTGCTCCAGCGGCTCGGCCGCTCCCCGGGGGCCGGCACCCGCGCCCTGGTTCTCGCCCCGACCCGCGAGCTGGCCGCCCAGGTGGAAGAGCACCTGGCCGCGCTCGGCCGCCACTCCCGCGTGCGCTCGGCGACCGTCTTCGGCGGCGTCGGAGCGGCGCCCCAGGAACGCGCCCTGCGCTCCGGCGTCGACGTGGTGGTGGCCACGCCGGGGCGGCTCCTCGACCACATGCGCAGCGGTCACGCGCGCTTCGATCGGCTCGAGATCCTGGTCCTCGACGAGGCCGACCGGATGCTCGACATGGGCTTCCTGCCCGACGTCCGGCGCATCCTGGCGGCCCTGCCGCGCAAGCGCCAGACCCTGCTCTTCTCGGCCACCCTGCCGGCGCCGATCGTGACCCTGGCCCGGGAGATCCTGAGCGACCCGGTGCGGCTCGACGTCGAACGGCCGTCGCAGCCCGCCACCGGGGTCGAGCAGCAGATCCTGCCGGTGCCCGCGCGCCTGAAGCCGATGCTGTTGCTCGAGATGCTGCGCCGCGGCGAGGTCGAGACGGCGCTCGTCTTCACCCGCACCAAGCACCGCGCGAACCGACTGGCGGAGTTCCTGGGCAAGTCCGGCGTCTCCTGCGACCGGATCCACGGCAACCGCAGCCAGCGCCAGCGCGAGACGGCGCTCGCCGACTTCAAGGCCGGCAAGCTCGACGTCCTGGTGGCCACCGACATCGCGTCGCGCGGCATCGACGTCGAGGCGCTGCCCCACGTCATCAACTTCGACGTCCCGGCCCAGCCGGAGGACTACGTGCACCGGGTGGGCCGCACGGCCCGGGCGAGCGCCACCGGCGACGCCCTGACCTTCGCCGCGCCCGAGGAGCAGCGGGAGCTGGCGGCGATCGAACGTGCCGTCGGCCGCAAGATCCCCCGCCGCCGGCTCGAGGGCTTCGACTACGACGCCCAGCCCGCGGGCCGCTTCGAGGTCCCGGTGGCGGAGCGCATCGCGGCGATCCGCGCCCGCAAGGCCGAGGACCGGGCCCGCGCCCGCGCCAAGGCCGAGCGCTCGGCCGCGGCAGGGAATCGGGGCGCCGCGGCCAGGCCCCGCCAAGCGCGCCGCCAGGGCCGCTAGCTAACCGAGACGGCAGGCGGGGGCTCCGAGCCCCGTGGTGACCGCGGCGCGGCGATCTTGTACGCTCGCGGCGCTCTCATGAGTCCTGGAGACCGCCCAACCCCGCCGGGGCCCGAGCCCGCCCGGCCGTCCGCCCGCTCCGCGGGCTACGCCGGCCGCCTGCTGCGCTCGTCGAGCGCCGCCACCCTCTCCCAGGTCTGGCGCTTCGGCGTCACCTTCGGCACGCACGTCGTCCTGCGCCGCCTTCTGCCGCCGGCGGACTGGGGGGTCTGGAACTGGTCGGAGAGCTTCCTCTTCCTGCTCCTCGCCCAGGTGCGGGACCTGGGGCTCCCGGCGCACGTCGTGCGCGACGAGAGCCGCCCCTACGGCAACTTCTTGGCGGTCGAGCTGGGCTGGGGCACGCTCCTCGCTCTCGGGATCGCCTTCGCCGGGCCGCTGGTCTCGCTGGCCTACGCCGAGCCGGGACCGGAGGTCGTCGGCGTCGTGCGGGCGCTCTGCCTCTTCCTGATCCTCGAGGGTCTGGCCAAGGTACCGCTCATCTACTTCGAGGCCGAGCTCCTGATCGAGCGCGCTCTGCTGCCGGAGGTGGCGCGGAACCTGTGCTTCGCGGTGCTCTCGATCGTCCTGGCGCTCGACGGCTTCGGCGTCTGGAGCCTGGTCGTCGCCCACGTCACCGCCACCGGCGTGTTCGCGGCCCTGCTCTGGATCCGCGCCCTGCCCGGGATGCCACTCCACTGGGTGCGCGGTGGCACCTGGCCCCTGGTGCGGGCGAGCCTGCCGCTGATGGTGATGGCCTTCCTGCTCCTGGCCCTCGACTGGGTCGACGTCCAGGTGCTGTCGGTGCGCTTCACCGACTCGGCGCTGATCGGCCGCTACGGCGGCGTGCTCTTCCTCGCCCTGTTGATGCCCCGGGTGCTCGAGCTGCCGGTGCGCCGCGCCCTCTACCCCGCGTTCGTCGCGGTGCGGAACGAAGCCGCGCGCTTCTTCGAAACCTACCGGCTGGCGACGATCCTGCTGATGGCGGTGCAGGTGCCGTTCGCCCTCTTCCTCTTCCTCAACGCGCGGACCCTCCTGACGCTCCTGTGGGGCGCCGAGTACGCCCCGGCCGCGCCCCTGCTCCGGATCCTCTGCTTCATCCCGCTGATCCAGCCCTTCGCCCGCTGCGCCGAGGACGTGATCCTCGCCCGCCACGAGGAGCGTCTCCTGATCCGCGCCTCGCTCCTGTCGCTCGTCTCGCTGGTCGCCGTCGGCTTGTGGCTCACCGGGCCGCTGGGACCGGCAGGCATGGCCTGGGCCAAGGTCCTGCCGCTCGGCGTGGTCCCGATCACCTGGGCCGTCTACCGGGTCGACCCCGCGGGCTTCCGGCGCCTGGCTGGCGACCTCGCGCTGCTCTACGCCCTGCCCGTGCCGCTCTTCGCGCTGGCCGCCTGGGTGGGAGCCGGACACCCGTACCTGCGCCTCGGGCTCTCGCTCGCGGCCGGGTTGGCGAGCGCCGGGCTCTACCTCTGGCGTTGGGGCGCAGGCTTCCGCCGTTTCTTCGCGCCGGCCTGAGGGCGCCGGTGGGCGCCGGTGGGCGCTCAGTACCTGGCGATCAGGGGCGGCAGCTTCGGGGGGAGCTTGCGCCGCAGGGCCTCTTTGGCGCGCTTCACCGGCAGGTAGGCGCGGTTGGCCCCCGGATGGGCGTCGAACCAC
Organism: uncultured Acidobacteriota bacterium; assembly: GCA_963837945.1. Classification (GTDB taxonomy): domain Bacteria; phylum Acidobacteriota; class Thermoanaerobaculia; order Multivoradales; family DATKCC01; genus CAVUBL01. Next base: position 154,747 of record CAWIQD010000007.1, read on the forward strand.
CGGTCGGCCGCGCGGGCGAGGCGCGCGCGGGCGCCCTCGCCCGGTCCCGGGGAGAGCTCGCCGGCGGCGGCCTCGGTGTCGCCGGCTCCGGAGCGCTCCCGGAAGCTCTCCCAGCTCTCCCGGTACTGGCCGAGCTGGGGGGTGGCGTCGCCGGTCGACTCGGGCGTCCGGGTGGCGACCGCGAAGACCGCCGTCTGGAGACCTCCGTAGCGCCCGAAGCTCAGGTGGTCGAGAGACCCGGGCGTGTAGCGGTACACCTTCCAGGGGCCGGTGTGGAGGCGGCCGCGCTGCCAGTACGGCGAGTAGACACACAGGTACTCGTACTCGAGCCGGTAGCGGTTCGCCTGGTAGAAGTCGGCGAACAGCGTGGGCGAGATCATGTAGAAGCCGAGGTCGATGTGGTTGTTCGAGGGAACCGCCGCGTGGACGATCCGGCCGCCGGGAGCGAGGAAGCGGTGAAGGTTCTCGAGCACCTGCGGGAGGTCGAAGATCTGGAGGATGGTGCCGGGGTCGAGGACGGCGTCGAAGCGGCCGGCGAGCGCCTCCGGGATCGGCTGGTTGAGGTCGACGATGTGCTCGGCCCCCTCCCAGTCCGAGATGTCGCAGGATTCCACCCGGGAAAAGCCGAGCTGGCGGAAGAAGGAGACGTCCGAGAGGCAGCCCTGGCGGGCGAGGCGCGGGTCGTGGGAGAGCTCCAGCCGCTCGACCGGCGCGAGCGCGACGCCGTGGCTCCGCGCCCAGCCCTCGAGGTCGGCCTGCGTGAAGTAGACCGACGAGCGCCCGAGCTGGAGCAGGGTGCCCGCGAACGGCCGGCGCCTGGCCTCCTCGAGCAGCAGCCGCGCCGTGCCCCGCGGGATGCCCATCTAGGCCTCCCCCCTCATCGCGCGTACTCCCACCACCAGAGCCGCTCGCCCCCCGCGCGGTGGTGGCGGCGCAGCTTCCAGACCAGGCGCCGGCGGCCGCCGAAGAGTGGCTTGATCTGGGAGCGGTAGGCGGCGACCGCCTCGATCTTGGCCGCGACCGCCTCCTGCGACGCCGGGACGATCTCGCTCGTCCAGCCGACACCCCGGACCACCCGGCGCACCGCCTTGCGGCTACGCGAGTAAGGGTACTCCTCGTAGTAGAGGAGGTCCGAGCCGAAGCGCTGTTCCGCCGCCGCCCGGGCGATGCGGTGGTCGACGTGGCCGCCGACCCCCAGCGGCACCACCAGCTCCCGGTGCTCGGGCAGGCCGGCCATGCGCTCGGCGACCGCGAGGATGGTCGGCCGGTCCGAGGGCCGGATCGGGCCGAAGAGATCGTCGAAACCGCCGTAGAGGGGCTCGCCCGTCGCGCGGTCGCGCCGGTAGATGCACTCGAGCAGGTCCCAGTGGAGGACGTCGGCGCCGACCCGGGCGCAGGCCGCCAGGTCCTCCTGCCGCCGCCGCGCCACGACGCCCTCGGCCGCCTCGCCCGAGCGCCCCGGCCGGTCGAGCCGCCACGCCCGGTGGAGGGTCCGGGCGAGCTTCGAGAGCTCGCCCGCCGGCTCGTCGCCGGCGCCGATCGTCACCACCAGGACCGCCTTGCCGGCCGCCGTCCGGGCCTGGATCTGCGCGCCGCAGGAGAGGATCGCGTCGTCCAGGTGCGGCGAGAGGTAGACGGCGTCGTAGAGGGCCCGGAGAGGCAGCCCCGCGCCGTGGTCCGCCGTCGCGCCGGCCGTCGTCGGCTCGCTGCTCATCGTCTTGCCACCCCGACCGGCCTCCCCGGCGCCGGGACCTCGCCCGCTCGGGGCTCGAGGATTCCGCGCTCGTCCAGGATCCGGCGGACGGCCCGGCGGTAGCCGGCGGCGAAGCGCTCCCGGGTGTGGTGCTCGCGGGCCTGGCGCCAGCTCGCGCGGGCCATCGCCTCGAGCTCGGCGGCGGGCCGCGCGGCGAGCTCCTGGACCGCGCGCCGGATCGCTTCGACCGACGACTCCTCGAGGATGCGGCCGAACGAGGGCTCGACGTCGACGCTCGCCTCGTAGCTCAGGACCGGCACCAGGCCGGCGTGCATGCAGGTGATGGCGCTCGCGCCTCCGCCCTCGGAGCAGGACGGGTAGACGAGGCCGAGCGAGGCCGCGGAGATCGTCCGGAAGGCCGGTCCGGCGACGTCCACCCACCCGGCCGTGTCGATGTTCGGGGTGTCGTAGAGCTCGCGCCAGAAGGCGAGCTCGAAGGGCCGCTCCCGCGCGATCGGCCCGCAGACCGTCAGGTGGAAGTCGGGCAGCCCGGCGAAGGCCTCGAGCACCAGGTCGAGGCCTTTGTGGACGAGCCCGTCGCTGCCGAACCAGAGGAACCGCCGGCGGCAGGCGTCGAAATCCTTGCCCTCGGGGGAGGGGTAGAGGTAGGGGCTCGAGACCGGCAGCCGGACGATCGGCTTGCCGGCGAAGGCGTAGGTGCCGGCGGTGAACCCGTTGCCCAGGAGCACGATCGCGTCGGCGTGCTCGGCCGCCCGGTTCTCTTCGAGCAGGCGGTGGGGTGGCAGCGCGATTCCGCGGCGCGCGGCGAGCTCGGCCAGGCGCCGCCGCTGCGCCGCGTTGTGGAACGTCCAGTGGGCGGTCTCGGCGTGCAGGATCTTGAGACACCCCGGGCCCAGCCGTGGCGCCAGCCGCTCCATCGCGAGCCGCGGGTCGATGAGCACCGCGTAGTCGTGGGCCGGCTCGAAGCGGGTGTTCGTCCAGTGGATCGCGTCGACCGTGTAGCCCATCTCGACGAAGGCCCGGGCCATCTCGCGCGACTCCCAGTCGTGCGTGTGATCGTGGGACACCGGGGCGCCCTCGGGCAGGCAGAAAGGGTCCAGGATGTAGGAGAAGAGCACCCGCCCGCGGCTCTCCCCCGGGGGCTCGAGCGTCACCACCCGCTCCCCCACCCGGCGCGCACGCCGGACGAGCTTGCGGCCCACGCGCTCGACCTCGCCGCGCAGCACGGCGGGCCGGAGCAGCCGCAGCCGGCGCCGGGTGGACGGCGAGAGCCCCATGGTCCGATTCCTCCCCTCAGAGCTTGTGAATGAATCTCCGCCCGTCGCGAGGGCGTTCCCGGGCGCCGCTCGCAAGGCGCGCCGACGCAGGCGTAGCGGGGCCTACGTCGAGGAGGCGTAACGCCGCGAGCGGTGATTCGGGGGCGTCCGGAGCAGGTCGGCGACTCATTCACAAGCTCTCAGTTCACGTAGCCCAGGGCCTTCAAGGCCTTCCGGGTCTGCTCGCTCTGATCCTCGATGAAGGTCCGGCCCCGGCGGATCCAGTCGGTCCCCTTCATCCAGGCGAAGAGCGCGTCGTGGAGCCGGCGTGCCTGTTGCCGGTCGGTCTCCTTCGAGTCCTCCGTGTCGAGCGGGTCCCGGCGCTGGTCGTAGAGCTCGAAGAGCGGGTCCCGCCCCTCGAACGCCGGATGGTAGACCAGCTTCCAGCGCTCGTCCTCGACCGCCCGGAAGTGGGTGGTCGGCGTGCCGCCGCCGGCCTCGAGATAGGCATAGCGGAACGCGTCGTCGGGCGGCTCCTGGCCGCGCAGGAAGGGCAGGAGGCTGTGCCCTTCGAGCCCCTCGACCTCGGTCCCGGGCGCCGCCAGGTCGCGCAGCGTCGGGTACAGGTCGACGAGCTCGACCGGCCGCTCGACCCGCTCGCCCGCCGGCACCCGGCCCGGGGCCCAGACGACCAGCGGCACGTGGCTGCAGGGACTGTACGGAAGCCGCCCGTGCTCGAAGTAGTAGTCGTGCTCGCCCAGGCTCTCGCCGTGGTCGGAGGTGAAGACGACGAGCGCGTCGTCGAGCATCCCCAGCTCGCGCGCCCGCTCGAGGACGCGGTGGATCGCCCGGTCGGCGACCAGGGCGTTGGCGTCGTACTGGGCGACGTAGTACTCGAGCTCGCGGTGGTCGCCGAGCGCCTGCGCCGGCGGGTTGACCAGCGGGACCGGCCCCTCGTGGCCCGGCGGCGCGTGGTACCAGGCGTCGCCGAGGAACGGGTTCTCGTAGCCGTCGGGCAGGACGTAGGGCGCGTGGGGATCGGAGTAGTGGAGCCAGACGAACAGGTGCGCGTCGTCCTTGTGGCGCTCGAGCAGCGGCAGGGCGAGCTCGTTGACCCGCGGGGCGTTGATCGTCTTGCGGTAGACCTGAGGGTCGCCCGACATGCCGCCCGCGGTGTGCCAGGTCTCCTCGAACTCGTCGAAGCCCCGGTTCCAGCCGAGCTCGGCGCTCAGCACGGCGTTCGACACCACCGCGGCCGTCGTCCACCCCGCCCGGTGGAGGAGCTCGGGAAGCATCAGGTAGCCGTCGGGGACGTGGATCGCCGCGTCGTGGGTCAGGCCGGTGGTCTGCGGGTACTGGCCGGTGAACATCACCGTGAACGACGGCCCGGTCTTCGGCCACTGGGTGACCGCGTGCTCGAAGAGCAGGCCCTGGGAGGCCAGCTGCTCGAGCCCCGGAGTGGTCTTGCGAGGGTATCCGTAGGCGCTCGTGTGGTCGGCGCGCAGCGTGTCGACGGTGATCAGGAAGATGCGGCGCGGGGGCGCCTCGGGGCCGCTTGCCGCACAGCCTCCAAGGAGGGTCGCCGCGACCAGCGCGATCGTCGAAGTCCTCCGTTGCCAAAGAGATAGGAGACTCGAGGCCGGTCCGCGCGACATCCGCGAAACCCTATCACCGTGCTAGCATCGCCGTCCATGCCGGCCGCCGTCCGCCTCCGTACCGCCTGGCCCGCGGCTCTCCTCCTCGGCCTCCTCGCGGTCCTCGGCCTGGTGCAGGCGACCAGCCTGCGGCACAAGAGCCTGACCTACGACGCGCCGGAGCACCTTCGCTACGGGCTCGAGATCCTCCACGGCGACGCCACCCGCTTCGACGACTCGAAGATGCCGGTGTCGGCCTGGAACGCCCTGCCGGCGCGGATCGGCGAGGCCCTCGCCCCCGGGGCGCTGCGCACCTTCCTCGAGAGGCCCGGCACCGCCCGCTACCCGACGATCCTCGCCTCGCTCGCCCTCGCCTGGCTGGTCTTCCGCTGGGCGCGCGAGCTCTACGGGCTGCGGGCCGCCTTCCTGGCTCTCCTGTTCGAGGTCTTCGATCCGACCCTCCTCGCACACGGCCGGTTCGTCACCACCGACCTCTACGCCGCCCTCACCATCACGCTCTCGCTCTACACCTTCTGGCGCTTCCTGCGCACCCGCCGCTGGGGCTGGGGCGTGGCCGCCGGCCTCGCCCTGGGGCTCGCCCAGATCGCCAAGTACACCGGCGCCTACCTGGTGCCGATCCTGCTGCTGATCGTCGCCGTGCGCGGCACGCCCGCCGTCGTCGCCGACCTGCGGGAGCGGGCCGGCCGCCGGCTGGCGGGGCGTCTCGGACGGACCGCCGCCTGGGCCACCGCCTTCGCGCTCCTCGCGCTCGTCGTGATCCACGCGGGCTTTCTCTTCCAGGACAGCTTCACCCGCCTCGCCGACTACCGCTTCCGCTCCCAGCCCTTCCGCCACCTCCAGCAGACGCTCGCGCCCTGGGAAGGGCTCCGCGTACCGGTGCCCTACCCCTACTTCGAGGGGCTCGACTGGGTGCTCGAGCGCGAGCAGACCGGCGAGGGCTTCGGCAACATCTACCTGCTCGGCCGGGTCCACCAGGGCCGGGGGTTCCCCGGCTACTACTTCGTCGCCTGCCTGTTCAAGGTGCCGCTCGCGACCCAGCTCCTCTGGCTCCTCGCCGCCGGCGCCTACCTGGTCCGGCGGCGGCGCTTCCGGTTCCTCGACGACGAGCTCGTCCTGCTGGTGCCGGCCGCTTTCTTCACCGTCTACTTCAACTTCCTCTACGACGCCCAGATGGGGATCCGCTACTTCATGGTGGTCTTCCCGCTGCTCTACGTCTTCGCCGGCTCCCTGGTGGCGGAGAGCGGCTGGCGGGAGCTCGGGAGCCGCGCCCGGCGCCGCTGGAGCGCGGCGCTCGGCCTCCTCGCCGCCTGGCTGGTCGTCTCGGTCCTCTCCTACTACCCGGACCTGCTGCCGTACATGAACGAGCTCGTGCCCGACCGGAAGATGGCGTACCGCGTGCTCGCCGACTCGAACCTCGACTGGGGTCAGGACGCCGATGCCGTCGAGGCCTGGCGGCGGGCTCACCCGGACGTGGTCTGGCAGCCGGAGCGGCCGACGGCCGGGCGGATCCTGGTGGGCATCAACTGGCTCGACGGCGTCTTCAAGCGCCACCACGACACCTGGATCCGGCAGCGCTTCCGGCCGGTCGGGCACCTCCACCACTCCCACCTGGTGTTCGAGGTCTCGCCGGCGGAGGCCGCGCGGGCCGCGCGCGAGCGGTCGGCCCGCCCCGCGCCCGCCGGCGCGGCGCGCCCCCGCCGCCGCGCTCCGGCTAGCCGACGTAACCGAGCGCCTTGAGGCGCTCGAGGGTCTCGTCCTTGCGCTCGGTGTCGGCCGCCCCGCCGGGCCCCGCGGCGCTCCAGATCTCGAGCGCCGGCCGATCGACGGCCCAAGGCCCGCGGCCCCGCACCGTGGCGAGGCCGATCGCGCCGCCGACCGGCCGGGCGCCGCCGGCGAGGCGCAGGGCGACCGGCCCGCCGGCGCCGCCGGCGGCGGAGGTCAGGTGGGCCTCGACCGTCACGATCCGCGAGAGCTCGCCCTGGAGGAGCACGCCCTTGGGGATCGCGCCTCCCGTGAGCTCCAGGCGCACCCGCGCCCCGTCGACCGTCACCCGGTCGTCGGCGTCCAGGAAGTAGGGCGTCCAGGAGGCGGGCGGGCGATCGAGGGTCAGCTCGGCGACCAGCGACGCTCCGCGGGGCAGGCCGGCCGCCACCACCCGAAGCCCCTCGAGGCGCCGGTCGAGGCGCGCCTCGACCGCGGGGGCGAGCCGGGCCACCTCCTCGGGCCGCTCGGCCGCCAGGTTCCGGTGCTCGCCCGGGTCGCGCTCGAGGTCGTAGAGCTCGATCCGCTCGAGGCGCGCCACGTCCTGGCGCCAGAGGTGGGCGTGGAGCCGGTTGGGCGGGGCGAACGGCGTCTGCTCGTTGAACAGGATCAGCTTCATCGGCCCGTAGGTCACCGAGCCGCGGAGCGGGCCGTAGGTCATGTGCTGGGCGAAGGCGGGCCGGCGGGGCACCGGTTTCTCGCCCAGGAGCTCGGGCAGGACGCTCTCGCCGGCGAGCCCCGCGGCCGGCGTGCCGCCGGCGGCCTCGACCAGGGTCGGAAACAGGTCGATCAGCCGGATCGTGCCGGCGAGGCGGGTGCCGGCGGGGATCCGGCCGTCCCAGCGGGCGAGGAAGGGCACGTGGAGCATCTCCTCGTAGAGGGTCTGCCCGTGCTTCCAGCCGCCGTGGTCGAGCAGCTCCTCGCCGTGGTCGGCGGTCAGGACGACCAGCGTGTCGGCGAGGACCGCCGGCGGGATCGCCCGGAGCACCTCGCCGACGTGGCGGTCGACGTAGTGGATCTCGCTGTCGTAGAGCGCCGTCAGGTAGCGCAGGTCCGCCGGGCGGTCGTGGAGCCGGCGGTGGCCCGCCGCCAGATCGTCGACCCAGTTGCCGGTCACCGGGCCGGCGTAGCCCGGGTCGTAGGGGGTCTTGCCGGCGGCCACGTCCGGGTTGGCGTAGGGGCTGTGGGGATCGATGTAATGGAGGTAGAGGAAGAAGCGGCCCTTCCCGGCGTGCTCCTTCAGCCAGGGGATGGCCCGCTGGTCGACGGTGCGGGCGTCGACCCGCCCGAGCTCCTCGAGCACCTTGAAGGTGGTCGGCGGCGTGTGGAAGTCGGCGAAACCGCGGGCGAAGCCGTTGTCCGGATGGAGGATCGGGTTGGCGAGGAATCCCGCCGTGCGGTAGCCGAGGCCGGCGAGCGTCTCGGCCAGGGTCGGCACCCCCGCCGGCAGCAGGTAGCTCTCGGGGTCGGGGCCGAGGACGTCCTCCGGGTAGCGGCCGGTCATGTAGGAGGCGACCGACGGCAGGGTCCACGGGGCCTGCGAGCTGGCGTGGTCGACGACCACGCCGCGGCGGGCGAGGAGCCGGTCGATCTCGGGCGAGGTGTCGCGCGAATAGCCGTAGGCGCCCAGGTGGTCGGCGCGCAGGGTGTCGATCACGATCACCAGGATGTTGGGCGGCCCGGAAGGCCGCCCGGCACAGCCGGCCACGAGCGCCGGCGTGACGAGGAGCGCCGCGAGGAGGACGCACGAACGCTTCACGGCGCGGCTCCCTCCGCCCGCGGCTCGACCGCTCCGGGGGCGCGCCGGTAGAGCCAGCCCCAGCCCCGGTGGGCGAGGGGCAGGAAGCCCTTCCCCACCGCCGGCTCGCCGCGCTCCGGGTCCTGGTAGACCGCCAGGTAGCCGTAGCCGCGCTCGTAGCCGGTGGCATAGTAGGGCGCCTCGGCAGGCGGGGCGGCGACCCCTGCGCCGCCCCGCGCCTGGCGGCCCTTCCGGTAGAGCGCCAGCCGGCCCGCGCGCCCGAGAGGGGCGAAGCCGAAGCGCGCGGCGGCCGCGGCCACCCGGCCACCAAGGTCGCCGCCCACCACCACCAGGAAGCCCCCGGGGCCGACGATCCAGGGCCGGCCCAGCATCTCGTCGAGCTCTCGGCGGGTGCCGACCGACGCGGTGCTCAGCCGTCCCTCCGAGCCCCGGCGGTAGTCGATCCCCCGCAGCGTGCCGACGAAGTGCTCGAGATCGGGGATCCGCGAGCCCGGCGCCTCCAGGTAGTGATAGCCGCCGAACAGGGCGGCCGGCGCGATCCGGCCCTCGGTCATCGACTCCTTCTCGGCCCGGAAGGCGGCCCGGGCGTCGCCCGGGATGGCTTCGAGCACCGCGCGGTAGTCGGCCAGGTGCCGGTCGATCGGCCGGTAGTGCTCGGCCCAGAGCGTGCCTGCGTGGAGCAGGGCGATCACCGTGAAGCCCGCCGCCGCGGCCTTCGGCCACCACCCGCCGGCCGGCACCGGCAGCGCCGCCCAGCCGACCAGCAGGACGTAGAGCGGCACGCGGTTCGAGACGAAGAACACCCGGCCCACGTGGTCGGGCAGGACCAGGAACAGGAGGGTGAGGGCTGCCGCCACCGCCAGGAAGCGCCACTCCGGCGGCCGCCCGCGGCGCCAGCCGGCGATCGCCAGGGCGAGCCCGAGCGCGACGCCGGCCGCGAAGAGCGCGGTCTCCCGGCCGAGCGAGAACGAGGGCAGGCAGCCCGCCGCGAGGAGGGCCTTGCGCTCGAGGTTGCCGTAGAACAGGAGCAGGGGCCCCGCCGCGGCCGGCCGCGCCGCGTTGCGCGTCACGACGCCGGCGAGCAGGACGAGGGCCGGCGCGAAGGCCGCCCCCGTGCGGGCGAGCCGGCCGAGGCGTCCGGATCGCGGCCCTGTGGGCACCGCCGCGGAGGCGGGGGGCGGCGTGCCCGCGCGCGGGGCCGGCTCCGGCAGCAGGCAGAGCAGCGACAGGACGAACGCCAGAATTCCGAAGGAGTAGACGTGCAGCAGGTAGACCCCGAGGACGAGGAGGGCGAGGACGCCCACCCGGGGCCAGGTCAGGTCCCGCCGCCCGCGCCACCAGTAGCCGAGGGCGAAGAGCGCCGCCGGCAGGCTCAGGGCGTAGCTCACGAACCCCATGTGGAAGTGCCAGTTGTAGACCAGGGCGAACCCGAAGAGGCCGAGGGGGGTCCTCTCGGGCCCGAGGCCCCGCACCAGGTAGAGGAGGCTCCAGGGGAAGAGGGCCAGGTAGAGGCCGAGCACCACCTTGCCCGCGGCCGTCACCGGCATCGCCTGCGCGAGCCCCGCCACCAGCCAGTCGGCGAGCACGTACGGCGCCGGGTAGAAGGAGCGGCGGAAGGTCGCCGGGTAGTCGAACGCCGGATCGCCGTAGTGCGCGAAGACCTGGTCGCGCACCAGGTGGTAGGGGTAGTCCTGGAGCGGCGGGTAGGTCACCAGCCAGATGGGAAGCACCACGACGACGGTCAGGGCCGCCGCGAGCCAGAAGTCTCTGCGCGTCATGGAAGGTGGGATCGATCGAAGCCGCCGCGGTCTCCGCTCGCCTGCGGCGGCGGGCGGCCGGGAGGGAGCCGGGCCGCCGCAGTATAGCTCCCGGGGCCGCCCTCGGTGTACCCTGTCGGCGCCCCGCGGACCGGCTGGCAGCCCGTGGTGCCGGAGCCCCCGTGCGCATCGCCGTCCTCGCCCACAGCTTTCCCCGCTTCGCGGGGGACACCCACGGCCCGTTCGTCAAGCGCCTTTCCGAGGAGCTCGCCGGCCTCGGCCACGAGATGCACGTGCTGGTGCCGTTCGATCCCGAGCTCGAGCGGCGACCCGGCGAGCCCGCTCGTCCTGCACTCTTTCCGCTACGTCAGGCCGGACCGCTGGCACCGGCTGGGCTACTCGCGGACCTTGAAGCGCGACGTCGGGATGAAGGTCGCCTCCTGGATCCAGGCGCCGCTCTATTTCCCGTTCGCGGCGCGCGCCCTGCGCCGCCTGATCCGCGAGGCGGGGATCGAGCTGGTCCACGCCCACTGGATCCTGCCCAACGGCTGGGTCGCGCGGCGGGCGAGCCGCGGCGGGTCGCCGGGCGGCGTGCCCTACGTCTGCACCCTCCACGGCTCGGACGTCTTCATGGCCGAGAGGAACCCGCTCTTCCGCTGGATGGCGGCCCGCGCTCTCGCCGGCGCGAGCCACGTCACCTCCTGCAGCGCCGACCTCCGCGACCGGCTGCTGGCGCTCGCCGGGGATCCCGGGCAGGCGGCGAAGATCTCGCTGGTCGTCAACGGCACCGACCTGCCGCCCGCGGGCGCCGGCGGCCCGGTGGCCCGCGCGCGCCTGGCCGAGGAGCTCGGCTTCCCCGCGGGCGCGCGGCTGGTCGTGGCGGTCGGCCGGATGGTCGACAAGAAGGGCTTCGAGGTCCTGCTCGACGCCGCGCCGGCGATCCTCGCCGGGCGCGGCGAGGTGCGGCTGGTGCTCGGCGGCGGCGGCGACCTGTTGCCGCGCGCTCCGGGCGCGGCCGCGGCGCTGGGGGTGGCCGGCCGGGTCCTCTTCCCCGGCCCCCTCGCCCACGACCGGGTGCTCGCGCTGCTCGCCGCCGCCGAGGTCGTCGCCATGCCCTCGGTGCGCGACCGGCGGGGCAACATCGACGGCTTGCCGGTGGTGGTGCTCGAGGCGATGGCCGCCGCCCGGCCGGTGGTGGCGAGCCGGGTGGCCGGCATCCCGCTCGCGGTCGAGGACGGCGAGACCGGCCTGCTGGTGCCGGAGCGCGACCCCGCCGCGCTCGGCGAGGCCGTCGGGCGCCTGCTCGATGACCCGGCAGCCGCGCGCGCGCTGGGCGAGGCCGGCCGGAGGCGGGTCGAGCGCGAGCTCACCTGGGCCGCGGTCGCGCGGATCCACGACCGCATCTACCGGCGGGCCGCGGCGGGCGGCTGACCATGCGGGTCGCGATCGTCACCAACACCTACCCGCCCGACATCTCCGGGGTGGGCACCCTGTGCGTCGAGCTCGGCGCCCAGCTCGCCCGGACCGGCCACGAGGCGGTGATCGTCACCCGGCGCGCGCCGCCCGGCGACCCGTTCGCCCTCGCCGCCGGCGGCGGCAAGCTCACCTTCCCCCTGCGCGCCGCCTGCGCCTACCTGCGAGCGGCCGGCCGGCGGCCCTTCGACGTCGTCCACCTGCACGAGTCGGACGGCGTGGTGGTCGCGCTCGTCCTGCGCCTGGCGCGGCTCTTCGGGCCGCCCCTCGGGACGGGCCCGCCTGGTCGCCACCCTCCAGGTCTCCTACACCCGCGAGCGCCGGGCGGTGCGGCCGGTCCTGGTGGACGGCCGGGCCGTCTCCCGCCCCACCGCCGGCGAGCGGCTCTTCGCCTGGCTGCGGGCGCCGCTCCTCGCCGGCCTCGGGCGCCTGACCGCCCGCCTCTCGGACCGGGTGGTGGCGCCCAGCCGGGCCACCGCGGAGGAGCTGGCTCGGGACTACGGCGTGGCCGGCGCGGCGGTGATCCCGAACGGCGTCGCCCCGCTGCCCCGCGAGACCGGCGCCCCGGCGGTCGCCCCGAGCCCGGCGGGCGGCCTGGTCGTGCTCTACGCCGGGAGGCTCCGGACCCGCAAGGCGGTCGCGGTGCTCCTCGAGGCGGTCGCCCGGGCGCGCCGGGAGGTCCCCGGCATCGCCCTCGAGCTGGTGGGCGACGGCGAGCAGCGTCCGGCGCTCCGCGCGCAGGCCGAGCGCCTGGGGATCGCCGGAGCGGTCCGCTTCGTCGGCGCCGTACCGCGCGCCGAGATGGCCCGCCGGCTCGCCGCCGCCGACCTCTTCTGCCTGCCGTCGCTCTACGAGGGCTTGCCGCTCGCGATCCTCGAGGCGATGGCCGCCGGCCTGCCGGTGGTGGCGACCGCGGTCGCCGGCGTCCCCGAGGCGGTCGACGACGGCACGACCGGTCTCCTGGTGCCGCCGGAGGACGCCGACGCCCTCGCCCGCGCCCTCGCCGCGCTGGCCGCCGACCCGGAGCGCCGCCGCCGGATGGGCGAGGCCGGCCGCCGGAAGCTCGAGCGGGACTTCGCGATCCCGCGGGTCGCCGCCGCCTACCTCGAGCTCTGGCAAGCCCTCGTGCCCGGAGCGGGCGGGCGCTGAGAGCCTGTGAAAAAATCTCCGGCCCTGCTGCGGGCGCCCCCGAATCACCCCTCGCGACGTTGCGCCTCCTCGACGGAGTCCCTGCTACGCCTGCGTCGGCGCGCCTTGCGAGGGGCGCCCCGACCACCGCGCTCCGCGCGGCGGTGCCCGCGCCCTCGCGACGGGCGGAGATTTCTTCACAGGCTCTGAGACGACGCGCTCGGCCTTCGGCGTTTTCGCGATAGGCTGCGCGGCGTCGGGGGACGCTCGGTCGCTCTGGTGAGAGCTTCCGGATGAGCTCGCCTGCCTCCAGCTTCCCGGCGCGGGCGCCGGGGACCCCGACCGCCCGCCTGTGGCTCGCGCTCGGCCTGTTCGCGGCCGCCCAGATCCTGTTCTTCGTTCCCTACGCCACCCTCGCGGCGCTGGCCGCCGCCGGCGCCGCGGCCTGGCTCGCCTGGCGCGCGGGGCTCGCCGCCGGCGCCGAGCCGCCCGAGCCGGAGGCGCTCGGTGCGGAGCTCCTCCCCCGCGGCGCACCCCTCGTCCTGCTCGGCCTGATCGTCGCGCTCGCCGCCTTCTTCCGCCTCTGGCACCTGACGAGCGTGCCCCCGGGGCTCTACGTCGACGAGGTCCTCACGGCGCGGAACGCCTTCGCGTGGCGCTTCGACCACGGCGCCTGGTACGGCTCTCGCCCGCTGGTCGCCGCCGGCTGGGTCGAGACCTCGAACCTCTACCTTGCCTACGCCTCGACCGTGTTGCGCGCGTTCGGCGACGGTTGGCTCGGCGTGCGCATGATCTCGGTGCTCCCGAGCCTGGCGATGGTACCGCTCACCTACCTCCTCGGGGCGCTCTTCGGCGGGCGGCGGGCCGGATTGCTCGCCGCCTTCTTCCTCGCCTGCTCGCACTGGGCGGCTCGTACCGGGCGGACCGGCTGGGACGAGGTGCTGATGAGCGCCCTCGCCCTCGCCGTGATGCTCGTCCTGCTCCTCGCCGTGCGGCACGGAAGGACCTGGCTCGCGCTGCTCGCGGGGCTGCTCCTCGGCCTGTGCCTCCACACCTACCTCGCGTCGCGCCTGGTGGCCCTCCAGGTCGTCGTCTGGCTCGGATGGGAGTCCTGGTCGGGCGAGCGGCGCCGCCGGACCGCGCTCACGGCGGCGATCTGCCTCGCCGTCGCGGCTCTCGTGGCGGCCCCCTACTTCTGGCATCTCGCCACCGAGACCGCCGGCGGCCCCGACGTGCGGGTGCACGAGCTGTCCCTGGCGAGGGCCGGCTCCGCCGGCCAGGTCGCCCGCGTGCTGGCCACGAACGTGGTGGCGCACCTGTTGATGTTCAACGCCAACGGTGCCAACTACATCCGCGACGACCTGCCTCGGTTCCCGATGCTCGACCCCGTGACCGGCACCCTCTTCCTCGCCGGCCTGGTGGTCGCCTTCGGGCTCCCGGGCTGGCGGCGCCGCGCCCTGGCGGCCTGGGTCGGGATCCAGCTCCTGGGAGGCGTCCTCTCCCACTCGGGCGAAGGCCCGCCGTACGCCTACCGGGTCGCGAGCGTGGCCCCCTGGGCTTGCCTGGTGGCCGCCCTGGGCGCGGTCGCGCTGTGGCGGAGCCTGATCCCGGCGCTCGGGTCCCGAGCGCGGCGAGTCGCGGTCGCTTCGGCGTTCGTGATCCTGGTCGCCGCCGGGACGGTCGACGCCTGGGTCCTCTTCGTCCGCGGGCCGGAGAACCGCGCCCTCGAGCTCGCGTACGGGACGGTCGAGGCCCGCGCCGGCGACTGGCTCGCCCACCACCGCGAGGGACGCCCGGCCTATGTCATGCAGGGCATCTTCTGGAGCCTCCGGCCCTACCGGCACGGCCTGTTCTACGAGCAGATCAACGGCCGCAACTTCTACCGGCGCGGGATCTCGATCGCCGCCGTGCAGATCGTCGCCGGCCTCTACCGGACCGATCCCGAGCGCGCCCTCGATCCGATCGCGCGCGGCGGCGACATCGACCTGGTCGAAGCGCCGCCCCCGGCGGTCCGAGGCCCGTCGGTGATCCTCTTGCCCCGGGGCGAGGTCGAGGACGTCCGCGGGCGCTACCGGATCGTCCGCCGCGAGGACGTGACCGACGCGGCCGGCCGGCCGCTGTTCACGGCCCTCGAGGTCGAGCCCCGGCGGTCGAACTCGCCCGCAAGGCTCTCGACGGTCAAGGGAACGAAGGCGCCCCGGCCGTAGTCCCAGCCCTGGAGCGGCACCCGGGGCAGTCCGTTCCACCGCCGGTACCCCGAGAGGAGGGCGAAGATGCCGCCGTACTGGCAGCGCTCGGGCTCGAGCGCGAGCTCGCGGCAGTCGAGCGGCCGGCCAGCCGCGGTGCGCTCCAGCCAGTAGGCCAGCGATTCGTGCGCCGAGGGCTCGACCCGGAGCCAGAGGTGGGTCTGCTCGACTCCCGCGAGCGGCAGCCCCGGCCAGTCGAGGACGTCGGCCGCCAGGTGGTGGAAAGGCAGGAGGAGGCAGAAGGCCGCGGCCGTCCAGCGCAGGCGGCCCAACCCGGAGCGCCCCGCGCCGAGCGCACCCCCGGTCGCCTCGCGCCAGATCAGGGTGTAGAGCAGGTAGAAGCCGGCGAGCAGGGCGGTCGCCCGCCGCAGGCCCTGGGGCCCCGCTCCGGCGCTCACGACCACCAGGTCCGCGGCGGCGACCAGGACGGCCGCCAGGAGGAGCGGACGGAGCTCGCGGCGGCGCCGGAAGAGAACCACCCCGCCCGCTGCCACCGCCGCGAAGACGGCGATCCCGATCGGCCCGGAGAGCTCGGCGTGGTCGAGCCAGAAGTAGTAGCTCGAACCGCGGACGAAGAGGTCGCGGAGAGTCCGCAGGAGGTTGAGCGCCACCGCCCGGGGATCGAGGACGAAGCCGGTCCCGCCGCCCCGAAAGAGCCCGGAGCCGCTCGCCGGGTCGTAGAGGAGCCGGGCCGGCCGGCGGACCCAGGCGAGGGCCACCGCGAGCGGCAGGAGGAAGCCGGCGAGCGCCGGCGCCACGGTCCCGAGGGTGAGCCCCGGCAGGCCTCGGCGCCCGCCGCCCGGCGCCGTCTCCTCGGGTCCCCGGGGGGATCGCGCGAGGTAGGCCACCGCCAGCGCCGGCAGGTAGAAGAGCACCACCGGGTAGCTCATCCAGGCGATCATCGCGAGGGCGCCGAAGGCGGCGCGGGCGGCGGCGTCGGCGAGCAGCCGGGCCCTCCCCTCCCCGGCCACCGGCAGGAGGGCGAGCAGCGCGAGCAGGTAGGGCAGGTAGACGAGGTCGAGGCCGTAGGTAGTCTCGACCGTGTTGAAGAACAGGAGCGACGGCGACAGGCCGACCGCCAGGAGCGGGACCGCCGCCCGCCAGGGGCGGCGAAGGACGCGGGCCAGGACGACCGCCAGGCACGCGAGGCTGCCGGCGTGGAGCGCCAGGCGCACCCATTTCGCGGTGTCGACGGTGAAACCCGCGACCCGGTAGACGGCGAGCAGCAGGCCGTACCACCCGAGGTTCGTCGAGACGCCGTCGTAGACCGCCCGGTGGGCGAGCCAGAACGGGCCGCGCACCGACTCCGCCACCTCCTCGTAGCGCAGGATCCGGGTCGAGTGGAGACTGAAGGCCGCCTGGGCCCCCACCAGGGCGAGGGTCACCAGGGCGTAGCCGATCCACCCGCGGCGACCGGCCCCGTGCGCCCGAAGCGCCTCCTCGATGTCCTGTGCCTCCACCCGTCGCGATCCCCCGCGGAATTCCCTGGTTGCCTGGCTCTTCGTGCCGGCCGCCTATGCTATAACCGGGCACCGGCCATGCGGACGACGAGCGACCAGCGGGCCCGGCGCGGCGGCCGCCCCGGGCGCTGGTGGCCCGGGATCGCGGTGGCGCTCGCCTTCCTGGCGGTCGGCCTCGCCACCCTCCCCGATTACGGCACCACCTGGGACGAGCGGGAGAGCTACGACGCCGGGCGCCGGAACCTCGAGATCCTCGCCACCCTGGCCTCCGGCAGCACCTCCTTCGAGTGGCCCTGGCACGAGCTCCGGGGCTACCAGTTCGTCTTCGACACCGCCCGCGCCGGCTTCGCCCGGGTCGTGGGCCCGGGCCTCGGCGGACCGGACGACCTCCGGGGCTTCCACCTCTTCAACCTCCTGCTCGCCGCCGCCTCGCTCGTCCTCGTCCACCGGATCGCGGTCGGTGCCGGGGCGGGCGCCGGGGTCGGAGGGCTCGCGGCGCTGGTGCTCGCCACGACGCCGAAGTTCGTCGCCCACTCGCAGAACAATCCGAAGGACCTGATCGGCCTCTTCGTGTTCGCCCTGGCCGTGTGGGCGATCGTCCGGGCCACCGAGCGCGGCACCCGGGGCGGCTTCGTCCTGGCCGGCGTGGGGGTCGGGCTGGCCTTCGCCAGTCACGTGCTCTCGGCCCTGCTGGTGCCGCTGGCCGTCGTCTGGGTCCTGGTCGCCGCGCCCGCCGCGAGCCCGCCGCGCCGCCGCTGGCGCGAGCCCCTCGTCCAGCTGACGATCCTCTTCGCCTTCGCCGCCGTGGCGAGCTTTCTCCTCTGGCCCTGGCTGTGGGCCGATCCGGTGATCCGGGTCGCCCGGGTCCTGCGCCGGGTCGCCTTCTATCCCGTGGGAATGCCGGTCCTCTATCTCGGGACGATCTACCCGGACGCCAACCCGCCGTTCCACTATGGCGGGGTGAGCCTCCTGGTCGCGACGCCGGTGCTGTTCACCGCAGCCGCGGTGGCCGGCGCGGCGGTCGCGCTCGCCCGGAGCGCCGGGGCTGGACGCCGGCGCCTGGCCGCCCTGGCGATCCTGTGGACCGGCTCCCTGGTGGTGCCCGAGGCCCTCGCCAGCTCGCGCTACGACGGCGTACGCCACCTGCTGCCGGTGCTGCCGGCGCTCGCCCTGCTGGCCGGTCTGGGGCTCGAGCGGGCGCTCGCCGGGCTCGTCGCCCTCTGGCGGCGGGGCGGCGCCTGGCGCGTGGCGACACCCTGCGCCCTCTCCCTCCTGGTCCTGGCGTGGGGCCTGGGGCTCGCCGACCTGGTCCGCCTCCACCCGTACGAGGACGCCTACCTGAACCCCCCCACCCTGCGGCTGCTCGAGCGCCCTCCCGAGGAGGTCTTCGAGCTCGAGTACTGGGGCAACAGCTACAAGGAGGGAGCCGAGTGGCTCGACACCCATGCGGCGGACGGCGCCGTGGTGCTCGTGCCGATCGCCTCATGGTGCGCCGAGCCCTGGCTCGACGACCGCTTCACGCTCGTCGAGGCCGACTCCTATCCGGCGACCGGCCGGCCGCGATACCTCATGTTCATGACCCGCGAGGGCTTCTACACCCCGGCGATCCGCCGCCTCCGGCGGACGCTGGCGCCGGTCTTCAGCGTCCGCCGCGGCCGGGCCACACTGCTCGAGATCTACCGCCTGTCGTGAGAGCCCGGCCGGCCCGGGGTGGCGGCCCGCGGGCCATCGGGTAGGATAGGCGGCCGTGAACAGCCGTATCCCAGCCCTCGTCCCGTGCCTCCTCCTCGCCGCCGCGCTCGCGGCGCCCGCCGCCCCGGCCGCGGCCCAGACGAAGTACATCGCGTTCGGCGACTCGATCACGGCGGCCGACGGCTTCGACGACCCGAGCTTCCCCTGCCCCGCGCACTGCGGCTACCCGGGGCGGCTCGAGGACCTGCTCCAGGGGGTCGGCGAGCAGGCGACGGTGGTCAACGCGGGGCTCGGCGGCGAGAAGACGCCCGAGGGCGTCACCCGCATCGGCCAGGTGCTCGACGAGCAGGGCGGCGACGTGCTCCTCCTGATGGAGGGCACCAACGACATCAGCGTCGGGATCTCGGTCGAGACCACGATGTTCAACTTGAAGACGATGGCCGACAAGGCCAAGAACCACGGCCTCTCGACCGTCCACGCCACGGTGATCCCCCGCATTCCGGACGCCAATAAGGGCGACGGCGACAACGCGATCACCCGCCAGCTCGACTGGCGGATCCGCGACCTCGCCCACAACCGGGGCCGCAAGCTGGCGGACAACTTCGAGGTCTTCGACAGCTACCCCAACCACTTCCAGGTGCTCTACCACCCGGGGGGCGATTCGGTCGGCCACCCCAACGCCGCAGGCTTCGATCTCATGGCCCACGTCTTCTTCGACGTGCTCCAGGGGATCGACAGCGTGCCGCCCGTCCCCGCCGCCCTGTCGCCGGCGGACGGAACCCAGAAGGTCAGCCCCCAGACCCAGATCTCGGTCCGTCTCTACGACTTCGGGGCCGGCATCGACCTCGGGCGCACCGAGCTCCTGGTCGACGGCGCGGCGGTGCCGGCGAGCGTGGAAGGGGACAGCTCGGCGGTCGACTTGCGCTACCAGCCCTCGACGCCGCTCGAGGGCGTGGTCGAGGTCGGGTACCGCGCCTACGACCTCGCCAACCCGCCGAACAGCCGGGAGCAGACCCTGGGCAGCTTCATCGTCAAGGGCTCGCAGATCGTCGCCGGCGACGTCAACGGCGACGGGCGGGTGGACGGCACCGACCTGGTGCAGATCGCGATCCACTTCGGAACGGTCAACGGCGACAGCCGCTACGCCCGGTTCACCGACCTCAACAAGGACAACAAGATCGACGGCAGCGATCTGGCCATCCTGGCGAGCCACTTCGGCGAGTCCGCGAGTTGAGGCTCTGAGAGCCACGCTCCCGTGAGCAAGACGACTCGTCTGGCGCTCCTCGCGCTGACCCTGCTGCTCGTCACCATCCCGCTGACCTTCGGCCGCCCCGGCCTGCCCTCCGGGCTCAAGGCGGACGAGCCGGCCTATTTCCTGATGGCCCTGAGCCTCGCCAGGGACCGGGACCTGCGCTGCGACATCCCCGACCTCCACCGCCTGGTGGACGCGTTCCCCTTCTCGCCCACCAACAACCTGATCCTGATGAGCGACGACGGCTGGCGGACGGTCTACTTCGGCAAGCCGTTCGCCTACTCGCTGTTCGCGGCGCCGGCCGCGGCCCTCTTCGGACCGGGCGGAATGATCGCCTTCAACATGGCGCTCGCCCTGGGCATGATCTGGCTCGGCGCCTTCTACCTCGCCCAGTACAACCGGCCGGGGATCGCCGCGCTCTTCTCCACCGGCTTCTTCGTCGCCTCGGCCGGCTTCGCCTACGTCTTCTGGCTGCATCCCGAAACGTTCAACATGGCGGCCGTGACCCTGTCGCTGTTCTTGCTCTTCTACCGTTTCGCCCCGGGGCGGCCGGGGCGGGGGCGCCGGGGCGCCCGCTGGGCGGCCTGGCGCGACCGCCTGTGGAACGACGCCACCCGGCCGGTGATCGGAGGGGCCGCTCTCGGCCTCGCGGTCTACAACAAGCCGATGCTCCTGGCCCTGGGCCTGCCGGCTTTCTACCTCTACGTCGTCCGCCGCCGGCGGCTGCGCGACGCGCTCGCCTGGGGGGCGGGGCTGGTGCTCTCGGTCGGCCTGCTGGCAGGCCTCGCCTACGGCCTGACCGGCCACACCACGGCCTACGTCGGCGCGGCGCGCGGCAGCTTCGAGGTCTGCGATCCGGACGTCATGCCGGTCGCTCCGGCGCCGGCCCCTGCCTCGGCCTCCGCCGCGGCCCCGGCTGCGGCCCCTACCGCGGTGCATGCCGGCGGCCCGGCGGGCGGCGCCGAGGCGGCGAAGGCTCCGGCGACGCGGGCCGCCTCGTGGTCCTGGATCTTCGGCCTGCCCGACTTCCACCCGCACGAGCTCCTCGAGAACCTCACCTACTTCTTCGTCGGGCGCCACACCGGCCTCGCCCTCTACTTCCCGTTCTCGATCCTCGCGACGCTCCTGTTCTTGGGCTTCGAGCGCCGGAGCGGGGCGCGCTGGGCGGTCGCGCTGTCGCTCGCGGTGGTCGCCCTCTTCTTCCTGCTCTGGATCCCGTTCAACTGGCACGGAGGCGGCGGCTTCATCGGCAACCGGTACTTCGTCAACGCCTACCCGGCGTTCCTCTTCCTGGTCACCCGCATCGCGCCGGCCTGGACGCCGGTCGCGGGCTATCTCGCCGGAGGCGTGTTCCTCGGCTCGATCCTGCTCACCCCGCTGGGCCGGGCGGTGCCCAACCCGACCCTCCAGTTCCACGTCCGCAACTTCCCCTTCCGCCACTTCCCGCTCGAGCTCACCCTGCGCCAGGTCCCGGGCTACCAGACGATCAACTTCGGCTCGGTGCAGATCCGCGGGCGCGACGACGAGGTGATGCCCCGCGGCGAGAGCGTCTGGTTGCTCGGCGCTCACGACTCGGAGCTCTGGCTGGTGAGCGTCGAGCCGCTCGACCAGCTCCTGTTCTGGGTCGCGAGCCCCGCCACGCGCAACTCGATCGACCTCGAGCTCGGCGACGCGCACGCGCACCTGGACTTCGGCCCGGGCGTCGCGGGCGGCCCGGTCCGGCTGGTGGAGCTCGAGCCCGGAGGACCGAGCCGGATCCACTGGTCCCAGGGAGTGCCGCTCTACGTCTACCGCCTGGGGGCCTCGGTCGCCACCGGCGCGGTCGAGAAGTACACCTTCTTCGCGCCCCCGAAGCGCTGCGACTACTTCCCGTACACCCCCTCCTGGGAGGCCTCCTTCTACGCCGGGGCCGAAGTCACCTACCTGGGCGATCGCGAGCGGCTCGACCGCGACGTCTTCTCCCTCGCCTGGCGGGGGGCCCGCATCCC
The DNA here is from genome assembly GCA_963837945.1 of uncultured Acidobacteriota bacterium. Taxonomy (GTDB): domain Bacteria; phylum Acidobacteriota; class Thermoanaerobaculia; order Multivoradales; family DATKCC01; genus CAVUBL01. Next base: position 175,888 of record CAWIQD010000007.1, read on the forward strand.
GGCTCGGGTCGAGGCCGGCTCCGAGTTCACCGTCGTCGACCGGCTGACCAACACCAGCCGGGCGACCTGGCCCGCGAGCGGCCCGGTGCGCGTGAACCTCGCCTACCACTGGCTGGGGCCGGGCGGCCGGACGGTGATCGAAGAAGGGATGCGCAGCCATCTCGCCGCCGACGTGCCCCCCGGCGGCAAGGCGGTGGTCCGCCAGCAGATCGAGGCGCCGCCCCGGCCGGGGACCTACACCCTGGTGCTCGAGCCGCTCTACGAGTACGTCGGCTGGTTCGGGGCCCGGCAGGGTCCTTCGGCCACCTGGCGCCACGAGGTGCAGGTGGTGCCGGCGGGCGGTGGCTCGGCCGCGGCGCCTACTGCACGTAGCCCAGCGCCTTGAGCTTCTCCAGCTCCTCGCGCTCGCGCTCCCGGTCCGAGCCCGGAGCCGCGCTCGGCGGGCGCCGCTCCGGCACCAGGCCGGCGTAGCTCGGGATCGTGGCGACCGGCTGGCGGGCGAGCACCTCCGGATCGAGCGCGCCGGTCAGCACGTGCCCCGCCGAGGTCCCGGGGACCGGCATCCCGAGCAGGTAGAGGATCGTCGGGAACAGGTCGTAGATCGTCGCCCCGTCGAGCTCGATGCCCTTCCGCAGCGGCCCGCCGGCCATCACCAGGATCCCGGGCGGGCCGTGGCGGTGCTGCGTGTCCATGGCGTGGAGCAGCGTCGGGCTGTGCCCGTGATCCGAGGCCAGGATCAAGACGGTGTCGTCGTCCAGGCGCTCGGCGAGGTGGCCGAGGAAGGCATCGAGCTGGCGGTGGAAGGCCGGAATGTCGTCGCCGTGGGCCGCCACCTCCTCCCGGCTCACCCCCAGGTAGAGCTCGGGCTGGTAGGCGTGCCAGGTCCAGTGCTGGACCGCGTCGGGCTGGTGGCTGTAGAGGCTCACGAAGTCGGGCTGGGGATGGTCGGAGAGCAGGGCGAGAAGCGTCTTCGACTGCCAGTCGAACTCGTAGCCGTCGAGCAGCGGGCCGATCTCGTCGAGGAGGCTCACCGGCTGCACGTACTGGCCGGCCTCCGGGGCCGAGCCGGCGCCGCCGGGCCGCCCCTCCGCGCGGTGATGGAAGCGGTCGGCGCCGTAGGCGACGAAGAAGCTCCGCGGGTCGCTCACCGGCGGCGCCGGGAAGGAGTAGTAGTAGCCGTCGACCACGCCGATCGAGCGCCCGAGCGCGGCGGCGATCTCCCAGAGCGGCGGCTCGCGCATCGAGAAGCGGTCCATCGTCACCCGCTCGGCGAGCCCGACGCGCTCGAGGTAGCCCGCGAGCTCCTTGAAGAAGGTCCGGTGGACGGGATAGATCCCCGGCCCGGTCATACCCGGCAGGCGGATGGTGTAGAAGTCCTGGACGCCGTGGGTCTCCGGGCGGGTGCCGGTGTAGATCGACGCCCAGATCACCGCCGAGTTCGAGTCGTGGAGGGTGGCGAGAGGGCCGTGGACGCCGCGCGCCATCAGGCGGGCGAGGTTGGGCATCTGGCCGGCCTCGAGGAGCGGGCGGATCACCCGCCAGTCGGCGCCGTCGGCGGCGACCAGCGCCACCTTGTAGGCCGGACGGGTGGGCACCGCCGCCGGCGGCGCCCCGCCGCCTTGCGAGACGCCGGGAGGCGGCCCGGGCGGCCGGTAGAGTGCGGCGAGCCCGAGCTGGACGACGAGCACCAGGGCGTAGGCGGCGGCCAGCACGCGCCCACGCCGGCCGGTCGCCGCGAGCCACCTCCAGAGCCGGACGAAGACCCAGGATCCGACCGCCACGGCCACGGCCAGGGCGAGCGTCCGCAGCGCCAGGTAGCCCACCATCCCCCAGGCGCCCGCCGGCGGCCCGAAGGGCACCTCGTCGTAGGTCAGGCCGTAGTTGGCGGCGAAGAACCAGAAGACCAGGTTGAAGGTGAAGGCGCCCGCCAGGAGCCCGCCGCGCCCGCTGCCCGGGTGCTCCTCCCGCCCGCCCGGAAGGACTCGCCGCGCGAGCCCGAGGCAGGCGGCCACGCCGGCGAAGACCGCGGCGCTCACCGCGCCGTAGAGCAGGGTCGTCGCGACCAGCAGGACCAGGGCGTTCCAGGTCGAGGGAAGGTGGTCGTAGACGACGTGGAGCAGCGAGACCACCGCGCCGTAGAGCAGCGAGCCGTGGACCCAGCCCGCCCCCGTCGCGCGGAGCACCGCCTGTCGAAAGCCGGGTCGAGAGTTCATCGGAGGTCGTGCGCGGCGCGCCAGCGGCCGCGGCGCGAAGGCTACCACCGCCGTGAGGCTACCCGCGCTCCATCATCAGCCGGTGGTACTCGTCGGTGGTCTCGGGGAGGGGCTCGACGCCCAGCTCGTCGCGCAGCAGGGAGCTCAGCTTCTCGTACTGGCGGCGTACCAGGTCGCGCCGTCCGCGCCGGGCGTAGAGGCGCATGAGCGCGGTGTGGACGCGCTCCTGAAGCGGGTCTTCGGCCAGGGCAGCGCGGTAGGCGTCGGTCGCGCGGGCGAGCGAGCCGCGCCGCTCGTAGGCCGCGCCGAGACCGCGGAGCAGCGAGAGGTGACGCCGCTTGAGGTCCTCCCGCCGATCGACCAGCCAGGGGTCGTAGAGGCCCTCGAGCAGCTCTCCCCGGTAGAGCCGCCAGGCGGTCTCCCAGGCGGCGATCGCGTCCGCGTCTCGCCCCTCTTCGGCCGACGAGACGGCCCGGTCGGCCGCGCGCACCACCTCCTCCACGTCGATCCACCAGCCGAGCTCCGGATTCAGGCGGTAGACGTCGTCCTCGAGGAGGAGCGGCGGCGCCTCGTCGTCCGCCGCGGCGGCCTCGGCGCGCAGACCCCGGCGCAGATGGCTCAGGGTGGGGTGGAAGTTGCGGCGGATCGCCTCGTCACCCTCCTCCGGCCACAAGGCTTCGATCAGGTCTTCTCGCGCCGCTCGGCGCTCGGGCGCCGTGGCGAGGTAAGCGAGCGCTCGAAAGGCGCGGCGCAGCGGCCAGTGGAGGCGCTTCCAGGAGCCGTCGGCCTGTTGGCGCCACGCCTCCGGCCGGCCGAGGAGCCGGAGCCGCACCCGGGCCTCCCCTTCCCCGGGGAAGACCGCGGACCCGAGGGCCGGCGGCGGCGGGGCGACCGGAGCGGCGCCCGCCGGGGACTCCTCCGGGCCGTTCCACTCGCGGGCGAGGAAAGCGCCGACGAGCCGGGGCGGCCGGAGCTCGCCTTCGTCGTCGAGCAGCAGGCCGAGATCGTCCCGCAGGCGAGCGATCTCTTCGGCGCCTGCGCGGGCGGGCGCGACGAGGCCCGAGCGCTCGGCCGGGGTCAGGCCCGCGAGCACCTGGTGGCGGAGGAAGTCGGCCACCGAGGCGAGCTCCACGAGCTCCTCCGGCCGAGAGGGCGCCGGCTCGCGAAGCTCTCCGGCGCCGAGACGGGCGGCACCCGCCGCCAGCAACAAGGGCCGAAACCAGCCGTCGCACGCCCACGCGAGCGCCGCGGCGCCCTCGGCCGAGAGCTCCTCGCCCGCCACCGCGAGCCAGAGCGAGCCGACCTCGCTCGGCGCGAGGGCGAGCTCCCGGGGCGTGATCAGCCCGCCTTCGACGCCGGGCACGTCGATCCGGCGACGGGTCGCGACGACCAGGCGCGCCCCGGCAGGGAGGGCCCGGGCCCAGTCCGCCACCGCCGAGCTCTCCGCGCCGCCGGCCGGCAGGGAATGACAGACCAGCCACCGGACGCCGTCCGCGAGGGCCTTCGCCAGGAGGTCGCGCCGCCTCGCCGGCTCCGCCAGCTCCGCCGGCGCGACGCCCCGCGCGCGCTCGCCGAGCCGCTCGAGGAGGACGTCGAGCGCCGCTCCACGCCCGCTTCCCGGCCAGCCCCACACCTGGACGAGCGGCGTCCCGAGCGCCTCGACGAGCTCGGCGACGCGGCCGGCATGGGGAGCCCGCTCCACGGGCCGACTCTATCGGAGCGGCGAAGCGGGAAGGCTCGACCCGCTACCAGGCGAGGACGACCTTGCCGGAGAGCCCGCCCCCTTCGAGCAGGCGGTAGGCCTCGGCGACCTGGTCGAACGGCAGGGTCCGCTCGATCACCGGCCGGATCCGCCCGTCGGCCAGGCGCGGCAGGGCGAAGGAGGAGAATGCCGCGACCAGCTCGGCCTTCTCCTCGCGGGAGCGGGAGCGCAGGACCGAGCCCCGGAGCACCAGGCGCCGGCGCAGGATCTCCCCCAGGTCGAGCTCCGCGCGCGCACCGGCCATGAGGCCGATCAACACCAGCCGGCCCCGGTTGCGCAGGGCCCCGAGGTGGCAGGCGAGGCGCCCGCCGCCGACCAGGTCGAAGACCAGGTCGGCGCCGCGCCCGCGGGTGCGATCCCGGACCGCCTCGGCCAGGCCGTCGTCGTCGACCAGGAGGCCGTCGGCGCCCAGCGCCGACAGCGGCCCGAGCCGCGCGAGGCTGCGGCCGGCGGCGAGGACGCGGGCGCCGAGCTCGTGGGCGATCTGCACCGCCAGGGTCCCCACCCCACCGTTGGCGCCGGTCACCAGCACCGTCTCGCCCGGCTCGAGGCCGCCCTCGGCGACGAGATTGGTCCAGGCGGTGAGACAGCCCTCGGGCAGGGCGGCGCCGTCCTCGAAGGAGAGCGTGTCGGGCAGCGGAATCAGCTGCCCGGCGGGAATCGCCGCGAGCTCGGCTTGCCCGCCGCCGGCCACCAGGGCGGCCACCCGGTCGCCGGCGGACCACTCGCCGGCCGCCTCGCCCACCCGCTCGACGATCCCGGCGCACTCCAGGCCCGGGACGTCGCTCTCGCCCGGAGGCGGCGGGTAGAGCCCGCGCAGCTGGAGGAGATCGGCGCGGTTGAGGCCGGCGGCGCGCACCCGCACCAGGACCTCGGAGGGGCCGAGATCCGGCTCGGGCAGGTCTCCCAGTCGGGGCTCGGGCCGCCCGCCGCGTCCCGGGCGGGCGTCGGGCAGGACGGCACGCACCTCGCGCCGTCCCGGTCAGTGGGTGACGGGCTCGGCCACGCCCCGGGAGGAAGGCGGCGCTTCGACCTCCTCGGGCGCCAGGGACTCCGCGGAGCCGGCGGGATGGAGGATTCCCTTCTCGAGCCAGACGTGCTCGCCGTCGAGGATGCGCTGGGCGGTCCGGTACTTGAGCGCGTCGTCGTTGTGCCAGAGCTCGTGGAAGAGCTGCTGGATCCGCCGCCGGCTCATGCGGCAGAAGAGGTCCGCGATCTCCACCGCCCGGGTCGCCGGAAGCTCTCCGGCCTCGATCATCGCCTGGGCGCGCGAGACCGCCGACGCCATCGCGAAGAGCTCGTTGGCGATGTCGACGAGGCGGAACAGGAAGGCCTGCTTGTTCTGGAGGCCGCCCTGGTAGACCACCATGCCGTGGAAGATCTGGCGGGCGAGCTTGCGCGAGGCCCGCTCGACGAACCGCAGGTGCCCGGCGAGCTCGCCGAACTCCGAGTAGCGCGTGGGCAGGCCACCGGCGATCCACAGCCGCGGGTACCAGGTGGCGTAGAAGCCGGCCACCTTCGGTAACGCCGAGAGCTTCTCCGCCGGATCCTTCTTCGGATCGACCAGGTCACCGGCCACCTGGAGGTGCTTGTCGACCGCCTCGCGGGCCATGAACAGGTGCATGATCTCGCTCGAGCCCTCGAAGATCTTGTTGATCCGGTAGTCGCGCATCATCCGCTCGACCGGGATCGGCTCCTCGCCGCGGGCCTCGAGCGAATCCTCGGTCTCGTAGCCGCGGCCGCCGCGCACCTGCATCGTCTCGTCGATGATCTGCCAGCCGCGGAGGGTGGCCCACTCCTTCGAGGCCGCGGCTTCGAGGCGGATGTCCAGCCCCTTGTCGTCCGCCATGGCGGTGGCCAGGTCGACCATCGACTCCATGGCGAAGGTGTCGCCGGCGATGTCGCTGATCTTGTGGGCGATCGCCTCGTGCTTGCCGATCGGCTTGCCCCACTGCACCCGCGTGCCGGACCACTTGCGGACGATCTCGAGGCAGGCCTTGGCCAGGCCGACCGAGCCGTTGGGGATCGACAGGCGGCCGTCGTTGAGCGTCGTCAGGGCGATCTTCAAGCCCTTGCCCTCCTCGCCGATCAGGTTCTCGGCGGGGATCTCGACGTCGTGGAAGCTGATCACCGCGTTGGCGAGGGCGCGCAGGCCCATGAAATGGCAACGGTGCTCGACCGTGATCCCGGGCGCGCTCATCTCGACCACGAAGGCGCTGATCTCGTGCGACTCCGGGTCGCGCGCCATGACCACGATCAGGTCGGCGATCGTGCCGTTGGTGCACCAGAGCTTTTCGCCGTTCAGGACGTAGTGAGCGCCGTCGGCGGACTTCTCCGCGGTGGTCATCAGGCGCGCCGGATCGGAGCCCACCTGCGGCTCGGTCAGGGCGAAGGCCGAGATCTCGCCCTTGGCGCAGCGCGGCAAGAACTTCCTCTTCTGCTCCTCGGTGCCGAAGAGCTTCAAGGGCTGGGGCACGCCGATCGACTGGTGGGCCGAGAGCAGTGCGGAGAGGTTGCCGTCGTAGGTGCCGAGCAGCTGCATCACCTTCTGGTACTCCCGGTTGGTGAAGCCGAGGCCGCCGTACTCTTTCGGGATCTTCATGCCGAAGGCGCCGAGCTTGCGCAAGCCGTCGACCACGTGTGGCGGGTAGTCGCCCTCCCGATCGATCGCCCGCGGATCGACCTCGTCGCGCAGGAACTCCTTCATGGCGTTGTAGAACGCCGCGAACTCAGGCCGTTCCTGCTCGCCGCGCAGGGGATAGGGGTGGATCAGGTCGAGCCGGAACCTGCCGAGGAAGAGCTCGCGCATGAAGCTCGGCCGCTTCCACTCCTTCTCGCGCGAGGCCTCCGCCACCTCCATGGACTGCTCTTCACTGACGTGACGGACCGTGTCTGCGCTCATCGGAGTCTCCTTGCCGGAAGTGTCGGGGACCGCCCGCCGGCCCGATCGGTCCCCGGTTCCCCGGCGACCTCGAGCCGTGGCCGCGCCCGGGCATCAGTCTAGCATCCGCCGCACCGCAGCACAAATCTTTCCGCTCCGCGGCAAAGCCCCTCGGGAGCTCAGCGGCCGGAGGTGGTGACGGCGACGCCGGCGATGACCAGGGCGGCCCCGGCGACCACGCGCGGCGTGAGCTGCTCGCCGAAGAGCGCGGCGCCGAGGGCCACCGCGAAGACCGGCGAGAGGTAGTTGATGAGCGCCAGCCGGCTGGCGCGCATGCGCTGGAGGAGCCAGAAGTAGAGCGAGAAGGTGACCACCGAGCCGAACACCGCCAGGTAGAGGACCGTGCCGGCCGAGACCGCGTCGAGCACCAGCGGCCGGCCGCGCTCGAACACCAGGGAGGCGATGCCCATGAGAACGGCCGCCAGGGCCATGGGTGGAGCGATCAGCGCCACGGGGTGGATCCCCTCTCCCCAGCGCTTGACCGCCACGTTGGCGGCCGCGGCAGCGAACGAGGCGACCAGGAGCAGTCCCGCCGCCCCGGAGGCGCCGGGCGCACCGACCGCCGCCAAGTCCTCGGAGAAGATCACCGCCACGCCGGCGAACCCGGCCACCACCCCCAGGACCGCGATCGCCCGCAGGCGGTCGCCGGGCAGACCGAAGTGGGCCAGGACGGCGACGAACAGGGGGAAGGTCGCGAACAGGACCGAGGTCAGCCCCGAAGGCACCCGCTGCTCGGCCCAGTAGACCGTGCCGTAGGTGAAGACGAAGGTCCCCAGGCCGTTGATCAGCCAGAGGCCGACCTCCCGCCGGCCGGTGCCCATGCGCGCGCCGAGGACGCGCGCCAGGGCGAGCAGGATGAGCGCCGCCACCCCGAAGCGGAGCGCGACGCCGGCGAACGGCGGCACCCCCTCGAGCCCGACCCGGATCGCCGCCCAGGTCGACCCCCAGATCAGGGTGACGACGGCGAGGGCCGCCGCCTTCTGGATCGCCGGGAGCCGGAGGCTCACGGGTAGATCTTGTACAGCATCCGCGGGTAGGGGATGGTCTCGCGCAGGTGGGGGACGCCGCACATCCAGGCGACGAAGCGCTCGATCCCCATGCCGAAGCCGCTGTGGCGGAAGGCCGCCGTAGCTGCGGACGTCGAGGTACCACTGGAACGCCTCGACCGGCAGGTCGTGCTCGCGGATGCGACGCAGCAGCAGGTCGTGGTCGTGGATGCGCTGGCTGCCGCCGATGATCTCGCCGTAGCCCTCCGGGGCGAGCATGTCGAGCGCCAGGGCGACGCTCCGGATTCTCCGGGTCGGGCTGCATGTAGAAGGCCTTGGCCTTCGCCGGGTAGCGGGTGACCAGGACCGGCCGGTCGAAGAGGCTCGGCGAGGACGGTCTCGTCCTCGCCGCCGAAGTCCTCGCCCCACTCCTTCTCGACGCCCTCGGCGCGCAACCGCTCGATCGCCTCGGTGTAGGTGATCCGCGGGAAGGGCGCCGTCACCGCCTCGAGCTTCGAGACGTCGCGCTCGAGCACGGCGAGCTCGCCCCGGCAGCGCTCGAGCACCCGCGCCGCCAGGTAGGCCACGAACTCCTCGGCGAGCTCGCAGAGGCCGTCGAACTCGAGGAAGGCGACCTCCGGCTCGACCATCCAGAACTCCATCAGGTGGCGCCGAGTCTTCGACTTCTCGGCCCGGAAGGTCGGGCCGAAGCAGTAGACCTTGCCGAAGGCCGCGGCCGCCGGCTCGAGGTAGAGCTGCCCCGACTGGGTGAGGTAGGCCGGATCGCCGAAGTAGTCGGTCTCGAACAGGGTCGAGGTGCCCTCGCAGGCCGCCGGGGTCAGGATCGGCGAGTCGATCAGGACGAACTCGCGCTCGTAGTAGAAGTCCCGGATCCCCTGCTCGACCTCGCTTCGTACCTTCAAGACCGCGCGCTGGCGCGAGGAGCGGAGCCACAGGTGGCGGTGCTCCATCAGGAAGGCGGTGCCGTGCTCCTTCGGAGTGATCGGGTAGTCCTCGGTGCCGTAGAGCAGCCGGAAGGACCCGAGGTGGACTTCGACGCCGCCCGGCGCCCGCTCGTCGGCGTGGACCCGACCGGTCGCCTCGATCGTCGACTCCTGGCCCGCGGCCTCGACGGCGGCCCAGGCCGCTTCCGGCAGCTCCTTCTTGCTCGCCACGCACTGCACGGTCCCCGAGCCGTCGCGCACCTGGAGGAAGGCGATCTTGCCGCTCGAGCGCTTGTTCTCGAGCCAGCCCCGGAGGCGGACCTCTTCGTCCCGGTGGTCGAGGAGATGGGCGACGGCGACGGTCTCGGGAGCTTCGGTGGTGGTCTCGGACATGGCGGGAACCTCTGGGGCAAGCGGGGCGCGGCCCCGGCGATCGAACGACGAAGCCTAGCAGTCGGCGCCGAAGAGGGGCAACCTCAGGCGACGGGCTCGCCGCCGCCGGCTTCCACCGACTCCGCGGCGAGCAGGGCCTCGAGCGCCTCGGCCGCCGCCCGCTGCTCGGCGAGCTTCTTGCTCCGCCCCTCGCCGCGGCCCACCGGCCGCTCCCGAACCCGACACTCGACCGTGAAGCGCTTCTCGTGGTCCGGCCCCGCCTCGGCGACCAGGCAGTATGCGGGAAGCTCCCAGCCGCGCGACTGCACCTCTTCCTGGAGCCGGGTCTTGGCGTCGGCCTCGAGGATCTCGGAGCGCTCGCCGAGGAGCCCGGAGAGCAACGGCTCGATCACCGCGCGGATGGCCTCGAGCCCGCCGTCAAGGTAGATGGCGCCGAACAGCGCCTCGGTGGCGTCCGCGAGCAGCGAGCGCTTGCCCCGGCCGCCCGAGCGCTCCTCCCCCACCCCGATCCGCAGCGCCCGGCCGATACCGAGCTGGTTCGAGAACTCGGCGAGCGCGGGCGCGCTCACCAGGTAGGCCTTGAGCTTCGAGAGGTCCCCTTCGGGCAGCTCCGGGTGGGTCCGGAAGAGCCACTCCCCCGCCACCAGGCCGAGGACCGCGTCGCCCAGGAACTCCAGGCGCTCGTTGTGGCGCTCGAGGCCCTGCTCGTTGGCGTAGGAGCGGTGGGTCAGGGCGCGCTCGAGGAGCTCGCGGTCGCGGAACCGGAAACCCAGGGCCCGCTCCAGCTCGGTCTTCGAGCGCCAGCCGATCACGTCGGGATCGTAGCAGAGGCCCGAGGGTGGGAGAGGGATCGAGGGTGAGGGGGGCGATCGGGCGGGGGCGTCCCTCGCCCCCCGCGAGGGAGGGAGAGGGATCGAGGGTGAGGGGGGCGATCCGATAGACCCCCGATCAAGGCTCGGGCGCGAAACGCAGCCACTCGCCGGGTAGCGGCATCGTCCAGCCCGGCGTCGACGGGCTGCACACGGCGTCGCGGTCGAGCGGCGGCACGAGCTCGGTTCCCGCGGCCGCCTCGGCCCGGTCCACCGCCTGGAGGAAGCGGGCCGCCCGATCGTGGGTCAGGAGTGGAACGAAGCGGCGCTCCGGCCGCCAGGGCCGGAAGAAGTCCTCCCAGTGGCCGATCAGGACGTGGCGGGGCTTGACCACTCCGAGGACGGCCTCCGGGTAGCGGCGGACCTCCTGGGCCGAGGCCATGCACACGACCGCGAGGTCGTACGGATGGTCGTCGGCACCCGTGAAGGCGGGAGGGTACCCGGCCCCCGGCTTGCTCGCCGCGTCCTGGTAGTAGATCCGGAAGCGCACCGGGGCATCCGGTGCGGTCGAGGCGAGCAGGTCGATGACGAAGGCGTAGGGCTTGCCGAGGCGCAGCGAGGTGTAGCGCCGGTCGGTCCAGGGCCGCCGGCAAGGGCGGTTCGTACCCTTCATCAGCTCGATCCCCAGGACGTGCGGCGCGTGGTCGGAGAGCACGGCCATGATGCGGAACGGCAGTCGGTTCCCGGCGGCGTCCGCCAGCCGCACCCACTCGCCCGCGTGGTCGTCGAGCACGTGGACCCGGCGGCGCAGGCGCGGGAAGGCTTCGAGCGCGTTGGCGCCGGACCGATTGACCCATACCGACGTCCAGTCGGCGAGCTCGCCGGCGACCACCGGCAGGTCGCCCAGGTGGTCGTAGTGGGAGTGGCCCACCAGGACGGCCCCGACCCGGCCCACCGGCACGCCGTCGAGACCGCGGAAGATCGCCCCGGTGTCCGAGAGGATCGGAGAGAGGGCGAGGTCGGCGAAGCCGGGATCGGTGAAGAACGGCCCGGTGAGGATCGCCCGGCCCTGCCATCCGACGTAGAGCCCGCCTGCCCCGAGGTAGCGCAGCACGACCTCGCCGTCCGCCTCGCGCCACGCGGGGCGGGCCTCGGGAGCGCACGGAGGCGAGGCGAAGTCGAAGCTCTCGGCGCCGTGCTGGAGGTGGAGGCCCGGGCCGATCCCGTGGCCGCAGGCCAGCGCGCCGAGGACCAGGGCCAGGGCAAGGGCCAGGACAAGAGCCGGGGGGAGTCGAAGCCCGGGCCGGCGTGCGGTTCGGGAGGTCACGGCGGACTCTCGGCTAGCGGTGCTCCGGGGTCCAGGTCATCGAGTCGTGGTGCGGCAAGTGAGGTCGTTCTCCGGCCCGCTCGGCGCGGGTGAATCGGGATCCCCGAGTCTACTGCTATGCTCGCGCCTCCGACCGATCAGGGCAGCGATCCGGCGACCGATCCGGAGAATGGACTCCCCCGACAGCGCCCCGCTCCCCGGGTCAGCGACCGAGCCGTCGCGGACCCCGACCCACGACGGCCTCGAGCTCGTGGGAGAGCACCACCGCATGGCGTCGCCGCGCGGCCGCCTGGTGATCGTCCACGGCTTCGGCGAGCATCGGGGGCGCTATCGCCGCCTGGTCGGCGAGCTCCTCGGCGCGGGCTTCGAGTGCCACCTGTTCGACCTCCGCGGCCACGGCGACTCGGGCGGCCGGCGCGGCCACGTCGGCCGGTTCGCCGACTACCTGGACGACCTCGCGCGCTTCGCCGCGCAAGCGGGCCGGCATACGGAGCCGGGCTCCACCGCACCCTGGGTGCTCTTCGGGCACAGCCTGGGCGGCCTGATCGCCGCCGACTTCGTGCTCCGGCCCGACCCGCCGTTCGCCGCCCTCGGGCTCAGCAGTCCCTTTTTCGCGAGCCCGGACTCGCCGCCCTTCGCCCGCCTGATCGCGGCCGTTGCACGCCGCCTCCGGCCTCGGCTCCGCCTCCACGTGCCGTTCTCCCCGAGAGCTCTCTCCCACGACCCGCGCGTGGTCGAGGCCTACGCGCGCGACCCGCGGGTGCTCGACACCTTCTCCCCCGCCTGGCTCGGCGAGGTCACCGCCGCCCAACGCCGGGTGCTCGCGCGCGCCGGCGGGATCCGGCTGCCGGTCCTGATCCTGGTGGGCTCGGCGGACCGGGTCGCCGACCCCGAACGGTCGCGTGCCTTCTTCGAGCGCCTCGGCAGCCCCGACAAGACGATACGGACCTACGACGGGCTCTTCCACGAGGTGCTCAACGAGCTCGAGCGCGGCCGGGTGGTGGCCGATCTCCTCGCCTGGCTCGAGCGCCACGCGCTGCCGGAGCCGGGCCTATCCCCCGCCGGCTGACAGCGCATCGGCGGCCGGCCCGCCGATCTCCGCGCTGAGCTGGAAGTTCGGCGGCCCCCAGCTCTCGACCAGGCCGATCCGCCGGTTCCAGTCGTCGTTCGCCGCCCTGCGCATGCGGTCCACGGTGCCGCGCCGGAAGTCGCCGAGCCAGGGCCAGTCGGCCCGTGACACCGGCGCCAGGGAGACGACGAACAGGTCTTTGCGGCTGCGCCGGTCCACCTGCTGCGCGCGCTCGAAGAGGAAGCCGGGCAGCCGCAGGAGGTTGCCGACCAGTGGCCCGTGGAGGCTCGCGAGCAGACCGGGCCCGCCGGAGGCGCTCGGCAAGGCCGGCGAGGAGTCGATGATCAGCGCCTGTGCCGCGCTCAGGGCGCCCGCGGCCTCGACCGGCGTGTTGTTCGAGTAGCCGCCGTCGACCAGCGCCTCCGGATGACCGTCCGAAGGGCTTACGACGCGGTGGGCCGGGAAGATCGGAAAGGGCGAGCCGGAGGCGAAGACGAAGGCGCGCAGGAGGGCGACCTGCTCGTCTTGGCGGAGGTCGAGGTTGACGCAGCCGGGGCCCGATCCGGCCCCGCCGCCGGCTCCGTCCACGGCGCGGAAGCCGTACCACTTGCCGCCACCCGGCGACCGGCGGATCACCGGGCAGGGCTCCTCGCCGGGAACCGCCAGCACGAAGCGCGTGGCGTCGCTCTCCAAGGAGTTGGCCGGCACCAGGAGCTTCGCGGTCAGGCGGTAGGGATTGCTGCCGCAACCGTGAACTTCGGCGTAGGCCAGGTCGAAGCGCTGGTCGACCTGTGCGATGTACCGGTCCGCGTACCGGTTGCCGTACAGACCCGGGGCGAGCACGAAGTTCCACCAGACGAGCCCGGTGACCGCCAGCACCCCGACGCGCACGAAGCGGCGGCCGACCAGATGGGCGTTGGGATGCCGCGAGCAGAGGTACTCGACGGCGCCGTGGACGGTTCGCGAGAGGCTCCCGCCGCGACGTCCGAGGCGCGCCCAGACGACGGTCGTGGCCGCGAGCGGCACGCTGACCACGACGAGGTCGATCCAGAACTCGAGGGTCAGCTCGAACAGGCTCACCCGATCCGGCCACAGGAGCGCTCCCGCCAGGAGGAGGACGTACACTGCGACCGCCAGCCCGACGCTCACCAGGAGCAGGGCGTCGACGAAGCGCGAGACCTCGGTGAGGCGGTACCTGGAGCGGCGCTCGTGGAACCAGAGGATGACGCCGGTGACCAGAAGGACGAAGCCCAGACAGACGAAGAGCGCGCCGGCCGGCGTATCGAGGCGCGACGGGGCCGCGAGCGTGGCGGCGAGGGACGGGTGACCGGCGAGCCGTTCCGCCGAGGGACGGCAGAAGTCGGCCAGGCCCAGGCAGACGAGGACCGGGACCAGGACGGCCGCCCCGATCCGGCCCGGCCGGCTGCCGGTGATCCGGTCCCGGTTCGCGAGGAGATAGTCCCTGAGGCCCGGTCGGCCCTCGGCCCAGCGCACCGCCACGATGACCGCCGGGACCGCGAGCAGCGAGAGGAGCAGGAGCGGCGTGCCGTCGAGCCAGGAGAGGAGCCCTTCGGGGGCGAGGGGGAGCAGGGCGAGGGGCACCGCGCCGGCGAGGGCGAAAGCGGCCGCCGCCAGGCCGGCGTCGACCCAGGCGGGGCGTCGACGGCCCGCCGGGCGGCGCAGCCGGACGATCCCCACCCCCAGCGCCGTGGCCAGGGTCCCGAGGCCCAGGTAGGCGACCCGGAAGCTCACCGGCTGCTCCATCCATCGGGCCCAGCCGGCGAGCTGGGGCAGGGGCTTGAGGAGCGCGTACCCGAGGACCAGCGCCAGGCCCACCCCCATCAGCCATCGTCCGGCCCACGGGGAGCTGCCGCGGGCGACGTCCGGCACGGAGCCCGGGGCCTGCCAGACGAGGCACTGGTCGGCGAACATGGCGAGGGCGATCAAGGCGGCGTAGAACAATCCCTCGATCTCCGGCACGTGCTCCTGGGAGGCGGCCCCGTTGACCCACCGCACGACCAGGGGGGCCGCGAGCAAGACGGCGCCGAGGATCGCGAGCAGGCCGGCGCGGGTCGCGGGCGCCGTCCCGTCTCCCGGGGGCCCGCCGGCGGGCGGCGGGGAGAACCAGCTACCGCGCTTCACCGAGGCCAGCGCCAGGGCGCCGCCGAAGACGGAGAGAATGAGCACCAGGCTGGCGTAGCGCGGCAGATCGGTCCAGCCGAAGACGTCGGAGCTGCTGATCGGGAGGCTCGCGGCCGCCAGCCCGCCGGGGCCCGGATCGATCTTCGCCGGCTCCTCGTGCCACAGGAGGTCGGACAGGTTCCACGGACCCTGGGGGCCGAGGCGGGCGACGAAGAAGCCCAGCAGGGCGCCGCCGCTGGTGCCGATCACGGAGTCGACGGCGAGGGGGCCCCGCTCCGGGTCCGGGCCTCCGCCCGGGCGCAGGCCCGCGACGGGAGCCGGCAGGGCGTGGGCGTTGGCGAGCCCGCCGGCGTGGTACAGGAGGTCGATCAGACGAGACTGGTAGGCCGCCTTGACCCCGCCGCCCGGGAGGATCAGGGCCAGGTTGCTCTGCCTGGAGGTGCGCTGGTCGAGGCGCACCAGGCGGAGGCTCTCGTCGATCGAGAAGGCGAAGGGGCGGACGCCGAAGTACGGCTCCGGGCCGAGGTAGGCGCGGAAGGCCTGGGGTACCGTCTCCGCCTCGCCGACCTGCCCGACGCTCCCGAACAGGTGCTCGAGCCGGAGCGGCAGGCGGCCGTCGGCGGGGTCCAGGGAGGCGCCGGGGAAGAGAACCCGGGCCGAGGAGGTGAGCATCACCAGGTGGTCGCGGGCGAGCGCGGCGAGATCGTCGTCCGCCGCCGCTGGGCTCCCGGCCGCCGCGTCGCGGGGTGGCCTCTCGCCCTCGGCGCGGACCTCGATCGTCGTGCCCTGGAGGTCGCCCGGCTCGAAGCCCCGGCACGGGGTGAACGGCTCGGCCTCCGGCGCCGCCGCTCCCGGCCCCCGCCCGCCCGCAGGCCGCCCACCGCGCCTGCGCCCGCGCCCGTCGAAGCGGAAGCAGGCATGGTCGAAGAAGGAGTGCCAGAAGCACTCCTCGGCGGAGGCCCGGTCGGCTTTCGGCTCGCCGGCCAGCCGCTTCTCGAGCCAGTCCGCGGTCTCCGCGACGGGGTCGAGCAGCCCGGCGGTCGAGAGGTGGGAGGCGAGGGAGAGGCGATACGAGGGTCCGGAGCCGGCACCGGCCTTCGGCTCGAAGTCCTCGCAGAGCCGGGGCTCGGCGGCGAGCGCCCGGGCCGCCGGCAGCGGGTCGCCCGCGCCGGTGACCCCGCGCCAGAGCCACTCTCGAAAGCCCGCGAAATCGGCGCGGGCGTCCGGACGCGGGGTGACGCCTCCGGAACCGATGGCGACGGAGCGCAAGCCGAAGCGGCGGGCCGGAAGCACCCGGTCCCGGAGACCGTCGGACAGCCCGATCTCCGAGAGCTCGACGCCGTCCCGGGCGAGGAGGTGGAGGGAGAGGCTGGAAGCCACCGCGACGTCGACCTCGCCGCGGCCGAGCCAGTCGAGGACCTGGTAGTCGCTGCCCAGGGCGACGTGGACCTGGAGCGGCCGGCCGGGACACGTCTTGTCGCGGTCGTAGCGCTGGTCGATCTCGCGGAAGAGCACCGTGATCCAGCCCCGGACGACCTCGACGGGCACGTCCGCGGTCAGCGGCAGGGCGGCATTGACGACCAGGGGGAACGTCGCGTCGCAGGCGGCGGCCGGCGCCTCCGCGGGCGCTTCGCCACGGGCGGCCGGAGCGGCGGCGACGCCCGCGAGCGCCAGCCAGGAAGCGGCGAGGAGCGCCGACCAGGCCAGCGGGCGGCGCGTGGACCGAAAGACGTGTGACGGCACGGATCACCTCCACCGTCAAGTGACGATGGAAGCGATCCTATGTCCTCATCACCTGCGGCCGAAGCGGTGCTCGAGGTCGGCGTCCGACATCTTGAGGACCACCGGCCGGCCATGGGGGCAGGCGTAGGGGTTCTCGGCGGCGAAGAGCTCGGTCATCAGGGCCTCCATCTCGGCGGGCGAGAGGGGATGGTGCATCTTGACCGCGCCCTTGCAGGAGAGGGTCGCCGCCAGCGCCTCGAGGATCCGGCGCCGGAGCGCCCCAACTCCGGGCCCAGCGCCGCCTCCGGCCTCGTCGTCCGAGGCGGCGAGCTCGAGGAGCAGTCGTTCCGCCTCGCCGGCGTCGAGGGTCGCCGGCACCGCGGTCAGCGCCAGCGAGCCGCCCGAGAGCTCCGCGATCCCGAAGCCGCAGGCCTCGAGCTCGGGCGCCAGCTCGGCGAGGCGCATGCGCTCGGACGAGGACAGCTCGAGCAGCGGCGGATCGACCAGGTGCTGGCTGGGGGGCGTCTCCCGAGCCAGGCTGCGGCGCAGGCGCTCGTAGAGGATCCGCTCGTGCGCGACGTGCTGGTCGACGAGGTAGAGGCCGTCCGGCCCCTCGAGGAGGATCAAGGTGCCCTTGTACTGGCCGAGGAGACGGAAAGGCCGGACCTCGCCGGAGCGCCCGGAGAGCGGCACCGCCGCCCGTGACGCGAGCGGCGCATAGCTCGCGCTCGCCAGGCGCTCTCCGCCGTCGCCCCAGGAGGCGGGCGGCTCGGCGACCTCGCCGGAGCGGCCGGTCCCGAAACCGGGTGCCGCGGCTCCCGGACCGGGTCCCGGCGTGACGGTCCAGGGCCCGGCACCGGCGTTTGTCCCCGGCCCTCCCCGCGCCCCGAGGCCCTGCCAGGCGAAGGGAGCTGCCGGCGGCCCGGTCGGCGGCCGGAGCGGTGCCTCCTCCTCGCCCCGCGCAAGCTCGAGGCCGGCGCGCAGGGTCTCGGCCACGCGGTCGAGGAGTCGGTGGTCGCGGAAGCGGACCTCGGCCTTCTGGGGGTGGACGTTGACGTCGACCTCGGCCGGCGGCAGGTCGACGAACAGGAACAGCGCCGGGAAGTCGTCCCGCTTCCAGAGGTCCCGGACCGAGCGGTAGAAGACGCCGAGGATCGCCCGGTCGCGCAGCAGGCGGCGGTTGACGAACACGAACTGGCGCCGGCCGCGCGCCGTCGCCGGCGTGCCGACCAGGCCCCAGACCGCCTCGCCGGCGCCGTCGTCCCGGCGCGGGATCGCGACCAGCTCGCGGGAGAGCTCGGCGCCGAAGATCCGGCCGACCCGCTCGCGCAGGCCGTCGGCGCCGCCCTCCGAGGGCAGGGCGTCGAGCAGGGCGCGGCCGTCGTGGCGGACGGTGAAGCGCACCGAGGGGCGGGCGAGGGCGTACCCCTGGACCACCTCGACCGCGCGCCGCAGCTCGGTCGCCGGCGTCTTCAGGAACTTGCGCCGGGCCGGGACGTTGAAGAAGAGCGACGCGACCTCGATCGTCGTCCCCCGGGGGCGCGCCGCCGGCTCGGCCACCTTCACCCGCCCGCCCTCGATCCGCACCCGGTGGCCCTCGCCGGGGGCCTCGGCGGTCACCAGCTCGACCCGCGCGACGGCGGCGATCGAGGCGAGCGCTTCGCCCCGGAACCCGAGGGTCCCGACCCGCTCGAGGTCCTCGAACGAGCCGATCTTGCTGGTCGCATGGCGGTCGAAGGCGAGGAGGGCGTCGTCGCGGTCCATGCCGGCGCCGTCGTCGGCCACCCGGATGCGCCGCTTGCCGCCCGCCTCGAGCTCGATCTCGAGCTCCGTCGCGCCGGCGTCGAGGGCGTTCTCGACCAGCTCCTTGACCACCGAGGCCGGGCGCTCGACGACCTCGCCGGCGGCGATCTGGGAGACCAGGTGGTCGGAGAGGAGGCGGATCGCGGACATGGGGGACCGGCGGCGATCCTACCGGATGCCCCCCGCGTCCCCGCGATCCCCACCCCCGCCGCCGCAGCCCCGCTCACACATCCAGAGCCACGTCCAGTGCCGGCGCCGAGTGCGTGATCCAGCCGACCGACAGCAGATCCACGCCGGTGGCGGCGATCCCGAGCGCGGTCTCCGGCGTGATCCCGCCGGAGGCCTCGGTGATCGTCGTGCCGCCCGCGGCCGCCACCCGGCGCACGGCCTCTGCGAGCTCGTCCAGGCTCATGTTGTCGAGCAACACCGCGTCGACGCCCACCGCCAGCCCCGCGTCGAGCTCGTCCAGGGTGTCGACCTCGAGCTCGATCTTGACCAGGTGCCCGACGTGGGCGCGGGCGCGCTCCACCGCCTCGCGGACGCCTCCGGCAACGGCGCGGTGGTTGTCCTTGATCAGCACGGCGTCGTCGAGGCCGAACCGATGGTTCGATCCGCCGCCGCAGCGGACGGCGTGCTTCTCCAGCGCCCGCAGGCCCGGCGTGGTCTTGCGGGTACACACCACCCGCGCCTTCGTCCCGGCGAGCGCCCGGGCGATCCCGCGGGTGGCGGTCGCCACCCCCGAGAGCCGACCGAGGAGGTTGAGCGCCGTCCGCTCGGCCGAGAGGATCGGGCGCAACGGCCCGCGGACGACCGCCAGCGTCTCGCCCGCCGCGGCATCCCGAGCGTCGGCGGAGAGCACCTCGAGGGCGAGCGCCGGATCGAGGAGCCGGAAGGCCGCGAGCGCGGGCGCCAGGCCGGCGATCCGGCCCTCGGCGCGCGCCACGATCCGGGCCTCGCCCCGCTCTCCGGCCGGGACCACCGCGTCGCTGGTCAGGTCGCCGGCGCGCCCGAGGTCCTCGGCGAGCGCCCGCAGGACCAGGGGCTCGTAGAGGATCGGGTAGAGGGGGGGATCCGGTCGGCCGCCGCCGGGCTCATGGCCGGCGGGCCTCGAGGACGGCGGCCGGACCGCAGGGCGCGGTCGGCTCCGCGGCATCGCCGGGCTGCGGGGAGAGCGGGAACGCCCAGGGCCGGCCCTGCCGGTCGAGCTCGAGCGCCAGGTGCCGGCACCACGCCGGATCGGGGTCCGGGAAGTCGGTGCGGTAGTGCGCCCCGCGGCTCTCCCGCCGGGTCGCCGCGGCGACCTCGAGCAGGCGCGCGACGGTCAGGAGGTTTCGGCCCTCTCCACCCATCTCGTGGCGGACGGCCTCGGCGGCCTCCAGGGCGTCGATCTCGGCGGCGAGCTCGGCGAGCCCGGCGGCGGAGCGGGCGACGCCCGCATGGCGCCAGACCCGCTCCCGGAGGCGCGCGATCCTGCGCTCTCCGGACGGGCTCGCCGGCGCCCGCCGGGCGCCCCGAGGCGGCGGCACCGGCGCCGCGGCCAGATGCGCGGGCTCCGGGGCCTCGGCCCGGACGGCGGCCGCCACCCGGGCGCCGAAGACCAGGGCTTCGAGCAGCGAGTTCGAGGCCAGGCGGTTGGCGCCGTGGACCCCGGTCGAGGCCGCCTCGCCGCAGGCCCAGAGACCGGGCAGGCTGGTCCGGCCCTCGAGGTCGGCGGCGACGCCGCCCATGTGGTAGTGAGCGGCCGGCGAGACCGGCATCGGATCGACGCGGGGGTCGAGGCCGTGCGCTCGGCAGAGCTCGAAGACCGTGGGGAACCGCTCGGGGAAGGCCTCCCCCACCGCCTGCCGGGCATCGAGGAAGACCGGCTCGCCGGCCGCCAGGCGCCGGTCGATGGCCCGGGCCACGACGTCGCGCGGCGCGAGCTCGGCCGCCGGGTCCTCGTCGGGCATGAAGCGCCGGCCCCGGCCGTCGAGCAGCGTCGCACCCTCGCCGCGGAGCGCCTCGGTGAGGAGCGGCAGCGGATCGGCGCCCGGCACCGCCAGGGCGGTGGGATGGAACTGGACCAGCTCGACGTCGACCAGCCGGGCGCCCGCCCGCGCCGCCATCGCCAGCCCGTCCCCGGTGACCTCGGGCGGGTTCGTGGTGCGCGCGTAGAGGTGCCCGATGCCGCCGGTGGCGAGGATCACGGCCGGCGCCCGCAGGAGCAGGCGCTCGCCGCCGGGCCCGATGGCGGTCGCACCCGCGATCCCGGCGCCCTCGCGGACGAGGTCCCAGGCGAAGGTCTCCTCGAGCACGGTGACGTGGGGGCTGCCGGCCGCCGCCCGCCGCAGGGCGCGCATCACCTCGGCGCCGGTGGCGTCGCCGTTGGCGTGGAGCACGCGCCGCCGGCCGTGGGCGGCCTCGCGGCCGAGGGAGAGGACGCCGTCCGCGCGGCGATCGAACTCGGCGCCCAGGGCGATCAGCCGCATGACCCGGGCGGGGCCTTCGGCGGTCAGGATGCGGACCGCCTCGGGATCGTTCAGCCCGGCGCCGGCGGCCAGGGTGTCGGCGGCGTGGAAGGCCGGCGTGTCTCCCCGGCCGACCGCGGCCGCGATCCCCCCCTGGGCGTGAGCCGACGAGCCGCCCTCCCCGAGGCGGCCCTTGGTGACGACGGCGACCGAGAGCGGAGTGAGCTCGAGAGCCGCGGTCAGGCCCGCGGCCCCGGAGCCGACGACCAGAGCGTCGAAGGAGAGGATGCGCATGGCCCGTTCCTCAGCGCCGGCCGCCGCGGCCGACCGCGAGCATGCGCTCGACCGACGCGCGCGCGCGCTCGGCGACCGCCGGGTCGACCCGCACCTCGTGCTCGCCGCTCTCGAGCGAGCGCAGGATCTTGGGCAGGGTGATCCGCTTCATGTGCGGGCAGAGATTGCACGGGCGGACGAACTCGACGCCGGGATACTCGACCGCGACGTTGTCGCTCATCGAGCACTCGGTGATCATCACCACGCGCCGCGCGCCGGATTCGCCGACATGGCGGATCATCCCCGAGGTCGAGCCCACGAAGTCCGCCTCCGCGAGCACGTCGGGCGGGCACTCGGGGTGAGCGAGGACGGTGAGCCCGGCACCGTAGCGCCGCCGGAAGCCTCGGATCTCGCTCGCGGTGAAGCGCTCGTGGACCTCGCAGTGCCCCTTCCAGAGGACGAGCTCGACGTCGGTGTGGGCGGCGACGTACCGGCCGAGGTACTCGTCGGGCAGGAAGAGGACCCGGTCGACGCCCAGCGACTCCACCACCTCGACGGCGTTGGCCGAGGTGCAGCAGACGTCGGTCTCGGCCTTCACCGCGGCCGAGGTGTTGACGTAGGTCACCACCGGCACGCCGGGGTAACGCTGCTTGAGGAGGCGGACGTCGGCGGCGGTGATCGACTCGGCGAGCGAGCAGCCGGCCTCGGGGTCCGGGATCAGGACGGTCTTCTCCGGCGACAGGATCTTGGCGGTCTCGGCCATGAAATGGACCCCTGCGAAGACCAGGGTCCGGGCGTCGGTCTCGGCGGCCATCCGGGCGAGCGCCAGGGAGTCGCCGGTCAGGTCGGCGACGCCGTGGAAGATCTCGGGGGTCTGGTAGTTGTGGGCGAGGACGATGGCGCCTCGCTCCTTCTTGAGGCGGTTGATCGCCTCGACGTAAGGCGCGTGGATCGGCCACTCGATCTCGGGGATCACGTCGCGCACGCGCTCGTAGATCGGAGCGGTCGCGCGCAGCACGTCCGGTGTCGGCTCGAGGGCGGGCTCGCGCGGCAGGGTCTCCAGCAGGCTCATGGCGAAGGCCTCCTCGTTATGCTCATGTTGAGTATAAGTGGCGTCAAAAAAGAAGGCCGAGCTGGGCGGCCTCTGCGTCCGGGGAAATTCTAAGTCTGAGAATAACACCTGTCAACAGGCGATCTCTCCCCGCTCCAGAGATAACGTCCACGCCGCGCGCTCAATTCCGCACCCCGGGCAGGCCGACGCCCGGTGCCGGGCGCTCGCGCAGGACGTCTCGTCGGAAGCGGAAGATCTCGGCCGGGCGGCCACCGGTGGTGGGGTCGAAGCGGCCGGTTCCCTCGACCAGGCCGCCCTTCTCCACCAGGCGGCGGAAGTTTCCCTTGTGGAGCGGCACCCCGGCGAGCGCCTCGACCGTGCGCTGGAGCTGCAGGAGGGTGAAGGTCGGCGCCAGCAGCTCGAAGACCACCGGGCGATAGCGGAGCTTCCCGCGCAGCCGGCCCAGAGCGGTCGCCAGGATCCGCCGGTGGTCGAGGGCCATGGCGAGGCCGAGCTGGGGAAGCTCCTCGGCCAGGGCCGCCGCGGCGGCTTCGCCGTCGCGCTCTAGCTCGTCCCGCCGGGTCTCGGCCACCAGGCCCACCTCGTAGAGGAGCTCGTAGCGGTCGAGCACCCGCTCGCCGTCCCAGGCCACCCCGCGCAGGCCGAAAGCGATCTCGGCGCGCTCCGCCCGCCGGCGCCGCGACGGCGGGTCGGGCGCCGCGGCCACCCAGCGGCCGAGAACCGGCGCGATGTCTCGCTCGATCAGCGCCGGGCGCCCCTCGCGCCAGTCCTCCCAGGGGAAGAAGCGATACACCCCGCGCCAGCGGGCATCCCCGGCCCCGGAGGGACGATCCTCCTGGACCAGCGCGAGGTAGGCGACCGAGATCACCCGCGGGCCACCGGCCCGCTCCCGGGGGTCCCGGTGGCGGTCGCCGAAGGTGTAGAGCTGCTCGACGTATCCCAGGCCGATGCCGGTCTGCTCCAGCACCCAGCGGCGCAGGGCGAGCTCCAGGGTGCGAACCTCCTCCGGGTCGAGGGGGCCGAACGGCAGGGCGTCGACCGCCTCGTCCGGGCGCTCGCGGGAGCGTTCGCGGCCGGGATCTCGCTCCAGGTCGGGCCGGCCCACGGTCAGGATGCGCGGCACCTCGCGGGTGACCGCGACGATCACCGCGTTCAAACCGACGGCGAGCTGCGGGGTCACGCTTCGGCCCCGGCGGAAGCCTCGAGCCCGGCGAGGCCGGAGGCCGCCACGAGCTCGCGGTCGAACACCTCCGCGAAGTGGGCGGCGGCGCGGGCGGCCACCTGCGCGAGGACCGGCCGGGTGCCGGTCAGGGTCTCGATCGAGGCCATCTCGACCCGGTCGAGGCCGCAGGGCACGATGCGCGAGAAGTAGGAGAGGTCGGTGGCGACGTTGAGCGCGAAGCCGTGGGTGGTGACCCAGCGCTGCACGTGGACGCCGATCGAGGCGACCTTGGCGTCGCCCACCCAGACGCCGATGAACCCCTTGCCCTCGTGCCGCGCGGCGTCGAGGCCGAAGTCGGCCAGCGTCCGGATGAGGACCTCCTGGAGATCCGAGACATAGCGCCGGAGGTCGCGGCGATCGGGGTCGAGGTCGATGATCGGATAGCCGACGAGCTGACCCGGCCCGTGGTAGGTCACCTTGCCACCGCGGTCGCACTCGGCCACCTCGACCCCCTCGGCCGCGAGCCACTCGCGCGGCACCAGGACGTCGCCCGCGTCGGCGTTGCGGCCGAGCGTGAAGACGTGAGGGTGCTCGAGGAGCAGGAGGTGCTCGGCTCCGGCACCGGAGCGCACGCCGGCGCGCAGCCGGGCCTGGAGCGCCTCCGCCTCCCGATAGGGCACCCGGCCGAGAAAGCCCCACTTCGTGGTGCGGCGAGGCACCCTTCGCCCCCTATAGGTACGGCTCCAATTCCGGCCAGTGGTCGGACTCCAGGACCTTCTTGACGTCCTGCAGGAAGTAGCTGCCGTCGGCCCCGTCGACCAGGCGATGGTCGTAGGTCAGGGTGATGTAGGCCATGGTGCGAATGGCGATGGCGTCGTTGCCGGCGGCGTCGGTCACCACCACCGGCCGCTTGACGAACGCCCCGATGCCCAGGATCGCCACCTGCGGCTGGTTGATCACCGGCGTGCCGAAGAGGGTGCCGAAGCCGCCCGGGTTGGTGATCGTGAAGGTGCCGCCCTGGAGCTCGTCCGGCCCCAGCCTCTTCGAGCGCGCGCGATCCGCCAGGTCGTTGGCGGTCCGGGCCAGGCCGATGAGGCTCAGGCGGTCGGCGTTCTTGATCACCGGCACGATCAAGCCCCGGTCGAGGGCGACGGCCATCCCCAGGTGGACGTCCTTCTTGAACACCACGTTCGCTCCGTCGATCGAGGCGTTGACCTTCGGGTGCGCCTTGATCGCGTCGACCGTCGCCTTGAAGATGAACGGCATGTAGGTGAGCTTGGTGCCGTTGGCCTCGGCGAACTTGCGCTTGACCCGCTCGCGGATCCGCACGACGTTGGTCAGGTCCATCTCGAAGGCCGTCGTCACGTGGGCCGACATGTGCTTCGAATAGATCATGTGGGCCGCCGTGATCTGGCGGATCTGGGACATCGGCTCGATCTCGACGTCGTCGCCCTCGCGGTAGGGCGGAACGGAGAAGTCGGGCATCGGGGAGGCCCCGGGAAGCAGAGCGCCGCCGCCCGTCGCCGGAGCGGGCGCCGGACGGGGAGCGGGCTTCGCGGCGGGCCGGGCCGCGGCGGCCGGCTTGGCCGGCGCCTCCTGGCGCTCGTCGAGAAAGGCGAGGATGTCCTTCTTGGTCACCCGGCCGTGGGCGCCGGTGCCCTCGATCTCGGAGAGGTCGACCCCCTCCTCCTCGGCGATCTTGCGCACCACCGGGCTCGAGAAGGTGCGGAGCCGCTCCTCCTCGGAGGTCGCCTCGCGCGCCTCGCCGGCCTCCTCGCCCTCGCCGGAGGCGGTCTCCTCGCCACCTTCCTCCTCCGCGCGGGCGGCCTCTTCCTTCGGCTCTTCCTCCTCTTTCGGCTCCTTCTCCTCGGCCTCGGCGGCCGCGGGAGCCTCCTCGGGTGCCGCGGCCGCCTCGGCGCCGCCGGTCTCCTCGCCCTCCTCGCCGATCACGGCGACGACCTTGTCGACCTCGACGGTCTCGCCCTCGCCGTGCTTGATCTCGAGCAGGGCGCCGGCCGCCGGGCTGGGGATCTCGGCGTCGACCTTGTCGGTCGAGATCTCGAACAGGGGCTGGTCGCGCTCGACCCGGTCGCCGACCTTGACCAGCCACTTGGTGATCGTCCCCTCCGCGATCGATTCGCCCATCTGGGGCATCACGACGTCAGTCGCCATCGGAAGCTCTCCCTATCTCCAGGTGCCGCATCGGAATTCGTAGGTTTCGCGGGCCGCGCAGGGCCTCGTGGGCTCGGGGCTCGGAGCCCGCAGGACGCAGCGCGGGCGCCCAAGCATAGCAGGCGAATTCCCCCGCCCCGGTCACACGTGGATCGCGTGCCCGGCCGCGGCGTGGGCCGCCTCGTGCATCGCCTCGCCCAGGGTCGGGTGAGCGTGGATCGTCTCGATCAGCTCCTGGTTGGTGGTCTCGAGGTGGAGGGCGGCACAGGCCTCGGCGATCAGGTCGGTGGCGTGGATGCCGACGATGTGGACGCCCAGAACCTCGTCGTACTTGGTGTCGCGGACGATCTTGACGAAGCCGGTGGTCTTGCCTTCGATCACCGCCTTGCCGAGGGCGCTGAAGGGGAACTTGCCCACCTCGATCTCGTAGCCCCGATCCTTCGCCTGCGCTTCGGTGAGGCCGACGTGGGCGACCTCCGGATCGCAGAACGTGACCATCGGCGTCAGGTCGTAGTCGAGCGGCCGCACCTGCTTGCCGGCCATGTGCTCGACCGCCAGGATGCCCTCCGCCGACGCGACGTGGGCGAGCCAGGGCGTGTCGACCACGTCGCCGATGGCGTAGACGCCGGAGGCGGCGGTCCGCATCAGCTCGTCGACCTGCACGTAGCCGCGCGCGTCGATCTCGACGCCCGCTGCCTCGAAGCCCAGGTCGCGGGTGACCGGCGCGCGCCCGACGGCGACCAGGAGCTTGGTCGCCTCGAGCGTCTCCTGGCCCTTCGCTCCTTCGAGGGTCACCCGGACGCCGCCCTCGGTCGCCTCGGCGGCGGCGAGCTTGGTGCCGGTCTTGAGAGTCATCCCCCGCTTGCGGAAGGCGCGCTCCACCTCCTTGGAGGCCTCCTCGTCCTCGAGCGGCAGCACCCGGGGGAGCATCTCGACCAGGGTCACGTCGCTGCCGAAGCTGCGGTAGACCGAGGCGAACTCCGCGCCCACGGCGCCGGCGCCCAGGACCACCAGCGATTCGGGCACCTGACGCAGCTCGAGGATGTGGTCGGAGTTGAGGATGCGCTCGCCGTCGGTGGGCGCCGGCGGGACCTCTCGGGGCACCGAGCCGGTCGCGATCAGCACGTTCTTCGTCCGGTAGGTCGTCCGGGCGCCGTCCGGACCCTCGACCTCGACCTCGTGGGGCCCGGCGAGGCGGCCGCGGCCCCGAATGCCCTCCACGCCGTTCTTCTTGAACAGGAAGGCGACGCCCCGGGCGTTCTTGTCGACCACCTGCTCCTTGCGGTCCATCGCCCGGTCGATGTCGAGCGTGGCGCCGGAGACTTCGATGCCCATGGTGCCGGCGTCGCGGATCCGGTCGAGGAGGTCGGCGGTGTGGAGCAGGGCCTTGGTGGGGATGCAGCCGCGCAGCAGGCAGGTGCCGCCGTAGCGCTCGTCCTTCTCGACCACCGCGGTCTTCAACCCGAGCTGCCCGGCCCGGATGGCGGCCACGTAGCCGCCCGGGCCCGAGCCGATCACGATCACGTCATACTCTTGCTGCGCCATATCGGTCTCTCCCTGGGGGATGAAACGGCCGGCCGGCTTCGACCGGGCCGGAGCGTGCGGAGGGCGGCCCTTGCACCGTTCGAGCGGGCTCGGCAGGGCAACCCCGAATGAAGCGGCCGAGCTCCGTCTCGGCCGATCGAGTCGGGGACCTACTCGGGCACGGGCTCGGCCCGTAGCCGCCCCCGCTCATCCGCCACCAGCCGGGCCACGGGCCGGTCGGCCTCGTGCTCGAAGATACAGGTCCAGGATCCCGCGAGCGCCCGGTCCAACCAGAGGTCCTTGCTCTCCATGGTCGTCACGGGGAAGAGATCGTACCCCATGACCCACGGGGTCGGGACGTGGGCACGGGTGGGCACCAGGTCGGCGAGGAAGAGGCCCTTCGCCCCGTCGCCGTCTCCGCCGTCGAGGAGCACCACGCACATGTCCCGGTTGTGTCCCGGGGCCTTGACCGCCCGCACGCCGGCGACCGGCTCGGCCTCGCCGTCGAAGAGCTCCACCACCCCGGCCTCGAACAGGGGCTCCCAGTTGCGCGGGTCGTAGCTCGCGCGATCCCGGGCGTTGGGCCGGCGCCCGTGCTCCACCTCGCCCCGCTCGATCCAGTAGCGGGCGCGGGGGAAGGTGGGCACCAGCCGGCCGTCCTGGTCCCGGGTGTTCCAGCCACAGTGGTCGAAGTGCAGGTGGCTGTTGAGGACGTGGGTCACGTCCGCGGGCTCGTAGCCGGCGCGCCGGATCGCCGCCGGCAGGGTGACCCTGTCGGCGGCGATCCTGAAGATCGACCGGAACTTCTCGTCCCCCTTGTCGCCGACCGCGGTGTCCACCAGCACCAGCTCGTCGCCCCGGGCCACCAGCAGGCAGTTCGTCACCATCGTGATCCGGTTCTCCGAGTCCGCCGGCTTCTGCTTCTCCCACAGGGGCTTGGGTACCACGCCGAACATGGCGCCGCCGTCCAGGCCGAAGGTGCCGTCCGCCACGATGTCGACTTGGAGCTCGCCCAAGCGCATGGGGCGAGTCTACAGGATCGGTCCGGTCGGCACGGAGCTCGCAATATTCCCGGTCGCGATGGCAATTCCGATGCCTCTCTGGACACTCTTCCTCGCCGGGCTCGGGTACGCCCTGCTCCTGCTCCTCATCTGGTCCGGCCGCCGGACGCTCGTTCGGCGGGTGAGCGTCGTGCCGCGGCAGGGCGTCGACGAGCTGCTGCCGAGCCTCGCCGCCCTGACCGGCGAGCCGGTGACCGACGGCAACCGGGTCGAGGTGCTGCAGGACGACGCCTTCTTCGACTCGCTGCTCGCCGACGTGGCGCTCGCGCGCTCGAGCGTGCATTACGAGACCTACGTGTGGTGGCGCGGCGAGGTCTGCCGGCGGGTCGCCGACGGCCTGGCGAGCCGCGCCCGGGACGGGGTGGAGGTGCGCCTGCTGCTCGACGCGATCGGCGCCCTGACGATGAAGCGCGCGATCGAAGAGGACCTGCGCGAGGCCGGCTGCGCCGTCGCGCGCTTCCATCCATACCGGCTCCGCCACATCGGCAAGGTCAACAACCGTGACCATCGCAAGCTCGCGGTGATCGACGGCCGGATCGCCTACTTCATGGGCCACGGCGTCGCCGAGCCCTGGTGCGCGCAACGTGGGCGCTCGTGGCGCGACACGGCGGTGCGGATCGAGGGCCCCGCCGTCCACGGCGCCCAGGCGGCCTTCCTCCGCAGCTGGCTCGAGGTCCACGGCGAGCTGGCCCTCGACACGCGCCACTTCCCACCGCTCGAGCCGGTCGGGGAGGCCCGCGTCCACATCGCCGAGAGCGACCCGGTCGGGACCTACTCCGAGGTCGAGGTGCTGCTCGAGGCGGCCATCGCCTCAGCCCGGGAGTCGGTCCTCATCCAGAACCCCTACTTCGTCCCCCACGAGGCGATGATCGAGGTGCTTCGCGAGGCCGTCGTCCGGGGCGTTGGAGTGGAGATCATGCTGCCGGCGTGGAACGACAGCCGCCTGGTCCGCCACGCCAGTCACAAGTTCTACGGGCCGCTGCTCGCCGGCGGCGTCCGGCTGCTCGAGTACCAGCCGACCTTCGCCCACCAGAAGGTGGTGGTGATCGACGGTCGCTGGAGCCTCGTCGGCTCGACCAACTTCGATCACCGATCGCTGCAGATCAACCGCGAGGCGCTCGTCGGGATCCTCGATCGGGAGGTGGCGTCCCGCCTGACCGAGGCGTTCGAGCGAGACCGGGCGCGCTGCCGCGAGATCACCTACGACGCCTGGTGCCGCCGGCCGCCCCTCAACCGGCTGGCCGACAACCTTGCCTTCCTGGTGCGCGAACAGATCTAAGAGCTTGTGAATGAATCTCCGACCTACTGCGGGCGCCCTCGCTACGGCCGGAGATTCATTCACAAGCTCTGAGGATTGAAACTTTCAAGGTCGGCGGCCGTCCTCTAAGTAGGGCGATTCGCCGGCGACGGCGTTCCGCCGGCGACCGGAGGCCCTGTCCAATTTGCTAGAAAGAAACGACTTGCGAAACAGTGGGCGACGTGGCATCCCGGTTGCTCTCGAGGGAAACCGGCAGTACCGAGCACAGCGGGGCCGATCCGACGGGTCGGCCCGAAGCCAACGAACTCATCGGATTCGAGGGAGAGAGAGAATGAGCACCAGGACCCGTATCATCCAGACCGTCGCCGTCGCGGCCGGTTTCGCCGCCCTGGTGGCGGCGCCCGCCTCGGCCCAGTACTACCCGCGCGACCACGCGTTGCGGTTCCGCGCGGGCCTGTTCGAACCGGACGGCAACTCGCAGTACTGGAATGACGCCCAGGACCTCTTCACCGGTGGCCCGAGCGACTTCCAGGACACGATCGGCGGGGTCGACTACCGCATGAGCCTGGGCGAGGACGGGCGCCTCTCCCTGCTCTTCTCGGGCACCGGCTACGAGGGGCAGTCCGATCGCGAGTACCGGGACTTCGTCGACGACCGCGGCAACGAGATCCGCAGCCGCGCGCGGCTCGACATCGAGTCGTTCACTGCCGGCCTGATGTTCGACTTCGCGCCGCGCGCCGCGGTGCGCCCGTACGTGGGCGCGGGCGGCGGCTACTACGTGTGGCAGCTCAAGGAGACCGGGGACTTCGTCTTCTTCGGCTCGCAGGGCAACGAGATCTTCCACGACAGCTTCAAGGACGACGGCGCGACCCTCGGCTACTACTGGCTCGCCGGTCTCGCCGTACCGCTAGGCTACGACTGGTCGCTGTTCGCGGAAGGCCGCTGGCACCGGGCCGAGGACGAGCTGTCGGGCGACTTCGACGGCTTCGGCAAGCTCGACCTCTCCGGCCGCGAGATCTCCGCCGGCTTCGCCTGGTCGTTCTGACCCGCAGCGCAATCGCGCCGTGAGGGGTGGAAGCGTGCCCCGAATCGTGCTTCGAGGCGGGGTACGATCCCGCCCCTCGAGAAGGCCGCGAGAGTGCGGTAGATCCGGCCACCCGCAAGCGAGGAGCGAGTCATGCCCTCGAACGGGCAGGACGCCGTGAGGGCCGGAAGCGTGCCCCGAATCGTGCCACCCGCAGCCGACGGCCGACCGAGGCGTACTCTCGTACGCCGCAGGGAGGCCCGAGGCGAGGACGGTGCGAGGCGGGGTACGATCCCGGCCCTCACCCGAATTTGCGCATCAGGCCCACCACAATCCCCTGAATCTTCACGTCCTTCGCCGGCACGTAGATCGGGCCCATGTTCGGATTGGCCGGCTGCAGGCGGACCTTCTTGCCCTCGGGGTAGAAGTGCTTCAGGGTCGCCTCGTCGCCGACCAGCGCCACGACCATCTCACCCGGCTCGGCGAGCTCGCGGAGCTGGACCACGACGTAGTCCCCGTCGAAGATCCCCTCGTCGATCATCGAGTCGCCGGCCACCCGCAGGACGTAGTGGTCGCCCGTACCCCGCCCGGCCAGGAGGTGGCTGGGCACCGACAGCGTCTCGTCGCCGGCGACGGCCTCGATCGGCTTGCCGGCGGCGATCCGGCCGAAGAACGGGAGGTCCACCTCCGGCGGCGCCTCGGGCGGCCGCACCGCGTCCCGGACCAAGGCGATGCCTCGCTTCTGGTTGCGGGCGCGCTCGAGGAACCCTTTGTCCTCCAGCAGCTTGAGGTGCTTGTATACGGTTCCGTAGGACGAGTACCCGAAGCGCTTCCTGATCTCGAGGTGGGTCGGCGAGATGCCGTGCTCGCGCCGAAACTCCCCGATGAAATCCAGGATCGCCTTCTGCCGCTCGGTCAGATAGTCTTTGCGCGGTTTCGCCATACGCCGATGCTACAGCGGTAATTTCGCGTAAGTCAAGTGGATTCCGTAAAGCCCTGAAAACAGGCGGCCTTGACGGTCTTCGGGCCGCCCGTCTACACTGCCTTCCCGCCGCCACGCCATGCCCTCCGCCCCCTCAGCTCCCACGCTCTCCCCGCAGCTCGAGGAACACCGCCTGGACAACGGGCTGCGGGTGGTCCTGCAGCCGGACGACCGGCTGCCTCTGGTGACCGTGAACCTCTGGTACCACGTGGGCTCGAAGAACGAGCGCCCGGGGCTGACCGGCTTCGCCCACCTGTTCGAGCACATGCTCTTCCAGGGCAGCGAGCACGTCGGTGACACCGACCACTTCCGCTACATCCAGCAGGCCGGCGGGGTGGTCAACGGCTCGACCTGGTACGACCGGACCAACTACTACGAGACCCTGCCGGCCCATCAACTCGACCTCGGGCTGTGGCTGGAGTCGGACCGCCTCGGCTTCTTCCTGCCGGCGCTGACCTCCGAGAAGCTCGAGACCCAGCGCAGCGTGGTGATGAACGAGCGCCGGCAACGGATCGACAACCAGCCCTACGGGCGCGCCTCCGAGCTCCTCAACGAGCTCCTCTTCCCCGCCGGCCACCCGTACCACTGGCCGGTGATCGGCTACATGGAGGACATCGCGGCCGCCACGCTGGACGACGTGCGACGCTTCTTCAGCACCTACTACACGCCCGCCAACGCCGTGCTCACCCTGGTGGGCCGCTTCGCGCCGGGCGAGATCCTCGAGCGCGTCACGCGGTGGTTCGGCCCCCTGGCCGCCGCTCCCCGCCCGGCGACGGTCGAGCCGCCGGACCCGGCGTTCTCCGGCGAGCGGCGCGAGCGGATGAAGGACGACGTCCGCCTGGCCCGGGTCTACGTCTCCAGCTTGGCGCCGCGCTACGGCGAGCCGGCGTGGTACGCGGGCGAGATCCTCGCCGGCGTCCTGACCTCCGGCAAGTCGAGCCTGCTCTACGAGGACCTGGTCTACCGCCGCGAGCTGGCGCGGCAGGTGACGGCCTACGAGCTGCCCACGGAAGCGCCGGGCACCTTCACGGTGGTCGCGACGGCGAACCCGGGCCGGGACGTCGACGAGCTCGAGCGCGAGATCGTCGGGCACCTGGAGCGCCTGGCGGCCCACGGGCCTTCGGCGCAGGACCTCGAGCGGGCGCGCAACCAGGCGCTCACCGACCTCTTCGACGACCTCCAGAGCCTCGACTCCCGCGCCGACCTGCTCTCCCAGTGCGCCACCTACCTCGACGCGCCGGGGCGCGCCCTGACCGAGGCCGAACGGTACTCGGCGGTGGACGCGGACGACGTCCGGGCGTTCGCCCGGCGCTACCTGGTGGAGGGCGGCCGGGCGGTGGTCACCGTCGACCGCCGGGAGGCCGGGGCATGAGCGCGTCCACCGCCCACGAGGTCGACCGCAGCCGTCCGCCGGCGCCCGCCGCGATCGAGCCTTACAGCTTCCCGACCTTTTCCCGCCGGACCCTTCCCGGCGGCCCGCAGGTCGTGCCGGTGCCGCTCGACCGCGCGCCGCTGGTGAGCCTCGAGCTGATCTTCCCGGCGGGAGCGGAATTCGATCCCGCCGGCGGCACGGGTACGGCGACGCTGGTCGCCGGCCTGCTGGACGAAGGCAGCGAGGAACGGAGCGCCCTCGAGATCGCCTCGTCGGTGGAGCGCCTCGGCGGCGGCCTCGCCTCGGCCGCCGACTGGAGCGTCGGCTCGGTGGCGGTGGAGCTGCTCGCCGGCCAGCTCGAAGCGGGCCTCGAGCTGCTCGCCGAGGTCGCCACCCGCCCGTCCTTCCCGGCCGAGGAGGTGGAGCGTGCGCGGCGCAACCGGACCACCGACCTCCTGCGCCGGCGCGACCAGCCCGCCCTGGTGGCGAGCGACCACTTCCAGGCCCAGGTCTACGGCGGCACGCGCTACGCGCGGCCGCTCCTGGGCACCGCCGAGGAGATCGCGAGCCTCGACCGGGCGACGCTCGTCGCCTTCTACCGCCGCCACTACCGGCTCGCGGACGCCACCCTCCTCGGCGTCGGCGACCTCGATCCCGACCGCTTCCTGGACACCGCTTCGCGGCTCTTCGCGGGCGCGACGCCGGCGCCGAGGCCGGCGCGCCCCGATCTCGCGCCGCCCCGACCCGACGGCCTCCGGGTACGGATCGTCGACCGGCCGGGAGCGGCCCAGACCGAGATTCGGGTGGGGCACGAGGGCGTGGCGCGAACCGATCCGGACTGGACCGCTCTCTCGGTGCTCAACGTGCTGCTGGGAGGGAAGTTCATCAGCCGCGTCAACCTCAACCTCAGGGAGCGGCACGGCTTCACCTACGGCGCCTCGAGCCGGCTCTCGGCGCGGCTCGGCCCCGGACCGTTCGTGGTCGCGGCGGCGGTCGACAACCCGGCCGCGGGGATCGCGACCCGGGAGATCCTGGCCGAGCTCGAGCGGCTGCGCGACGAGCCCGTCGAGCCGGACGAGCTCCGCGATACCAAAAGCTACATTCTCGGCACCTTTCCTTACACGCTCCAGACCACCACCGGCGTGCTCCAACGGGTCGAGAGCCTGGTCGTTTTCGGCCTGCCCGACGACTACTACTCGCCCGAGAGCTACCTCGAGCGGCTCGAGGCGGTGACCGAGGCCGAGATTCTCCGGGTCGCCAGGGCCCACCTCCACCCGCGCCGGGCGTCGGTCACCGCGGTGGGACCGGCCGCGGAGCTGGCGCCTCGGCTCGAGGGGCTGGGAGAGCTGGAGGTGGTCGGGGCCTGAGGCGGGCGGCGGCCTCGCCGTCCGCCGCGACGTGGATCTCGAGCGTCTGCGAGGTGCCCGCGGTGAATTCGCCGGGAACCTCGAGCCGCCGGGCCGGCTCCCGTGGGCGGGCCACGTACACCCAGAGCGATCCGGTACCGGCCGGCACCGCGATCTCTTCGTCGAACTCTCCTCCGCTCGGCTCCCGGGTGTAGGGCCGGGGGCCGCGCCGCGAGTAGGAGAACCCCCGGCGCAGGAGCTCGAGGCCGTCGGCGTAGATGGTGACGACGCCCTCGGACGCCTCGCTGGTCAGCTCCACGGCGACCTGCGCCTTGCCCGGCAGTCCCGCCACGCCGGGCTCGCCGGCCTCCGCGGCGGGGCCGGCCGCGGCACCTGGGCCGCCGCCGGGGCTGGTCGCGGCCACCTCGCGGCCGGCGAGCCCGGCTGGCCCCGTGCCGCCCCGGGACCGCAGGACGGCGCCGGTGGCGAGGGCCCCGGCGAGCGCTCCCGCCAGGATCAGCAGGGCGAGGGTCCGCGGGCGCAGCGCGCCGTCGGCGCCGAGCCAGCGGGAGGCGGGCTCCGCGCCAGCGCCGCTCGGCAGGCCGAGGAGCGAGCGGTCGAGCACCTGGGTGGCCGAGGCCGAGCCGGCGTCGATCTCGCCCGCCGCCCGGTAGAGGATCCGCCGCAGCATGGCCGCCAGCTCGCCGGCGGAGGCGTAGCGCTGCTCGGGGTCCTTGGCCAAGGCCCGCTCGAACACCTCTCCGAGCCGCGGTGAGAGCCCGGCGAGCTCGCGGGAGACGTCGGGCAGCGGCGCGTGGACGATCTGGTGCACGACCTCGGCGACGTTGGCGCCTTCGAACGGCCGCCGGCCGACGAGCATCTCGAAGAGCACCACGCCCAGGCTGTAGACGTCCGCGCGCCGCGTGACCTCGCGGCCCAGGAGCTGCTCGGGTGCCATGTAGCTCGGCGTGCCGAGAATCAGGTCGGCGTCGTCGCCGACCGGGCGCTTCTCGAGCAGGGCGATCCCGAAGTCGGTCAGCTTCACCTGCCCCGACTCGTCGATGAGGATGTTGGCCGGCTTGATGTCGCGGTGCACGACGCCCATCGTGTGCAGGTAGTCGAGGGCCGAGGCGACCTGGGTGGTGAGGTCGACGGCGCGCTCGAAGTCGAGCCGGCGGCCGGCGGCGAGCAGCTCTCCGAGGTTCCTGCCGCGGACGTACTCCATGGCCATGAACACCGTCCGGTCGGGGCGCTCGACCAGGTCGTAGACCTTGACGATGTTCGGGTGCGACAGAACGCCCGCGCTGCGCGCCTCGCGCAGCAGGTCGTCGCGCAGGGAGTGCACGCCGTGGTGGCCCCGGTCCGCGGGCGGCGCGGCGCCGAGGAAGCTCTTGATCGCCACGTCGCGGCCGATCAGACTGTCGCGCGCAAGGTAGACGGTCCCCGAGGCCCCGCGGCCGATCTCGCGCAGGAGCTCGTAGCGTCCGAAGTCGAGAGCAGGATCCAAGGTGACGGCGGCTCCGGTGGTCACGCCGCTGCGGTAAGCAAAATCGGTTCCACGCGGGCCGGCTATTCGAGGTGCGCGGAGAGCTCGTGGTTCTCGTCCAGCCGAACCTCCAGGCGACGGGTCGTGCCACCGGGGAAGTTGCCCTCGAGCACGCGGGAGATCGCGGGGCGGCCGGGAAGCGCGACCAGGATCCGCAAGGTGGCGGGCCCCGAGGGGACGGTGTAGTGGTTGTCCACGGTGCCGGCGGTGGGCACGGTCCGGAACAGGCTCTCGCGCCGGTAGAACCGGAAGGTCTCCTGGGCGAGCTGCTCCCGGCCGAGGTAGATCGTGAGAACCCCCTCGGGAAGGGCGGTGAAGAAGTGGAGGTCGAGCCCCGCTTCGCCCTCCGGCGCGCCGGCCTCCGGAGCCTCCCGGCTGGGCGGCCGGCTCCGGCCGGGCGTCCTCGGCGGCCGCTTCCGCCGGCGCGGCCGGGACGGGCTCGGGTGGCTTCCGGGAAGGCCCCGCGGCCACCGCCTCCCGGCGGCGCTCGAGCTTCGCCAGGGCGGCGTCGGAGCGCGCGACGAGCTGCTGCGCCTGGTCGCTCTCGGGCTCGATCTCGAGCACCGTCTGCGCCGCCTCCCTGGCCTCCTGCCAGTGCCCTCCCTCGGCGGCGATCCGCGCCGTCTCGAGCCCCTGGGCGACCCGGTTCGAGCGCTCTTCGAGCCGATCGAGGGCGTGGGCCTGGTCGGCGACCTCGCGCCGGCGCGCCCGGATGCGCGGGATGTCCGGCGCCACCTTCTCCGCCTCCTGGAGCAGCACCAGCGCCGCCGCGGGGTCGCCCTCGCGCAGCCGGCCGGCGGCCTCGCGCAGGAGGGGCAGGGCCCGCTGACGCTGGAGATCCTGGGGCCTGGGCTGCGTCTCGGAGCCGCTCCAGCTCGCGGCGAACAGGAGGAGACCGCCGAGCAGCGACGCGACGACCAGGGTGACGGCGGCGACGAGCAGGACGCGCGGCAGCGGCGGCCGGCGCTCGGGCGGCGGGAGCAGCCGGTGGGCGGTGCGCCGGACGCCGGCGGCGAGCCCCCGGCCCGCCGCCGCGCCGGCGGCGGCGATCCGCGCCCCGGGGGAGACCCCCGGTGGCTCGGGGCGCCTCCCTGCGCTCGAGGCGGGGACCGGCGGCGGCGCGGGCGGCTCGAGCGATCCGGGGTCGAGAATGACCTGGGTCTCGTTGAGGCGCTCCTGAGCCTTCGACGCAGCCACCGCCACGCGCAGCTCGTCCGCCAGGTCCCGGACCCGGGCGTAGCGGTCGTCCGGGTCCTTGGCCAGGGCCCGGGCGAGCACCTCCTGGATGCGCTCCGGAAGGTGGCCGACGTGCTCCTCCGGCGGGGTGTAGCTGTCGTAGACGATCCGGTGGGTCACCACCGTCACGTTCTCCCCCCGGAACGGCTTCTCGCCGGTCAGCATCTCGTAGAGCACGACGCCCAGCGAGAAGATGTCCGCGCGGTGATCGGTCTCCTCGCCCTGGATCTGCTCCGGGGCCATGTAGTTCGGGGTGCCGAGCAGCTGGCCGTCGAGGGTGAGGTTCGAGGTGTCGAGCCGGGCGATGCCGAAGTCGGTCAGCTTGACCTGCCGGTCCTGGGTGATGAGGATGTTGGCCGGCTTGACGTCCCGGTGCACCACCCCTTTCGAGTGCGCGTAGTCGAGCCCTTCGGCCACCTGCCCGACCACGTTCACCACCTCCTCGAGCCCCGGGCGCTTCTCCGCGTAGAGGATCTCCTTGAGGTCGGTGCCGCGCACGTACTCCATGGCGATGAAGGTGGCCCCTTCCTCGCTCTCCTCGACCACGTCGTGGATGGTGACGATGTTGGGGTGCGACAGGATACCGGCGCTCTGCGCTTCGCGGATGAACCGGGCGCGGAACATGTCGAGCTCCCGGCCGTGGATGACGGAGCCCATGTGGAAGGTCTTGAGCGCCACCAGGCGGCCGATGAGCGGGTCCTTGGCCAGGTAGACCACTCCCATGGCGCCGCGCCCGATCTCGTCGAGGATCTTGTATCGGCCGAGCTGAGTCGGGGCTGTGCTCAACATCTCGTCTCGCGGGCAGTGGCGCAGGGCTCGCTTGATTCTAGCAGGGCGCGAAGCGCCGCAGCGGTCCTCGCCGCCGGGCCGGAAAGATGGCCGTAAACAACTGTAATGAATGGCCTTAAGTCGTGCTCCGGCAGCCCGGGGCCCTGTGGTATATTTGAGCGCCCCAACGAGGAGCCATACCCCCCGGCGAGATCAAGGAGAGCCCATTCATGCAGGTGGAGAGCCCAGAGAGGATCCGCAACGTCGCCGTCACGGGACACAACGACACCGGCAAGACCACCCTGGTCGCTTCCCTCCTCTACGCGAGCGGC
The DNA here is from genome assembly GCA_963837945.1 of uncultured Acidobacteriota bacterium. Taxonomy (GTDB): domain Bacteria; phylum Acidobacteriota; class Thermoanaerobaculia; order Multivoradales; family DATKCC01; genus CAVUBL01. The sequence continues at coordinate 213,574 of CAWIQD010000007.1, forward strand.
GCCACCCCACGCCAGCTCAAGGTCGACGACGGCAACACGCTGACCGACTTCGACCACCAGGAGATCGAACGGGGCATCTCCATCGGTCTGGCCACCGCCTTCGCCCCCTGGCGAGGCCACAAGGTCAACCTGCTCGACTGCCCGGGCTACGGCATCTTCTTCACCGAGACCCGGGCCGGAATGCGGGCGGCCGACACCACGCTGTTGTGCATCAACGGCGTCGCCGGGGTCGAGGTCAACACCGAGAAGGTCTGGGCCTTCGCCGGCCAGCTCGGACAGCCGGTCTCCTTCCACCTGACCAAGATGGACCGCGAGCGGGCGGACTTCGGGCGTGCCGTCGCGGCGCTGCAGGAGCGCTTCGGGCGCGAAGTGCTGCCGGTCCAGGTGCCGATCGGCAAGGAGCAAGGCTTCGAGGGGGTCGTCGACCTGGTCCGGCGCCAGGCCTACCGGTTCGAGCGCGACGGCGACGCCAAGGGCGCGCCGCAAGACGTGCCGGCCGAGCTCGAGGCCACGGTCGAACAGTGGCGCGAGCGGCTGGTCGAGGCGGTCGCGGAGTCGGACCTCGAGCTCATGGAGCGCTACCTCGAGGCGGGCGAGCTCGCCCAGGAGGACCTCGAGAAGGGGTTGCGGCGGGCGATCCGCGAGCGTCTCCTCTTCCCGGTGACCGCCGGGTCCGACCTCCACGGCATCGGCGCCGGCGCGCTGCTCGACGCCATCGTCGCCTACCTGCCCTCCCCCGCCGACCGCCCCTACCCGGCCACCCAGCGCGACGGCGAGACGGTCGAGCTCGCGGCCGACGTCGACGCGCCGTTGGCCGCCCTGGTGTTCAAGACCCTGAGCGATCCGTTCACCGGCAAGATCTCGATCATCCGCGTGGTCTCGGGCCGCCTGCCCTCGGACTCGGTCGCCTGGAACAACCGGCTCGAGGACTCGGGCAAGGTCGGGCAGCTCATGCACGTCGAGGGCAAGCAGGGCAGCGCGGTGCCCGAGCTGATCGCCGGCGACATCGGCGGCGTGGCGAAGCTCAAGAGCACCGCCTCCGGCGACACCCTGGCGGCCAAGGAGCGCCCGCTCTCGCTCGCCTGGATCGACGTGCCGGAGCCCGCGATGGCGTTCGCGGTCGAGCCGAAGTCGAAGGCCGACGAGGAGAAGATCGGCGAGGCGCTCCAGCGCCTGATGGACGAGGACCTGACGCTCAAGGTGAGCCGCGACCCGGACACCCACGAGTACCTGCTCTCGGGCACCGGCCAGCTCCACATCGAGATCGCGGTCGCCAAGCTCAAGGACCGCTACAAGGTCGACGTGGTGCTCCACCCGCCCAAGGTGCCCTACCGCGAGACCGTCCTGCGCCCGGCCGACGGCCATGGCCGCCACAAGAAGCAGACCGGCGGCCGGGGCCAGTTCGCCGACTGCCGGATCAAGGTCGAGCCGCTGCCGCGCGGCAGCGACTTCGAGTTCAAGGACGAGATCTTCGGCGGCTCGATCCCCCACACCTACCGCCCGGCGGTCGAGAAGGGGATCCAGGACGCCCGCCACCGCGGGTACCTGGCCGGATACCCGGTGGTCGACTTCCGGGTGCGCCTGCTCGACGGCCAGTACCACGACGTGGACTCCTCCGAGATGGCGTTCAAGATCGCCGGCTCGCTGGCCTTCAAGGACGCCATGGCGAGCGCCGGGCCGACCCTGCTCGAGCCGATCATGAAGGTCGAGATCACGACGCCCGACGAGGTGATGGGCGACATCATGAGCGACCTCTCGCAGCGCCGGGGACGGCCGCAGGGGATGGACGCGAACAACGGCATGCAGGTGATCGACGCCAACGTGCCGATGGCCGAGATGCTCGACTACGCCCCCTCGCTGCGCTCGATGACCCAGGGCCGCGCGAGCTTCCACATGGAGTTCTCGCACTACGAAGAGGTCCCCCGGCAGCTCCAGGAGAAGATCATCGCCGACGCCAAGAGGGAGAAGGAAGAGGAAGGGTAGCCGCCCCGTTGTCCTCCACCATCGCCCTCGGCCTGGTCTGGTACCTGGCCTTCCTGGTCTCGACCACGCTCCACGAGGCGTCCCACGCCTGGGCCGCGCTACGCATGGGCGACCCGACCGCCTACCACGGCGGCCAGGTGAGCTTGAACCCGATCGCCCACGTGCGGCGCGAGCCGTTCGGCATGGTGATCGCCCCGATCCTGGTGTTCGCCCTCTCCGGCTGGATGGTCGGCTGGGCGAGCGCGCCCTACGATCCGGCCTGGGCCGACCGCCACCCGAAGCGTGCCGGCGCCATGGCGCTCGCCGGTCCCGGCGCCAACCTGTTCCTGGTCGTCGCCTCCGGCCTGGCGATCCGGCTCGGCATCGCGGCCGGTGCATTCTCAGCACTGCCCGGCGCGACGATCGACTCGATCGTCCAGACCCCGGCCGGCGGCGTCACGCTCCCGACCACCTTCGTCTCCGTCCTCTTCGCCCTCAACCTGATCCTGCTGACCTTCAACCTCCTGCCGCTGCCTCCGCTCGACGGCAGCGGCGCCCTGCCCCTGGTGATGAGCGACCGGCTGGCGGTGCGCTACCGCCACGCCCTGCGGCACCCCGCGATCGCGCTCGCCGGCATCCTGATCGCCTGGCGGTTCTTCGGCTACCTCTTCCAGCCGGTGCTCACCGCCGCCGTGATCCTGCTCTTTCCCGGAGCCGGCGGTGGATGAGATCCCGGCGGGCAGGCCGGACGGTTCCGGCGGCCCGGTGGAGGTCGAAGCCCGCGCCCGGCGGCTCACGCTCGCCGCGATCCTCCTCGTCTGGCTCGCCGTCTCGCTGCCCCTGGCGCTCGGCTGGACGACGCTCTACAGCCGCGACGTGTTCACCATCCACCTGCCGTGGAAGGCCTTCGGCGCTCGGGAGCTGGCGCACGGTTCGATCCCGGCGCTGAACCCGGGCTTCGGGCTGGGGCAGGTCTTCCGCGGCAACCCGAACGCCGTCGCCCTCTACCCCGGCAACCTGCTCTACCTGGTGCTGCCCTTCTGGAGCGCCTTCAATCTCCACTACCTCCTCCACTGGCTGCTCGCCTTCTTCGCCATGAGGGCGCTGGCGCGCGAGCTCGGGCAAGGCAAGAGCGCCGCGCTCCTGGCCGCCCTCGCCTACGCCGGGTCGGGGTGGATGCTCGCCGACCTGACCTTCTACAACCTGGTGATCGTCACCGCCTGGTGGCCGCTGGTGCTCCTCGGAGCGGCGCGCGGCGGGCGCGACGGGCTGGCCCTGGGTGGCCTGGCCTGCGGGCTCGGCCTGCTCGGCGGCGAACCGGTCACCGCGGCGCTCGGCATCGTGCCGCTCCTCTGGGTGGCGATCGAGCGGGCGGGCTGGCGCCGAGGCTTCGGACGAGCCTTCGCAATCGGAGCGCTCGGCCTGCTGGTGGCCGTGCCCCAGGTGGTGGCGAGCGCGCGAGTGGTCGGGTTCACCCAGCGCTTGGTCCTCGGAACCCGTGCGACGCGCCAGTTCGCGCTCGACCCCGCGCGTCTCGCCGAGCTCCTGATCCCGCTCCCTTTCGGCATCCCGGACCGGCTCGGCTTGGGCGGCTTCTGGGCCGGGCGGATCGGCGCCAAGGCGCCGTTCTCTTTCACCCTCTACTTCGGAGCGGTGGCTCTGGGACTGGCGCTGCTCGGAGCCCGGCGCCGGCCGGGTTGGGCGCTCCTGGCGCTCCTGGGCCTGGTCGCTTCCTGGGTCGGCGGCGTGGCCGGCGGCGCCGTGACCGCCGTCTCGGGCGGCCTGTTCCGGTACCCGGAGAAATTCCTCTTCTGGTTCGTCCTCGCCGCCGCCCTGCTCGCGGGCTGGGGGCTCGAGCTCTGCCGAGCGCGCCCTGGCGCCGCGCGCCGCTTGCTCCTGGCCGCGGCCGTCGCGACGGTCGCCCTGGTGCCCCTCGTCTGGCACTTCGGCGAGCCGCTGGTCGCCTGGCTCGCCCCGGGAGCCCCGGCCGCCGCGGTGACGACCCTGAGCCTCTGGCAGGTGCCGCGGTGGATCAGCGCGCTCGCCCTCTCGGCACTCTTCCTGGGGCTGGCGGCCGTCGGCTGCAGATGGCAGGGTGGCGTCCTCCTGATCCTCCTGGAGCTGGTCTCCCTGATGCCGCTCCACGTCCTGGTCCCGACCGAGGCGACCGCCCCGTTCCGCGAGGCGCCGCCCTTCGCCGCCCGCCTCGGCCGGCTGGGGGCGGGGACGGCCGTGGTCTCGTCGACCTACGATTCCGACATCGGTACCCCTAGGCCGATGTACCAGCTGGGGCGCTCCGACCGAGACATGATGCGCCGGATCGGCCACCTGGACCTCGACTACCCCACCGGCGTGCTGCATGGCCTCACCTACCCGCTGGTGCCGGAGCTCGAGGGGATGGCCAGCCCGCTCTCGGCCGTCCTGGTCGAGCGCCTGCCGGCGATGAGCTGGCCGGAGCAGCTCAACTGGCTTCGGACCCTGGGAGTCGAGGCCATCACTTTGACCGCGCCGCCGCCGGTGCCCGGCCTGGTGCCGATGGCGCGAGAAGACCGCTTCGGTGTCGCCACCCGGCTCTACCGGGTCGTCCGGCCGGCTCCCGAGACCTGGTGGCCCGAGCGGATCGAGGAGGCCGATCGGCCGTCGGAAGCCCTCGCGCGGGTCGGCCGCTCGCGCGATCCCCTGGCCGTGGTGGTGGCACCCGCCACGGTCGACCAATCACCCGGAGGCAGCAGCCGACTCCTCTCCGAAACGCCCGACCGGATCGAGATCGAGGTCGAGAGCGCCTCCGGCGGTCTGGCGGTCGTCCGGCGGGCCTTCCATCCGATCCTGCGCGCCTCGACCGGCGGGAGCGAGCTGGCGACCATTCCGGTGAACCTCGTCCTGACCGGCGTGCTGGTGCCGGCGGGCCGTCACCGCGTCGTCTTGAGGGTCAGCGAGTGGCCGATCGCCGTGGCGGGCGGCGTGGCGGTGGCCGCGGCGGCGGTCTTGCTCTGGATCGTCGTGACCAGGGGCTCCGCTTTCCGCCCCCGCGTCCGGCGCCGCCGGGGCGTGTGAGATCATCGGGCGACTTCGGAGGGATCCGGGAGGGCTCCATGATCCGCACGATCTTCCGACTCGAGCCCGAGGAGAAGGAGTGGCTCCGGCGCTGCGCGCGCTCGGAGAGCTTGCCGATGGCCGAGGTGCTGCGGCGGGCGGTACGCCTCTACCGGGTCCGCCGGGAGGCACCCGAGCCGTCGCCCAGCCAGCTCCTCCTGTGGAGCGACCCGGGCCTCTGGGAGGAGGGATCGCCGCCCTCCGAGGACCCGGTGCGCTCATGACGCGGGCGCCTACGCCACCTCGCGGGTGACCGCCATCCAGAACCGCTCCTTGCCTTCTTCCTCGAAAGCGAGGGCCAGGCCGAGCGCACTCAGGGTCTCGAGCACCGTAGCGAGCTCCTTGCGCCGCGCGCCCGAGAAGGCCCGGCTCAGCCCTTCGAGGCTCCAGGCCCGCGGCCGGGCCGCCAGGAGATCGCGGACGGCGGCGAGCTGGCCGGGGAGCTCTTCCGGCCAGGGCTGGAGCGCGGGGCGCGCGGCCGGCGACGGCCCGAGCGTTCCGGGAAGCGAGGCCTGGAGCTCCGCACGCGGCGCTTCCGGGGCCTGGAGCTCCGGGCGCAGCCAGCGGACCCGGCCGCCGGCCTCCTCCGCCGAGCGTTCCGCGTTGAGCTCCACCAGCCAGCCGAGGAGCTCCTCGTCGCTGGCGCCGCCGGGCCAGCCGTAGGCCGCGGCGACCGTGGCGTCGAGCTCGTCGTGGAGACCGGCGAGGACCGAGGCGAGCCCCTGGTCGTGCACCTGGCGTTCGGCCTCGGTGAGCCGCTCGGCCCGGCGCACCGCCTCGACCACGTTGTAGAGAGCGGTCAGGCCGAGGCCCGGGTGGCGCTCCATCCGCTCGCGCCGGTGGTGCTCGATCCGGAGCGCGAGCTCGCCGATCCGGCGGCGCTCGGCGGCCGGAGGGTCGGGGAAGGGGAACGGCTCGAAGCAGGTGGTGTTGGTCCAGGTCGGGTCGTTGCCCACCCCGATCCGTCCTCCCGCCGCCCGCGCCCAGACCGCGTGGGGGCGGCTCGAAAGGACGCCGAAGACGAAGGGATCCGCGACCGCGACGGCGAACAGGGAGCCGTCCCACAGGGTCTCGTGCGGCAACGAGACGAACAGCCGGTGCTTGGAGGTCGACGGGGTGACCAGGTAGCGCTCGAGGCCCGCCAGCGCCCGGCGCAGCACCGGGCGCTCCCAGGCGAAGCGCCACCAGAGCTCGCGGATCGAGCGCCGCCGGTTGTGGGCCCGGATCGGCTTGACCCGCGTCAGGAGGCGCTGGTAGGCCTCGGGATGGAGGGTCTTCGCCCGGCTCTCCGAGAGGCCGAAGAAGTCGATGATCGGGGTGCCGGGCCGACCCGCGAGGACGTCCCGCGCACCGACGATCGGCCGGACGACCGGGGCGCCGGTGGCCGGCGAGCGGACCCCGCGGGGCCAGCTCTCGGGCACGTGGAAGCCGTCACCGACGACCTTCATCCCCTGTCCGCAGAGCCCGCGGTTGGCCGCCAGCGGCACCGCTCCGGCGACGTCGGGACCGAGGGAGAGGTCGGCATGGAGGCGCCCGTGGCGGACGTCGAGCGCGACCTCGACGGCGCCGTCGCCGGCCGGAGTCTCCCGCACCACCCGGGCGAGCACCCCGTCCTCCGAGCCGGCCGCCGCGACCGTCATTGCGATGCGGACCGCCGCGCCGTCCGCGGCCCCGACCCAGGGATGGTCGGGCACCGCGAAGACCAGCGACAGAGGATCGGGCTCCCGCAGGGTGCGCTCGATTACGCGGCGGTTGAACACCTGGCCGATGCTGTTGGTGGTGATGAACCCGAAGCGCTCGACGCGCCGCGCGCGGGCGAGCGCCGCCGCCTTCGCCCACCAGTACATCACGTAGTCGGCGGACTCCGGCACCTCGGGGTAGGCCCGGCGCAGGGCCTCGACGTAGGCGTCGCCGAGCGCGGCGCGCATCCGCTTGTTGCCCAGGAACGGCGGATTGCCGACCACGAAGCGGACCTCGGGCCAGGCCGCCGGCCGGGGCCGCACCCCGCGTTCCACGGGCAGCCGAGCCTCCTCGTCCGGGACCGGCTGGCCGGTGATCGGATGGTCCCGGAAGCTCACGCGGTCCCAGCGGCTGGCGGGAACGCCCGGGGCGTCGCACACCAGCTCCCAGCCGTCGGTCGCGAGCAGCGCGTCGCGACGCTCGAAGTTCTGGAAGTCCTGCAGCACCGGCTCCGGCACGTCGCTGGCGCCGCCCAGGACGCGCACCTGCCACTGGAGGTAGCCGATCCAGACGACGAGCTCGGCGATCTCCCGCGGCCAGCGCGCGACCTCGATGCCGTGGAGCTGGGCCGGGGTGACCGTGTTGCCCTCGATGCCGAGGAGACCCTGGCGGGGCTCGCCCAGATCGGCGAGCAGCTCCAGGACCTCGCTCTCCAGGCGCTTGAGCAGATCGAGGGTGACGTAGAGGAAGTTGCCCGTGCCACAGGCTGGATCGAGGACCCGGACCGCCACCAGACGGCGGTGGAACCCGGCGACCGCATTCCTCGCCTGCCGGGTCCGGTTGGCGTGGACCAGGGTCCGGGCCTGGCCCCGCACCTCGTCCCACTCCTGCCGGAGGGGCTCCTCCACCACCTGCCGTACGAGCCGTTCGACGTAGCTCCGCGGAGTGAAGTGAGCGCCGAGCCGGTGACGCTCCTCGGGGTCGAAGGCGCGTTCGAGCAGGGTTCCGAAGATCGCTGGCTCGACCTCGGACCAGTCGCAGCCGGCCGCCTCGCGGAGGCGTTCGAGCTGCGCGGCGTCGAGCTTCGGGGCCGAGGGCGTCTGGAAGAGCGCGCCGCCGAAGCGTCGGATCTTGCCGCAGAGGTTGTCGGCGCCGTCGCGCATCGCCTGCCAGAGGCTCACCACGCCGGGGACGAACGACGGCGGGTTGCCAACCCACCACTCCTCGAGGCTTCGCCGGAAGGGCCGGTCGGGGAGCAGCCCGACGTCCTCGGCGAAGAGCGTGAAGAGGCAGCGCATCAAGAAGGTGGCGACGATCTCGGACGGGTTGCCCGCGGCCTCGAGCTGGCGCGCGAGGTCGGCCAGGTGAGCGGCGATCTCGCGGGTGACCCGGACCTTCTCCGCCGATGGATCGAGGCTCCACGGGTCGACGAAGATGCGGCGGAGCCGCTCGCGGTGGCGCCCGAGGTCGGCCAGGAACAGGCGCGAGGACCGTGCGTCCGGATACGGGCGGTAGGCCGTGGTGCCGTCGAACGAAGCGTAGACGTCGAAGCAGTGGCCGAGATCGCACACCAGCAGGAACGGCGGCGGCTTGGGGAGTGTGGCGGCGTAGCCCAGGGCCTGGCCCAAGGCGTCGCGCATCGCGACGTTCCAGCGCGGCGACCCGCGGCCCGCCCGCCGCTTCCGGGAGTCCGGCCCCGGACCCTGCTTGGCTTCGAGAAGGAAGCAGCCGTGCTTGTAGAGGTCGATCCTCCCGATCGTGCTTCGTCCGCCCTCGTGAACGAAGACCGCGTCGCGCTCGAAGCAGTAGCGGTCGCGCTCCAGGTCACCGGTGGCGGGTAGGGGGCGCGGCACCTCGAGGACCTCGCACAGCTCGACGAGGAAGAGGTCTTTGTTCGGAAGCTCGGAGGCTCCCGACGCGGCCCACCTGGCGATGAAGGTTTCGAGCTCCACGATCCCACGGTCCGCCCATGGCGGTTCGTGTGGAGTATACCTTTCGAGAGAACTTTGTACCTTGTTGCGGTGTCATCGATCGAAGAAACTTTCCCACATGGGAGCTTCTTTCCCGCCCCGACGGCTTCCGTCGCCGCGGGCGCCCAAAGAAAAACCCCGGCCCTTTCGGGACCGGGGTCGTGAGAGCAGCTCGTCGGGCACGGCGCGGTGACGCGCTCGGCGAGGGCTTTCCGGCGAACGGCAGCCGCGCCCTACTTCTTCTTCTCTTCCGTCGCCGACTTCGCCTCGTAGTCGACGAACTCGAGGATCGCCATCTCGGCGGCGTCGCCGTTGCGGGGGCCGAGCTTCAAGATCCTGGTGTAGCCGCCCGGCCGGTCGCTGAAGCGGGGCGAGATCTCCTCGAACAGCTTCTTGATCAGGTCGCGGTCGGGCACGTAGCGGCCGACCATCCGGCGGGCATGCACGGTGTCCTCGCGGCCCCGGGTGACCAGGCGCTCGGCGAGGGGGCGGAGCTCCTTGGCCTTGGAGAGGGTGGTCTTGATCCGCCCGTGCTCGATCAGCGACGCGAGCTGGTTGCGGAACATCGCCTGGCGATGGGCCGAGGTCCGGCCCAGCTTGCGGTGGCGGATGGCGTGGCGCATCGCTCGCTCCTCCCTTAGCTCGCGGCGGCCGCGCTCGGGGACTTGGCCGGCACGTCCATGCTGAACGACAGGCCGAGCTTCGAGAGCAGCTCCTGGAGCTCCTCGAGGGACTTCCTGCCGAAGTTCTTGGTCTCCAGCATGTCCTTCTCGCTCCGCCGCACGAGGTCTCTGAGGGTGTGGATGTTGGCGTTCTTGAGGCAGTTGGCCGAGCGCACCGAGAGGTCGAGCTCGTCGATCGAGCGGGCGAGCAGGGCGTCCATCGAGGAGAGCTCGTCACCGTCGCGCTCGGCCCCGGTGTCCTTGAGGCTCTCTTCGGCGCTGATGAAGATCCCCAGGTGGTCCTTGAGCAGCATCGCCGCGAGGCTCACCGCCTCCTCGGGGGACACGGTGCCGTTGGTTCCGACCTCGAGGATCAGCCGCTCGTAGTCGGTCGTCTGACCGAGCCGGGCGGCTTCGACCCGGAAGTTGACCCGGCGCACCGGGCCGTGGGCCGAATCGACCGGAATCCAGCCGATGCCCATCGACTCGTCGAAGTTGCGCTCGGCGCTGACGTAGGCGCGGCCCTTCTGCACCTGGATCTGCATCTTCAGGTGCCCCTCCTCGTTGACCGTGGCGATGTGGACGTCGGGGTCCACGATCTCCACCTGGGCGTCCTCGGAGAGGTCGGCGGCGGTCACCGTGCCAGGGCCCTCGACGTCCACCGACAGCACCTTCGGCTCGTCGGTGTGGAGGCGGATCGGCACCTGCTTCAAGTTCAGGATGATGTCCGTGACGTCCTCGCCCACGCCGGGGATCGCCGAGAACTCGTGGAGCACGCCCTCGATGTGGACGGCGGTCACCGCCGCGCCCTCGATCGAGGACAGCAGGCAACGGCGCATGGCGTTGCCGATGGTGGTCGCGAAGCCCCGCTCGAGCGGCTGGGCGTAGAACTTGCCGTACGTGGGCGACAGGCTCTCCCGATCGACTTCGAGCCGCTTGGGGCGTTGAAATCCCTTCCAGTTCATGAAGACTCCTTCTCTATTCCGTCCGTGCAGTATCGGTCTCGTGGAGCGTGGACGTTTCCCGCCCGCCCCGAGAGCGCCCGCCGAGCCGCCTCAACGGCTGTACAGCTCGACGATCAGCTGCTCCTGTATCGGCAGCTTGACGTCCTCACGGGTGGGCACGCGCAGCATGGTCCCCGTGAAGCTCTCGGCGTTCAGGTCCAACCACTCCGGCACGCCGCGGCCCCTGGCGGTCTCGACGCTGGCCCGGATGAAGTCGTTCTTCCGGCTGTCCTCCTTGATCGAGATCTTGTTCTCGGGCCGCACCTGGAACGACGGGATCGTCACCTTCTGCCCGTCGACCAGCACGTGGCCGTGGCGTACGAACTGCCGGGCCTGGGCGCGCGACGAGGCGAAGCCCAGGCTGTAGACGACGTTGTCCAGGCGCCGCTCGAGGAGCACCAACAGCGTTTCGCCGGTGATGCCCTTCAGCCGGTCGGCCTCCTTGAAGTAGTTCCGGAATTGATTCTCGAGGAGACCGTAGTAGCGCTTGACCTTTTGCTTCTCGCGGAGCTGCAGGCCGTAGCCCTGGATCCGGCGGCCGCGCCGCGTGCCGTGCTGGCCCGGCGGGTAGCCCCGGCGTTCGACCGCGCACTTCTCCTTGAAGCAGCGGTCGCCTTTGAGGAACAGCTTCATCCGCTCCCGGCGACAGAGCCGGCAGACGGGTCCGGTGTATCGTGCCACTTCACTCTCCTCCCACCGTCACCTCCCCGACGCTACGGAGACTCGAACTCGGGATGACGGCAAGTCGTGGTTGTCGGAGGGAAACACGGCCCCGCCCGCGGCTGCGGACGCGCCCGGTCCCTCGGGTTCGCTTCAGACTCTCCTGCGCTTGCGCGGCCGGCAGCCGTTGTGCGGGATCGGCGTGACGTCCTTGATCGACTTGACGTCGAGGCCGGCGGCCTGGATCGCCCGCACCGCCGACTCGCGGCCGGCGCCCGGGCCCTTGACCATCACGTCGACCGAGCGCATGCCGTAGTCCCGCGCGGTCTGCCCGGCGTTCTGGCCGGCGACCTGCGCCGCGAACGGGGTGCCCTTGCGCGAGCCCTTGAACCCGATGCGACCGGCCGAGGACCAGGAGATGACGTTGCCCTCCGGGTCGGCGATCGTCACCAGGGTGTTGTTGAAGGTGGCCTGGATGTGGGCCACGCCGTGGGGCACGGTGCGCTTCTCGCGCCGCTTGCCACCCTTCGCCTTGCGGTCCTTCTTCTTGGTTTCCTTCGCCATCTCCTGTCCCTTCCCGTGCCCCGGCAGCCCAGGGCCTCGTCGGATGCGATTACTTCTTGCCCGGCTTGCGCTTGCCGGCGACCGCGGCGCGGCGCGGACCCTTGCGGGAGCGGGCGTTGGTGCTGGTGCGCTGGCCCCGGACCGGCAGGCCCTTGCGATGCCGAACTCCCCGGTAGCTGCCGATCTCCATCAGCCGCTTGACGTTCTGGCTGACCTCCTTGCGCAGGTCGCCTTCGACCCGGCCTTCCTCCTGGATGACCGAGCGGATCCGTCGGGTCTCTTCCTCGGTGAGGTCCTTGACCTTGGTCTCGTCGGTGACCTGGGCCTGGGCGAGGATGTTCTTCGCACGGGTCCGGCCGATGCCGTAGATGTAGGTCAGGCCCACCCAGATCTGCTTGTTCTGAGGCAGGTCGACTCCTGCGATACGTGCCATGTCGCTTCCTCTCTCCTAAGAGCTCCCGACGACGCCCGCTCCGGGGGTGATCGGGCTCATCCCTGGCGCTGCTTGTGCTTCGGGTTCTCGCACAGGACCCGCACGACGCCTTTGCGCCGCACGATCTTGCACTTGGAACACATCCGCTTCACCGACGAACGAACTTTCATCTCGCGCCTTCCTTTCCTGCTTCAGCCCCTACTTCAGCCGGTAGACGATCCGGCCCCTGGACAGGTCGTAGGGCGACAGCTCCACCCGCACCCGGTCCCCCGGCAGGATCCGGATGAAATGCTTGCGCATCTTCCCGGAGATGTGAGCCAGTACGACGTGGCCGTTCTCCAGCTCCACCTTGAACATGGCGTTCGGCAGAGGCTCGATCACCGTCGCTTCGACTTCAACGGCTTCTTCTTTCGCCAAATTCCTGTCCTCTCTACCCTCGAGCACGCCTCCGGCCCCTCTCGAGGTGCGGCGGCCGGCCTGTCGAGCGCTCAACTGGCCGCCATCGCGATCCGGCCCTCGTCCCTCGAAACGCCCAGGATCCAAGGACCCCGATCGGTCACCGCGACCGAGTACTCGAAGTGCGCCGAGAGCGAGCCGTCCGCGGTCCGTGCGGTCCAGCCGTCGGCGTCGACCGCGTGCTCGGCGACGCCGAGGTTGACCATCGGCTCGATGGCGAGCACCAGGCCGGGCTTCAACCGCGGGCCCTTGCCCGGCCTGCCGAAGTTGGGCACCTGCGGGTCCTCGTGCAGCGAGGTGCCGACGCCGTGCCCCACGAACTCGCGGACCACCGAGAAGCCGGCCGCCTCGGCGTGCTGCTGGACCGCGTAGCCGATGTCCGACAGCCGCCCGCCCACCCGCACCTGGCCGATCGCCAGGTCGAGCGACTCGCGGGTCACGCGCAATAGCCGCTCGGCTTCGGCGGAGATCCGGCCCACCGGGAACGTCCGGGCCGCGTCTCCGTAATACCCGTTGTAGACCACCCCGCAGTCGACGCCGACGATGTCGCCCTCGGCGAGCCGCCGGTCGTCCGGGATGCCGTGGACGATCACGTCGTTGACCGAGGTGCAGAGCGTCGCCGGGTAGCCCCGGTAGTCGAGGAACGCCGGCACGGCCCCGGCCCGGCGGATGGTCGCCTCGGCCCAGCGGTCGAGCTCCCGCGTGGTCACGCCCGGGCCGATCGTCTCGGCGATGCCGTCGAGCACCCGGTGGACGATCCGGTTGGCCTCGTCCATCAGCTCGAGCTCCCCCGCGGTCTTGAGCACCATCAGTCGATCGCCTCGAGGATCCGCGAGCTCACCCCGTCGACCGAGCCGAGACCGTCGACCCGGCGCAGCAGCCCAAGCCGCTCATAGTATCCGACCAGCGGCTCGGTCTTCTGGCGGTACACCCTGAGCCGCTCGCGGACCACCTCCGCCTTGTCGTCGGCGCGCTGCCGGGCCAGGGCCCGGTCCACCAGCTCTTCCTCGGGCGCGTCGATCAGCACCACGGCGTCGAGGGCGTCGCCTTCGGCGCCGAGGATCCCGGCCAGCGTCTCGGCCTGGGGCAGGGTGCGCGGGTAGCCGTCGAGGACGAACCCGTCATGGGCGTCGGAGCGCGCCAGGCGCTCGCGGACCACCTGCGCCATGGTGTCGTCGTCGACCAGCGCTCCGGAGTTCATGATCCCCTCGACCCGGCGGCCGAGGTCGGTTCCTCCGGCGACCGCGCCGCGCAGCATCTCGCCGGTGGAGATGGCCGGCACGCCCAGCTCCGCCGCCAGGATCTCCGCCTGGGTCCCCTTGCCCGAGCCCGGCGGCCCGAGGAAGACGAGGTTGCGCCCCCCGCGAAGGGCGTCACGTCCTCCGCCCACGGACCCTCCCTCGTTTCATGAAGCCCTCGTAGTTGCGCATGACGAGCTGGCTTTCGACCTGTTGCACGAAGTCCATCGCCACGCCCACCACGATGAGCAGCGAGGTGCCGCCGAAGTAGAACTGGATCCCCATGCCCTCGGTGACCCAGCCCATGCCGGCACCGGAGAGGAAGTTGTCGATCGAGGGGCCGATCACCGGCAGGCCGCTGAAGGCGATGCCCCGGAGCAGGAAGTCGGGCAACACCGAGACCGCGGCCAGGTAGATCGCGCCGACCAGCGTGATCCGGGTGAGGATTCGGTCGATGTACTCGGCGGTGCGCTTGCCCGGCCGGATGCCCGGGATGAACCCGCCGTACTTGCGCATGTTGTCGGCAAGGTCCGCCGGATTGAAGATGATCGACACGTAGAAGTAGCAGAAGAAGATGATCGCCGCCACGTAGAGCAGGTAGTAGAGCGGCTGTCCGTAGCCGACCGCCCGCGCCAGGGTCTGGATCCACTCGTTCTTGAAGAACCCGCCGATCGTCGCCGGCAGCATGACCACCGAGCTGGCGAAGATGACCGGGATCACGCCGCCGGTGTTGACCCGCAGCGGCAGGTAGGTCGACTGGCCGCCGTAGATCCGGCGGCCGACCACCCGCTTGGCGTACTGCACCGGGATCCGCCGCTGGGCGCGCTCCATGTAGACGATGAACGCGACCACCACCAGCATGAAGAGGATCAGCACCAGCACGGCGATCAGGTTGAGCTCGCCCTGGCGGATGCTCTCCAGGGTGGCGAAGATGCCCCGCGGCAGCCCGACCACGATGCCCGCGAAGATGATCAGCGAGATGCCGTTGCCGATGCCTCGCTCGCTGATCTGCTCGCCCAGCCACATGACGAAGGCGCACCCGGTGGTCAGGGTCAGGATGGTGAGGAGGATGAAGGCCCAGCCCTGGTGGGGTACCAGGAGCGCCCCGCCCGGCGCGGTCTGGTGCTCCAGGAAGAACGCGATGCCGGTCGACTGGATGATCGAGATGGCGACCGTGCCGTAGCGCGTGTACTGGGTGATCTTGCGCCGTCCGAGCTCGCCCTCCTTCGAGAGCTTCTCGAGGTAGGGCCACACCACCGTCAGCAGCTGCAGGATGATCGACGCCGTGATGTACGGCATGATGCCCAGGGCGAAGACCGCGAAGCGCCGCAAGCTCCCGCCGGTGAAGGTGTTCACGAAGCCGAAGATCGTGCCCTGGGTCTGCTGCATGAACTCGAGCAGAGCCTGGGGATCGACGCCCGGGGTCGGGATGTGGCAGCCCACCCGGTAGACCGCGAGCAGGCCGAAGGTGAAGGCCAGCCGCTTGCGCAGGTCCGGGATGGCGAAGACGTTGCGGAAGCTCTCGATCACCGGCTCAACTCCTCGCAGGAGCCTCCCGCCGCCTCGATCTTCTCGCGGGCGGTCTTGGAGAATGCGTGGGCCTTGACGGTGAGCGCCGTGGCGAGCTCGCCGTCACCGAGCACCTTGAGCGGCTTGTCGCGGTGGGCGAGACCGGCCGCGGCCAGGCTCTCGGGCGTCACCTCGGTGCCGGCTCCGGACGGCAGGCCGGCGAGGTCGCCGACGTTCACCACCGCGTACTCGACGCGGAAGACGTTGGTGAACCCGCGCTTGGGCAGGCGGCGCACGAGCGGCATCTGGCCGCCCTCGAACCCGGGCCGCCGGCGATAGCCGGAGCGGGACCTCTGGCCCTTCGCGCCGCGACCCGCGGTCTTGCCCAGCCCCGAGCCCGGGCCCCGGCCCACGCGCTTCCTGTTCTTCTTGCTCCCCTTGGCCGGAGAGAGGTCGTCGAGTCTCATGATTCGTCCTCGATGATTTCCACCAGGTGAGGGATCTTGGCCACCAGGCCGCGGACCGCCGGGGTGTCCTGCCGCTCGACCGTATGGCGGATCCGGCGCAGGCCGAGGCCCTGGAGGGCCTGGCGGTGCCGGCGCGGTGTGCCGATGGGGCTCCGCACCTGGCGGATCGTGATGGTCTTGGTCGTTGAGTCCGTGCTGCTTGCCATGGTCGCTGCTCCCGGTCGCTCGTCGCCTCGTCGTCTCGATCGTTTCGAGGGGTGGAGGCCCGTCAGGCCACCGACTCCTCACCGCCGGCGGCGGCCTCCGCCGGCGGCTCGCCGAGGCCGCGGAGCCGGCGCACCTGCTCCTTGGACCGCAGGCTCAAGAGCCCGGCGAACGTCGCCTTGACCACGTTGTGCGGGTTGGTGGTGCCCAGGGACTTGGTCAGGATGTCCTGGATTCCCGCCGTCTCCACCACCGCCCGGACCGGACCGCCGGCGATCACGCCGGTGCCCGGCGAGGCCGGCTTCAGCAGCACGCGGCCGGCGCCGAACACGCCCACGACCTCGTGCGGGATGGTCCCGTCCACCAGCGGGATGGCCACCATGTTCTTCTTGGCGATCTCGATCCCCTTGCGGATCGCCATCGGGACCTCCTTGGCCTTGCCGGAGCCGTAGCCGACCTTGCCGTTGCCGTCGCCGATGACCACCAGCGCCGAGAACGAGAAGTTCTTGCCGCCCTTGACCACCTTGGTGACCCGGTTGATGTGGACGACCTGCTCGAAGAGCTCGGTGTCGCGCTCGAAATTCCTTGCCAACGTTGCCTCCTAGAACTGTAGACCCTTGTCCCGGGCCCCGTCGGCGAGCTCGCGGACCTTACCGTGGTAGATGTAGCCGCCGCGGTCGAACACCACGGCCTGGCACCCCTGCTCCTTGGCGCGCTCGGCGAGGGTTTCGCCCACCAGCCGCGCGGCCTTCTTGCTCGAGGCCGACGAGCCGCCGAGCTGCGCTCGGAGGCCCGGCTCGAGCGAGCTCGCCTGGGCGAGCGTCTTGCCCAGGTCGTCGTCGATGAGCTGGGCGTAGACGTAGCGCAGGCTCTTGAAGACCGCGAGACGCGGCCTCGCCTGGCTCCCCCGGACCTTGCCCCGCACCCGCAGGTGGGCGCGGTGCCGGCGCTGCTACTTCTCCCGGGTCTTCTTCACCAGATGCTCGGTCATCGCTCAACGCTCCTTACTTGGCCCCGGCCTTGCCGACCTTGCGCCGCAGGACCTCGTCCGTGTACTTGACGCCCTTGCCCTTGTAGGGGTCGGGCCGCCGGAGGCGTCGCATCTCCGCGGCGACCTGGCCGACCTTCTGCTTGTCGGCGCCCGAGACCCGGAGCCGGTTGGCCCGGGCGTCCACCTCGACCTCGATGCCCTCCGGGATCGGGTAGACCACCGGGTGGGAGTAGCCGAGGGCGAAGTGGACCTCGCGCCCCCTGACCTCCGCCCGGTACCCGACGCCGACGATGTCGAGGCTCTTGGCGAAGCCGTTCGAAGCGCCTTCGACGGCGTTGGCGATCAGCGAGCGCAGCAGGCCGTGCATCGCCCGCTGCGGCCCCGCGTCGCCGGGGCGGGAGACGTTGATCGTCGAGTCCTCGAGCGCCACCTGGAACTCGTCGAACAGCGGCTGCGAGACCTTGCCCTTCGGGCCTTCGGCCGTCAGCACGCCGCCGTCGATCGACACCTTGGTCCCCTTGGGGATCTCGATCGGTGATCTGCCGATTCGCGACATCGCTCGCTCCCTACCAGATCTCGCAGAGGAACTCGCCGCCCAGGCCGCGGTCGCGCGCCTGGTCGTCGGTGAGCAGCCCCTGGGAGGTGGACAGGATCCCGACCCCGAGGCCGTTGCGCACCGGCGACAGGTCGACCGCCTTGCGGTAGACGCGGCGGCCGGGCTTCGAGATCCGCTCCATGTGGGCGATCGCCGGGGTCCCGACACGGTCGTAGCGCAGGTAGACCCTGAGCTTGTTGACCGGCGTCCCCTCGACCAGCCGGAAGTTCCGGATGAATCCCTGGTCCTTGAGAATCTTGCACAGCTCGACCTTGACCCGCGACGTCGGCACGTCGAGCCGGTCGTGCTTGGCCAGGTGGGCGTTGCGGATCCTGGCCAGCAGGTCCGCGATGGGATCGTTCGTGCTCATCGTCTCTCTCTCCTCGGCATCGCCGCGGCGCCTACCAGCTCGACTTGGTCACGCCGGGGAGATAGCCCTGGAGCGCCAGGTTCCGGAAACAGATCCGGCACAGGGCGAACTTTCGCATGAAGCCCCGCGGGCGGCCGCACACCCGACAGCGGTTGCGGTGCCGCACCGAATACTTGGGCTGGTTTCTCGTTTTCGCCTTCTTCGCCTCGGTCGCCACTGGGGCTTCCTCCTCGCTTCCTTCGTCAGTCTTCGCTCGCCGTACGCCCTAGCGGACGAACGGCATCCCGAGCTCCTTGAGCATGAACCGGGCGCGCTCGTCGTTGCCGGCGGTGGTCACGATCGTCACGTTGAGACCCTTGACCTTGTCGATCCGGTTGTAGTCGATCTCGGGGAAGATCGTGTGCTCGCGAAGCCCGAGGGTGTAGTTGCCACGGCCGTCGAAGCTCTTGCTCGGCACGCCGCGGAAGTCCCGCACCCGCGGCAGGGCGACCGAGATCAAGCGATCCAGGAACTCCCACATGCGGTTGCCGCGCAGGGTCACCCGGGCGCCGATCGGCATGCCGGCGCGCAGCTTGAACGACGCGATCGACTTCTGGGCCCGGGTGATCGTGGGCCGCTGGCCGGCGAGGGCCGCCAGCTCCTCGACGGCGTCGTCGAGCAGCTTGATGTTCTGGATCGCCTCGCCCAGCCCGATGTTCAGGGAGATCTTCTCCAGGCGCGGCACGGCCATCGGGTTCTCGAGCCCGAACTCCTTGGCCAGCTTGGGAGCCACCTCGTCCGCGTACGTCTTCTTGAGACGCGGAACGTAGCCGTCGCCCGCCTTGGCGCTTCCCTTTTTCTTGTCGTCGGCCATCTCTCTATGTCCTAATTCAGGCTCGCCTTGAACTGACGAGGCATATGGAGCGTCTCGGGCTTCGTGAGGCGTTGCTCCCCGCCCAGGTCGAGCGATCGAGCTTCCCCTCAGCGAAACGGCTATTCCAAACCGCCAGATTCATCGGATGCCCCCCGCATCCCCTCGATCCCCTTCCCTCCCCACGGGGGGGAAGGGGACGGTTGACCGGATGCCCCCCGCATCCCCTCGATCCCCTTCCCTCCCCACGGGGGGGAAGGGGACGGTTGACCGGATGCCCCCCGCATCCCCTCGATCCCCTTCCCTCCCCACGGGGGGGAAGGGGACGCCCCCTCCCGCTCTTTCTGCTCCCCTAGAACCCGGCTCGTTCTTCACGAATTCGTCCTCGTCCGCCGGAGCCTCAGCTCAGGACCGTGTCGCAGTTCTTGCACACGCGGGCCGCGCCGCCGCCTTCGAGGCGCGAGCGCCCCAGGCGGCTCGGCTCGCCGCAGTTGGGGCAGATCACCTTGAGGTTCGACAGGGCGATCGGGGCTTCGCGCTCGAGGATGCCGCCCTGCACCCCTTGCTGGGGGTTCGGGCGGGTGTGCCGCTTGACCATGTTGACCCGCTCGACCACCGCGGTCCCGGCGCCGGGGAAGACCCGGAGCACCTTGCCGCGGGCGCCGCGGTCCTTGCCGGCGGTGACCAGAACCTGGTCGTTGCGCTTGACGTGTACCTTGTTCATTTCCTCATCACCCCTGAATGCCTATCACCCTGGATCCCTCGACCCGCTTCGCTCGCTCGGGATGCTCTGAGCCGCAGGCGGCTCAGAGCACCTCGGGGGCGAGCGAAACGATCTTCATGAACCGGCGCTCGCGAAGCTCTCGGGCCACCGGACCGAAGACGCGCGTGCCGACCGGCTCGCCGTCCTCGTTGACCAGCACGGCCGAGTTCGTGTCGAAGCGGATGTAGCTGCCGTCGCGCCGCCGCTGGGCCTTGCGGGTGCGGACGATGACCGCCCGGACCACCTGGCCCTTCTTGACGGTGCCGTCGGGCACGGCCTCTTTGACCGAGGCCGTGATCACGTCGCCCAGCCCGCCGTACCTGCCGGTCGAGCCGCCGCGCATCGCGATACAGGCGATGCGCTTGGCTCCCGAGTTGTCCGCCACGTCGAGGACGGTTCCCATTTGGATCATGGCTTGAGACCTCTCACTCGCTTCGCCCGGTTCATTCGCTGGGGGCCCGCTGGACGATCTCCTTGACCTTCCAGCGCTTGGTTCTCGACAGCGGGCGACAGGACTCGATCTCCACCACGTCCCCGACGCCGCACTGGTTGGCCTCGTCGTGGGCCGCGAACCTCGAGCTGCGCTTCATCTGCCGGTGGTAGAGCGAGTGGGTGACGGTCTTGTCCACCGACACCACGACGGTCTTGTCCATCTTCGTGGACACGACCCGTCCCACCTTCACCTGGCGCTTGCCGCGCCCCTTGCCGTTGTCTTCCATCCTCGTCAACCTCGTCTCAAGCTCCGTACCGCGGCCGTCAGCGGCCCGGCTCGGCGGCGCTGGTCTTCTCGTTGAGAACCGTCAGCACGCGGGCCAGGTCGCGCCGGACCTCGCGGATCCTCGAAGGGTTCTCGAGCTGTCCCGTGACCTTTTGCAGGCGCAGGGCGAAGAGCTGCTCCGCCAGCTCGTTTTCCTTGTCCCGGAGCTCCTGGGACGACTTGTCACGCAGTTCGTTGGCTCTCATCTCTCGGCGTCTCCCGCTCTCAGCGGATCCCTTCGTCCCGGCTCACGAACCGGGTCTTGACCGCGAGCTTGTGGGCGGCGAGGCGCATCGCCTGGGCGGCCAGGTCCTCCGGGACCCCCTCGAGCTCGTAGAGGACGCGCCCCGGCTTGACCACCGCGACCCACTCCTCCGGGTTGCCCTTGCCCTTGCCCATCCGGGTCTCGAGCGGCTTCTTGGTGATCGGCTTGTCCGGGAAGACCCGGATCCAGACCTTCCCACCGCGCTTGACCCGCCGGGTGATCGCGATCCGGGCGGCCTCGATCTGCCGGGCCGTGACCCAGCCGGCCTCGACGGCCTGCAGGCCGTACTCGCCGAAGGCGACATAGTCGCCGCCCTTGGCCATGCCCCGGCGGCGGCCGCGCTGTTGCTTCCTGTACTTGACCTTCTTCGGCATCAGCATCGCCGTGTCTCCTCAGATCGCTGTCTCGGTCCCATCGTCGCTTCGCTGCCCGGGCGCTTCGCGCTCAGCTCGCGCGGC
The DNA here is from genome assembly GCA_963837945.1 of uncultured Acidobacteriota bacterium. Taxonomy (GTDB): domain Bacteria; phylum Acidobacteriota; class Thermoanaerobaculia; order Multivoradales; family DATKCC01; genus CAVUBL01. The sequence continues at coordinate 234,525 of CAWIQD010000007.1, forward strand.
GGCTCTTCTCGCGCAGCATCTCGCCCTTGTAGATCCAGACCTTCACCCCGATCACGCCGTAGGTCGTCTTCGCCTCGGCCAGGCCGTAGTCGATGTCCGCCTTGAGGGTGTGGAGCGGAAGGCGCCCGTCCTGGTACCACTCGGTGCGGGCGATCTCGGAGCCGCCGAGACGGCCGGAAACCATGATCTTGACACCTTTCGCCCCGAAACGGAAGGACGATTCCATCGCCTTCTTCATCGCGCGCCGGAAGGAGACGCGCCGCACCAGCTGCCCGCCGATGTTCTCGGCCAGGAGCTGGGCGTCGAGCTCGGGGCGCTGGATCTCCTGGATGTTGATGTGTACCTCGCGCCCGAGCTCCTTCTGGAGGTCGTCGCGCAGCTTGTCGACCTCGGCGCCCTTGCGGCCGATGATGATCCCCGGCCGCGAGGTGTAGATCGTGACCCGCAGCTTGTCGGCGGCCCGCTCGATGTCGATCTCCGAGACGCCGGCGTGGAACAGGCGCCCCTTGAGCTTGCGCCGCAGCGCCAGGTCCTCGTGGAGGATTTCGGCGTAGCGGTCCTCGGCGTACCAGCGCGAGTGCCAGGTCTTGTTGTAGACGAGCCGGAACCCGTACGGATGTGTCTTCTGTCCCATGTCTAAGCCTCTTCGCCCTTGCGGGTGTCCAGCCTGATGGTGATGTGGCTCTGGCGCTTCAAGACCCTGTGCGCCCGGCCCATCGGGGCGGCCTGGAGCCGCTTGAGCATCGGCCCGGGGTCGACGAAGATCTCCTTGACGTACAGCCGGTCGATGTCGACGCCTTCCTCGCGGTTCTCCGCATTCGCGATCGCCGACTTGAGGACCTTCCTCACGTGGCGCGCCGCGGACTTGGTGCTCAGCTCGAGAAGGTTCGACGCGTCCTGGACGCCCTGCCCCCGGATCTGGTCGGCGACGAGCCGAACCTTCTGGGGCGAGGCCTGCAGGTAGCGAAGCTTGGCCGTGACTTCCATCGCTTGCCGTCCTCTCTGACGGGGGTCCTCCGCGCTCGGGCTCGAAGCCCTAACGCAGGCGGGCCCCCTTCTCCTTCTTGCCGCCGTGGCTCCGGAAGGTCCGGGTCATGGCGAACTCCCCGAGCTTGTGCCCGACCATGTTCTCGCTGATGAACACCGGGATGAACCGCAGCCCGTTGTGCACCGCGATGGTGTGCCCGACCATCTCCGGCATGACCGTGGAGCGACGAGACCAGGTCTTGATGACCCGTTTGTCGCCCTTCTCGTTCATCGCGTCGACCTTCTCGAGGAGATGGTCGTCGATGAAGTAGCCTTTTTTCAGTGAGCGCGCCATGTTCGATCTCCCGCCCTACTTCTTGCGCCGCCGCACGATCATCTTCTGCGTGCGCTTGTTGTTCCTGGTCTTGTAGCCCTTGGTCGGCTTGCCCCACGGCGTCGTGGGGTGCCGGCCGCCCGAGGAGCGGCCCTCGCCGCCTCCCATGGGATGGTCGACCGGATTCATCACCACTCCTCGGTTGTGCGGGCGCCGGCCGAGCCATCGGTTGCGGCCCGCCTTGCCCAGCGAGAGGTTCTCGTGCTCGAGGTTGCCCACCTGCCCGACGGTCGCGTAGCAGTCGACGTGCACCCGGCGCACCTCGCTCGAGGGCAACCGGAGCTGGGCGTACTGCCCTTCCTTCGCGACCACCTGGGCGCCGGCGCCGGCGGCTCGGACCATCTGCCCGCCCTTGCCGATCTTGAGCTCGACGTTGTGGACCACCGTGCCCAGGGGGATCTTGCGCAGCGGCAGCGCACAGCCCAGGTTGACCGGCGCGTCCTCTCCCGCCACGACCTCCGCGCCCACCTCGAGGCCGCGCGGCCACAGGATGTAGCGCTTCTCGCCGTCGGCGTAGTGGAGCAGAGCGATCCGCGCCGATCGGTTCGGGTCGTACTCGACCGATGCGACCGTCGCGGGGACCTCACGCTTGTCGCGCTTGAAGTCGATCTGGCGGTAGCGCCGCTTGTGTCCCCCGCCGCGGAACCAGATCGTCTGCTCGCCCTGGTTGTTGCGGCCGCCGTTGCCGGGCTTGCCCTCGGTGAGCGGCTTGTACGGCTCGCTGCGCGTGATCTCCTCGAAGGCCGAGTAGGTCTGGGCGCGGCTGGCCGGGTTCGTCGGCTTGATTTGTTTGATCGCCATTCGTCAAATCCTCGATGCTCGGTGTCTCGATCCGTCGCGCGTGGCTAGACGCCTTCGAAGAACTCGATGGGCTTCTCCCCATCGGCGAGGCGGACGTACGCCTTCTTCCAGTCCGGGCGGCGGCCGACGGCGCGACCCTGGCGGCGGGTCTTGCCGTGCTGGTTGGCGACCCGCACCTCGGCCACCTTGCGCTTGAACTGCGCCTCGATCGCCCGCTTGATCTCGATCTTGTTGGCGCTGCTCGCGACCTCGAAGGCGACGATGTTCTTCTCGTCCCGCAGGTCGGTGGACTTCTCGGTGATCAGCGGGCGGCGAATGACGTCCTGGATCCTCATCGCGCGAGCACCTCCACGAGCCGCTCGAGCGCTTGCTCGGAGAACACCACGAACGGGCGGTCGACCACGTCGTAGACGTTGACGCCGAGAGCGTCGACGGTCTTGAGCCCCGGGTTGTTGCGCGCCGAGAGCTCGAGGTTGCGGTTGTCGCGGCGGTCGACCAGCAGGGCCTTGCCGTCGATCCCGAGGCCGCCGAGCTGGCCGGCGAGCTGCCGGGTCTTGTGGCTCTCGAGCTCGAGGCTGTCGAGCACCACCAGCCGCTCCTCGGCGAGCTTGCGCGAGAGGGCGGCCTTGAGCGCGTTCTTCTTCTCGCGCGCCGTCATCGCCTTGTCGTAGCTCCGCGGCTGCGGGCCGTGGACGGTGCCGCCGCTGCGCCACAGCGGGCTGCGGATCGAGCCCGCGCGCGCCCGGCCGGTGCCCTTCTGGCGCCAGGGCTTCTTGCCGCCACCGGAGACGTCCTTGCGGTTCTTCGTCTTGTGAGTGCCGCGACGGGCCGCGGCGCGCACCGCCTCCACCGCGAGGTGGATCAGGTGCTCGTTGTACGGGTAGTCGAACACCGACTCGGGCAGCTCGACCTCGCCCACCGTCTCGTTCGCCAGGTTCTTGACCGTGACCTTCATCGTCAACCCCTCTTCGCGCGCCGGATCCCGAGCAGGCCGTTCTTGGCCCCGGGAACCGCGCCCCTCAGGTACAGGAGGTTGTTCTCCTCGTCGACCTTGACCACCTTCAGGTTCTTCACCGTCACCCGCTTGCCGCCGGTCTGCCCGGGCAGCCGGGTGCCGGGATAGACGCGGGAAGGGAAAGCCGACTGGCCGATCGAGCCGGGCGCGCGGTGGAACATCGAGCCGTGGCTCGCCTTGCCGCCGCCGAAGCCGTGACGCTTGATCACGCCCTGGAAGCCCTTGCCCTTGCTGGTGGCCGTCACGTCGACGTAGTCGTTCTCGCCGAAGATCGAGCACTTGACCTGCTCGCCCGCGGAGACCTCGTCGCCCTCGGTCAGCGAAAACTCCACCACTCGGGCGGTCGGCGCGACGCCGGCCTTGGCGAAGTGCCCGGCCTGAGGCTGCGACACCCGGCTCGGCGGGCGCTCTTCCACCAGCCCGAGCTGGACGCTGCGGTAGCCGTCGGTCTCCGGGGTCTTGACCTGGACCACCAGGCAGGGGCCGGCCTGGACCACGGTCACCGGCACCGCGGTTCCGTCCTCCATGTAGATCTGGGTCATGCCCAGCTTCTTGCCCAGGATGCCTTGCATCGGCGTACCTCTCCTCGTCGTCGTGCTACTCGCTACTTGCCGAAGGCCTTGATCTCCACGTCCACACCGGCCGGGAGCTCGAGCTTCATGAGGGCGTCGACGGTCTGCGCCGTCGGCTCGAAGATGTCCAGCAGCCGCTTGTGGGTGCGGATCTCGAACTGCTCGCGCGACTTCTTGTCGACGTGCGGCGAGCGGTTGACCGTGTACTTCGAGATGTGGGTCGGCAGCGGAATCGGTCCGACGACCCGCGCTCCGGTCCGGCGCGCCGTGTCCACGATCTCGTGGGTCGACGTGTCCAGGATCCGGTAGTCGTAGGCCTTCAGGCGAATGCGGATCTTTTCGTTCATCATCGGTTCAGTCCTTCTCGGGTGCCCCCACCCGCCCCGGCCGACGCGGAGGTCGGCCGCTTCATGGCCCGTTCCCGGCCGAGGCAGCGGCGGATCGGCCTCACTCGACCACGTCCGTCACGGTGCCGGCGCCGACGGTGCGTCCGCCCTCGCGGATGGCGAAGCGCACGCCCTTCTCCATCGCGATCGGCGCGATCAGCTCCACCTGCAGGTTCACGTTGTCGCCCGGCATCACCATCTCGGTGCCTTCCGGCATCTGCGCCACCCCGGTCACGTCCGTCGTCCGGAAGTAGAACTGCGGGCGGTAGCCGTTGAAGAACGGCGTGTGCCGGCCGCCCTCTTCCTTCGTCAGGATGTAGACCTCGCCCTTGAACTTCCGGTGCGGCGTGATCGAGCCCGGCTTCGCCAGCACCTGGCCCCGCTCGACGTCGTCTTTCTTCGTCCCCCGCAGCAGCACCCCGATGTTGTCGCCCGCCTGGCCCTGGTCGAGGAGCTTCTTGAACATCTCGACGCCCGTCACCACCGTCTTCGTCGTCGGATGGATCCCGACGATCTCCACCTCGTCGCCCACCTTCACGATCCCACGCTCCACGCGACCCGTCACCACCGTGCCGCGCCCGGAGATCGAGAAGATGTCCTCGATCGGCATCAGGAAGTCCATGTCCACCGGCCGGTCCGGCAGCGGAATGTACTCGTCCACCGCCTTCATCAGCTCGATGATCTTCTGGCCCCACTCGTCGTCCGGGTTGCCCGACTCGAGAGCCTTCAAGGCCGAGCCCCGGATCACCGGGATGTCGTCCCCGGGAAAGTCGTACGACGACAAAAGCTCCCGGATCTCCAGCTCCACCAGGTCCAAGAGCTCCTCGTCGTCGACCATGTCGCACTTGTTCATGAACACCACCATCGCCGGCACCCCCACCTGGCGCGCCAACAGGATGTGCTCGCGCGTCTGCGGCATCGGGCCGTCCGCCGCCGACACCACCAGGATCGCACCGTCCATCTGCGCCGCCCCCGTGATCATGTTCTTCACGTAGTCGGCGTGCCCCGGGCAATCCACGTGCGCGTAGTGGCGCTGGTCCGTCTCGTACTCCACGTGCGCCGTCGCGATCGTGATCCCACGCTCCTTCTCCTCCGGAGCCTTGTCGATCTGGTCGAACGCCACGAAGCTCGCCCAACCCTTCTCCGCCAAGACCCGCGTGATCGCCGCGGTCAACGTCGTCTTGCCGTGGTCCACGTGACCGATCGTCCCGATGTTGACGTGCGGCTTCGTACGCTCGAACTTCTTCTTGCCCATGATCCCTCCTTCAGATGCGTCAGAGCTGATCAGATCCGGGGGCGCCGGTCGCGCCGCGCCCCACGGCCTCGATGCTCATCCGGCGGCCTTGGCTACGATCTCTTCGCTCACGGTCTTGGGCGCCTGCTCGTAGGCCGAGAACTGCATGCTGTAGTTGGCGCGGCCTTGCGTCAGCGAGCGCAGGTCGGTGGCGTAGCCGAACATCTCCGACAGCGGCACCATGCAACTGATGACCTGGTTGTTGGCGTGGGCCTCCATGTGGTGCACGCGCCCGCGCCGGGAGTTGACGTCGCCGATCACGTCCCCCATGTACTCCTCGGGAGTCACGATCTCGACCTCCATGACCGGCTCCATGAGCACCGGGTGCGCCTTCTTCGAGGCGTCCTGGATGGCCATCGAGCCGGCGATCTTGAAGGCGACCTCCGAGGAGTCGACGTCGTGGTAGGTCCCGTCGTAGAGGTCGACCTCGACGCCGGTCATCGGGTAGCCCGCCAGCGGACCGGTCTCGAGCGCCTCGCGGATGCCCTGCTCCACCGGCTTGATGAACTCCCGCGGGATGGAGCCGCCGGTGATCTTGTCGTTGAACACGAACGGCGCCTCCTCGGTGGGGCGCACGTGGATCTTGCAGTGGCCGTACTGGCCCCGGCCGCCGCTCTGGCGGATGAACCGGCCCTCGCCGTCGGCTTCGCGGGTGATCGCCTCGCGATAGGCCACCTGCGGGCGGCCGACGTTGGCCTCCACCTTGAACTCGCGCAGCAAGCGGTCGGTGATGATCTCCAGGTGGAGCTCGCCCATGCCCGCGATGATCGTCTGACCGGTCTCGGGGTCGGTGTGGACCCGGAAGGTGGGGTCCTCCTGCATGAGCTTGCCCAGGGCCTGGCCCAGCTTCTCCTGGTCGGCCTTGGTCTTGGGCTCGATCGCGACCGCGATCACCGGCTCCGGGAAGCTCATCGACTCGAGCACGATCGGGGTCTTCGGGTCGCAGATCGTGTCGCCGGTCGTGACGTTCTTGAGGCCCACGGCCGCGGCGATGTCGCCCGCCCAGACCTCGGAGATCTCCTCGCGCTTGTTGGCGTGCATCTTCAGGATGCGCCCGAAGCGCTCGGTCCTCCCGGAGCGGGCGTTGAGCACCGAGCTGCCGGTCTCGACGTGGCCCGAGTAGACCCGGAAGTAGGAGAGCTGGCCGACGTAGGGATCGGTCATGATCTTGAAGATCAGCGCCGAGAACGGGTCGCTGTCGGCCGACTGCCGGGTCATCGGCGTCTCGCCGTCGGTCGCGAGCCCTTCGATCGGCGGCAGGTCGAGCGGCGAGGGGAGGTAGTCGACCACCGCGTCGAGCAACGGCTGGACGCCCTTGTTCTTGAAGGCGCTGCCGCACAGCACCGGCTGCAGCCGGTTGGTGACGGTGGCCCGGCGCAGGGCGGCCTTGAGCTCAGCATCGCTCACCTCGTCGCCGGAGAGGTACTTCTCGAGCAGCTCGTCGTCGGTCTCGGCGATCGCCTCGACCATCTGCTCGCGCGCCTTCATGGCGGCCTCCCGGTACTCGTCCGGGATCTCCACCTCTTCGTACTGCGAGCCCAGGGTCTCGTCGCTGTAACGGATGCCACGCATGGTGACCAGGTCGATCACCCCCTTGAGGCGGTCTTCCTTGCCCCAGGGCAGCTGCACCGGCACCGGCGAGGCGGCGAGGCGCGAGCGCATCATCGAGACGCAGCGCTCGAAGTCGGCGCCCACCCGGTCCATCTTGTTGACGAACGCGATCCGCGGCACCCGGTAGCGATCGGCCTGGCGCCACACCGTCTCGGACTGGGGCTCCACCCCGGCGACGGCGTCGAAGACCGCGATCGCGCCGTCGAGCACGCGCAACGAGCGCTCCACCTCGGCGGTGAAGTCGACGTGGCCCGGCGTGTCGATGATGTTGATCCGGTGGTCCTGCCACAGACAGGTGGTGGCCGCCGAGGTGATCGTGATGCCGCGCTCCTGCTCCTGGACCATCCAGTCCATGACCGCAGCGCCGTCGTGGACCTCGCCCATCTTGTAGCTGACCCCGGTGTAGAACAGGATCCGCTCGGTGGTCGTGGTCTTACCGGCATCGATGTGCGCCATGATGCCGATATTGCGGGTCTTTTCGAGGGGGACTTTCCTAGCCATGACGTCGTGATGCGAAGAGTGCGGTGGCGACGGACGCGGCGGCGATCCAGGAGCGGACCGGCCGGCGAGTGCCCGGCAGGCCTACCAGCGATAGTGGGCGAATGCCTTGTTGGCCTCGGCCATGCGGTGAGTGTCTTCCTTCTTCTTGACGGCCCCGCCGCGCCCTTCGGCGGCCTCCATGAACTCGTTGGCGAGGCGCTGGCGCATCGTCTTCTCGCCGCGTGCGGCCGAGATCTGAATGATCCAGCGCATCGCCAGCGCGAGACGGCGGCTGGGGCGCACCTCGATCGGCACCTGGTAGGTGGAACCGCCCACCCGCCGGGACTTGACCTCGACCGAAGGCTTGACGTTCTCGACCGCCTTCTTGAACACCTTCATCGGGTCGTTGTCCTCGGTGCGCTCCCCGATCGACTCGAGGGCCTGGTAGAAAATCCGCTCCGCCACCGTCTTCTTCCCGTCCTCCATGAGGACGTTGATGAACTTCGTGACGAGCTGCGAGTTGTAGATCGGGTCCGGCAGGATCTCCCGCTTCGGAACCTCGCGACGCCTGGGCATACCGTTGGCCTCCTGCTAACTCGGACGATTCACTTGGGCCGCTTCGCGCCGTACTTGGAACGGCCCTGGCGGCGGCCCTCGACCCCGACGGCGTCCAAGGTGCCCCGGACCACGTGGTACCGGACACCCGGAAGATCCTTCACACGCCCTCCCCGGATCAGCACGATCGAGTGCTCCTGGAGGTTGTGGCCGACGCCGGGGATGTAGGTGGTGACCTCGATGCCGTTGGTGAGCCGCACGCGAGCGACCTTGCGCAGGGCCGAGTTGGGCTTCTTCGGCGTCTGGGTGTAGACGCGCACGCAGACCCCCCGCTTCTGGGGCGAGCCTTGGAGCGCGGGGCTCTTCGTCTTGTCCTTCTGGCGCTCGCGTCCCTTGCGGACCAGTTGATGAATCGTCGGCATCCTCGTAGATCTCCTCGATCCGTATCTTCACTCGGCAAGCGAGACCTGCGCCGCTCCTGCGGGCGGCAGGTCTCGGAGCATCGGTCGACACCGGGACTGTCGATCCCGGCGTCGACATACCTTCGATCCGACTATCTCAGGCGAATCTTCTAAGGCGCCCCGGTCCGGGGAGGACCCTCGGCGCGAAACCCGCCAATGGTACCAAGCGGCCTGCGTCTCGTCAAGTGAACCGCGCTCCCGGTAGGGGCGCCCCCGCAGGCCCGGCGGGCACGACGAGACGCGATGGTATTCGCTCGCCCCGGCCCTGTCAAGCGACGCGGAGGAGCGCCGGCCGCCCCTCGGCCTCCAATCACCACCGGGGCTGCTACCATCACCCCTCCGATGAGCGCACGGCCCGCCGCCTCCCCGCCCCGACGGCGCGGGTCCGTCCTCGGCCCCGTCGCCGGCCTGTTCGGCTTCGCCGCGGTCGCCGGGGCCTTCAGGGTCCGCGCGTTCGACGTCTTCTGGCACCTGGCCGCCGGCCGCTGGATCGCCGCGCACGGCCAGGTCCCGCGGATGGATCCCTTCCGCTTCACCTCGAGCGGGGCGACGTGGGTCGACCACGAGTGGCTCTTCGAGGCGCTCCTCTACGGCGCCTGGCGCCTGGTCGGGCTCGACGGCCTCGTGGTGCTGCGCGCCGCCGCCACGGTCCTCCTCGCCGCCGTCCTCCTCGCCGCGCTGCGCCGCTCCGGGGCCCCGACCACCGCCGCGGTGGCCGCCGTCCTGGTCGCGGTCCTGGGCGCGCGGCCCCGGCTCTTCCTGCGCCCGGAGCTGGTCACGCTCCTGGCCCTCGCGACCCTTCTCTGGCTGCTCGCGGAGCTACGCCGCAGCGCGCCCCGCCGACGCTTCGGGATCGCGGCGGCGGCCGTCGCGCTCACCGCGGTCTGGGCCAACGCCCATCCCGGAGCTCTCGCCGCGCCGGTGGTGGCGCTCGCCTTCCTGGTGGGCACCCGGCTCCCCGGCGGCCTCGGACCGCCGCGGCGCGGAGAGCGGCCCGTACCCTGGCGCCTGGTGGTCGGGCTGCCGGCGCTCCTCGGCACCGCGCTGCTGGCGAATCCCTACGGCGTCCGGATCCTCGCGGTACCCCTGGCGATCGGCGGCGCGCTCCACGACCTGGCGGCGGTCAACCCGGAGTGGCTACCGGTGTGGAGCCCGGCGGTGGCCCGGGATTCGCTGTACTTCTTCCTCGCCTTCGCTTCACTCGCGGCGCTCGCGCTGCTCGCCCGGCGACGCTCCGGCCGGCTCGATCCGGCGTCCGGCCTGGTGGCCACGGCCCTGACCGTGCTCGCCGCGACCTCGATCCGCCACCAGACGCTGTTCTACGTCGGCGCGGCGGTGTTCGCGGGCGAGTGCCTGGCCGACCTGGCGGCAAGCGCCCGGGAGGCGGCGGAACCCGCCGAGCCCGCGCCGCCGCGCCGAGCCCTGCGCCGGCCCGAGGTGCTGGTCACCGTGGCGTGCGCCCTCGCCCTCACCTGGGTGCTCGTGCCACCGAGCCGGGGTCCACTCGCCCCTCGCCAGGGGCGCTACACCACCGGGCTCGGGCTCGAGCGGGGCCGGTTCCCGGTGCACCTGGTCGACCACCTGGACCGCTGGTCCGGGCTCGGTCACCTCTACAACAACTCGGCGTGGGGCGGCTACCTCCTGTGGCGCCTCTATCCGCGTCGGCAGGTTTTCAGCGACGGCCGCAACGAGGTCGACCCCGACCTCCTGCGAGAGCTCGGTGCCGCGCGCCGGTCGAGCACCGGCTGGGAGGCCCTGCTCGCGCGGTACCGAATCGACGGAGCCGTCGTGCGCTACGAGGATCGCCCGATCGAGGTGGTCGACCTCGAGCCCGGCGCCGGAGGCCGCCGGCGAACGACCCGCCGCACTGCGAACGCCGTCCTCTTCCCGCGCTCGGAGTTCGCGCTGGTCGCCTGGGACGACACCGGGATGCTGCTCGTCCGGCGGAGGCCGGGACGAGCCGCTCGCCTCGCGGAGCTGGAATACCGGTACGTCGATCCGGAGGACTGGCGCTGGAGCCTCGCACGAGCCGCCGCGGACCCGGCCTTCCGGCGGGGCGCGCTCGCCGAGCTCCGGCGCCGGCTGGCCGAGCCCCCGCGCTCGCGCCGCGCCGAGCAGCTGACGGCCGCCCTTGCGAGGCTCTGACGACTCTCGGAGGAAGCCCGAGCCGGGCAGCCCTGTGGCCCTCCTCTCCCCCGGAGGGAGAGAGGAGGGCCGAGGCTGAGAGGCGTTCCGGTCAGCCCTCGCGCGGGCCGACCTCGAGCCGGTTGGTCACCTCGGCCACGCCCTCGGTGGTGCGGGCGAGGTGCTCGGCTTCGTCCCGCACGTGCTCGGTGGGGACCTTGCCGCTCAGGGTGACCTTGCCGTCGATGGTGTCGACGTCGATCTGGAACGAGTTGATCTCCGGGTCGGCGGTGAGACGCGCCTTGACCCGGGCGGTGATCGCTGCGTCCCGGGCGTAGGGCCCGACCTCACGGCCGACGCGCTGGGCGCCTTCCTGAATCTCGGCGCCCGCCCGCTTCATCCCCTGCCCGAGATCGTGCGCAGCGTCCTCGGTCTGCTCGGTGGCCTGCTGGACTTGCTCGCGGGTCTGGGCGCGGGCACGCTCGGCCTGCTCCTCCGAGGGCGGGCTGCACGCGAGCGCGGCGCTCAACGAGAGCACGCCGAGGCCGGCGGCCCCGGCCTTCCATCTCCATGGGCTCGATTTCGATCTCCGGTGCATTGGCTCGTCCTCCTCCCTCCGGTCCGTTCTATCCCCCGCCCCTCGAAGTATCAAGAACCATGCCTACGGGCTCGAGAAGTCGCGATGTCCGGAAGGAAAGAGGGCCTTGGACGCCGTGCCTACCTCAACGAGAGCTGCAGCGTCCCGCCGGGGGCCAGGTATCCGGAGGTGCACGGGGGCTCGCCGCCCGGCTCGCCGAAGCACACGCGATACGCGCCCGGGGCCATCCTGGGAAGCGCGAGCTCGCGAGCTTCGTCCCCGAGACCCAGCGACATCCCGTTGCTCCGGAGCCACCCGGAGAGGGTCTGGCCGGAGACCTGGACATCATTCTGGAACAGGCGAAGGAGAGGATGGGCCCCCTTGGCCGTCTCCTCCGGCAAGAGGAGCTGCACCGTTCCCGGATCGTTGCCGGTGTCGATCACGACTCGACCCTCCCCGGAGACGTCCACCCGTACCGCGGTCAGTCCGCCTCGAGGTGGCGCCACCTCGAAATCCGCGAACCGGGCATCGGCCCGAAGGTCGAGGACGAACCGGCCGGTGACATCGGTCCCGGCCGTGTCGCCGGTTCCACCGCCCTCGGGTATCGCCTCGACCGCCGCGCCCGCGACGGGAGCCCCTCCCGCCAACACCATCCCTTCCACGCTCCGGGTCTCGATCAGCCGAAGGATGATCGGTCCCGTCTCGGCCCCCTCCGCGAGCGTGGTTCCCACCACCGCGCTCGAGGCGTGGGGAGCGGCACCGCCCAACGCCACGAGCTGGACCTCGCCCGGCCGAAGCCCGCGAACGAGGAAGCGCCCGTCGTCTCCCGTGCTGGCGGTGACGCTGCCGTCCCCGGCGTCGTCGATCGTGAGGTTCGCGCCCGATACGGGACGGTCGTCCGGTCCGACCACGATCCCGGAGATCTCGGTGTCCGGCAGCGCCAGGTCGGCCGTCGCGACTCCCTTCTCGTCAGCGCTCACGTCCACCCAGAGGCCAGCCTTGACCGCCTTCTCCCGGCTCTTGATCTCGACCCACCAATCGCCTGGCTCGGGGAGAATGCCCTCGTAGTGCCCCTCGTCATCCGATTCGACTGCGATCCGCCGAGATCCCATCCGTCCACCGAACCAGAGCTTCGCCGGGAGGGGATCCTCCCCGAGGGTTACGTCGCCGCGGACGGTGATCCACGGGATCTCGATCCGGCGCACCGCATCCTCGGACGTGTCGACTTGCCAGGCGGTGTCCCTCCAGAACACGTTGCCGTCGGCATCCTGGAGAGTGACCAAGAAGAGGCCCGGCGGCTGGTCGTGCAGCACCAGCTGCCCTTCTTTCGAGAGGTTGCCGTCGTAGAGCGCTCGGCGATCGAAGTCGCCGCTCTCCTCCGAGGCACGGAAGGCCGAGAGCCGCCATGGCCGCCCCTGGAAGTCCCTGGGAGGATCGACCTCCACGACGAGGTCGAGAGGGATGCGCAACACCGCGGGCCGGCGCTCGAGCGTCTCCTGGGCTTGCGAAACCTCGAGCGGTCCGAGCGTCGCCGTGGCGTAGCCGGGCGCATCGACCAGTACCACGTAGGCGCCCGGAGCGACTCCTCGGAACTGGAAGAAGCCGTCCTCGCCCAGCTTCTCCTCGTCCGCGGTCTGCCGAATGCTCGCGGCCAGGTGGGTGTCCCCGCCGCAGGCGGCGCTGGGCACCAGTCGGGCCTCGATTCCATGCGGGAGAGGCTTGCCGTCCTCCGTCACCGCCCACCCGGCCACGGAGCTCCCCGTCTCGAGCTGCATCGCCCCCAGGTCCCGCACCTTGCGTGCGACCACCTGGACGTCCCAACGGTAGACGGGAACGAAGCCCTCCACCCGTACCACGAGGTCGAGAAGGTCCGCCGGGAGCTCGCAACGCCAGGAGCCGTCGTTGGCCATAGGGCAGGTGAATCGGCCCCCGCCGACCTTCCGGGGGTGCGCGTTGGCGCGCGGGGACTCGAGGCTTACCGAGAGGTGGTCGGGCAGTACGCCCGCCGACTGGGGCCGCACCAGCTTCCCGCGGAGCTCTCCGGTCGGAAGGAGTTTCACCGGCACGCGCCTCGCCTCGGAGCCGATGTGCAAGGCCCCCTCGGGGGCCCAGTAGCCCGGGACTTGCACTCTCAGTCTCCAGGTGCTGTCGGGAGGCAGCCGCACCTCGACCTCCGGTTCGCCGACCTGGACCTCGAGAGGCGGAGCGCTGGTGCCGTCCGCACGCTCCAGGCGAAGGAGCCCACCGGACGCGAGGTCTCTTCCGCCCTCTGGCGCGAGCACGAAGGAGACAGCCACGGCCCCAGGAACCGTTGCGTCCTGGATCGGTTTCGTTGCAGTCGACTGAGCCGAGTGTCCCGGCGACGCCGAGAGGAGCAACAAGAGAACTACCAGGCGCCCAGAGAGCTTCCCACTCATTGTGTGCCGGCCTCTCCGGAGACGATACAGCTCCTACGGCCCGTGCTCGTGGCCAACATGCAAACCCTCAGTAGTACCAGTAGGTGCAGCTGAAGCACTCGGCTGGGCAGAGCGTCCCAGTCTGGACACTGCAGGAGCCGCCTCCTCCACCCCCACCGCCACCGCCCCCTGAACTCCAACAGTCCTCGGCCCAGCACCCGTAAAGACCACCTCCTGAGTTCCCATTGTTGCATGGGCCGCCATAGGTCTGGCACAGCCACCCGAGCATGTCGTAGTTCTGGTCGCATTCAATCCCATCACCGTTTTCGTTGTCGCCCACCATCCAGCACTTGGAGCTGTTGGAGGCCACGCCACCCACGGGGATGCAGACAAAGCAACCGTAGTAGTCCGTTGCGTGGAGAGGCGGCCCAGACGCGAGGAGGGCCAGCAGAAAAGCGGCTCCGAGGAGGGAACTCAAGCGAATCCGTGACAACATTCGGGCTTTCTCCTTTCACGCAAAAGGGCGCATGCGACCGTCCGGCCGTCCAGAGCACCAGAATTCTCGTTGCTTCGATGCAACAGTAAAGCAGCATGCTCGCGAAGTCAACCCCCCTACTATCGTCACGTCTGGGGGACTCCCGGACAGCGTCCCACCTTCGCTCCTACGGGCGCTGCGTTCGCGCTGTGGTGCTAGTGGTCTGATTCATGAATCCCTTGTCTTTCGTTGCGGTGGCACGGGGCCGGATACCAGGCGCCGCGACGCAGGCGATGCCGAGCCATCGTCGAGGAGCGGCAACGCCGTAGACGACCGCGCGCCGCCGCTACGGGCACCGACTCCCGAAGGGAGTTGGTCCGGGCGCAGGGGGGTTGCGGGCGTCTCCTGCGTTGCTCGTCGTCGACGATGCTACGGCATCGCCTCCTCCTCTCGCCTTGGATCCACTCCACAAGACCCCTGCGCGAAAGATAAGAGATTCGTGAATCAGACCACTTGGTCAGGCTCAGCGTCACTTTGACACGTCCAAAAACGCAAAGCGGCGGCCCCGCGCAGGGAGCCGCCGCCTCTTGATCGACAAAGCCGGTCGGGAGACCAGCCGGTGCGCCGAGACCTACTCGCTCTCGACCGCCTCGGCGGGGAGGGCCCGGATGTCCTCGTCGCCGAAGTCGAAGAACAGCTCCTCCTCGACCTCGGGCTCGGTCTCGTACTCCTCCTCTTCCATGTGGAACTGGTGGTAGTAGTCCATGCCCGTGCCCGCCGGGATCAACCGGCCGACGATGACGTTCTCCTTCAGGCCCCGCAGGTAGTCGACCTTGCCGCTGATCGACGCCTCGGTGAGCACTCGGGTGGTCTCCTGGAAGCTCGCGGCCGAGATGAAGCTGTCGGTCGACAGCGACGCCTTGGTGATGCCGAGCAGCAACGGCCGGCCGATCGCCGGCTGGCCGCCGGCCGCCAGCACGCGGTCGTTCTCCTCGGTGAAGCGCCACTTGTCCACCTGCTCGTCGACCAGGAACTCGGTGTCGCCGACCTCCTCGATCTTCACCGAGCGCATCATCTGGCGCACGATCACCTCGATGTGCTTGTCGTTGATCTGGACGCTCTGGGAGCGGTAGACCTCCTGGATCTTGTCCACGAGGTAGCGCTGGAGCTCCTTCTCGCCGAGCACCTGGAGGATGTCGTGCGGGTTGATCGGCCCGTCGATCAAGGGCTCGCCGGCCTCCACCCGCTCGCCCTCCTGGACGTTGACGTGGATCGAGCGCGGCACCGCGTACTCCCGGGCCTCGCCGGTGTCGGACTCGACGATCACCTTGCGCATGCCCTTGTGGATCTCGCCCAGCCGCACCGTACCCGAGATCTCGGTGATGATCGCCGGCTCCTTGGGAGTCCGGGCCTCGAACAGCTCCACGACCCGCGGCAGACCGCCGGTGATGTCCTTGGTCTTGGTGGTCTCGCGCGGGATCTTGACCAGCGTCTCGCCGGGGGACACCTTGTGCTTGTCCTGGACCACCAGGTGGGAGCCCGCGGGCAGCAGGTAGCGCCGCTCGGAGTCTCCCTTGCCGCGGACCACGATCGCCGGCACCCGCTTCTCCGCCGCCGTGGCCTCGACGATGATCTTCTGCGACAGGCCGGTGACCTTGTCGGTCTCCTCGCGGACGTTCTCGCCCTCGACGATGTCCTGGAACTCGACGGTGCCGCTGATCTCCGAGAGGATCGCGGAGGTGAAGGGGTCCCACTCGAGCAGATCGGCGCCGGGCTCCACCTTGGCGCCCTCGCGGACCTTGAGGTGGGAGCCGTAGGCGAGCGCGTAACGCTCCTTCTCGCGCCCCTTCTCGTCGACGATCAGCAGCTTGCCGGCGCGGTTGATCACCACCAGCTCGCCTTCCTTCGACTCGACGGTGTTGACGTTCAGGAACTTGACCACGCCCGGGTTGGTGGCGGTGTGCTTCGACTGCTCCGAGACCCGGGACGCCGTGCCGCCGTAGTGGAAGGTGCGCATGGTGAGCTGGGTGCCCGGCTCGCCGATCGACTGGGCGGCGATCACGCCGACCGCCTCGCCGATCTCGACCATCTTGCCGGTCGCCAGGTTGCGGCCGTAGCACGAGTGGCAGACGCCGCGGCGGGACTCGCAGGTCAGCACCGAGCGGATCTTCACGCGCTCGACGCCGGCGGCCTGCGCGCCGTTGGCCAGCTCCTCGGTGATCTCCTCGCCGACGCCGATGATCTTCTCGCCGGTCATGTGGTCGAAGACGTCCTCCTGCGCCACCCGGCCGACGATGCGGTCGCGCAGCGGCTCGAGGATCTCGCCGCCCTCCATGATGGCGGAGACGGTGATGCCGTCGATCGTGCCGCAGTCCGGCTCGTTGACGATCACGTCCTGCGCCACGTCGACCAGGCGGCGGGTCAGGTAGCCGGAGTCGGCGGTCTTGAGCGCCGTATCCGCCAGGCCCTTGCGCGCGCCATGGGTCGAGATGAAGTACTGCAAGACCGACAGGCCTTCGCGGAAGTTCGCGGTGATCGGGGTCTCGATGATCTCGCCCGACGGCTTGGACATCAGGCCGCGCATGCCGGCGAGCTGCCGCACCTGCTCGCGGGAGCCCCGGGCGCCGGAGTCGGCCATCAGGTTGATCGGGTTGAACTCGCCCCGCTCCTCCTCGATCCGCTTCATGTCGCGGAACATCTCCTCGGAGACGGTCTCGGTCACCCGGTGCCAGATGTCGATGATCTTGTTGTGCCGCTCACCGGCCGTGATGACGCCCGCGGAACGCTGGCTCTCGATCTCGATGACCTCGGTGCGCGCCTTGTCGATCAGCGCGCCCTTGGTCCGCGGGATCACCATGTCGTCGATGCCGATCGAGATGCCGGCCTTGGTGGCGTAGAGGAAGGTGATCTGCTTGAGCTCGTCGAGCATCCTCACGGTCGCCGCGTTGCCCATCTTGATGAAGCAGTAGCCGACCAGGTCCTGGAGGCCCCGCTTCTTGAGCAGGCCGTTGATGTACGGGATCTCCTCCGGCAGGTGCCGGTTGAAGATCACCCGTCCGACCGTGGTCTCGATCAGCACGTTCTCCAGCTCCTCGAGCTCGGCATGCACGATGTCCTGCTTGTCGTACTGTGTCTCGAGGTTGATGTACGGCCCGCTGTAGCGCATGCGGATCCGCGACAGGGTCTCGACCTCGCCGGCCTCGAGGGCGAGCAGCACCGAGTCCGCGTCCGGAAAGATCCGGCCCTCGCCCTTGGCGCCCGCCTTGGGCAGGGTGAGGTAATAGCCTCCCAGCACCAGGTCCTGGCTGGGCACCGCGAGCGGCCGCCCGTGGGCCGGCGAGAGGATGTTGTAGGCCGCGAGCATGAGCACCCGGCTCTCGATCTGCGCCTTCGGCGACAGCGGCACGTGCACCGCCATCTGGTCGCCGTCGAAGTCGGCGTTGAACGCCGCGCAGACCAGCGGGTGGATCTTGATCGCCTTGCCCTCGATGAGCACCGGCTGGAATGCCTGGATGCCCAACCGGTGGAGGGTCGGCGCTCGGTTGAGCAGCACCGGGTGGTCCTTGATGACCTCCTCGAGCGCGTCCCAGACCTCGTCGACCTCCTGCTCCACCAGCTCCTTGGCGGCCTTGATCGTGCCTACCAGGCCCTTCTCCTCGAGCCGGTTGTAGATGAACGGCTTGAACAGCTCCAGGGCCATCTTCTTCGGTAGGCCGCACTCGTGGAGCCGAAGCTCCGGGCCGACCACGATGACCGAGCGGCCGGAGTAGTCGACCCGCTTGCCGAGCAGGTTCTGGCGGAAGCGGCCCTGCTTGCCCTTCAAGGTGTCCGAGAGCGACTTCAGCGGCCGGTTGTTCGAGCCCTTGAGCACGCGGCCGCGGCGGCCGTTGTCGAACAGGGCGTCGACCGCCTCCTGGAGCATCCGCTTCTCGTTGCGCACGATGACCTCGGGAGCGCGCAGCTCGAGAAGCTTCTTCAGGCGGTTGTTCCGGTTGATCACCCGCCGGTAGAGGTCGTTCAGGTCGGAGGTCGCGAAGCGGCCGCCGTCGAGCGGCACCAGCGGGCGCAGCTCGGGCGGGATGACCGGGATCACGTCCAGGATCATCCACTCGGGGCGATGGCCCGACTTGCGGAACGAGTCGACCACCTTGAGGCGCTTGGCGGCCTTCAGCCGGCGGATCTGCGAGGTCTCCGTCTTCATCACGATGCGGAGCTCCTCGGAGAGCTCGTCGACGTCGATCCGGGTGAGGAGCTCCTTGATCGCCTCGGCGCCCATCTGGGCCTCGAAACCGTCGGCGCCGTGCTTCTCGCGCATCTCTCGGAAGCGCTCCTCGGAGAGCAGCTCCTTGTCCTTGAGCTCGGTCTCAGCGGGGTCGATGACGACGTAGCTCTCGAAGTAGAGGATGCGCTCCAGGTCGCGCAGGCTGATGTCGAGCAGGTGCCCGATGCGGCTCGGCAGGCCCTTGAAGAACCAGACGTGCGACACCGGGCAGGCGAGCTCGATGTGACCCATGCGCTCGCGGCGCACCCGCGAGCGCGTGACCTCGACGCCGCACTTGTCGCAGATCACGCCGCGGTGCTTCATGCGCTTGTACTTGCCGCACAGGCATTCCCAGTCGGTGATCGGGCCGAAGATCTTGGCGCAGAACAGGCCGTCGCGCTCCGGCTTGAAGGTGCGGTAGTTGATGGTCTCCGGCTTGGTGACCTCGCCGTAGCTCCAGGACCGGATCTTTTCCGGCGAAGCGATCGAGATCTTGATCGCGTTGAAGTCCTTCAAAGACTCGGGCTGCTGAAAGCTGCTGAGTGGCTGCAATGGATTTCCTCCTTATACCTTGAGCAGCTCGACGTCGAGGCAGAGACTCTGGAGCTCGCGCACGAGAACGTTGAACGATTCGGGCAAGCCGGGATCCTCCGGAACCTCGCCCTTGACGATCGCCTCGTAGACCTTGCTGCGGCCTTCGACGTCGTCGCTCTTGACGGTGAGCAACTCCTGCAGGGTATAGGCGGCCCCGTAGGCCTCGAGCGCCCACACCTCCATCTCGCCGAAGCGCTGGCCGCCGAACTGGGCCTTGCCGCCCAGGGGCTGCTGCGTGATCAGCGAGTACGGACCGATCGAGCGGGCGTGGATCTTGTCGTCGACCAGGTGGGAGAGCTTGAGCATGTAGATGTAGCCCACCGTGACGTTCTGCTCGAAGGCCTCGCCGGTCATGCCGTCGTGGAGGGTGGTCTTGCCCGAGCTGGGCAGCTTCGCCTCCGCGAGGAGAGCGCGGATCGAGGTCTCGTTCGCCCCGTCGAAGACCGGCGTGGCGAACTTGAGGCCCAGGACCTGCCCCGCCCACCCGAGGTGGGTCTCGAGGATCTGCCCCACGTTCATGCGCGAGGGCACGCCCAGGGGGTTGAGCACGATCTCCACCGGCGTGCCGTCGGGCAGGTAGGGCATGTCCTCCTCGGGAAGGATCCGCGAGATCACACCCTTGTTGCCGTGGCGGCCGGCCATCTTGTCGCCCACCTGGAGCTTGCGCTTCATGGCGACGTAGACCTTGACCAGCTTGATGACGCCGGGCGGCAGCTCGTCGCCCTTCTGGAGCAGGGCGATCCGCTCCTGGTTGACCTGGTGGAGCACCTCGATGTGCGAGTCGGTCTTGCGATAGACCTCCTCGACCGCGTCGAGCAGCTTCGAGTCCTCGACCGGGATCCTGACCAGCTCGGCGCGGGTGAGCCGCTGCAGGGCCTGCTCGTCGATCTTCTGGCCCTTCTTGAGCAGCACCGCACCGTCGCGGGCCTTGACCTCGTCCTTGACCTTCTGGCCGATCAGGGCGTCGCGGATCTTCTTGTTGCGCTCCTCGTTCAAGATCCGCGTCTCGTCCCGGATGTTCTTCTCGAGCCGGGCGATCTCCGCCTCCTCGATCTCCTTGGCCCGGACGTCCTTCTCCACTCCCTTGCGCGAGAAGATCTTGACGTCGACCACCGTGCCGTCGATGCCCGGCGGCACCTTGAGCGAGGCGTCCCGGACGTCGCCGGCCTTCTCGCCGAAGATCGCCCGGAGCAGCTTCTCCTCCGGGGTGAGCTGGGTTTCGCCCTTGGGCGTGACCTTGCCCACCAGGATGTCGCTCGCCTTGACGTTGGCGCCGATGCGCACGATCCCGGACTCGTCGAGGTCCTTCAGGGCCCCCTCGGAGACGTTCGGGATGTCGCGCGTGATCTCTTCGGGCCCGAGCTTGGTGTCGCGGGCCTCGATCTCGAACTCCTCGATGTGGATCGAGGTGTAGTAGTCCTCCTTGACCAGCTTCTCCGAGATCAGGATCGCGTCCTCGAAGTTGTAGCCGCGCCAGGGCATGAAGGCGACCAGCACGTTGCGCCCGAGGGCGAGCTCGCCGAGCTCGGTGCAGGGACCGTCCGCCAGCACGTCGCCCTTGGCCACCCGCTGGCCCTGGTGGACCACCGGCTTCTGGGTGATGCAGGTGTTCTGGTTCGAGCGCCGGAACTTGGTGAGCTGGTAGATGTCGGCGCCGAACTCCTTGGGCTCGCCGGTGTCGATGTCCTCGCCCTCGACGCGGACGATGATCCGCTCCGAGTCGACGAGATCGACGATGCCGGCCCGCTTGCAGGCCACGACCGCGCCCGAGTCGCGGGCCACGATCCCCTCGAGGCCGGTGCCCACGATCGGCGAGTCGCTGCGCAGCAGCGGTACCGCCTGGCGCTGCATGTTCGAGCCCATCAGGGCGCGGTTGGCGTCGTCGTTCTCGAGGAACGGGATGAGCGCCGCGGCGACCGACACCAGCTGCTTCGGGCTGATGTCCATGTAGTCGACGCGGTCGCGCTCGACGGTGATGAAGTCGCCGCCGGCGCGGGCGATCACTCGCTCGTCGACCAGGTTGCCGTGGTCGTCGACCCGTGCGTTGGCCTGGGCGATGATGTACTTCTCCTCCTCCCAGGCCGACAGGTAGAAGGCGTGCGGCTCGGCCTCGACCGGCGTGCGCTTCTCCTTGCCCAGCTTCTTGTTGGCCTCGGCGAGCTCGTCGCTGGTGACGATCTGGCCGAGCTTGAACGGCCCCTCGCCGATCTTGACCACCCGGAAGTGGTCGATCACGCGGCCCTGGTCCACCCGCTTGTACGGGCTCTCGATGAACCCGTAGTCGTTGATCCGGGCGTAGGTGGCGAGCGACGAGATCAGGCCGATGTTCGGGCCTTCCGGGGTCTCGATCGGGCAGATCCGGCCGTAGTGCGTGGCGTGGACGTCACGCACCTCGAACCCGGCCCGCTCGCGCGACAGGCCGCCCGGCCCGAGGGCCGAGAGCCGCCGCTTGTGGGTCACCTCCGACAGCGGGTTCGTCTGGTCCATGAACTGCGACAGCTGCGACGAGCCGAAGAACTCCTTGATCGCCGCGATCACCGGCTTGGAGTTGATCAGGTCGTGGGGCATCGCCGAGTCGATGTCCTGATGGACGGACATCTTCTCCTTGATCGCCCGCTCCATGCGCACCAGGCCGACCCGGAACTGGTTCTCGAGCAGCTCGCCGACGGCGCGCACCCGGCGGTTGCCGAGGTTGTCGATGTCGTCGACCCGGCCGACGTCCTTCTGGAGGCTGAGCAGATAGCCGATGACCCGGTAGAAGTCGTCGGCCGAGAGCGTCTTCTGCTCGACCGGCACGTTGGTGTCGAGCTTGATGTTGAACTTGAACCGGCCGACGCGCGAGAAGTCGTAGCGCTTGGCGTCGAAGAACATCCCGTAGAACAGCGATCGCGCGCTCTCCAGGGTCGGCGGGTCGCCGGGGCGCATCCGCCGGTAGATCTCGATCAGCGCCTCCTTGGCGTTGCGCGTGTTGTCCTTGTCGAGGGTGTTCGACAGGGTCGCGCCGATCAGCTCCCAGTCGGGGAAGAAGACCTCGAGCTCGGTCAGGTTCTTGCCCTCGATCTGCTCGGCGAGGTCCTCCGGCACCGGCTGGTTGGCCTCGAAGACCACCTCGCCGGTGTCGAGATCGACCACGTCGGCGATGAACAGGGCGCGCTCGAGCTCGGCGGCGGTCACCTTGACGTCGTGGTTCCCGCCCTTGTCGAGCTTCTCGATCTCCTTCTTGCCGAGCAGGATGCCACCGAAGATCGGGTAGGTGTCGCGCCGGCCGCGGCTCTGCCGGTCACGCCGCCGCTCCTGCTCGAGCACGCGCGGCGGAATCGCCAGGTTCCACTCGCCGGTCTTGGCCCCCTTGGTGACTCCCACCGGCACGTAGAACTGGCGCAGGATCGACTCGTCGCTCTCGAGCCCCAGGGCGCGCAGGAAGACGGTGCCGTGGAACTTCCGCTTGCGGTCGATGCGCACCGACAGGACGTCCTTCTGGTCGTACTCGAACTCCACCCACGAGCCGCGGTACGGGATGATCTTGGCGAGGAAGGAGCGCTGCCCCTCCTTGGTGAAGAAGACGCCGGGGCTGCGGTGGAGCTGGGAGACGATCACCCGCTCGGTGCCGTTGATGACGAAGGTGCCGTTGTCGGTCATCAGCGGGATGTCGCCGAAGTAGACCTCCTCCTCCTTGGCGTCGCGCATCATCCGCGCGCCGGTCTCCGGGTCCTTGTCGTAGACGAAGAGCCGGAAGGTGACCTTGAGGGGTACGGCGAAGGTCATGCCCCGCTCCTGGCAATCGGAGATCGAGTACTTGAGCTGCAGGTCGACCGGGTTGCCGCAGATGTCGCACTTGGTGACCCGGTTCTTGTTCGTGAACCCGCACTCGGGGCAGGCGACCGTCTCCTCGTGGGGATGAGCGGTCATGATCTTGGCGCCGCAGTTCGAGCAGGTCATGCGGAGGTACTCGAGCCCCTTGAGCTCGCCGCACTTGCACTGCCAGTCGCCGATCGAGTACTTGACGAAGTCGAGCGAGCAGGTCTCCCGGAAGTCGGAGAACGGGAAGATCGACGTGAAGACCTGCTGCAGGCCGTGGTTCGCCCGCTCGTCGGGCAGCAGGTTCATCTGCAGGAACCGCTCGTAGGAGCGCCGCTGGACGTCGATCAGGTTCGGGATCGGCAGCGTCGTACGGATCTTGGAGAAGTCCCGACGGCTCCCGTTGACCCCGTTGGCCCCGTTGCCAGTCGAAGTGTTTTGCGTCTCGATGTCTTTCCTCATAGAATGTCTCTCAGCTACTCCAGGTCAGAAGGAAGGTCTCGGCGGCGGAGCGGAAACGACACCACGCCCGGCCCGCCGCGCAAGCGCGGTCCGGGTACCCGGGCAGGTGCGACGCGAGTCGGCGCACGGCAGGGGGCTGGGGCACGCGTCCCCGTCCCCCTCGGTCCGGCCGGTCTCTGGTCCGCCCGACCGGCGGGCGGACTCGCTGGGGAGACAGACCACCTACTTGAGCTCGACCTGAGCCCCGGCCTCTTCGAACTTCTTCTTGATCTGCTCGGCTTCGTCCTTGGACACCCCCTCCTTCACCGGCGCGGGGGCGGACTCCACGAGCTCCTTGGCCTCCTTGAGGCCGAGGCTGGTGACCTCGCGGACCGCCTTGATCACGTTGATCTTCTTGTCGCCGATCGAGGTGAGGACGACGTCGAACTCGGTCTTCTCCTCCTCTTCGGCGGCGGCGGCGCCGGCGCCCGCGGCGGCCATCGGCATGGCGGCGGCGGCCGCCGAAACGCCGTAGTGGTCCTCGAGCGCCTTGACGAGGTCATTGAGCTCGAGCACCGTCAACTCGTCGATCTGCTTGATGAATTCTTCGGTCGCGACCATCAGCTTCTCCTTAAGCCCTCAGACCCTCCCGGGTCCGTCGAACAGGTCAATTCGATCACCCGACCCGCGAGGGTCAGCCTTGCGTCTCCTTCTGCTGCCGGATCTGATCCAACACCGTGGCGAACTGCTGCGGGATCGCCCCGAGCGCCCGGACGAAGCGGGTGATCGGGGACTGCAACAGGAACAGCAGCTTCGCGATCAATTCTTCCCGGCTCGGCAGGTTGGCGATCTCGGCGATCTGCGAGGCCGCCACCTGCTGGCCGTTCAGCAAGCCGCCCCGGAACTCCAGGAACGGCGCGGTCTTCTGGAACTCGGTGAGCACCTTGGCCAGGGCGACCGGCTCCTCGTCGCAGTAGACGACCGCGGTCGGCCCGGAGAACTGGTCCTTGAGCTCGCCCAGGGCCTTGCCCTCGAGCGCGCGCAGCGCCAAGGTGTTCTTCACCACCACGTAGCTGCCACCGGTGTCGCGCACCTTCTGGCGCAGCTCCGTCACCTGGGGCACGTTGATCCCCTGGTAGCCGAGGATGAAGGCGTGGGGCGCCTG
This sequence comes from uncultured Acidobacteriota bacterium, assembly GCA_963837945.1. Lineage (GTDB taxonomy): Bacteria > Acidobacteriota > Thermoanaerobaculia > Multivoradales > DATKCC01 > CAVUBL01. The sequence goes on from CAWIQD010000007.1 coordinate 258,891, forward strand.
GGCGACCCCCTGCTCGTACTCGGCGAGCAACTCCTGTTTCTTGGTCCGGGTCAGCGGCATGGCTTGTCTCCTACGAGGCCTCGGCCACGGTCATCGAGCCGGTGTCGATCGCGACGCCGGGGCTCATGGTGGACGACACGGTGGCGCTCTTGACGTACTTGCCCTTGGCGGCCGCGGGCTTCGCCCGCAAGATGGCCGAGATCAGGGCGTCGGCGTTCGCCTTGAGCTGCTCGACCTCGAACGACACCTTGCCGACGGGCGCGTGGATGATGCCGGTCTTGTCGACGCGGAACTCGACCTTGCCGGCCTTGATGTCCTGGACCGCCTTGGCGACGTCCATGGTCACGGTGCCGGTCTTCGGGTTCGGCATCAGGCCGCGGGGGCCGAGGACCCGGCCGAGCCGGCCCACCACCCGCATCATGTCGGGAGTCGCCACGACCGCGTCGAAGTCGAGCCAGCCGCCCTCGACCTTGGCCGCGAGGTCCTCGCCGCCGACCACGTCGGCGCCGGCCTCCTCGGCCTCCTTGATCTTCTCGCCGCTGGCGAAGACGGCGACTCGCGCAGCCCGGCCCGTGCCGTGCGGCAGGACGATGGTGCCGCGCACCATCTGGTCGGCGTGCTTCGGGTCGACGCCGAGGCGCATGGCGATCTCGACCGTCTCGTCGAACTTGGCGTAGGCGAGCTCCTTGACCTTGCCCAGGGCGTCCTGGAGCGGGTAGGTGTCGCCGGTCTCGACCTTCTCGAGCGCGTTGCGGAACTTCTTGCCGTGTCTTGGCATCGTCGTGTCTCTCGTCGTTCGTTGCTCGCGTCACCGTTCGCCCGGCCGAGACGGAGCTCGGCCGCTTCACGCGCCGGCGGTCGCTAGGGGGTGACCTCGATCCCCATCGAGCGCGCGGTGCCCGCGATGATCTTCTTGGCGGCCTCGACGCTGCCGGCGTTGAGGTCCGGCATCTTGGTCCGGGCGATCTCCTCGACCTGGGCGTCGGTCACCTTGCCGACCTTGTTGCGGTTGGGCTCGCCCGAGCCCTTGTCGAGCCCCGCCGCCTTCTTGAGCAGGATCGCGGCGGGCGGCGTCTTGGTGATGAACGAGTAGCTGCGGTCGGCGTAGACCGTGATCACGACCGGGATGATGGTGCCGGCCTGACCTTGGGTCCGGGCGTTGAACGCCTTGCAGAAGTCCATGATGTTGACGCCCGCCTGGCCCAGGGCGGGGCCGACCGGGGGTGCGGGCGTCGCCTGCGCCCCGGGGATCTGCAGCTTGATCTGGTTGATGACCTTCTTCGCCATGGTTGTGGTCGCCTCGCTCGACTCGTTGCCTTCGGTCCTACCCGATCCCGGGCCTCAGCTTCGAGATCCCTCGACTCGCTCGCTGCGCTCGCTCGCTCGGGATGCAGAAGCTGTGAGAGGTCTCACAGCTTCTGCACCTGTGCGAAATCGAGCTCGACCGGGGTCGCCCGGCCGAAGATCGTGACCATCACCTTCAGGGTGTTGCGGTCGAGGTTCACCTCGTCGACCACCCCGGTGAAGTTGTTGAACGGGCCGTCGATGATCTTCACCGGCTCGCCCTTGTCGAAGACGTACTTCGGCTTGGGCTTCTCCTTCGCCGTCGTCACCTGCTCCAGGATCTGGTCGACCTCCGCCTGGGAGAGAGGCGTCGGCTTCTTGCCGGTGCCGACGAAGCCGGTGACCTTGGGCGTGTTCTTCACCACGTGCCAGGCCGCGTCGGTCATTTCCATCTCGACCAGGATGTAGCCCGGGAAGAACTTCCGCTCGACCTCCCGCTTCTTGCCGTCCTTGTACTCGACCACCGTCTCGGTCGGGATCCGGATCTCGCCGAAGCCCTCCCCCATGCCCATCGCCTCGGCGCGCTGGCGCAAGGTCTCGCGCACCCGCTCCTCGAAACCGGAGTAAGTGTGGACGATGTACCACTTGCGCTCGGGCGCGTCCATGCTCTCGGCGGCGTCGGTCATGACGGAATGCGGAAGATGAGCTCGGTCGCCTTGACGATCACGATGTCCGACAACCAGAGGAACACCGAGAAGACGAAGCTCGTGATCAGCACCACGACGGTGGTGTTCACGACCTCGCTACGGCCGGGGAAATAGCACTTTGCGATCTCCACCCGCACCTCGGTGAGGAAGCTCTTGATCTTGTTCCACCACTGCATCGTCGAGACTCTTTCGCCCGGCGGTCCCGCTCGGAGGCGGGCACGCCCGGGCTGGAAATGGCAGGGCAGGAGGGATTCGAACCCCCAACCCACGGTTTTGGAGACCGTTGCTCTACCGTTGGAGCTACTGCCCTAGTTCGTCGTCATCCCTTCACTGTCACTCGACCACGTCCGTCACGGTGCCGGCGCCGACGGTGCGTCCGCCCTCGCGGATGGCAAAGCGCACGCCCTTCTCCATCGCGATCGGCGCGATCAGCTCCACCTGCAGGTTCACGTTGTCGCCCGGCATCACCATCTCGGTGCCTTCCGGCATCTGCGCCACTCCGGTCACGTCCGTCGTCCGGAAGTAGAACTGCGGGCGGTAGCCGTTGAAGAACGGCGTGTGCCGGCCGCCCTCTTCCTTCGTCAGGATGTAGACCTCGCCCTTGAACTTCCGGTGCGGCGTGATCGAGCCCGGCTTCGCCAGCACCTGGCCCCGCTCGACGTCGTCTTTCTTCGTCCCCCGCAGCAGCACCCCGATGTTGTCGCCCGCCTGGCCCTGGTCGAGGAGCTTCTTGAACATCTCGACGCCCGTCACCACGGTCTTCGTCGTCGGATGGATCCCGACGATCTCCACCTCGTCGCCCACCTTCACGATCCCACGCTCCACGCGGCCCGTCACGACCGTGCCGCGGCCGGAGATCGAGAAAATGTCCTCGATCGGCATCAGGAAGTCCATGTCCACCGGCCGGTCCGGCAGCGGAATGTACTCGTCCACCGCCTTCATCAGCTCGATGATCTTCTGGCCCCACTCGTCGTCCGGGTTGCCCGACTCGAGAGCCTTCAAGGCCGAGCCCCGGATCACCGGGATGTCGTCCCCGGGAAAGTCGTACGACGACAAAAGCTCCCGGATCTCCAGCTCCACCAGGTCCAAGAGCTCCTCGTCGTCGACCATGTCGCACTTGTTCATGAACACCACCATCGCCGGCACCCCCACCTGGCGCGCCAACAGGATGTGCTCGCGCGTCTGCGGCATCGGGCCGTCCGCCGCCGACACCACCAGGATCGCACCGTCCATCTGCGCCGCCCCCGTGATCATGTTCTTCACGTAGTCGGCGTGCCCCGGGCAATCCACGTGCGCGTAGTGGCGCTGGTCCGTCTCGTACTCCACGTGCGCCGTCGCGATCGTGATCCCACGCTCCTTCTCCTCCGGAGCCTTGTCGATCTGGTCGAACGCCACGAAGCTCGCCCAACCCTTCTCCGCCAAGACCCGCGTGATCGCCGCGGTCAACGTCGTCTTGCCGTGGTCCACGTGACCGATCGTCCCGATGTTGACGTGCGGCTTCGTACGCTCGAACTTCTTCTTGCCCATGGCGCCCTGGATGCCTCCTGGATGGAAATTGCCCGCACCGCGGGCGGTTCGCTTCGCCTGCCTGGCTCTATCGACTCATCGACGCGGCACCGTGCAGTGCACGTTCACTGGAGCCCACGAGCGGATTTGAACCGCTGACCCCTTCCTTACCAAGGAAGTGCTCTACCCCTGAGCCACGTGGGCTTGAAAGACGACTACGACTCCTTGCCGGCCCGTTCGGGCCGACTCTCGGAGTCGAACCTTAAAAGGATATTCTCCCGAGCGGCTCCTGTAAAGGGCCTCAGGCACATTTCTTCACTCCCATGCGGGCCCTGCCGCATCGGGGAGAGCTCAGGAGGGGCTATTGTGCCACGTCGCCCGCGCCACCGCAACCTCCTTGGCCAACCCAACCGCTGCCGCGACCCTCTCGCGCTTTCCGTGTAACGCCGGCGGCGGGACGGCCTATTCCCGGCGCGGCGTGTCCCAAGTGCTCCGTGGCACGAATACGGCACGTACCGAGGGCGCCGAGGCGCCGCCCCAGCAAGGCGCGCGACCGAGGCATACCCGAAGGTCTGTCGCAGGAAGCGCAACGCCGCTGGGGTGGATGCGGCGGCGCCCGAATGCGACCGTACTTCTGCCACGGAGGACTAAAGGTCTTCGTCCTCGACGAGTCCGGCCAGGTCGTCATCGCCGGCTTCGGTCAGCAGGGTCTCGGCGATCGCGACCGAAAGGCCGGCGATGTTCGGTTCCTCGAAGAAGCGGCGCAGCGGCACCTCGACCCCGAAGGCGTCGCGCACCCGCAGCAGCACCTGGGTCGCTTTGAGCGAGTGCCCGCCCAGGGCGAAGAAGTCGTCGCGGATCCCGATCCGCTCGACCCCCAGGACCTCGCCCAGGAGCTCGGCCAGCGCCAGCTCGAGCTCGGTCTCGGGCGGCTCGAAGCCGGCTTCCAGCTCGGGGCGGGGCGCCTCGGGAGCCGGCAGCGCCCGGCGGTCGACCTTGGCGTTCGGAGTCAAGGGGAGCTCGGCGAGCACGGTCACCGTCGCCGGCACCAGGTAGTGCGGCAGGCGGCCCTCGAGGGCGGCGCGCAGCTCCCCTCCCAGGCCGGCGCCCACCTCCCCCGCGCAAGGCACGACGTAGGCGTCGAGCCGGGCGTCGCCCACGGCGTCGCGGCCCGCCACCACCACCGCGGTCGCGACTCGCGGGTCCGCGGCGAGCGCGGTCTCGATCTCCCCCAGCTCGATCCGGAACCCACGGATCTTGACCTGTTGGTCGATCCGGCCCAGGAACTCGATCTCGCCACCTTGCCGCCGCCGCACCAGGTCGCCGGTGCGGTAGAGGCGCTCGCCGGGCCGCCCGCCCCACGGCTGCGGCGCGAAGCGCTCGGCGGTCAGGCGCGGTCGGCTCCAGTACCCGCGGGCGAGTCCCTCCCCCGCCGCCCAGAGCTTCTCCGGCGACCCCCACCGGCACCGGCTCGAGGCTCCGGTCGAGCACGTACGCCCCGGTGTTGCCGATCGGCCGGCCGATGGGAATCGACTGGATCGCCGGGGAAAGGGAAGGGGCCACCCCGTCTCGTGCCCGTGGCGCGAGGCCATGGACGGTGGTGAAGGTCGTGTTCTCGGTCGGGCCGTAGCAGTTCGACACCCGGCAACCCGGCACTTCCGCCAGCACCCGCTCCACCGCCCCCCGCGCCACCACGTCGCCGCCCGCCAGGAGCTGGCGTACGCCGGCCAGGATCGAGACCCGCTCCTCCGCCACCTGGTGAAAGAGGCCGGCGGTCAGCCAGAGCGTCGTGACCCGCTGCTGCGCGAGCACCCGGCCGAGCTCGGTGAGCGACGGGATGCCGGGCGGTGGGATGGCGAGGCGCCCGCCGTTGAGGAGCGCCGCCCAGATCTCAGCGGTCGAGGCGTCGAACGAGACCGGCGAGATCTGGAGGACGGTCTCGGCCGCCCCGAGCTTCCGCATACCCGGGCTCCCGGACCAGGCGCACGACCCCGCGGTGGACCACGGCGACCCCGTTCGGGCGGCCGGTCGACCCCGAGGTGTACATGACGTAGGCGAGGCGCTCACCCGCCCCCGGGGCGGGCGCCGGCGCCGGCCGTTCGGGCTCGGGGTGCGAGCCGTCCGCCGCGCCGGCCGGGGCGAGGCCGGTCGCCTCGACCCGCACGACCGGCAAGCCGTTCGCCGGCAGGGCCGCCAGAGGCCCTTCCTGCCCGACCAGCACGGCGAGCCTCGCGTCCTCGAGCATGAAGGCCAGGCGCTCGGCCGGGTAGTCCGTGTCGAGGGGCACGTACGCGCCGCCCGCCTCGAGCACCGCCAGAAGGGCCACCGGCAGGGCGAGCGAGCGCTCGAGGCAGAGGCCCACCCGGCTCTCGGCGCCGACCCCCGCGGCGCGCAACCGCCGCGCGAGGGCCGCGGCCCGGCGCGCGAGCTCCCGGTAGCTGAGCGCCGCGCCGCCGGCCGTCACCGCCACCGCCTCGGGCGTCGATGCCGCCTGGGCTGCGAAGAGCGCCTCGATCGCCACCCGCCCCGGCTCGCCGCGCACCGTGTCGTTCCACTCGCCGAGGACCTGTAGACGCTCGCCGGTGCCGAGCAAAGGCAGGCGGGAGAGCCGCGTCTCCGGCGCCGACAGGGCCCCCGCGAGAAGGGTTCCGAGGTGGCCCACGAGGCGCTGGACCGAGCTCCGATCGAAGAGGTCCGGGTGGTACTCGAGCCGGCCGTCGAGGCGCCCGTCCCGCTCCTGGAAGTCGACCGTCAGGTCGAACTTCACGGCCGAGACGGGTAAAGGCACCAGCTCCAGGTCGGCGCCCGGAATCTCCAGCCGTTCACGCGGCGCGTTCTGGAGTGCGAAGAGCACCTGTACCAGCGGCGTCGAACCGAGATCGCGCACCGGCGCGAGGCCCTCCACCAGCCTCTCGAACGGCAGGTCCTGATGGGCGAACGCCCCGAGGGCCATCTCGCGGGTCCGCGCCACCAGCTCGGAGAACGACGGGTCCGCCGAGAGGTCGAGGCGCAGAGCCAGGGTGTTGACGAAGAAGCCGATCAATCCTTCGAGCTCCCAGCGGTCGCGGCCGGCGATCGGGCTGCCGACCACCAGGTCGTCGTGGCCGGTGTAGCGTCCGAGGAGGGCGCCGAACGCCGCCAGAAGGACCATGAACGGCGTCGCGCCCAGCCGGTGGGCGAGGCGCTCGACCCCGGAGGCCGCCGCCTCGCCGAAGCTCGTCCTGAGCTCGCCCGCCCGGAAACTCCCGGCGGAAGGGCGGGGGCGGTCGAGGGGCAGCGCCAGGGCGGGCGCGGCCGGCGAAAGGAGCTCGCGCCACCAGGCGAGGCGCCGCTCCAGGGCCTCGTCCCGCAGCCAGCTTCGCTGCCAGACGGCGAAGTCCCGGTACTGGACGGGAAGCCCCGGGAGCGCGGGGCGCTCCCCCGCGCTCCGCGCCCGGTAGCAGGCGACGATCTCGCGCACCAGCACCGCCACCGACCAGCCGTCGGAGGCGACATGGTGCATAGAGAGCGCCACCAGGTGCTCCTCGGCACCGAGGCGCAGGAGGGCGGCCCGGAGCAGCGGGCCCCGCTCCAGGTCGAAGGCCATCTCCGCCACCCGCCTCGCGAGGCCCACCGCCACGTCGGCGCGGCCCGCCGCCGGCAGGGCGCTCAGGTCGACCACCGGCAGGGCGGCCGCGCTCGCGGGGTACACCCGCTGGACCACGCCGCCAGGAGTTCCTTCGAGCCCCGTGCGCAAGATCTCGTGGCGGCCGAAGACGTCTCCCAGGGCGGCGGCGAGGGCGCTCGGATCGAGGGTCCCCGCGATGCGCACCGCCCCCGGCATGTGGTAGGCGGGCGAGCCCGGGTCGAGGCGCGAGAGGAACCAGAGCCGCTCCTGGGCGAACGACGCCGGCCAGGGGCCACCGTCCGCCGGCTCCCCCGTCGGGACGAGGGGAGGCGCCTCCGCCGCCTGCTCCTCCGGCGCTTCCACCGCGCCGGCGAGTCCGGCCACCGTGGGCGCCTCGAACAGTCGGCGCAACGGCAGCTCGACGCCGAAGGCAGCGCGCACACGGGCAACCAGGCGGGTGGCGAGGAGCGAGTGCCCGCCGAGCTCGAAGAAGTCGTCCTCCACCCCCACCCGGTCGACCTCCAGGACCTCGGCGAAAAGCGCCGCCAGCCGCTCCTCCACCGGCGTCCGCGGGGCCACGTGCCCGCGGCGCGGCGCGGACTCCCAGGTCGGCTCCGGGAGCCGCTTGCGGTCGACCTTTCCGGAGCTCGACAAGGGCAGCTCGTCGAGCAACTCGAAGGCGGCCGGCACCATGTAGGCGGGCAGCTTGGCCGCTACGAACTCGCGCAGGGCGGCCGTCTCCGGGACGTTCGACGAGTCCGCGACTACGTAGGCCGCGAGCCGGCGGTTCTCGGTGCCCTCCTCGTCGCAGTCGACGACCGCCGCCTCGAGGACTCCCGGGTGCTGCGCCAGGACCGCCTCGATCTCGCCGAGCTCGATCCGGAAGCCCCGGATCTTGACCTGCTGGTCGATCCGGCCGAGAAACTCCACCACGCCGTCGAGCCGCCAGCGGGCCAGGTCGCCGCTCCGGTAGAGGCGCTCGCCGGGCTGCGCCGCGAACGGATCGGGGACGAAGCGCTCGGCGGAGAAGGCCGGCCGCCCAAGGTAGCCGCGAGTGACGCAGACGCCGCCGATCGCCAGCTCGCCGGGCACCCCGGACGGCACGGGCCGGAGGGCGGGGCCGAGCAGGTAGATCTCCGCGCCGCCGATCCGCCGGCCGATGGGCACGCCGTCGGCGTCCCGGCCGCCGTCGCAGCGCCAGGAAGTCACCGAGAGCGTCGTCTCGGTGGGGCCGTAGCGGTTGTAGAGCGGCCGGCCGATGCGCTCGGCGAACCGCCCCGGAAGAGTGGGGGGGACCGCCTCGCCGCCGGTCATCATGCCGTCGAGCGAGCTCGCCCGGTCGAGGTCCGGCTGCTCCATCAGCACGCTGAGCTGCGAGGGCAGGAAGGACAACTGGGAGATCCGCTCCCGGGCCACCAGATCGAGAAGGTAGTCCATGTCGCCTTGACCGCCGGGCCGGGCGAGCACCAACCGGGTGCCGGCGACCAGGGGCGAGAACAGCTCCAGGACCGAGAGGTCGAAGCAGATCGACGCCTTGAGCAGGCCGGTGCCCCGTCCGACCGGGTCGTTCGCCGCGGCGTAGAGCAGGCGGTTGCCGACCGACCGGTGGGCGGCCACCACGCCTTTGGGACGGCCGGTCGACCCGGAGGTGAAGATCGCGTAGACGGCGTTGTCGGGCAGGGCCTCCCGGGGCGCGGCGACGCGCGGCGGGACCGTCCCGGCGGGCGGCGCCGGGTCCTCGATCCAGACCGGCTCGGCGCCCAGCCCCGCCAGGTGTTCCCCGACTCCGCGGTGAGTCACCACCCAGTCGAGCCCGGCCTCGGCGATCATCACCTCCAGGCGCTCGGGCGGGTAGCCGGGATCGAGGGGGACGTAGGCGGCGCCGGCCTCGACGATCCCCAGCACCGCCACCACCAGCTCGATCGAGCGCTCGGCGCACACCCCGATCAGCCGCTCCGGGCCGGCGCCGCGCAAGCGCAGGGCCCCGGCGAGCGCCCGCGCCCGGCGCTGGAGGGTCCGGTAGGAGACCTGCTCGCGCCCGCAGACGACGGCGACGGCGTCGGGCGCCGCCTCGACCCGCCGCGCGACCAGGTGATGGACCAGCTCCGCCGCCGCCACCGGCCAGGGCTCGTCGTTCCACTCGACGAAGACCTGCTGCCGTTCGGCCGCGCCGAGCAGGGCGAGCTCGGCGACGCGGCCCTCGGGGTCGCCGACCAGGGCCTCGTAGACGCCCTGGAGGTGCCCCGCCATCCGGCGCACCGTGGTGGCGTCGAAGAGCGCCGTGCTGTAGCTCCAGACCCCGAGGAGCCCGGCGCCGGTCGGCTCGAAGGAGACGGTCAGGTCGAACTTGGCACCGCCGGTTTCGGCCGGGATCCGCTCCATCCGCAAGCCCGGCAGCTCAAGGGGTTCCATGGGCGCGTTCTGGAGCGCCAGCATGACCTGGAAGAGGGGCGGCACCCCCGGCCGGCGCTCGGGGACCAGCTCGTCCACCAGCCGGTCGAAGGGGAGCTCCCGGTGGGCGAAGGCGCCGAGGCTGCTCTCCCGGACGCTCTCGACGAGCGCCGCCAGGCTCGGGTCGCCGTCGAGCCGAAGGCGCAGGGCCAGGGTGTCGACGAACAGCCCGATCGGCCCCTCGAGCTCGCTCCGGTCCCGGCCGGCATTGGGCGTGCCGACCACCAGGTCGTCCCGGCCCGAGTAACGGGCGAGGAGCGCCGAGAAGCCTGCCAGGAGAAGCATGAAGAGGGTCACGCCGCGCTCCCGGCCGTACGCTTCCAACCGTCGCACCAGGGGCGCCGGCAGCGCGATCCGCACCACGCCTCCCGCAGGGTCCGGCGTCACCGGCCGGGGGCGGTCGGTGGGGAGCTCGAGGAGGGTTGGAGCGCCCGCGAGCTCCCGGCGCCACCAGTCGAGGAGCTCGGCAGCTCCACCGGCCAGCCGCAGGCGTTGCCAGAGCGCGAAGTCCCCGTACTGGACCGGGAGCGGCGGCAGGGCGGCGCGCCGCCCTGCCAGCCGGGCGGCGTAGAGGGCCGCCAGCTCGCGCACGAAGATCCCCAGCGACCAGCCGTCGGCGACCGCGTGGTGGATCACCAGCACGAACGCGTGATCCGTCGGGGTCGCCCGGATCAGGGTAGTGCGCAAGAGGGGAGCGCGGCCGAGCTCGACGGCGCGCGCCGCCTCCCGAGCGACGAGGCGGGGCACGGATTCCTCGCGGCGCGCCGGCGGCAGGCCCGAGAGGTCGACCAGGGGCAGGGCCGGCCGCGCGACACCCGCCGCGGCGGGCTCCAGGATCCGCTGGACCGGACCGTCCCCGGTCTCCACGAGCTCGGTGCGCAGCGCCTCGTGGCGCGCCAGCAGGTCGCCCAGGGCGGCCGCCATCGCCGGCACCGCCAGCCGCCCCTCCATGCGCACCGCGCCGGGCATGTTGTAGGCCGCCGAGCCCGGGTCGAGCTGTGCCAGGAACCAGAGCCGCTCCTGGGCGTAGGAAGCCGGCGCCTCTGCGGGATCGGGCCGCCGTGGGATCGCCTCGAGCGCCTGGCCTCCGGGAACCGGAGGGGCCGGGGCCGCGCCCTCCAACCGTCGTGCGAGACCCGCCGCCGTCGGCGTCTCGAAGACCGCCGCGACCGGCACGTCCACCCCGCGGCTCTCGCGCAGGCGAGCGACCAGGCGAGTGGCCAGGAGGGAGTGGCCGCCGAGGCGGAAGAAGTCCTCGTCGGCCGCCACGGCGCGTCCGGGCGGCAGCCCCAGGACCTCGGCGAAGAGGGCCGCCACGAGCTCCTCCGCCGCGCCGGCCGGCGCCCGCCCGCCGGGCGTCTCGCGCCATGTGGGCTCGGGCAGGGCGCGGCGGTCGACCTTGCCGTTCGGGGTGCGGGGCAGGGCGTCGAGCGCCACGAAGGCCGCCGGCACCATGTAGGCCGGCAGCCGGGCGGCGACGATCTCGCGCCAGGACTCGTCGCCGAGGCCCTCGCTTCCCGGCGCCGGCACCACGTAGGCCGCGAGCATCGGCTCGCCCCCTCGGTGCCGGGCCACCACCACCGCCTCGGCCACCCGCGGATCGCCGCCGAGCGCCGCCTCGACCTCTCCCAGCTCGACCCGGAACCCCCGGAGCTTGACCTGGTGGTCCAGCCGCCCGAGGAACTCGAGCTCGCCCCGCGCCCGCCGCCGCACCAGGTCGCCGCTGCGGTAGAGCCGCCCGCCCGGCTGCCGGGCGAAGGGATCGGGCACGAAGAGCGCCGCCGTCTGCCCCGGGCGCCCCAGGTACCCCCGGGCGAGCCCCTCCCCGGCCAGGCCGAGCTCGCCCGGCACCCCCAGCGGCGCCGGCCGGAGGCGCCGGTCGACGACGTGCGCCCGGCCGCCCGCCAGCGGAGCGCCGATCGCGGGCTCCTCCCGGCCGCCCCGCTCGACCCGCGCCAGCGTCGAGTAGGTCGTGTCCTCGGACGGACCGTAGAGGTTGACGACCCGCTCCACCCCGGGGTGGCCACGGTAGATCGCCTCCGCCAGGGCGCGCGAGAGCGGCTCGCCCGCCAGGTTCACCGTCCGCACCGACGCCGGCACCCCTCCGGAGGCCACCAGCTCGCGCATCGCCGACGGCACCGTGTTGAGGAGCGTCACCTCGCCGGTCGCGGCGTGCTCCGCCGCCCCCAACACGTCCTCTGCCAGCACCACCCGGCCGCCGGCAGCGAGCGGTGCGAAGAGCTCGAAGACCGACAGGTCGAAGCACACCGAGGTGCCCGCCAGCACCCCCGCGAGCTCCTCCGGGCGGTAGCACCCCGCCGCCCACGACAGCATCGCCGAGGCCGCCCGGTGGGAGATCGCCACCCCCTTCGGCCGGCCGGTCGAGCCCGAGGTGTAGATGACGTAGGCGAGCGCCTCGCCGTCGCCCGCCGGAGCCGGCCCGGCTCCGGGTCCAGAGCCGGGCGCGGAGCACCCCCAGGCCTCGCCCGGGTCGACCACCGCCGGCGGCGCCGCCAGGCGCGCGAGCGGCAGCCGCTCCCGGGTCGCCTCCCCCGCCACCACCACCGGCGCCCCCGAGTCCTCCAGCATGAAGGCCAGCCGCTCCTCCGGATAGGCCGCGTCGAGGGGCACGTAGACGCCTCCCGCCTCGAGCACCGCCAGGAGCGCCGCCACCAGCTCCGGCCCCCGGGGCAGGCAGACCCCCACCCGCACCTCGGGGCCGACGCCGGCCGCCGAGAGCCTCCCCGCCAGCGCCGACGCCCGCGCCGCGAGCTCGCCGTAGCTCCACCGCTCGCCCCCGGAGACAAGCGCCACCCGGTCCGGCGTCCGCGCCGCCTGCGCCCGCACGGCCTCCAGCCGCCCGCCCGCCGCCACCTCCGCCGCCACGGCCGTGTCGTTCCACTCCACCAGGAGCTGCTGGCGCTCCCCGGCGCCGAGCAGCGCGAGCTCCGAGAGCCGGCGCTCGGGTGCCGCGAGCATGGCCTCGAGCAGCTCGCGGAGCTGCTCCGCCATCCGCCGGACGGTGGTGGCGTCGAACAGCGCCTTGGAGTAGCTCCACACGCCAAGGAGCGCCCCGTCGGCCGGCTCGAACGAGAGCTCCAGGTCGAAGCGCGGGCTGCCGCTGTCGAGCGGCAGGCGCACGAGCTCGAGGCCCGGCAGCTCGAGGGGCCCCACGGGCGCGTTCTGGAGGGCGAGGAGCACCTGGATCAGCGGCGGAACGCCCGGCATCCGCTCCGGGGCGAAGCTCCGCCACCAGCCCCTCGAAGCTCACGTCCCGGTGGGAGAAGGCCTCCAGGGTCGTCGCCCGCGTCCGCTCGACCAGCTCCGCCACCCCCGGGTCGCCGGCGAGCCGGGCGCGCAGGACCACGGTGTCGACGAACAGCCCGATCAGCCCTTCGAGCTCGCTGTGTTCCCGGCTGGCGCTCGGGGTGCCGACGACCAGGTCGTCTTGACCGCTGTAGCGGCCGAGAAGCGCTTCGAACGCCGCGAGGAGCACCATGAACGGGGTCGCAGAGCGCTCCCTTCCGAAAGCCTCGAGCCGCGCGACGAGCCCCGCGGGCAGCGGAGCGCGAACCGCCGCCCCGGCCCGGCTCGGCACCGGCGGCCGCGGGCGGTCGAACGGCAGATCGAGCAAGGGCGGCGCGCCGCCGAGCTCTCGCCGCCACCAGGCGAGCTCCCGATCGCGGAGCTCCGCCTGAAGGTGCCGCCGCTGCCAGACGGCGAAGTCGCCGTACTGCACCGGCAGCTCCGGCAGCGCCGCCGGCCGCCGCTCCACCCGCGCGCCGTAGAAGGCCGCCAGCTCGCGCACGAAGATCCCCAGCGACCAGCCGTCGGCGATCGCGTGGCCGAGCACCAGGACGAACACGTGCTCGGCCGGTGCCATGCGGATCAGTGTCGTCCGCAGAAGAGGGGCCCGGCCGAGGTCGATGGGACACGCCGCCTCGCGCTCGGCGAGTCGCCGGGCCACGACCTGTCGGCGATCGGGAACGAGACCGGACAGGTCGACCACCGGGAGCCGCGGAGCCACCGCGCCGGCGGGCAGGACGCGCTGCACGGGCCCCGCCGCCCCCTCGACGAGGCGGGTGCGCAGAGTCTCGTGGCGCGCCACCAGGTCCCCGATCGCCCGCGCCAGTGCCGCCGGCGCCAGGTGCCCGGTCATCTTCACCGCCTCCGGCACGTTGTAGGCCGCCGAGCTCGGGTCGAGCTGCGCCAGGAACCAGAGCCGGCTCTGGGCGAGCGACAAGGGAGCCTCGGACGCGTCCGGCCGGCGGGCGAGCGAAGCGCCCTCGGGGCCGGCGAAGGCCGCGGAGGCGATCCGGTGCGCCAGGGCGGCGAGGGTCGGAGCCTCGAAGACCGTGCGAAGCGAGAGCTCCACCCCGAACGTCTCCCGCACGCGCGAGACGAGGCGGGCCGCCAGGAGCGAGTCGCCGCCGAGGCGGAAAAAGCTCTCCTCGAGACCCACGGGCCGCGCGCCCGGCGGCAGCCCGAGGATCTGGGCGAAGAGGCCGGCGAGGCGCTCCTGGATCGGCGTCTGCGGTGCCGTGGCGGCGGCCCGAGTCCATGTGGGCTCGGGCAGGGCGCGGCGGTCGACCTTGCCGTTCGGGGTGCGGGGCAGGGCGTCGAGCGCCACGAAGGCCGCCGGCACCATGTAGGCCGGCAGCCGGGCGGCGACGATCTCGCGCCAGGACTCGTCGCCGAGGCCCTCGCTCCCCGGCGCCGGCACCACGTAGGCCGCGAGCATCGGCTCGCCCCCTCGGTGCCGGGCCACCACCACCGCCTCGGCCACCCGCGGATCGCCGCCGAGCGCCGCCTCGACCTCTCCCAGCTCGACCCGGAACCCGCGGAGCTTGACCTGGTGGTCCAGCCGCCCGAGGAACTCGAGCTCGCCCCGCGCCCGGCGCCGCACCAGGTCGCCGCTGCGGTAGAGCCGCTCGCCCGGTCGCCGGGCGAAAGGATCGGGCACGAAGAGCGCCGCCGTCTGCCCCGGGCGCCCCAGGTACCCCCGGGCGAGCCCCTCCCCGGCCAGGCCGAGCTCGCCCGGCACCCCCAGCGGCGCCGGCCGGAGGCGCCGGTCGACGACGTGCGCCCGGCCGCCCGCCAGCGGAGCGCCGATCGCGGGCTCCTCCCGGCCGCCCCGCTCGACCCGCGCCAGCGTCGAGTAGGTCGTGTCCTCGGACGGACCGTAGAGGTTGACGACCCGCTCCACCCCGGGGTGGCCACGGTAGATCGCCTCCGCCAGGGCGCGCGAGAGCGGCTCGCCCGCCAGGTTCACCGTCCGCACCGACGCCGGCACCCCCCCGGAGGCCACCAGCTCGCGCATCGCCGACGGCACCGTGTTGAGGAGCGTCACCTCGCCGGTCGCGGCGTGCTCCGCCGCCCCCAACACGTCCTCCGCCAGCACCACCCGGCCGCCGGCCGCGAGCGGTGCGAAGAGCTCGAAGACCGACAGGTCGAAGCACACCGAGGTGCCCGCCAGCACCCCCGCGAGCTCCTCCGGGCGGTAGCACCCCGCCGCCCACGACAGCATCGCCGAGGCCGCCCGGTGGGAGATCGCCACCCCCTTCGGCCGGCCGGTCGAGCCCGAGGTGTAGATGACGTAGGCGAGCGCCTCGCCGTCGCCCGCCGGAGCCGGCCCGGCTCCGGGTCCAGAGCCGGGCGCGGAGCACCCCCAGGCCTCGCCCGGGTCGACCACCGCCGGCGGCGCCGCCAGGCGCGCGAGCGGCAGCCGCTCCCGGGTCGCCTCCCCCGCCACCACCACCGGCGCCCCCGAGTCCTCCAGCATGAAGGCCAGCCGCTCCTCCGGATAGGCCGCGTCGAGGGGCACGTAGACGCCGCCCGCCTCGAGCACCGCCAGGAGCGCCGCCACCAGCTCCGGCCGCCGGGGCAGGCAGACCCCCACCCGCACCTCGGGGCCGACGCCGGCCGCCGAGAGCCTCCCCGCCAGCGCCGACGCCCGCGCCGCGAGCTCGCCGTAGCTCCACCGCTCGCCCCCGAAGACAAGCGCCACCCGGTCCGGCGTCCGCGCCGACTGCGCCCGCACCCGGGCCTCCAGCCGCCCGCCCGGCGCCACCTCCGCCGCCACAGCCGTGTCGTTCCACTCCACCAGGAGCTGCTGGCGCTCCCCGGCGCCGAGCAGCGCGAGCTCCGAGAGCCGGCGCTCGGGGTGCTCGGAAACCTCGGCCATCAGGCGTCCGAGCTGCCCGGCCAGGCGGCTCACGGTGGCGCGGTCGAAGAGGTCGCGGTCGTAGACCAGGGAGCCCCAGAGCTCGCCCGCGATCTCGGCCGCAAACAGCGACAGGTCGAACTGTGCGCCTCGGGGCTCCAGGCGGACCGACTCGAGGACCAGCGAGCCGAGCTCGAGGCGCGCCCCGGGCTCACCCAGGGCGAAGCCGCCCATTCCCTCGTCGACCCCCAGGCGGGAACGCTGCAGGCTGAAGAGGACCTGGAAGATCGGGGAGCGGCTCGGCTCGCGGCCCGACTCGAGCCGCTCGACCAGGGCGGGGAACGGCAGGTCCTGGTGCGCGAAGGCCCGGCGCCCGGCATCGCGCACCCGCTCGAGGAGCTCCCCGAAGGTCGGATCGCCTCCGGCGTCGGCGCGCACCACCACCGGGTTGACACAGTAGCCGACGAGGTCGGACACCGCTCCCGAGCTCCGGCCCGCGGTCGGGGTGCCCACCAGCAGGTCGTCCTCGCCCGAGACCCGATGGAGCAGCGCCTGGAAAGCCGCCAGCGCGGTGACGAACGGGTTGGCGCCGCGGGAGCGGCCGAGCCGGCGCAGCCGCTTCCACGGCGCGGCGGCGAGGCGTAGCGGCTCGGCGGCACCCCGGTGGGCGAGGATCGCCGGCCGCCGCCGGTCGGCGGCCAGCTCCAGGCTCTCCGGCCGGCCGGCGAGCTCGCGCTCCCAGAAGCGCCACAGCCGCTCCCCCTCGTCCCCGGCGAGGAGCGCCTCCTGGCCCGCCACCAGGTCCTCGAACGAGCTCTCGAGGGGCGGCAGCGGACCGCCGCCGTCGTAGAGCGCGCCCAGCTCGCCGAGCAGCACGGAGAGCGACCAGAGGTCGGCCACCAGGTGGTGGAGGGCGAGCACCAGCCGGTCTTCGCCCGGACCGCGCGCGAAGAGGGCGAGGCGCACCAGCGGTCCCCGCTCGAGCTCGAAGGGGCGGAAGGCTTCCTCGGCGACCGCGCGATCGAGCTCCTCGCCGCTCCAGCTCCGGGCGTCGAAGCGCCCGAGGGAGATCGGCATCTCGTCCGCCACCCGCCGTACCGGCTCGCCCGTCACCTCGACGAACGTGGTCCGAAGCGCCGGATGGCGAGCCACCAGCCCCTGGAGGGCGGCTTCGAGCGCCTCGGCGTCCACCGCTCCGACCACCCGCCCGGCGGCGGCGATGACGTAGGCACCGCTCGCCGAGGTCAGCCGGTCGAGGAACCAGAGCGCCCGCTGGCCGCGCGAAGGCGGACGCCTGGAACCGGCGGCGGCGGGCGCCGGCTCCGGGAGGGCCGGCCCGGAGCCGGGGGCGTCGAGGAGCGGGCTGCGGAGCACGCTCACTTCACCCGGCCCGTTCCATTGCCGCCGCCACCGGCCGCGTCGGCTCGGCCTCGGCCCGCGCCATCCGCTCGTCCAGGCTGCGGGCGAGCTGCGCGACGTGCGGCGGGAAGTGGATCGACATGTGGTCGCCGGGCACGATCTCGACCACCACCTCGCCGCCCGAGAGCCGGCTCCAGCCCGAGGCCTCGGGCCGCTCGCGGCGGCGGGCGGTGGCGGCGGCCCGGTAGTGCACGAGGTCGCCGCTCCAGGGGCCGGGGCGGTAGTCGAGCAACGCCCGGCCGTTGGCGTCGACCACATCCATCAGACGGCGCAGGCGGTCGAGATCGAAGCCCGCCGGCAGGGCGCCGGCGGCCTGGGCCACGGCGAGGATGCCGGCCAGGCGCTCGTCGCGGGAGTCGATCCCCCGCAGGCGCTCCACGGTCGCCGGATCGGCGCCCCCCACCAGGTAGTCGAGCGCCTCGAGCTCGAACCGGCCCCGGCGGTCAGGGGGCGGCGCCTCCCCCGGCTCGCCCGTGTCCAGGAAGCCGAGCAGGGCGACCCGTCGTCCCGCCGTCTCGAGCCGGCGGGCCATCTCCCAGGCGACGACCCCTCCCATGGAGCTCCCGACCAGGTGGACCGGGCCTTCCGGCTGGACCCGGAGCACCGAGTCGACGTAGCGCTCGGCCATCTCCTCGACGCTCGCGAGCGGCTCCTCACCGGCCTCCATGCCGGTGGCCCGCAGGCCGTAGACCGGCCGGCCCGGAGCGAGGGCGGCCGCCAGGTGCCGGAAGAAGTAGGTGTCGCCGAAGACGGCGTGGACCAGGAAGAGCGGGGGCGCGGCGTCGCCGGGGCGCAGGGCGGTCAGGCAGGGCGGCAGGTGCCGCGGCGCGGGGCGGGGCGCCCGGGCGGCGCCGGAGCTCACCGGCGCGGCGGTCTCGGGCGCCACGTCCGCGTACCCCAGGGTGCCGGCGAGCCGCCGGGCCGGCTCGCCCAGGAAGTCCTCGCCGTAGACCTCCCGCCAGCGGTCGGCGGCCGCGGCGTCGATCCGCCGGTGCTCGTGGAACTTGACGTCGCCGAGCATCTTGGCCTGGGCGTGGATGCCGTCGGTCATCCGCCGCCGGCGCTCCTCGTACGGCTCGATCATGGCGCTCCGGTACTCGAGGCCCAGGAAGCGCGCCAGGTCGCGCATCACCGGCTCCGGGTCGCGCACCAGCTCCTCGAAGCGCACGGTGCGCCGCCGGCCCTCGGGCACGCCCTCGAGGAAGGCGAGGATGTTCCGGTGGCTCGCCGTCCAGATCAGCTCGGCGAGCTCGCGCCGCTCGAAGGAGTGGCCGTAGCGGAAGAAGAGCTGCTCGAGCCGCGCCTCCTCGAACGACAGGATGCCGGCGTAGGGGTGGCGCAGGAGGTGGAGGTAGAGCGGCCGGTCGAAGTCCTCCTCGGCGCGCGCCAGGATCGCCGGATCGAGGGCGTAGGAGGGGGTCTTGTCGACCAGCACGCGGTCGCCGATCCAGCCCTGGAGCTCGCGGTAGAAGTCCCGGACCGGCAGGTCGGCGCGCTCGCGCTGCTCCATCATCTGCCGCGCCTCGTCCGCGTCGCAGCCGCGGAGATCCATGACCGCCCGCAGCACCCCCTCGAGCCAGAAGGAGTAGCGGTCCGAGAAGGCGCGCTTGCGCTCGCCCAGGGTGTTGAACGAGAGCAGCTCGAGCTCGGGCGGCGCGAAGAGCCCCGGGTGGCCGGCGAGCATCACCCGCAGCAGGGTCGAGCCCGAGCGCGGCGGCGAGAGCACGAAGACCGCCGGGGGGTTCGGTCCGCCGGACTCCCGCGGGAAGGGAGCCAGCGGCTCGACCAGGGAGGCGAGCTCCGCCAGGCGCACCTCGTCGACCCGCCGGGCCGGCGGCGCCGCGCCCCGGCGCGCCGCCTCGGGCAGGCTCTCCTCGCCGAAGAGCTCCGCCACCCGTTCCGGGTACTGGAGCGCCAGGTAGGCGGCGAGCTTCTCCCAGGTCCCGGGTGTCGAACAGCGCGGTCACGTAGACGTGCTCGCCCAGGGCCTCCTCCAGGCGGTTGATCAGGGTGGCGCCCTGGATCGAGTCGCCGCCCAGGTCGAAGAAGCTGTCGCGGAGGCCCGCCCGGTCGACCTTCAGCACCTCCTGCCAGGCGCCGGCCAGGAACCGTTCGAGGGGCGTCTCCGCCGCCACGTAGGCCCCAGCCAGGTCGGGCCGCGCTCCGTCGGGGTCGGGCAGGGCCTGCTTGTCCACTTTGCCGGTGGGCGTCATGGGCAGCGCGTCGAGGCTCACGAAGGCCGAGGGCACCATGAACTCGGGGAGCCGCTCGGCGACGAAGGCGCGAAGCTCGCTCACCGTCGGCGCCGGGGCCGGCTCTCCCGATCGGTCGGGGCGGGGGACCACGTAGGCCACCAGCCGCCTGTCGCCGCCATCGGAGCGCACTGCGGCGACCGCCTCGGCGAGGCCGGGATGCTCGCGCAAAGCCTCCTCGACCTCGCCCAGCTCGATCCGGAAGCCGCGCACCTTGACCTGGGCGTCGGCCCGGCCGAGGAACTCGATCTCGCCGCCCGGGCGGTGCCGGGCGAGGTCGCCGGAGCGGTAGAGGCGCGCGCCGCCCGCCGGGCTCCAGGGATCGGGCACGAAGCGCTCGGCGGTCAGGGCCGGCCGGCCCAGGTAGCCGATCGCCACGCCGCTGCCGCCGAGGAGGATCTCGCCGGCCACGCCCACCGGCACCGGCCGCAGCCCGGCGTCGCCCAGGTGGACCCGGACCGCGCAAAACGGGCGGCCGATCGGCACCCGGTCGAGGCGGGCGATCGCCTCCGCCGAGGCGGGCAGGGCCAGCCGCGTGCCGGAGATCGTGGCCTCGGTGGGGCCGTAGAAGTTGTAGAGGCGAGCGCCGGCGGCGCGCCGCGCCAGCTCGGCGAAGGTCTCGGCCGACGGGCTCTCGGCGCCGGTCACCAGGGTCCGCAGCGACGGGGGCACGGCACGGCCCGCCGCCGCCAGCTCGTTCACCACCTGGTGCCAGTGCGAGCTGGTGAGGCTCAGCTTGGTCACCCGGTGGCGGGCGCACTCATCGAGGAGCTCCAAGGGGCGCAGCGCCTGGGGCCGGGGCTCGAGCACCAGCGACGCTCCGGCGGTCAGGGTGAGGAAGACCTCGTCGCACGACAGGTCGAAGGAGAGCGAGGCGAACTGGAGCTGCCGGTCGGCGGGGCCGAAGGTGAAGAGCTCGCGGATCGCCTCCAGGCGCTCGGCCAGCGAGCGGTGGGCGACCACCACCCCCTTCGGCCGACCCGTCGAGCCGGAGGTGTAGATGACGTAGGCGGGGTCGTCGGGGCCCACGGGCGCCCCGTCGGGCCGCGCCCGAGGCGCCTCGGGGCCCTCGGCCTCGGCAGAACCGGTCTCCTCCCCGGGTCCGAGGAGCACCGGCGCCGGCCGCCCGGTCTCCGCGAGCCCGGCGAAGAGGTCCAGGTGCTCGCGCCGCGTGACCAGGGCCACCGGGCGAGCGTCGGCGACCATGAACGCCAGGCGCTCGCCCGGGAAGCCCAGGTCGAGGGGCAGATAGGCGGCCCCGGCCTCGAGAACGGCGAGCACCGCGACGAGCTGATCGAACGAGCGCTCGAGGCAGACCGCCACGCGCTCGCCGGGGCGGGCTCCGAGCCCGCGCAGGCGGCGGGCGAGACGCGCCGCCTGCGCCGCCAGGGCACCGTAGCTCAGCTGATCGCTCCCCAGGACGAGGGCCACCGCGTCGGGGGCGGCGGTCGCGTGGGCCGCCACCAGGCGGTGGATCAGGAGGTCGTCGTGCTGCGCGCCGCGCGGCAGCGCGGGAGTCTCGTTGAAGGCCACCACGACCTGGTGGACCTCGGCGGCGCCGAGCAGCGGGCAGGTCTCCGAGCGAGCGGTCCGGATCCTCCAGCACCCCCCGGAGCAGGGTGTCGAGCTGGCGCCCCATGCGCTCCACCGTGGTGGCGTCGAAGAGAGCGGAGCGGTAGCCCAGGATGCCGCGCAGCCCGTCCGGCGTCTCGGTGAGGGCGAGGGTGAGGTCGAACTTGGCGGTGGCACCCCGCACCTCGAGCGGGCTGAGGGCGAGGCCCGGCAGCTCGGCGCGCACGCGCCCGACGTCGTGGAGCGAGAGCATCACCTGGAAGATCGGCGAGTGGCTCCGGCTGCGGGTGGGCCGGAGCTCCGCCACCAGCTTCTCGAACGGCAGGTCCTGGTGGCCCTGAGCCTCGGCCGTCGTCTTCCGGACCCGGCCGACCAGCTCGCGGAAGGCCGGCGCCCCGGAGGTGTCGACCCGCAGCGCCAGGGCGTTGACGAAGAAGCCGATCAGCCCCTCGATCTCCTCCCGGTTGCGGTTCGCGATCGGCGAGCCGACCACCAGGTCGTCCTGACCGCTGTAGCGGTGGAGGAGCACGTCGAAGGCCGCCAGCAGGACGGCGAAGAGGGTGGTTCCCTCCGCCCGGGCGAGGCGTCGCAGCCCCTCGGTCACCTCGAGGTCGACGGCGACCGGCCGCCGGCGCCCCTGGGACGTCGCGACCGACGGCCGCGGCCGGTCGGTGGGGAGCTCGAGCACCTCCGGCGCGCCGGCGAGGCGCTCGCGCCAGTAGGCGAGCTGGCGCTCGAGCTCGCCGCCGGCGAGCCATTCCCGCTGCCAGAGAGCGAAGTCGGGGTACTGGACCGGCAGCTCGGGCAGTGGGGCCACCCCGGCCCCGGACCCCGCCCGGTAGAGCGCGGCCAGCTCGCGGACGAAGATCCCCACCGACCAGCCGTCGGCGACCACGTGGTGGAAGGTGAGGAGGAAGACGTGGCGTCGCGGGGCGAGCCGCAGGACGGTGGCCCGCACCAGCGGCCCGCGCTCGAGGTCGAAGGGCCGCTCCGCCTCGCGCCGGGCGAGGGCCTCGACCCGGGGGTCGGCGGCGCCGTCCGGGGTCGCCTCGCCGAGCACGCCCTGGAGGTCGACCAGCGGCGGGGCGAAGCAGAAGGGCTCGCCCACCACCTGGCGCGGGCCGTCCGCGCCGCTCTCGAAGGTGGTCCGCAACGCCTCGTGGCGGCGGACGACGCCCGAAAGGGCGCGGGCGAGGACCGGGAGGTCGAGCCGCCCGTCGAGCCGGAAGGCGGCCGGGACGTTGTAGGCGGAGGCGCCCGGCTCGAAGCGGTCGAGGAACCAGAGGCGCTCCTGGGCGAAGGAGAGGGGGAGCGCGCCGATCGTCGTGCGCCGCCGGACCGGCGGCGCCGGCGCCGCCGCGGGGTCGCCGCGGAGGGCCGCTACACGCTCCGCCAGACCGGCCACGGTCGGCGCCTCGAACAGCGCGCGCAGCGGCAGATCGACGCCCAGGGCGTTGCGGATCCGGGAGACCAGCCGGGTGGCGAGGAGCGAGTGGCCGCCGAGGGCGAAGAAGTCGTCGTCGCGGCCGACGCGCTCGACCCCGAGGAGCTCGCGCCAGAGCGCGGCCAGGGTCTCCTCGGTGGGCGTCCGCGGCGACTCGTACGCCTCCCGGCCCGGTGCCGCGCCGCCCTCCGGATCGGGCAGCGCCCGGCGGTCGACCTTACCGTTCGGGGTCAGGGGGAGCTCGGCGAGCACGGTCACCGTCGCCGGCACCATGTAGTCCGGGAGGCCGGCGGCGAGGGCGGAGCGGAGCTCCGGCCCCAGGCCGGCTCCGGCCCCGCCCTCGGCGGACACGACGTAGGCATCGAGCCGGCCGCCGCCGGGGGCATCCTTGCGCGCCACCACCACCGCCGCGGCGACTCGCGGATCGGAAGCGAGGGCCGTCTCGATCTCGCCGAGCTCGATCCGGAAGCCCCGGATCTTGACCTGGTGGTCGATCCGTCCCAGGAACTCGATCTCCCCGCCCGGGCCGAGGCGCACCAGGTCGCCGGTGCGGTAGTGCCGCTCGCCGGGCCGCTCGCCCCACGGGTGCGGCGCGAAGCGCTCGGCGGTCAGCCGCGGCCGGCCCCAGTAGCCGCGGGCGAGCCCCGCGCCCGCCGTCCACAGCTCCCCCGCCACCCCGATCGGCACCGGCTCGAGGCCGCGGTCGAGCACCTGGACCCGGGTGTTCGCGATCGGCCGCCCGATGGGGATCGATCGGGGCGCGGCGGGAAGGGGACGCCCCCACCCATCCGCCGCCGCCGCGGTCATGCCATGGGTCGTGGTGAAGGTCGTGTTCTCCGTCGGGCCGTAGCCGTTCGTCACCCGACAGCCCGGCACCTCCCGGAGCACTCGCGCGACCGCCGCCGGCGCCACCACGTCGCCGCCCGCCAGGAGCTGGCGCAGGCCGGCCAGGACGCCCGGCCCGTCCTCCACCACCTGGTGGAAGAGGCCGGCGGTCAGCCAGAGCGCCGTCACCCGCTCCGCGGCCAGGGTGCGGCCGAGCTCGGCGAGCGACGGCACGCCGGGCGGGAAGATCGCCAGGCGAGCGCCGTTGACGAGCGGACCCCAGACCTCGAGCGTCGCGGCGTCGAACGAGATCGGCGCGAGCTGGAGGAAGGTCTCCCCGGGGCCGAGCTCGGCGTAGCCGGTCTCCCGGACCAGCCGCACGATCCCCCGGTGCGCCACCGCCACCCCGTTCGGCCGCCCCGTCGAGCCCGAGGTATACATGACGTAGGCCAGGCGCTCGCCGCCGCCCGGCGCCGGCGCCGCCGCCCCCGGCTCCGGTGCTTCCGCCCCCGGCGCGTCCGCCTCCGCCCGGCCCTCCGCCCCGATCGCCACCGCCGGCAAACCGGTCGCCGGCAGCGCCGCCAGAAGCTCCGCCGGCCCCACCAGCACCGCGAGACCCGCGTCCTCCAGCATGAAGGCGAGGCGCTCCTCCGGGTAGCCCGGGTCCAGGGGCACGTAGGCGCCCCCCGCCTCGAGGACCGCGAGCAGCGCCACCGGCAGGGCGAGCGAGCGCTCGACGCACAGGCCCACCCGCGTCTCGGCGCCGACCCCCGCCGCCCGGAGCCGCCCGGCGAGGGCCCCGGCCCGGCGCGCCAGCTCCCGGTAGCTGAGAGCCGAGCCGCCGCAGGTCACCGCCACCGCGTCGGGCGTCCCCGCCGCCTGGGCGGCGAAGAGCTCCTCGACCGCGAAGCGCCCCGGCTGGCCCCTCGCCGTGTCGTTCCACTCCCCGAGAAGCTGCCGCCGCTCTCCCGCGCCGAGCAGCGGCAGGCGTGAGACCGGCGTCTCGGGCGCCGCCGCGGCGGCCGCGACGAGATTTCCGAGGTGGTCCACCAGGCGGCGAGCGGTGGTCGGATCGAAGAGGTCCCGGTTGTACTCGAGCCCGCCGGCCAGGGCGCCATCCGGGCGCTCGAGGAAGGCCAGCATCAGGTCGAACTTCGCCGTACCGCTGGTGACCGGCAACGGTTCGAAGGCGACTCCGGGCAGCTCCTGGCGCCCCATGGGCGTGTTCTGGAGCGCCAGCACCACCTGGAACACCGGGGTGTGAGCCGGGTTGCGACGCGGTCGCAGCTCCTCGACCAGTTTCTCGAACGGCACGTCCTCGTGCTCGAAAGCGTCGAGCGTCGCGTCTCGCGCCCGCCCCACGAGCTCGCGAAAGCTCTCTCGCCCGTCGAGCCCGACCCGCAGCGGCAGGGTATTGACGAAGAACCCGATCAGGCCCTCGATCTCCGGCCGCACCCGGCCCGCGACCGGCGAGCCGACCACCAGATCGCCGCTCCCGGTCATCCGGTGGAGGAGCGCATCGAAGGCCGCGAGCAAGGCCATGAAGAGGGTCGCCCGCTCGCCGCGGGCGAGCTCTCGCAGGCGCCGCGCCGCCTCCGGAGGCACCCTGAACGCCACCCGTCCCCCGCGCTGGCTCTGGATCGGCGGCCGCGGCCGGTCGGTGGGCAGCTCGAGGAGCTCCGGCGCCCCGGCGAGCCGCGCGCGCCAGTGCTCGAGCCGGCGGGCGAGGAGGCTTCCCGAGAGCCACTTGCGCTGCCAGGCGGCGAAGTCGGGGTACTGGACCGGCAGCTCCGGGAGCGGCGAGAGACGCCCCTCCCGGAAGGCGCCGTAGAGCGCCGCCAGCTCGCGCAGGTAGACGCCGATCGACCAGCCGTCGGAGGCCACGTGGTGCATGGTCACGACCAGCACGTGCTCCTCCGGGGCGAGCCGGAGCACGAGGCTCCGGATCAGCGGGCCGTGCTCGAGGTCGAAGGGAGTGGCCGCCTCGGCCGCGCTCGCCGCGCGGGCGACCCCCTCCCGGAGCCCCGGCGCGAGCGCCGACAGGTCGACCACCGGCAGCCGGCTCGAGCCCTCCGTGGGCGCCGGCTCCACCACCTGGACCGGGCCGCCGCCGCGCTCGGCGAAACGGGTGCGCAGCGCTTCGTGGCGCCGGACGATCTCGCCCAGGCTGCGCGCCAGCGACGGCACGTCGAGGCGACCGGTGAGCCGCACCGCCGCCGGCAGGTTGTACCAGGCGCGGCCCGGTTCCATCCGGTCCAGGAACCAGAGCCGCTCCTGGGCGAAGGAGAGCGGCAGGTCGCGGGTCCGGGGGACCCGCCGGACCGGCGGCACCGCCGCCCGCGGAGCCGCCTCGACGACGGCGCCGAGGCGCACCAGGGTCGGCGCCTCGAAGACCGCCCGCACCGGAAGCTCGACCCCGAGGCGCTCGCGTAGCTTGGCCACCAGCCGAGTCACCAGGAGCGAGTGGCCGCCGAGGGCGAAGAAGTCGTCGTCCCGGCCCACCCGCAGGCCCTCTCCCGCGCCACCGTCGCCGCCCCGCTCCCTCCCGGCGCCGAGCAGCTCCTGCCAGACCGCGGCGATCTCCACCTCGAACGCGGTCTCGGGCGGCCGGTAGGCGCCGCCGGGCGCCCGGCGCCAGTCTCCCTCGCTCGCCTTCGTGACCAGGGCCCGGCGGTCGATCTTGCCGCTCGTCAGGAGCGGCAGCTCGGCGAGCGGGACGACGGCCGCCGGCACCATGGCCTCGGGCAGCCGCTGGGCGAGCCGCGCCCTCAGGGCAGGGGCGTCGAGCTCCGCGCCGCCCTCCGGCGCCACGAAGGCCACCAGACGCCGCTCCCCGCCGGCCCCGGCGGTGGGCGCAGCCACCACCACCGCCTGGCGCACGCCGTCGAGCGCGCCCAGGGCGCTCTCGATCTCCCCCAGCTCGATCCGCACGCCGCGGACCTTGACCTGGTGGTCGATGCGACCCTGGAACTCGACCGCGCCGTCGGCGCGCCATCGCGACAGGTCGCCACTCCGGTACACCCGCGCTCCAGAGGCTCCCGAGAAGGGTTCGGGCACGAACCGCTCCGCCGTCAGGGCGGGCCGCCCCACGTAGCCCCGGCCCACCGGCAGCCCGCCGATCAGCAGCTCCCCCGACACGCCGGCCGGCACGAGCCGCAGCCCGGCGTCGGCGACGTGGATCGAGGCGTTGGCCACCGGGCGGCCGATCGGAACCGGTGCAGGCGACCGGTCCCCGCCGGCCGCCGCCCCGCGCGGCGGGCACCGCCACCAGGTCACCTCGATCGCCGTCTCGGTCGGCCCGTAGAGGTCGAGCAGCTCCGGAGCGCCCGTGCCGTCGGCGCCGCCGAGCCGCTCGTGGAAGCGCGCCACCAGGTCCGGGGTCAGCTCCTCGCCGCTCGCCACCACCCGCCGCAGGTTCGCGGCGCAGCGCTCCACCCCCGGCACCTCCAGCAGCTCGCGGAGCATCGAGGGCACGGCGTGCGTCGTCGTCACCCCGCGCTCGACGATCAGCTTCACCAGGTAGCCCGGGTCGCGGTGGCCGCCCGGGCGCGCCATCTCCAGGCGCGCCCCGCACACCAGCGGCGCGAAGAGCTCCCACACCGAGACGTCGAAGCCGAACGGCGTTTTCTGGAGGAAACGCTCGCCGGCGTCGACCCCAAGCCTCTCCACCATCCACAGGAGCCGGTTGACGACACCGGCGTGGGAGTTCATCGCGCCCTTCGGCCGGCCGGTCGATCCCGAGGTGAAGATCGCGTAGGCCATCCGCGCGGCGCCGGCGGCCGACTCCGGAGGAGCGCTCCAGCCGCCCCCAACGGCTGCGGCCTCGTCGAGCTCCAGGTGCGCCGGGCCGCCTTCGCCCGCCGGCTCCAGGGCCGCCGCCACCGCAGGGAGCGACGGCTGGACGAGGAGCACGCGGGCGTCGGAGTCCTCCACCATGGCGCGTAACCGTTCCGGCGGATACGCGGGGTCGAGGGGCACGTAGGCGCCGCCGGCGCGGAGGATCGCCAGGAGCCCCACCACCATCTCGAGAGACCGCTCGGCGGCGATCGCCACCCGCACTTCGGGGCCTACCCCGAGCGCCGAGAGACGCCGGGCCAGCTCCGCCGAGCGTCGCGCCAGCTCGCCGTAGCTCAGGGCCCGGTCGCCGGCGGCGACCGCGACGGCATCCGGCGTCCGCGCCGCCTGCGCCGCCACCAGGGAGCCCACCGTCGCCTCCGGCCCGGGGCGCCAGGCCGCCGCCGAGTCGTTCCACTCCCGCACCTGCTGGCGCTCCGCGGCGCCGAGGAGAGGAAGGTCGCCGACTCGGGTTTCGGGCGCCGCCACCGCCGCCGCGAGGAGAGCTCCGAAATGGACGACCAGCCGGCGGGCGGTGGTCGGATCGAAGAGGTCCAGGTTGTACTCGAGGCCGCCGTCGAGCCCGCCGTCCGGGCGCTCGACGAAGACCATCGTCAGGTCGAACTTCGCCGTCCGGCCCGGAAGCGGGAGCGACTCGAAGGCGACCCCCGGAAGCTCCCGGCGCCCCATGGGAGCGTTCTGGAGTGCCATCAGGACCTGGAAGATGGGGCTGTGGGCCGGGTTGCGCCGCGGCCGCAGCTCCTCGACCAGCTTCTCGAAGGGCACCTCTTCGTGCTCGAAGGCGTCGAGGGCCGTCTCCCGCGCACGCCCCACGAGCTCGCGGAAGCTCTCCCGCCCGGACAGGCCCACCCTCAGCGGCAGAGTGTTGACGAAGAACCCGATCAGGCCTTCGATCTCCGGCCGCACCCGGCCCGCGATCGGCGAGCCGACCACCAGGTCGTCGCTGCCACTCACCCGGTGGAGGAGCGCATCGAAGGCCGCGAGCAAGGCCATGAACAGGGTCGCCCGCTCGCTGCGGGCGAGCTCGCGCAAGAGCACCGTCGGCTCCGGCGCCACCTGGAAGGCGAGCTGCGCCCCGCGCTGGCTCTGGACGGGCGGTCGCGGCCGGTCGGTGGGAAGCTCGAGAAGGTCCGGCGCCCCGGCGAGCCGCACGCGCCAGTGCTCGAGCCGGTGGGCGAGGAGGCTTCCCGAGAGCCACTTGCGCTGCCAGGCGGCGAAGTCGGGGTACTGGACCGGCAGCTCCGGCAGCGGCGAGGGCCGCCCCTCCCGGAAGGCGCCGTAGAGGGCCGCCAGCTCGCGCAGGTAGACCCCGACCGACCAGCCGTCGGAGACCACGTGGTGCATGGTCACGACCAGCACGTGCTCCTCCGGGGCGAGCCGAAGCAGGAGGCTCCGGATCAGCGGGCCGGTCTCGAGGTCGAAGAGACGGGCCGCCTCGGCTCCGCTGGCCGCGCCGGCGAGGCGCCCCCGGAGCTCGGGCGCGAGCCCCGCGAGATCGACCAGCGGGAGCCCGATCGCGCCCCGGGGAGGAGCCGGCTGGACCACCTGCACCGGCCGGCCGCCCCGCTGCGGCAGCCGGGTGCGCAGGGCCTCGTGGCGGCGGACGATCTCGCCCAGACTGCGAGCCAGCGAGGGCACGTCGAGCCGCCCCGTGAGCCGTACCGCCGCCGGCAGGTTGTACCAGGCGCGGCCCGGCTCCATCTGGTCCAGGAACCAGAGCCGCTCCTGGGAGAAGGAGAGCGGCATGTCGCGCGTCCGCGGCACCCGCCGGATCGGCGGCACCTCCGCCGGCGGCGCCGACTCGACGGCGGCGGCGAGGCGGGCCAGGGTGGGCGCTTCGAACACGGCCCTGAGCGGCAGGTCGACCCCGAGCTTCTCGCTCAGGTGCGCCACCAGGCGCGCCACCAGCAGCGAGTGACCGCCGAGGGCGAAGAAGTCGTCGTCGCGCCCGACGCGCTCGACCCCGAGGAGCTCGCGCCAGAGGCCGGCCAGGGCCTCCTCGGTGGGGGTGCGCGGCGGCTCGAACGCCGGTCGGCCCCAGGCGGCGCGATCGCCCTCGGCGTCGGGATCGGGCAGCGCCCGGCGGTCGACCTTACCGTTCGGGGTCAGGGGGAGCTCGGCGAGCACGGTCACCGTCGCCGGCACCATGTAGTCCGGGAGGCCGGCGGCGAGGGCGGAGCGGAGCTCCGGCCCCAGGCCGGCTCCGGCCCCGCCCTCGGCGGACACGACGTAGGCATCGAGCCGGCCGCCGCCGGGGGCATCCTTGCGCGCCACCACCACCGCCGCGGCGACCCGCGGATCGGAAGCGAGGGCCGTCTCGATCTCGCCGAGCTCGATCCGGAAGCCCCGGATCTTGACCTGGTGGTCGATCCGTCCCAGGAACTCGATCTCCCCGCCCGGGCCGAGGCGCACCAGGTCGCCGGTGCGGTAGTGCCGCTCGCCGGGCCGCTCGCCCCACGGGTGCGGCGCGAAGCGCTCGGCGGTCAGCCGCGGCCGGCCCCAGTAGCCGCGGGCGAGCCCCGCGCCCGCCGTCCACAGCTCCCCCGCCACCCCGATCGGCACCGGCTCGAGGCCGCGGTCGAGCACCTGGACCCGGGTGTTCGCGATCGGCCGCCCGATGGGGATCGATCGGGGCGCGGCGGGAAGGGGACGCCCCCACCCATCCGCCGCCGCCGCGGTCATGCCATGGGTCGTGGTGAAGGTCGTGTTCTCCGTCGGGCCGTAGCCGTTCGTCACCCGACAGCCCGGCACCTCCCGGAGCACTCGCGCGACCGCCGCCGGCGCCACCACGTCGCCGCCCGCCAGGAGCTGGCGCAGGCCGGCCAGGACGCCCGGCCGGTCCTCCACCACCTGGTGGAAGAGGCCGGCGGTCAGCCAGAGCGCCGTCACCCGCTCCGCGGCCAGGGTGCGGCCGAGCTCGGCGAGCGACGGCACGCCGGGCGGGAAGATCGCCAGGCGAGCGCCGTTGAGGAGCGGACCCCAGACCTCGAGCGTCGCGGCGTCGAACGAGATCGGCGCGAGCTGGAGGAAGGTCTCCCCGGGGCCGAGCTCGGCGTAGCCGGTCTCCCGGACCAGCCGCACGATCCCCCGGTGCGTCACCGCCACCCCGTTCGGCCGCCCCGTCGAGCCCGAGGTATACATGACGTAGGCCAGGCGCTCGACGCCGCCCGGCGCCGGCGCCGCCGCCCCCGGCTCCGGTGCTTCCGCCCCCGGCGCGTCCGCCTCCGCCCGGCCCTCCGCCCCGATCGCCACCGCCGGCAAACCGGTCGCCGGCAGCGCCGCCAGAAGCTCCGCCGGCCCCACCAGCACCGCGAGACCCGCGTCCTCCAGCATGAAGGCGAGGCGCTCCTCCGGGTAGCCCGGGTCCAGGGGCACGTAGGCGCCCCCCGCCTCGAGGACCGCGAGCAGCGCCACCGGCAGGGCGAGCGAGCGCTCGACGCACAGGCCCACCCGCGTCTCGGCGC
The DNA here is from genome assembly GCA_963837945.1 of uncultured Acidobacteriota bacterium. GTDB lineage: Bacteria > Acidobacteriota > Thermoanaerobaculia > Multivoradales > DATKCC01 > CAVUBL01. The sequence continues at coordinate 289,440 of CAWIQD010000007.1, forward strand.
CGACCCCCGCCGCCCGGAGCCGCCCGGCGAGGGCCCCGGCCCGGCGCGCCAGCTCCCGGTAGCTGAGAGCCGAGCCGCCGCAGGTCACCGCCACCGCGTCGGGCGTCCCCGCCGCCTGGGCGGCGAAGAGCTCCTCGACCGCGAAGCGCCCCGGCTGGCCGCTCGCCGTGTCGTTCCACTCCCCGAGAAGCTGCCGCCGCTCTCCCGCGCCGAGCAGCGGCAGGCGTGAGACCGGCGTCTCGGGCGCCGCCGCGGCGGCCGCCAGCAGGTTCTCGAGGTGCGCGAGGAGGCGGCGGACCGTCGTGCGGTCGAAGAGCTCCCGGTCGTACTCGAGGTCGCCCTCGAGCCCACCCTCCCGCTCTACCAGGAAGAGGCCCAGGTCGAGCTTGGCGCTGCCGCTCCCCACCACCACCAGCTCGGTCTCGAGGCCGGCCAGGCCGGCACCCGCGAGCGGCACGTTCTGGAGCCCGAACAGGACCTGGACGATCGGCGCGTGGGCGAGCCCCCGCTCCGGGTGCAGCTCCTCGACCAGGCGCTCGAACGGGACGGCGTGCTCCTGCGCCTCGAGGAAGCCGGCGGCGGTGCGCTCGAGGAGCTCCGAGAAGGTCGGATCGTCCGCGAGGTCGCCCCGGAGCGGCAGGGTGTTCACGAACATCCCGACCAGGCCCTCGAAGTCCCGGCGGGGCCGGTTCGCGACCGGCGTCCCGACCACCGGCGAGTCGTTTCCCGTGGCGCGGGCGAGCTGGGCATGGAAGGCGGCGAGGAGCACCGCGAAGAGGGTCGCCTTGGCCTCGCGGGCGAGCCCCGAGAGCGACTGGACGAGCTCGGAAGGCCAGGCGAAGAGCAGGTGAGCTCCCCGCCGGTCCTGCCTCGCGGGCGGCACCGGCCGATCGGTGGGTAGCGGCAGGACCGCCGGCGCCCCCGCCAGGCGCCGGCTCCAGAACCGCAGGTCCTCGGCCAGGCGCGGGCTCGCGAGCCGCTCGGCCTCCCAGGCGACGAAGTCGGCATAGGTGGCGGGAAGCGGAGGAAGGGGCGACGCCAGGCCGCGAACGGCCGCGGCGTAGAGGGCGGAGAGCTCGCCGAGGATGACTCCGATCGACCAGCCGTCGACCACGATGTGGTGGAACACTCCCACCAGCAGGTGGTCCTCCGGCGCAAGGCGGACCAGGGCCATGCGCAGGAGGCGATCGCGCGCCAGGTCGAACGGACGCCGGGCGGCGGCCGCGGCGAGCGCGCGCGCCTCCGCCTCGGCCCGGTCCGGCGGCAGGTTCCGCAGGTCGACGACCGCCGGGACCCGCCCGGCGCCGCCCACGGCCGTCTGCACCGGCTCCCCGGCTTCGACCGAGAAGCGGCTGCGCAGGGGCTCGTGGCGACGGACGATCTCGCGCAGCCCCACGGCGAGGGCCCGCGCATCGAGGGCGCCGCGCAGCCGGACCGGCATGGGTACGTTGTAGGCCGCGACGCCGGGGGTGAGCCGGTCGAGGAACCAGAGGCGCCGCTGCGCGGACGAGAGAGGACGGCCGCGGCGGCCGCCGGCCTGTGCCGGCGGCGCTTCCGGCGCCTCGGGCCGGAGCGGCGCGGGCTTCTTGGCCTTCCCCAGCCGGCGGACCAGGCGGCTGAGCTCCTCCCGCGACAGGTTGCCGGCCTTCAAGCGCTCCTACTCCTGCCGCAGGGCCGAGACCGGGTCCGTCTTGAGGGCCCGGCGAGTGGGCTGGTAGGCGGCCACCAGGGCCAGGCCGAGAAGGAGCAGCACCACCACGGCGAAGGTGGCGGGGTCCCTCGAGCTGACGCCGAACAGCAAGCCCGACACCAGCCGCGAGGAGGCGAGGGCGGCCAGCCCTCCCAGGGCGACGCCGACCGCCGCCACGCCCAGGCTCTGCCCGACCACCATGCGCACGATGCTCCAGCGTGCGGCGCCCAGCGCCAGGCGGATACCGATCTCGCCCGAACGCTGGGTCACCGAGTACGCGACCACGCCATAGACCCCCACCGTCACCAGGGCGAGGGCGACCAGGCCGAAGGCGCCCATCAGCCAGGCGAACGAACGCCGGCCGGCCATCGACTCCTCGAGGACCGCCTGCATCGGCCGCAGGCTGTCGATCGGCTGGTCGGGGTCGATCGACCACACCGCGTTGCGCACGTCGCCCACCAGCCGCAGGGGATCTCCCCGCGTCTCGAGCACGGCCGCGAAGAACGGGAAGGCCGCCTGCGGATAGGGCGTGTAGACGTGCTCGCGGGCGGCGGCTTCGAGCCCCAGGGCCTTGACGCTCCCCACCACGCCGACCACCGTTCGCCACCGGGCGACGTTGCCGGGCCTGCCGGTGAGCTTGAGCTGCTTGCCGAGCGGGTTCTGGCCCGGCCAGTAGCGGTCGGCCAGGCTCTGGTCCACCACCGCCACCGGCGGCCCGTCGGCGTCGTCGGTGGCGCGGAACGTCCGCCCGCGCAGCAACGGGATGTCCATCGCCTCGAAGTAGCCGGGGCTCGCGGGACGCCAGTCGACCGACGGCGTGGCCTCGCCCGGCTCGAGGGCGTACCCCTCGAAGTCGGTCTCGACCGCGAAGCGCCGGCTGCCGAGCGGCAGCTCGTTGACCGTGCCCGCCGCCTCGACGCCGGGGATCGCGCGCAGGCGATCGAGGAGCTCCTGGTAGAAGCCCACGTACAGGTGGCGCTCGGGGTACTTGGCGGGCGAGAGGAAGACCTCGAAGGTCAGCACGTCGTGGCCGTCGAAGCCCGGGGGGACCTGGCGCAGCTCGAGGTAGCTGCGGATCATCAGGCCGGCGCCGACCAGCGCCAGGGTGGCGACCGCCACCTCGGCGAGGACCAGGGCGCCGCGCAGCCGGCGGCCCCCGGAGGCCGACGACGCCCGCGCTTCCTCGCCCTCCTTGAAGGCCGTCTGGAGATCGGGGCGCGAGGCCCGCAGCGCAGGAAGCAGGCCGGCCGCAATCCCCACCACCAGCGAGACGCCGGCGGTGAACGCCAGCACCCGCAGGTCGACCGACACCTCCTCGAGCCGCGGGATCGCTCCGGGATTGATGCGGGTGAACGCGCGCACTCCCCACCAGGCGAGCAGGAGGCCGGCGCCGCCGCCGACGGCGGCGAGCAGCAGGCTCTCTCCCAGGAGACCCCGGATCAGGTCGCCCCGGGTCGCCCCGAGCGCCGAGCGCACCGCGAGCTCGCGTCCCCGTACCGTGGCCTGGGCGAGCATCAGGTTGATCACGTTGACGCAGGCGATGAGGAGCACGAGGGCGGCCAGCCCGAAGAGGGCGACCAGCTTGGTCCCGACGTCTCCCACCACCTCCTCGGTGATCGGGACGACGTTCAGCCCGAAGCCGCTCTTGACCGGATAGACGTCCGGGTACTCGCGCTCGAAGCGGCGCACGAGGGCGTCCAGCTCGGTCTGGGCGCCGGCCAGGCCGACCCCCGGCGCCAGGCGCCCGAGCACCGACAGGCCGCGGAAGTCCCGGCTCCCCAGGTGGGCGCGGTCGAGGGCGAGGGGCACCCAGATCTCGAACGGCTTCTCGGTCCCCAGCCGGAATCCCTCCGGCAGCACGCCGACCACGGTGTAGGGCAGGTCGTTGAGCCGGAGCTGCCGTCCGATCACCCCGGGGTCGCCGCCGAAGCGCTGGCGCCAGAACCCGTAGCTCAGAACGACCACCTGATCCCGACCGGCCTGGTCCTCGTCCTCCGTGAAGGCCCGGCCGAGGACGGGCTGGACCCCGAGCACGGTGAACAGCCCGGCCGACGCCCGCGCCGCGAGCAGGCGCTCAGGCCGGTCGAGACCGGTCGAGTTGAGGTAGGAGGAGCGGAAGGCCCCGAGACCGGCGAACGAGCGGGTCAGGTCGCGGAAGTCGAGAAACTCGGCGCCCGAGGAGGGCTGGCGCATCATGTTCAGCGACTCGACCCGCCCCCAGATCGCCACCACCCGGTCCGGATCGCGGAACGGCAGGTCGCGGAGCAGGACGCCGTCGATCAGGCTGAAGACCGCGGTGTTGGCGCCGATCCCCAGGGCCAGGCAGGCGACCACCGCGGAGGTCACACCGGGGTGCTTGCCGAGTCGCCGCAGGGATTTACGCAGATCGCGAAGTACCATGTCGCCTGTCCAGCAGGTCCAGGTTCCTCCGCCACGCCCTCCCCCGGAGGCCTCGCCGGCCGCAATCCCTTCCGGGCCCCGCCGGGAGCGAAGCCCGAAAACACGCTTCAGAGAGTACGGGGATCAGACCGCCGCGGCGGAACCAATTCTACGGTGCGTCTGAGCGCTGAAGCGGGACAGTCCGAGCAAAATTCTGAATGCACGTCGTCCCGGTGGTGCAGGAGCGCTGCACTACAGGGAGGAATACGAGCTGTCACCAGGGGGCCGGGTGTCTGGCCCCGCCTCACATTATACGCATTGAATGAACAAATGGTTTGGAGGAAACCCGAATGAGACGACCTGCGTTTGCCCTCCACACGCTCTGCTGTACGGCACTGACGGCCTTGATCGCGTGGAGCCCCGCGCTCGCCGACGGCGGCGTCACCTTCACCGACATCGCCCAGGGCGGCGGAGCGGGCATCACCTACCACCGGACCCGGTCGCCCCAGGACCAGATCCGGGACGACATCATCGACGGCACCCCGATCGACGTGAACCTCTACCTGGCCGTCACCCGGCCGAACAGCGATCAGAAGGGGCGGGGGGCGCCGGGCGTCGCGATCTTCGATTACGACAACGACGGCGACCTGGACATCTACGTGACCAACGGTCCGGGCACGCCCAACAGCCTCTACTCGAACCAGCTCGTCGAGAGCGGGTCGACGTCGTTCGTCGACGTGGCGGCCGCCGCCGGGGTGCAGGACGCCGCCCAGGACTCCTCCGGCGTCTGCTTCGGCGACATCGACAACGACGGCGACGAAGACCTCTACGTGCTCGGCGTCGGCGAGCCCCATCGCCTGTTCGAGAACAACGGCGACGGCACCTTCACCGACATCACCGGCCCGGCCAACGCCGGCGGCGGGAACCGGCACAGCGCCGGATGCAGCTTCGGCGACGTCAACAACGACGGCCTGCTCGACGTGGTCATCGCCAACACCTACGAGGGCTGCGACAACCCGGTCAATCCCATCACCGGCGAGCACTACCCCTGCTCGTGGGACGGCGATCCGGACAGCCCGGCCCAGAGCGGTTGGGAGCAGCGCATCCCGACCTTCGGCGGCCAGGATGGCCCCGTCTACTCGCTCAACGAGCCGAACACCCTGCTGGTCAACACCGGGGGCAACCACTTCGTCGACGACAGCGACGCGTCCGGGATCGCGGCCGCCTCCCACCTGACCGACACCGGCCTGAGCACCGGCGCCTTCACCTGGGCGATCGCCATGTGGGACTACAACGAGGACGGCAACATCGACGTTCAGGCGGCCGACAACCAGGGCGGGGCCACCGTCCCCGCCGGGCTCCTCCGCCTCTACCACAACGACGGCTCCGGGAGCTTCAACGAGGTCACCGCGGCCACCGGCCTCGACACCGGCGACCCGGCGGACCTCGGCGGGTGGATGGGTCTCTCGGTCGCGGACTTCAACTGCGACGGCCGGATGGACTTCTTCGCCACCAACCTGGGCAGCTACGTCGGCGGTCCCTTGCTCACCTCCCGGTGGTTCCTCCAGAACCCGGACGGCACCTTCACCAGCAGCATCGGCGACCTCCAGCGCACGCCGTTCGGCTGGGGCACCTCGACTCTGGACTACGACAACGACGCCGACGCCGACATCATCTTCCACGGCGGCAACGACATCAACAACCTGATCCTGGCCGACAACCCGGGGGTGCTGCTCCAGAACAAGGGGGTCTGCTCCGGCGACTTCGCCTACGACGGCGGCGCCCTGCTCGAGGACCATCGCCTCCGCAACGTCCAGGGTGTGGCGATTGGCGATCTGAACGGCGACGGCTTCGACGACATCGTCTCGGTGTCGAGCTTCGACATCGTGCCGACGGCGACCTACCTGCCCGCCTACCTGCTGGCCGGCGGCCCGGCGAGCCCGCCCTCACCGTTCGACTCCGTGTCGAGGTTCCAGAACATCCTCACCAGCCGGACCATGCCGGGCTTCATCGTGCCGGTCAACCCGCTGCCCGACCTGCCCGACGGCACCTTGGCCGTCGAGCTCAACAGCGCCGACAACGGCAACCACTGGGGCAAGGTGAAGCTGCTCGGCAGCGCCGGCACCCTGGCGGGCGGCACGGTCAACCGCGACGGCATCGGCTCGTCGGTCTCGGTCACCCCGGCCGGCGGGCCGACCGCGGCCTACCAGGTCCTGGGCGGATCGAGCTACGCCTCCGAGGATGCGCTCGCCAGAGCCTTCGGCCTGGGCTCGGCCGACTCGGCCACCGTCGACGTCCTCTGGCCGGGCGGCATCCGCAACCGGCTCTACGGCCTCCAGGCGGGCGAGACGGTGACCCTTCCCCACATCCCGTGCAGCTACGACGGGAGCTGGACGAACCGCGGCCAGTACACCGCTTGCGTCATGCAGGCCCTCAACGCCTACAAGCACGCGGGCCTGATCACCGCCGCCCAGCGCAACCGCTTGCGCGACAGTGCCTGGCAGGCTTACGACGACAGCCACTGAGCACCGCCCGGCCGGGGCCCTCCGGGGTCCCGGCCACTAGATTCGAGGGCGGCCCCCGCGCGGGGGCCGCCCTTTGCTCATCCGCCGCCGGAAATCAAGGCAGTACGCCTGTCCTACTTGGAGCTCGTGAGGAGAAACGATGGAGCGGGAGACGGGATTCGAACCCGCGACCAACAGCTTGGAAGGCTGTGACTCTACCCCTGAGTTACTCCCGCGACAGGTGGGTGGTGGAGGTGGATGGATTCGAACCACCGTAGGCGTTCCGCCGGCAGATTTACAGTCTGCTGCCTTTGACCGCTCGGCCACACCTCCATGAGTGTCAAGCACCTCGAGCTGGGACGCCGGGACGGGGCCTGGAGCCGGCACCCGGATTCGAACCGAGGACCTACGGTTTACAAGACCGTCGCTCTACCGACTGAGCTATGCCGGCGGGTCTCCCCGACGACCTCGGCCGCGGTCCGAGCCCGTCACCCCCTCGGGGCGAACGCGAAGTCTAGCGGACCCCCAAGACCCTGACAACCCCTGGCCGGCCCGGGCCCTCGCCGCGTGAGCAACCGCGCCCCGCTCCGGCCTATTCCCCCGAGCGCTGCCGGATCGCCTCGTAGAGGATCGCCGCCACCGCGGTCGCCAGGTTGAGGGACTCGACCCGCCCGCGCATGGGCAGGCCGACCAGGTCGTCGCAGAGCTCTCGGGTCAGGCGGCGCAGCCCCTTCTCCTCGCCGCCGAAGACCAGCACGACCCGGCCGCGGAGGTCGATCTCCCAGGGCGGCCGGCCGCCGGCCGCGGCGCCGTAGACCCAGAAGCCCTCGTCCTTCAGGCGGCGGAGGGTCTCGGCCGAGTTGGTGACCCGCTCGACCGGCTGCCACTCGGCGGCGCCCGCCGAGGCCTTGACCGCCGCCGGCGAGAGGGGCGCGGAGCCGCGGTCCCGCACCAGGACCCGCCCGACGCCGGCCCCCTCGCAGACCCGGAGCAGGGCCCCCAGGTTGCGCGGGTCCTGCACGTCTTCCACCAGCACCAGCAGGTCCGGATCGCCGACGGAAACGGCCGGGGCCTCCCGTCCGCCAGCAGCGCGGCGCCCTTCCACGGCCTCTGCCGCGAGCTCCGCCAGGAAGCCGTTGTGCGGGGCGCCGCCGGCGAGCTCGTCCAGGCGCCGGCGCTCGGCCGTCTCGCAGGGGACGCCCGCGCGCCGGCAGAGCTCCTCGATCTCCCGGCGCCGCCCGCCGCCGCGACCGCCCGCCACCAGCACCCGGGCGAGCGCCTCCGGACGACCGCGCAGGGCCTCGCGCACCGGGTGGAAGCCGTAGATCCGCACGGCGCGGACGATAGCACCGGGCGGCCGACGGCCTGATCGGACGGCGACCGGTCCCCGGCCGTGCCCCGCTCCCACCACCTCTCGTCGCCGCCGTCATGGGCATCGCCGCGGCCTTCCCCTTAGTCTCCGAGGTCGCCAAGCACTGGTTCTTCCACCGCTCCCGGCCGGACGTCACGGCTCTCTGATGCCGCCGCCATCGGAGGCGTCGACCAGGGTCTCCTCCTCGCCGAAGTGGACCTCGAGCACGGCGGCCAGGCCGTAGAGCAGGCGGCGGAGCTCCCGGCGATCCTCGGCGTCGGGACCTTCGCCGCCGGTCTCGTCGAGGATGCGGGCGAAGTAACGCACCAGATGCTCGATCTCCTGGTGGGTGCGCCCCATGGGCACCAGGCTCTGGCCGTCGCCCAGCACGCGGGCCAGCTCGGGGTACAGGCGCTCGTCCTCCTCCCGGTGGTGGGCGAGGATGTCCTCGTCCAGGAAGCGGAGGGCGTGGCGGAGCTCGCCGAGGGCCTCGGCCCCCGGCAGGTCGTCGAGGCCGTCGGCCAGGCGCCGGAGCCCCTCGAGCTCGGGGCGGAGCTTCTCGTGCTCCTGGTGGATCTCGGAGCGGACCCGGAGGAGCGCCGGCGGCACCGGCCGCTCGCCGTCCCGACCCCAGAGAGCGCGCAGGGCGTTGAGGATCGACGCCACGTCGATCGCCTCCTGGACCAGGGCGCCCAAGACCGGCGCCAGGTAGCCGGCGGCGGCGAACCCCATGCCCACCCCGGAGAGCGCCATCCCCACGCCGATGCTCTGGAGGGCGATCCGCCGCGAGCGCCGCGCCACCCTCACCGCGTCGGCCACCCGGTCGAAACGGTCGGCAATCACCACGGCGTCGGCGGCCTCCGACGAGACGCTCGCCCCCCGCGCGCTCATGGCGATCCCCACGTCGGCCACGGCCAGAGCCGCGGCGTCGTTGATCCCGTCGCCGACCATCACCACCGGCCCCTCGGCGGCGGCCTGGCGCACGGCCTCCACCTTCTCGACCGGCGAGCGCTCGGCCAGCACCCGGTCCACCCCCAGGGCGTTGCCCACGATCCGGGCGAGCTCCAGGTGATCGCCGGTGAGCAGGGTCACCGACCGGAAGCCGAGCTCGCGGAGTCGCCGGATGGTCCGGGGCGCCTCGGGGCGGAGACGGGTCCTGGAGCAGGAGCGCCCCGGCGATCTCGCCGTCCACCTCGACGAAGACGACCGACAGGCCCTCGAGCATGCTCCGTCGGCGAATGGCCCGCGCCCCGGCGGGAAACGGTCGCTCGCCCCGCACCCAGTCGCCCTGTCCCAGCCGGACGAGGCGCCCCTCCACCCGCCCCGCGATGCCGTAGCCGTACTCCTCGCGAGGCGCCTCGGGGAAGGCGAGGTCCAGGTCGCGCTCCCTCGCCGCCGACACGATGGCGGCCGCCAGGACGTGGGGTGAGACGAGGTCGAGAGAGGCCGCGAGGCGCAGGATCTCGTCGGGAGCGAGCGCGCCGAACGGACGGCTCTCGACGAGCACCGGCCGGCCGCGGGTCACGGTCCCCGTCTTGTCGAGGAAGAGCTGGCCGGCCCGCGCCAGGGTCTCGAGCGCGCCGCCTCCCTTGACCACGACCCCCAGCTTCGCCGCCCGGGAGATCCCGCCCATCAGGGCGATCGGGGTGGCCAGGATCAGCGGGCAGGGCGTGGCCACCACCAGCACGGCGAGCGCCCGGACCGGATCTCCCGACAGGGCCCAGGCTCCGGCGGCCACCGCCAGGGTCACCGGCAGGAAAACCGCGGCGTAGCGGTCCGCGAGCCGGACCATCGGCGCCTTCGTGGCCTGGGCCTCCTCGACCAGCCGCACGATGCCCGCGTAGGTCGAGGCGGCCGCGGTGGCGGTGGCCCGGACGCGCATCGGCCCGCCGGCGTTGACCACGCCCGAGGCGACCTTTTCCCCAGGCTCGAGGATCGACGTGCGTGCCTCGCCGGTCAGGGCCGAGGTGTCGAGCACCGCCCGTTCCCCCTCCACCACCCCGTCGATCGGGACCACCTCGCCCGGCCGCACCAGGAAGGCGTCGCCCGGTGCGACCTCCCCCACCGGGCGCGTGACCAGCGTCTCGCCCACGTAGCATTCCACGCTCCGGGGCTGGCGTTCCACCAGCCTCGCGAGCTCGCGCCGCGCCCTCCGGTCGGCCAAGGACTCGAGCCACGCACCCCCCGAGAGCATGAGCGCGATCACCGCCCCTGCCAGGTACTCGCCGAGGAGAAGCGCCCCCGCCATGGCGAGGAGTGCGATGGCGTCGACCCCGATCCGCCCTCGAAAGAGCTCCCTTCCGGCCGCCCAGGCCAGGGGGAGCAGCGCAACGCCGGTGGTGAGGGCCCAGGCGAGGGCGGCGAGATCGGTCCGGCCGAGGGCCCAGGCGAGCCCGCCGGCCGCAAGCCCGAGCAGCACCCCGCCCGCGACCAGCCGCTCGGCCCGCTCGGGGCCGGCCGGGACCGGCCGGGGCGATGGCGTCGCTGGAAGAGCGGTGGGCATGCCGGCTCGATCCTATCGGGCCTGGCCGTAGGAGGGCCCGAGAGGCTCGGCGTCGCCCTTCCGCCGGCTCCGCCAGATCGTGCGCCCGGCCCAGAGGCCGCCCGCCCCGGTCAGCAGGCCCACCGCCGCATCCAGGGTGTAGTGGTAGGTGCACAGAACGGTCGAGGCCGCGATCCCCGCCACCCAGAGGGCGAAGAGCAGGCGTCGGCGCGGGAAGAAGCTCCCGGCGTAGACGCCGGCGACGAGCGCCGCCGCCACGTGGGTGCTGGGAAAGGCCAGGCCCCCCGGTCGAAGGCGCCGTAGAGGCGCTCCATCATGGGAATGAAGAGCCACCCCCGGGGCATCACCGCGTGCCGGAAGGGGACCGGACCGCTCACCGGCAGGGCGAGGGCGAGGACGTAGTGGGCGAGCATGACCGCGGTCAGGACGAAGACGTACTCCCGGACCGCCGGCTCCCGGCGCCGTCCGGCGACGAGACCCGGCAGAGTGAGGAGCAGGTAGTAGCTGAAGTAGGTGGCGTGCAGAGCCTCGAGCGCCGCCACCGGCAGGCGGGGCGGAACCGTCAGGTACCAGGCGGGAAAGAGCGCCGCGTCCCACCCCCCCACCAGGCGGTCCAGGTCCGACGCGACGACCAAGTGACGCAGGGCCCCCGCCTCCTGGTAGAGCCATGGCAAGAGGAGGACCGGGTACCACAGGTGGAGCCAGGCGGCGATCCGGCCGCGCCTGGCGACGGCGAGGAGCGGCACGGCCGCCAGGACCACCAGGTGGAAGGCGATCCAGTCGGCCCGCTGGGCGATCGACGAGGCGGTCACCGCCACCAGGGCGAGGACGTCGTATGCCAGGACTACCCTGTCGGTCGGCCCGAGCGCGGCTCCGGCCGCACGGAGCCTCACGGCTCCCTCTCGGAGGAGCTCACAGCGCCTTCTCGTAGATCCTGTAGGTCTTGTAGAGCATGGTCCCGAGCCGCTCCAGGACCCTCCGCATGGAGTCGTTCGACTCGAGGATCCACGAGAGCTCCCCCCAGCGGTAGGCTTTGGAAATCGCCGCCTCGAGGGTCGCCGCGTAGAGGGCGGCGTCGATGCCTTCGTGCCGGTGCTCGGCGACGACCCCCATGATCAGCACCCGCGCGGCGTCGATTCGCCGCCGGTACCAGAGGAGCTTCGCGAGGCCGAAAGGGAAGAGCCGGCCGTTCAGGTGGCGCAGGGCCTGGTTGAGGTCCGGGAGCGAGATCATCACTCCGACGGGCTCTCCGTCCTTCTCGGCCAGGAAGATCAGGTCGGGATCGACCACCGGCAGCAGCCGCTCGCCCAGCTCGCGGACCTCCTGCCAGGTCAGGGGAACCGCGCCCCAGTTCTCGGCCCAGGCGCGCGAGTGGACGGCGTGGACGCGAGCGAGCTCGTCATCGAAGCGATGGAGGTCGATCTTGCGGATCGCCACCCCGTGGGCCGCGGCCAGGTCCAGCGCGGCCCGTAGCCTCGCCGGCACCGTTGCGGGCACCTCCATGCGATAGGCGAAGAGGTCCTGGGCCTTCGAGAAACCGTGCTCCTCGATCCGCCGCGGGTAGTACGGCGGGTTGTACGGCATGAGAACCACCGGCGGCAGGTCGTAGGCGTCGAGGAGCACGCCGCACTCGTCGTTGATCGTGAAGCTGGCGGGACCGCGAAGGCGCCGGAGGCCACGCTCCCGCGCCCAGCCGGAAGCCGCATCGAGCAGGGCGCCGGCGACCTCGGCGTCGTCAATCGACTCGAAAAAGCCGAAGAACCCGGTGCCGTCGCCGTAGGTCTCGAGGTGCCGCCGGTTCTCGATCGCGGCGATCCGCCCGACGACCTCTCCGCCGCGCCGGGCGAGGAAGAGCTCGGCCCGGGAGTGGCGGAAGAAGGGGTTCCCCGCCGGGGTCAGGAAGCGCTTCTGCTCCCCGATCAGCGGCGGCACCCAGCAGGGGTTGCCGGCGTAGAGCCGCCAGGGGAAGCGGACGAACCGTGCGAGGTCGGCGCGGCCGGCCACGCGGCGGACGTCCAGGAGGAGGGGGGAGCTCGCCATCTTCGGTCCCGCGGTCGGGCCGGCGGTCAGAAGCGGTGTCCGATGCCGATCCAGTAGTTGGGCCCGGTGGAGTCGGTGTCGGCGAGCACCTCGGGCGAGGGCGCAAGATCGCCGTTCGCCGGGACCTGGTGCTTGAAGCGACCCCAGAAATAGGCGGCACCCGCCTCCAGGTACCAGGCTCCGCCCGGGGAAAGCGGCACGTCGACCCCCAGGCCGGTGGTGTAGACCGGGAACGTCCCGTCGCTCTCCGCCCGGAGCCCCGAGTCGAGGTACTCGTTCCTCAAGGTCAGGGTCGTCGTGTCCTTCTCGTACGCCACGCCGGCGCCGAGGAGCGCGAAGGGCACGACGCGCCGGCACGAGGGGCACGGGAGGAAGTGGGCCACTCCCAGCAGATCGGCGTAGAGGTCGTACTTCTGCTCGAACCGGAGCTCGGCGGGCCCGGCCTCGGTGAGCACGGTCTCGGTGCCGCCGATCGAGCCCCGGCTCGCGTCGGCCTCGAGGCCGACCAGCCAGCGGGGCGACACCCGGCGGAAGAGCGTCGTGCCGAGGCTCAGGTTGGTGGCGTCGTCCCAGTCCTCGAAGCGAGTGCTGAACGCGGCGTTGATCTCGGCGATCTGCCGGTTCGTGTTGGTCTGCTTCGGGAAGCTCTGCTGGACGAAGACGGTGAGGGACCACTCACCGCCCGGCTGCGCTGCGGCGGGGGCCGCAACGAGCACCAGGGCGGCGAGGGTCCAGAGGGCTCGGGTCGCCATGCTTCGTCCGGGCCGCGAGGCGTTCAGGCCACCACCGCCGGCGTCTCGTGGATGTTGATCGCCTTCAGGGTCCGGGCGATGTCGGAGTAGAACGGCCCTTTGAAGCTCTCGGTCTCCAGCGCCTGGGCCTCCAGCACCACGTCGTCCAGCGAGAGGATCCCCTCGAGCCGTCCGCGGAAGCCCAGCACCGGCAGGCGACGCACCTTGCGGGTCCGCATCACCGCGAGAGCGTCCCGGATGTCGTCGTTCGGCGCGCAGGACCAGACCTCGCCGGTCATCACCTGACGCACTTGGATCTCCGAGGGCTTGCGGTCCTCCCGGGCCACCGCCAGGGCAAGGTCCCGGTCGGTGAGGACACCCACCACCCGATCCCCATCGCCCACCACCGGCAGGAAGCCGCAGGCGGCCTCCGCCATCATGGAGCCCACATTGGCCAGGTGGGCTCCCGGAGTCGTGTAGCAGGGCTCGTGCTTCATGATGTCGTGGACTTTCATCTCAGCGTCCCTCCTCGCCAGGGTGGACCGATTCGATCCTCAGCCTAAGGCCGGAGCCGCGCCGGGCGCGACGACCGGGCGGGTGGCGGGGCCCTCTCTCCCGGGTGGGCTCGCGCCCGCGCTGCGGGGCGGCGCTCCCACCCGGCGGGGTATGGCAACCCGGGCGCGGCCGGCGCATCGTTGAGCCCGTCAACGATCTCCTGTCTGCGAAGACGACAGGAGACCGCATTCGTGCGGGCACGGGCACCCGGGCCGGCTCGCGGGAGGTGGTCGTGCCATGAGACCCTGGGTCGAGCTTCTTGCGTCCCCCCTGTTCTGCGGCTCTCTCGTCGTTCTCGCCGCCACGGCGCTGCTGACCGGCAAGCGGGCGGTCGTCCAGGTCGCCTCGGCCGGGCTCGGAGCGATCTGGCTGATCTGCGGCCTCGCCTTCTGGAGCTCGCCCAGCGGGCCCCTCTGGCTCTTCGTTGCGACCGTCGAGGCGGTCTCTCTGCTGCAGCTCTCGCAAACGGCCCCGAGACGTTCCCTCGACCGTCGGGAATCGTCTCCTCGTCCCGCCTTCGCCACCTCGCTCGTGGCGCTGGCGGCCGCGGGGGCGCTCACGCCCTGGCTCGAGCCGTTCCGGTGGCCAGCGACCGGTTTCCCGTGGCTTCCGTGGCCGGAGCTCCTGACGCTCGGCTTTCTCCTCGGCTCGCGACGGCGCCGGGGGCCGCTTGCGATCGCCGCCGCCTTGCCTCCCCTCTTGTCCCTGGGCAGCGCCCGCTTCGGCCTCCTGGCGGGCGGTCCCTGGCTCCAGGGCATCTACCTGGCCGGCTTCGCCCTGGGCCTTCCGGCGCTCCTCCCCGGCCCCCGGGTCCGGCCGGAGAACCAGGGGCCCGAAGAGGTCACCGACGGCCGAGACCGGCTCGCCTGGCGGCGGGTGCCCGGGTGGCTCGCCTGGTGCGGCCTGGGAACCTCGCTGGCGGCCGGGCTGCTGCTCTTGGGCGGCCCCCGCCTCCCCGCCTGGAACGACCCGACGAGGATGGCGCTCTGGCAGACCGTGGCGAGCGGCCTCGTGGTCGCCCTCGCCGCCGGCGCTCTGTCCCTGCGGTTCTCGGCCTGGAGCTCACCGGCCTTCCGACACCTCGCGTGGCGGGCGGCTCACGCGGCCGGTCGGTGCCGGGCTTGGCTGAGGGTCGACTGGCACGGCTGGGTGCTGGGTGCGATCCTCGTGGGCTCGGCGCTCACCGTGATCGCCAGGCCGTCCATGGAATCCTTGAAGAATCTGGAATCGGCGGTTGTGAGCCACAAGGTTCTACTGGGCTCCCTGGCGGTCCTCGTCCTCCTCCTGCACGCGGCACGCCAGATCCGAAGAAGGATCTTCGTCGAGGACTTCACCGGTCCGCTGCCCAACGTCGGGACCGGGGCCAAGCCCGAGACCGGCGCGCAGACGACCCAGGGCGCCGCCCTCGCCGCCTGCCTTCGGCATGATCTGGAGGCGATCAATTCGGTCTATCGGACGATCGACGAGGCACTGCCCAGGGCGGACGGGCGGATGCCGAAGCTCGAGGTGACGGTTGAAGACGTCGGGGCGAACCTCACAGACACCATCGGTCAGGTTCCCGTCAACAAGTGGACGACCGCCGTCACCTTTCTGCTGCGGTTGACCGGGCTCTTGCACGGACCCCACCTGAGCGGGACGTTCCATCGGGAAGGCTCCCTGCTGGTGCTGACCGTGGAGCTCTCCGGCGGCGGCCACCGCGAGAGCTGGCGGATGCGCGAGGACGAGCTCGCCGCCGATGAGACACCTGACCGCGAGAAGGCTCTCGTGGACGGCCCCCCGAAGGAAGACGGAACCGACGAGGCGCAGAAGGAGCTTACCCTCGCCTTCCGGCTGGTTCGCCAGATGGCCTACCGCATCGCCACCAGCCTGGCCTCCCTGGGGTCACCGCGCTGGGAGGCGGTGCAGAGCTTCACCAACGGCCTGCGCGCCTACCGTCGGGTACGGCTCACCGACGCCAATCGCGACCGAGAGCTGCGCCAAGCGGAATGCTGCTTTCGGGAGGCGCTCCAGTACGACAAGACCTTCACCCAGGGGCACTACAACCTGGGCGTCGTCTACTCGAAGCTCGGCGAGCTCGATGCGGCTCTCGCCACGTTCCGACAGGCGATCGCGGCCGATCCGTCGTCCTTCTCCGCCCACCTGGCGGTCGCCATGGCCTACTTCGACCGCGCCGAGGACCGCTTCTACCGCGGCTATACCGACGATGCGGTGGCGGAGGACTTCCTCCAGGCGCGGGTGTTCGCCGCTCGGGCCGTCGCTCTGGCTCCCCACGAACCGCGCCCGTGGAACGTCTACGGCGCAGCGACGGCCTGCTGGGGATGGAGAGGCGTGGCTCCGCAGCCTTCCGCGGAGGAGTGGACGGCCGAAGCCCAGCAGGCCGTCGACGCCTTCCGCGTGACCTCAGCGCTCTCCTGGCGCAGGCTCTGCCGGGCCGAGCTCGTTGCGGACCGGGCCGCAATCGAGGAGGCGAAGCTGGTCACCTTGATCTGCCTCGAGAACCTGGCGGAGGTCGAGCTCGAGCGGGGACGGGTGGAGACGAGCCTGGCCGCCCTCACCGAAGCGCTGCGCCTCGCTCCGCGCAAGCGGTCCCTCCACCTGTTGCTCGGCAAGGCCCTTGCGTCGTCGGCCCCGGGCGCAGCGGGGCCGAAGGCGCGGCTGACCGAGGCCGAGAACGAGCTCTACGACGTCCACGCGGACGGGCTTCCTCTCGACGAGCGCGCCGGGCGGTGGGCCTGGCTCCTCGCCGTCCACCGGGAGCTCTGGTCCCTGGCGGGCACGACCGACGCCGACCGCGGCGAGCGGGAGCGACAACGGGCAGGCATACGCCGGGCTTGGTGGGCCGCCCTCGACTGCGCCGCGCCACCGGAGGAGCTGGTGATGGAGGGCGCTACGAAGCGCGCGGGTCGAGATCCCAGCGGCAGAGGCTCGAGATACGGGAAGCAACTCGGCCTCCTCCGCTCCGAGCTCCAGCGCTTCGGGCCGCGGAGCGGTCTCTTCACGCACGACGGCAAGGAGTGCGTGCCGGTCTGGGCGGCGCTCGATCGGCGCCTCCGCTTCCTGGAGCAGCTCGAAAGCGGCGGGACGGCGGGCTCCGAGCAGGACGGCCGAGCGCCCTCGTGGACCAGGGCCCAGTTGAACATCCGGAAGGCCCGCGAGGTGGTGTCGCGGGATCCCAGGGCCGCGGTCCGACGACTCCACGAGGCGATCGATGGCTTGCGGCCCGCTCACCCGCGTCAGGTCCGCGACCAGGGGCTCGACACAATGCTCGCGCGCGCCTACCTCGGACTCTCGAAGAGGCTGGCCTCGCAGCCGGCGGACCAGGCCGCGAGCGACGGTGACGGCCCGCCCAAGGATCGTCCTTCCTGTCTACACGGCGCTCTGGACTATGCGCTTCGGGGCGTGGCGGAACAGCCCGAGAGCGCCCTGCGGCACGAGGTGCTCGCCGAGGTTTACGAGGCGTTCAGCGACCATGCCCTGGGCGACGCGGAGAGAGAGGCCGCCCTCAGCCTGGGCCCGGTTCCCGAGATCCTCGGCGACAAGGAGACTCTCGAGTCGCTGTACGAATCCTGGCAACGACGCATCCAGACGGCCTCACGACCAGACGCCGTGAGAGGCGAGGCCATCGCCTTCTTCGAGCGCCTCCGAGAGTTGCTGGAAAGCGCGGCCGTGGCACCGCCGGAGCCGTCCGGCAAACCCCGAAAGCTTCGCTCCGAGGAGCATGGGTGGATTCATCACTACCTGGGGAAGCTCCAGGAGCAGGCAGCCGCCCGGCATGAGGACGCCGCGGCGAACCTGGCGATCGCCCGGGCCAATGGCTACCCCCGACCCCGAGGGCCGGGGGCCGGCGACCCCGGCGCCCGGCTCAGCGATGGTCCAGGTAGGCCCGGAGCAGGTCGAGGCTGCTGATGATCCCGATGAGCTCGCTCTCGCGGGTCACCAGGACCCGGTGGATGTGGCCGTCGACCAGCGTGCGCGCGACGTCGGCGATCGGATCGTCCTCGGCGACCGTGAAGAGGGCGGGCGTCATCACGTCGCGTACCGTCGAGGTCGTCTCCTGGACCCGGAGCTTGCGAAACTCCTCGACGCTGAACTGCTCCTCCCAGCCCCGGACGAAGAACTCCGGGTTGCCCTGATCGACGCCGACGTTCGACTCGTCCGAGCTCTGCCGGGCGACGTCCATCACCGAGACGACGCCCACCAGGTTGTCGTCGGCATCGACCACCGGCGCGCCGGAGATCTCGTTCTCCATCAGCACGTCCGTGAGCTCGCCCAGCGTCAGGTCGTCGCGCACGGTGACGACCTCGGTGGTCATCACGTCCCTCGCCTTGAGCTGTTTCATATCCTGCGACCTTCCTGGCCGCCGCGCCCCACGCGGGTGCCCGTGGGCCCGAAGAGCCGGCGGGTGCGGAAGCCGCTGATCACGTAGACGGGACACCATCCGGCCAGCCCGGTGACCACCGGGAACCAGCCGAAGAGCTGGAGCGCGACGCCCCAGATTCCGGGCACCACCCCCATCCACCCGAGACCGAGCATGATCGCCCCGACGACGATCCGGAGGATCCGATCCCAGGCGGCCAGGTTCGTGAGGTGACGCATCGCTCGAGGGCGATCGCCGGTCACCCGGAAGCGGGGTTCCGGCGACGATTCGCCAGGGCAAGGATGTGCGGTCACCTGCCGGTCGTGCCACGGCCCGAGGGGTGGTCGGGCGCCACCGGCGGGCAGGGACGCCCGCCGCCCGCCGGGGTGGCGAAGCCCCGGAGAGCGGAGGGTCGCGCGGGTGAGGAGGTGGGGGAAGCTGCGGAGGGAGGCGAGGAGGAGGGCCTACCCCTCCATGATCTGGGTCTCTTTGGCCTCGACCGCCTGGTTGACCTCGCCGATGTAGTGGTCGTGGAGGCGCTGGACCTCGTCGTGCCCACGGCGCTCGTCGTCCTGGCTGATCTCCTTGTCCTTCTCCTGCTTCTTGAGCTGGTCGTTGCCCTCGCGGCGCGCCTGGCGCACCGAGTTGCGCGAGGTCTCGGCCATCTCGTGCGCCTTCTTGACGATCTCCTTGCGGCGCTCCTCGGTCAGCGGCGGCACCGGGATGCGGATGACCTTGCCGTCGTTCGAGGGGTTGAGCCCCAGGTCGGCCTGGATGATCGCCCGCTCGATCGCGTTGATCTGCGACGGGTCGTAGGGCTGGGCCACGATCAGGGTGGCCTCGGGCACCGACAGGTTGGCGAGCTGGTTGAGCGGCGTCGGCGTGCCGTAGTAGTCGACGGTGACGCCGTCGAGGATGGCCAGGGAGGCCCGGCCGGTGCGCAGGGTCTTGAGCTCCTTGTGGAGATGGTCGACCGCGTGCTTCATCTTGAGCTCGACGTCCAGGAACACTTCTTTCATCGCCTCTCCTCCCGGCTCATGGGATATAGGAAGATCATATACGGCGAGGCACCGGGCCCCGGCTCCACGGGGTCACGCCCGGACGATCGAGCCGACCTTCTCGCCGCAGACCACCCGCCGGATGTTGCCCGGCCGGCCGAGGTCGAAGACCGCGATCGGGATCTTGTTGTCGCGGCACAGGCTGATCGCCGCGCCGTCCATGATCCGCAGGTCCTGCTCCAGGACCTCCTGGTAGGTCACCGAAGCGAGCAGCCGGGCCGTGGGATCGGTCTTGGGGTCGCCGGTGTAGATCCCCTCCACCTGGGTCGCCTTGAGCAGGATGTCGGCCCGGATCTCGGCGGCGCGCAGGGCCGCCGCGCTGTCGGTGGTGAAGAAGGGGTTGCCGGTGCCGGCGGCGAAGATCACCGCGCGGTCCTTCTCCAGGTGGCGGATCGCCCGGCGCCGGATGAACGGCTCGGCGACCTCACGGATGTCGATCGCGGTCTGGACCCTGGTGGGCACGCCCCGCTTCTCCATCGCGTCCTGGAGGGCGAGGGCGTTGATCACCGTCGCCAGCATGCCCATGTAGTCGCCGGTGACCCGGTCGATCCCGCGGTGGCTCGCGGCGAGACCGCGGATGATGTTGCCCCCGCCCACCACCACCGTGAGCTGCACCTTCAGGCGGTGGATCTCGGCGAGCTCCTCGGCGATCTGGGCCACGACGGCCTCGTCGATGCCGAAGGGCTGGGAGCCCATCAGGGCTTCCCCGGACAGCTTCAGCATCACCCGGCGGTACGCGGGGCCGGCGTCGCTCACGGCGTCAGCTCGCCTGCCCGGCCTGCGCCGCGACCTCGGCGGCGAAATCGTCGACCTTCTTTTCGATCCCCTCGCCGAGCTTGAAGCGGGAGAAGCGGCGCACCTGGATGTTCTCGCCGATCTTGGCGATCTTCTCGGCCAGGAGCTCCTGGATGGTCGCGTCCGGGTTCTTGACGAACGGCTGCTCGAGCAGCACGGCTTCGGAATAGAACTTGCCGAGCTTGCCCTCGACGATACGGTCGACCACGGCTTCGGGCTTGCCCGACTCGAGCGCCTGCTCGCGGAAGATCCGGCGCTCGGTCTCGAGCACCTGGTCGGTCACCTCGTCACGCGTGACGAAGCGCGGATCGGCGGCCGCGATGTGCATGGCGATGTCCTTGACCAGGTCCTGGAACTCGTCGGTGCGAGCGACGAAGTCGGTCTCGCAGTTGACCTCGACCAGGACGCCGATCTTGCCGCCGGCGTGGATGTACGAGCCGACGGCGCCCTCGGCGGCGATCCGTCCGGCCTTCTTGGCGGCGGCGGCGAGCCCCTTCTTGCGCAGCAGCTCGACGGCCTTGTCCATGTCGCCGGCGGCCTCTTCGAGGGCCTTCTTGCAGTCCATCATGCCGGCGCTGGTGCGCTCGCGCAACTCCTTGACCATCTGGGGGGTGATCTTCATGGCTTCGGTTTCCTCGTGAACTCTGCTGATCTCACGAACGGCCGGCCTCCGGTCGCGATCCGCCCGGAGAAGCTCCGGACCGATCGGTGCCCGGCGGAACCGGCCGCAACGTCGATGGTGATGTGCGCGCGTGGGAAGCGACCGTCCGGTCGCGCGCACTCGACCGAGCGGTCCGGGCCGCGAGGTGGCCGCGCGCCGCGCCTAGGAGGCCGAAGCGCCCTCGCCGGCCGCCTCGGCGGCGCCTTCGGCGATCGCCGCCGGCACCTCCTCGGCCCCTCCCTCCGCCTCCATCATCCGCGTCTCCTCGAGCTGGCCGGCGCCCGTGTTGTAAGCGTCGGCCATCTTCGACGAGAAGAGGCGGATCGAGCGGATGGCGTCGTCGTTGCCCGGGATGACGAAGTCGATGAGCTCCGGATCGCAGTTCGTGTCGACGATGCCGATCACCGGGATGCCGAGCTTGTTGGCCTCGGCGACGGCGATGTCCTCGCGCTTCGGATCGACCACGAACAGCGCGTCGGGCAGGCCGTCCATGTCGCGGATGCCTTCGAGGTTGCGCACCATCTTCTCGCGCTCGCGATCGAAGCGCAGCAGCTCGCGCTTGGTCAGCGGGCTGTCCACCTCGGAGAGCCGCTCCTCGACGTCCTTGAGGCGCTGGATCGAGCCCCGGATCGTCACGTAGTTGGTCAGCGTGCCGCCCAGCCAGCGGTGGGTGACGAAGAACTGACCGCAGCGGCGCGCCTCCTCGGTGATCGCGTCCTGGGCCTGGCGCTTGGTGCCGACGAACAGGAGCTGTTTGCCCCGGGCGCCCAGGTCCTCGACGAACTCGGCGGCCTCGCGGAACAGGGCTACCGTCTTTTGCAGATCGATGATGTAGATGCCGTTGCGCTTGCCGAAGATGTACGGCTTCATCTTCGGGTTCCAGCGCCTCGTCTGGTGCCCGAAGTGGACCCCGGCCTCCAGCAGCTCCTTGAGTGTGACCTCGACCACGAAACCCCTCCTTACCGCTTGCTGAACTGGAAGCGGGCCCGCGCACCCTTCTGACCGTACTTCTTGCGCTCCTTCTTGCGCGGATCGCGCGTCAGGAGGCCGGCCGTCTTGAGGCGGTCGCGCAGCTCGCCGTTGAACTCGAGCAGGGCCCGGGCGATGCCGTGACGGATCGCGCCGGCCTGCCCCGTGCTGCCGCCCCCTTCGACCGTGGCGTGGATGTCGAACTTCTCGCCGGTCTCGGTGAGCTGCAAGGGCTGCTTGATGACCATCTTCAACACTTCGTTCGGGAAGTAGTCATCCAGGCTGCGGCCGTTGACCCGCATCTCGCCGGCTCCGGGTCGCAGGAAGACCCGGGCGGCGGCGGTCTTGCGGCGGCCGGTGCCGTAGTACTGAGCTTCGTTCGCCAAAGCGTTCTCCTCGTCTCCTCGCGGCCGGCTCAGCCGACCAGCTCGTAGGGCTGCGGCTGCTGGGCTTGGTGGGGATGCTCCGGGCCGGCGTAGACCTTGAGCTTGGTGTACTGCCGGCGGCCCAGCTTGGTCTTGGGCAGCATGCCCCGGACCGCTCCCTCGACCAGCTTCACCGGCCGGCGCTGGCGCAGCTTGCCCGCCGTCACGCTCTTCAGCGAGCCCGGCCGGGTGGTGCTGCGGTAGTAGACCTTCTGCTCCTCCTTGCGGCCGGTGAGCACGACCTTCTCGGCGTTGACCACGATCACGAAGTCGCCGGTGTCCATGTGGGGCGCCCACGTGGGCTTGTGCTTTCCGGTCAGCAGGCGTGCCACCTCGGAGGAGAGCCGGCCGAGGGTCTTGCCCTCGGCGTCGATCACGTGCCAGGCACGGTCGATCTCCGACCGTTTCGGGCTATATGTCCTGTTGTCCATCCTCGTCGCTCCGTCAGCTCGGTCCCCGAACGCGCACACACCACGCCACCATTCGCGGCGCGAAGGACCTCCGATCTTAGGGTCTGACCCCCGGGATGTCAAGGCGAAAACCGGACGAGCCAGGCGGGGGCCGCGGGCCGTCCCGACCGGGCCGCCCGCGAACCGGCGGAGGATACCACAGAAGCCTTCCGGTCGTCCCGCCCCTCACCTGGACGGCCCCTCCCGCCATCGTTCGGAGGGGTACACTACCTCGCCATGGGCTCCGAAGCCGCCACCCGCCTCGACAAACGAGGCAGCACGATCCGCGACATGTTCGCCGGGGTGGCGCCGCGCTACGACCTGCTGAACCGCCTGATCTCGGCCTTCCTGGACGAGGGATGGCGGCGGCGGGCGGCCTGCGCCGTGGACCAGGCGCCGCCCGGCCCGGTGCTCGACCTGTGTTGCGGCACCGGGGACCAGGCGCGCGCGGTCTGGAGGCGCGGCCGGCGGGTGGCTGCGGCGGACTTCACGATCCCCATGCTGGCGCTGGCGCGGCGCAAGCTCTCCGCGCTCGGCGCGGCCCCGCCCGCGCCCCTGGCCGCCGACGCCCTGGAGCTGCCCTTCCCCGCCGCGGCCTTCGCCGGCGCGGTGGTCTCGTTCGGCCTGCGCAACGTCGCCGACCTCGACCGCGCGCTGGCCGAGCTCCGGCGGGTCCTCGCTCCCGGCGGGCGCCTGGTGGTCCTCGAGGCGGCGGTGCCCGCCAATCCACTGGTGCGCCCCTTCCACCAGGCCTATTGCCGCTGGCTTCTGCCCGCGCTGGGGGCGCTCCTCTCCCCGCGCGGCTCGGCGTACCGCTACCTGCCCGCGTCGGTCGCCGACTTCCCGAGCCGCGAGGCGTTCCTCGCCCGGATGGCGGCCGCCGGCTTCACCGATCACTCCTTCCACGACCTCTCCCTGGGAGCGGTCTGTCTCTACCGAGGTACCTGCGCGCGATGACTCAGATCCTGGATGGCAAGGCGACGGCGGAGACGATCCGTCGCGAGGTGGCCGCCGAGGTGGCGGCGATGGTCGAGGGCGGCGCCCGCGCCCCCGGTCTGGCGGTGGTCCTGGTGGGCGAGGACCCCGCCTCGAAGGTGTACGTGGGCAGCAAGACCCGCGCCTGCGAAGAGGTGGGCATGGTCGGCCGGACCGTTCAGCTCGACGAGTCGACGACCGCCGAGCGCCTGGTCTCGGTGATCGACGAGCTCAACGCCGACCCCGCGATCGACGGCTTCCTGATCCAGCTCCCGCTTCCCGCCCACCTGCCGGAGCGCGAGATGGTCTCGCGAGTCGCTCCGGACAAGGACGTCGACGGCTTTCACGCGGTGAGCGTCGGGCGCCTCTGGCTGGGCGAGACCGGCTTCGCCCCGGCCACGCCCTCGGGCATCGTCGAGCTCCTGCGCCGCTACCAGGTCCCGATGGAGGGCGAGCGGGCGGTGATCGTCGGCCGCTCGAACATCGTGGGCAAGCCGATGGCCGCCCTGCTCCTCCGAGAGAACGCCACCGTCACCGTCTGCCACTCGCGGACCCGCGACCTGCCCGCGGTCTGCCGCGAGGCGGACATCCTGATCGCCGCGATCGGCCGGGCGGGGATGATCGGCCCCGAGTCGGTCAAGCACGGGGCGACGGTGATCGACGTCGGGGTCAACCGGCTGACCGAGCGCTCGGCGGTGGAGCACTTCTTCCCGGGCGACGAGAAGCGGATGGAGGCCTTCCAGCGCCGGGGCTCGACCTTGATCGGCGACGTCGACTTCACCCGCGTGCAAGGACCGGGCGGCGGCCATCACGCCGGTCCCCGGAGGCGTCGGCCCCCTGACCGTGGCGATGCTCCTGGTCAACACCCTCGAAGCCTCGAAGGCCCGGCAAGGGCTCGCGGCCGTCTGACCCCATGCCGACGACGATCCCGGGAGGGGGCGTCCCCTCCCCCTCGGGGGTGGGAAGGGGACCGAGGGGTTGCGGGGGGGATGCGCATAGGCCTTACGGGCGGCCTGGCGAGCGGCAAGTCGACGGTCGCCCGGAGCCTCGCCGCCCGCGGGGCGACGGTGATCGACGCCGACCGGCTGGTCGCCGAGCTCTACGAGCCGGGCGAGCCCGGGGCGCGGGCGGCGGCCGAGCTCTTCGGGCCCGGCGTCCTCGATCCCCGCGGCGCGGTCGACAGGACCGCCCTCGCCGGGATCGTGTTCCGCGACCCCGGAGCCCGCGAGCGCCTGGAGCGGGCCGTCCACCCCCTGGTGCGCGAACGCTTCGCCCGCCGTGCGGCCGAGGCGCCGCGAGGCGTCGTGGTGCTCGAGGCGACCCTCCTGGTCGAGGCCGGCTACGCGCCCGGCTTCGACCGCGTGGTGACGGTCGAGGCGGCGCCGGAGGTCCGGCTGCGCCGGGCGGTCGCCCGGGGCATGGCCGAGGCGGAGGCCCGCCGGCGCCTCGCCGCCCAGGGCGAGGGCGAGGCGCGCCGCGCCGCCGCCGACCGGGTGCTCCACAACGACGGCGACCTGGCGGAGCTCGAGCGGCAGACGGACGAGCTGGCCCAGGAGCTCGGTCTCCTCTAGCCGCACTCCCCAAGCCGCATTCTGGAGCGAAACCAGTGATGTTCTCGCGCAGAGGCGCAGAGGCGCGGAGAAGGGCGTTCGACGTGCGGAACCCGGGAGCAGGATGGTTCCGGGTCGATGGTGCCCCTCCCTGGCCGCGGCTCTGCGGCTCTGCGGCTCTGCGCGAGACGTTTTCGGGGCGGGGGGTATTCAGGTACCCGGCGAGCCGAGCTTCGCCGCCAGGTCGCGCCAGGCGAGCCCCCGGTGGCCGATCCGGTCCTTGATCTCCCCCGGCAGCTCGCCGAAGGTCCGGGTCTCGCCCTCCGGCAGGAAGACCGGATCCCAGCCGAAGCCCCCGTCGCCCCGCGGCGGCAAGACCAGGGTGCCCCGGCTGACGCCCTCGCCCGTCACCCGGCGCTCGCCGTCGACGTAGAGGAGCAGGCAGCGCGCGGTGACCGCCGGCGCCTCGCCGTCGGGCGAAAGCGCCCGCGCGGCGCGAGCGATCCCCTCCGCCCCCGTCGCCTCGAGCATCCAGCGCACGAGCGGCCCCGGAAAGCCGCCCATCGCGTCGACCTCGAGCCCGGTCTCCTCGACCACCAGCGGCCGGCCGACCCGCCGCCACGCCTCCTCGCCCTTGGCGGCGAGCACCTCCGCGAGGTCGAGCGACTGGATCTCCGGCAGGTCGATCGGGACCGTCTCGAGGCGCCAGCCCAGGATGCGCTCGGCCTCCTCGACCTTGCCGGGATTGCCGGTCACCAGGACCGGGGCGGGCCGTGCCGTGAGCTCGACCGCCACCGCCTACCCTTCGGCCCGGCTCTCGGGGCCGTCCCGGTCGGGCTCCGCTCCGGCGCCGGTCGCGTCCCCGGGATCGGCCTCTGGAGGCTCCTCGTCCGTCTCGTCGAGCCGGATCCGGTAGGCGCGGACCTTCCGCTGCAGGCCCTTGAGCTGGAACTGTCCGAGGAGGTCGGCCTCGGCCTCGTCACCGAGCTGGCGGCGGGTCTCCTCGCCGAGGACGATGTCTCCCGGCCGCGCCACGAACTGCTCCAGGCGCGACGCCACGTTCACCGTGTTGCCGAGCACCGTGTAGTCGACCCGGCGCGCGCTCCCGACGTCGCCCACCACCACCGGCCCGCTGTTGATCGCCACGCGGGCACCGACCGCCGGCAGGCCGCCGCCGCGGCGCTCCTCGTTCCAGCGCCGGAGCGAGCGCTGCAGGTGAACGGCCGCCGAGACCGCCCGCCGGGCGTGATCGGGCTGCGCGATCGGCGCGCCGAAGAACGCCATGACGGCGTCGCCGATGAACTTGTCCAGCGTGCCCCCGGCGGCGAACACCGCTTCGATCGCCTGGTTGAAGAAGCCTTCGAGCAGCTCGGCGACCTCCGAGGGGCTCGCCCCTTCGGCGAAGGCGGTGAACCCTTCGAGGTCGGCGAACATCACGCTCGCTTCGGTGAGGCGGAGCTGGCGCACCGCGTCGTCGTCCCCGGTCTCCTCGCCCGCCTCCGTCTCGCGGATCATCTCCTCGATGACCGCCGGCGAGTGGTAGCGCTCGAACCGGCTGCGCAGGCGGCGCTCGCGGTCGGCCCGGTGGGCGTTGCGCAGCCGCTCGACCGCCACCGCCGCGTAGTTCGCGAGCGCGGTCAGGAAGTCGAGGTCGCGCTCGCGGAAGGCGCCGACCTGAACCGGCGAGTCGGCCTGGATCACACCGAGGATCCCCTCGCCCGACCAGAGCGGCGCGCTCATCGCCGCCCGGATGCCGTGGAGCCGGATCGAGTCCCCGGCCGAGAGCCGCCCGTCGGCCAGGGCGTCGTAGGTGAGCAGCGCCACGCGGTCCTCGATCACCGCGTCGAGGATGGTGCGGGAGACCGGCACGCCCTCCTTCGGCCGCTCCACGACTCGTTCGCCGAACCGGGCCAGCTCGCAGACGATCTCGCCGTCCGGGTTCTTGAGCAGGATGAACCCGCGCTCGACCGGCAGGGCCTCGAAGACGATGTCGAGGACCCGGCGCAGCACCTGATCCACCGACTCGGCCGTGATCAGGAGCTGGGCGAGGCGGGTGAGGAAGCCGAACACCCGGTTGCCGTAGGCGCCCTCGCTCTCGTCCGCCGGCTCGATCTCCGCCGGCTTCGCCCGTGCATCGAGGCCGTAGGCGGCCGAGAAGTCGTCGAGCGGCCGGACGATGCTGGCGTTGGGGACCTTCCCGGGCCCCGGCGTCGAGCGGGGCAGGCGCGGCGTCGTGGGCGGCGGCGGGTCCGTGCGGCCGGCGGGAGGCCCCAGCCGCGTGGCGCCTTCGGTCGCGTCCTCGGCGTCGAGCTCGAAGGCGCCGATGGTCAACCGGTCGCCGCTCGCGAGCGCCGCCCGGTGGACCCGGCTGCCGTTGTGGCGCGTGCCGTTGGTGCTGTCGAGGTCACGGATCGACCAGCCCTGGGGGCCGCGCTCGACGATCGCGTGATGCCGGGACACCGAAGGATCGGCGAGCCGAACGTCGTTGTCGGGCCCGCGGCCGATCCGTACCTTCTCACCGACGAGAGGAAAGACCCGCAGCGTGCCGTCGATCCGGCAGCGGAGCTGGAGCATCGCGCAAATCCTACCGCGCAGACTCCTAGTCGACCTTGACCTTGCCGGACTTGTCCTGGAAACGCATCGGCGCCGGCGGCCCGGTCACGGTGCCGAAGCCCTCTTCGACCCACTCGTCGAGGCCGCCGTCCATCAGCACCACCTCCTCGAAGCCCGCCTTCTCCAGGAGATTGAGCCCCTGGAGCCCGCAAAGGTCGTGGCCGCAATAGACGAGGAAGGTACGGCCGCGCAACGCCGAGAGCTCGGCGAGCCGGGCCGGCAGCTCATCGAGCGGCAGGCACTGGGCTCCCTTGATGTGCCCGGCGGGGCCGGTGAACTCGAAGCGGCTCCGCAGGTCGATCACCGGCAGGCTGGGGTTGTCGCGCAGCATCTCGAACGCGACCGCCGGCTGGACCTGGCTGAACGCCGGCCGCCGTCCGGAGGTCTTCTCGCTGAGGCTGGCACACCCGGCGGCGGCGCCGAGCGCCACGGCGAGCGCCAGGGCGAGGGCCGCGAGGGCCCGCGGGGAAGGCCGAAGTGGAGCGAGGCGTCTCATGCCTATGGCAGAACAGCAAGAAGAGTACCAGATTCCACCGCGCGCCGCCCGGCCGGGCCGGCGTCAACCCTCCGCTTCGATCGCGGCTTCGACGGTGTCGTGGATCGGGAAGAGCTCGGCGAGGCGAGCGACCTCGAGCAGCCGGCGGATCCGGTCGGTGGGATTGACCAGGATGAGCTTGCGCCGGCGGTCGCGGAACTGCCCGAGGTAACCGACCAGCTCGCCGATGCCGGTCGAGTCGATGTAGTTGATCTTCGAGAAGTCGACCAGGACGTGGCCCCGGTCCTCGGCGAGGGCGCGCTCGAGCGTCTGGGCGAAGAACTCGGCGCTCTCGCCGAGCTTGATCACCCCCTCGACGTTGAGCAGGATGCACCCGCCCAGGTGGCGCTTTTCTACGATCATGCTAGCGGGTCCCCCCGCATCCCCTCGATCCCCTTCCCACCCCCAGGGGGGGGAAGGCTAGGCCCTCGGCCGTTGCACTGGGGCGGGACGCCTCATTCCTCACGACTCCACTCCGATCGGACATCTGGAACTCCCGGGAGACGTGAGCAGTCTACCAGCTCGCGACGGGAAACGGTCTCCGCCGCAGGGCGCTCAGTCCGCCTCGCCGCCGGCGTCGTCCTCGGCGCGCTCACCTTCCAGCCGCAGCGCCTCCGGCAGGTGAAGCGTGCGCTGCGGGAAGGGGATCTCGATCCCGGCCTCGTCGAGGGCGATCTTCACCAGCTCGAGCATCGCGAAGGTCGCCTGGCGCTCGGCGTAGGGATCGCGCAGCCACACCCGGAGCTCGAGGTTGACCGCCGAGTCGGCGAGCGCGGTCACCACGACCTGCGGCTCCGGCTTCTCGAGCAGGAGCTCGTGCCCCTCGATCGCCGCCAGCAGCACCTCGCGGGCGTGACGCGTGTCCTCCTTGTAGGCGATCCCGACCGGGATGCCGAGCCGCATCATCGGGTTGAGCGTATGGTTGACGATCTTCTGGTTGATGATCTCCTTGTTCGGGAGGATCGCGTCGAGCTGGTCGACGGTGCGGATCCGCGTGGTGCGCAGGCCGATCTCCTTGACCTTGCCGAAGGTCTCCGAGACGGTCACGTTGTCGCCGATCCGGAACGGCCGGTCCCAGAGGATCGTGATCCCCGCCATCAGGTTCCCGAGGCTGTCCTGGGCGGCGAGACCGACCGCCAGGCCGAGGATGCCGACGCCGGCGAGCAGCGAGGCGACGTTGATGCCCACCTGGCTCGCGGCCATCACCAGGCCCAGGCCGAGGATCAGGTACTTGCTCAGGCGCAGGGTGATGTCGAGCGCCGCCGGGTCGGCGCGGGTGCGCCCCATCACCCGGCGCAGGAGCCCGGCAACGACGCGGTGGAGGACGAAGAAGACGAGGAGCACGATCAGGGCGGCGAGCAGCGAGGGCAGCCAGGCGACCACCCGCCCGAGGATCCGCCGGCCGATGACGGGCCAGGCCGCCGGATCGAGCACCTGGTCGCCGAGCAGCGCCGAGTCGGGAGGCTGGTCCGGCAGGACGCCCTGGCCCTTCTTCCCCGCGTCCGAGGGACCGGCCCGCCGTGCCTGGCCGCCGCCGGCCGCGCCCCCGATCGCCTGCGCGAGCGGACCCTGGGCGCCGAGCGCCGGAGCCGCCACACTCAGGGCGAGCGCGGCGACGAGGAGCGCGAGGAGCCGGCGGCCGGGTCGCTGGAGGAAGCTCGTCACGGCGTCTATGGTATCGCTCCCGGATCCCAGCCCAGATCCGAGCCGGATCCGAGCCGAGTCCGAGTAGGAGCCGGTCCGATCCGCGGTAGACTCGCCCGCGGTCCGGGCGCTCACCGCTCGTTCGAACGCCGTGGAGTCGATTCCGCCAGTCTGATCTCATCGCACCACCGGAGGACACCGATGACCCGCCGAGCCCCCCTCGCGATCCTCACCCTGACCGCTTTCGCCCTGCTCGCCGCCGCGCCGGCGGCCCGCGCGAGCGCCTGGCTCAACACGCAGCACGGCGGCCGGGGCACCGGCCAGGCGGGCGCCCT
>CAWIQD010000008.1:0-24851 GCA_963837945.1 uncultured Acidobacteriota bacterium
CCACCGCTCGCTCCTCGCCGACGAGTCCCTCTGGTACAAGGATGCGGTCATCTACCAGCTCCACGTGCGGGCGTTCGCGGACAGCGACGGCGACGGCATCGGTGACTTCCCCGGGCTCACCGGCAAGCTCGACTACCTCCAGGACCTGGGGGTCACGGCCCTCTGGCTGCTGCCGTTCTACCCGTCGCCGCTGCGGGACGACGGCTACGACATCGCCGACTACCGCGGGGTCAACCCGATGTACGGCGACCTCGGCGACTTCCGCCGGTTCCTGCGCGAGGCCCACCGCCGGGGCCTCCGGGTGATCACCGAGCTGGTGATCAACCACACCTCGGACCAGCACCCCTGGTTCCAGCGCGCCCGGCGCTCGAAGCCGGGAAGCCGCCACCGCGACTTCTACGTCTGGAGCGAGACCGCCGAGCGCTACCAGGACGCGCGGATCATCTTCCAGGACTTCGAGACCTCGAACTGGACCTGGGACCCGGTGGCCGGCGCCTACTTCTGGCACCGCTTCTACCACCACCAGCCCGACCTGAACTTCGCGTCGCCCCACGTCCGGCGCGAGGTGCTCCGGGCCCTCGACTTCTGGCTCGACATGGGGGTCGACGGCATGCGCCTCGACGCCATCCCCTACCTCTTCGAGCGCGAGGGCACGAACTGCGAGAACCTGCCCGAGACCCACGCGTTCCTGAAGGAGCTCCGCGCCCACGTCGACGGGCGCTACGAGGACCGGATGCTCCTCGCCGAGGCCAACCAGTGGCCGGAGGACGCGGTCGAGTACTTCGGCTAGGGCGACGAGTGCCACATGTCGTTCCACTTCCCGGTCATGCCGCGGCTGTTCATGGCGCTGCGCATGGAGGACCGGTTCCCGATCATCGACATCCTGGAGCAGACCCCGGCGATCCCCGAGACCTGCCAGTGGGCGATGTTCCTGCGCAACCACGACGAGCTCACGCTCGAGATGGTGACCGACGAGGACCGGGACTACATGTACCGGGTTTACGCCGCCGAGCCGCAGGCGCGGATCAACCTGGGGATCCGCCGGCGGCTGGCGCCTCTGCTGGGCAACGACCGGCGCCGCATCGAGCTGATGAACGCCCTCCTGATGGCCCTGCCCGGCACGCCGATCGTCTACTACGGCGACGAGATCGGCATGGGCGACAACTACTACCTGGGCGACAGGAACGGCGTGCGCACCCCGATGCAGTGGAGCCCGGACAGAAACGCCGGCTTCTCGGACGCCAACCCGCACAAGCTCTACCTGCCGGTGATCATCGACCCCGAGTACCACTACGAGGCGGTCAACGTCGAGACCCAGCAGGCGAACCCCCACTCGCAGCTCTGGTGGATGCGCCGGATGATCGCCCTGCGCAAGCGCTACCAGGCCTTCGGCCGGGGCTCGATCGAGTTCCTCCAGCCCGACAACCACCGCGTCCTGGCGTTCATCCGCCGCCACGACGGCGAGCGGATCCTGATGGTCGCCAACCTCTCGCGCTTCGTCCAGCACGTCGAGCTCGACCTGGCGGAGTTCCGCGGCGTCGTGCCCACCGAGCTGTTCGGGCGCACGCCGTTCCCGGAGATCGGCGAGCTGCCCTACCTGCTCACCCTGGGCCCCCACGGCTTCTACTGGTTCTCGCTCGCCGCCGAGCCGGCCGCCCCGCGACAGCGCCCGGGCGGCTCGCTGCCGGCTGAGCGGGCGCGGCCGGCGCCGGGCGAGGCTCCGGAGCTGCCGGTCCTCGCCCTCGCCGGGAGCTGGCCCGAGTGCCTCGCCGGCCCCGGCCGGCGCCGTTTCGAGGCGATCCTGCCCGGCGTCCTCGCCGGCCGCCGCTGGTTCGGCAGCAAGAGCCGGAGGGTGCGCGGCGTCGAGCTGGCCGCCATGGTGCCGGTCCACGGCAACGGCGCGGGCGGCCCCCCGGCGGGCGGGGCGGTCCTCGCCTTCGTGAGCGTCGACTACCTCGACGACGAGCCGGAGACCTACGCCCTGCCGCTCGCCTTCGCGCCAGGCGAGGAGGGCGAGCGGTTGGCGCGGGAGCGCCCCTGGGCGGCGCTCGCCCGGGTCCAGACCGAGACCGGGGCCGAAGCCGGCGGCGAAGGCCACGGCGTGCTCTACGACGCGGTGGCCGACCCCGCCTTCTGCCGGGCCCTCCTCGAGGCGATCGGCAAGCGCCGGACGCTCCGCGCCGAGCTCGGCGGGGGCACCCAGCTCGTCGCCTCGCGCAGCCGCGTCTACCGGGTGCTCCGGGGCCCCGCGGGCGAGGAGCTCCCGGTGCGCATGATGGGCGCCGAGCAGAGCAACTCCTCGGTCGTCTTCGGCGACCGGCTGGTGCTCAAGCTGTTCCGGAAGCTCGAGCCGGGGGTCAATCCCGACCTCGAGATCGGCCGCTTCCTGACCGAGAAGACGACCTACCGGCACGTGCCGCCGGTGGGCGGGGCGCTCGAGCTCGTCCGCCGCAACCGCCCGCCCCTCTCGGTCGCCATCCTCCAGGGCTTCGTCGAGAAGCTCGGGGGACGCCTGGCGCTTCACGCTGGACTTCCTCGGGCGCTTCTTCGAGCGCGTCCTCTCGCGCCACGAGGCGAGCCCGCCGGCGGCGCCGGACGGCCTGGGCGAAGGCCCCCGGCCGCCGGAGCTCGGCCTCGCCCTGGCCCGGATCCAGGCGCGCCGCGCGGCGAGCCCCGAGGCCGAGCCCGCGGCCGGCGAGCCGGTCGACGAGGTGGCCGAGACGATCGGCCTTTACCCGGCGACCGTCGGGCTGCTCGGCCAGCGCACGGCAGAGCTCCACCTGGCCCTGGCCTCGGACCGGGAAGATCCGGCCTTCGTGCCCGAGCCGTTCTCGGAGCTCTACCAGCGCTCGCTCTACCAATCGCTGCGCACCTCGGTCGGGCGCACCTTCCGCCTGCTCCGGGAGCAGGCCGGGCGCCTGCCCGACGCGGCGGACCGGGAGGCGGCCGAGCGTCTGCTGGCGAGCCGCGAGGTCCTGCTCGCGCGCTTCGCGCCGCTGCTCGAAGGCAAGATCGAGGCCGACCGCATCCGCTGCCACGGCGACTACCACCTGGGCCAGGTGCTCCACACCGGCAAGGACTTCGTGATCCTCGACTTCGAGGGCGAGCCCGCCCGTCCGCTCTCGGAGCGGCGGATCAAGCGCTCGCCCCTGAGGGACGTGGCCGGGATGCTGCGCTCCTTCGACTACGCGGTCCACGCCTCGCTCGAGGAGCAGCGCGCCCGGGCGCTTCTCGGCCCGGAGCAGGTGGGCTCGCTGGCCGGCTGGGGACGGCGCTGGTATCTCGAGAGCGCCGGCGCCTTTCTCGCCGCCTACCTCGCGACCGCCGAGGCGGCGGACGGAGCGGGGAGCGGCGCCCGGATCGTGCCGCCGGACGAGCGCTCCCTGGGCCTGCTGCTCGAGGTCTATCTGCTCGACAAGGCGATCTACGAGCTCCGCTACGAGCTCGACAACCGGCCCACCTGGGCGCGGATCCCGCTGGTCGGGATCCTCGGGCTGATCGATGGAGGAGGAGGCGCAGGATGACCCGACCCCCGAACCGGGACGACCGCGCGACGACGCAGGCCGAGAGCCGGCCTCCCGGGCGCGACCTCGCGGAGCTGGCGCGCCTGTGGGGCGTCCAGAGCTCTACACCGACGCCTACGGCCGGCGGCGCCAGGCCCCGGCCGAGACCGTCCTCGCCCTGATCGAGAGCCTGAGCCGGGGCCGCCCCGACGAGGTGGCTTCGGGCGCCGATCCCGCCGCCGCCATCGCCGCCCGGCGCCGCGAGCTCGCCGGCCGCCTCGCCGAGCCGGTGGCGGTGGCCTGGGAGGGGCGGCTCGAGCTCGCGGTGCGGCCGGGCGCAGGGGGTGCGGACACCGGGCCGATCGAGTGCCGGATGACCCTGGAGGGCGGCGACCGCCGGCGCTGGCGGCTCGCGCCCGATCCGGCGGGCGGCGCGCTCCGCGTCCCCGAGACCCTGCCCCGCGGCTATCACCTCCTGGAGCTCGAGGCCGGCGACCGGCGCGCCACGGTCCTCGTCGTCTCGGCGCCCCGCCGGGCCTACGGCTCAGGGCTCGACCGCCGCGGCGAGTGGGGGGTCTTCCTGCCCCTCTACGCGCTGCGCCGCGAGGCCGGGGGCTGGGGCGCCGGCGACCTGGGAGACCTCGGCCGCCTGGTCGACTGGAGCGCCGGCCTCGGCGCCTCCCTGGTGGGCACCCTCCCGCTTCACGCCGCCTTCCTCGACCCGGGCGAAGGGGTGTTCGACCCGAGCCCCTACGCCCCGGCGAGCCGGCTGTTCTGGAACGAGGTCTTCCTGGCCCTGGGCCTCGACCCGGACGCGACCGCCATCCCCGAGCTCGCCACCTCGGCGGCGGCCCGCAAGCTCCTCGCCTCGGCGAAGCTCACGAAGGCCCGGCAGGCCCTCGCCGCGGCCCCCGAGGTCGAGTACCGGGAGCTCATGCGGGCGAAGCGCTCGGTGCTCGAGCTCCTGGCCCGGGAAGCTCTTCGGGCCGGCGGGCGGAGGCAATCCCCGGCGGGCGGAGCTGGAAGCCTTCCTCCGCCGCCGTCCCGAGGTCGAGGCCTACGCCGCCTTCCGGGCGGTGGGCGAGCGCCGCGGCGAGCCCTGGCCGGCGTGGGAGGCGCGCCTGGCGGCCGGCGAGCCGCGGGCGATCGCGCCGGGCGACTACGACGAGGAGGCCCGGAGCTACCACCTCTACGTCCAGTTCCTGGCCGACGCCCAGGTGCGCGGCGTCGCCGCGCGCGCCCGGGAGGCGGGCACCGGCCTCTACCTCGACCTCCCCCTCGGCGTCCACCGGAGCTCCTACGACCTGTGGCGCCACCGCGAGCTCTTCGCCCGCGGCGCCGCGGTGGGCGCCCCGCCCGACCCCTTCTTCGTCCGCGGCCAGAGCTGGGGCTTCCCGCCGCCCCACCCGGAGCGGCAGCGCGAGGAGGGCTACGGCTACCTGCGGGCGGTCCTCGGCACCCTCTTCGAGGCCGCCGGGATGCTCCGGATCGACCACGTCATGGCCCTCCACCGGCTGTTCTGGATTCCCGACGGCGCGGAGGCGACCGACGGCGCGTACGTGCGCTACCCCGCCGAGGAGCTCTACGCCATCCTCTGCCTCGAGTCCCACCGCCACCGCACGGTCCTGGTGGGCGAGAACCTGGGCACCGTGCCCGCCGCGGTGGACGCGGCCCTCGCCGAGCACGGCGTCTCCCCCATGTGGGTCGGCCAGTTCGCCCTCACGGGCGACCCCGAGACCCCGTTCGCGCCGCCCGCGCCCGACGCCCTCGCCTGCCTCGACACCCACGACACGCCCACCTTCCCCGGCTTCCTCGCCGGCCACGACCTCGCCCGGCGGATCGAGCGGGGGCTTCTCGAGCCGGAGGCGGCCGAGGCCGAGCGCGAGGGCCGGGAGGCCGGCCGGCGGGCGCTGGAGGAGCACCTCCTGGCCGGCGGGCTGGCCGAGAATCCGGCGCCCGAGGCCACTCCGGAGCCCCTCCCCGCGACCTCCCGGCGAGGTGCCACCCGAATCGCGGAGAAGGCCGCCGAACGAGGTGCCGAACGAGGTGCCACCCGAATGGAGGCGCCCCCGCCCGAGCTCGATCCGGCGGTGGTCAGCCGAGGTGCCACCCGAATCGTGGCGGCGAGCCCGGCGCGTACCGTCCTCGTCAACGTGGAGGACCTGTGGGGCGAGACCGAGCCCCAGAACGAGCCGGGTACCGGGCCCGAGCGGGCCAACTGGCGGCGCAAGGCCGCCCTCACCCTCGAGGAGATGCGCGGCGACTCGCGGGTGGTCGAGACCCTCCGGGCGGTCGACGCCGCGCGGCGCGGCGCGGCCGGGGCGACGGCCGGCGAGGGCGCCCCGCGGGCGCCGGTCCGCGTCCCCCTCCGAGTCGAAGCGCCGATCACCGGCGAGGAGCTCGCCGCCGCCAGCCCGCTCACCGAGGACGACCTCTACCTGTTCAACGAGGGCCGCCACTTCCGGCTCTACGAGAAGCTCGGCGCCCGGCCCATGGCGGTCGGCGGCGAGGCCGGCGTCTACTTCGCGGTCTGGGCGCCGTCGGCCTCGGCGGTCTCGGTGGTGGGCGCCTTCAACGACTGGCAGGGCGGCGCCCACCCCCTCGCGCCGCGCGGCCACTCGGGGATCTGGGAGGGGTTCCTTCCCGGCCTCGGCGAGGGCGCCCTCTACAAGTTCCACGTGGTCTCGGGCGACGGCGCCTACCGGGTGGACAAGGCCGATCCCTTCGCCACCCGCGCCGAGGTGCCGCCCAAGACCGCCTCGGTGGTCTGCGCCCTCGACGGCCCGGAGGCCCACGACTGGGACGACGGCGAGTGGCTGGCTTCGCGCGCCTCCCGCAACGCCCTCGACGCCCCGATCTCCATCTACGAGATGCACCTCGGCTCCTGGCGGCGCAAGCCCGAGGAGGGCGACCGGCCGCTCTCCTACCGCGAGGTCGCGCCCCTCCTCGCCGAGCACGTCCGGCGCCAGGGCTACACCCACGTCGAGCTCCTGCCGGTCATGGAGCACCCGTTCTACGGCTCCTGGGGCTACCAGACGACCGGCTACTTCGCCCCCACCAGCCGCTACGGCTCACCCGCCGACTTCATGTTCCTGGTCGACACGCTCCACCGCTCCGGCATCGGAGTGATCCTCGACTGGGTGCCCTCCCACTTCCCCGCCGACCAGCACGGCCTCTCCTACTTCGACGGCACCCACCTCTTCGAGCACGCCGACCCGCGCCAGGGCTTCCACCCGGACTGGGGGAGCCTGATCTTCAACTACGGCAG
Source organism: uncultured Acidobacteriota bacterium (assembly GCA_963837945.1). GTDB lineage: Bacteria > Acidobacteriota > Thermoanaerobaculia > Multivoradales > DATKCC01 > CAVUBL01. The sequence goes on from CAWIQD010000008.1 coordinate 6,772, forward strand.
GAACGAGGTGCGGAGCTTCCTCGTCTCCTCGGCCCTCCACTGGCTCGATCGCTACCACGCCGACGGCCTCAGGGTGGACGCCGTCGCCTCCATGCTCTACCTCGACTACTCGCGCAAGGCCGGCGAATGGATCCCGAATCGCTACGGCGGCCGGGAGAACCTCGACGCGCTCGCCTTCCTGCGTCAGCTCAACGAGGAGGTCTACCGCTCCTTCCCCGACGTCCAGACCTTCGCCGAGGAGTCGACCGCCTGGCCCATGGTCTCGCGGCCGACCTATCTCGGCGGCCTGGGCTTCGGCTTCAAGTGGGACATGGGCTGGATGCACGACACCCTCCAGTACTTCGCCCACGAGCCGATCCACCGGAGGTATCACCACGGCGAGCTGACCTTCCGGATGGTCTACGCCTTCACCGAGAACTTCTGCCTGCCGCTCTCGCACGACGAGGTGGTCCACGGCAAGGGCTCGCTGCTCGCCAAGATGCCGGGGCCCGACTGGGAGAAGTTCGCGAACCTGCGCCTCCTCTACGGCTACATGACCGCCCAGCCGGGCAAGAAGCTCCTGTTCATGGGCGAGGAGCTCGCCCCGTGGCGCGAGTGGTCCCACGAGACGAGCCTCGACTGGAGCCTCCTCGAAGCGGGCCCCGGGGAGGCAACCGGCGGCCCGACGCCCCACGAGGGGATGCGCCGCCTGGTGGCGGACCTCAACCGCCTCTACCGGGACGAGCCGGCGCTCCACGAGATCGACCTGGCGCCCGAGGGCTTCGAGTGGATCGAGGCCTCGGACGCCGAGGCGGGCGTCCTCGCCTTCCTCCGCAAGGGGCGGACGACCGGCGCCCTGGTGGCCTGCGCCTTCAACCTCACGCCCGTCGTGCGCCACAACTACCGCTTGGGCGTACCCCGGGGCGGCGTCTGGGAGGAGCTCCTCAACACCGACGCCACCTCCTACTGGGGCAGCGGCGAGGGCAACCTGGGCGAGGTCGAAGCCTCGCCCGTCGGCGCCCACGGCCGCAGCCACAGCCTCAACCTCACCCTGCCGCCGCTGGCCGCGGTCTTCCTGAAGAGCCCGGAGCCGGAGAGCGGGTAGCCCCCGGAGAGGCGAGGCTCCGGGGCCTTCGCCTCACGGCAGGAACCCCATCCGGTCCTGGAGGCCGGGGAGGTCGTCGGTGCCCGGCGGCACGGCGTCGAGGACGTAGACCTGGCGCTCGCCCGTGCTCACCTGCTCGATCTCCACCGCCACCCGCGACGGGGTGAAGCGGACCAGGGTCGGCCAGAGGAAGCCGTTCGGCCGTGGCCCCAGGATGCGCAGGAAGAGCTCCGAGCGCCCGGGCAGGGCGCCGCTCACGCAGACCGTGTCCGGCTGGCAGTCGGCCTCGTGGGCGCCCACGATCACCGCCCCCGGATCGCCGAGGTTCACCCGGAAGCGGAAGTCGGGGTACTCGGGATCGGTGAAGAAGTCGCCCTCCAGCCCGCTGTCCTCGCAGGCGCCCGAGGGGCAGACGAAGGCGTCGTCGAAGTGGGCCGCGAGCTGGCCGCCGGCCTCGGTCTTGGCGACCGAGAACATGAGGAACGCGCTCCGGCTCCCGGCCGGCGCCGTGAAGGAGGCGTGGACGTCCTCCCAGCTCCCGAGGTCGGTGACCGAATCGAGGGTGCCGCCGCCGATCACCGTATGCCCCAGGGGGCAGCCCGGCTCCTGGTAGATGTAGAACACGCCGCCCGCCCCTCCGGTGCGATCCTGGCCCGCGGGCAGCATGGCCTGGAACCCGACCTCGTAGGTGGTCCCCGCCACGACCGGCACGCACTGGCGCAAGTAGATGCCGGAGAACGACCCGTTCGTCCCGTCGTTGACGGCCCGGGCCGAGCCGGAGGTGGGCGAGCCGGCGACGTCGACGGGCGACCAGGAGGCGTTGGGGCCGGTGGCCTCCCAGCCCGCCAGGGAAGTGGCGAAGTGGGGGTTGGACAGGAGGTTCGCGGCGCGCGCCGGGGCCGCGGCGAGAAGAGCTACGAGGACCAGGGAAACGGCGAGGCGGACGAGGGACCGGCAGACGGCGTGCATCGTGACTCTCTCCTTCGAATCGGTTCTGGGTGAGACCGCGAGGCGCGATTCTACCCGCCCGCCAGCTCGGCCAAGAGGGCTTCGAGGGCGGCCCGCTCGCGCGCCGGGGAGGCGATGGCGGCGACGCGGCCGCAGCGCTCGGCGAGCTCGGCCAGGAAGGCCGGATCGCTCTCGGCGCGGGCGAGGACGGCGGCGAGCGCCGGGGCGTCGGCCACCGGGAAGTAGCCCGGGTAGTCCTCCCCCAGCATTCCCACCGAGCCGGGGATCTCGGTCGAGAGGACCGGCACGCCGGCGGCCAGGGCCTCGGAGACGACGTTGGCGCCGCCCTCCATGCGCGACGTGACCAGGAGCAGCCGGCTGCCGGCGAGGAGCTCGAGCGCCGCGGGGCGCGGCAGAGGCCCCAGCCAGCGGTAGCGCGAGCCCGGCGCCTCCGAGCGTCTCCGGGCCTCGGCCGCGAGCTCGTCGTCGAGGCTCTCGCCGGCGTGGAGGATCCGGACGGGCGAGCCGGGCGGCAGGAGATCGGCCGCGCGCGCGGCGAGGAGCGGGTCCTTGACCGGGCGCAGGTGGGCGAGGAGGCAGACCGGGAAGGCGTCCTCCCGAGGCTCGCGGCGCGGCGCCGCTTCCGAGGACTGGTGGATCACCCGAACCTTGTCCCGCAGCGCCTCGGGCAGCTCGTCGGCGGCCCGGGGCTGGAGGGCCACCAGACGGTCCGCCAGCTCCAGGGCGCGGCGCGCCTCGGCCGAGGTGCCGAGATCGCCGTAGAGGTCGGTGCCGGTCAAGACGACGGCCAGGGGCGCCGCCGGGCGCTCGCGCCGGTAGCGCTCGATGGAGCCGAAGCTCTTGCGGGCGTGGAGGGCCAGGAGGGCGTCGCAGGGCTCGCCGTTCCAGGCCTCGGCCACGGTGACCTGGTGACCGGCCGCCTCGAGCAGGCGCCGCCAGCGCTCGGCGGTCACCCGGTTGCCGGCGAGCGAGGCGGGGGGCGCGGGGGTGACGATGACGAGGTTCACTCCAGGGCGCAGGTGCGGAAGCCGGCCCAGACGTCGCGCCGGTCGGGGGTGTAGTAGTTGCGCCACGTGGTGCGGAGCATCCGGCCGCGGGTGGGCCAGGCGCCGCCCCGGAGCACCCGGTGATCGCCGAACCAGGGCGCCGAGTAGTCGCGGTACATGTCCGGGGTGAAGCCCGGGTAGGGCTCGAAGGCGCTCGCCGTCCACTCCCAGACGTTGCCCAGCATCTGGCGGCAGCCGCAGGCGCTGTCGCCGGCGGGCAGAGCCGCCACGTCCACGCAGCCCATGCGCAGGCCGTCGAGGTTCGCCACCTCCGGCGCCGGCGGCTCCTCGCCCCAGCGCTGCGACGGGCTCCACGGGTAGGTCCGCTTGCCGCCGCCGGCCGCCTCGGGAGCCGTCGCCGCCGAGGCCGCTGCCTCCCACTCGGCCTCGGTGGGCAGCCGGCGGCCGGCCCAGCGGCAGTACGCCTCCGCCTCGTGGGCCGAGACGTGGATCACCGGCCGGTGCGGCTCGAGGGGCACCCAGCGGTCGAAGTCCCGGCGCAGCCAGCCGTCGCCGTCGCGGCGCCAGTAGACCGGGTGCTCGGCGCCGATCTCCCGGCGCCAGCGCCAGCCCTCGGGGCTCCAGAGCTCCTCGCGCCGGTAGCCGCCGTCGGCGACGAAGGCGGCCATCTCGACCTGGGTCACCGGCGCCCGGGCGATCCGGAAGGGCGCGACCGAGACCGGGTGGGCCCACTTCTCGTTGTCGAAGACGAAGGGGGCCTCCGGATCGGCGCCCAGGAGGAAGGTGCCGCCCGGCACGTCCACGTCTCCCGTCAGGGGGCCGGCTTCGATCGCTTCAGGCGCCGCACCGTCCAGAGAAGGCGCGGGATAGGCCAGCGTCTGGCGGGCGTAGAGGAAGGCCTCGCCGTGCATGTCCTCGTGGAAGGTGGTGTAGGCGGCCCGGTAGGCGAGCGCCCCGGGCGGGTCCACCGCCGCCGGGTCGGCGAGGGCCTCGAGCAGGCGCTCCTTGACCGTCCAGAGGTAGAGGTAGGTCTCCTCCCGGGTGGGCAGGGGCAGGTCCCAGCGGGTGTCGTGCGGCACGGCGGAGGAGTCGTAGAGGGCGTCGCCGTCGGGGCGCACCGGCTCGCGCCCGAGGAGGTCGCGAAGCGTCCAGCGCTCCTGGAACCAGGCGAGGTGCCCGATCTCCCAGAGCAGAGGGTTGACGGTCGAGAGGTGCGGCCCGAGCATCTGCTCCGCGGAGAGGTCCTCCACCAGGCCGAGGGTCCGACGGCGGGCGTCCTCGATCCAGGAGGCCAGCCGCTCGGGCGAGGCGGGGCGGTCGAAGGGGGCGGCGCGAGGCGACATCACGGGAGATTCTATCGGGCTGCCGGTAGAGTCGACGAATGGAAGACGCCGAGACCCACGGGGCGCCGACCCTCGGCGCCGTGCCGCTCGCCGGCGGCCGGACCTCGTTTCGGGTCTGGGCGCCGTACGCCCGGGCCGTGGAGCTGGTGCTCGAGGGCGAGGGCGCCCGATCGGTGCCCATGGAGCCGGAGGAGCGGGGGTACTTCGCGGCGGCGGTCGAGGGCGCCGGGCCGGGCACGCGCTACCGCTACCGCCTCGACCCGGAAGCCGGCGCCGAGCCCCTCCCCGATCCGGCGTCTCGCTGGCAGCCGGACGGTGTCTTCGGCCCCTCGGCCGTACCGCCGGCTCATCTCTTCCGCTCAGCTCCGGTCCGGGCGGGGGCGTCCCCTTCCCCCCTTCGAGGGTGGGAAGGGGATCGAGGGGATGAGGGGGTGATCCGACCAGACGTCTTCGGCCCCTCGGCCGTACCGCCGGCTCATCTCTTCCGCTCAGCTCCGGTCCGGGCGGGGGCGTCCCCTTCCCCCCTTCGAGGGTGGGAAGGGGATCGAGGGGATGTGGGGGTGATCCGACCAGGTGTCTTCGGCCCCTCGGCCGTACCGCCGGCTCATCTCTTCCGCTCAGCTCCGGTCCGGGCGGGGGCGTCCCCTTCCCCCCTTCGAGGGTGGGAAGGGGATCGAGGGGATGAGGGGGTGATCCGACCAGACGTCTTCGGCCCCTCGGCCGTACCGCCGGCTCATCTCTTCCGCTCAGCTCCGGTCCGGGCGGGGGCGTCCCCTTCCCCCCTTCGAGGGTGGGAAGGGGATCGAGGGGATGTGGGGGTGATCCGACCAGGTGTCTTCGGCCCCTCGGCCGTACTGCCGGCTCATCTCTTCCGCTCAGCTCCGGTCCGGGCGGGGGCGTCCCCTTCCCCCCTTCGAGGGTGGGAAGGGGATCGAGGGGATGAGGGGGTGATCCGACCAGGCGTCTTCGGCCCCTCGGCCGTACCGCCGGCGTTCCCTCCTCGAAACGGCGCGGAGGCGGTCGCCGTCGAGCGGCGCGACCTCCTCTTCTACGAGATCCACCTCGGCACCTTCACCCCGGAGGGCACCTTCGACGCCGCGATCCGCCACCTGCCGCGCCTCGCCGAGCTCGGCGTGACCGCCCTCGAGCTCCTGCCGGTCGCCCAGTTCTCGGGGGAGCGCAACTGGGGCTACGACGGCGTCTTCCCGTTCGCGGCCCAGGCAAGCTACGGCGGCCCGGCGGGCCTCCGGCGGCTGGTCGACGCCTGCCACCGGGAGGGCCTCGCCTGCTTCCTCGACGTGGTCTACAACCACCTGGGGCCCGAAGGCTCCGTCCACGGCCGCTTCGGCCCCTACGCGACCGAGCGCTACCGCACCCCCTGGGGCCCGGCCCCCGACTTCGACGGCCCGGGCTCCGACGAGGTCCGCCGCCATTTCGTCGAGAGCGCCCTCTGGTGGCTGGTCGACGTGGGCCTCGACGGCCTCCGCCTCGACGCGGTCCACGCCATCTCGGACCTCTCGGAGCGCCCGTTCCTGGCCGAGCTCTCCGAGGCCGTCGACCGGGCGGCGGAGGCGCTCGGACGCCCTCTCACCCTGATCGCCGAGTCGGCCACCAACACGCTCCGATTCCTGCGCCCCCGGGACGTCGGCGGGGCGGGCTGCGCCGGCCAGTGGTCCGACGACCTCCACCACGCCCTCCACGCGGTCCTGACCGGCGAGCGGGCCGGCTTCTACGCCGACTTCGGGCGCCTGGAGCAGCTCGCCACCGCCTACCGCCGGGGCTGGGTCTTCACCGGCCAGCGCTCCGCCTACCGCGGCCGGCGTCACGGCGTGCCCTTCCGCGGTGTGCCCGGCATGACCCCGGAGCGGCTGGTGGTCTTCGCCCAGAACCACGACGTCGCGGGCAACCGCGCCCGGGGCGAGCGGCTGGCGGCGCTTCTCCCGCCGCCGCCCTTCGAGGCGGCCAAGCTCGCCGCCGCCGCGGTGCTCCTCTCGCCCTTCGTGCCGCTCCTCTTCATGGGCGAGGAGTACGGCGAGACGGCGCCCTTCCTCTTCTTCACCGACCACCAGAGCCCCGAGCTCGCCGAGGCGGTCCGCGTCGGCCGGCGCCGGGACTTCGCCGCCTTCGCCTGGGGCGAGGAGGTGCCCGACCCGCAGGACCCGGCGACCTTCGAGCGCTCGAAGCTCGACCCCGCGCTCCGCGGTGCGCCCGGCCACCGGGAGCTCGAGGCCTGCTACCGCGAGCTCCTCCGCCTGCGCCGGGAGGTCCCGGGCCTGGGCGCCGCGGCCGGCTGGGAGGGGATCGACGCCGCGGCGGACGAGGCGGCCGGCCTCCTGACGCTGCGCCGGGGCGACCCCCGGAGCCGGGGCCTGGTCGCCCTCCTCAACTTCGCCCCGGAGGCGCGCGTCGCCCGGCTCCCCCCGGCACCGTCCTGGCATAAGCTCTTCGACTCGGCGGCGGCGGCGTGGGGAGGCCCCGGAGAGACGGCTCCGGCCGACGCCGCCGAGGGCGCCTCGATCCCCCTGCCGCCCTTCGCCGCCGTGCTCTACGCCCGCGAGCCCTCTCCGCACCCGACTCGATGACCGACCGCTTCGTCACCGTCCACGGCCACTTCTACCAGCCGCCGCGGGAGAACCCGTGGCTCGAGGCGGTGGAGATCCAGGACTCGGCCTACCCGTACCACGACTGGAACGAGCGGGTGACCGCCGAGTGCTACGCGCCGAACGCCGCGGCGCGGATCCTCGACCGCGAGGGGCGGATCGCCAGCATCGTCAACAACTACTCCCGGATCAGCTTCGACTTCGGGCCGACGCTTCTCGGCTGGCTGGAGAGCGCCCGGCCCCGGGTCTACCGCGCGATCCTCGCCGCCGACCGGCTGTCGGCCGAGCGCTTCTCCGGCCACGGCTCGGCCCTCGCCCAGGCCCACAGCCACCTGATCCTGCCGCTCGCCGACCGGCGCGACAAGGAGACCCAGGTCGCCTGGGGGGTCGCCGACTTCCGGCACCGCTTCGGCCGCGACCCCGAGGGGATGTGGCTGCCCGAGACGGCGGTCGACTCGGAGACCCTCGACCTCCTGGCGGAGCACGGCATCCGCTTCACCGTGCTCGCTCCGCACCAGGCGGCGCGCGTCAGGCCCCTGGACGCCGACGGCCGCGGCCGGGGCGACTGGCTCGACGTGGCCGAGGGCGGCGGCGGGATCGACACCTCCCGCCCCTACCTCTGCCGGCTCCCCTCGGGGCGCACGATCGCCCTCTTCTTCTACGACGGGCCGACCTCGCGGGCGGTCGCCTTCGAGGATCTGCTCGAGGAGGGCGAGCGCTTCGCCCGGCGGCTGCTCGCCGGCTTCGGCGAGGCGGGCCACGCCTCCGAGGGAGATTCCGGATCCGGCCCCCGGCTGGTCCACATCGCGACCGACGGCGAGACCTACGGCCACCACCACCGCTACGGCGAGATGGCCCTCGCCTACGCCCTCGAGCGCCTGGCGGCCGAGGACGGCGCGGCCCTCACCAACTACGGCGAGCACCTGGCGCGCCGGCCGCCCGCCGACGAGGTGGAGATCCGCGAGCGCACCTCCTGGAGCTGCGTCCACGGGGTCGAGCGCTGGCGCGGCGACTGCGGCTGCCACACCGGCGGCCTCCCGGGCTGGAACCAGGCGTGGCGCGCTCCCCTGCGCGAGGCCCTCGACTGGCTCCGCGATCAGCTCGCGCCGCGCTACGAGCAGGCGGCGGGCGAGCTCCTCACCGACCCCTGGGCGGCGCGCGACGCCTACATCGACGTGATGCTCGACCGCGGCGGCGAGGCCCTCGAGCGCTTCTTCGCCGAGCACGCGGCGCACCCGCTCTCGGGCGCCCAGCGCGTCCGCGCGCGCAAGCTCCTCGAGCTCCAACGCCACGCCCTCTACATGTACACGAGCTGCGGCTGGTTCTTCAACGACCTGGCGGGCATCGAGACGGTCCAGATCCTCCAGTACGCCGGCCGCGCGCTCCAGATCGCCCAGGACGAGCTGGGCGACGCCCTCGAGGCCGGCTTCCTCGAGCGCCTGGCCGAGGCGAAGAGCAACCTGCCGGCCGCTCAGGGCGGCGGCGACGGCCGCCGGATCTACGAGGAGAAGGTGCTGCCGGCGCGGGTGACCCTCGCCCGGGTCGGCGCCCACTACGCCCTCTCGTCGCTCTTCGAGGAGTACCCGGAGGAGGCCCGGATCTTCAGCTTCCGCGCCGAGCAGAAGGAGGTCCGCACCTACCGCTCCGGCCGTGCGCGCCTGGCGGTCGGCCGCTTCCGGATCGAGTCCACGATCACCGGCACGTCGGACGACCTCTCGTTCGCGGTGCTCCACTTCGGCGACCACCACCTCAACGGCGGCGTGCGCCACCTGCGGAGCCCGGAGGAGTTCGAGGCGATGGCGGCCGACGTCTCCGAGGCCTTCGGGCACGCCGACTTCGCCCGCGTGCTCCGGCGCCTCGACCATCACTTCCTGGAGATGATCTACTCCCTCGACTCGCTCTTCCGCGACGAGCAGCGGGTGGTGCTCGACCTGATCCTCGAGTCGACCCGCGCCGAGGCCGAGGCCCACCACCGGATGGTCTACGAGGACTATGCCTCGCTCATGCAGTACCTGGGCGACCTGGGCACGCCGCTGCCCCTGGCCCTCAAGGCCGCCGCCGAGGTGGTCGTCAACCTCGACCTGCGCCGCCTGTTCGGCGACCCGGCCTCGGACCTCGACGCCGTCGAGCGCCTGTTCCGCGAGACCCGCTCCTGGAAGCTCGAGCTCGACACCGCGGGCCTGGCGCTCGCGGTCGCCACCGCTCTCGAGGAGCACGGCGAGCGCCTGGCGGGCGAGCCCGGCGACCTCGCCCTGCTGGCGCGCCTCGAGCGCATGGCCCGCCTCGCCCGGGCACTGCCCTTCGAGGTCGACCTGGCCCCCACCCAGAACGCCTGGTACCGGCTGCTCCAGGCCGAGCTCCCCGCCCGCCGCACGGCCGCCGCCGCGGGCGACGAGACGGCCGCCGCCTGGACCGAGCGGTTCCGCGCCCTGGGCGGCGAGCTCGGCATGCGGGTCGAGTGAGAGCTTGTGAATGAATCTCCGACCTACTGCGGGCGCCCCCGAATCGCCCCTCGCGACGTTACGCCTCCTCGACGTAGACCCCCTGAGCCCCGTCTCGGCCGGAAGTCCCGGACTCCTATCCCGCAGGAAGCGGCCGACCTCTGCCTCGGCCGGACGAACGGCGCGATCGGCACCGGAACCCCCGGGGCGCGGTGATAGGCTCCTTGGCTCATCCCGCACTCCCGGCAGCACCATGAGCTCCGAACGTCCCCAGCCCGCGACGCCGCCGTACCGCCCTCTCAGCCTCTTCGCCTACACGGTCGAAGCCTCGGCGCCCCTCTACCGGGCGATCATGCACCTGTTCCTCGAGTCCAAGGAGCGTTACCGCATCCAGCTCCGCACCGACGAGGTCGCCGCCGAGCTGGCCCGCGCCACCGGCGAGTCACCCGACCGAGCGGTGCTCGACCGCGCCCTCGACCAGCTCCACGCCTGGGGCAACCTGCGCAGGAGCCACGACACCGGCCGGGTGGCCACCCTCGAAGACTTCCGGCGGCGCCACTTCGTCTACCAGCTGACGCCGGCCGGCGAAGCGGCCGAGCGCGCCGTCGGCCGGGTGATCGAGGCGCTGGAGAGCAGCGGCTCGCTCCAGCGCGTGATGCTGGGGGCGATCCTCCGGAGCCTGAAGGCGCTCGCCGAGGAGGCCCGCGCCGCCGAGCCGCGCCCGGCCCTCCTCTACGAGCACCTGTTCATCGTCGCCGAGCAGTTCCGCTCCTTGACCGAGAACGCCGGCACCTTCCTCGCCCGGCTCCACGAGGCGATCGACGCCGGCGAGGTGGACACCACCGCGTTCCTGATCTACAAGCAGGCGGTCCTCGAGTACCTGGAGCAGTTCGTGGGCGAGCTCGCCGAGCGCACCCCGGAGATCGCCGCGGCGATCCGGGAGATCGACGCGGGGGGCGCCGCGCGCGTCCTCGCCCTGGCCGCCGAGGCCGACGCGACCCCCACCCCCGAAGGCCGGCGGGACCGCTCGGCGGAGCTCGAGCGGCAGTGGCGGGGGATCGGTGCCTGGTTCGTCGGCGACGGGCTCGAGCCGCCCACCGTGGAGCACCTGCGCGGTGCCGCGCGCGCCGCGATCAACCGCATCCTCCTGGTGCTCGAGCGCCTCCACGAGAAGCGCTTCCGGCGGGTCGACCGCACCGCCGACCTGCTGCGCCTGGCGGGCTGGTTCGAGCTCCTGGGGGGCGAGCCCTCCGACGCGGGCGACGACGGGATCCATCGCCTCTTCGCCTCGGCCTTCGGCCTGTTCGGCGCCCGCCACCTGGGGGGAGCCTACGAGGATCCGGACGCGGTCGCCGCCGGGGAGAGCTGGTGGCAGGCGCCGGCGGTACCGGTGGCGCCGGTGCTGCGCCGCACGGGCCGCACCATGGCCCTCGGGCGCACGCCCCGGGTGGTGGACCACGACGAGGCGAAGCGCTTCCTCGCGGAGCGCCACCGCCGCGAGCGCTCGGCGCGGGCCGCCTCGCTCGAGCGCTTCGCCGACCGCGGCCCGCTCGAGCTGGCGGCGCTCGACGCCCTGTCGCGCGGCGAGCTCGACCTCCTCCTCGCCTTCCTCGACCGCTTGCTCTCGGCCGGCTCCGATGCCGACGGCCTGCGCCGCGCCGCGAGCCGCGACGGCCTGCTCGAGCTCCGCCTCGAGGAGCCCGTCGGGGGGCGCCGGGCGTGCATCCGGGTGCCCGGGGGGCGGATCGACCTGCCCGCCTACGTGCTCACGGTGACCTCGCGGGCGCCGGGATGGGCGGCGAGCGCGTGAACGCCCTGCCCGTGGCCGCCGAGGAGGAGACGCTCCGCGACGAGCGTCGCCGGGCCGTGTGCCTGCTGCTCGCTCACCCCCTGGTCACCGACCAGGGGGTGGACCCCGAGAGCTTCGCCCTGGTGCGCCGCCACGAGCGCTGGCTCGCTTCCTGGTTCTCCGACCAGCTCGGCTACCGCCTGGTGGTGGACACCGAGCTCGCCCGCCTCCACAAGCGCCCGGCGCCGCTCGCCCGGCGGCGGCCGGCGCACACCCTGTCCGGCAACCCCTTCGACGCCCGCCGCTACGCCCTGGTCTGCCTGGTGCTCGCGGCCCTCGGGCGGGTCGAGGTCCAGACGGTGCTCTCCGAGCTCGCCGAGCAGGTCGAGGTTCTCGCCGCCTCGGAAGAGGCGGTCGCCTCTCTCGACCTCGACGCCTTCTCCGAGCGCCAGGCCTTCGTGGACGCCGTTCGCTGGCTGGTGGGCCTGGGCGTCCTGACCCTGGCCGACGGCGACGACACGGCCTTCGTCGAGGGTCGGGGCGACGCCCTCTACGACGTCCACAGCCGGCTGCTGGGCCAGCTCCTGGTGGCGGCGGTTCCGCCCTCGCTGGCCACGGGCCCCGAGGAACTCGCCGCGGCCGAGGACCGGATCTATCCCGAGACCGACGAAGGGGCGAACCGGCGGCGGCGCCACCGCCTGATGCGCCGCCTGGTCGACGAGCCGGTGCTGTACCTCGACGAGCTCGACGACGCCGAGCTGGCCTACCTCGCCTCGCAGCGCCACTACCTGGTGCACCAGGTCGCGGAGGCCACCGGCCTCGAGGTCGAGGTGCGGCGCGAAGGCCTGGCCGCGGTCGATCCCTCCGGCCGGTTCACCGACCTCGCCTTCCCGGCGCCCGGCACGGTCGCCCACGCCGCCCTGCTGCTGGCCGAGGAGCTGGCGCGGAGGGGACGGGAGGCGGCGGAGACCACGACCGAGACGATCGTCCCGCACCGCGAGGTCGAGGACTTCGTGGCCGCTCTCGTGCCGCGCCACGGCGGCTGGTGGAGCCGGCGCTTCACCCAGGAGCCGGGCGGCGCCCGCCGCCTGGCCGCCGAGGCCGTCGAGCGCCTGGAGCTCATGGGCCTGGTCGTACGACGACCGGAGGGGGTCGTGCCGCGGCCCGCCCTCGCCCGCTACGAGGCGCGCGAGCTGCCGCCCGAACCGGGCGCCCGGGCACCGGCCGGCGCGCCGGAGGACGAGGCCCCGGAGGACGAGACATGACCGACGTCCTCCGCGAGCCGTCCGCCCACGCCGGCGAAGGCGCCCTCTTCGACCTCGAGAGGCCGGCCCCCGACCTGCCGGCCGCCGAGAGCGAGCGCTTCGCGCCGCTGCGCGCCGGCATCCTCAACCTCTGGCAGTACGACGACCAGGAGCTCCGCTTCCACCAGGGCCGGCTCCTGCTGCGCGGCGAGAACGGCACCGGCAAATCGAAGGCCCTGGAGCTGCTCCTCCCGTTTCTGCTCGACGCCGACCTCTCCCCGCATCGGCTCGATCCGTTCGCCGGCACCGCCCGCACGATGTACTGGAACCTGCTCGAGGGCGAGCGCCACGAGAGCCGGGTGGGCTACGTCTGGCTCGAGCTCGGCCGCCGCGAGGCCTCCGGCGCGCCGGGCGGCGGTTCGGAGGCGCCGGTCTACTGGACGATCGGGTGCGGCTTGCGGGCGACGCGACGCACCCGCCGGGTGGACTCCTGGTACTTCGTCGCTCGCCGCCGGGTGGGCGGCGACCTCGCCCTCGTCACCCCACAGAACGTCCCCCTGCTCAAAGACGAGCTGGTCCGCACGCTGGGCGACGACGGCACGGTCTACGACACCGGAAAGGACTACCGCGAGCGTCTCGATCAGCTCTTCTTCGCTCTCGGTCAAGACCGCTTCGCGGCCCTTCGCCACCTCCTCCTTCAGCTTCGCCGCCCGCAGCTCTCGCAAAAGCTCGACCCGGGAAGCCTCTCGGATCTCCTGGCCGAGAGCCTGCCGCCGATCGACTCCGACCTGGTGGCCGAGCTCTCCGAGGGCTTCGAGCGGCTCGAGGAGGACGAGCGCGAGCTCGTCCGGGTGGAGGCGGCCGGGCGCCAGGTCGAGGGCTTCCTCGAGGTCTACCGGAGCTACGGACGAGGCGTCGCCCGGGCTCGCGCGGCGGCCGTGCGCCAGGCCGACAGCCGCTACCACAAGACCGCCGCCGAGGTGCGCGAGGCCGAGGCCGAGAGGGACCGGCTCGAGGGCGAGCTCGCCGCCCTCCACGCTCACCGGGAGGCGACCGAGGAGGCTCTGGCCGCATCCCGCGGAACGCTCCGCGCCCTCGAGCAGTCCGAGGCCATGCGCTCCGGCGAGGCCCTGGCCGCCAAGCTCCGGCACGTGGAGGATCTGGAGGCCCACGCCCGCCAGGACCGCGCCGGCCTGGAGCGCGCGGAGCGAGCGCTCGAGAGCCGCCGGCGCGAGGACGAAACCGCCGCCCGCGAGGCCCGGGAGACCGCGAGGGCGCGCGAGGAGCGGCAGGGGAGGGCCCGGACCGCGGCCGCCGAAGCCTGCCTGGAAGCGGCGTGCGCCGCCGCCGCCGAGAGCCTCGACGCCGACCCGGACGCCGCCGCGGCGACCGCGCGGACCGCGATCGGGCGCCGGCGCGAGGCGATCGCCGAGCTCTCCGACCTCGACGCCGAGCGCCGGGGCGCCCGGGAGCGGTGGCAGCGCTCGGAGGAGCGGCGCCAGGACGCCGAGGCCCGCCTCGAAGCCGCCGCCGAACGCGCGCGGCGAGCCGAGCGCGAGGCGGACCGGGAGGCGGGCCTCCTGGGCGAGGCCCTGGCCGCCTGGGCGGCGGCCGCGACCGAGCTCGCGCCAGGCGACGACGGGCTCGCCCGGCTCCTGGCCACCGTCGCGGGCGGCGGCGCCGAGCCCGTCGCGGCGGCCCCGGGGACGGGTGAGGAAGCGGACGGGGAGAAGGCGGCCGCGGCGGGTGGGCTCGCCGCCGCCGTCGCCAGGCTGGCCGTGCCGGTGCGCGACGAGCGCGTCCGGGAGCTCTCCGACCTCGACGCCGAGGACCGCGAGGTCACCGCCGAGCGCACCGAGACCGCCGCCGAGCGCGCCCGGGTCGAGGCCGGCGGGGAGCTCGCGCCCGAGCCGCCGCGCACGCGGGCCGCGGACCGCACCGAGCGGCCCGGAGCGCCCCTCTACCTCCTGGTCGACTTCCGGGAGGACCTGGCGGCGGGCGATCGGCCGGGGCTCGAGGCGGCCCTCGAAGCCTCGGGCCTCCTCGACGCCTGGGTGAGCCCGGGCGGCAAGCTCCTCGATCCGGGAACGTTCGACACCGTGCTCGCCCCGGCCCCGCGGCAGCGGCCGGGCACTCTGGCCGACGCCCTGGCGCCGGTGCCCGGACACGGCGTGAGCGAGGAGGTGATCGACGCTCTCCTGCGCTCGGTCGACTGGGTGGACGCCGGGGGTGGGGCCGGGATCGAGAGCGCGGTCGGCGCCCACCGGGTGGGCTCGGACGGGAGCTGGCGCCTCGGGCCCCTGCGCGGAGCCTGGGCGAAGAGCGATCCAGAGCACGTCGGAGGGGCGGCCCGGGAGGCGGCCCGGCGGCGGCGCCTGGCGGAGCTCGACGAGCACCTGGCCGCGCTCGACCGACGGCTCGAGACGCTCGGCGAAGGACGACGCTCCCTCGAGCGGCGCCTGGAACGGCTGGCGGCCGAGGTCGCGGCCGCACCCTCCGAGGAACCGCTCCGCCAGGCTCGCCACCGGGCCGGGGCGGCGGGCGAGGAGGAGGGGCGGCGGCGCCAGGAGCTGGCTCGCGAGGAGGAGGCGACCGCCCACGCCCGCCAGGAGGAACAGGCCGCGGCCCGGCGCCTCGACCGGCGCGCCCGCGAGCTCGACCCGGGCCGCGAGTGGACCGACCGCCTGGAGGACCTGGACGAGCTCGTCCGGTGGTTGCGCGACTTCGAGGTCGTTTTCGAGCGCCTGGTCGATGCCGTCCGGAGTCACGGGGCGGCGCGGGAACGCTCCGCGGCCGCGGCCGCCCTCCTCGCCGACGCCGTGGCCGAGCGCGACGCCCTCGCCACGCGCTCGGCCGAAGCCGCTCGGCGCTCCGCCGCGGCCCGGGCCGAGCACGACGCCCTCGAGTCCACGGTCGGCCGCGAGGTGCGCGAGGTGATGGCCAGGCACCGGCGCGAGAAGGAGCACCTGGAGGAGCTCGAAGCGCAGGAGCGTACGCTCGCCGAGGAGCGCGAGGCGGCGATCGACCAGAGAGCCGGCGCGAGGACTCGGCTCGAGCTGCGCCAGGCGGAGCTCGTCGAGCGCGACGCCGAGCGGGACCGGGCGGTGGCCGGGATCGAGCACTTGACCGCCCTCGGTTTCCTGCTGCTCGCCCTGGAGCGGGCGCCGGATCGGGCCTCGGGCGAGGCGGCGGAGGTGGCCGAAGCGCCGCCGCCCGATGAGCCGCCCGCTTCCCTCACCGCCGCCCTCCAGCTCGCCCGTGAGATCGAGCGTGCC
This sequence comes from uncultured Acidobacteriota bacterium, assembly GCA_963837945.1. Taxonomy (GTDB): domain Bacteria; phylum Acidobacteriota; class Thermoanaerobaculia; order Multivoradales; family DATKCC01; genus CAVUBL01. The sequence continues at coordinate 22,524 of CAWIQD010000008.1, forward strand.
ACGGCCGACGTGGACCTCTCCGAGGACGCCGTCGACCGCCGGGCCAACCGCCTCTACGAGCGCTACCAGCTGCTCCTCTCGGACCTCGGTCCCGACTTCCAGCCGAGCATGCGCCAGGAGGAAGATCTCGCGGTCGTGCGCGTGGTCCACAACGGCGCCGAGCGCGACGTGCCGGCGCTGCTGGCGTTGCTGCGGGAGAACGCCGAGACCCGCCGGGCGCTCCTCGCCGACCACGAGCGAGACCTCCTGCGCCACTTCCTCCTCGGCGAGGTGGGCGATCACCTGCGCTCGCGCCTGCGCCGCGCGCGCGAGCTGGTCGGCGACATGAACGAGCTCCTCGGGGACTGCCCGACCGCTTCGGGCATGGTCCTCCGGCTGGCGTGGCGGCCGGCCGCCGACGCCGGACCGGACGTGCGCGAGGCGGTGGAGCTGCTCCAGCGCGACCCGGCGCTGCTCGCCGACGCCGAGCGCCGGCGCCTGGAGAGGTTCTTTCTCGGCCGGATCGAGGAGGCTCGCCGGCGCTTCGAGGCGGTGCCCTGGCGCGAGCACCTGATGGCGGCCCTCGACTACCGCCGCTGGCACCGCTTCCACGTCCTGCGCAAGACGCCGCAGGACGACGGCTGGCACGCTCACCCGCCACGGCCACGCCGCCGCCTCCGGGGGCGAGAAGGCCGTCGCCCTCCACCTGCCGCTGTTCGCGGCGGCCGCCGCCCACTACCGCTCCGCCCACCCCTTGGCCCCGCGGCTGGTGATGCTCGACGAAGCGTTCGCCGGCATCGACCAGGGCATGCGCGGCCGGTGCATGAAGCTGCTGGTGGACTTCGACCTCGACTTCATGATGACCAGTCACGACGAGTGGGGCTGTTACGAAGAGCTCCCCGGGCCTCGCCATCTACCAGCTCTACCGGGACCCGGCCTTCGAGGGCGTGGGGGCGGTGCGCTTCGTGTGGAGCGGCGGGCGCCTGCGCGAGGACGGTGACGCGACCGCCGGTGGTTCCGGGTCTACCTGGAGCGGCCGGAGCTGGCGCGGCTCCTGGCCGGGGCCCGCGAGCGGGTCGAGCGGCTGGGGCGGGTCGGCGGTACGGTGCGGCTCCTCCGGGCCTCCGCGGCGGAGCGCCGGGCGGTGGCCGACGTGCTCGGCCTCGCCACCCTGCCCGGCGAGGACCTCGCGGTGCCACTGGCCCGCCTGGACCGGGCGTTGCGCCGCTCGCGCTTCGCCCTCGGCCTGGGCGAGGCGCTGGAGCTGGTCTTCGGCCCGCTGCGCGACCTGCCGGGCGAGCGGGAGGCCCGCCGCCGCGGGCGCGAGGAGCTGTGGGCCGAGGCCGAAGGCCACCCGGTGCTGGCCGCGCACCCCGGCCTCGCGGCTTGGCTCGAGGGGCTCCGGGCGAGCGGCCTGCCACTCCGGCTGGCGGGCGAGTCGGGCGCCCGGGCGCTCGTGGCCGGCGCCCTCGCGGTGCTCGAGACCCTCCTGGAAGCGGCCACCCCCCGGGGTGCCAGCCGATTCGACGCGGCCGCCGAGCGAGGGGTCCTACCGGGCACTACCCGAGGTGCCGCTCCCCGAGGTGCCAGCCGACCCGGTGCCCGACCAGGTGCCACCCAATCTGACACGCTCCGGCTCGGCGTGCTGGCGAGCCGCACCCTCGGCTCCTCCCATGCCCTCGACCCCGGGAGCCCGACGGCGACCCTCGTCCTCCAGGCCCTCGCCCACCTGGCGGGCGAGGCGCCCCCGCGCGGCGCGGCCGGGCGCCGGGCGCTCTGGGCGAGCCACGGCGTGGTGCTCGACGCGCCTCGTCCCACGTCCTGGTGCTCGGCCTCGCCCCGGAGCGCGGCGGCGGCCCGGTGGGCGAGTCGCTCCGGGCGCTCGCCGCCGCCGGCGAGCCCGCGCGGCTGACCCTCAGCCAGCTCGGCCTTCTGCCGGAGGGCCTGGACCTCACCGCCGGCCGCGACGTGCGGGCCTGCGAGAACCCCGTGGTGGTGGCCGGGCGGCCGATCTCCTGGGGCCCCAGCCGCCCACCGCCTGTCTGCCTCAAAGGGGTCCCCAGCCAGGCCGGCCGAGGGCTTCCTGGCGGCCCTCGCCGGCGCCGGCCGGACGCCCCTCGATCCACGGCGACTTCGACTGGGCTGGCGTGAGGATCGCCAACTCCCTGGCCGAGGCGTTCCCCTTCCGAGCATGGCGCTTCTCCGCCGCCGACTACCCGGCGGGCCCTCGAGCGCTCCTCGCCGGCCGAGCCCGCCGGCCCGCCCCTCGCCGGCGAGCCGGTCGAAGCGACCTGGGACCCGGAGCTGGCGCCGGCCATGGCCGAGGCCGGAGTCGCGGTCGAGGAGGAG
>CAWIQD010000009.1:0-326067 GCA_963837945.1 uncultured Acidobacteriota bacterium
GTCAGTGACGAGCCAGAAGCCCAGTACCGTCGGTTGGCCTACTGCCTCGCCCAGGGCGCCAAGGAGGGTCTCGTGGCCCGACCCGATCTCTGGCCCGGTGTCCACTCCGTTCACGCTCTACGCGACGGAGAGCCCCTCCGTGGTGTCTGGTACGACCGCACAGCCCACAGCCTCGCCAGTCGGCGAGTGGGGGAGTCCCCGAGCCTGGACGAGTTCGCGTCCGAGGAGGTCCTCGTGCTCGATCCCCTTCCCTGCTGGGCCGCAGAGGGTCTGAGTGAAGCAGAAGGCCAGCATCGCGTCGCCGAGCTGGTCGAGCTGCTCACCGAGGAAGCGGCCACGGAGCATCGGGCGCGCGGTACCCGGCCTTCGGAGCCGGACGTCTTTCTCCGCGTCCACCCACACCAGCGACCCGAGCGCACAAAACGCTCGCCAGCTCCTCTCGTCCATGCCGTGACGCGCGAGGTCCGGCAGCTCTTCCTCGAGGCCTACGCGATGTTTCTCGAGGCCTATCAGGATGCCTCGGCGCTTCTCCGCGCGGGACATCGGGATGTCGAGTTCCCCGAAGGCAGCTTCCCGCCGCGCCTTCCATTCGTCCCGGCCCTCGAACCCGGGGGACTCTGACTCTGCCCGTCCCTATCGTGGCGTCGCATCCGGCAACCCTCCGTCGACGGGGAGGGTGGCGCCGGTGGTGGGGGTCTGGCGGGTGGCGAAGAAGAGGACGGCGCGGGCGACGTGACGGGCGGTGATCTCGGCGTGGAGGAGGTTCCGGTCCCGGTAGAAGGCCTCGAGCTCGGGCTCGGTGAGACCGCGGGCCTTCATGCGCGCCGGGCCGACCTCGGCCCAGAGGCCGGAGCGGACGTCGCCTTCCGCGAAGACGGCGTCGGGCGCCACCATGTTGACCCGGACGCCCAGAGGAGCGAGCTCTTGGCTCGCCACCCGGGCGAGCTGGTGGGCGGCCGCCTTGGTGGCGCTGTAGGCGCCGAACGAGGCGCCGGGAGCGAAGACGTTCTTGGTCGAGACCAGGACCACGTCGCCGCCGGTCGCCTGGAGGCGGAAGCGACGCGCGGTCTCGGCCAGGGGGAGAAGCGCTCCGTGGACGTTGATCCTCTCCAGCCTCTCGAAGTCTTCGAGCTGCATCTCCGCAAGGCTGGCCACGTGGGCGGCGCCGGCGTTGATCACCAGCAGATCGACGCCGCCCCACTCTCGGGCTGCGGCGTCGAAGGCTGCGGCCACCGAAGGGGGCTCGGTCACGTCCATCGCCACGGCCAGGACCCGGCCGGGCGCCTCCGCTTCGAGCTCCGCCGCGAGCCTGTCCAGACGTTCGCCGGCGAGGTCCGTCGCAACCAGATGGGTCCCAGCAGCCAGGAGCTCGCGGCAGACCCCGGTGCCGATGGCACCGGCCGCGCCGGTGACCAGGGCGACGGTGCGAACCAGGGGCGCCTCGGCCTGGAGGGAGCCGGAGAGCTTCGCGAGCTGGAGCGGGCGGTACTCCATCGCCGCCAGATGCTCCTCGGAGAGGCCCTGGTACCGGGCGCAGGCGGCGGCCATGCGGGCCTTGGTCTCGAGAGTCCGGGACGCGATCTCCCGGGCCACATCCGCCTCCGAGGCCCAGGCCCCGACGGCGATCAGGCCGAGGCCCGGAACCAGGATCACCCGGGGCAACCCGAAGTCGCCTGAAAAGTGGCTGGCACCTTGTTGGATCGCTCCCCTCACCCTCGATCCCTCTCCCACCCTCGCGGAGGGAGAGGGACGCCCCCACCCTAGATGCTCTGAAAAGTGGGTGGCACCTTGCAGGGGGCGGCGCTCGGCGTAGGCGCGGTGGGCGCGGACGTGGCCCTCGATCGCCTCCGCGAGCCGCGCCCGGAGCGCCTCCGCGTCGTCCCACGGCGGCTCGTCGACCCAGAGCGGCCAGGGGCCGGTACGGATCAGGTGGTCGGCGGTCAGCGGCGGCGAGACCGCGATCTCGCGGGCGTCCCGGCGCGCCAGCAGCGCGAGCAGCCCCGGCTCCTGGAGCGAGCGGAGGATCACCCTCCGGTGCGGCCGGTCCGGGTCGCCCGAGGGCCGGGCGAGGAGACCCCGGAGGACCGGCGCCACCCGCGCCAACCGCGCCCGCGCGGTCTCCGGTTCGACCGCCAGCCCCGCCCGCGCCGCGACACCGCCCCGCCCGGCCTTTCGCTCCCGCACGATCTCGCCCTCGACGTACGCCTCGGCCCTTGAGACGAGCGCGATCGTCCGCTCGTACGACTGCCATGCGCTCTCGCCCCAAGTGACCAGGCCGTGTCGCACCCACACCATGCCCTCGATCTGCCCGCCATCCCCTTCTTTCGCCTCCAGGGCGGCGAAGGCCTCGGCCACGGCGGCGGCCAGAGCCAGGCCCGGCTCGACGTACCCCAGCACCAGGACCCGCGGCCCGAGGGCTTCCCGCACCACCCGCTCCCCGTCCGGCCGGTTGGTGAGCGCCAGGATCGCATCGGCATGGGTGTGGTCGACGAAGCGCGCCGCGACCACCGCGTGGACCGGGCTCTCGATCGAGGGCGTCGGTGCCCGATGGTCGAAGCGGTGGTTCCGGAGCTCGTCGGCGAGCTCCCGGTCGCCGACGCTCCCCGGATGGGGCACGGCCGCCAGGCGGCGCATCGCCTCGAGATCGACCGCCACGTGATCCGCGGGCTCGGCCCGCCCCAGGTCCCGGCCCGAGGCCTTCACCCAGAGGACGGCGTGACGTTCGCCGAAGCGGTCGGCGAGCTCGCCCTTGACCGAGGTGTTGCCGCCGCCGTGGAGCACCAGGGACGGGTCGGCGCCCAGCAGCCGGCTCGTATAGGTGCGAAGCGCCAGCGGCTCGCCATGCTCGGCCCCGTAGCGCGTGACGAAGCGCTCGGCCTCCTCGTCCGACCAGCGGCTTTCCATCGTCTCGTTCGGTGCCGGGGACGCGCCGGACCGGCTACACGCCGACCGGCTCGTGCGCCAGCGAGCGGAAGAGCTCGTGGGCCTCGGCCGGCCGGGCGCCCTCGTGGACCACCTTGCGCACCGCCTGGATCATCGCCGCCGGGCTCTCGGACTGGAAGATGTTGCGCCCCATGTCGACGCCGGCGGCGCCTTCCTGGGTCGCCCGGTAGGCGAGCTCGAGCGCCTCGCTCTCCGGCAGCTTCTTGCCGCCCGCGATGACCAGCGGCACCGGGCAGGCGGCGGCCACCGTATCGAACCCCTCGGCGACGTAGTAGGTCTTGACGTAGGTCGCCCCGAGCTCGGCGCAGATCCTCGTCGCGAGCCGCATGTAGCGGGCGTCGCGGGTCAGCTCCCGCCCGACCGCGGTCACCGCGAGAGTGGCGATCCCGTGCCGGTTGCCCTGGTCGACCAGGCGGGTCATGTTGTGCACCGTCCGGCGCTCGCTCTTGCCGCCGATGAACACCTGCACGGCCACGGCCGCGGCGTTGAGCCGCACGGCCTCGTCGATCGACAGGGCGATCGCCTCGTCGGTCAGGTCCTCGGCCAGGATGCTCGGCCCGCCGCTCGCCCGCAGCACGATGCCGCCCCGGTAGGTCGGTGGAATCGAGGTGCGCAGGATCCCCCGCGTGCACATCAGGGTGTCGGCCCAGCGGACGAGCGGCACGATGTCGAGGTCGATCCGCTCGAGGCCGGTGGTCGGGCCCTGGAAGTAGCCGTGATCGAACGCGAGCATCACGGTGCGGCCCGTGCGCGGGTCGAAGATGCTCGCCAGGCGGTTCTTGAGACCCCAGTCGAGCTCGTTCGAGCCCTTGAGGAAGAAGGGCTCGCTGCGCTGCGGGATCTCCGGTCGGAAGTCCTTCGGTGCGTTGCTCGAATCGGCCTCGGCCACGGTGCTCTCCTCTCTCGCGCGCGTCCGGCCGAAGACTATCGCAGCCGCTGCCGGGTGGCCCCACCCTCCTCGGCGCTATCCGGCCGCCGCCCGGCCGGGGCTCTCCAGGACCTCGTAGAGCACCGACCGGAAGAGCCGCCGGAACCGCTCGAGATCGAGCTCGCCCGGCTTGCGGGCCGACCATCCCGGGAGCCGGTCCGCGGGAAGCTCGCGCAACCGGCGAATGTCGTGCTGGGCGATGAGCTTCGCCAGCCCGCCGCGGCCCAGACCCATCTTGCGCAGGTGGTCCTGGACCCGGTAGAACACCAGCGCGTCACCGGCCGCCACGGCGAACCCGAAGCTGAACCGCACCTCGCCGCCCTCCTCCTGGCCGACGCTCTGCGGGTCGCGAACCACCAGGCGCAGGACGAAGAGCCGGTCGAGCAGGTCGGGGTTCTTCTCCACCAGGCGCCGGACGAGCGAGACCTCGAGGAAGTTGACCCGCGGGTCGGCCGCGAGCTCGTCGAGCGCCCCGGCGCGATCCAGGCGCACCTCTTCGGCCACCAGGTAGCCCGGGCCGAGGCCGAGGCGGTGCTCGGCGAAGGTCTGGAAGCGGGCGCCATAGGTGCTCGCGGTCACCGCCCAGGTGACCCGGAACATCCCCGACCAGGTCCAGTGGTTGAAGAGGTTCATCCAGCCCCGGTTGTCCGGGTGGTCGTGCTCGGCCTCGAGGTGCAGGTCCAGGTAGACCGTCTCCATGAGCTGCAGGAGCGCCGTGCAGAAGAAAAAGCCCGCCCGGCGCTCCGGATAGCTCTCGGGCAGCCAGAGCTCGGTCGGCGGCCGGTCGACCGTGCCCCCGGTCAGCTCGCGCCACTCGGGATAGAGCTGGGCGCTCAGGAACTCGAGCTCCTGGTTCGAGCTGAGCCGCTCGAGCAGGGCGCTCAAGCGCATGGGCGTGCTGGCTGAAGGAGCCAGCCTCCGAGCTGGCCGACGGGTACCAGACCTCGCGCAAGTCGACGAACAGGCGCTCGACGTCGACGGTCCCCGGGTCCTCCGCCGCCGAGCGGAGCACCGACAGGACGATGTGCTCGCCGAGCTTGCGGTAGCTCTCGAACTGGGACTCGCCGAACCACTGGTCGGCCGTCGACTGGTGCGGGAACTCGGGGTGCTCGGTGGCGTAGGCGGCCGAATCCGCGGGCTCGTCGCCGGTCAGCGAGGCCTTGACGTAGACCAGCGTGCCCGGGGCGGCGCCCGGATCGATCCGGTCGTAGCGGATCGTGCCGACGGCGCAGTGCCAGAGGCTCTTGCCGGTCGCCGGGTCGCGGTGGATCTGGGCCGTGCCGATGTCGACCTCGATGCCGAAGTCGGTGCAGCACTTGCGGACGAAGTTCCCCAGGTCGCCGAAGGCGAGCTTGGGATCCGCCCCGGCGTCGGTCGCGACGATGAACCGGCAGCGCCGGCGCACCAGCTCGTAGAGGGCCAGGTTCTCGAAGTGGCCGCCGTCGGAGAGGTAGACGAAGCGCGAGGTCTCGTCGGTGTGGCCGAAGAGCTCCGAGAGGAGCGCCACGAGGCCGAAGTTGGGGCCGAGCTTCGGCCACGTCCGGCGGTGGCGCGGGTTGCCCAGCCACCACCCCAGGCGGACGTTGAAGACGGTGAGCAGGAAGGCCATCGACGGGGTGGTGCCGGCGCCCATGTTCGGGCTGACCGCGGCGCCCGAGATCCCCATCGCGGTTCCCAGGGTGAGGCCTCCCGAACCCTGGTCGTAGCCGCTCGTGGGGCGGTAGCCCTCCGCCGACAGGCTGCCGCTCGCCTCGCCCTCGTAGACGTCGAAGCCGGTGAAGAGCGGCGTCGCGACGAAGGCCGAGGCCTTGCGCTCCTGCCAGGCGAGCTCCTTGCCGGCGACCAGGTTCAAGGTGATGTTGTGGATCGGGTAAGGGCCGTCGTAGGACCGCGCCGGCGCGGTGCCGGAGGGCAGCTCGACGAAAGGGGAGAGGGCCGCCAAGGGCAGGTCGTCGGCCGGGTCGAAGCCGGTGAAGGGCTGCTGGCGGCGGTTCGGGTTCGACGCCCCCAAGTACGCCCGGATCAAGCGATTGCGGTAGAAGAGGTGCATCGAGAAGTCGTTGATGTCGATCCGCCAGGACAGGACCGAGGCGATGAACGAGAGGAGCGCCAGGAGACCCCAGGTGGCGCCCGGGGTGGTGCCCCGCCAGTCGCGCGCGGACTCCTTGCGCACGACCACCGCCACCGGGATCTCGGCCCTCGGCGCCTCGCCGACGGTGGCGGCCGGAGCCGCCTCCTCCCCGCTCGCCGGTGCGACGTACGGAGCCTCGACGGCGGCGGCGGCCTCGGCGGTGGCGCCGGCCTCCGCGGGGCTCAGGACCAGGTGCACTCCGAGCGCCACCAGGGCGAGGAGGCCGACGATGAACAGCTGGGGCACGACGGCGATCACGATCCGGCGCAGGAGCGGCGGCTTCTCCTCGGTCGAAGCCGGGCTCGACGAGCTCTTGCCGACCAGCACACCCGAGACGGTCGAGGCCAGCCAGCCGCCGGCCATCGCCCAGGCCAGCGCGTCGGGCAGCAGGAGGATGAGAACCGGCCCGTAGATCGCGATCCCGAACAGGCCCAACCAGGTGATCGAGTAGATCAGCATCCAGGCCCCCAGGCGGCTCCACCACTGGCGCAGCGACTCGGGGAAGGCGCGGCCCATCAGGCCGGTGTGGGCGAAGGCGGTGAGCACGAAGACCACGGTCACCGCGGGCGGCTTCCAGACGTTGATGTGCAGCAGGTGCCAGGCGGGCGGGTAGGCGAACTGGTGGAACGCCGACTCGGCCGCCCGCGACAGCCGGGTGACGGTCCAGAGCAGGAAGCCACCGAGCCCGCCGGCGACCGGCGCGCCGAGGAGCACCGCGTGCCACAGGTGTCCCAGGCTCGGACGGCCCTTGCGGGCCCGCCGGCCGACCACCAGGAAGGCGCCGTAGCCGACGAGCCAGGGCAGCGTGTAGACCGCGGCGGCGAGGAGGACCCAGGCGACGACCTCGTGTCCCCGGTCGCCCAGCCCCAGGCCGGCGTAGAAGCCCCAGCGCTCGCCGAGCCAGGTGCCGAGGGAGAAGCCGCGGGTGGCGCTCGACTCGGCGCCTGCCTTGGTGAACCAGAGCCACAGGCTCGCGAACCAGGCCGACACGAACAGCGGCGCCACCACCAGCAGCTGGGTCCAGCCCTGGCTGGTCGCGCGCGGCCAGGGCTCGTGGTCCCGGTCGTCGCGGCGCAGGATCTGGACCATGTTCCAGCCGATGCCCGAGATCGCCAGCAGAAGGAAGGCGAAGGCCAGGTAGAAGAGCAGGTAGCCGTCGGTCTCGTCGAACCGCCGCGAGGCGAGGAGCACCAGCCGCGGTACGAGGAGGATCGCCCCCAGGGCCACGACCAGGACCGCCAGGTTGAGGAGGAGGTTGCGCAGGTAGGTGGTGACCAGCGTCCAGGTGTCGGCCGTGAAGGCGCCGACCCGGGGGGTCAGGTAGTTGCTGAACTGGCGCAGGAAGCGGATCGTCCCGGCCTCGACCTCTTGTCCCTCCTCGACCTTGCCCTCGCTCTGCTCCGGGCCTTTCTCGAAACCGCCGGGGGGCACGGCGGCCTCGCCGAGTGGGGCGGCCTCCCCCTCCGGCTCGCGGCAGGCGTCGGTCGCGAGCTCGCGCTCGACCCGGGCGAGCCCGCGGCGCTGGATCCACGCCGTCAGCCAGCCGCCGATGTACCCGCCCCCCGAGTTCACCGACAAGTAGTCGAAGCGGCGCAGCAGGCCCAGCCGGGCGAGGCCCTGGATCACCCCCAGGTTGAAGGTGGCGCTGCGGATGCCGCCGCCCGAGAAGGAGAGGCCGAGGAGACGGGCGTCGTGGGCCCGCTCGATCGTCGAGGCGCCCTGGAACGGCTCCTGCCGGCGGCCGCTGCGCAGGCGCCGCCCCTCGCGGACCGCCTCGAGCTCCGCGTCGAGCACCTCCCCGAACGACCGCGCGCGCATCGCGTCGGCGTCGGGGTCGGGGCGGTCGGAAGCCGGGAGCTCGGTCGAGGCGGTGGGCTCGGGTCCTGGCGGTACGCGGGGCTCGTGGGTCATGGGCTGCTCCTGGTCGCGGCGGGTGCGCCGGTCCCCGGCTCCGGGATGCGCCCCGGCGCCGGTTCCCCCGGGTGGCCGTGGCACCCGGGCGTCCTGCAACTACGTAGATTGTGTGCTCCGACTATATCCTATTCGCAGCCGGTGCGTGAATCCTGAGTAAGCCCTCGCCCGCCGCGCGCGCCGCGCGGCCGGCTTGCGCCGGAACGATGTACTAAGCTTGAGGCCAAACTCTGAACTGGAAGCGAGGAGGCGGGCCGTCATGAACCACCGTCGGGCGAAGGCACTGACCGCCGTCGCGCTCGCCGCGGCCGCGGTCCTGGTCTCCGCCTGCCACCGCCGGCCCGGGGACGTGGTCGACGAGGCCAAGGCCGCCGGGCTCACCCCGGCCGACTTCCCGGAGAGCGCCGACGACTACTTCCACGACCTCGACGGCGGGGTCGCGCTCTCGCCGGAGGCCGTCGAGGGACGCAACACATGGCTGCTCTGGACCGCCGGCGACCAGGCCTTCTGGGACTACATGGCGAACCACGCCTTCGGCTCGTTCGACCTGCTCAAGCTGCTCTCGAGCCACCCCTCGCTCGCGGTCCGGCGGGCGAACCGCTTCGAGAAGCTCGGGCTGGCGAACGACCCCGGCTTCGAGCAGGCGGAGGCGCCGGGCGCCGAGGGGCTCTGGCTCGACCGGCGGGTGGCGCCTCCCGAGCCGTTCGATCCGCGGGTCTACGGCCGGGCCTCGGGCGTCGTGGGCCTGCGCCTCTTCCCCAACCCGGCGTTCGACGAGGCGGCCCGCGCGCGCTGGGACCCGGAGCGCTACTTCAGCGATCCCGCCTACTACGGCGACCCGGCGCTGGTGCGGCCCTACCGGGTGGGCATGGCCTGCGCCTTCTGCCACGTGGGCCCGAACCCGATCCACCCGCCCGCCGACCCCGACCATCCCCGGTGGGCCGACCTCTCGACCCACACCGGCGCCCAGTACTTCCGGGCCGGCGGGGTGTTCGCGAACCTGCTCGGGCCGCACGACTTCTTCTGGCAAGTCCTGAACGCCATGCCGCCGGGCACCGTGGACACCTCGTTCATCGCCACCGACAACGTCTTCAACCCGCGCAACGTCAACGCCATCTACGACGTCGGAGCGCGCCTCGGGATGGCCGAGGTGGAGACGCTCGCCGGCGGCAACCTCGCCTTTCCGGGGACCGCGGCGCGGATGGCGGTGCCCCACGTGCTCAAGGACGGCGCCGACTCGGTGGGGATCGTCGGCGCGCTCGGCCGCGTCTACGTGAGCATCGGGTCGTTCCACCAGGAGTGGCTCCGCCACTTCCGGCCGCTGGTCGGCGGCCAACGGCAGACGCCGTTCCCGGTGGCCGAGGCCCGCGAGCGCTCGGTCTATTGGGAGGCGACCCTCGAGCGGATGGACCACGTGGCCCGCTTCTTCGTCGAGGTCACGGCCGGGCGGAAGAACCACCACCGGCTCGCCGACGCCCCCGGCGGCGCGGCCTATCTCGCGAGCGACCCGGCGGTGCTCGCGAGAGGCCGCCTCGCTTTCGCCGACCACTGCGCCGGCTGCCACTCGAGCAAGCGGCCGCCGGCCGGCCTCGAGCGCGGCAGCCCGGAGCGCGCCGCCTGGTTTCGCAGCTCGGTCGAGAGCCCGGAGTTCCTGGACGGCAACTACCTCTCCGAGGACCGCCGCCACCCGGTGACCCGGGTCGGCACCAACGCCTGCTCGCCGCTGGCCCGCAACGCCCTCGCCGGGCACGTGTGGAACGACTTCAGCTCCGAGACCTACAAGCGGCTGCCGGCGGTGGGCACGATCCAGGTCGAGAACCCCTTCACCGGCGCGACCGAGAGCCTCGCGATGCCGGGCGGCGGCCGCGGCTACCAGCGCACCCCGTCGCTGATCGCGATCTGGTCGACGGCGCCGTTCCTCCACGACAACGGCATCGGACGCTTCACCGGCGATCCCTCGGTGGCGGGAAGGATGGCGGCCTTCGACGACGCCGTCGGCAAGCTCCTCTGGCCCGAGCGGCGCTCCCGGACCACCTGCCGCCAGGACTGGGGGATGCCGTTTTGCGGCCCGATCTACCGGACCACCGCCGAGAGCTGGCTGGCGGTCGACCGGAGCTACCTGCCCGACGCTCTCGCGCCGCTCGTGGGCGGCTCGCTCGAAGGCGGCGAGCTGCGGATCGGGCCGATCCCGGAGGGCACCCCGATCCAGCTGCTTGCGAGCCTCGACACCGGGCTCGTGCTCTCCCGGGCGAAGGACTTCGCCGCGCTCCTGCTCGAGCTGCGGCGAGCGCTCGCCACGATCGAGCGCGAGCGCCTGGGGCCGGAGGCGGCGAAGGCCGCCCTCCTGCCGCTGGTCCCGCGGCTGCGCTCGCTCGGCACCTGTCTCGATTACCGGGTGGACCGCGGCCATCCCTTCGGCACCGACCTGCCCGACGCCGACAAGCGGGCGTTGATCGAGTTCCTGAAGACCCTGTGAGCGACCGTCCGACTAGGAGGAGATCATGGAATACGTTCTGGTCCGAACCGACGACGGAGCCGACCGCCCCGTCTGGATCGACGATCGTCCGAGCGGGCGGACGAACCTCGTGCTCGAGGTCCAGCGGGGCACCCACACTTTCGCCCTCTGCGCCTGCCCGGAGGAGGACCACGACCCGGACTGTCCGGCCGCCGGCTGCCGGCCGGTGCAGCAGACCCTCGACGTCTCCGGCACGTTCCGAATCCGACCCCTGGAGGTGGACTTTGCGTGCTCCTAGACCCCGGACCCAGGTCGCAACCACGGCGCTCGCCGGCATGCTGGCGCTCCTCGCGACCGGCTGCGCCCACCACTTCGTCAACCCGCCGCTAGCCCGTGTCGATCCGGCGGCGGGCTATCGCTTCTCCGGTCTCGCCAGCCCGGGCAACAGCGACCGGCTGTTCGTGATCCTCACCTTCTCGGGCGGCGGCACCCGCGCCTCCGCCCTCGCCTACGGCGTGCTCGAGGAGCTCGCGAAGATCGAGATCCCCGCCGAGGACGGCGGCACGACGACGCTGCTCGACGAGGTGGACGTCATCTCGTCGGTCTCGGGCGGCTCCTTCACCGCCGCCTACTACGCTCTGTTCGGCAAGGACAAGCTGTTCTCGGAGTTCGAACCGGTCTTCCTGCGCCGCAACATCCAGGGGGACTTGAAGCGCCTGCTCCTCTATCCCTCGAACTGGGTGCGGCTCGCCTCGCCCAACTACGACCGCATCGACATGGCGGCCCGATTCTACGACCGCCACGTCTTCGAGCACCGGACCTTCGACGACCTGGTTCGGCGCGGCCGCCGCCCCTACGTCATCATGAACTCCACCGAGATGGGTCAGGGCGCGCGCTTCGAGTTCACCCAGGACCAGTTCGACTTCCTGTGCTCCGATCTCGGTCCCTATCCGGTGGCCCGTGGTGTGGCCGCCTCCTCCGCGTTTCCGGGCCTCCTGACGCCGATCACCCTCCACAACCACGCCGACGAGTGCGGCTACCAGGTGCCCCAGGGCCTGGCCAACGCGCTGCGCGACCGGTGGTCCAACCCACGCCGCTACATGGCCGCCTGGGAGCAGGCCTCGTATCTGCTCGATCCCCATCCCTACGTCCACGTGATCGACGGCGGGGTGTCCGACAACATCGGCCTGCGCGGGCCCTTCTACGCCCTGACCTCGAACGACAGCCCCTGGAGCCTGGTCAACAAGATGAACAACGGCGAGGTCCAAAACGTCGTGGTGATCGTGGTCAACGCCCAGAAGGAGTCGGCCAACACGCTCGACGACCGCCACAACGCGCCGAACCTGATCCGCACGCTCCAGACCGCCGCCGGCACGCCGATGGCCCACTACTCGTTCGAGACCATCGAGCTGTTGCGGAGTCACTTCGAGGAGGAGCGCAAGGCCCACGAGCTGCCCGACGTGGTGCGCCAGGCCTGCCCCGGCTGCCAGATCCCGCCGAGCCCCGGCGACGTCGTGGGCTTCCACGACATCGAGGTGTCGTTCGATCAGATCTCGGACGCCAAGGAGCGGCAATACCTCCAAGACCTGCCGACCAGCTTCGCGCTGCCGGACAAGGCGATCGACGCCCTCCTCCAGGTCGGCCCCGAGGTGCTGGAGAACGATGCGGGCTTCCAGGACCTGCTCCGCGAGCTGCGGAGCGAGCCCGAGACGCCGCCCGAGACGCCGTCGGGTGAACGTCACCGGTGAGAGCTGACGCCGGCGCGGGTGGGGGCGTCCCCTTCCCCCCTCGGGGGTGGGAAGGGGATCGAGGGGTTGTGGGGGTGATCCGATCGATCGTCCGCTGCCTTCCTCGGGGGAGGGAAGGGGATCGAGGGGTTGCTGGGGGGACCGGGTGACTCTGTTCGAGCTGCTGGCGATCCGGCGGCGCGAGCGGCCTGGTGCGACAGCGCTGGCGGGCGAGGGTCCCGGAGAGACGCTCAGGTACGAGGAGCTCGGCGCGGCGATCGAGCGGGCCGCCGCCATGCTCGCCGGCCGGGGCCTCGGGCGCGGCGACCGGGTGGCCTTCCTCGCCGGCAACCGGCCGAAGCTCGCCGTCGCCCTGCTCGCGGCCCTCCGCCTGGGGGCCGTGGCGGTCCCCGTGAACCTCGCCTACCGGCCGCGCGAGCTGGCCCACCTCCTCGGCGACGCCCGTCCCCGCCTGCTGGTGGCCGACGCGGCCCGCCTCGCGACGATCGAGGAGGTGAGCCCCGCGGCGCGGGCGAGCCTCGAAGCGGCGATCGCCCTGGAAGAGCTCGGCCGCCGTCTCCCGGGCCCCGACCGACGAACCGCACCGAGCCTCCCGGCGCTACCGGTCGGCGACGATCCGGCCCTCCTCGTCTACACCTCGGGCACCACCGGGGCGAGCAAGGGGGCGCTGCTCAGCCACGGCAACCTCCTCGCCACCGTCACCGGCCTGCTCGAAGCCTGGGCCTGGCGGCCGGACGACGTGCTTCTCTTGACCCTGCCGCTGTTCCACGTCCACGGGCTGGTCGTGGGGTTGCTCACGGCCCTGGCCGCCGGGGCGCGGGTCGAGCTGCGCCGCCGCTTCGACGCCGACGCGGTGGCCGCCGAGCTCGCCGCCCCCGGGCCGAAGCAGCCCACTCTCTTCTTCGGCGTCCCCACCATGTACGTGCGCCTCCTCGCCGCGTTCGGCCGGCTGGAGGACCTCTCGGGGCTGCGCCGGGTGCGGCTGTTCGCCTCGGGAAGCGCGCCGCTCTCCCCGGAGACCTTCGACGCCTTCCGCCGGACGACGGGCCACGAGATCCTCGAGCGCTACGGCTTGAGCGAGACCGGGATGAACCTCTCGAACCCGTATGCCGGGCCTCGCCTCGGCGGGACCGTGGGCCTGCCGCTACCGGGCATCTCGATCCGGATCGCCGACCCGGAGAGCGCCCCGCCGCTTCGCGACGTGGCCGAGGGCGAGGCGGGCGAGCTCCTGGTCTCTGGACCGAACGTGTTCGCCGGCTACTGGCGCCAGCCGGAGGCGACCCGAGCGGCCTTCGTCGTGGACGCCGGCGGCCGCCGCTGGTTCCGCACCGGCGACCTCGCCCGGCGCGACCCGGCGAACGGCTACGTGACGCTCCTCGGCCGGCGCCATGAGCTCCTGATCCGGGGCGGGCTGAACGTTTACCCGCGCGAGCTCGAGGAGGTGCTGGAGCGCTTCCCGGGCGTCTCCGAGGCGGCGGTCGCGGGGCGCCCGGATTCCGAGTGGGGCGAGGTGCCGGTGGCCTGGGTGGTCGCGGCCGAGGCGGTCGAGCTCGACCCCGAGGCCCTCCTCGCCCACTGCCGGCGCGAGCTTGCCCCTTTCAAGGTGCCAGCCGAATTTCACGTCGTCGCCGCGCTGCCCCGAAACGCCCTCGGCAAGGTCCAGAAACACCGGCTCGAGGGCTGACCGGACGGCGCCCCGGAAGGTGCCAGCCACTTTTCAGGTCGGACCGGACGGCCCCCCGGAAGGTGCCAGCCACTTTTCAGGTCGGCCTTCCCGGAAGGTGCCAGCCACTTTTCAGGATCCGGTTTCTGGCTCCCCGGGCGTCCGGCGGCTCTTGACCCGCTCCCGCAGGTCGCGGAAGCGCGCCAGGCGCTCTCCGAGCTCGGCCTCGAAGCCGCGGCCAGTCGGCTGGTAGAAGCGCTCGCCCTGGAGAGCGTCGGGGAGGCAGTCGAGGCCGCCCACGCCCTCCTCCACGTCGTGAGCGTAGACGTAGCCGGCGCCGTAGCCTTCGTCCTTCATCAGGCGGGTCGGGGCGTTGCGGATGACCTTCGGGACCGGGTCGGCCGGGCGCTCCTCGATCGTGCGACGGGCCTTGCCGTAGCCGGCGTAGAGGGCGTTGCTCTTGGGCGCGAGCGCGAGGTAGAGGCAGGCCTGGGCGAGGGCGAGCTCACCCTCGGGGGTGCCCAGCCGGTGGTAGGCGTCCCAGGCGGCGAGCGTCTGGGGGAGGGCCCGCGGGTCGGCGAGCCCGACGTCCTCGCTCGCGAAACGGACCATGCGGCGGGCGAGGTAGAGCGGGTCCTCGCCGGCGGCGAGCATGCGGGCGAGCCAGTAGAGCGCGGCGTCCGGATCGCTCTCGCGGAGCGACTTGTGGAGCGCCGAGATCAGGTTGAAGTGCTCCTCGCCCGCCTTGTCGTAGAGAAGGGTCTTCCGTTGCTCGACCTGGCGGACCGTCTCGACGGTGAGCCGGGCGCCCTCCTCGCCGCCGGAGCGCTCGAGGGCGTGGGCCACCGCCAGCTCCAGGAGGTTGAGCGCCCGCCGGGCGTCGCCCGAGGCGAGCTGGGCGATGGCGGCCAGGGCCTCGGGGTCGGCCCCCACCCCGTTCGTCCCCAGGCCGCGTTCGGGATCGGCGAGCGCCCGCCGGAGGAGCGCCTCGAGCGCCGCGGTCGCGAGCGGCTCGAGCACCACCACCCGGCAGCGCGACAGGAGCGCCCCGTTGAGCTCGAAGGAGGGGTTCTCGGTGGTCGCCCCGACCAGCACGATGTCGCCGCGCTCGACATAGGGCAGGAAGGCGTCCTGCTGGGCCCGGTTGAAGCGGTGGATCTCGTCGACGAAGAGCAGGCTCCGCCGGCCGGTCCCGCGGCGCAGCCGCGCCGCCCCGGCCATCACCTCCTTGACCTCCTTGATTCCCGAGGTCACCGCCGAGAAGGGCACGAATTGAAGATCGGTGCGGGCCGCGATGATCCGCGCGAGCGTCGTCTTGCCCGAGCCGGGCGGGCCCCAGAAGATGAGCGACGGCACCCGCCCTTCGGCGATCGCCCGGTTGAGGAACGCCCCCTCCCCCACTACCTTCTCCTGCCCGACGACTTCGTCGAGCGTCCGCGGCCGGATCCGCTCGGCGAGCGGCGTCCCCTCCTCGGGAGAGGTCTCAGGGGTTTCGCTGGGCGGCGGCAGCTGGTCGTCGAACAGGCTCATGGCTACTCTGATGGCTACTCACGGGTGGCGGCGTCCCCTTCCCCCCCGTGGGGTGGGAAGGGGATCGAGGGGTTGCGGGGGGCATCCGGTCGATCCGTCCCCTTCCCCCATGAGGGTGGGAAGGGGATCGAGGGGTTGCGGGGGGCATCCGGTCGATCCGTCCCCTTCCCCCCGTGAGGGTGGGAAGGGGATCGAGGGGATGGGGGGCGAGCCGATCAATCCGTCTCCGGCCGGTTCACCGGCACGCCCGCCTCCAGAGTCTCCACCACCGCGTCGGCGAAGCCGGAGGTCGTCGCCTCGCCCCCCAGGTCTCGGGTCAGGATCTGGCGCTCCACGACCACGTGACGCAAGGCCCGGCGCAGGCGGTCCGAGACCTCGCTCATCTCCAGGTGCCGGAGCATCATGACGCCCGAGCGCATCAGGGCGAGCGGGTTCGCCACGTTCTTGCCGGCGATGTCGGGGGCGCTGCCGTGGACCGCTTCGAAGATCGCCACCTCCTCGCCCAGGTTGCCACCGGCGACCACGCCCAGCCCGCCGACCAGCCCGGCCGCCAGGTCCGAGACGATGTCGCCGTAGAGGTTCTCGAGCAGCAGCATGTCGTAGTCCTCCGGGCGCAGGACGAGCTGCATGCACAGGTTGTCGATGATCCGGTCGTCGGACTCGACGTCCGGGTACTGGGTGGCGACCTTCCGGAAGCAGTCGAGGAACAGGCCGTCCGAGAGCTTCATGATGTTGGCCTTGTGGACCGCCGTCACCCGCCGCCGGCCGTTCTTGCGGGCGTACTCGAAGGCGAAGCGGGCGATCCGGGTGGAGGCCCGCTCGGTGATGATCTTGAGGCTCTCGACGACGCCCTTGACCACCTCGTGCTCGAGGCCGCCGTAGAGCCCCTCGGTGTTCTCGCGCACCACCACCAGGTCGACGCCGTCGAAGCGGTGTGGGACGCCGGGAAGGGTGCGGACCGGTCGCAGGTTGGCGAACAGCTCGAGCTCCTGGCGCAGGCGCACGTTGACCGACTTGAAGCCCTTGCCGACCGGCGTGGTGACCGGCCCCTTGAGTGCCACACGGTTGCGCCGGACCGACTCGAGCACCTGGGAGGGGAGGGGCTCGCCGTAGCGGGCGACCGCCTCGGTGCCGGCGATCTGCACCTCGTAGTCGAAGTCCGCACCCGCGGCGTCGAGCACCCGGCGGGTGGCCTCGGCCACCTCCGGGCCGATGCCGTCGCCCGGGATGAGAGTGATGGTTCGGGTCATGGCGTGCGCTCCGGGTGGGAAGGGGATCGAGGGAGGCGGGGAGCCGCCGTCACAGGCGGGCCAGCTCGACCAGGCCCGCGCCGGTGAAGACGTCGGAGAGCCGCCGGACGGCGGAGCCCTGCGCGAAGTCGAAGCAAAGGTCCTGCCGGTCCAGTCGCCCCCGGGCACTCCCGGTGCCTCGATCCTCGTAGAGCACCACGACGCGGGCGCCGACCCGGAGCAGGTCGCCGGCGTGGACGCCGCCAGCCGATGCGTCCCAGGGAGGTCCGTCGTCGAGGTCGATGCGCTGCCAGTCGAGCGACTCGGGCTCGCGCCCGGCCGCCTCGATCACCTGGCGGATCAGGGTCGGCCTGGAGAAGGCCAGCCGGCGGCGGGTCAGGTCCGTCAGGCGGGCCAGGAGCGCGGCGCTCGGCGCGGGTGGCGGCTCGAGCTCGGTGAGCCCGAAGGCGAGCGAAGCGGCGCCGGCGGCCGCCCCCGGGAGCGAGGAGTAGATGGTCGGGAAGCTCGTCACCCGATCCGGCAGAGCGTCCCCGCCGGGCGAGATGAACCGCTGGCTCGGGGTCAGCTGGTCGTCGTGCTCGAAGAGCTCGATCCGCACCTGGTAGCGCTGGGTGCCGAACGACCGACCCGCGGAGGCCTCCGCCCCCTCCTGCGCCAGACTTTCCCCGAACCGCGCCTCGAGCCGGCCCGGCACGGACCAGTTCGCCGGCCATTCCGGCCGGAAGAACTCGGTGAACCGGAGGCGGTCGAGCTGGCCCGGTGCCTCGAGCTTGAGGAAGGGCGCCGGTCCCTCGACCGTGAACCAGAAGACCTTGACCTTCCACGGGCGGTCCCAGGTGCGCAGCGCCTCGGCCGGCACCGTGTGGCCGTCGATCTCGAGGGCGGGCGCCTCGGTGTAGTAGACGGCGCCGCCGTCGCGACCCCGGGCCTCGAGCACCGCGTGAAGGGTGAACGCGGTACCGGCCGAGATCTCCACCGGACCGACCACCGCCGCCGGGGCACCGGCGGGCTGGATCGCGACCCGCGCCGCTACCAGCGACGGCGCGAAGCTCTCCTTCGCCCGGGGGTAGAGGAAGACGAAGGCGGCCACCACGAGCGCCACCGCCACCACGGTCCAGATGATCCGCTTGCTCGAGTCCATGGAATGTCTCGGAGGCGTCGGGAGGACGCCCGGTCGATCATCGCCGGGGTTCGAGCTCCGCGAGCCTCGCCACCACGTCCCGGTAGTTGGTGTTGACCCCGTAGAGGTCGACGAAGGTGTGGTAAGCGGACGCCGCGTCGCCGGCGGCGGCCTGGGCGTTGCCCAGGTCGTAGAGCAGACCGACCTGCTCGTCCTCGGCGATGCCGGGCGCCTCGAGGCCGCGGTGGTACCACTTGACCGCGAGCTCGGGCAGACCCTTCTCGAGGAAGCACAGGCCGAGCATCGAGGCACAGGAGACCAGGTAGCCGGGGTCCTTGGCCGCCAGCTGGAACTCGCCGATCGCCTCGTCGAGGAGCCCCATCTCGCGGTAGGCGATGCCGAGGTTGAAGTGCGTGTCGTGGTCCTCGGGGGAGAGGTTCTCGGCCACGCCGCGCTTGAAGCCCTCGACGATCTCCTCGAGCGACTGGTCCGCGCCGCCGATCAGCAGCTCGTCCTCGACCAGCTGGTCCTCGGCGGAGAGCTCTTGCTCGAGCTCGGCTCCGAGGTCGAAGAACGCGTCCTCGTCCTCGATGGCCGCCTCGCCGGCGGCGGCCGACACCTCGTCGAGCCAGCTGACGCCGGTGTCCTCGAGATCGCTCGCGCTCTCGCCGCCGGCGGCGCCCTCGTCCTCACCGCCGGCGAGGTCGATCTCCTCGCGCAGGCTGTCGCCCAGGGCGCGCAAGGGGTCGATCGCCGCGGGCGGAGCGGCCGGCGGGGCCGCGGCGACCGGGGGCGGCGGCTCGGCGGGCGCCGTCGCGGGAGGCTCGGCCGGCGGCTCGAACGGGGCTTCGAGCGGGGGCGGGGCGGCCTCCGCGGGAGGCTCCGGCGCGGCGACCCGCCGCTTGCGCCGTGGACCGAGGAAGCGGCCGGCGAGGTCGGCGAGGGTCGCCTCGACGTCGCCCAGGCCGCGGCGGGACCTCTTCGGGGCGAGCTCCGCCGGCTCGGGCGCCGCCTCGACCGGCGGGCCGGTTTCGGGCACCGCCTCGAGCTCGGCGACCGAGGGCTCCTCCGCCGCCGCGATCTCCGGCTCGGCGACCTCCGGCTCGGCGATCTCCAGGGCTTCGGCCGAGCCCCCGGCGGCCGGCAGCGGGTAGTCTTCCAGCTCGAGCTCGAGCGACTCGCCCTGCTCGAGCTCGAGGGCGAGATCGACCGCCGGCTCCTCGCCCTCCTCGGCGGCGATCTCTTCCGGCGGCAGGACCCGGTCCTCCGTCACGCGGTAGCTCGCCGCCTCGAGCTCGCCGCGGACCCGGGGCCAGACCTCGTCGTCGCCGAGGCGCTCGGCGACTCCGCGCAGCTCCCCGGCGACCGAGGCGGCCCGCGCGTGGCGTCCGGCCTCGAAGTGGACCCCGATCATCAGCCGGAAGGCCTGGAGGTTGTCGGGCTCCCGCTGGAGAAGCTCCGAGAGGCGCTCGAGGGCCTTGGCTTCGATGCCGTACTTGATGAGGACCTCGGCCTCGGTGAGCAGGTCCTCGGACTGCGTGATCCGCTCCGGGGCGACCTCCGCCGCGGTGCGCTCGAGCAGCTCGTGATCGAGCCCGTCGGAGAACGGGGCGGCGGTCGCCGGCGCCGGCTCGTCGACCGTTTCCAGGAGCTCCTCGCCGTCGGCGTCGAGGTCGAGCTCGAACTCGAAGGTGCCGGTGAACGAGTCGCCGCCGGCCTCCGGGAGCGGCTCCGGCGGCTCCCGGCTCGGCGCGGATTCGGCCGGCGGCGTGGCACGGTCGCCCCGGCCCGTCCACGCGGCGCCCCGGCGCTCGCTGTCCTCGAGCATGTCGGGCGGCGGGGTGACCAGGCTCTCGGACACGTCGTCGTCGAGGTCGAGGACGAAGAGCTGGCCCTCGTCGAGGAGCGGCTCCTCGCCGAGCCCCAGGGCGGGGCCGGCGGGCGACGCCTGGTCCGACGCTTCCTGGAGGTGCCGCTCGAAGCCCGTCTCCGCCTCGGGCTCCTCGAGCGGGAGCTCCGTGCCGGCCTCGGGCTCCTCGATCGGGCCGAGCAGCTCGGGCCGCTCGGCGGCCTCGGACGCCGCGGCGGGGGCGGCGAGCTCGGGCTCGACGGCGGGCTGGGTGTCCTCGTCGTCGGGCGGCGCCGCCACGCCGGCCGGGGCCTCGGCGCGCTCCTGGAGCCCGGCGAGCTTCGCCACCTTCACCGCCTTCGGGTTGCGCTCGACCGCTAGCGAGAGGAAGCGCGCCGCGGCGGCGACGTGCCCTTCCTCCTTGAGCTTGAGGACCGCGTCGGTGATGAAACCGAGGTCCTCGGCCGAGACGTCGAGGGCGCGCTCGAAGACCTGGGCGGCCTCGGCGCCTCGCCCGTGGCCGAGCATGAGCTCGGCGATCGCCCGGTACTCGCCCATCGCCCGGTCGGTCGTGCCCTGCTTGCGGTAGAGCTCCGCCAGGCGCACGTGGTGCGACGGATCGTCCGGCTCGAGCTCGGCCATCCGCTGGTAGATGCCGACGGCCGACGTGGTCTTGTCGTGCTTCTGGTAGTAGTCGGCCAGGACCTGGTACTGGGTCCGCGCCTCGTTGACCAGCCCCTGGCGGTGGTAGAGGTCGGCCAGCTTTTCGTAGATCTCGAGGAGGGTGGGATCGAGCTTGATGATCTTCTTGTAGATCGCGATCGCCTTGACGAAGAAGCCGTCGGTGGCGTACTGCTCCGCGATCTGCGTGAACAGATCGATCGCCTCGCTGTTGCGGTTGATCCGGGCGTAGAGGTCCCCGACCCGGTTGAGCGTCGAGATGTCGTTCGGGTTGTCGGCGAGGAGCTTGCGATACTCCTTGATGCCGGACTCGATCTTGCCGCGGGAGACGTACTTCTCCGCGTTCTGGACGACTTTCTCCCGCGGCGCCGCCATTCGAAGCTTCCTATTCGGACGTCTGCTCGACCCGCCGTTCCTCGATCCGCGCCGCCTTGCCGCGCAGGCCGCGCAAGTAGTAGAGCTTGGCGCGGCGGACCTTTCCGCGCCGGACGACCTCGAGCTTGTCGACGTTCGGCGAGAGGAGCGGGAAGATCCGCTCGACCCCGACGCCGCCGCTGATCTTGCGCACCGTGAAGGTCTCGCGCGTGCCGCCGCCCTTGCGGGCGATGACGACGCCCTGGAACACCTGGATGCGCTGCTTGTCGCCTTCGACGACCCGCACGTGGACGCGCACGGTGTCGCCCGGACGGAAGTCGGGGACGGTGTCCTGACGCTGGTACTGCCGTTCCACGTCCTGGAGCTGATTCATGGCCTCATCCTCTCTCTGACCCACCCTCGACCGGGGCAAAGTCTGATTATTTCCAACGAGGTCGATCGGCGCAAGACGCCGGCCTCCCTAAGAGCTTGCGCGACGCAGCCGCTCGAGCGCGCGCCGCTGCTCCTCCGTGAGCTCGGCCCCGGCCAGCAGGTCGGGCCGTTTCTCCAGGGTCGCGCGGAGCGCTTCGCGCGCGCGCCACCCCTCGATCTCCTCGTGATGCCCCGACAAGAGCACGTCGGGCACCCCGAGCCCCTCGACCTCCGGCGGCCGCGTGTAGTGCGGATGGTCGAGCAGACCGTGGCGGAAGCTGTCCTCCCGCACGCTCTTCTCCAGCCCCACGACCCCGGGAATCTGCCGGGAGACCGCTTCGATCACCACCATCGCCGGCAGCTCGCCGCCCGAGAGCACGTAGTCGCCGATCGAGACCTCCTCGTCCACCACCAGCCGGCGGACCCGCTCGTCGATCCCCTCGTACCGGCCGCACAGGAGCACGAGATCCTCGTGCCCGGCCAGCGCGCGGACGCCCGCGTCGTCGAGCCGCCGGCCCTGGGGCGAGAGCAGCACCCGCCACGGCGTGCGGCCTCCCGCGACCGAGCGCACCGCTCGGATCCAGGGCGGCGCGCTCATCACCATGCCGCCGCCACCGCCGTACGGCTCGTCGTCGACGCTCCGGTGCCGGTCCTCGGTGTAGTCCCGAAGGTCGTGCACCGCGACCGCCAGCAGCCCGCGCTCGATCGCCCGCCCCACCAGGCTGGTCCGGAGGAAGGGCTCGAGCAGCTCCGGGAAGATGGTCAGGACGTCGATGCGCATGCTTCGAGCAACCCTTCCGGCAGGTCGAGCTCGATGCGGCGCCCGGCCGGGTCGATCTCGCGGACCATCTCCCTGACGAACGGCACCGGCAGCCGGCGGCTCCCGTCGTCGACGATCAAGAGCACGCCGCCACCATCCTCGACCACGTCCACCACCTCTCCCAGGTCGCCGTGCCCGCGGTCGCGGCAGCGACAGCCGACGAGCTGGAAGTGGTACCAGGTGTCGGCCGGCGCCTCGGGCACCGCCGCGCGCGGCACCGAGAGGCGCGTGCCGCGCAGCGCGTCGACCCCGTCCCGGTCCTCGATCCCCGCGAAGCGCACCAGGAGCCAATCGCGATGGGGCCGCGCCGATTCGACCGTCAGCCGCGAGCCCGCGGGCCCCGGCGCGCCGGGGCGCCAGGCGAGCAGCTCGGCCCCCGGCGAGAAGCGGTCGGGCACGTCCGTGAGCGGCTCGACGACCGCCTCCCCGCGGACCCCGTGAGGACGCACGACGCGGCCGACCTCGACCACGTCGGCCTCTGGCGGGCTAGACCTCGTCTTCTTCGAGGATCTTGAGCTCATAGCGGGCGCCGTCCTGCTCGCCTCGCACGTCGAGCAGCGCCCGCACCGCCCGCGCCGTCCGGCCCTGGCGACCGATCACCTTGCCCAGGTCCTCGGGGTCGACGGCGAGCTCCAGCCGCACGGTCCGGCCGTCGGGGACCTCCCAGACCTCGACCTCGTCCGGGTAGTCGACCATCGTGCGGACTAGCTCTTCGAGCTCTTCATTGATCGGTGGCACGTTCCTCGGCCTCGGCGCTTTCACCCTCGGTCTCTTCGGTCGCCGGCGCCTCCTCGGCAGCGGCGGGCTCGCTCGCGGCAGCCTCGGCCTCGGCCGGCTCTGCGGCCGCAACCTGCGCGGCGGCTTCCGGCGCCTGCTCGGGGGCTGCGGCCTCCTCAGCCGGCGCGGCGGGCGTCTCCTCTACCGGCTCTTCGACCGGCGCGGCGGGCGTCTCTTCGACCGGCGGCGGCGCGGGGGCGGCGGCCTTCTTGCCCTTCTTCGCCGCGGGCTCGGCGGGCTTCTCGGCCTTGCCGGTCCGGACGCCCTTGACCAGCTTCTTGACGGTCGGGGACATCTGGGCGCCCTGGCCCACCCAGTGCTCGATCCGGCCGAGGTCGAGCGCGACCTGGGGTCGGTTCATGGGATCGTAGTGGCCGATCTCCTCGACCGCCGGTGCCCCCGGCACCTCGCGGGAGTCGGAGACCACCACCCGGTAGAACGGGCGGTGCCGCTTGCCCATTCGGCGGAGCCGAATCTTCAACATCGTCCTATACCCTCCAGGTTCTCGATCTGCTGGGCTGCGTCGCGCCGTCCAAAGAGGTCCATCGCCGTTGGAGCGCGCACAACTACGCCGCACCGGCCCGGGTGGCCCGCGACGCAAAGGCGAAGAGTCTACCAGCAAGCGGGCGGGTGGGCAAACCCGCCGCCGTCCTCGCCGTGGTCATCGGCCCGGAAGCCCCATGCCCCCCATCCCGCCCATCCCGCCCATGCCGCCCATCATCCGCTTGAGGAGGCCGCCCTTCTTGACCGCCTTCATCATCTTCTTCATCTCGAGGTAGCGCTTGAGGAGCCGGTTGACGTCTTGCACGCGGGTGCCCGAGCCCTGGGCGATCCGCTTGCGGCGGCTGCCGTTCAGGACCTTGGGGCGGCGCCGCTCGAGAGGGGTCATGGAGTTGATGATCGCCTCGATCCGGGTGAGCTCGCGCTCGTCGACGTTGGCCCCTTCGAGGCCGCGGAACGGGCCGGCCTTGGGGAGCATCTCCATGATCTGGGAGAGCGGGCCCATGCGCCGGATCTGGCGCAGCTGATCGCGCAGGTCCTCGAGGGTGAACTCCTCGTCGACCATGCGCTTGGCCAGGCGCTCGGCCTCGTCCCGGTCGATGCGCTCCTCGGCCTGCTCGATGAGCGACATCACGTCGCCCATGCCGATCATCCGCGAGGCCATGCGCTCGGGGTGGAAGAGCTCGAGATCGGCCGCCTTCTCGCCGACACCGACGAAGCGGATCGGCACCCTGGCGACGGTGCGGATCGAGAGCGCCGCGCCGCCCCGGGAATCGCCGTCGAGCTTGGTCAGGATGACGCCGGTCAGGGGAATCGCCTGGGCGAAGTCGGCGGCACTCTTGACTGCGTCCTGGCCGGTCATCGAGTCGGCCACGAACAGGGTCTCGTCCGGCGACAGGATCTCGGCCAGGCCCCGGAGCTCCTCCATCAGCGCCTGGTCGACGTGGAGCCGGCCGGCGGTGTCGACAAGCACGGTGTCCCAGCCGCGCTCCTTCGCTTCCTTCACCGCGCGGCGCACCAGGTGCTGGACCGGCTCGCCGCCTCCGGCCGCGGCGGCGGAGCCACCCCCGTCCGGAGTGACCACCGGCACGTCGACCCCGGCACCGACCTGGACGAGCTGCTCGACGGCCGCGGCCCGCTGCAGGTCGGCGGCCACGAGCACCGGGTGGCGGCCCTTGCCCTTGAGGCGCAGGGCGAGCTTGCCGGCGGTGGTCGTCTTGCCCGAGCCCTGGAGGCCGCAGAGCAGGACCACGGCCGGGCGCGACGCGAGCACGAGCTCGGCACCCTCGTCGCCGAGCAGGCCGGCGAGCTCGTCGCGGACGATCTTCACCACCTGCTGGGCCGGGGTCAGGCTCTCGAGCACCTCCTGGCCGAGGGCGCGCTCGCGGATCCTGGCGATGAACGGCTTGACCACCCGGAAGTGGACGTCCGCCTCGAGCAGCGCCAGGCGGATCTGGCGCAACGCGGCGTCGAGGCTCTCCTCGGTGACCTTGCCCTCGCCCTTGATCTGGCGAAAGACGTCCTGGAGCTTGGTCTGAAGACCGTCGAACATCGAGAGAGGCTCCTCGCGAGAGGGGGGGTTCCGGCGGGGCGCCGCGGGAAGGGCGCCGGCTACGGCATGGGACATGCTAACACGCTCGGGAGCCGGCCCCGCCCGGGCGCGCGGCCGACTCCCCGGTGAGCCCGTATACTCCGCGACCCATGGAACGACGCGCCAAGATCATGGCCACCCTCGGCCCGGCGAGCGCCTCGACGGAGGTGATCGGCCGGATGCTCGAGGCGGGCCTCGACGTGGTCCGCCTCAACCTCTCGCACGGCGACCACGCGGATCATCGCGCCTTGATCCGTGCGGTGCGCGCGCTCGCCGGCGAAACGGGCCGCTTCGTTCCGATCGTCCTCGACCTCATGGGGCCCCGCTACCGGCTGGGCGACCTCGCGGGAGGAAGCCGGGTACTCACCGACGGCGAGGAGATCCGCCTGGCCGCACCCGCGGGGAGCGAGCCCGCGCACCCCGCGGCGCCGGCCCTGCCCATCGGCAACCCGGACCTCCTCGCTCACCTGCGCCCGGGCGAGCGGCTGCTGATCGACAACGGCCTGGTCGAGCTCGCGATCGAGTCGGCGGCGGGCGAGGCCGGGGAACCGGTGGCGGCGCGCGTGGTGCACGGGGGGCGGGTTTCGAGCCGCAAGGGGGTGAACCTGCCCGACACCACGCTGCCTTTTCTCATCTCGGACAAGGACCGCGCCGACATCGCCTTCGCGGTCGAAGAGGCGGTCGACTACGTGGCCGCGAGCTACGTCAACCGGGCCGACGACCTGGAGGCCCTGCAGGAGGTGGCCTCGGCGGCGGGCGGCCGGCTGCCGCTGATCGCCAAGCTCGAGCGCCAGGGCTCGATCGACCGCCTGGGCGAGCTGGTGGAGGCCGCGGACGCGGTCATGGTGGCGCGCGGCGACCTCGGGGTGGAGGTGCCGCTCTACCGGGTGCCGGTGCTCCAGAAGGAGATCATCGCGGCCGGCCGCGACCAGGGCAAGCCGGTGATCGTGGCGACCCAGATGCTCGAGTCGATGATGACCCAGCCGCGGCCCACCCGGGCCGAGGCGTCGGACGTGGCGAACGCCGTGCTCGACGGCGCTGACGCCCTGATGCTCTCGGGCGAGACCGCCGCCGGCAGCTTCCCGGTCGAGGCGGTGGCGGTGATGGACCGGGTGATCCGGGAAGCCGAGTCCTACGACCGCCGCTCGAAGCGCTCGGGGCGGGAGAGCCGCTCGTTTCCGGTCTATGGCGGCGACCGGCCGCGCGGGACGAGCCCGCTGTCGATCGCCGAGGTGGTCTCGGCGGCCGCTGTCTACGCCGCCGAGCGGCTGCCCGTCCAGCGCATCGTCGCGTTCAGCCAGGGAGGCTTCACCGCCCGCATGATCGCCCGGAACCGTCCGGTGGCGTCGATCCTGGTCTTCACCACCGACCCGGCCGTCGCCCGGCGGATCCAGCTCGTCTGGGGGGTGCGGCCGCGCCTCATGGAGGCCGAGGTCGAGCACCACGACGAGGTGGTCGAGGTGGTCGAGCGCCAGCTCCTCGACTCCGGCCTCGCCGCCCCCGGCGAAGCGATCGTCATCCTCATGGGCGACCCCATCGACCGCCGCCCGCTGACCAACCTGATGCGGGTCCACCGGCTGCCGGAGGGGTAGGCGAGGAGGAGATCGCCACATTTCTAGACCGCGGCCCGCAAGCCACGGCTCGCCTGTTCAGAGAGTCGGCGAAAGCGAAGGAGAGGATGAATTACCGCGAGTTGCTGGCGGGGACGGGCCGAGCTTGGACCTCGCGGATGCGGGCGGCGACCTCTTCGATCACCCGTACCGTGGCGACTTCCTGTTCCACCGCCTGGCGGAACACGGTCCAGGCCATGATGGCTTCGCGGTGGACCTGGCGGGAGGCGAAGATGGGCAGCATCTCGGCCGCGAGCTGCTTGACCTCGGCGGTCCGGCCGGCCTCCAGGTAGAGGGCTGCGAGGTCGAGAGAAACGAGGGCCACGTCGTAACCGATCTCCGCCGCGATGAAGCCTTCCCGGACTTGACGCAACGCTTCCTCTGCGAACTCCACCTGGCCCATGTTGCGGCAAATGAGGCCCTCAGTCCAGAGGAGGCGAAGGCGATCGAGGCGACTTCCATGTTCTCGAGCCAGCTGGCGAACCTCTGGAAGAGCGCCCAAGCCTCGGAAGTGCGGCCGGCCTTGTTCAAGCTGTAGACGAGATTCTCGCGTAGATGAAATACCAGGGAAGGGTCACGGAGGCCGTCGACCAGCTCACTCGCCCGCTGAAGCACAGGGATGCTCTCCTCGACCTCGCCAGACTCGTACAAGAGCTTTGCCTTCTGGATGAGGGCTCGGCCCTCCAGGTGGGGATCTCCACGCGGCTTGATAGGCACGAATTGCTGCATCAAGCAAATCGGCCGCACCCTGAAAGTCTCGGAGGGCGCGTTGGAGCGAAGACCGGAGATTCAGGTACTGCGCGCGCTCCAAGTCATCACCAGTCCCGCGTGCCAGGTAGTGCTCACTGGTCTGGAAGGCCTCGGTAGAGGCTCGAAAGTCCGACCGAATCCGGCGACAGTTCGCAATGTAGCTCCAGGCTTCAGCCTTGAGATCGTTGAGCGCCTTTCCGCGAAACCCTGAGGTGTGCAGCTTCTCAGTGACCGAGAATGCCAGGAAGGCAAGGTTCTCGCGATTGTGCGGGGCTCATCGGCCCAGCCAGCCCGACACGCCTTCAAGCAGCTGCTCCGCAAGGCCCCAGTTCTGAAACCTCGAGCCGAGTTTTCGATGACGAAGCTGGCCGTTGCTTCAGACGGACAAGCCCAAGCTCGCCTACCAGATCAGGTGCGCGATTCGCCGTCTTGAGCCTCTAGAGTGCGCAGTTTTCTGTCAAGAACACTAGGAAGGCCCTGTCGATCGCTTGCGAGTAGAGGTCCCTGGTCCAGCTCAGAGTACGCCTGGCCCTCGATGCATCGTCAAGATAGACTTCCAGCACTTGACGAGCCGGAAGGCAGCCAATTCGCGCAGAAGGCTCTGCGACAGCGGTTACACCGACTGAGGTGCTTGAGCGCGGCGCGAACTCCACCTCTGGAGTTCGCACTCAGCTAGGCGCCGCACTATCCCTACAGTTACGTCGAGTTCTAACCATTCTTGGGTTCCAGTCGTCAGAATATTCTGGTAGCCTAATTCTTGTGCGCGCATCAGGCGGCCTATTCGACTGAGCACAACGGCATCATACGCGAGAACTACTCCCAAGGTTTCGGCTCTCGCTCAAGTTCCAGTGCCATCAACCGTTAGGATCCGTGACTGCGCCGCCCTCATCCGTCGTCATCACCGGCCCCGGCCACGGGAAGCACGTCGGATCCACCTTCGGGTCGCACGTGCTCTTCTGCGGCTGGCTCTGCAGGCCCGAGTCCGCCGGCGGGTCGGTGGACCAGCCGAACGGCGCCAGCACCACCTCCTGAATCCAATGCTGGATCGATGCCCACACGCCGCCCGGAGCCCGCTCCGGTGCCCGGTCCGCCGCCTGGAGCGCTGGCGCCATGAACAGGCTCAGCGCGAGAGCCAAGACGACCGCGCTACAGAGCGCTCGCTTCCTCCACATGATAGAACACACCCTTTCCAGCGGACCCCCGAGAGACCGACATGGCCACCCTTTGGCCGCTTCCTCCATCGTGTAAGTGCACGACCGGGGCGCGATCGGGACACGCCAAGGCGGAACTTCTATGTCCTTGAATATAAATATTGAAGATTGTGAATACGTCGAATCACGATCGGCGCGGCGCGAACGGGCTCACTCCGGCTCGGTGCCAGCGTGCCGGCGCCGCTCCCGCAGAGCCAGGTAGGCCGGCAGCAGGGTGATCGCCACCAGCGCGGTGCTGAGGGCTCCGAGGACGGCCACGTACCCGGTCGATCGCAGCCCGGGGTAGCGCGAGGTCGCGAGCGAGCCAAAGCCTACGACGGTCGAGAGCGAGGCCACCACGATCGCCTTGCCGGTCTCGATGAAGCCGCCGTTGAGCCGTTCCAGGTGGTCCCGGTGCGCCTGCGGGTCGGCGGCCGTCCGCTGCCGGTCGCGCGACTCCCGGTAGCGGTGCACCGCGTGGACTCCGTAGTCCACCCCGATGCCGATGATCATGGTCGTCACGAAGACGTTCATGAAGTTCATCTTGATCTCGAACAGCGCCATCCCGCCGAGCATCCAAAGGAGGCCCACGAGGAGCGGCGTCAGGGCGAGCAGCACGTCGCGCAGCCGGCGGAAGTCGATCCAGAGCAGCAGGCCGACGAGCACGAAGCCCAGCACCGCGGCGACCACGGCGTCGCGGCGGACCCGTTCGCGCATCCTCTGGTTGACGACGTTCGGCCCGGTCAGGACCACGTCGGGGCCCAGGGCTTCGGCGAGCTTCACCGCCTGCGGCGGCGGCCGCCGCCGCCACTGGTTGTTCGGGGGATAGAGGTAGACGACGCTCACCCAGCCACCGCCTTCGGCGGGCTTGACTTGCTGGAGGTAGCGGGTCAGGAGCTGGCCGGTCTGGCCGTCCGCCGCAAACTCCGCGGGCGGGATCGGCCGGTCCACCGAAAGGGCCCGGGAGAACAGCTCGAGCCCTTTTTCGAAAGGCTCGGCGCGCATGCCTTCCTCGGCCAGGGCCCGCCGGAAGTCGGCGTCGATCCGGGCCGTGTCGAGGAGCCCGCTCGCCCGCTCCTTCGCCAGCCAGGCGAGCGCCTCGCGCTGGCGCCGCGGGCTGGGCACCAGCGAGGTGAGGCCGGAGTAGCCGAGGATCACGCCCTGCTTGGCGAGCTTTCTCGCCCCGGCGGCGGCGGCCTCCGAGCGGTCGAACACCTGGTCGAGGGTCTTGCCCCGCACCATGAGCATCATGGCGTCGAAGCCCGAGTCGAAGTGCTCGGCCACCTCCTTGCCCACGTCGATGCCCCGGTTGCCCTTCTCCGGCCGCATCGACTTCATGCTCTCCTCGAACTGGAGGCCGAGGGCGCCCCAGACCGCGAGGAGCGTGATCCCCGCGCCCACCGCGAGGGTGGTCCGCGGATGGCGGGTCGAGAAGCGCATCAGCGGGCCGGTGCCGAAGCTGTGGATGTATAGGTTCGGCTGGGTCTCCCGGCGGCGGTGCCGGTGCTCGCCCCACGAGATCAGCGCCGGCAGCAGCACCAGGACCGCCAGCATGCAGAACAGGATGCCGGTCCCGGTCAGGAAGCCCATCTGGCGCAGGCCGGTGAAGTCGGTGACCAGGAAGGCGTAGAAGGTGGCGGCCGTGGTCACCGCGCCCACCACCACCGCCCGCCCCGAGGTCGTGGCCATCACGCCGAGCGCCGGCTCCATCGCGAGCCCGCGGCGGCGCTCCTCGACGTAGCGCCCGTAGGACACGATGACGAAGTCGATCCCGAGGCCGATCAGCAGGGCCGCCGTGCCGCTGGTCGCCGAGGAGAGGGTCCCCACGGTCACCGCCGAGAAGCCGAAGGTCAGCGTCAGGCCGGCGGCGAGCGGCAGGATCGCGTACACCAGTGGCCCGAGGCGCCGGAACGCGAGGAGGAAGAGCAGCAGCACGAGGCCCGCCGAGGTCGCCATGTTGCGGACCATGTCGCCCCGGATGAGCTTGTAGTCGTCGAGCGCGGTCAGGTACGAGCCGCCGAGATCGATCCGCGGCGCCGGGGGCGCGGCCTCGCCACGGGTCGGACCGCCGACGATCTCTCCCCAATCGGCGAGCACGGCGTCGACCTGGGCCTGGACGGCGTCGACCAGCTCGCCGTCGAACTCGGTGTCCTGCGGCGGCTTGACCGGCCGGCCCAGGAGCAGCAGCAGGCGGTGGTCGCGCGACAGGTAGTAGCCGCTCGTCCAGTCGACCGAAAGCTGGCCGCGGGTCGCGTCGAGCCGGTTCAGGAAGATCTCCGACAGGCCGAAGGGATCGACCTTGATCAGGTCCTTGATCGCCACGCCCTGCGGCGTGGTGAGGAGCCGCCGGAGCTCGCGCACCCGGCCGCGCACGCCTTCCGGGGAGACCCGCTCGGCCAGCGTCTGGCGTCCCGCCTGGTCGAGGAACAAGACCGCCTTCGGGAAGACCGACTCGACCAGCGTCTCCGGAGCCCCGATCTCGTAGTCGACCTTCTCGAGCTGGGGGAGCACCTCGAGGCGCTTGCCCAGCCGGCTGACCAGCAGCTCGTAGGGCTCCGGCACCTCGTCCTCGGGAACCTGCACCGCCACCAGCAGGTAGTCGACGCTGCCGAAGCGCTCCATCGCCTCGAGGAAGTGCTTGATCTTGGGGTCGTGCTTGGGCAGCAGGTTGAGGATGTCGGTGTCGAAGTGGAGACGGGTGGCGAGGACGCCGCCCAGAGCCACGAGCAGCGCCACCGCCACGAACACCCGGCGATAGTTGCGCCCCGACGAGAGGGCGAGTCGCTCCAACGGACGAAAGCTCATGCGACGGCGAGACGGCGTGGATTCAGAGGACGGAGCCCAAGAGGAGGCTCACGAGGCCTCCCGGGAGTCGGGACGTTCGAGGACCAGCCGACCGTAGCGGATGAAGTAGTCGATGCCGGAGGCGACGCTCAGCGCGACCGAGGCCCAGAGCACGGTCGGGACCAGCCAGTGGGGGGCCGCGGTACCCAGGTCCTGCAATCGCTCGTGGATGATGCACACCGAGATGGCGACCGTGTGCACCGCCGTCTTCGCCTTGCCCGAGATTCCGGCCGCGATCACCACGTCGTCCGAGGCGGCGAAGCTGCGCAGCGCCGAGACCGCGAACTCGCGGGCCACGATCACCACGACCATCCAGGCCGGCGCCACTTCGAGCTCGACGAGCGAGATGAAGGCGGCGGACATGAGGATCTTGTCGGCCGCCGGATCGAGGAGCTTGCCCAGGCGGGTGATCTGGCGGTGGCGCCGCGCCAGGTAGCCGTCGAGGACGTCGGTGGCCGCGGCCACCAGGAAGACCCCCAGCGCGACGTACTCCTTGCCCTCGAACTTGGTGAGCAGCGCCACGACCAGCAGCGGAACGAGCAGGATCCGGAAGATGGTGAGGAGATTCGGGACGTTGAGCATGGAGACGATCTCGGCGCGAGGAGGGGTGCCGGGCGGGGATTGTACGTCACGCCGCGGGGCCGCGTGAGCGCCTCCGGCCGGCGGCGCTCGCGAACAGGCTCAGCCCCGAGGGCTCACTGGACGTTGGTCAGGTGAATGCGCGGGCCGTCCCGGCGCCAGCGCACCGGCCGCGCCGGCGGCCCGGCGAGCGCCGCGACGCTGTCGAGGGCCGACGCCGCGTCGCCGCGCCACATCGCGAGGATCCGCCGCACGTACTCGACGGTCTCGGGGTACGGAGGAACTCCGCCGTAGCGCGCGACCGCCGCCGGACCCGCGTTGTAGGCGGCGAGAGCCAGCTCGACGCGCCCGAAGCGGTCGAGCAGCGCGCGCAGGTAGCTCGTGCCGCCGCGCACGTTGTCCTCGGGCTCGAAGGGCCTCGCGACCGCCAGGTCCCGGGCGGTCTCCGGCATGAGCTGCATCAGCCCCATGGCGCCCTTGTTCGAGAGCGCCGCCGGGTTGTACCCGGACTCGACCTGGACCAGGGCGCGGACGAGGACCGGATCGAGGTTCGCCGCCAGCGCCTGGCGGTCGATCAGGTCGAGCACCGTCTCGGTAGGCGGCGCGACGAGGCGCGGAGCGAGGCGGCGGGCGCGCTGGACCTCGTTCTCGTTGCTCACCACCTTGCGCCCGGAGTCGGCCTGGTGGACCTCCACCCGGGCGGCCGCCGGGGCCGGCACGAGAAGCCCCGCCAGGAGCCCCAGTGGAAGCAGGCTGCTCCAGGCGCAAGCGCGCGGCATGGCGAAGGGTCCCCTCATTCGACGTCGTTCCGAACTGAAAAAAGCCAGGACAGTGTACCAGACCCGCGGAGTTGGGAGGGTGCGCGCCAAACGGCCGGCCGACGCAGAGGTCGGCCGCTTCAACCGTCCGAGCGTTTCCGAAGGCCCCAGCCCTACCCGAGGAGCTCGCGCACCGCCTCCGGCACCGCGGCGAGCGCCTCGGGCAGCTTCTCGGGCTCCTTGCCGCCCGCCTGCGCGAAGTCGGGCCGGCCGCCGCCGCCGCCGCCCACGAGCGGCGCCAGGGCCTGGACCAGCCGCCCGGCCGGCACCCGGCCGGTCAGATCCCGGGTCACCGCCGCCACCAGCGAGACCTTCTCGCCGTCCCGGCTGCCGATGACCACCACGCCGGAGCCGAGCTTCGAGCGCAAGGCGTCGGCCATGGTGCGCAGCTCTCCGGCCGGCGCCACCGGAACCTCCCGCGCGAGGACCCGGATGCCGTCGACGTCGACGGCGTCGGCCCGCCAGTCGTCTCCGTCGCTTCCGGCTCCGCCGCCGGCCACCATCTCCAGCCGGAGCTTCGCCAGCTCCCGGTCGCGCTCGTCGAGAGCTCGGCGCAGCGAGGCGATCTCCTCGCGAGCGCGCTCCGCCGGCACGCCGAGCGCCGCCTCGATCCCGGTGAGCACCGCCTCGCGCTCGCGCACCCGGGCGATCGCCCCCTCGCCGGTGACCGCCTCGATTCGGCGCACGCCGGAAGCGATCCCCCGCTCGGCGGTGATCAGGAAGAGGCCGATCTCGCCGGTGTTGGCGACGTGGCAGCCGCCGCACAGCTCGAGGCTCGCGCCGGGCACCTCGACGGTCCGCACCCGCTCGCCGTACTTCTCGCCGAACAGCGCCATCGCGCCGGCCGCGACCGCCTCCCGGTAGCCGGTCTCGGCGATGCGCGTGGGCACCGCCTCGAGCACCTGGGCGTTGACACGGTCCTCGACCGCCCCGAGCTCCGCCGGCTCGACCGGACGGTGGAAGGTGAAGTCGAAGCGCAGCCGGTCCGGGGCGACGAGCGAGCCGGCCTGGCGGACCTCGGGGCCCAGGACCTTCCGGAGCGCGGCCTGGAGCAGGTGGGTCGCCGTGTGGTTGCGCTGGGTCGGCCGGCGGAGCTCGGCGTCGACCTCCAGGGTCACCTCCTGGCCCGGGCGCAGCGTTCCTTCCTCGACCTCCAGGAAGTGGAAGTAGACGCCGGTCGTGTCCTTCTGCGTGTCGGTGACCCGGGCGCGCCCCCCCGGCCAGGCGATCGCCCCCCGGTCGCCCACCTGGCCGCCGGACTCGGCGTAGAAGACGGTCCGGTCGAGGACCGCCACGCCGCGCTCGCCCGCCTCGAGGCCCGCGGCCGCGACCGGAGCGCCGGCCTCCACGCCCGCCAGCCGTTCGACCCGGGCACCTTCGAGGCGCAGTCGGTCGTAGCCGAGAAACGAGGTGCCAGCCACTTTTCCGGCGCCCGCCTCCTCGTCGCCACGCAGCACGCGGGCCAGGGCGGCGAGACGCTTCTTGCCTTCGCCCGCGGCCTCTCGCGAGCGCTCCTGCTGGCTCTCGAGCGCCTGCTCGAAGCCGGCCTCGTCGAAGCCCATGCGCTCTTCCTCGGCGATCTCCCGGATCACCTCGCGGGGCAGGCCGTGGGTCTCGTAGAGCCAGAAGGCGCGCTCCCCCGGCAGGCTCTCGAGCCCCCGGGCCCGCGCCGCCTCCACCTCCTCTTGCACCTGGCGGGCGCCGGCGGCGAGGGTGGCGAGGAACTTCTCCTCCTCGGCGCGCACGGTCGCGACCGAGGCCTCGCGGGTCGCGTCGAGCTCGGGATAGGCACCCGCCATCGCCTCGCCCACCACCGGCACCAGGCGGTGGAGGAAGGGCTCCTCGAGCCCCAGCCGCATGCCGTGGCGCACCGCCCGGCGGAGGATCCGG
Organism: uncultured Acidobacteriota bacterium; assembly: GCA_963837945.1. GTDB lineage: Bacteria > Acidobacteriota > Thermoanaerobaculia > Multivoradales > DATKCC01 > CAVUBL01. The sequence goes on from CAWIQD010000009.1 coordinate 34,366, forward strand.
CGCAGCACGTAGCCGCGGCCTTCGTTGCCGGGGATGACCCCGTCGGCGAGCAGGAAGGCGACCGAGCGCAGGTGGTCGGCGATCACCCGCAGCGAGACGTCCTCGTCCCGGCCGGAGCCGTAGGAGACGTGCGCGATCTCGCCCGCGGCCTCGAGGATCGGCAGGAAGAGGTCGGTGTCGTAGTTCGAGGCGACCCCGTCGAGCACCGCCGTCAGCCGCTCGAGGCCGGCGCCGGTGTCGATCGAGGGATTGGGCAGCGGCGCGAGCTCGCCCGACTCGTCCCGCACGTACTGCATGAAGACCAGGTTCCAGAGCTCCAGGTAGCGCCCGTTCTCCGAGCCCTCGTCCCAGGCGACCTGGGGCCGGTCGGGCTGGAGGTCGACGTGGATCTCGCTGCACGGCCCGCAGGGGCCGACGTCTCCCATGGCCCAGAAGTTGTCCTTCTCGCCGCAGCGCAGGATCCGCTCTTCCGGCAGGCCGGAGATCCGCCGCCAGAGCTCCGACGCCTCGTCGTCCTCGCGGAAGACCGTGGCGAACAGGTGCTCGGGCGGCAGCCCCCAGACGGCGGTGACCAGCTCCCAGGCGAAGCGGATCGCGTCGTCCTTGAAGTAGTCGCCGAAGGAGAAGTTGCCGAGCATCTCGAAGAAGGTGTGGTGGCGGGGCGACGGGCCGACGCTCTCGAGGTCGTTGTGCTTGCCCGAGACCCGGAGGCACTTCTGGGCGGTCACGACGCGCGGGGCGGGCGGCTCCTCGAGACCGAGGAAGGCGTTCTTGAACTGCACCATCCCGGCGTTGGTGAACAGCAGCGTCGGGTCGCCGTGGGGGACCAGCGGCGCGCTCGGGTGGGGGCGGTGGCCCCGCTCGCGGAAGAAGTCGACGAACGAGGCGCGGATGTCGTGGCTCTTCATGAGGAGTTCCCGGGCGCCGAGTCTACGTGCCGCCGGGGCCCGGTACAACGTCGGGAGGGGGCCGCCGCCTTCCCGGACAGGGGGATCCGGGAGGCCGCCGAAGGAAGGAAGCTCGGTGCCGTCCACGGCATCGGGCCGGCCGAGGCAGAGCTCGGCCGCTTCACCCGGTGTCGGACTCCTCACGGCCCCGCTCGCGGAGGACCGCGGCGATGGCGCGGGCCGAGAATCCCCGGCGCTCGAGGCGGCGGGCCAGGGCCTCGGGGCTCTTCCCGCCCGCGGCGCCGGCCCAGCGGCGCGCCTCCTCCCGCGCGGCCGGCAGCTCGTCCTCGGGCAGCAGCTCGTCGAGGACCTCGCGCGCCAGCTCCCCGGTCACCCCGCGGGCCGCGAGCTCGGACGCCAGGCGGGCCCGGCCGTAGCCTCCTCCCCGGCCGAGGCGGCCGGCCACGAACTGCCGCGCCGCCTGGGCGTCGTCCAGGTAGCGCCGCGCCGCGAGGCGGTCGAGGGTCTCGGCGACCTCTCCGGCGGGGTAACCGCGCCGCGCGAGCTTGTCGGCGATCTCGCGGCGGAAGTGCGTCCGCCGGGCGAGGAGCTTCACGGCCTGGTCGTAGCAGGTGAGCCTGGAGCCCGCCACCGGCGGCTAACCCTGCTCGAGCTCGAAGGAGGAGTCACCGCCCAGCAGGTCGTCCTCGCCGCCCACGCCCTGGAGCTGCTCCTCCATCTGCTCCCGAGAGATGTCGGCGGTGAACTGGACGCCCTGGATCTTGAGCTTGAACTCGTCGGGGTTGGTCGCCCGGCGCAGCGCCTCGTCGAGGGTGATGAGGCCGTTCTTGTAGAGCTGGAAGAGCGACTGGTCGAAGGTCTGCATGCCGTACTGGCTGGTGCCGAGGGCGATCTGCTCGCGGATGTACTTGGTCTTGTCCTTGTTCTCGATGCACTCGCGGATGTAGGGGGTCGAGATCAGCACCTCGACCGCCGGCACCCGGCCGATGCCGTCGGCGCGCGGCACGAGCCGCAGGGAGACGATCGCCTTCAGGACCTGCGAGAGCTGGATCCGGATCTGCTTCTGGTGGTGGGGCGGGAAGACCGCGATGATCCGGTTGACCGTCTCGGTGGCGTCCAGGGTGTGGAGGGTCGAGAACACCAGGTGGCCGGTCTCGGCCGCCAGGATCGCGGTCTCGATCGTCTCGTAGTCGCGCATCTCGCCCACCAGCACCACGTCCGGATCCTGCCGTAGCGCCGCCCGCAGCGCGCCGGCGAACCCGCGGGTGTCGACGTCGATCTCGCGCTGGTTGACCAGCGAGCGCTTGTCGCGGTGGAGGAACTCGATCGGATCCTCGACGGTGATCACGTGCTCGCTGCGGGTGGAGTTGATGTAGTCGACCAGGGCCGCCAGGGTCGTCGACTTGCCCGAGCCGGTGGTGCCGGTGCACAGCACCAGGCCGCGCCGCTCCTCGGCGATCTTCTCGAGGACCTGCGGCAGCATCAGCTCGCGGATCGAGAAGATGCGGGCCGGGATGACGCGCAGCACCAGACCGACGCTGCCCCGCTGCTGGAAGATCGCGCACCGGAAGCGGCCGAGGCCCGGCACCGAGTAGGCGATGTCGATCTCGAGCTCTTCCTTGAAGCGCTGCTTCTGGCGGGCGTTCATGATCGAGAACGCCATCGCCACGGTGTCCTCCTGCATCAACCGCTTCAGGTCGGTGAGCGGCTCGAGCTGGCCGTCCACGCGGATGATCGGGTGGCTTCCGACCTTGAGGTGGATGTCCGAAGCCTTGCGCTCGACGGCGATCTTGAGCAGATCGTTGATGTTCATGACACGCTCCCGAGAACCGCCCGCGCCCCGCCACCCCCGGCGCTCTGCAGGTTATCGATGAAGGGGTATCGTATCACCGGGCGGTGAGGAGCAGCGCCCCCGCCGCCACGACCGCCGCCGTCTCGATCCGCAGGACCCGCTCGCCCAGGGCGACCGGGCGGCAGCCGAGCGCCTCGAGCTCCGCGGCCTCGGCCTCGGTCCAGCCCCCTTCCGGACCGACCAGGATGGCGCCCCGAGCACCCCGCCGCTCTCCCCAGCCGGTGCCGCCCTCGGCCGCCGGGTGGAGGTACCAGCGATCGGGCGACCCGGCGAGGAGCGCCGGCAGCTCGCGCCAGGGATGGACCCCGGTCACCGCCGGCAGGCGCGAGCCACCGCACTGCTCGAGGGCCGCCGCCGCCACCCGGCCGAGGCGCTCGAGCGTGCCGGGCCCGAGCTCTCGCGGGCTCCGTTCGCTGGCGACGAAGCGGACCGCCGCGACCCCGATCTCGGTCGCCTTCTCGACCAGCGTCGAGGCCCGCTCCCGCCTGGGCGTCGCCACCAGGAGCTCGAGCCCGTAGGCCGGCTCGTTGGCCGGCGCCGGCCCCAGGAGGCGAAGCGACGCCCGCCGGCGGTCGACGGCCTCGACCTCCGCCCAGCGCGCCCCGCCCCGGCCGTCGACCACCCGCAGCCGATCTCCCGCCGCCAGGCGCCGAGCCCGGAAGAGATGGCGGTAGGCCTCCCCTTCGACCGGCGCGCGTTCGCCGGCGAAGAGCTCGGGCGGGAGGAGAAGCGTGGTCATCGCCCGCGCCGGAGAAGGAAGGCGATCCATTCGCCCGCCGTGCGCTCGCAGAGCGATCCGAAACCGAGATCCCGCCAGGCGGCGAGGACCGGCTCTCGGGAGACCGCCAGGGCCCCGGAGACGACCACCTCCGCGCCCGGAGCGAGGAGCGGCGCCAAGAGCGGCAGGTCGGCGGCGATCACCTCCGGGAGGACGTTGACCAGCGCGAGATCGAAGGCGCGGCCGGAGGCCGCGGGCGCAGGGCGCGGCCGGAGGGCGGCGAGCGTGCCGGCGAACAGCGCCGGGTGGAGGCGGTTGAGGCGGCGATTCTCGCGGGCGTGGAACGGGGCCGCCGGGTCGACGTCGAGGCCGACCGCGGAGCAGGCGCCGAGCCGCAGCGCCGCCAGGGCGAGCACGCCGGTACCGGTCCCCACGTCGAGCACCCGCCGGCCGGCGAGCTCGATCCCTTCGAGGAGCTCGAGCGCCAGGCGGGTCGACTCGTGGCTGCCGGTACCGAAGGCGCCGCGCGCCGGAACGCGGAGCGCCGAGCGGCCGTCCGGCGCCGGCTCCTCGGGGCGGTCGGGCTCGCGCGGATCGAGCCAGAGCCGCTCGCCGACCGGGAACGGCCGGGCCGCCTCGCGGTAGGCGGCGAGCCAGTCCGTCGCCGGCACCTCGCAGACGGCCTCGGGCCCGATCCCGGAGACGGCCCCCGGCGCGTCGCCTTCGAAGTAGGCCTCGAGCCGCAGCCTCCCGTCCCCCGCCTCGATCACCTGGACGCCCGAGGTCCCCAGCTCCCAGAGCGCCGCCACCAGCTCGTCCTCCCGCTCGGCCGGCACCAGGTAGCTGACACGCATCGTCATCCCGCGGAACTCACCGGAAGGAGGGCGGGAAGGGGATCAGAGGGGTTGTAGGGGGCATCCACTCAATGGAACATCTTCTTGACCCGGTCCAGGACCCCCTCGCGCACCGGCTTGCCCTCCAGCTCGGCGAGCTTCCTGAGCAGCTCCACCTGCTCCTCGGAGAGGTCGTGGACCCGCGGCACCTCGATCTTGGCGAACGCGAGGTGGTCGCCCCGGCCGTGGCGGTCGAGCCGCTCGATGCCCTTGCCGCGCAGGCGGAACTGGTGGCCGGGCTCGGTGCCCGGCGGGACCTCGAGGGTCTCGGGGCCGTGGAGGGTCGCGACCTCGACCGTCGCGCCCAGGACCGCCTGCGGGTAGGAGATCTCCACCTCGGAGAGCACGTGCGGCCCCTCGCGGCGGAAGCTCGCGTGGGCCCGCGCCTGGACGACCACGTAGAGGTCGCCGGCGGGGCCGCCGTGGCGCCCGTGCTCGCCCTCGCCCTGGAGCCGGAGGCGCGCGCCCGTGTCGACCCCCGCGGGGATCTTGACCTCGATGGTGCGCTCCCGCTCGACCAGGCCCTCGCCGCGGCACGCGGGGCAGGGGTCCTGGATGACGTAGCCCTCGCCCTGGCACTGCGGGCAGGTGCGGGCCATGGTGAAGAAGCCCTGGGTGTAGCGCACCTGGCCGCGCCCGCCGCAGACGCTGCACGGCTGGGGCGGAGCGTCGCCCGCGCTGCCGCTTCCGGAGCACTCCGGGCAGCGCTCGAGACGTGGGATCTTGAGCTTCTTCTCGACCCCGAAGGCAGCCTCCTCGAAGTCGATCTCGAGGTCGTAGCGCAGGTCGGCGCCGCGGCTCGGGACGCGCCCGCTCCGGCGGCGGCCGCCCCCGAACCCGAGGCCGAAAAGGTCGCCCAGGATGTCGGCGAAGTCGCCGAAGGTCGAGGGGTCGAAGCCGCCGCTGAACGGGCTGCCGGCCGCGCCGCTCACCCCCTGGTGGCCGAAGCGGTCGTAGCGCGCCCGCTTGTCCGCGTCGGAGAGCACGGCGTAGGCCTCGGCGGCCTCCTTGAAGCGCTCCTCGGCCTCGGCATCGCCCGGGTTGCGGTCCGGGTGATACTGCACCGCGAGCTTGCGGTAGGCGGACTTGATGGTGGTCCCGTCCGCGTCGCGGGACACCTCCAGGACTTCGTAGTAATCGCGTTTCGAAGGCATGACGTCTTGAGCCGGTGGGGTTTGTCGGGATCTCGGGCCGGCGCCGCCGGCCTGGCGGCGCGCCTGCCGAGACGGACCTACCCCCGGCTGAGCATGAGGTCCGAGAGCTTGGCCGAGATGCCGTTGAGGTCGTACATCGTCGCTTCGAGCTCGGCCTTGTCGTCGACGTTGAGGGTCATCCGCGCCTGCAGCAGGGACTCGCGGATCCGGGTCTGCTCGTCCGGGTCGAGCAGGTCCTTGAACTGGCCGAAGACCCGCTCGTTGGTGTAGATCAGCCCTTCGAGCCGGTTCTTCAGACGGCGCAGCTCCTTGCGTTCCTGGTCGAGGGCCCGGTGCGCCTCGGCCTCGACCACCAGGCGGTCGATCTCGTCGGTGGACAGGCCGCCGGCGGGCGAGATCTCGATCGACTGGGACTTGTCGGTCGCGACGTCCCGGGCCGAGACGTTCACGATGCCGTTCGAGTCGATCGCGAAGGTCACCTCGATCTGGGGCACGCCGCGCGGCGCGGGCGGAATGCCGACCAGCTCGAAGCGCCCGAGCGACTTGTTCTCCTTGGCGAACTCGCGCTCGCCCTGGAGCACGTGGATCTCCACGGTGTCCTGGTTGTCGACCACGGTGGTGAAGATCTGGGTGCTCTTGGTCGGGATGGTCGAGTTGCGGTCGATCAGGCGCGTGAACAGCCCGCCGTGGGTCTCGATGCCGAGCGACAGCGGCGTGACGTCGAGCAGCACCAGGTCCTTGATGTCGCCCTTGAGCACGCCGCCCTGGATGGCGGCGCCCATCGCCACCACCTCGTCCGGGTTGATCCGGCGGTTGGGCTCGCTGCCGAAGATCCGCTCGACGAGCTTCGCGATCAGCGGCGTGCGGGTCTGGCCGCCGACCAGCAGCACCTCGTCGACCTGGTCGGGGCGCAGCCCGGCCTGCTCCAGGGCGTCGCGGCAGGGGCCCTCGGTGGCCTCGGCCAGGTCGCGGATCAGGTCCTCGAACTTCTGCCGCGAAAGGGTCCGGGCGAGGTGGCGCGGACCGGCTTCGTCGGCCGAGATGAAGGGCAGGTTGATGTCCGCCGTGTCGCTGGTCGAGAGCTCGCACTTGGCCCGCTCGGCCGCCTCCTTGAGCCGCTGGAGCGCCATGCGGTCGGCCCTGAGGTCGACGCCGGTCTCCTGCTGGAACTCCTCGATCAGCCAGTCCATGATCCGGTTGTCGAAGTCCTCGCCGCCCAGGAAGGAGTCGCCCGCCGTCGAGCGCACCTCGAAGACCCCCTCGGTGAGCTGGAGGATCGAGATGTCGAAGGTGCCGCCTCCCAGGTCGTAGACCGCGATCATCTTGTCGCCGGCGCCCTCCTGGAGGCCGTAGGCGAGCGCCGCGGCGGTCGGCTCGTTGATGATCCGGGAGACCTCGAGCCCGGCGATCTTGCCGGCGTCCTTGGTCGCCTGGCGCTGGGAGTCGTCGAAGTAGGCCGGCACGGTGATCACCGCCTCGGTGACCTCCTCGCCGAGCGCCTCCTGGACGAACTCCCGGATCTCCTCGAGGATGAAGGCGGAGATCTCCTGCGGGCTGTACTCGCGGCCGCGGATCTCGAGCTTCACGTCGCCGTTGGCGGCGCGGGCGAGCTGGTACGGCAGGACCTGCGCCGCCCGCTGCACGTGCGGATCGTCGAACTTGCGGCCGATCAGCCGCTTGACCGCGAACACCGTGTTCTGGGGGTTGGTGATCGCCTGGCGCTTGGCGATCTGGCCGACCAGCCGGTCGCCGTCTTCAGTGAAGGCGACGATCGAAGGCGTCGTCCGGCTCCCCTCGCGGTTGGTCTGGACCTCCGGCGTCAGAGCGTTGATCGCCACGACGCAGCTGTTGGTGGTGCCCAGGTCGATCCCGATGATCTTGCCCACGCGCTCAGTGCACCTCGTCCCCGCCGCCGCCCCCGCCACGCTCGGCGGGTACCGCGACCACGACCCGCGCGGGGCGGAGCAGGCGGTCGTGGAGCATGTAGCCCTTCTGGAACTCCTCGGCCACGGTGGGCTGGGAGACCGCGGCGGAGGGATGGCTGGTGACCGCCTCGTGGACCGCCGGGTCGAACGGCGCGCCGGTCGCCTCGAGGGCGCGCACGCCATGGCGGCGGAGCATCTCGCCGAGCTGGCGCGAGATCATCTCGATCCCCTTCTTGAGGTCGTCGGCCGAGCCGCCGGCGGCGAGGGCGCGCTCCAGGTTGTCGACCACCTCGACGAGGTCGCGCATCGGCTCGAGCAGGGCGTAGCGCTTCGTGTCCTGGCGCTCGCGCTCGGCCCGCTTGCGGAAGTTGTCGAAGTCCGCGAGGGTGCGCACGGAGCGGTCGCGCAGGTCGGCGATCTCGCGCTCGAGGCGCTCCACGTCGCTGATCCCTTCGGCCGCGCCGCCGCCGCCCCGGGTCACGTCGTCGACGGCCGCGACCGCCTGGCGCATCGCTTCCTCGATGTCGTTCACCTCGTCCGACTCGAGCTCGATCGGCTCGATGTCCGAGTCGTCGAGATCGTCGTCGAGGCGCCCTTCTTTCTTGGCCATCACACTCCTCGCTCGTCTCCTCGCACCGCGGAGATCGGGCTATTGTACCCAGAACCCGCCGCCGCGAGTGCCCGCCGGGCTCAGCCCGGGTCGGTCGACACCGCGGCGAGGACCTCGCTCAAGGTCTCGCCCAGGTAGTGAACCAACGGGATGACCCGCTGGTATTCCATGCGCGAGGGGCCGAAGATCCCGAGGGTCCCCAGCTCGCGCTCGCCGACGCGGTAGCGGGTCGCCACCAGGCTGAAGTCGAGCTCCGAGGTCAGGTCGCTGTCCTCGCCGATGATCACCCGCACGCCCTCGCCGCGGACGCAGGCGTTGAGCATCTGGACCAGGCGCACCTTGTCGCCGAAGGTCTCGATCAGGCGGCGCACCCGCTGGACGTCGGCGAGCTCGGGATGGGCGAGCACCGTCGAGGTCCCGTCGACCAGCACCTCGCGGTTGGCGACCAGGTCGAGGCTGCGGCGTGCCAGGTCCAGCGTGGCTCCCAGGAGCTGGTCGACCTGGGAGCGCTCCTCGGCCATCAGGACCAGCAGGCGGTCGCGGATCTGGCGCAGGGAGAGCCCGCCGAAGGTGTGGGTGAGGTAGTTCGAGGCCCGCACCAGCTCCTCGCGCGGCAGCGGGCGCTCCGTGTCGATCACCTTGTTGTCGACGAAGCCGCTCTCCGAGACCACGACCACCAGCACGCGGGAGCCGGACAAGGGGACGAACTCGATCGCCCGCAGCACGGTGTCGCCGATCGCCGGCGTGACCACGATGCCGACCAGCTGGGAGAGCTCGGAGAGCAGGTGAGACGTCACCTCGACCAGGCCGGGGGCGTCGGCGGGCGTCTCGCGCAGGTGCTCGTCGATGTAGCGGCGCACCCGCGCCGGCACCGTGTGCGAGCCCATCAGCGACTCGGCGAACAGGTGGTAGCCGGCGCCGGTCGGCACCCGCCCCGCGGAGGTGTGGGGCTGGCGCAGGTAGCCGGCGTCCTCGAGGTCGGCCATGATGTTGCGGATCGTGGCCGACGACAGCCCGAGCCCGCCGTGCTTGGAGATGGCGCGCGAGCTCACGGGCTCCGCGCTCAGGATGTACATGAGGATGATGTCCCGGAGGACCTCGCGCTCGCGAGCATTCAGTGGCCGGGGCTTCTGGGGATCGGGCATCGGGTCGCGGGCTCCTCGCGGGGCGGGGGTCGGCTGCTATTCTAGTCGAGTGTCGACCCCCGTTTCCGGGCACTCTTCCGCCGCGCCGGCCCGGCCGCTGGCGGGGCTCCGGTTGTGCCTCGCGGGGCCCGGGCGCGTCGGCACCAGCCTCGCCTCCTGGGCCGCGGCCCGCGGCGCCGAGGTGGTGGCGGTGGCCGGGCGCGCCCCGCAACGCACGGCGCCGGTGGCGGCCGGGCTCGGGGCGCGCGCCGCGACGCTCGACGAGCTCTCGAGCGCCGACTGCGACCTGCTTCTCGTCGCCGTGGCCGACGGCGCGATCGCCGAGGTCGCCGAGCGGCTCGCCGGGCGACCGCAAGCGGCCGTGGCGCTCCACACCGCGGGCAGCCTCGGCGCGTCGGTGCTCGCGCCGCTCGAGGCGGCGGGCTCCGCCGTCGGCTCCTTCCATCCCCTCAAGGCCTTCCCGCGGCCGCTGCCCGATCCCGCCGAGGCGGCGGGCGTCTTCTTCGCGACCGACGGCGCCCCGCGGGCCCAGGCGCTCGCCGGCCGCCTGGCGGAAGCGTTCGGCGCCCGCGTCGAGGAGGTGCCGGAGGGGGTCCGCGACCTCTATCACCTGGCGGCCAGCGTCGCCGCCGGCGGCGTGGTCACCCTGGTCGCTTCGGCGGCGGCCCTCGCCGCGAGCCTCGGCCTGCCGAACGCCGTCGGCTCCGGCTACCTGAGCCTGGCCCAGGGCGCCCTCGCCGAGGCCGGCCGGCTCGCCCGGCAGCCGCCGGAGCCGCCGGGCCTCGAGCGAGCGCTGACCGGCCCGCTCGCCCGCGGGGAGGCCGCCACCTTCCTGCGCGAGCTCGGCGCCCTGGCGGCCGCCGGGACCGAGGGCGGGCGGCGCCTCGATCTCTTCGCGCGGCTGGCCCTCGAGACGGCGCGCCTGTCGCCCGGCGGGGAGGCCGCGGCGGGCAAGCTCTCCGAGGCCCTGGCGGGCGCCGGTTTCCTTGACCCCCCAGGGGGCGAATGCTAGTCTTTCTCTCCTTTCGGCAGGGGCTCTCTACGCATGGTCTTCTTTAACTACAGCACGATGCAGATGGCCGCCAAGGTCGTCTATTACGGCCCGGGCCTGTGCGGGAAGACCACCAACCTCCACCACATCTACAGCCAGACCTCCTCCGAGTGCCGCGGCGAGATGGTCTCGCTCGAGACCGAGACCGACCGGACCCTCTTCTTCGACCTGCTGCCGATCGACGTCGGGCAGATCGCGGGCTTCAACACCCGCATCCAGCTCTACACCGTCCCCGGCCAGGTCTTCTACAACACCACCCGCAAGCTGGTGCTCAAGGGGGTCGACGGCATCGTCTTCGTCGCCGACTCGCAGCGCCCGATGCTGCAGGCGAACCTCGACTCGCTGAGCAACCTGGAGCAGAACCTGGGCGAGATGGGGCTCAAGCTCGCGGAGGTGCCGATCGTCCTCCAGTTCAACAAGCGCGACCTCGAGGACGTGTGCACCGTCGACGAGCTGAACCAGGAGCTGAACCGCTCGGGCTGGCCGTTCTTCGAAGCCTCGGCGCTGCTGGGAGAAGGGGTCTTCGAGACCCTCAAGGGAATCTCCAAGGTCACCCTCCTGTCGCTCAAGAAGCGGCTCTCGGGGGGCGAGCCCGCGCGCGCGCCGACCGCCCCCGCCAGGGCCCCGAAAGCCGCCGCCGGACCCGGGCCGCCGGGGCCGGCCGTCGCCCCGCCCGGTGCGGCGCCCGCCAGGCCGGGTCCGCCACCGGTCGTCGAGGCGGTGCCGCCGAGCGTCGCCGCGCCGGAGGCCGCCGCGAAGCAGGCGGGCGCCGCGAGCCCCTCGCCGCCCGAGGCCAGGGTCCGCAAGACCTCCAGCCGCAACGTGCTCGAGGAGCTCGAGCGCATGCGCCAGGAGGCGATGGGCCCGCCGTCGGCCCGGCCTGCCGCCACCGCGCACCACCCGGCGGACGGGAACGGCGCCGGCGAGCTCCGCCGGGACATCCAGCTCACCCTGCCCGAGGAGGTCTTCCGCCGGGCGCGTCGTTTCTCCCTGACGCTCGAGGTCGAGGACGCCGACGAGCAGGTGGTCGAGGCGGTACGCAACCTGCGGGTCGACCTCCAGGACACGGCGAACCTCGAGAAGCTCCTCCTGCGCCTCAACATCGCGCTCGCCCCGAAGACGCAGGCCTAGACCCGCGCGCGGGTGAGCCGGTCGGCCCATGTCCGCCCACCACATGATCTCGATCTCCCGCTTCCAGAGCGAGCTCAACCGCCTCTTCGACGAGGCCCTGAACCTGGCCGCAGGCCAGGCTCGCGCCGGCGAGTGGCAGCCGCCCATCGACGTGGTGGAGACCCCGGACGCGATCATCATCCTGGTCGAGGTCCCGGGCATCCCGGCGGCGGACCTGGAGGTGGCGGTCCAGGGCGAGACGGTCACCCTCACCGGGCGCAAGCATCCGCCGCCGCCGCCCGAGGGCCCCTCCCGGTTCCACCGGGTCGAGCGGCTTCACGGCCACTTCGAGCGGCGCATCGACCTGCAGCGCCCGATCAACAGTCGCGCCGGCAAGGCGCGCACCGAAAGCGGCCTGCTGATCGTCGAGTTCCCCAAGGTCGAGGAGAAGCGAGAGCAGCGGCGGATCCTGGTGGTCGACGCCGGCGAGGCGGGAGGCGAGGAGCCATGAGCCGGCCGCGCGATCCCGAGGCGCCGCCAGCCAAGGAGCGGGCCAAGCCGAAGGCCGGGGCCGAGCCGGCGCCGAGCGTGCCGGAGGAGCCGGTCAAGATCCCGGACGTGCTGCCGGTCCTGCCGCTGCGCGACACGGTCGTCTTCCCCTACATCATCCTGCCGCTGTCGGTGAGCCGCGAGTCGAGCGTCACAGCGGTCGACCGGGCGCTGGCGGAGAACCGGATCATCCTGCTGGTCGCCCAGCGCGACGCCACGCTCGAGGAGCCGGGGGAGAACGACCTCTACCCCTACGGCACCGCCGGGGTCATCATGCGGATGCTCAAGCTCCCCGACGGGCGGATCCGCATCCTGGTCCAGGGCCTCGCCCGGGTGCGCATTCAGCACCTCTCCCAGAGCCACCCCTACCTGCAAGCGAAGATCGAGCGGATCGAAGAGCAGACGGCGGGCCGACCGGAGGGCGGGACCGAGGAAGGGCTCGCCGCCGAGGCCATGGTGCGCAGCGTCAAGGACAGCCTGGACCGGGCCGCCGCGCTGGGCAAGAACATCTCGCCCGAGGTGATGGTGATCGCCGCCAACCTCGAGGATCTGGGGCGGCTGGCCGATCTCGCCGCCTCGAACCTCGACCTCAAGCTCGAGGAGGCGCAGAGGATCCTGGAGACGGTCGACCCCTTCGAGCGGCTGAAGAAAGTGAGCGACCTGCTGCTGCGCGAGGTCCAGGTGCTCACCATGCAGCAGGAGATCTCCTCCCAGGCCCGGGGCGAGATGGACCGCACCCAGCGCGAGTACTACCTGCGCCAGCAGCTCAAGGCGATCCAGGAGGAGCTCGGCGAGGGCGACGACCTGGCCCAGGAGATCGCCGGTTACCGCGAGCGCGCCGAGGAGAAGAAGCTCTCCGCCGAGGCCCGCGAGGAGCTCGACCACCAGGTGCGGCGCCTCGAGCGGACCCATCCCGACAGCGCCGAGAGCGCGATCATCCGCACCTATCTCGACTGCCTGACCGGCCTGCCCTGGAACACCCTGTCGGACGACGACCTCGATCTCGACCACGCTCAACGGGTGCTCGACGAGGACCACTACGATCTCGAGAAGGTCAAGGAACGGATCATCGAGTACCTGGCAGTGCGCAAGCTCAAGCGGGACACGCGCGGGCCGATCCTGTGCTTCGTCGGTCCGCCGGGCGTCGGCAAGACCTCCCTGGGCCGCTCGATCGCCCGGGCCGTCGGCCGCCAGTTCGTGCGCATCTCGCTCGGCGGCGTGCGCGACGAGGCGGAGGTCCGGGGCCACCGGCGGACCTACGTCGGGGCGCTGCCGGGCCGGATCATCCAGGGCATCCAGCAGGCGGGCACCTCGAACCCGGTCTTCATGCTGGACGAGATCGACAAGATCGGCTCGGACTTCCGGGGCGACCCGTCCTCGGCGCTCCTCGAGGTGCTCGACCCGGAGCAGAACGGCACCTTCCGCGATCACTACCTCGGCGTCGAGTACGACCTCTCGCGCGTGCTGTTCATCGCCACGGCGAACCTCCTCGAGCCGATCCAGCCCGCGTTCCGCGACCGCATGGAGATCCTCCGGCTCTCCGGCTACACCGAGGAGGAGAAGCGGACCATCGCCCGGCGCCACCTGATCCCCAAGCAGCTCGAGGCCAACGGCGTCGGCGCCGAGAACGTCGAGATCACCGACGAGGCTCTCGGCGAGATCATCGCCCGCTACACCAAGGAGGCGGGCCTCCGGAACCTGGAGCGCGAGCTGGCGTCGATCTTCCGCAAGGTGGCGGTGCGCGTCGCCCGGGGCGAGGGCGCCGACGCCGACGGCGCTCCCGCTCCCCTGGTGGTCGACCGCGAGGGGGTCTCCGCCCTGCTCGGCCCGGCGCGCCATTACACCGAGGAGCTCCTCGACCGCGACCGCGTGGGGGTGGCCACCGGTCTCGCCTGGACCGCCGCGGGAGGCGACCTGATGTTCATCGAGGTGGTGGCGGTCGAGGGCGAGGGCAAGCTCCGCTTGACCGGCCAGCTCGGCGAGGTGATGAAGGAGTCGGGCCAGGCGGCCCTCTCCTTCGCGCGCGCCTGGGCCGAGAGCTCCGAACGAGTCGCCCGCCGAGAGGCGGCGGTTCTTCTCCCAACACGACATCCACATCCACGTACCGGCCGGCTCGGTGCCCAAGGACGGGCCGTCGGCGGGCATCACGATCGCGACGGCCCTGCTCTCCGTGCTCACCGGGCGGGCGGTCGACCGCCGGGTGGCGATGACCGGCGAGATCACTCTGCGCGGCGACGTCCTTCCGATCGGCGGTCTCAAGGAAAAGGTCCTGGCGGCGCGCGGCGCCGGCGTCTCGTCGGTCCTCCTGCCACGGCTCAACGAGCGCGACCTGCTCGAGATCCCCGAGCACCTCAAGGCGGGCCTGACGTTCCACCTCGTCGACTCGGTGGACGACGTGATCGCGCTCGCCCTGCTGCCGCCCGCGAAGCCCTCCGCCGCCGGCAAGGCCCGGCGCAAGGCGGCGGCGCCGAGCGGTGCCTGAGAGCGCGGAGGACCGGCTCCTCGCCTGGTTGCGCGAGCAGCCGGGCACCGAGCTCCTGGGCGACGACACGGCGTGGCTGGCACCGGCGCCCGCGGGCGCCGGCGGCTGGCGGGCGACCGTCGACTCGCAGATCGAGGGGGTCCACGTCCCGGCGGGGCTCGATCCCGGGCTCCTCGCCCGACGCCTCCTCCAGGTGAATCTCTCGGACCTGGCCGCGAGCGGCGGGATCGCGGCGCCGGCGGCGGGACGACCGGCGGCCTACGCGCTGGTCGCCCTCTCGGCACCGGAGGGATTCGATCACCGGAGCTTCTTTCGCGGCCTGCTCGACGAGTGCGCCGCGACCGGGGTCCGGCTCGCCGGCGGCGACCTGGCGCGGAGCGCGGCGACGGTCGCCACCCTCACCCTCGTGGCGCCGGCGGGCGGCGGAGTGCGCCGGCTCGGCCGCGGCGACGCCCGGCCCGGCGACCGGCTCTGGGTCGGCGGGACGCTCGGCGAGTCGGGTGCGGGCCGCCTGGTGCTCGGCCTCGGGGCGCGGCTCGCCCCGGGCCCGGCCAGTGCCGCCGGGGGCGAGGTCACCCTGCCGGACTCCCTCGACCGCCCCGCGGCCCTCGGCCGCGCCGCCCGCCGGGCGGTCGTCCGCCACCTGCGGCCCCGGGCGCAGCTCGCCCTGGGGCTGCGCCTCGCCGAGCGGGCGAGGGCGGCGGCGATGGACCTCTCCGACGGCCTCGCCCGCGATCTGCCGCGCCTGGCCGCGGCGAGCGGGGTGGGAGCGCGGGTCGAGGCCGCGGCGCTGCCCCGGGCCGAAGGGTTCGACGCCCTGTGCACCGCCCTCGGCGAGGACCCGGCCGACCTGGCGCTCGCCGGCGGAGAGGACTACGTGTTGCTCTTCAGCCTGCCGGCGGGCGAGTCGCCACCCGGCGGCTTCGGCTGCACGGAGATCGGCTCGGTGACGGAAGGAAGCGAGCTGATCCTGGTCCGCGAGGGCACCCCGCACCCCTGGCCCGACACGGGCTGGGATCACCTCGAGCCCTGATGGGCACCGTCCGGTGCCCTGCGGACCGTTCGCCCGGCCGAGTCGGAGCTCGGCCAGAGCGTCGGGGTCGCCGGAAGAGCCGTCAGCGGCTCGAGGCACCGCCCGGTGCCCTACGGACCGTTCGCCCGGCCGAGTCAGAGCTCGGCCAGAGCGTCGGGGTCGCCGGAAGAGCCGTCAGCGGCTCGAGGCACCGCCGGGTGCCCTGCGGACCGTTCGCCCGGCCGAGACAGAGCTCGGCCGCTTCATGGGTTCGGAGTGACTCCGAAGCGGGGAGACGATGGGTGGGGGGGGCGTCCCCTTCCCCCCGTGGGGAGGGAAGGGGAGCGAGGGGTTGCGGGGGGCATCCGATCAACCCCCCTCCCCCCCCGTGGGGAGGGAAGGGGAGCGAGGGGTTGCGGGGGGCATCCGGTCTACCGGTTGATCGTCACCTTGAGCGGCTTCTTGAGCTCTTTGATCAGCTCCCGGATCTGTCGCTCGAGGTTCCCCTGCACGGTCTCGAGGGACTGGACCCGCCGGGCCAGCCCGGCGTCCGAAGCTCCGGCGGCGGCACGCCCGCGGGGAGCGGCGGGCGCCGCCTTGCCCTGGCCGGAGCTCGGGGCGGCCTTCTTCTTGCGCCGGCCGCGCGGGCTCTCGCTGCGGAGCTGCTTGAAGACCCCGACCGCCTCCGGATGGTAGCGGCGCGAGCGGCCCTTGCCCTCGTGGGGGATCCGATCCTCGTAAAGCTTCACATAGCGCACCAGGGTGGGATAGGAGATGCCGGTCTCCTCGGCGATCTTGGTCAACGTCAGGAGACCCTCCTTGCCCTTCCCGCGCGCGGCGGCGGGCTGCTTCGCCGGGCGCCCCCGCTTCGCACCGCCTTTGGCGGGGGTCTTCTTCGGCGGCCTGCCGCGCCGCTTGACGTTTTCTTTCTTGATCTGCTCGAAGACCTCGAGGGCCTCTTCGGGGTAGCGCTGCCTGCGCCCCTTGCCCACCGAAGGGATCCGGTCCTGATAGTTCTTCTTGTAGCGTTGGAGCGTGGGCATCGAGATGCTCGTCTTGTTCGACACCTCGGTCAAGGTGTAGAGAGCGCGCTTCTTGCTGCCCGTATCGCCCTTATTCGTGCCGGCAGTTGAGTCCTCCGCCATGGTTCACCGCCTCCTGTCACGCATCCGTATCGTCAAAGTTTGGGAGACCTCGTTTTCCCGAGAAACACCACCCATTATAAAAACTGTTCGATAGAAGTCAACGCCCATGATCCAAAGGCGGCGAAAAAAGGCTCGCCGCCCCGGCGGACGTAGGTGCCCGTGACGCCTCCCGGCCCGGCCGTCCGGCGATACAATGCGCGCCGATGGACGCCCACGAACGGCAGGAAGCCTACCGCCTCGCGCTCCAGGAAGTCGAAGCGCTCCTCGAGGGACTCGACGACCCGGTGACCGCCATGGCGACGGCCGCCTCGGTGGTTCACGGGCACCTGCCCTACGCGAGCTGGACCGGCTTCTACCGGGTGGTCGGCCCCCGCCTCCTCCGCGTCGGCCCCTATCAAGGAGCGGTCGGCTGCCTGGAGATTCCCTTCGAACGCGGCGTCTGCGGCGCCGCCGCCCGAGGGCTCGCGAGCCAGCTCGTGCCCGACGTCGCCGCCTTTCCCGGCCACATCGCCTGCGACGCCGCCGCTCGCTCGGAGGTCGTGGTCCCGGTCCTCGATCCGGAGGGCGCCCTGGTGGCCGTGCTCGACGTCGACTCGCACCAGCCGGCGGCCTTCACCGAGGAGGACGTTCGCGGCCTCGAGCGGATCGCCGAACGGCTGGGCCGGGTGTTTCGCGGGCGGCCTACGCCAGCTTGAGCTTGCGCACGAGGTACGACAGGGCCTGACGGCTCACGCCGAGACGCCGGGCCGCTTCGGCCTGGTTCCCGCTGGCGGCCTCCAGCGCCTCCTCCACCAGCCGGCGGCGGAACGCCTCGACCAGGGAGTGGTAGTCGCCGGCGTGGACGGCGGCCGCCTCGGCGACGGTCCCCGCCCGGGCCCGCGCCGCCCGTGGGTCCTTGCCGGCATCGCCGGCCGGGAGCTCCAGGTGCTCGGGCTCGATCGGCCCCTCGCCCGCGAGAGCGCTCGCCACCGACAGGACGTTCTCGAGCTCGCGAACGTTGCCCGGCCAGGAGTGCGCCAGGAGCGCCCGCCGGGCGGCGCTCGACAGGCGGAGCGAAGCGTCGCCCCCCGCCGCCAGCAGGTGGTCGGCGAGCAGCAGGACGTCTCGCCCGCGCGCCCGCAACGGCGGCAGCTCGATGCGCGCCACGTCGAGGCGGAAGTAGAGGTCCTGCCGGAAGCTCCCCTCCGCGACCATGCGGTCGAGGTCCCGGTGGGTCGCGGCGACCACCCGGGCGTCGACCGGCCGCGGCAGGCTCTCCCCCACCCGCCGGACCTCGCCCTCCTGGAGCACGCGCAGGAGCATGCCCTGGGCCGAGGGCGGCAGGTCTCCGATCTCGTCGAGGAAGACCGTGCCTCCCGCCGCGGTCTCGAAGACTCCCGCCCGGTCCCGGTCGGCGCCGGTGAACGATCCGCGCACGTGGCCGAAGAGGTCCGAGAGCAGCAAGGTCTCGCCGAGAGCGGCGCAGTTGACCGCGACGAACGGTGCGCCCGAGCGCGGGCTCGAGCGATGGACGTGCCGGGCCGCCAGCTCCTTGCCGGTGCCGCTCTCCCCCAGGATCAGGACCGCGACGTCGCTCCCCGCCAGCCGCTCGAGCCGGGCGACGGCGGCGCAAAGCTCCGGGCTCTCGCCCACCAGACCGCCGGCGCCGGCCGGCCGCCGCGCCTCGCCCGGCGTCGGAGCGGCGGCGGGTGCGGCACCCCGGCAGTGGGGCTCCAGGTCCCGGAGGGCGACCGCCAGCAGCGCGCGCAGCGTGGTGTCCAGCCGCTCGGCGCGGAGCACCAGCAGCCCGCCGGCGAGCGGGGTCGCGATCTCGTCTCCCCCGCCCGCGCCGCCGATCAGGATCTCCACGTCCGCTCCGGTGGCGCCCGGCAAACGCCATTCGATCCGCGCCTCGGGGTAGCCCGCGTCCTCGAACATCTGGCGCAGGGCCGGTAGCTCGCCGCCGCCGGCGTCGAGGTAGCGGGTCAAGGCGCGCCACGGGTCGCCGGCCCCCAGCTCGAGCCGCTCGGCGCACCAGCTCGCGCCCAGGCGGCGGAAGGCGGCCACCGCCCGCCGGCGCCAGGGGGCGGGCGCGGTGCCGGGCCGCAGGCGCTCCGCGTCGAAGACCAATCGGGCCGCCCGATAGGGCTCGAGCTCGGAGAGCGGGCGCCAGAGGTCGACCGGCGCCTCGCGGCCGGCGAGAAGCTCCTCCCAGAGCCCCTCCCAGAGGGTGCCCCGGGCGGCGGCGCGCGCCGCCTCGAGCCGCCCTGCCAGGGCGTAGAGCGCCGGCCGCTCCTCGGGCTCGAGCTCGCCCAGGGCCTCCGGCTCGACCGTCTCCAGGGCACGCGCCGCCTCCCGGTTGCGGCCCAGCCAGCCCAGAGCCCGCGCCTCGAAGAGGTGGAGCTCGCCGCGGTGCCAGTCGAGCCGCTTGCCGTCGAGGACCTCGAGGCCTTCCGCGGCACGCGCGAGCGCCGCCTCCGGGCGGCCGAGCACCAGCTCGAAGCGCGCCGCGAGCGCCAGGTCCTGGACCAGGCCGCGGACGTTGCCGCTGCGCCGGTTCTCGGCGCTCGATCGAGCGATGATCTCCTCGACCCCCGCCGTCCGTCCCCGGCGCAGGCGGACCTCGGCCAGGTTGTAGAGCGCGAGCGTGGTTCGCCGGGGGCCGTCGCAGCCATCGTGGAGGCGCTGGGCGTGGAGGAACGCGCGCTCGGCGCCGGCGAGGTCGCCGGAGCGGGCGCGGCCGATCCCGAGGTCGCTCCACAGGCCGCCGGCCTGGTGCCGGCGCAGGCGGCGCCGGTCGGCGAGCAGGGCCCGGGCCAGGTGCCCGGCCATCTCGCACCCGCGGTTGGCCGCCATCGCCGCCAGGCCGGCGGCGTGGTGCCACCGCCAGGCGAGGTCGGGCCGGTCCGGCTCCTCGAGCACCGGCCGCGCGGCCTCCAGGTGGCGCTCCATCGCTCCGAGCTCCCCTCGGTCCCAGGCTCCGACGGCGGCCACGAGCTCGGCGTGCCAGCGGTCGGCTCCCCGGGTCTCGGCGAGCGCCCGCTCGATCCACGCGCCGGCGCGCGCGAAGCCGCTGCGCTGTCCGTGGGCGCGGACCGCGACCTCCGCCAGCGGGGCCACGAGGGACGGCGGCACCTCCTCGCGAGCGAGCTGGCCGAGGCGCCGGCGGACGGCCGCGATCTCGCCGAGCAGGAGGCGCGCCTCGAGCCGGAGGGTCTCGGCCCGCAGACGGAGCACCGGATCGTCCGCGCCGGAGCGCACCTCGTCGAGCGCGGCGACGCTGCTCGCGAAGCGCCCGAGAGCGAGGAGCGCCTCCGCCCGGGCCAGCCGGTCGGCCGCGGTCTCGGGCGGCCGCCGGCTCCAGGCGGCGACCGCCGAGCGCCAGCGCCCCGCCGCCGCCAGGGCGCGCGGTGCCTCGGTCCCGGTGCCGTCCCACAGCTCGCGGGCCGCGGGCGAGGCCAGCCGGCGGCGCAGGGCACGCACGCCCCCGCCGTCGGGCAGGCCCGAGCGCCGGACGCCGGCGCCGGCCACGCGGAGGGTCCGCTCGCCGCCGCGCACCAGCTCCGCCGCGAGAGCGCTCCGGGCCGCTCCGAGGTCCCCCTCCCAGAGGAACGGCGCCTCTTCGAGGATCTCGCTCACCACCCGATCCGGCACCGCCGGAGCGAGCGACTGGCGCCACCGGTCGAGAAGGATGCGCAGCACCCGCCGTGCCGCACCGCGGCCCGCCACCTCGGCGCCGGTGCCGAACAGCGCGTCGACGAGCTCGCCGAGCCGTCGCTGGCAGAGCACCCGGCGGCGCCCGGCCGCGGCTGCGAGGCCGCAGAGCTCGCCGCCGGGGCCGAGGCCCGCCCCGGCCCAACCGCGAGAGAGGTGCCAGCCGGCGGCGTCCAGATGGGAGAGGAGGGCCGCGCCCTGGAGGACCACGCCCACCCGCTGCCGATCGCTCAGCCGGGCCTCGCCGAGCGCGACGGCCGGGGCGAGCTCGAGAGCGGGGTGGACGAGACGCTCGGCTGGCTGGCTCATGGTGCGTTCCGCATCCATCGGCGGCGCGGCCGCCGGCGCGCCCTCCGGCGCCGCGCGGCCCGCCGCGAGCGGATCGTCAGCCGTCGGCGAGCAGGCTCTCGAGGTCCCGCCAGAAGTCGGGGTAGGACTTCGCGACCACGCCGGGGTCGCCGATGACCACCCCGGGACGGCGCAGCCCCACGAGGGCGAAGCTCATGGCGATGCGGTGGTCGCCGTGAGGGTCGATCCTGGTCGCCGCGTCCCGCTCCCCGCCTCCGGATCCGCGGCCGGCCACCACCAGGGCGTCGGGCAGCTCCTCGACGGAGAAGCCCAGAGCGCTCAGCCCCTCGGCCATGGCGCGCAACCGGTCGCTTTCTTTGATCCGCAAGTTCGCAACATTATAGATACGAGTCGTGCCGCGGGCAAACGGCGCCAGCGCCGCCAGGGTCGGAACCTGGTCGGGCATCGTCGAGAGATCAGCCTCTACCGCCACCAGATCGCCGCCCGACACCTCCACGCCCTCGTCGTTCCACGCGACCCGGGCGCCCATGCGCACCAGGAGGTCGAAGAAGCCGCGGTCGCCCTGGGCAGAATCCCGGCGCACACCGGCGAGCTGCACCCGTCCGCCGGTCAGCGCGGCGGCCGCCGCGGGGTAGCAGGCGGCCGAGACGTCGGCCTCGACCGCGAGCCGGGCCGGTGCCTCGAGCGGCGAGGGCGTGACCTCCAGCCGCCCGGCGCCGCCGGTCACCGGGTCGGCGCCGGCCGCCCGCGCGAAGCGGCGGATCGCCCGGCGGGTGAGCTCGACGTAGGGGCCGGAGGTCAGCGACGCGACCTCGAGGACACTCGCGCGCCGGGCTCGGAGGCACGCCATCAGGAGCGCCGAGAGGTACTGGCTCGACTCGCCGGCATCGACCACCGCGCGCCCGCCGTCGAGGCTCCCGCCCCGGATCTCGAGCGGCGCGAAACCCTCCCGCTCGGGGCAGGCGATCTCGGCGCCCAGGCTCCGCAGCGCCGTGAGCAGCGGCCCGACCGGGCGCTCGCGCAGGCGCGGCGTGCCGTCGAGCCGCCAGCTCCCGGGGATCGCGGCGAGGCTCGCGGCCAGGAAGCGGAACAGGGTGCCCGCGTTGCCGCAGGCGAGCTCCGCCTCGGCCGCCGGCGCGGCGGGTGGCTCGAGCCGCGCCGCTTCCGCCGAGACCTCGAGCCGCCAGCCGAGGCGGCCGAGGACGTCGAGGAACAGGCGGGTGTCCTCGGCGAGCAGCGGCCGTTCGACCACGGCCGGCCGGCCGGAGAGGAGGGCGAGGTTCAAGTAGCGGTGGGTGAGGCTCTTCGAGGGCGGCGGCGCGAGTCGCCCCCGGACCACCCGCCCGCAGGGCACCGCGCGTCCGAGCGCGCCGCTCACACCAGCCATTCCACCGTGCGGCCGTTGAACCAGGCGTCGACCAGGCGGACCTCGCCCCCGGGCACCGCCAGGCTCCGGCGCTCGTGGAAGTGGCCGAGCAGGAGCACGTCGTGGCCCTCGGCGAGGCGTCGCCGCCCATAGGCTCGAAGCACCTCCTCCGGGATCCGCCGCTTGTGCTCCTGGTTGGTCTCGGAGAGCTTCTGCTCGGTGCCGCGGACCAGGTTGCCCGCGATCCGGCGCGGGGTGTGGCGCGCCGCGAACCGGCTCGGCGCGCTCTTCGAGACCGCCCGCCAGAACCGGTACTTCCAGTCGCGGCGGTCGAGGCCGTCGCCGTGAACCGCGAGGTAGCGCCGGCCGCCGGCCTCGAAGGCGACCTCCTGGCCGACCCGGTCGAAGGACGCGGCGTAGGGGCTTCCCGCGAGGAAGAAGTCCCGATTGCCCTCGACGTAGTCCACCCGCACGCCGGCGCCCCGCAGGCGCACGAGGGTCTCGGCGACCCGGGCGATGTCCGGGGTCTCGTAGCGCCGGTCGCCGATCCAGATCTGGAACAGGTCGCCGAGCAGCACCAGGTGGCCGCAACCGAGCCCCGGCAAGGCTTCGAGCTGCTCGATCAGGGGCTGCGCGGCGCCGCCCGGCCCGCCGAGGTGGGCGTCGGCCACCAGGGCCGTAGGGCGATCGGGCGGGCTCCCGCGGTCACGGCTGGCGGAGCACTGGGTTTCGACCGTGGGGTCGGGGTCGGGTTGGACGGCTCAGAGCTTGTGAATAAATCTCCGGCCGTCGCGAGGGCGTTCCCGGGCGCCCCTCGCAAGGCGCGCCGACGCAGGCGTAGCGGGGCCTACGTCGAGGAGGCGTAACGCCGCGAGGGGCGATTCGGGGGCGCCCGCAGTAGGTCGGAGATTCATTCACAAGCTCTCAGACGATCGACATCTTGGGCCGGTCGGCGGCGCGCCGGGCGACCTCGTCGACGACCGCCCGGGCCACCCGGCGGAAGGCCTCGGCGTGGGCGCCGTCGGGCTGGGAGACGACGATCGGCCTGCCCTGGTCGCCGCCCAGGACGATCTCCGGGTCGAGCGGGATCGAGCCCAGGAAGGCGGTCTGCAACAGCTCCGCGGTCCGCTCCCCGCCCCCCTTCTTGAAGATGTCGGTCGGCTCGCCGCAGTGCGGGCAGACGAAGGTGCCCATGTTCTCGACGATGCCCACCACCGGCACGTTGACCTTGCGGAACATCGCGAGGCCCTTGCGCGCGTCGATCAGCGCCACGTCCTGGGGCGTGGTCACGATCACCGCGCCCGAGAGCGGCACCTTCTGGGTGATGGTGAGCTGGGCGTCGCCGGTGCCCGGAGGCATGTCGACGATCAGGTAGTCGAGCGGCCCCCAGTCGACGTCGCCGAGCATCTGCTCGATCGCCTTCATCACCATCGGGCCGCGCCAGATCACCGGCGTGTCGGTGTCGAGGATGAAGCCCAGGGACATCACCTTGACCCCGTAGCGCTGGAAGGGGATCACCACGTTGCCCTCGATCCGGGGTCGCTCGGTGATGCCGAACATCATGGGCATCGACGGGCCGTAGATGTCGGAGTCGAGGATCCCCACCCGGTAGCCGAGCGCGGCCAGCGAGACCGCCAGGTTGGCGGCCACGGTCGACTTGCCGACGCCGCCCTTGCCGCTCGCCACCGCGACCACGTGCTCGACCTCCGGGATCAGGCTCGAGTCCTGGGAGACCGCCCGCTGGGCGCCGCCGCCCGGGCCCGCCGGGCGGCTGACCTTGGTCTCCACTTCGGCCACCTCGACACCCGGGACCCCGGCCACCGCCCGCTCGACGTCGTCGCGCACCCGCGCGACCGCCTCCTCGTTGTGGGTGGTCATGTGCAGGGTGACGACCGCCCGTCCGCCGTCGAGGCGGACCCCCTCGACGAAGCCGAACGAGACGATGTCGCGGCTCATGCCGGGAAACTTGACCGACTTGAGCGCCTGCCAGATGCCTTCTTCGAGCTGTTCCGCCATGGGACCCCGTCGTGTCTCGACTCGTGGGTGGGCACCCATCCGAGGACGGGCGATGGTCGGCGAAAAGCCTAGCACAGCGCTCTCACCCACCCCGGCTCAGAGCGCCCGAGAGATCCTCGAGCCGGCTGCGCACCAGCGCCTCGAGCTCTCTGCGGCCGCGCACCCCGAACGCCCCGGGATCGATCGGCTCGCCGTAGTGGACGGCCACCGGCCCGGAGCGGATCGAGAAGCTCCCCCGGCGCTGGATGGCGAGCGTGCCGCGGATCCCCACCGGTACGATCGGCCGGCCGGTCTTGATCGCCAGCAGGAACCCGCCCCGCTCGAACGCGCCAAGGTGCCCGTCGAGCGAGCGGGTGCCCTCCGGGAACAGGAGCACCGAGGTGCCCCTGGCCAGGCGCTCGCCGGCCGCGGCGAAGGTCTTGGGCGCCTGCTTGCGGTCCTCCCGGTCGACCGGGATCAGGCCGCCGGCGCGGATCGCCCAGCCGAACACCGGGATCCGGAAGAGGCTCTTCTTCGCCGCGAAGCGCAGCTGCACCGGGATCGTGGCGATCACCAGTGGGATGTCGAACATGCTCTGGTGGTTGCCCAGGAAGATGTAGCCGCGGCGCCGCTCGAGCACCGCGTCGAAGCGCGTCGAGACGCGCGCGCCGCTCGCCGCCAGCAGGCCCCACGCCCAGAGCTTGGAGAGCAGGAAGACCCCGTTCGCGCCCCGCGGCAGGAGGGACACCGGCAGCGCGAGGAGCCCGCAGACCAGGGTGCCCAGGACCAGGAAGGCGTTGCCGGTGAGCGTCGTGAGGCGGCCCATGCTGGCCGGATCTTACCGGTGCGGCCCGGCTTCGCGGCCGGAGCCGCTGGTACAATCCCCCACCTCATGAAGATCACCCGCGCCTTCGCTCGCAGATTCCGGCTCCTCGAGCTCCTGCGGGCGAGCCTCGCGCTGGCGAGCGCCTTCAACCTGGGATTCGCCGTGCTGCTCTTCGCCGCTCCCGGCGTGCCCGCGCGCTGGCTTCGCGTCACCGTGCCGGGAGATCCCGTCTACCTCTGGCTCCTGGCGAGCCTCCTCGCGATGCTCTCGTGCCTCTACCTGCTCGCCGCCCGGGACCCGCGACGCTACTCGGGAGTCATCCTGGTGGCGATCGGCGGCCGCGCCCTCGAAGCGCTGGTCCTGGGCGCCGGCGCCGCCGCCCGGCCGGAGCTCTCCGGGCTCTGGCTGCTCGCCGGAGTCGACCTCTTCTTCTCGGCCAGCCACGCCGCCACCTGGCTGCCCCTCCGGGTCTGACCGCCGCGAGCCGCGCGATGCCCGACCCCCTGGCCCTCGTCCGCCACACCGGCTCGGTGGCGATCCTCACCGGCCGCGCCTTCGTCGCCCTCGTCCGGCGGCCGTTCGAGATCGGCCTGTGGATCGAGCAGATGGAGCAGATCGGCGTGCGCTCGCTCGGCGTCGCGGGCATCACCACGGTGTTCACCGGCATGGTGCTCGCCCTCCAGACCGCTTTCAGCCTCCCCTCCCTGGGGGTCAAGTACTACATCGGAGCGGTGGTCTCGAAGTCGCTGGTGCGCGAGCTCGGGCCGGTGCTGACGGCGCTCATCGTCGGCGGGCGGATCGGCTCGGGCATGACCGCCGAGCTCGGCACCATGAAGGTCACCGAACAGATCGACGCGCTGCGCTCGATGGCCTCGGACCCGGTCAAGAAGCTGGTGGTCCCCAAGCTGGCGGCCAGCCTGATCATGCTGCCGGCGCTGACCGTGATCGGCGATTTCCTGGGAATCCTCGGCGGGCTGTTCATCGCCGTCGTCCAGCTCGACGTCTCGGCCGGGTTCTACATCAACGACGTGACCACCTCGCTCACCCTCCAGGACGTGGCGAGCGGCGTCGGCAAGGCGTTCTTCTTCGCCTACTTCATCGCCATCATCGGCTGCTACAATGGCCTGACCGCCTCCGGCGGCGCCGACGGCGTCGGCCGGGCGACCACCAACACCGTGGTGGAAGCCGCGATCCTGATCCTCGTCTCCGATTTCTTCCTCACCAAGCTCTTCTACCTGGTGGCGTGAGCCCCCGATGACCGCTACTGTGACCAGCGAGACGAGCGCGACGCGGCGCGACGCGGCGGCCCGGGAGGCGGGGGTCGGGCGGCCCCAGGGGGCGCCGCCGGTGGACCCGGTCCTCTACCGGATCCGCGGGCTGGTCAAGTCCTACCGCGGGAACCGGGTGCTCGACGGCCTGAGCTTCGACATCCGGCGCGGCGAGAGCCTGGCGGTCCTCGGACGCTCCGGCTCCGGCAAGAGCGTCCTGCTGCGCCAGCTCAACGGGCTCGAGGCGCCGGAGGAAGGGGTGGTGGAGTTCGAGGGCACCGACCTCGCGTCGCTCGGCGAGTATGATCTCTTCCCCTTCCGGCGCCGGATCGCCATGCTGTTCCAGGGAGGGGCGCTCTTCGACTCGATGGACGTCTACGAGAACGTCGCCTTTCCGATGCGCGAGCACACCGCCTTGACCGACGACGAGATCGCCGAACGGGTGGCGGAGAAGCTCGCCATGGTGCACCTCGCCGGCATCGAGGCGAAGATGCCGGCCGATCTCTCGGGCGGCATGAAGAAGCGCGTCGCCCTCGCCCGCTCGCTGGCCCTCGACCCGGCGACGGTGCTCTTCGACGAGCCGACGACCGGCCTCGACCCGGTGACCTCCGCCACCATCGGCCGGTTGATCCGATCGGTCCAGACGCGCCTGGACGTGACTTCGGTCGTGGTGACCCACGACATCGCCCTGGCGCGCCGGGTGGGCGACCGGGTGGCGTTCCTCCACGAAGGGCGCTTCCGCTTCCTCGGCGACTGGGCCGAGGCCGAGGCGAGCGACGACCCCGTCTTCGCCGGCTTCCTCGCCGGCCGGGAGGACGACGACGATGCCGCGTAGCGCCCGGGGCCGGGAGTGGAAGGTCGGCCTGGTCATCCTGCTGGCCGTGGTGCTCTTCGCCGTGGGGATCCTCCTCATCGGCCAGGAGAGCAATCTCTTCCGGCGCAAGAATCACTACTTGATCTACTTCTCCGCCGTCGGCGGCCTCAACGAGGGCAACCCGGTGCAGCTCGACGGCGTCAACGTGGGCCGGGTGCGCTCGATCGTCCTGCCGACCGAGGCCCGCTCCTCCCAGATCGAGGTGGAGATCGAGGTCGACCGCCGCTACGAAGCGCGGATCCGGCAGGACTCGATGGCCCGCATCAAGACCCTGGGCCTGCTGGGCGACAAGTTCGTCGACCTCACCGCGGGCTCGCCCGGCGCCGCGCCGATCCCGCCGGGCGGGGTGATCCCCGCCGCGCCCCCGACCAGCGTCGACAAGCTGATCGGCTCGGGCGAGGACGTGATGGACAACGTGGTCCAGATCTCCGCCGATCTGCGCGACATCCTGCACCGGATGGAGCAGGGCCAGGGCCTCCTGGGCGAGCTCACCACCAAGTCCGAGACCGGCCAGCGCGTCACCGACTCGATCCTCCAGACGATGGACTCGATCCAGCACGTCGCCGACCAGGTGGAGAACGGCGACGGCGCCCTGCCCCGGCTGATCCACGACAAGGACCTCGCCGAGCGGATGTCGAGCTCGGTCGACCACCTGAACTCGATCCTCGCCGACGTCCAGGGCGGCGACGGGCTGCTGCCCGCCCTGCTCCACGACCCGAAGACCCGCGAGCAGTTCGACACCACGCTCGAGGATCTGCGCGGCGTGTCGGAGAACCTCCAGGGCTTCTCGAAGGAGCTGCAGCAGGGCAAGGGGCTGCTGCCCCGGCTGGTGCACGACGAGGCGCTCGGCAAGGAGGTCACCCACGAGCTCCAGGACGTGCTCGACCGGATCGACGACGTCGCCAAGAAGCTCGACGAGGGCGACGGCACCGCCGCCAAGCTGATCAACGATCCCGCGGTCTACGACGCGATCAAGGACATCATCGTCGGGGTCAACGAGTCGCGGGTCTTGCGCTGGCTGATCCGCAACCGCCAGAAGAAGGGCATCGAGAAGCGCTACGAGGAAGCCCAGCCCGGCTCGCCCGACGGCGGCGCCGGAGCCGAGCCACCCCACGGGCCCGAGCCTCGAAAGAGACGAGACAAGCGATGAGCAAGCACATTCTGGTCACCGGTGGCGCCGGCTTCATCGGCTCCCACCTGTGCCACCGTCTACTCGCGCGAGGCGATCGGGTCACGATCCTCGACGACTTCAACGACTTCTACGACCCGGCGCGCAAGCGGCGCAACCTGGCGGCCCTCGAGGCCCGGCCCGAGGCCGCCGGCGCGCTGCGCCCGGTCGAGGGCGACATCCGCGACACCGCCCTGGTCGAGGAGATCTTCGTCCCCGGAACGCTCGACGGCGTGGTCCACCTGGCCGCCCGCGCGGGGGTCCGCCCGAGCCTCCAGGAGCCGATCCTCTACGAGGACGTCAACTGCATCGGCACCCTGCGCCTCCTCGAGGCGGCGCGCCGCCACGGCCCGCGGGTCTTCGTGTTCGGCTCGTCGTCCTCGGTCTACGGCATCAACGAGAAGGTGCCCTTCGCGGAGGACGACCGGATCGACCAGCCGATCAGCCCCTACGCCACCACCAAGCGTACCGGCGAGCTGCTCTGCTACAACTACCACCACCTCTACGGCATGGCGATCTCCTGCCTGCGCTTCTTCACCGTCTACGGCCCCGCGCAGCGGCCCGAGATGGCGATCCACAAGTTCACCGACCGGATCGCCCGCGGCGAGACCATCCCGCTCTACGGCGACGGCTCGAGCCGGCGCGACTACACCTACGTCGACGACATCGTCGACGGCATGGTGGCGGCGCTCGACGCCGAGCCCGGCTTCGAGATCCTCAACCTCGGCGGCTCGGAGACGACCGCCCTCTCCCAGCTCGTCGCCTGGATCGGCGAGGAGCTTGCCGTCGAGCCGCGCATCGACTATCTTCCCGACCAGCCCGGCGACGTCCCGATCACGTTCGCCGACGTCTCCAAGGCCGGCCGCGTGCTCGGCTACTCCCCGAAGGTCCCCATCCGCGAAGGCCTGAGACGGTTCGTCGCCTGGTACCTCGAGGACCGGGCGGAACACGGGTGAAGGCCAACCAGTCCGAGGCACCAGAATGAAGGTTTGCGTCGTCGGAAGCGGATACGTGGGACTGGTCACCGGCGCCTGCCTGGCCGACTTCGGCATGCAGGTGGTGGGCGTCGACAAGGACCGCGCCAAGGTGGAGACCCTCTGCCGGGGCGAGATCCCGATCTACGAGCCGGGCCTCAAGAGCCTGGTGACCAAGAACTCCCGCGAGGGCCGGCTCTCCTTCACCACCGAGCTGGGGCCGGCGATCGAGGCGTCGAAAGCGGTGTTCATCGCCGTCGGCACCCCGCCGCGGCCCGACGGCTCGGCCGACCTGGCGTTCGTGCGCGAGGTCGCCCAGCAGATCGGCACCCATCTCAACGGCTTCAAGGTGGTGGCCACCAAGTCGACGGTCCCCACCGGCACCGGCCGGATGGTCGAGGAGCTCATCCGCGAGGCGGCGCGCTCGGCCGGCCACACGGTGCAGGACTTCGCGGTCGTCTCGAACCCGGAGTTCCTGCGCGAGGGCTCGGCGATCGACGACTTCATGAACCCCGACCGGGTGGTGATCGGCAGCCGCGACCCGCGGGCGGTGGGGGTGATGCTCGACATCTACGCGCCGCTCAAGAATGCCGACGTGCCGTTCGTCATCACCGGCGTCGAGACCGCCGAGCTCATCAAGTACGCCTCGAACGGCTTCCTGGCCACCAAGATCTCGTTCATCAACGAGATCGCGGCGCTCTGCGAGGCGCTGGGCGCCGACGTCGAGACCGTGGCCCGCGGCATGGGGCTGGACAACCGGATCGGCCCCAAGTTCCTCCAGACCGGCCCCGGCTTCGGCGGCTCCTGCTTCCCCAAGGACACGCGCGCGGTGGCGCAGATCGCCCGCGACAACGGCCTCGCCTTCCGGATCATCGAGGCGGTGCTCGAGGTCAACGACGCGACCAAGCAGCGCATGGTCGACAAGATCGACGCCGCCTTCGGCGGGCTGCGGGGCAAGACGGTCGCGCTCCTCGGCCTCGCCTTCAAGCCCAACACCGACGACATGCGCGACTCGCCCGCCATCCCGATCGCCCGGGGCCTGGTCGAGCGCGGCGCGACGGTGCGGGCGTTCGACCCGGCCGCGATGGAGGCGGCGCGCGAGGACCTGCCGGACCTCGTCTACTGCGACAACGCCTACGAGGCGGCGCGGGGCGCCGGCGGCGTGGTGATCGCCACCGAGTGGAACCAGTTCCGCAGCCTCGAGTGGGGCGAGCTCGCCGAGCTCCTGGCGGAGCCCCTGGTCGTCGACCTGCGGAACCTCTACAACCCGGAGAGGATGGCGGCCGCAGGCTTCCGCTACGTCTCGGTCGGGAGGCCCGAAGGCCATCCGTACGCGGGAGGAGAGCGCTTGACCACCTCGCTCGTCACCGGCGGCGCCGGCTTCCTCGGCTCCCACCTGTGCGACCGCCTCGCCTCCGAGGGACACCGCGTGATCTGC
Organism: uncultured Acidobacteriota bacterium; assembly: GCA_963837945.1. Taxonomy (GTDB): domain Bacteria; phylum Acidobacteriota; class Thermoanaerobaculia; order Multivoradales; family DATKCC01; genus CAVUBL01. The sequence continues at coordinate 64,831 of CAWIQD010000009.1, forward strand.
GTCGACAACCTGATCACCGGCAAGCGGGCCAACGTCGCGCACCTCGCCGAGCGGGACGACTTCCGCTTCATCGAGCACGACGTCTCGAAGCCGCTCTTCCTCGACGAGCCGATCGACCACGTGCTGCACTTCGCCTCTCCCGCCTCGCCGATCGACTACCTCGAGCTGCCGATCCAGACCCTCAAGGTCGGCTCGCTCGGTACCCACAACAGCCTCGGCCTGGCGAAGGCCCACCGCGCCCGCTTCCTCCTCGCCTCGACCTCCGAGGTCTACGGCGACCCGCTGGTCCATCCCCAGCCGGAGGATTACTGGGGCAACGTCAACCCGGTCGGGCCGCGGGGCGTCTACGACGAGGCCAAGCGCTTCGCCGAGGCGATGACCATGGCCTATCACCGGGTCCACGCCCTGGAGGTGCGAATCGTCCGCATCTTCAACACCTACGGGCCGCGCATGCGGCTGCGCGACGGCCGCGTGGTGCCCGCGTTCGTCCAGCAGGCGCTCCAGGACGAGCCGCTGACCGTCTTCGGCGACGGCAGCCAGACGCGCTCCTTCTGCTACGTCTCGGACCTGATCGAGGGCATCTTCCGACTGCTTCTGAGCGACGTGCGCGAGCCGGTCAACGTCGGCAACCCCCACGAGATGACGATCAAGGAGTTCGCCGAGACGATCATCCGCGCCACCGGCAGCGCCTCGACCCTCGCCTTCGAGCCGCTGCCGGTCGACGACCCGAAGGTTCGCCAGCCCGACATCCGGCGCGCCCGGCGGCTGCTCGGCTGGGAGCCGCGGGTCCAGCTCGCCGAGGGCCTCGAGCAGACCGTCGCCTACTTCCGCCGGGCGCTCGAGGCAGGGGCCGCGGTGCAGCCGGCGAGCTAGAATCACCCCATGGACGACCGAGCCGAACGGGGCGACGCCCGCAAGACCCTGCTCTTCGCCCTCGACCACTACCCCGAGCGGATCCAGGCGATCGACCTGGCCGAGCTGGTGATCGAGAGCGCCCGCGAGAACCCGAAGCGCCCGGCCTACGTGAAGCTCGCGGTGCCCGACGACTGGGTCAAGGCCCTGCGCGGACCGCGCGAGAGCGACAACCGCTGGCTGCTGGTCGAGGTGCCCCGCGAGGTCGAGGAGCGCTCCCAGAGCTCGATCATCCTGCCCGGGGAGGTGTGATGAGCGCGACCGTCGAGTGCAGCCGCTGCGGGCGGACCGCCGCCGCCCTGTCCCGGCCCCCGTACGCCGGCGAGCTCGGCCGGCAGCTCCAGGAGCGCGTCTGCGCCGACTGCTGGGCGGAGTGGCAGCGCATGGAAGTCATGGTGATCAACGAGCTGCGCCTGAACTTCATGGACCCCGGGTCGATGGACGTGCTCGCCGAACAGGTCCGGAAGTTCTTCGGGCTCGACGCTCCGGAGGGCGCCGGCTCCCCCAGTTGACCGCGCGGTCCGGCCCTCCTCCGAGCGCCCGGCCGACCCTTCGTCGCGAGCACGCCACGTTGCCCATCGATCCGGTCGTCATGGAGGGCCTCGCCGCCTGGCGGCGCTCGGACTATCACGGCGCCCGGACGGCCTGGGAAGACCCGGCCGCCGAGACCTCGGGCGACCACCACGCCCTGCTCTCGGCCCTGGCCGACCTCGCCGGCTCCCTGGAGCGCCAGGGCGCGGGCCACGCCCAGGCGGCGAGCCATCTTCTCGGCGCCACGCGCGACCGCCTGGCCGAGCTGCCGGCGCAGGTCCTCGGCGTGGACGTCGACCGGCTGCGCGCCGAGCTGCCGGCCGACCCGGCCGCCGCGCTCGCCTCGCCCCCGACGCTGCGCCCGGTGCGCGCCATCCCGCCCTGGGCCGTGGGGCGCTTCGTCCTGTTCCTCCTGCTCCTCGCCTCGGGCTTCCTGATCCTGCGCTACACGCCGTTGGGGTCGCGGCTCAACGCCTTCCTCGACCAGGACCGCCTCGAAGCCGTGCGGGCGAGCCTGCGCGCGCACTGGTGGACGGCGCCCGCGCTGCTCGGGCTCTACTCGGTCCTCGCCCCGCTCGGCGCACCGGTCAGCCCGCTGATGCTCGCCGGCGGCGCGATCTTCGGCGTGCTCTGGGGCTCGGTGCTGAACTTCCTCGGCACGTTCATCGGCGGGGCGCTCAGCTTCTACCTCGCCCGCTGGCTGGGCCGCGACTTCGTCGCCCACCTGGTCGGCGAGCGGCTGCGCCGGGTCGAGCGGCTGGTCGCGCGGCGCGGGTTCTGGCCCCTGGTGCGCATCCGGTTCCTGCCCATCCCGTTCCCGGTGGTCAACTATGGCGCCGCCCTGGCGGGGGTCCCGGCGGCGCTGTTCCTGCTCACCACCGGCCTCGGGCTGATCCCGGCCAACATCGTCTTCACCTACCTCTCGGCCTCCCTCGTCGACGCCGTCGAAGGGGACCGGGCGGGGATCATCCTGCGGGTCGCGCTGTCGGTCGCCGGACTGCTGGTGCTCTCGTTCCTGCCCAACGTCCTGGTCGGCCGGCAGCGCCGCAAGCGCTACCGCGAGCTCGTCGCGCAGAGGCGAAACCGAGCCGGCTGAAGAAGGATCTCGGCCCGGAGGAACCGCTCGCTGCATGCCGAATGGATCGCCCGGCCGAGACGGAGCTCGGCCCGGAAGAACCGCTCGCTGCATGCCGAACGGATCGCCCGGCCGAGACGGAGCTCGGCCGCTTCATCCGGGATTGCCTTCGCCGATCGTCTCAGGCCATGAAGCGGCCGAGCTCCGTCTCGGCCGGCCAGGCGGCCCAACCGGCACCGAGCCCTCCCGCGGAGGCACACCCCGGGCACTCTCCGCGCTGCGACCGTCAGTCCGAGCTCCGCCAGGTCTCACCCTTCGAGAGCTTCCTTGACGTCCTCCTCGTCGATCAGCAGGGCGCCCTGGTTCACCGCGCGCGAGGCCGCGGGATCGAACTCGTGGTCGCGGATCACCCGCCGGAAGACCTCCTTCAGCGCTCGCGCCCCGAGCCTCGGCTGACGGGCCGCCTGGAGCGCGATCCGGCGCACCGCCGCCGGCGACAGGGCGAGCCGGATCCCCTGGCTGTCGAAGTACTCCCGCGTCTGGCGCAGGCCCGACTCCGGGCTCTCGAGAAAGATCTTGGTGAGCTCCTCGACCCCCAGGTCCTCGAGCAGCACCACGGCGTCGAAGCGGGACAGGAACTGCGGCGTCATGCCGTAGTCGAAGAGGTCCTCGTTGCGCAGCCAGTCGCGCAGCCGGAAGATCTCCTCGCGCCGGACCTTGCCGCCTTCGACCACCGTCACCGGCTGCAGGGCGCCCCGGTCGCGGCCGATGGTCACCCGGTCGTAGACCGCGTCGTACAGGCCCTCGAAGGCGCCCGCGCAGACGAAGAGCAGGCCGCTCGAGTCGAAGGTGGCGGTGCCGCCGCCCGCCCACGGCGGCATCTCGACCTGCACCGCCTCGTTCTCGATCAGGGTGAGCAGGGCCTCCTGGGCGCGGATGCCCTCGACGTTCGGGCGCTCGCCCACGTGGGAGCGGATCTTGTCCACCTCGTCGACGAAGACGAGAGCGCGCGAGGCGCGGGCGAGAAGCTCCGCCGGCTTGCGGCGCGCCGCCTCGTCCGATCCGAGCTCCTCGCGCACCCGGTCGAGCAGCCGGTCGACGACCGCCTGCCCGGGTCGCCCCCGCCGCGCCTCCTCGGCCAGCACGTTGGCGTGCAGCCGCACGACCGTCGAGCGGGCCTCGAGCTCCGGCCGCGAGGCCAGGAGCCGCTCGACCGCGCGCATGAGCGTGGTCTTGCCGGTCCCCGAGGAGCCGATCATCAGGATGTTGCCGGTCGCGAGGCCCGCCAGGTGCTTGGCGAGCGCGATCGCCATCTCGCGGATCGCCGCCTCCTGCCCGATCACCCGAGAGCGAAGCGCCTCGGCGATCTCCGCCGGTGGAGGGGTCTTTGGACGAAGAGGGGGTCGAGGTCGTGAGCGGAAGCAAGGTGTCGGAAGCCATCCCACATTGTAACCGTTCGGTGCCCGCCCACCGATCGCCCGGCCGAGGCAGAGCTCGGCCCGGGAACCGGGTGCGCGGCCGGAATGGGGTCGCCTCCGGCGGACCGTTCGGTGCCGAGCGCAAGGATCGCCCGGCCGAGGCAGAGCTCGGCCGCTTCATGGGGGATTGCAGATCGTCACGGGGATCGGACGTCGGGGGGATCGGACGCCGAGGAGTCCGACCCCGCCGATCCATCCCTCCCCCCTCCGCGGCGGAGCGCACCGCCCCAACCACCGAGGGGCAGCCCGCGGGGCGGGTGGTTTCTCGCCGGCGCAGTTTGCCGCCGAGAAAGCCATCCGCCCCGCGGGCGTTGGGGTCGCCTCCGGCGGGATGTTCGGTGCTGAATGCCAGGATCGCCCGGCCGAGGCAGAGCTCGGCCCGGGAACCGGGGTGCGCGGCCGGAATGGGATCGCCTCCGGCGGACCGTTCGGTGCCGAGCGCAAGGGTCGCCCGGCCGAGGCAGAGCTCGGCCGCTTCATGGGGGATTGCAGATCGTCACCGGGATCGGACGCCGGGGAGTCCGACCCCGCCGATCCACCCCTCCCCTCCCTAGGCCGGGGTCATCGCCCCAATTACCGAGGGGGCAGCCCGCGGGGCGGGTGGTTTCTCGCCGGCGCAGTTTGCCGCCGAGAAAGCCACCCGCCCCGGGGCGTGAGCCACGCACCGCCCCACACCGCCGGGGCGTTGGCGAAGCCCGCCCCGATTCGATAGATTCCAGGCCATGCCACCGAGCCCGTCCTCACCCTCTGTCCTCTCTTCTGCTCTCAGTCCTCGAATCCCGCTCCGCGCTCAAGCCGCCCCCCCGGCCGCCCCGACCCTCGACCAGGCCCAGCACCTCCTCGACACCGGCAAGCCCCAGGAAGCCCTCGACCTCCTCGCCCCCGTCCTGCGCCGCCACCGCGACGACCCCCGCGCCCTCCTGCTGCGCTCCACCGCCCGCTTCATGCTCGGCGACACCGACGGCGGTCGGGCCGACCTCGACCGCTCGATCCAGCTCGACCCGGCTCAGCGCCAGGCCTGGCTCAACCGCGCCGGCCTCGAGATCGCCGAGGGCAGCTACGACCAAGCCCTCCAAGCCCTCGCCAAGGCGCGCACGCTCGACCCGACCAACTCCGACAACGACCTCAACACGGGGGCCGTGCTCCTGCTCCAGGGACGGCTGTCGGAGGCCACGGCGCGGTTCCGCAGCTACCTCGAGGCGGCGCCCGACCAGGCCGCGGCCCACTACCTGGTCGCCACCAACTACGCCGGCCGCGGCTACGCCCGGCTGGCGGTCGAGACCCTGCGCAGCGCGGTCGAGATCGACGAGCTCTATCGGCTCCGCGCGCGGACCGATCCCAACTTCGACGGGGTCGCCGACTCGCCCGAGCTCCAGGCGCTCCTCGAAGCCTCGCCGGCACGCCCGCCGGCCGACCACCGCGTCGCGCGCCAGGCCTTTCCGACCCCGTACGCCGGCGGCCAGGGACTGCTCCTGAGCGCCGTGCTCGAGGCCCTCCACCAGATCGGAGCCACCTTCGACCCGCGGGTCGAGGTGGCCACCGGCTGGGCCCTGATCCACGGGCTCCTGCGCATCCAGCTCTACGACCGGCCCGGCGGGGCGGCCGGCGCCTCGGAGGGCGTCGTCCAGGTGTCGGCACCGCCGGACGCGTTCGATGCCGAGGCGTGGCACCAGCGCACCGACCAGCTCTACCAGGCGATCGAGCTCGCCTTGCTGAGGCGCCAGCGGACCGGCGCGCCGCCCCCCAAGGAGCCGCTGCCGCCAGGGGCCTGACCGGCACCACCACGATCCAGCCGATCCAGCTCCTTGGACCGGGAGCCCATAGGGGTTATGCAGGCCCCTCCCAGGCCCGCAACCGGCCCGAGCGGTAGAGAACGCTCCTTCCCGACCCCGCCCTCCGACCCGGAGGACTCATACGATCTATGCTCTATCGACGGTCGGCGGCCTGCCGGCGAGCTCGGGCGAGTCGTTCCATCCGACTGATTTCAAGCAGCTTAAGCCCTCTCCCGCGGCTCGCGGCCGAGTTGGCATAGCCGTTGCGCGGGAGTCGAGCCACGGCGAAATCCTGGCGACGCGCCTCCGGTGGGTCTCCGGGCGGACGGAGGGGACGGCTGCGGTAGACTGGCCCTTCGCACCCGTACCGAAGCAGCCCCCGGAGCCGCCGGTCCGGCCCGGACACTCGACTTTTTCCCCTGCGAAACCCGATGCGTCTCGACACCCACCGTCTCCTCGCTCTCTCCGGCGCCCTGCTGGTCGCCAACAGCGCGTACCTCGCCGCTTCCGGCGACCCGCGGCCGCTCTACTTCTTCAGCCTCCTGGCCCACCTCGGTCTGGGCCTGGTGGCCGCGGCGCTCTTCCTGCCCTGGTGGTGGCGGCGCCGCGGCGAGCGGCTGCTCTTCGCCTCCGGCGCCGCGCTGGTCGCCTCGGGGCTGGTGGCGGTGGCCCTGCTCGCCGTCGGCAACCGGCGGCCCACCTACTTCCTGGTGCCGGTCCACTGGGGGTTGGCGCTCGCCGGCCTGGTGGGGATCGCGGCCTGGGGGCTCGCGCGGCGCGGGGGACGGGCCTGGGACCTGGCGGCGGTGGGCCTGGCGCTCGCCGTCGTCCTGCCGGCGGCCGCCGTCGTCTACCAGCGCCGGCACCCCGACCCGAAGAGCGTGGTCGTCAACACCCCCGCGCCGGTGAGCATGGACCAGGAGGCGATGGGCGGGCCCGGCGGCCCCTACTTCCCGTCCTCGGTCTCCAACAGCCACGGCGGCCTGGTGCCGTCGTCGATCTACATGGACCCGCAGAGCTGCGGGCGCTCCGGGTGCCACCCGGACATCCTCGACCAGTGGAACAGCTCGGCGCACCACCGCGGGAGCTTCAACAACCAGTGGTACCGGAAATCCGTCGAGTACATGCAGGACGTGGTCGGCGTCCAGCCTTCGAAGTGGTGCGGCGGGTGCCACGACCCGGCGATCCTCCAGTCCGGGATGATGGACACGCCGATCGAGAAGATCGTCGACACGCCGCAGGCGCAGGCCGGGATCACCTGCACGGCGTGCCACATGATCTCCGAGATCCACAACACGATGGGCAACGGGAACTACGAGATCACCCTCCCGCCGCTCCACGGCCTGGCGACCAACAAGAACCCCATGCTCTCCGGGCTCCACGACTTCCTGGTGCGCATGGACCCCGAGCCCCACCGCCGGACCTTCATCAAGCCGTTCTTCAGCGGGGCCGACGTCCCCAAGATGTGCTCCGCCTGTCACAAGGTGCACCTCGACGTGCCGGTCAACCACTACCGCTGGTTCCGCGGCTTCGACGAATACGACGCCTGGCAGGCGAGCGGCGTCTCCGGCTTCGGCGCCCGCTCCTTCTATTACCCGCCGAGCCCGAAGTCCTGCCCCGACTGCCACATGCCGCGGGTCGTCTCGGACGACGCCGGCAACGTCGACGGGATGGTCCACTCGCACCGCTTCCCCGCCGCCAACACCGCCCTGCCCTTCGCCTACCACGACCAGACCCAGCTCGATCAGGTGGTCGAGTTCCTCCAGGCGAACCAGGTGAGCGTCGACATCTTCGCCATGACCCGGGGCCGCGAGCCGGAGACCGGGAGAGAGAGCCGGGGCCTCGAGACCGAGGGGCCGGCCCTCTCCACCACCTCCACCGTCGGCGAGGAGACCGGGATCGCCGTGGGCTCGGGCCTGGGCGCCGCGCCGCGCGGCCCGGCCGAGCCGGTCTACGCCCCCCTCGACCGGATCCCCGCCACCGTGCGCCGGGGCGACTCGACGCGCATCGACGTGGTGGTGCGCACCCGCGGCGTGGGCCACGCCTTCCCCGGCGGCACCATCGACGCCGCCGACTGCTGGGTCGAGCTCAAGGCGACCGACTCGGCGGGCAAGACGGTCTTCTGGAGCGGCATGGCCGACGAGTCGGCGCCGGTCGACAAGGGCGCCCACTTCTACCGCGCCCTGCTGATCGACGAGCACGGCAACCCGATCGACAAGAGAAACGCCTGGGCGACGCGGGCCGTGATCTACGCCCAGGCGATCCCGCCCGGGGCGGCGGACACCGTCCGTTTCCGGCTGCACGTCCCGCCGGACGCCGCCGACACCATCCACCTCGAGGCGCGGCTCGACTATCGGAAGTTCTCGTACGACAACACCCGGTACGCCTACTCCGGGCTGCCGCCGGAGGGCGAGAGGGACCTGGTGACCCCGGCCTACGACGACCGGGGCCTGCGCTACGAGGTCGACCCGAGCCGGATCTCCGGCCCCACCAAGACGGTGCCCGAGCTGCCCATCGTGGTCATGGCCCAGGACACCCAGGACCTCCACGTGATCGACGCCGGGTCGCCGGTGCCCGACATGACGCACCCGGCCGAGAAGCCCGACGTCGACCGCGAGCGCTGGAACGACTACGGCATCGGCTTCCTGCGCCAGGGGGACCTGCGCAGCGCACGCCTGGCCTTCACCCGGGTGACCGAGCTCCAGCCCGGCTACGTCGACGGCTGGGTGAACCTCGGCCGGGTGGCGGTGGCCGAAGGCGCGCTCGACGAGGCCCGGCAGGGTGCTCGGCAAGGCGCTCGAGATCGAGCCGAAGCTGCCCCGCGCGCACTACTTCCTCGGCCTGGTCGACAAGGAGAGGGGCGAGTACGACTCCGCGCTCGAGCACCTGCGGACCACCGCCGCCAAGTATCCCTACGACCGGGTGGTGCGCAACCAGATCGGCCGCGTCCTCTTCCTGCGCCACGACTACCGCGCGGCGGTCGACGAGCTCCAGAAGGTGCTCGACATCGACCCCGAGGACCTGATGGCGCATTACACGCTGATGCTCGCCTACCGCGGGCTGGGCGACCTCGAGAGCTCCCACCACGAGCAGGCGCTCTACGAGCGCTTCAAGGCGGACGAGCCCTCCCAGGAGCTGACCCGCGTCTACCGCGAGACCCACCCCGAGGACAACAACGAGCGCCAGGCGATCCACGAGCACGGCTCGCCGAGCCGCCAGGAGATCCGAACCTTCCTCGCCGCGCACGGCGACCAGAAGGTGATCGGGATCACCGCTGGCGGCGGCTAGACCGCCGGCCGCGGCCCCGCGTCGAAACCTCGATCCCGTCGAATTCCAGCCGAGACCCAGCGAACGACCATCATGAGCCCGAGAGCCTTCCTCGCGTCCTGCCTCCTCGTCCTCCTCGCCCTGCCGGCGGCCGCCGCCACCGGTCCGGGGCCCCGCTTCGTCGACGTCACGGCGGCGAGCGGCGTGGACTTCACCCACCAGACCGGCGGCTTCGGCAAGAAGTGGCTGCCCGAGACCATGGGCTCGGGCGTCGTCCTGCTCGACGCCAACGGCGACGGCCGCCTGGACATCCTGTTCTTGAACGGCCACAGCTTCCCCGGGCAGGCCAAGTCGCCGGGCAAGGACGCGACCCAGAAGCTGTTCCTGAACCGGGGCGGGCTCAAGTTCGAGGACGCCACGAAGAAGGCGGGGCTCGATCTCTCCGCCTACTGCCTGGGGGGCGCGGCCGGCGACGTCGACAACGACGGGGACACCGACCTCTACCTCTCCTGCCTGGGGACCGACCACCTGCTGCGCAACGACGGCGGCCACTTCACCGACGTCTCGAAGCAGGCCGGCCTCTCGCGCGTCGCCGAGTTCGGGGTCTCGGTCGCCATGCTCGACGCCGACCACGACGGCGACCTCGACATCTACGCCACCCGTTACGTCACCTGGACGCCCGACACGGACCTCTTCTGCACCCTCGACGGCGAGTCCAAGGCCTTCTGCACCCCGGAGTCCTACCCCGGCGCCTCGCCCCGCTTCTACCGCAACAAGGGCGACGGCACCTTCGAGGACGCGACCAAGCAGGCCGGCCTCTTCAAGCCGACCGCCAAGTCCCTGGGGGTCGCCGTGCTCGACCTGGACGGCGACGGCTGGGAGGACCTGGCGGTGGCCAACGACACGCAGCCCAACCTGCTCTACCGCAACCGGGGCGACGGCACCTTCGAGGAGATCGGCGTCGCCTCGGGCATGGCGTTCTCGGAGACCGGAGTCGCCCGCGGCGGCATGGGGATCGACGCCGCCGACTACGACCGGAGCGGCCGTCCCTCGCTGGTGATCGGCAACTTCGCCAACGAGATGGCCGCCCTCTACCGCAACGAGGGCAACCAGCTCTTCGTCGACGTGGCGCCGGTCTCGGAGCTCGGGCGCAAGACGCTCCTCACCCTGACCTTCAGCGCCTTCTACTTCGACTACGACCTCGACGGCTGGCTCGACCTGTTCCTGGCCAACGGCCACCTCGACCCGGACATCGAGCAGGTCCAGCCGCGCGTCCTCTACGCCCAGCCCTCGCAGCTCTTCCACAACGCCGGCAAGGGCAAGTTCGAGGCCGCTCCCGAGGCGACGGTGCACGACCTCGAGCGCCCGCGGGTGGCGCGCGGCGCGGCCTACGGCGACCTCGACGGCGACGGCGACCTCGACCTGGTGGTGACCGCCAACGGCGGCAAGGCGGCGCTCTTCGAGAACCGGGGACCGGGCCAGGGCAACTGGCTGCGCCTCGCCCTGCGGGGCACCCGGAGCGACCGGGACGGCGTCGGGGCCCGGATCGAGCTGACCGCCGGCGGCGGCACGCAGCGCTGGCTGGTGCGGACCGGCGGAAGCTACCTCTCCCAGTCCCAGGTGGCGCCGGTCTTCGGCCTGGGCGCCGCGAGCCGCGCCGACAAGGTGGTCGTCCGGTGGCCGTCGGGAACGGTCCAGACGTTGACCGACGTGCAGGCCAACCAGGTCCTCGAGGTGGTGGAGCCCGAGGCGGCGAAGCCGGCTCCCGCGGCCAAGGCGACCCGCTAGACCGAAACCGCACAGATCTCGCGCAGAGCCGCAGAGGCGCAGGGGCGCGGCTCTTCCCGTCGGTCGCCCTACTCTGCGTCTCTGCGCCTCTGCGCGAGCACTTCGGATCGTACGGCGCAGGATGAAAGCTTCCGCTACTCGCCGTGCTGCCAGCAGAAGCGCGAGCCCGGCTGCGCCTCGCGGCCGCAGCGCCGGCCGCTCTTCGTCACGGCCTCGCACTGCGCATCCGTTGCCGCGGAGCGGCGGGCGGCTCGGGAGCGGCCGGGGCCGGCCCGGCGGCCTCCGCCTGCGGGCCACTCTCCTCTTCGGCTCTCAGGAGTCCGTAGGCCAGGGCGCCGAGGCCGAGCGCGCCGAGGAGAAGGCAGAGCTTCCTCAGGAAACGATTCATGGCGCGCTGATTGTAGCCTGCCACCGGCTCACACGCGCATCAGGACCGAGCCCCAGTGGAGGCCTGCCCCGAGGGCGGTGAAAGCGACCAGCGAGCCGGGCGGAGCCTTCCCCTCGAGGCGCGCCTCGTGGAAGGCGAGCGGCAGGGTGGCCGAGGTCGTGTTGCCGTACTTCTGGATGTTGTTGAAGACCTTCTCCTCGGGCAGCGCCAGGGCCTTGCGCGAGGCTTCGTTGATCCGCAGATTGGCCTGGTGCATGACCAGCAGGTCGAGGTCCTCGATGCCGTAGCCCTGCGCCGCCAGGACCTCCAGCGTCACCTCCGGCATGCGCGAGACCGCCAGCTTGAAGACCTGGCGGCCGTCCATCACCGGCACCGTCTCCCCCTTGGCCACCATCTCGCTGGTGACGAAGGGGCGCCGGGCCGAGCCGCCTCCGGGCACGTAGAGGATGTCCTTGTGGCTGCCGTCGGCGTAGAGGCGCGACGCGAGGATGCCCCGGCCGTCCGCCTCCTCGGCGGCACGGAAGACCATGGCGCCGGCGGCGTCGCCGAACAGGACCAGCAGGTGGCGGAACTGCGAGTTCCAGGCGAATTCCTCCTCGGAGAGGGCGTCGTCGCCGTCGCCCATCAGCACCTCCCAGGTCCGCTCGGAGAACGGCATCAGCGAGGTGTGGACGTCGGTGCCGATCAGCAGGACGGTCCGCGCCGTGCCGCTCCCGATCAGGGCGTCGACGGTCTGGAGGCCATAGGCGAAGCCGGCGCACTGCTGCCGGATGTCCAGGACCGGCAGGGCGTCGATCCCCAGGCGCTCCTGGACGAGCGGGCCGGAGCCGGGGAAGTAGTGGTCCGGGGTCATGGTGGCGAGCACCATGTAGTCGATCTCGCCGGGCTCCACCCCGGCGTCCTCGAGGGCGGCGCGGGCGGCCTGGGCGCCCAGGTCGGCCGAGCCCGTGCCGGGCTCCACGAAGTAGCGGGTGACGATGCCGCTGCGCTCCTGGATCCACTCGTCGTCGGTGTCGACGATCCGGGCGAGCCGGTGATTGTCGACGCGGATCGGGGGCACGGCGATCCCGCTGCCGGCGAAGACGGCTCGAAGTCGGCTCATGATCGGTTTCCTCTGCCTGCCGGACTCGAAGTGCCGCTCAGCGCGGAGGCGGGACGGCCCGCCGGGCGCCGGGCTGGTAGAAGGTGGTCACGCCCCCCTGCTCGTGGAACCAGTAGAAGTGCTCGGGGCGGCGCCCGTCGAGCCCCGCCGGGGCGTCCTCCGCGTAGGTCCAGACCTCGACCGCCGAGCCGTCGCGCGGCGCGACCTCGTAGGAGACCTTCGCGGGCTCGCCGTAGAGCACGTAGATCGTGCCGCGGGCGGTGCGGCGGCCGAGGACGCCGCCCTCGCCGTACAGGCGATCGGCGTCGGCGGCCCGGCGCTCGAGCTCGAGGCGCACCGGGTTGCCGGGCTCGGCGGGATCGGGGTCCCGCCGGCTCCAGAAGGTCTCGATGAAGTCGCCGGCCGCGAAGTCGTCCGTGAGGTGCGAGTAGGCCTCGATCTCCGCGGGCGTCGCGATCCGGGCGACCGGGCCCACCAGCCAGCCCGCGTAGTCCGGGCCGAGCGCGGTGTTGACCAGGTCGCCGGGGCGGGCCGACGGCGCGCGGGTCGCGCCGCTGCCGCAGGCCGCGAGAGAGAGCAACGCGCCGGCGACCAGAGCGAGACCGGCGCTTCGGGAGGCCGCCCGGGAGCGCCGGTCAACCACGGCGCAGCAGGTCCAGGAACTCTTCCCGGACCTCCTTGCGGTAGAAGGTGCCGCGAATCGCCGAGGTCACGGTGACCGCCCCCGGCTTTTTGACCCCCCGCATCTCGACGCACAGGTGGCGGGCCTCGACAACCACCATCGCTCCGAGGGGGTTGAGCTGGTCCTGGAGGAAGCCGACCACCTGCTCGGTGAGCCGCTCCTGGAGCTGCGGGCGCTTGGCGTAGAACTCCACGATCCGCGCCATCTTCGACAGGCCGATGATCCGGTCTCTCGGGATGTAGCCGATGTGGGCGTGGCCGTAGAAGGGGACCAGGTGGTGGGCGCACATGGAGTAGAAGGGGATCTCCTTCTCGATCACCATGCCGCTGTACCCCTCCTCGTTCGGGAAGGTAGTGACGTTCGGCTCGGAGCCCTCGAGCAGGCCGTGGAACATCTCGAGGTACATCTTCGCCACTCGCAGGTCGGTCCCCTGGAGGTTGGGATCGGCCAGGTCCAGGCCGAGGTCCTCCAGGAGGCCCCGGACGTGGCCGGCCAGGCGCAGAGCCCGCGCGCGGTTCTCCGGGTCGAGGTCGTCGAGCTCCGCGGGCGGGGTGTCGAGTTCGAGGGTCATGGGAGCCGTAGTCTACAATGGCGCGCCGTGTCCCATCGGGTGCCCCTCGCTCCCCTCCCCGCGGCGGGCGACGATTGGTTCTACAATAGCCCGCCGTGTCCGCCCGGCTCCCTCCCGACGTCCTCGACCCGCGCTTCTACGACCGTCTCGGCGAGGTTCCCGAGGCGCTGTTCGACGACCACCTCTACTGGAGCGTCGAGCTGTTGGAGCGCTACGCCCGGGAGTGGGCCCTCGAGATCGCCGCCCGTTTGGGCCTGCCGGCGGCTCTCGCCACGGCTCCGGAAGGCGGCGCCACCGCCCGCGACCTGGTCGTGGAGCTCGGCCTCGTCCCGAGCTTCGCCTACCCTCTCTCCTGGGTGCTCGAGCAGCTCGCGGCGCTCGGCGAGATCGACGCCGCCGGCCGGCCCGGCGATCCGGACCGGCGGCGGTTCCGGGCCTCCGGCACGCCGCGCGCCGCCCGCCGCGAGCCGATCCGCGAGGCGGTGCTCGCCCACGGACCGGACAACGCGCCGTTCGTCGAGCTGCTGGACGCCGCGGGCGAGGCCTGGCCGCAGGTCGCGCGCGGCGAGGCGCGCGGCGAGGACCTGCTGCTGTCGCCGGGCAGGATCGGCTCGTGGGTGCGCTACTTCGCGAACGACAACCCGGTCTACGCCCTCAACAACCGCCTGGCCGCGGTCGCCGCCGCCCACCGGCTGCCGCCGGCGGGAGGGTTCCGGCTGCTCGAGGTGGGGGCCGGAGCGGGAAGCGGCAGCGTCGCGCTGCTCGAGGCGCTCGAAGCCGGCGGCCTCCTGGGCCACCTGGAGGAGTACCGGCTCACCGAGCCCGCCCCGATGCTCCGCCGGAGGGCGACGCGGACCGTCACCGGGCGCTGGCCGACCGTGCCGCTCCAGGAAGGGGCGCTCGACATCGACCGTCCCTGGTCGCAGGAGGTCGAGCCCGAGAGCGTCGACCTGGTGTTCGGGGTCAACGTGTTCCACGTCGCGGTCGACCTGGAGCGGGCCCTCCGCGAGGCGCTCCGGACGTTGCGGCCGGGAGGCCGGCTGGTGCTCGGCGAGTGTCTGCGACCCTTCCCGGGCCAGCCGGTGGCGGCGGAGATGACCTTCTTACCCCTCGAGGGCTTCCGCGACGTCCACCTCGATCCGGACCTCCGTCCCCATCCCGGCTTCCTCACCCCCGAGCTGTGGCTGGCGAACCTGGAGCGGGCCGGGTTCGCCGAGCTCGAGGTGGTGCCCGACGTCCGCGCGCTGCGCGAGATCTATCCGCGGGCCGCCGCCGGCGCGATCTGCGGCCGGCGGCCTCGTGCCCCCGGTACAATCACTGCATGAGCCTTCGGGACGCACGAGACGAAAGGAACCGACCGACATGAGCCACCACCTGAGCATCGAGTACTGCACCGCTTGAAACTACCGCCCCCGGGCCGCCGGTCTGGCGGACTCGATCCAGCGGCGTTTCGACCTCGAGGCCGACCTCGTCAAGGGGCGGGGCGGCGTCTTCGAGGTGACCTTCGACGGCGAGACCCTGTTCTCGAAGAAGGAGACCGGACGCTTTCCGCAGCCGGACGAGGTGGAGACGGCGCTCGGCGAGAGGCTGGGTTGATCGCATCGCCCCCGCACCCTCGATCCCTCTCCCGAAGCCTTGCTTGGCCCGAGGGATCCGCCGGCGTCAGGGCGTGAGCTCGAGGGCGGCGAGGAAGCGTTCCGCGACCCGCTGCCAGTCGTAGCCTTCGGCCCGGCGGCGGCCGGCCGCGCCGAAGCGGTGCCGGAGCTCGGCGTCGTCCAGCAGGCGCACCAGGGCCGCGGCCAGCGCCTCCGGATCGCGCGGCGGCACCAGGAGGCCGGCCTCGCCGTCCGGCACCAGCTCGGGCACCGCCCCGGCGGCCGCAGCCACCACCGGCAGCCCGGCGGCCATCGCCTCCAGGAAGGCGATGCCGAACCCCTCCTGGAGGCTGGGCAGGCAGAAGAGGTCGGCCGCGAAGTACTCCCGGCGCACCTGCCGTTCGTCGGGCACCTCGCCGAGGAACCGGACCGCACCGTCGAGCCCCAGGGCCCGGGCACGGGCGACGAGCGACGGCAGCTCCGGACCGCCGCCGACGATCCGCACCCGCACCCCGGGATGGCGCCGGAAGACGGCCGGGAGAGCCGCGAGTAGCGTCGCCGTGTCCTTGCGCCGGTACTGGCGCGCCACGCTCAGGATGACCGGCCCCCCGGCTCCTACGCCGCCCGTGCCCTCGCCGGCGGCGACCTCGTCCACCGCCTCCGGCCGCCACTCGGCGAGGCGGATGCCTTCCGGGACCACGAGGAGGCGGCCGGGCTCGACCCCGTAGGCGGCCGCCGCCGCCCGGCGGCAGTACTCGCTGGTCACCACCACCCGGTCGGCACGCCGGGCGTTGCGCCCTTCCAGCCGCGCGAGGAGGCCGAGGGTGAGGCCGGGAGCTCCCCGCTCGTGGCGCCTCTCCTCGGCCGCGACGCCCTTGAGGGAGACGATCCTCGCCGGCCGCTCGCCGGCGGCGCCCGGCGGCGCCAGGAAGCAGCCGTCGAGGTCGAAACCGACCACCGCGTCGACCGGACCGAGCCGGGCGAGCGCGCCCGCCAGGCGCCGTCGCAGGCCGAGGTTGAAGGCCAGGCGCCGAGCCAGGCTGAGCGGGCGGCCTCGGTCGTTTCCGCCGGGCGCGATCCAGGTGACCCGGCACCCGAGCGCTTCGAGCCCTTGGCCCAGCCCGGAGATCGCGGCCGCGGTGCCGGTGCCCTTCTCGGGGGCGAGGGTCCAGGAGTTGAGGAAGAGGAGGTGGCTCATCGGCTGCCGGAGCCTGGACTATTCATCAGGCGCCGTAGCGAGAGGCGCAAGTGTGTGTGAGATCAGGGCGCACGTAGCGATAAGCGACGCAGGCGTACTGGACAGTACGTCGAAGAGCGAAGAGCGAGTACGCCCTGAGATCGCGTGCAATTGCGCCTCGTAGTAGGTGGCTCGGGAATAGTCCAGGCTAGCCGGCCGGCCCGACGCCGGCCCGGTACGCGCAGCTCTGCCCCGCGGTCTCCTCCACCTCGACGGTCAGGACCTCGACCGGCGTCTCGGCGAGCGCGGGAGCGATCTGGTCCCAGAGCACCCGTGCGAGGAGCTCGATCGAGACGTTCTCGAGCGGCAGAAACACCACGTCGTCGGCCGGGAAGCGGTAGGTCCTGCCGTCGAAGCTCACCTCCACGGCGCCTTCCGACGGGCGCACCTCGAGACGGCTCTCGCGGCCGGCCCGATCGGGGATGAGCGTGCGCTCGTCGAGTGCCCGGCAGGAGCTGCGGATCCGGTCCTTGACGGCCGCGACGTCCACCAGCAGGCCGACCTCGTCCAGGCGAGGGCCGGCGAGCAGCACGCGCACCCGGTAGTTGTGCCCGTGGAGGAGCTCCGCGCGACCGCCCGGGAAGAGGGTGAAGTGGGCCGCCGAGAACTTGAAGTCCTCCTTGGCCAGCCGGATCTCGAAGCAGGGAACCTGGGCCATCGCCCCGCGATTCTACGAGACGGGAGGGCGGCCTTCCTCTCCCGCCTATAATCCCTGCCATGGCCGAGACACCGCAGCAACGCATCGAGTCGGACCTCAGGACCGCGATGAAGGCCCGGCAGAGCGAGCGGGTCGGCAACCTGCGCATGCTCCTCGCCGAGCTCAAGAACGAGCGGATCCGGCGTGGCCAGGAGGTCGACGAGAGCGGCTTTCTCGCCCTGCTGCGCCGGGGGATCAAGCAGCGCCAGGAGGCGGCCGAGCAGTTCGAGAAGGGCGCCCGGCCCGAGCAGGCGGCCAAGGAGCGCCGCGAGGCCGCGGAGCTCGAGGCCTACCTGCCCGCCGCGCCGAGCGACGACGAGATCCGCTCCGCCGTCGAGGCCTTCGTCGCCGAGCACGGCCTCTCGGGCCCCGCGGCGATGGGCCAGGTGATGCCGGCCATGATCGAGCGCTTCTCCGGCCGCGCCGACAACGCCGCCCTCAGCCGGATCGCCCGCGACGTCCTGCAGGGGCGATGAGCCCCGCGGCTTCCGATCGCGGGCCGGCGGCCGGGGGGGCCGGCGAGGCTCCGGACGAGACCGTCCGGCGGGTCGTGGTGGGCACGGCCGGGCACATCGACCACGGCAAGACTCGCTTGGTCCAGGCCCTGACCGGCATCGACTGCGACCGCTGGGCCGAGGAGAAGGAGCGCGGGATCACCATCGACCTCGGGTTCGCGCACCTCGAGCGCGAGCTCCCCGACGGCTCGACCCTCCAGATCGGCTTCATCGACGTCCCGGGCCACGAGCGCTTCCTGCGCAACGCGCTCGCCGGGCTGGGGGGCATCCGGGTGATGCTCCTGGTGGTGGCGGCCGACGAAGGCGTCAAGCCCCAGACCCGGGAGCACCTCGCGATCTGCTCGTTGCTCGGCATCCCGGCCGGCCTGGTCGCCCTCACCAAGGTCGACCTGGTCGAGCCCGACCTGGTCGAGCTCGCCCGCATGGAGGTCGAGGAGCTCCTCGAGCCCACACCCTACGCCGGGGCCGAGATCCTGGCCGTGTCGAGCGTCACCGGCGAGGGGATCGAGCCGCTCGAGCGGGCGCTGGTCGAGCTCGCCGCCGCCCGGGCGCGCAGCCCCGCCGGCGATCCGGCCCTCGCCCTGCCCGCCCGCCTGCCGATCGACCGCGCCTTCCACCTCAAAGGGCTGGGCGTGGTGGTCACCGGCACGCTCACCAGCGGACGGATCGCGGTGGGCGACAGCCTGGAGATCCTGCCCGAGCCCGCCACCCTCGCCCGGGTGCGAAGCATCCAGGTCCACGGGCGGGCGAGGAGCGAGGCGTTGGCCGGCGAGCGTTCGGCGCTCCAGCTCGCCGGCGTGGCGCTCGAGGAGCTCGAGCGCGGCGAGGCAGCGGCGACGCCGGGGCGCTTCGAGGCCACCCGCCGGCTGCTGGCCGAGGTCCGGCTCCTCCCCGACGCGCCGGAGCCTCTGCGCGGCTTCACGCCCGTGCGCGTCCACCTGCTCTCGAGCGAGGTGGTGGGCAAGCTCCGCCCCCTGCCCCGGGGAGACCGCCCGGGCGAGATCGTCCCGGGAGGCTCCGGCCTGGCGGAGGTCCGCCTGAGCGAGCCCCTGGTGGCGATCCGCGGCGACCGGCTGATCCTGCGCCGGCCGTCGCCCGAGACGACCCTGGGCGGCGGCCGGGTGCTCGATCCGCGGCCGGGCGCCCGGCGGCTGCGCGACCTGGCGGCGGCGGGCGAGGCGCTGCGCATGGGTGAGGCCGACGACGGCGAAACGACCGCCGGCGCCCTCCTCCACTGGGCGCGGGAGGCCGGGGCCGCCGGGCTCGCCGCCGAGGAGGCCGCCCGCCGCCTGGGGGTGGAGCCGGCCGAGGTCGCCCGCCGCCTCGCCGCCCTGGCCGGCGAGCAGAAGCTCCTGGCGGTGCCGGAAGGCGCGGGGGGCGGGAGGACGCGCCGCTGGATCGCCCCGGCGGCCTACCGCGAGATCGCCGAGCGGGCGGCGAAGACCCTCGCCGCCTACTTCGAGCGCGACCGCCTGGCCCGTGGCGTGCCCAAGGCCGAGGCGGTGCGCCGGATCCTCCCCGGGCGGGCCGCCGAGCTCGCCGACGTGTACCTCGAGTGGCTGAGGGCCCAGAACGTGCTCGCGGTCGACGGCGACCTGGTGACCCTGCCCGGGCGGCAGGCCGAGCTGACCGGCGAGGAATCGAGCCTCGCCCGGTCGGTCGTCGAGCGCTTCGCCGCCGCCGGCCTGACCCCGGGCTCCCCCGAGGAGATCGGCCGGCAGATCGGAGCCAAGCCGCAGATCCTCGACGGCGTGGTGCGCTACCTGACCGAGCGGGGCCGGCTGGTCCGGCTGCCCGGCGGGCTCCTGGTCGCGGCCTCGGCGATCGAGAAACTCCGCGGCGACCTCGAGTCGACCGGCTGGGAGCGGTTCTCCGTGCCCCAGTTCAAGGACCACTTCGGGCTCAGCCGCAAGTGGGCGATCCCGCTCCTCGAGCACCTCGACTCGACCGGTGCCACCCGGCGCCTGGGCGACGAGCGGATGATCGTCCGCCGCCGCTGACCCGCGCCCCCCTTCCCCCCCACCCAGGCGCGGGAGGGGGCGTCCCCTTCCCCCGGGGTGGGAAGGGGATCGAGGGGTTGCGGGGGGATCGTCGATCGCGTCCCTCCCCTGGGTGGGAAGGGATCGAGGGGGGGGGCATCCTCCCTTCCCCCCCGTGGGGTGGGAAGGGGATCGAGGGGATGCGGGGGGCATCCGATCGATCGCGTCCCCTTCCCCCCCGTGGGGTGGGAAGGGGATCGAGGGGATGCGGGGGGCATCCGATCGATCGTCGAGGGGATGCGGGGGGCATCCGATCAGGCATCGGGATTGCAGGACTCCGCGGTGTCGTACGAAGCGGACGGTCCTCCGGCCGCCCGCCAACTCGAACGGCAATGAGGCTGCGGTAGGACAGCTCCTCCCCCGGTACCCAGTCCCCCGCCGGGGCGCTGTCCCCGCAGCCTCCTCTTTGTTTTGGAGCTCGGGACGGGCGCCTTCCCTGCTGCGAGGCGCGGAGACGCGCCGTCTCGCGCCGTCCTCGCTCTTCGCTCCCTGCGACGTAGCCGCCGACTACGCCTCGGTCGCTCATCTCTGCGGTGGCACGATCCGACACCCCTCCGGGCCTCTCGCGACGGGAAGGCGTCCGACCCGAGCTCCGCGCAACCGTTCCGCTTCCTTCGACCTATGGACACCTGATCCGCGCAGGGTGCCGGGGAGGCCGAGATCGGGGTGACGGGGCAGGGTAGGATTGGGGTCGACTTCGGGTTCGACCGTGAAGAAACTGCACTGGAGGCGGGGGTGAAACGAGTCGCCGTGTTGGGTGCGTCGCCCGACCACAGGAAGTTCGGCAACAAGAGCGTACGGGCGCACGCTCGAGGCGGGGTGGGAGGTCTTCCCCGTCAATCCGAAGGCCGAGGAGACGGCGGGCCTCGCGGCCTACCGGTCGCTCGCCGAGGTCCCGGTGCCGGTCGAGCGCATCACCGTCTATCTGCCGCCGCCGGTGACCATGAAGCTGCTGCCGGAGATCGCCGCCGCCGGGGCGCAGGAGGTCTGGTTCAATCCGGGCGCCGCCGACGCCGCCGTGCTCGCGCGCGCCCGAGAGCTCGGCATCCCGGCGATCGACGGGTGCAGCATCGTCGACCTCGGCCTGTCCCCATCCATGTTTCCCTGAAAGGACGTCGCGATGAGCAGAAACTCACTCGGAGTGAAGATCCTGGCCGTCTACCTGATCCTCGTGGGCATCGTCCTGCTGCTCAGCCTGGCCATTCCGTACTGGTCGATCATCCAGGGCATCCTGGCGCTGGTGGCGGGCATCCTGCTCCTCGTCGGCCGGTAGTGTTCGACCTGTTCTCCCTGCTCGGCGACGCGGTCTGGCTGGCGCCGGTCCTGATCTTCGCGGCGCGGGTGAGCGACGTCTCGCTGGGGACGTTCCGGATCATCCTGATCTCGCGCGGGATGAGCCGGTGGGCGGCGTTCACCGGCTTCTTCGAAAGCTTCATCTGGCTGGTCGCGCTCTCCCAGGTCTTCCAGCACCTCGATCACCCGCTCAACTACGTGGCCTACGCCGGCGGCTACGCCACCGGCACCGGGGTGGGCGTGGTGCTCGAGCGCCGGGTCGCCCTCGGGCTGGTCGCGGTCCGGATCATCACCCGCGAGGATGCCTCGGGGCTGACCGAGGCGCTCCGCACCGAGAGCTTCGGCGTGACCCGGGTTGCGGCGCGCGGGCTCCACGGCCGGGTGCGCCTGATCTTCACGATCGCCAAGCGCAAGAACCTGACCCGGCTGCTCGACATCATCCGGGCGAACAACCCGAAGGCGTTCGTGTCGGTGTCCGACGTCCGAGCCGCCGAGGAGGGCTACCTGCCCTCGTCGTCGCGCGGCAACTTGCTCTGGGGGTTGATGAAGAGGAAGTAAGGCCGGGGCCGGGCCGGGGTCGGACTCTTCGGGAGGGGTGGTTGGAGCGTGGCAGTCCTCGGGAGGCGGGAGCGGCGGTCGGAAGGCGGCGGGGATCGGGGGTCGGGGTCGGTGCCGGGGGGCCGAGACGGAGCTCGGCCCGGCAGCTGGGGTGCGAAACGTGGCCGAAGTGTGCCTCCGCAGGAGGGCTCGGTGCGGGTCATACCGGTCGCCCGGCCGAGGCAGAGCTCGGCCGCTTCATCCGGGATCGCCCTATCGCAACGCTACCCGCGTTGACCGGCAGGGCTCTCCGCCGCCTGAAGAGTTGTCCCTCCCGCCACGCTACCAACGGTTGAAGCGGCCGAGCTCTGCCTCGGCCGGCCCGACGGTCCCCACGGCGACGAACGATTCGCTAGGACGCATCGCCCACCCTTTCAACCGCCGACCCCGCCGATCCCCCCTTCTCCTCTTCAGGGCGAGCTGGCCAGTCCGACCCCGGAGGGCCGGGGGCTCCCGCCCGGCGACGTCATGGACCGCGCGCTCGAGGACTCCCCAGAGTCCGGGTGGGACAAGCGCGGGCCATGCCGAGGCGCGGCTCCTCCGCCCCGAAGTTCTAGCAAGCCGCGCCGTTCGCAAGGGCGGGAGCCCCCGGCCCGGCCCTACCCCTTCGCCTCGTACCAGCTCGCCCCCCACCCCACGTCCACCGCGAGCGGCACGTCCAGCTCGCACACCCCGCACATCTCCGCCTTCGCCAGCTCCGCCACCGCCTCGACCTCCCCCTCCGGCACCTCGAGCACCAGCTCGTCGTGCACCGTCAGCAGCAGCTTGGCCCCCGGGCGCTCCTCGCGCAGGCGCCGGTCGAGCCGGATCATCGCCAGCTTCATGATGTCGGCCGCCGTGCCCTGGATCGGCGCGTTGATCGCCATGCGCTCGGCGTTTTCCCGCAGCATCCGGTTCTTGCTCGCGACGTCCGGCAGGTGGCGCACGCGGCCGTAGAGGGTCTCGACCCTGCCCTCGCTCCGCGCCTTGGCGAGCGTCTCCTCCCGGTAGCGCTCGACGCCGGCGTAGCGCGCGAGGTATGCCTTGATGAACGCCTCCGCCTCGGCGCGCGAGATCCCCAGGTTCTGGGCAAGGCCGTAGGCGCTCATGCCGTACATGATCCCGAAGTTGATGGTCTTGGCCGCCCGGCGCTGCTCGGGGTTGACCAGCGCGGGATCGACGCCGAGCACCGCGGCGGCGGTCGTCCGGTGGATGTCCTCGCCCCGGCGGAACGACTCGATCAGCGCCGGCTCGCGTGCGATGTGGGCGAGGATCCGCAGCTCGACCTGGCTGTAGTCCGCCGCGAGCAGCACGTGGCCCGGCGCGGCGACGAACGCCCTGCGGATGCGCTGGCCGAGCTCCGTGCGCACCGGGATGTTCTGGAGGTTCGGGTTGGCCGAGGAGAGGCGGCCGGTCGCCGCCACCGCCTGGTTGAAGCGGGTGTGGAGGCGCCCGTCGGCGGCGACCAAGACGGGCAGCGCGTCGACGTAGGTCGACTTGAGCTTGGTCAGCTCGCGGTAGCGCAGGAGCAGCAGCGGCAGCTGGTAGCCGCGCCCCGCGAGCTCCTCGAGGATCTCGGCGCCGGTGGCGTAGCTCTTCGTCTTCCGGGTGCGCTTGATCACCGGGTAGCCGAGCTTCTCGAACAGGATGACGCCGAGCTGCTGCGGCGAAGCGACGTTGAACTCCTCCCCGGCCACGTCGTAGATCCCGCGCTCGAGCTCGCCGATCTCGGCCCCCAGCTCCTCGGACATGGCGGCCAGGTAGTCGCAGTCGAGCCGCACCCCGCGCTCCTCCATCCCCAGGAGCACCGGCAGGAGCGGGGCCTCGATCTCGCGGTAGACGCGCGCGAGCGCCGCGCTCTCGACCGCTTCGAGCTCGGCGCGCGAGCTCTCGGCCAGCTGGGCACCCAGGTGGAGGCGCTCGCCGGCGAGCGCGGCGAGACGCGAGTCGCCGACCGGCGGCGGCCCCTGCTTGTCCCAGCCCGCGTCCTTCTCGGTCAGCGCCCGCCGGCCCAGGCGCTCGAGCGCCATCTCCTCGAAGCCGTGGCCGTGGACCGCCGGCCGGATCAGGTAGGAGACCAGCATGACGTCGAACAGCTCCGCCGCCACCTCGAGCTCGCCGATCTCGCCTCCATGGGCGGCGGCCGCCGCCGGCCGGAGCACCTCCTTCAGGTCGTGGCCGACGAGCTCGCGCTCCGGATCGGCGGCCCACCCGGTCAGGGTTTCGAGCGCCGCCGCCGCCATGCCGTCGCGCCGGAGGTCGGCGAGCCAGACCTTCGCGCCT
The DNA here is from genome assembly GCA_963837945.1 of uncultured Acidobacteriota bacterium. Classification (GTDB taxonomy): domain Bacteria; phylum Acidobacteriota; class Thermoanaerobaculia; order Multivoradales; family DATKCC01; genus CAVUBL01. Next base: position 88,632 of record CAWIQD010000009.1, read on the forward strand.
CCGTCGCCCACCCCGTCGGCCGGCCCCACCGCGATGCCGAGGGCCTCGTCGCCGCCCAGCCGCGCCACGCCGATGCGCGGTCCCAGGGCTCCGGCCGTCGCCCTCCAGGCCGCGGGATCGACGATCTCGACCGCCGCCGGCATCTCCTCCTGCGCCGCCGCGTCCCGGTCGAGCTCCTCGACCAGGCTGAAGAACTCGAGGTCGGCGAACAGCTGCCGCAGGGCCTCGGCGTCCGGCGGGTCGTGGTGCAGGTCCTCGGGGTCGAAGGCGACGTCGAGGTCGGTGTGGATGGTCACCAGCTCCTGCGAGAGGAGCGCCTGGTCGCGGTTCGTCTCGAGCGACTCCCGGTAGCTCTTGCGGGAGATCTCGGAGGCGTGATCGAGGAGGGCGGCGAGCGAGCCGTGCTCCCGGATCAGCGCCTTCGCGCCCTTCTCCCCGATGCCGGGCACTCCCGGCACGTTGTCCGAGGCGTCGCCCATCAGCGCCAGCACGTCGACCACCTTCTCCGGCGGCACGCCGAAGTCCTCCTCGACGAGCGCCGCGTCATAGAGCTTGTTGCGGCCGGTGTGCATCAGGGAGACGTTGGGGCCGACGAGCTGCATCAGGTCCTTGTCCGCCGAGACCAGCACCACCTGGTAGCCCGCCGCCGACGCCTTCTTCGCCAGCGTGCCGAGCACGTCGTCGGCCTCGTAGCGCTCCATCTCCAGGATCGGGATGCGGTAGGCCTCGAGCGCCTTGCGGATCCAGGGGATCTGCGGGCGCAGCTCCTCCGGCATGGGGGCGCGGTGGGCCTTGTAGTCCTGGTAGCGCTCGGTGCGCACGGTCTGCGAGGAGACGTCGAGCGCCACGCCCACGTGCTCGGGCCGCTCCTCACGCAGGAGCTTGCGGAGCATCTGGATGAAGCCGTAGACGGCGTTGGTCGGCTCGCCGCGCGAGTTGGAGAGGTTGCGGATCGCGTAGAAGGCGCGGAAGATGTTCGAGTAGCCGTCGATCAGGAACAGGCGTGGAGCGGTCGGATCGGCCATCCGCCGGATTGTATCTTGCGGGTATGGGCAGCCTCCGGCACGGATCTTGGATCGATCCTTGCCCCGGGGGACGCTCCACTCCGCAGTCCAACTTCGTCTCCGAGGAGGGAACCGAATGGGACTCGTCTACTGGATCCTCATGGGCCTGATCGCCGGGGCCATCGCCAAGCTCTTGACGCCGGGAAGGGACCCGGGCGGCTGCATCATCACCATCCTGATCGGCGTCGCCGGCGCGCTGATCGGCGGCTTCCTGGCCACCCTGCTGGGGTTCGGCGGGCTGACCGGGTTCGACCTGCGCAGCCTGGTGATCGCCACCCTGGGCGCGATCATCCTGCTGGTGGTGTTCCGGGCGCTGCGCCGCTGAGCCAAAACCCCGAGCAACGAGCCGAGCTCTTCCCGCGCGCGGCAGGGATCGGCTCTCGACTCCGAAGAGTCGCTCGATGCCCACCTGGGAGATCGCCCGGCCGAGACAGAGCTCGGCCGCTTCATGGGTTGGGTGCCGAGGCCGACTGGAGGCGGCGAGGGGATGCGGGGGCATCCGGCCCACAGGCACCGTCGGGTGCCCCGCGGCCCGTTCGCCCGGCCGAGACAGAGCTCGGCCGCTTCATGGGTTCGGAGTGTTTCCGCAGCCAGGGGCGTCCGGCCGACGCCCCGGTAGAATGCCGGCATGGCCCTCCGCGCCGCGCTCGCTCTGCCGCTCGCCCTCGCCCTGACCCTGGCCCCGGCCCGACACGGCTCCGGCGCGCCGGCCGCCGCCGGGAAGGCGCCGGACTGGGGACGCGCCGTCGCCCTGCAGCGCCAGGCCCTGGCGCAGCTCGAGAACGAGCAACCGGGCAAGGCGGAGGAGCTCTTCCGGGAGCTCACCCGGGTGGTGCCCGGAGATCCCATGCCGTGGGCCAACCTGGCGGTCGCGCAGCTCCGCCAGCAGCAGACCGACGACGCCCTCCGCTCGATCGCCCGCGCCATCGAGCTCGCGCCCGGAAACGGCGAGGTGCTGGCGGTGAAGGGAGCGATCCTCGACTGGACCGGCGACGGCGACGCCGCGCTCGCCGCCTACCGCCAGGCGGCCGAGCTCGATCCGCGGGACCCGCAGGTCCTCTATGCCCTGCTCCGCGAGGCGACCGCCTCGGGGGACCGGGAAGCCGGCCGCCAGGCGCTCGCCGACCTCGCCAGGGTGCGTCCCGACAACTTCGTGGTCCTTCTCGAGCGCGGCAAGGCGGCGATCCAGAGCGGCGACCGGGAGGCCGCGAGCGGCGTCTTCCTGCGCGTCCGCGACCTGGTCTGGCAGGCGCCGCCGGTGGCCGTGACCGCGCTCCAGGGGGTGTTCGACGCCCTCGAGAGCGGCGACGTCTCGAACGCCCGCATCCCCGCGGCCCGGCTCGAGAACGTCCTCAAGATCACGCCCATGTACCGCGAGAGCCTCCGGGAGCTGTCGAGCGGCATCCAGGGGGTGCCGCTCCAGCACTTCGCCGGCGAGCCGCCGACCACCTCCTTCGGCGACCCGATCGCGGTGCGCTTCACCGGCGCGCGGCTCTCGGACGTCCCGACCCGGGCCGGCGGCCTCGCCCTGGGCGACTTCGACGGCGACGGCACCCCCGACGTCGCTCGTCTCCTCGAGCGCAAGGACGGCGGCCTCGAGATCCGCGCGGTGTCCGCCAAGGCCCGGAACGAGCCGCGGGTCCTGGCCGCGTCCGGGGCGACCGGCCTCCTCGCCGCCGACCTCTGGAACGACGGCGCCCTCGACCTGGTCGCCTTCGGCCCGAAGGGCACGACGGTGCTGGCGGGGACGGCCGGAAAGGACGGCGCCGCCGGCCTGGCACCGAGCGACCCGGCGAAGACCGGCCTGGGGAAGGCGGCGGGCAGCGCCGGCGCGGTCCTCGACTACGACATCGAAGGGGACCTCGACCTTGCCCTGGCGGGCGGCGGGGCCGACGCTCCGGTCGCGCTCTTCCGCAACCCGCTCGACGCCCCGCTCGAGGACGTCTCCTCCAAGGTCTTCCCGAAGCTCCACTTCCCGGGCGCCCGGGCGCTGGTCGCGAGCGATCTCGACCGCGACGGCGACGTCGACCTGCTGGCCGGCGGCACGGCCGGCCTGCTCTGGCTCGACAACCTGCGCCAGGGCCGCTTCGTCGACCGCACCGCGGCGGGCGGCCTCGCCGGGGCTTTGCCGGTCGAGGCGCTGGTCTCGGCCGACCTCGACGGCGACGGCCGGCCGGACGTGGTGGCCGCCGGCCGGGGCGTCGCCCTGTGGCGCCACGCCGGCGACCGGTTCGAGCGCTGGAACGCTCCCGGCCTGCCCGGAGCCGATGCCGGCAGCTTCACCGCCGCGGTCGCCTTCGACGCGGACAACGACGGCCGCCTCGACCTCGCCCTGGCCGGCCCGGGCGGCGTCCGCGTCCTCGGCCAGGACGGCAGGGGCGGTTTCCGCACGCTCGCGGTCTCGGGAGGGCCGCCCTCCGCGGCGGCGATCGACGCCCTCGACGCCGACGGCGACGGCGACCTCGACCTGGTGGTGGCCGGCCCCGCCGGGCTCCACCTGCTGACCAACGAGGGCGGCAACCGAAACCACTGGCTCGCGGTGCGGCTGGCGGGGCTCACCCAGGGCAACGGCAAGAACAACGTCCGGGGCGTGGGCGCGACGGTCGAGGTCGAGACCGGCACCGCCTACCAGTTCCGCGAGCACGATGGGCGGGTGAGCCACTTCGGCATCGGCCGCCTCACCGCCGCCGACGTCCTGCGCGTAGTCTGGAACAACGGTGTGCCCCAGGACCGGCTCGACGTCGCGGGCAACCAGACGATCACCGAGGAGCAGGTGCTCAAGGGCAGCTGCCCGTTCCTCTATACCTGGAACGGCCGCCGCATCGCCTTCGTGACCGACCTGCTCTGGAACGCTCCGGCGGGCCTGCCCGCGGCGCCTGGAGCGTGGATCCCCGCCGACCCCGAGGAGCTGGTGCGGGTCGAGGGCGCCCGGCCGCTGCCGGGCCGGCCGGGCGTCTACGACCTGCGCATCACCGAGGAGCTCTGGGAGGCGGCCTACTTCGACCTCGCCCGCCTGTGGGTGGTCGACCACCCGCCCGGAGTCGCGGTCGCCTCGAACCTGCGGGTGGTCCCTGGCGGCGGGCCCCGGCCCGAGCGCGTGCTCGGCACCCGCGACGTGCGGCCGATCGCGGCCGCCTGGGACGGCGAGGGCCGGGACGTGACCGCCCGGGTGCGCTCGCGCGACTCGGTCTACGCCGACGGCTACCGCCCGAGCGCCTACCAGGGCCTCGCCGCGGCCCCCTGGAGCCTCACCTTCGATCTCGGCGAGGCGCCGGCGGCGCCGGTGCGCCTGCTGCTCGACGGGTGGATCTTCCCGACCGACGCCAGCATCAACATCGCCCTTGCCCAGCGCCACGACCTCGCGCTCGAAGCGCCGAAGCTCGAGGTCGAGACCGCCGCCGGCTGGCGCGTGCTCATGCCCGCCATGGGGCACCCCGCCGGCAAGACCAAGACGATGGTGGTCGACACCCCGCCGCTGCCGCCGGGCGCCCACCGGCTCCGGATCACCACCTCGATGTGGATCTCCTGGGACCGGATCGCCTGGAGCACCAGACCCGCCGACGGCGCGCCGCGGGTCGTCGCCCGCCTCGCGCCGGAGCGCGCCGATCTCCACTTCCGCGGGTTCTCGGCCCTGGTGCGTCGGGCGCCCAACGCCCCCCACGAGTTCGACTACACCCGGGTCTCCACCCGCTCCCCCTGGGCGCCGGTGCGCGGGCGCTACACGCGCTACGGCGACGTGGGCGCGCTGCTCGCCGACTCCGATAGCCGCTCGGTGGTGCTCGCTCCGGGCGACGAGATCGCCCTTCTCTTCGACACTTCGCGCCTCCCGCCGCCGCCCGCCGGCTGGCACCGCACCCTCTTCCTCGAGAACCACGGCTGGGACAAGGACTTCGACAAGCACACCTGGGCCATCGAGTCGGGCAGCCTGCCGCTCCCGTTCGAGGGCATGGGAACCTATCCCTGGGGCGATGACGTTCGGCCGCCCGCCGGGGCGGCCTGGGAGCGCTACCGGCGCGACTGGCTCACCCGCACGCCGGACGGCCCGGCCCCCGGCGCCCGCCGCCCCTGAGCCCCCGCCGACCGGTCGCGCGGCCCTCGGGCGCCGGCTTCTCCCCACCATTCACGATTTGTCTCATTTTCGCATCTCCGCGCACGTAGGCTGAGGAAGTCACACCACGCCCGACACCTCTCGCTAGGCGTACCCTGGCCGGCCGCCGAGAGCGAGCCCTCGGTGAGGGTTCCACCGGCAGTCGGCCTTTCGATCCATGGTTCGCCGGCCCCTCTGCATGGCCGGCGGAGAGGGATTCAAGGAGGAGAGGTATGTCTCGTAGCGTGTGGTTTCTCGCAGTCGCGGTACTTGCCCTCGGCCTGGGCGGTGCGCCCGCCGGCGCGCAGACGGTCGCGCCCGGCGACGACGGCCCGGCCCTGACGGTGACCGACGGGCTGACCCAGACCCAGGTCGTCCAGGACTTGCAGAACGCCCAGAACCAGGGCCCGGACCCGTTCAAGACCGAGCTCGACTTCTACCGCAGCCTCGGCCTGATCGTCTTCACCACGCCGTTCAACGAGAAGGACGGCCTGGGGGACGGCCCGTTCGACCCCGACGAGTCGGGCACGCCGATCGACCTGGGAAGCCGGCCGACGCTCCAGGGCAACGGCCAGTTCCTGCGAGTCAACGGCCTGGACTCCCAGAGCTGCAACGAGTGCCACAGCATCGTCAGCGACGCTACCGTGCCGCCCGATCTCGGCATCGGCGGCGTCGGTGGCGTGTCGGCCAACGCGATCATCATGCCGAGCCTGATCGACGTCGCCGACTCGTTCGACGACCGCGTGCACTTCGTCGCCGGCCACGATCCGAACCTGCCCCTGACCGAGGACGGCGTCGCGGACTTCAACGGCCGGTTCGCCAACTCTCCGTTCCTGTTCGGCGGCGGCGGGGTCGAGCTGGTGGCCAAGGAGATGACCCGGGAGCTCGAGAAGATCCTCGCGGACCTCAAGGCCGGGCCGGGCGGTGTCACCGTCGCTCTTCGACGCCAAGGGCGTCCACTTCGGCACCGCCACCAAGCTCGAAAACGGGAAGATCGAGCTCGACCTCCAAGGGATCGGCTTCCTTCCCGATCCTCTGAAGCCGCGGAGCGACGAACAACAGATCGTCGTCCGCCCCTTCGGCCGCAAGGGCGACCGCTTCAGCATGCGCGACTTCGACCTCGGCGCGATGGAGTTCCACTTCGGGATCCAGCCGGTCGAGGACCCGACCCTCGAGAGCGAGGACGACGATCGGCGACGGCGTCACCGAACGAGCTCACGGTGCCCGAGATGACGGTGCTCGACCTGTTCAACGTGACCAACCCGCCGCCGGTCCAGGCGCCGGACGCGGACAGCCGGGGGCGGACGCTGTTCACCCAGATCGGCTGTGCCGACTGCCACCGGCCCACCTTCGCCACCGAGTCGCCCAACCTCACTCTCTCCTTCCCCGAGGTCGCGGAGGATCCGGACGCGAACGTCTTCATCAGCATCGATCTGCGGAGATTCGGCTTCGCCCAGGATCCCGACGGCCCCGGCGTGCTGGTGCCGCTCTACTCGGATCTGAAGCGCCACGACATGGGCGAGGGCCTGGAGGAGGACTTCGACGCCCTGCGCCGAACGGTCTCCAACCGGGAGTTCGTCACCGCGCGCCTCTGGGGGATCGCCGACACCGGACCCTACCTCCACGACGGGCGGGCGACGAGCATCTACCAGGCGATCGTCCGCCACGGCGGTGAGGCCGCGCACGCCGAGTCCGCCTTCGAGGATCTCTCGGCGACCGACAAGCGGCACCTCATCTCGTTCCTCAAGAGCCTCCACACACCGGCTCATCCCAACGAGGACATCACGCCGTAGCGGGTCGGCAGAGGCCGCTCCGCTATGCTGGGGGGGCCATGGTCCGGCCCCTCCAGCCGTTCGTCCTCGCGTCGGGCCTCGCCCTGGCCGCGGTCCTGGCCTCGTCGGCCGGAGCCGCGAGCCAGGACGAGCTCGGCGAGACCTTGCGCCGGACGCTCGACGCCGGCCGGGCCGAGGGGCGGCTCGAGATCGGCAGCACGGCCGCCTACGCCTCGGAGGCACTGCCGCACTTCTACGAGGCGCGAGGGTTCGAGCCGGTCTGGACCGACGCCGGCGGAGCCCTGCCGCGGGCCGCCCGGATGGTGCTCGTCCTGCGCCAGGCCGAGCGCGAGGGCCTCTCGCCGCGGGATTACCACCTGGCGGCCATCGAAGGCCTCCTGGCCGGGTTGGCGGAACACCCGCGGCCGCGCGCCGGCGCGGCGCCCGCCAGCGAACCGCCGCCGGAGCTCGCCCAGCTCGACCTGCTCCTCTCCGACGCCGCGCTCCTCTACGCCAGCCACCTGGTGTCGGGAAAGACCGACCCGGCGACCCTCCACACCCACTGGCGGGCCGACCGGCGCGAGCTCGACGCGGCCGGCTTCCTCGAGGACGCCCTCGGCTCCGGCGATCTCGCCGCCGCCTACGAGGGGCTCCTCCCCGCCTACCCCGGATATCGGCGGCTTCGCCGGGCCCTGGCCGATCTCCAGCGGATCGCCGACGCGGGCGGCTGGGGCAGGGTGCCGGCGGGCGAGCCTCTGCGGCCCGGCGAGACGAGCGCACGAGCGCCGGCGCTGCGCCGGCGCCTCGCGCTCTCCGGTGACCTGGCGGCGGATCGCGCGTCCGCCCCGAGCGCCGGCGAGGAGACCCTCTACGACCCCGACCTCGAGGCCGCGGTCCGCTCGTTCCAGGCCCGCCACGGCCTGACGGCGGACGGCGTCGTCGGCGGACGCACCCTCGCCGCCCTCGACGTGCCGGTCGAGCGCAGGATCGAGCAGGTGATCGTGAGCCTCGAGCGCTGGCGCTGGCTGCCCCAGGACCTGGGGGAGCGCCACGTCCTGGTGAACATCGCGGGCTTCGAGCTCCAGGCGGTCGACCGGGGACGCGTCGCGCTCGCCTCGCGGGTGATCGTGGGCAAGCTCTTCACCAAGACGCCGGTCTTTTCCGGCCGGATGACCTACCTGGTGCTGAACCCGTTCTGGTACGTGCCGGCGTCGATCGCCAGGAACGAGATCCTGCGCGACGTGCAGAAGGACCCGGGCTACCTCGCCCGGGAGAAGCTCGACGTGATGGACGGCACGGGGCCTGCGGCCCGCGTGCTCGATCCGGCGGCGATCGACTGGCGGAGCCTCGGTCCCGGCGACCTGCCGTACGTCTTCCGCCAGCGCCCCGGCAAGGCGAACTCCCTGGGGCGGATCAAGCTCATGTTCCCCAACCCGTACAACGTCTACCTCCACGACACACCGGCTCGCAGCCTCTTCGCGCGCGACGTCCGGGCCTTCAGCCACGGCTGCATCCGCGTCGAGAAGCCCCTGGAGCTCGCCGCCTGGGCGCTCGCAGGCGATCCGCGCTGGAACGAGGAGACGCTGGCGGCGGCGATCGACACCGGGGTCCAGCGGACGATCCTCCTCGCCCAGCCGCTGCCGGTGCACGTCCTCTACTGGACCGCCTGGGTCGACGAGCAGGGCGTGCTCCAGCTCCGCGACGACGTCTATGGCCGCGATCCGGTGGTGCTCCGGGCGCTCCGCGAGACGCCGCCCGCAGCCACCCCTTCGCGCTGAGATCCGGCCCGCCGAGCCGAAACCCGGGACGGGAGGGGGCGATCAGCCGACTTCGCTCATCAGCGCCAGCAGGTTGCCCTCGGAGTCCCGGAAGAAGGCCATCCAGAGCTCGTAGGTCTCGGTGCGGTGGACGACGTGGGGCTCGCCCTCGAGCTCGACGCCGCGGCCGGCGAGCACCCGGTGCGCCTCGCGCACGTCCGCGACCCGGAAGTAGAGGACCGACGACAGGTGGTCGTGCTCGGGATTCGAGGGGAGCCCGAGGAGCAGCCGGACGCCGGCGCAGTCGAAGAAGCTCATGCCGGGCGCGCCGAACAGGAACCGCACTCCCAGCGTGTCGCGGTAGAAGGCGGTGGCGCGGTCCAGGTCGTGGACGTTGACGGCGATCTGGCCGATCTCCGAGAGGCCGAAGGCGGCCTCGGGACCGGGTCGGGCGGTGGCATTCATCTCGGGGACCTCCTGGTGACGGGCTCTCCGGGCCAGCCGACCGGTTCCGTGGGCGACGGGCCACGAATTTGACCCGCCGGCGGGCGCCGTGAGATAGTTAGCTTGGCTAAGGAAAATAACCGAATGTCTCCCGCCCGTCAAGATCCGTCGCTCGGCGCCCGCACCGAGCTCGCCGACCGGCTCCACTCGGCGGCGATTCACCTGCTCCGCAAGCTCCGGACCCAGGACGCCTCCTCCGGGCTCACCGCCCCGCGCCTTTCGGCCCTGTCGGTGATCGTGTTCGGCGGGCCGATCACCGTGAGCGCCCTGGCCGACGCCGAGCAGGTACGCCTGCCCACCATCTCGCGGCTGGTCAAGGAGCTCGAAGCGGAAGGCCTGGTCGAGCGCCTCGCCGATCCGACGGACGGGCGGGTGCACCGAGTGCGGGCGACGCCCGCGGGCCGCGAGCTGCTCGAGCGCGGGCGCGACCGTCGGGTGACGCTTCTCGCCTCGGAGCTGGCGCAGCTGACGCCGGTGGAGGCCCGCACCCTCGCCGAGGCCCTGGCGATCCTCGAGCGGGTCACGCTGCCCCGCGAGCACCCGCGGCGGGAGGAGTCGTGACGGCCGAGCGTCGAGCGCTCGTGCGCCGGGGCCTGGTGCTCTGCGCCCTGACCCTCGCCTGGGACCTGGTGGAGGGGGTGGTCGCGGTCGCGGCCGGCGCCGCCGCGGGCTCGGTCGCCCTCGTGGGCTTCGGCGTCGACTCGCTGGCCGAGATGGTGAGCGCCTCGGTGGTCGGCGCCCGCTTCGCCTATGAGACGGGCGAGGCGCCGGAGGAGCGAGCCGAGAGGATCGAGCGCTTCGAGCGGATCGCCACGCGCATCGCCGGCGGCCTGCTCCTCCTGGTCGCCCTCTACGTCCTGGTCGATTCGCTGCGCCGGCTGCTCGGCCATGGCCCGGAGCCCCGGCCGAGCATGCCCGGGACGATTCTCACCGCCGTCGCGCTTCCGATCATGGGCCTCCTCGCCTGGGGCAAGCTCCGGACCGCCAGGGCGCTGGGCAGCCGCTCGCTCCGCGCCGACGCCTACGAGAGCGTCAGCTGCGCCTGGCTCGCCGCCGCCACCTTGGCCGGCCTCGTCGCCAACGCCACTCTCGGCTGGTGGTGGGCCGACCCGGTGGCCGCCCTCGCCGTCCTCCCGCTGGTGGTCAAGGAGGGGCTCGAGGGCCTGCGCGGCGAGGAAGAGGAACGCGGCGAGGAGCCCGCGCCGGACGCCTAGGCGTCCGGCGCGGCCTGTGCCAGGCGCTTGAGGAGCTGGATCTGGCCGGCGTGGTAGAGATCGTGGGCGGCGGCGCCGGTGAGCAGCTCGAGGACCGTGTGCTTCGTGCCCTCGGGGCTCGCCTCGAGGTCGCGGCCGGCGAGGTCCGCGACCGCCTGGCGCAGGCGCCGGTGCTCCTCATCGAGGAGCGCCCGGTCCGCCTTCCACGCCGCCTTCGTCTCCTTGCCCGCCTCGGGGCGGGGGAAGAAGCTCGAGCCCTGGAGGGGAAAAGAGCCCTGCGGCTCGCCGGTCAAGAGGCGCCTCACCCGGTACTTCCAGTAGGCGGCGTGGAGCGTGTACTCCCAGGCGTTGTGGCGTCCCGGAGCGGGACGCCAGACGGCCACGGCGACGGGCATGCCGCGGAGCGAGCCCTTGAGGTTGGTGCCGTGCCAGGACTTGTGGTCGTAGGCCCGGTCGAGGGCGGCGAGGAGCACGGCGACGGCGGGGTCGGTGGGATCCGGCAAGAGTGAGCTCCTTTCGGAAGCGCTACTCGCGGTACTCGCCGTAGACCGCGCGCAGGCGGTCGGAGATCTCGCCGAGGGTGGCCTCGGCGCGGACGCAGTCGAGGATCGCGGGCATCAGGTTGCGGTCCTCGCGGGCGGCGCGCTCGAGATCGCCCAGGGCGGCCTCGGCGCGGGCGGCGTCCCGGCGGGCGCGAAAGGCCCGGAGCCGCTCGACCTGGGCGGCCTCGGCCTCCGGATCGATGGTCAGGATCTCCTGGGGCACCTCGTCTTCCGCTCGGTGCACGTTCACTCCGACGACCTTCGCCTCGCCCTCCTCGACCGCGCGCTGCCAGCGGTAGGCGGCGTCGGCGATCTCGCGCTGCTGGAAGCCCCGTTCGAGGCCGGCGAGCGCGCCGCCCATCTCGTCGATCCGCACCAGGTACTCGCGCGCCCGGCGGGCGATCTCGTCGGTCCAGGACTCGACCAGCCAGCTCCCGCCGAGCGGGTCGGCGGCGTCGGCCACGCCGCTCTCGTGGGCGATCACCTGCTGGGTGCGCAGGGCGAGAAGCGCCGTCTCTTCGGTCGGGAGCCCCAGGGCCTCGTCGAGGGCGTTGGTGTGGAGCGACTGGGTGCCGCCGCAGACCGCCGCCAGCGCCTGGATCGTCGTCCGGACCACGTTGTTCTTCGGCTGCTGGGCGGTCAAGGTCGAGCCCGCGGTCTGGGTGTGGAAGCGCAGCCAGAGCGAGCGCTCGTCGCGCGGCGCGAAACGCTCGGCCATGAGCTCGGCCCACAGGCGCCGCGCCGCCCGGAACTTCGCCACCTCCTCGAGGAAGTTGCTGTGGGCGTTGAAGAAGAAGGAGACCCGCTGGGCGAAGTCGTCGACGTCGAGGCCGCGCGCGACCGCGGCGGCGACGTAGGCGAGGCCGTTGGCGAGGGTGAAGGCCACCTCCTGGACCGCGGTCGAGCCGGCCTCGCGCATGTGGTAGCCGGAGACCGAGATCGGGTTCCAGCGCGGCACGTGGCGGGCGCAGAACTCGATCACGTCGGTGACCAGCTTCATCGACGGCCCCGGCGGGTAGATGTAGGTGCCGCGGGCGGCGTACTCTTTGAGGATGTCGTTCTGGACCGTGCCGCCGAGCGCCTCCCAGGACACCCCCTGCTCCTCCGCGACCGCCAGGTAGAGGGCGAGGAGGATCGCCGCCGTGGCGTTGATCGTCATCGAGGTCGTCACCCGGTCGAGGGGAATGCCGTCGAAGAGGCGGCGCATGTCGGCGATCGAGTCGATCGCCACCCCCACCCGCCCCACCTCGCCCCGGGCGAGCGGCGCGTCGGAGTCGTAGCCGATCTGGGTCGGCAGGTCGAAGGCCACCGAGAGGCCGGTCGTGCCCTGCTCCAAGAGGTAGCGGTAACGCCGGTTCGACTCCGCGGCGTCGGCGTAGCCGGCGTACTGTCGCATGGTCCAGAGCCGCGAGCGGTACATGTCCGGGTAGAGCCCGCGGGTGAAGGGGGCCTCCCCCGGGTCGCCGATCTCCCGGCGGTAGTCGATGCCGGCGGTGTCGGCCGGCCGGTAGGTCGCCTGAATCTCGAGCCCCGAGGTCGTCTCGCGCGGCGCGGCCGGCGCCCGGGGTTCGCTCTTCTTCGCCATGGGGGAGGCTTCGCAGCCCGCGGAGCGTGCTACGCCATCAACCGGACGAGCTCGCGCTGGGGCTCGCCGCCGGTGACCTCGGCGCCCTCGGGGGTGAGGGCGACGTTGATCTCGCTCCGGATGCCGATCTCGCCGGCGAGGTAGATCCCCGGCTCGATCGAGAACCCGGTCATCGGGATCAGGAGGCGCTCGTCGTGGGTCTCGAGGTTGTCCATGTTGGCGCCCTGGCCGTGGTCCGAGGTGTCGATCGAGTGGCCGGTGCGGTGGAAGAAGCGCTCGCCGTAGCCGGCGTCGCGGATCTCGGCGCGCGCCGCGTCGTCGACCTCGTAGCCGTGGACCGGTTGGGCCGGGAAGCGGCTCTGGACGAGCCCCAGGGCGGCGTCGCGGGCCCGGGAAACGATCTCGAACAGCTCCTGCTGGCGCTCCGTGGGCGACGGCCCACAGACGGCGGTCCAGGTGATGTCGGCGTAGATCGAGCCCGGCGCCTTCTCCTTGGCCCAGAGGTCGATGAGCAGGAGGTTGCCGGGGCGGATCGGCGTCGATCCCTCGGGCGCCGGCTGATAGTGCGGGTCGGCGGCGTGGGCGTCGACCGCCACGATCGGCGGCGCCTCGGCGAACAGGCCGGCGGCGGCGAAGCGCTCCCAGATGAGCTGCTGCACCGCGTACTCGTCGATCGCTTCGCCGGCCGCGAGCGCCCGGCGCACGCGGTCGAAGGCGGCGTGGACCGTGGCGTGGAGCTCGTGGTTGGCCCGCCGGTGGCTCTCGAGCTGCTCCGGGCTCCAGGTGGCGGCGAAGCGCTGGACCAGCTCCGCCGAGGAGGCGAGGCGGCAGCCGGCGGCGCGCAGGAGCTCGGCCGTACCCAGGTCGAGCCGCGAGACGGTGGGCAGGGCGCACTCCGGGCTGTACTGGACGGCCAGGTTCGGATGGCCGGAGACCAGGCGGGCGAGGCCATCGCGGTGCTCCTGCCAGGTCAGGTACTGCGCCTTCTCCCCGGGCAGGTGGTCGAGCTGGCCGGGCTCGAGCGCGTGGACCAGCTTCGCCGGCTCGCCGCTCGCCGGGATCAGGTAGTAGCAGCGCCGGGTGACCAGGTGGTTGCCGCCGAGCCCCAGGAGCTGGAGGGTGATCGGGTCGTTGAGCTGGAAGCAGGTGAAGAGCCAGGCGTCGTGCCCGCCCTCGGTGAGCGCGTCCTGGATCGCTCCGATCTGATCGCTGAGCATCCGTTCCTCCGTCACGTCCGGCGGCGTCCCCCGGACCGCCCGGGATCGTATCAGGCGCGAAGCCACGCCGACGGCACCGATCTTGAACCTCTACCGGCCGGGGACAGACAGCGGCGCCCGCCTTCCGTGCCAGAGCGAGCGGCCCGGCCGGGACCGGTCGAGGCCGAACGCCGGACGGGGCGGCGGGCCGGAACCCTTGGAACGAACACGCACGAGGAGGTCGAATTTTCACCATGAGCGACAGACTGCAAGGCAAGAGGATCGCCATCCTGGTCGCGGACGGCTTCGAGCAGGTCGAGATGACGAGCCCGCGCGAGGCCCTGGAGCAAGCCGGTGCCAAGCCCGAGCTGGTCTCGCCGTCCGACGGCAAGGTCAAGGGCTGGAACCATACCGAGTGGGGGGACGAGTTCCCGGTCGACCGCCGCCTCGCCGACGCCGAGGCCGACGACTACGACGGCCTGGTGCTTCCGGGCGGCGTGATGAACCCGGACCACCTGCGGACCGACGAGACGGCGCGCCGCTTCGTCCGCTCCTTCTTCGAGCAGAGCAAGCCGGTGGCGGCGATCTGCCATGGCCCGTGGACCCTGATCGACGCCGGCGTCGCCCGCGGCCGCGAGATGACCTCCTACCCTTCGATCCGGACCGACCTCGAGAACGCCGGGGTGCACTGGGTCGACCGGGAGGTGGTGGTCGACCACGGCCTGGTGACCAGCCGCAAGCCCGACGACCTGCCCGCCTTCAACGCCAAGATGGTCGAGGAGATGGCCGAGGGCAAGCACGAGCTCCAGGCGCAGAGCGTCTGATCGATCCGGCGCTTCCGCAGCGTCGTCGCGATGATCTGGGCCGCTCCTCCGCCAGGAGCGGCCCTTTGTCGGTGGCGGACGATCCGATCGTTCTCGCGGTCGACCAGGAGAGGGCCGACACCTACGCCCAGGTGCGCGCCGAGCTGCGGCGGGCCGGCCGCCCGATTCCGGAGAACGACGTTTGGATCGCGGCGCTCGCCCGGCAGCACGGCCAGGAGGTGGTCAGCCGGGACGGCCACTTCGACTCCGTGGAGGGTCTCCACCGGATCTCCTGGTAGCACCCGCCCGATCGGATCTCCGCCGTAGTAGTCTCGCCGGCGAACCTTTCACCTGGAGGAACCGCGATGGCCGACGAGACCATGGAACCCGCCGCCGGCGAGCGGCGCCACGCGCCGCAGTCGCTGCGCCTGCGATCGATTTCCCCCGCCCTGACCGCCGACGACCTGGAGCGGAGCCTCCGCTTCTATGTCGACGCGGTCGGGTTCACCGTCGAGGATCGCTGGGAGCAGGACGGCAAGCTCCTGGGCGTGATGCTCGTCGCCGGTGCCTGCCGCATCGGCCTGTCGCAGGACGACTGGGCCAAGGGGCGGGACCGGACGAAGGGCATCGGCTTCCGGATCTTCGCCGAGACGGCGCAGGACCTCGACGCCCTCGCCGCCCGCCTGCGCGAGCACGGGGTCGAGCCCGACGGCCCCAAGACCGAGCCCTGGGGCGACCGCACGCTCACCGTCACCGACCCCGACGGCTTCAAGCTCACCCTGACCGCCGTCTGAGTGGTCCGTCAACCTTCAATTGACGGGTCCCGACGGTCCTTCACGCCGCTGGCGGCGTTGCTCCTCCTCGACGTAGGCCCCGCTACGCCTGCGTCGGAGCGCCTGGCCAGCGACGCGAAATCCTCGCCGGATACCTCTGTCAAATGAAGATTGACGGACC
This sequence comes from uncultured Acidobacteriota bacterium, assembly GCA_963837945.1. GTDB lineage: Bacteria > Acidobacteriota > Thermoanaerobaculia > Multivoradales > DATKCC01 > CAVUBL01. The sequence continues at coordinate 104,110 of CAWIQD010000009.1, forward strand.
ACTGAGGGCCGCCGGCTCCGTGGTAGAACCGCTCCGGAGGTGAGCCATGACCCGTTCGACGGACGCTGCCCTGAACATCCCCCAGGACGAGGCCGCCGCGATCGCCGCGGCGATCCGGAGCGAGGCGAGCCCGGTCGGGATCGATGCCGCCAAGACCCACGTGATCATCATCCAGAAGCTCCTCGAGATCGAGCGCCGGCTCGAGCGGATCGAGGACCGGATCGAGGCGCGGACCGAGAGCCGGCCGGGCTGAGCTCGCCCGGGCCCGCCCCGGTTTCGCGCGCGGCCGCGCCTGGCGTAAGCTCCCCGGTACCGACCGAGGAGCGGTGCGATGCCATCGAGCGAAGACGCGCAGAAGGCCGTGGCCGGGCTCTGGCAGGAGCTCCGGACGAATCGGCGTGCCTGGATCGTGCTGGGCCGCAACCTGGTGCCGGTAGTGGGCGTGCTCGCCTTCGCCTGGTCGGCCGGCCTCGCGCTGTTCGACTACTGGTTCGACGGGCTCTCCGCGGTGGCCGCGATCATCGCCGTGATGCTGCCGCGCGCGATCCGTGAGTCCGGTCCCATCGCCCAGGCCGGCCTGGCGCGCAAGCTCGTGACCGGCGTCTTCGTCTGGGGTGTCCTGATGGTGTTCGTCGCCCTCCCCTACTGGATCGTCCTGATCCCGCTCCACCGCGTCCTGCTCGATCCCGACCTCTGGACCCTGATCCGGCAGGAGCCCTCGGTCTGGGTGGGGCTCCTCTGGGTTGCCGGCAGCAACTCGTGGACCGCCGTCCGGCGCCGCTACGCCGCCCTGCCCGACAAGGAGATGAAGCAGGCGCTGCGCTGGGACGTCTACCTGCTGATCCTGCGCGCCATGGCCATGTTCCTGCTGGCGATCCCGGCGTTCCCGCTCGGCATGCTCGTCGTGATGGCGCTGGTCATGACCTGGCTCGAGGTCTTCCCGGCGCGGGCCCTGCGCGCGACGTTCGGCGACCCGGAACGGCTGTGGGATTATGACCCGGCCGAGGAGCGGGAGCGCCGGGTGGCGGCGCGCCCGGCGAAGGCGGCGCTCGTCGCGCCGGCCGGGGCCCCGGCCGGCGCCCGGAAGCGCCGCCGGTCGCGGCGCTGAGCGGGAGCTCGACGGCACCGATCTTGAACGCTCCTGCGGGCGGAGAGGAGCGCCTCGATGCCGGACAACGTGACCCAGAAGCTGATCCGCTCGCACCTTGCCGTCGGCGAGATGGAGCCGGGCTCGGAGATCGGGCTCAGGATCGACCAGACCCTGACCCAGGATGCCACCGGCACCATGGTGATGCTCGAGCTCGAGGCCATGGACGTCGATCGCGTGGCGACCGAGGTCTCGGTCCAGTACGTCGACCACAACCTCCTCCAGACCGACTTCAAGAACGCGGACGACCACCTGTTCCTGCGCTCGGCCTGCCGGCGCTTCGGGGTCTGGTTCTCGAAGCCGGGCAACGGTGTGTCCCACCCGGTGCACATGGAGCACTTCGGCGCGCCCGGCAAGACCCTGGTCGGCTCGGACAGCCACACGCCCGCCGGCGGCGCCCTGGGGATGCTCGCCGTCGGCTCGGGCGGGATCGACGTGGCGCTGGCGATGATCGGCGAGCCGCTCTACTTGAAGATGCCGCGGGTGATGGGCGTCCGGCTGACCGGCTCGCTGCCGGACTGGGTGAGCGCCAAGGACGTGGTGCTCGAGATGCTCCGCCGCCACGACGTCGACGGCGGCCGGGGCAAGGTGATCGAGTACCACGGCCCCGGCCTCGCGCACCTTTCGGCCTGGGATCGGCACGTGATCGCCAACATGGGGACCGAGCTCGGGGCGACCAGCACCGTGTTCCCGGCGGACGAGGAGGTGCGGCGCTTCCTGCGCGCCCACCACCGGGAGGAAGCCTTCCGCGAGCTGGTGGCCGACGAGGGCTCGGCCTACGACGAGGAGGACGAGATCGACCTCTCGGAGCTCGAGCCGCTCATCGCTTGTCCGTCGTCGCCGGGCAACGTGGTGCCGGTGCGCGAGGTGGCGGGCAAGCCGATCTACCAGGCCTACGTCGGCTCCTCGGCGAACCCCGGGCCGCGCGACTTCTGGCTTCCCGCCCAGGTGGTCCGCGGCCGGATGACCCATCCCCGAGTCTCCTTCGACGTCACGCCGAGCTCGCGCCAGATCTTCCAGGGCCTGGCCGAGGCGGGCGTGCTCCAGGCCCTCTACGCTGCCGGCGCCCGCCTCCACCAGGCCGGCTGCGGCGGCTGCATCGGCATGGGGCAGGCGCCCGCGAGCGGAGGCATCAGCCTGCGGACGGTGCCGCGGAACTTTCCCGGACGCTCGGGCACCCCCGACGACCTCGTCTACCTGTGCAGCCCGGAGACCGCGGTCGCCTCGGCGCTGACCGGCGAGATCACCGACCCGCGGGAGCTCCCCGACCGCCTGGGGATCGCCTACCCGCGCTGGCGCGAGCCCGAGAGCGTCGCGACCAACGACCTGATGCTCGAGGAGCCGCCGGCAAACGGCGCGGACGTGGAGCTGGTCAAAGGGCCCAACATCCGGGACTTCCCGTCCTTCGAGCCACTGGTCGACCGCTTCCGGGTTCCGGTGCTCCTCAAGGTGGGCGACGACGTCTCGACCGACGAGATCATGCCGGCCGGCGAGAACGTCCTCCCCTTCCGCTCGAACATCCCAAGAATCAGCGACTTCGTCTACTACCTGAAGCGCGAGGGCTTCGCGGACGCGGCGCGCGCCGCGAAGGAGGCGCACGGCGGCCACGTGGTCCTGGCCGGCGAGAACTACGCCCAGGGCTCCTCGCGCGAGCACGCCGCGATCGCCCCGCGCTATCTGGGCCAGGTGGCGGTCCTCGCCAAGAGCTACGCTCGGATCGGCTGGCAGAACCTCGCGAACTTCGGGATCGTGCCGCTCGAGCTCGCGGACGGCGAGGACTACGACCGGATCGAGGAGGGCGACGAGCTCGAGGTCGAGGGGCTCAGGCAGGCCCTCCAGGGAGGCGGCGAGGTCACCGTCCACGACCGCACCCGGGGCTTCGACGTCCGGGCCACCCACACCCTTTCCGAGCGCCAGGTGAAGGTGATCCTCGAAGGCGGGATCGTCAACTACTTCAAGGCGAGGCTATGAGCCCTGTCACGCATGGATGCTCCGTGGGCCGAGGCACACACTGCCAGAAGACCTGGGGCCGGTGAGACACCGGCCCCAGGTCGATCGTCACCTGCCTGTGCTTGCGCGCGTCGGACCCGCGGTCACTAGACGCAGTGGGGCTCGCCTTCCTCGCCGACACCGCAGCAGCACTGCGGCACGACCACCACGGAGTCCCGCAAGCTCAGCCGGCCGGCCGGCGACACGGTCGCCCGACCGAAGACCACCGTCCGGTGCCTTCGGGCGTCGGCGTACTGGAGCGCCACGTGATCCGTGAGCGCGCTGCGGACCGCGGAGTTCCCCTGTGGGTCCGAGGAGTCCAGGATCAGCATCCGGTCGACCCCGCCGGCCTTCGCCACCTCCGCCCGGAACCAGAACTCCTGGGCGCCGGAACGGTCCCGCCAGTCGACGGGTAGATCGAGAGGCGCCAAGTGAGGCGTGGGCATGAAGCGCTGGTTGTGAGGATGCTCCCCCGCCTCCACGACCAGGACCGTGGTGCTGGTCCCATGCGGCTGGTAATAGCGGTCCAGAGAGCCTTCCACGTGGGCGACGAAGGCGTCGGACGAGGCGAACTCGACCCGCGGCTCGCCGGTATCGGAAGAGATCACGGCCCACTCCGGGGACAGGTACCGTCCATCGGATCGCTCGAACGTCCTCGAGAGCCCGAGGCCCGCCGCCTCGGCGGCCTCGGGCGCGAGCGTCGCGCCGCCGCCGGTCATGATGGTAGTCGTCGTTGCGCCCGGCACGACCGCGCAACCGCCACCGCCGCCACCACCGCCGCCACCGCCGCCGCCACCCGACGGTTGACAGTAGGCTCCGACCAAGCTCGAGAGGTCCGAGTCCAGCCACTCCTTGATGCCGACGAAAGTGGTCCCGAATTTACTGGTGCTGTTCCAGGTACCGGAGCAGGTGGAGAAGGTACGACTGTACGACAGCCAGGCGCCGAGGTCCGGACTGCCTTCGACCTTGTCGTTGCTCGCGACCTGCTGGCCGTTGTCGAGGGTCGTGGACCGGAGGATCATCGTCCTCGAGTTGATGCAGTCCGACTTGGTGATCTGGCCGAAGTGATCGCTTCTGATGAGTCCGTCGCTGGCTAAGATGCCGGCAGCTGCCCTGCCAGCGAAGCACTGTGCGTCCGCGCCACCCGCCCCTGCGAGGCCCGCGACGACGGTCCAGGCGAAGATGCCGAGGGTCCAGCACGCCCCCCTCATCGGCCACCTCCCCGCGACCCACGCTGGAGCACCGCCTGCAGCGGCACGCCGTATTCCTGTCGGAAGCTCTCCTCGAACGCCGCGGACTCCTTGTCGAGCTGCTCCATCGTGGGCGGACCCGTCTCCCAGAAGGCCGAGACACTGTAGCTGTCGGCGATCCGGGCGAGGAAGTGGTCCGTGTCCTGGCCCTCGTCGCTCAAGTGGGCCAGCCAGGCGCCGAGCACTCCACCTGTAAAGGCGGCCCGCTCGATCAGGAACGCGTCCCCCGCCTCGTCGATCTTCTTCGGCTGTCCCGCGAGCTCGTGCAGCATCTTCCTGCCCCGTGCTCCCTGGTCCTCGTCGAAGTCGCCGTAGAGAGAGGTCAGGACTTCCAGATCCTCATCGGTCGCGGTAAGCCCGAGGCCCCTCAGGAACTGCTTCAAGAAGTCGGGTTCGTCGCGGGCCTGCTTGTCGATCTGGCTGACAAACGTGGAAAGCCGCATGCCGACCGGGAGGTCCTTATCGGACAAGGTCTTCACCACGGTCTGTGCCAACTCTGCCTCCGGTGGCCGCTGCGCCGAGAGCGGCCCGGCGACCAGCCAGCCCGCGCCACCCAGGGCGACGAGTACTACAGACAATCCGTGCCTCTTCAAGATCCTTTCCCCTTTCTCGATCCGTTGACGGAGCCGCGACGGCATGCACAGGACGACTCAGGACAGGCGCGCCGCCGCACTGCCCGGCGACCGGTGCCGCGAGGCCAGGCAGAAGCCCTACACAATCCTTGTATATCCGTATACTAGACGATTCGACATGATCTGTCAACACGACCGGATGTCGTCTCGACGCATCGTCGGTTCCGGGCGCCCTACCCGGTCTCGCGGCGCAGGCCGATCCCGAGGCGCAGGCGGGCGACACAGCCCCGGCCGCCCCGGCGCTCCTCCAGGGTGACGGTGCCGCCGTGCGCCTCAGCGATCTGGCGCGAGAGCACCAGGCCGATGCCGGTGCCGCGCGGCTTGGTGGTGTAGAAGGGGACGAAGAGGTTTTCGGGGTTCGAGAGGCCCGGCCCGGAGTCCTCCACCCAGACCTCCACCCCCGACTCGCCCGGCCCCCACCCCATGCGCACCCCGCCGCCGGTCTCGAGCGAGGCCTCGGCGGCGTTCTGCACCAGGTTGATCAGCGCCTGCTCGAGCTGGTCCGGGTCGGCGGGCAGGGTGAGGTCCGGGCCGGCTTCGACCGTGACCGGCACCCGCCACTCGAGCGCCGCCACCCGCCGGACGAGGGGCGCGATCTCGGTCTCCCGGATCGACGGCGGGGGCAGGCGCGCCAGGCGGGAGTACGCGGCGAGAAAGCGCGCCAGGGCTTCCGAGCGACCCGAGATCATGCCGAGCGAGCGGCGGGTGTCGGCCTCCCAGTCGGCGGGCCGCGGGTCCCGGTCGAGCAGGTTGGCCAGGGTCTCGGCGGTCGACTTGATCGGCGCGAGCGAGTTGTTGAGCTCGTGGCCGAGCACCCGGATCAGGCGCTTCCAGGCCTGGCGTTCCTCTTCGCGCAGGGGGCGGGAGAGATCCGAGAGCACGATCAGCCGGACCGGCAGGCCGTCCTTGCGAAAGCCGCTCCGGCGCACGTCCCAGCGCGCGGCGCGGCCCGGGAAGGCGCGGTCGACCAGGCGGTTCGCTTCGCCGGTCAGGAACTCCGCGAGGCCGAGCTCGGCCGCCGAGCTCCCGAGGACGGTCTCGGCCGGCCGCGCGAGGAGGCGCGCGCCGGCGCGATTGACCACCTGCAGGCGCTCGTCGCCGTCGAAGGCGAAGACCGCGACGTCGATCGCGTCGATCACCTTGCGCAGGAGCACCGTCGCCTCCATGGCTCCGAGCCGCTGCTCGCGGAGGATCGCGCCCAGGGCGTTGACCTCGGTCATCACCTCCTCCATCGGGCCGCCGCCCAGGGCGGTTCGGGCGCGCAGCGAGAAGTCGCCTTCGCGCAGCGCCTCGAGGAGGTTCGCCAGGGTGTTCAAGGTGTAGGAGAGGCGGCGCAGGAGCACGATCGGCAAGCCGACGGCCAGGCCGAGCAGCAGCAGGGTGGCGCCGACCGCCAGCGGGCCCTCGATCCGGTCCCAGAGCAGCGCGAGCGCCAGCGCCGCGGCCGGCAGGCCGGCCCCGAGGGCGAGCAGGAAGAGGCGGAGCTCGAACGCGAGGCGGGGCGGTCGCTCCTCGTCCGCGGCGGCGGCGGCGTCGCCGGGGACCTCGATGGCCGGCGGCCCGGCGTCGCCCGTCTCGCCGCCCTCGTCCGGCGTCGAGTCCGACCCCGGCCCGCTCATCCCGAGTCCGTGCCGAGCTCGTACTTCTCGAGCCGGCGATAGAGCGCGCTGCGGGAGAGCCCGAGAGCCCGGGCGGCGTCGCTCACGCTGCCGCCGTGGCGGTCGAGCGCCTTCTGGATCATCACGCGCTCGGCCTCCTCGAGGGTCATCTGCTCGAGGCGGGGCGCGGGCGGCTCGAGGCCGGTCTGGGCGAGGCCCAGGTCCTCCTCCCGGATCGTTTCGTCGCGCGTCATGAGGACCCCGCGCTCGATCGCGTGGTCGAGCTCCCGGACGTTTCCGGGCCAGCCGTAGCGGGTCATCGCCCGGGTCGCCCCCTCGCTGAAGCCGGAGAGCGCCTTCCTGTAGCGCCGGCCGTGGCGTTCGAGGAAGCGCCGGGCGAGCCGGGGAACGTCCTCGCGCCGCTCGCGCAACGGCGGCAGATGGATGGTCACGGTGTTGAGCCGGAAGAGCAGGTCCTGGCGGAAGCGGCCGGCGGCGACCTCGGCCTGGAGGTCGGCGTTGGTCGCGGAGAGGATGCGGACGTCGATCGTCCGGGTGCGCGAGGAGCCGACCCGCTCGAGCTCGCCGGTCTCGACCACGCGCAGCAGCTTCGCCTGCTGGGCGAGAGTGATGTTGGCGATCTCGTCGAGGAAGAGGGTGCCGCCGTCGGCCATCTCGAAGCGGCCGATCCGCTCGTCCTTGGCGTCGGTGAAGGCGCCGCGGACGTGGCCGAAGAGCTCGCTCTCGAAGATGGTGTCGGAGAGGGCGCCGGTGTTGACCGTGACCAGCGGGCTCCTGGCCCGCGGCGAGAGGCCGTGGAGCACCTCGGCGAGCAGGCTCTTGCCGGTGCCGTGCTCGCCGGTGATCAGCACGTTCGCCTCCGACGGGCCGATCCGCTCGACCAGCTCGAGCACCGGGCGCATGGCGGGCGCGTCGGCCACCAGGCGCGTGCCGTCGCCGCGCAGCAGCCGGTTCTCGGCCTCGAGCCGCTGGCCCCGGCGCAGGGCCCGGGCGAGCTCCACCTGGGTGGCGACGAGCGAGAGGAGCCGGGCGTTGTCCCAGGGCTTCTCGATGAAGTCCCGGGCGCCGCGGCGCATCGCCTCGACCGCCACGTCGACGCTCGCCCAGGCGGTCATGACGACGACCGGCAGGCTCGGATCGACGGCGCGGAGCTGGTCGAGGAGCTCGAGGCCCTCGCGGCCGGAGGTGGTGTCGCGGGCGTAGTTGAGATCGACGAGGACGGCGTCGAGCTCCTGGGCGCGGACCGTCTCGAGAACGCGCGCGGGCGAGGTCGCGGTCACGACCTCGTAGCCCTCCCCCTTGAGCAGCAGGCGGAGAGCGTCGAGGACGTCCTGCTGGTCGTCGGCGACCAGCACGCGGGGGGCGGTCTCGCGGCTCACGAGGCCCATTCTACGCAGGTCGCCGGCCCCCGCCGGATCAGCCGTCTCCCGCGCAGCGCAGGAGCAACCGCCGCCGGGCCGCGCGGCGCTCGGCCAGTGACAGCTGCCGCGCCGCCGAGGCGAGCTCGGGCGCGATCCAGCGCAGATCGAGCTCGGCGTGGCGCTCCACCCGGAAACCGCCTCCCTCGAGGAGGGTCACGGTCTGCCGAAAGCGGCCGGCGTCGTTGGCCGTCTCGTCGTCGGCCGCCGCGGGAGCGCACCAGGAGGCCGGGGTCTCGAGCTTCCCAGACCGTCGCCCAGCGGACCGGCCGGACCGCGAGCGGGCTCTGGAGCCCCTCGAGCTTCGAGGGCTCCGGGAAGGCTTCCGGCGCCGGCAGGGCGAGCGAGCGGACCGACGAGCCTTCCACCAGCCGCGGAAAGCTGGCGGAAGCCGAGAGCTCGACCATGGGCAGGCCGTCGACGTCGCCCTGGCTCCAGCGGGGCGTCCCCAGCCGGGCGCCGGGGAGGACGCCGTGGAGGACTTCGGTCGCCACCTCGCCGAGCCGCTCCGGGGTCGCCGAGGCCGTCATCCGGGAAAGGGCCCAGGCTCCCGAGCCGGTCAGCCGGAGCTCGGCTCGCCCGGCGGCGTCGCCGCTCTCGGAGACCTGCAAGTGCACCGTCAGGCTCCGGGCCTCCCGGCCGGCGAGGACCGGCACCGTCGCGAGCTCCGAGGCCTCTTTGCGCACCACCAGGGCCCGCTGCCCCTGGAGCGCCGGGTGGAGCCAGGTGAGGCCGCCCATCTCCTGGGTGGGGTCGACGAACAGGTAGCCGCCGCCGGCGGCGTCGTCCGGCCGCGGCGCCACTTCCGCCGCCGGCACGGCCACGATCAGGTGGTTGAACTGGTCGGCGGCGGGGAAGTCCGCGTCGATCCCCCGAGCTTCGTCGAGCCGCACCAGCGCCGGGTGGGCCTCGATTCCGGCGTCGGCCAGCAGGTCGACCAGGAGCAGCGCCTTGTCCTTGCAGTCGCCCCACCGGCGCTCGAGCACCTCGGCCGGCGGCGTCGGCCGGTAGCCGCCGACCCCCATCTCGACCGCCACGTAGCGCACTCGCCGGCGGACGAAGCCGAGGAGCGCCGCGAGGCGCCCGCGCGGGCTCTCGGCCCCCGCGGCCGCCTCGCGGCCCGCGGAACGCACCGCTCCCGAGCCGCGCGGGACGTCCCGGATCAGGTGCTCGTACCACCGGCCCACGTCCCCCCAGGTCCGCGCCGTGCCCCAGGCGATGTGCAAGACCGGCTGCGGATCCTCGTCGCGCTCCGGCGGCTCGAGGCCGGTGGCCGAGAGGGTGAGCCCGCCCGCGCGTTCGGTGACCTCGAAGGGGACCGCCCCGCCCTCCTGGGCGACGGCCGGCGGCGGGTCGATCCGCCAGCGGAAGCCCTCGCCCGCTCCGCGCACCTCGACCGTCAGGCTCTCCTCCGGCGCGTCACCGGCGAAGAGCGGGACCGTGGCGCTCTCGAGCCACGGCTCCTCGCGGATCTCGTAGGCGACGTTGAGCACCGAGCCCGCGGGCAGCGGCGGGAAGCGCAGCAGCCGGGCGCGCGCCGAGCTGTGGAGGACGCCCGCGCCGCCCGCCCCCTCGACGGTCGTGACGTCGTCGGCGCCGAGGACCACCCGCGAGCCGTCGGGCCGGAGCGCCCAGCCCGACGCCGAGACCAGCGTGTCGTTGTCGTCGAGGGGCACCGGGAAGGGCGACCAGGCATCGAGGTCGCCGGCCTCGTCGAGGCGCACCTGCAAGGCCACGCGCTGGTCGAGGACCCCCGCCGGGTCGAAGGCGAGAACGATCCGGCGCGCGAGCACCGTGTCGCCCCGCGCCGCGGGCGCCAGGGCCGCCGACAGCGCCAGGACGGCGAGCAGGATCGCCCTAGTCGTGGAGCAGGAGCAGCTTCTGGCCATCGCTGGTCTCGGCGGCAGCGTAGAGCCCGCGCAGCGCCGCGTAGGCCTCGCGGCCGACGAACTGCCGCTCGCGGGTGTCGAACCGGCGCGTGTAGGTGAGCGCGTGCCCCGCGGGATCGAGGAGCACCTGGGCGGTGAAGGCCCCCGCAGCGCTCGAGTAGCTCGTCGCCTCCGGCTCCGCCTCGGGGCGCCAGCCGTCGGGCCAGGAGAGGGTCAGCTCGACCTCGTCCCGGTCGGCGAACGGCAGGAGGACCGGCGTCAGGCGGTCGGAGGGCGCCAGCGTGAAGCGCTGGGCGACCGGCCCCAGGGGCCGGCTGAGGACCACCGCCGCCTGGTCGCCGAGCACGTCTTCCTCCCGTTGCGCGAGGCTCCAGGCGAGCTCGATCCGAGGGGCGTCCAGGTCCTCGGAGACCGTCACCTCGCTCACGTCGAAGCCGGGGAACGAGGCCTCGAGGTACTCGGTCAGGGCGTCGCGCCGATCCTCGGAGGTGGCCTCGGAGCGCAGCCACGCCGCCGCGTGGTGGCCCTCGAAGACCAGCCGGCCGGTACCGCTCACCGCGCCGTCCTCGGACAGGCGCAGGTCGAGCGTGGCGTGGCGCAGGTTGCTCTCCCAAGGCCGGGTCGGGAGCTCGATCTGCTCGGGCTTGCGCCGGCTGAAGACCAGGGCCCCCATGCCTTCCAGGTCGGCTTCGAGATAGCCGAAGCCGTTGCCCGGCTCGGAGGGATCGAGGAACACCTCCCGCCCCCCAGCCCGAGACGCACGAGGACCTTCTCGAACCAGTTCGGGTTGGCGAGCGCGAGGTCGATCTGGCCGGAGCTCCGCTCGGCCGCCCAGACCAGGTCGCCTTCGAGGCCGGCGGCGTCGAGCATTGCCTGGAGGATCAGCGCCTTGCCCGCCGGGTCCGCCCGCTGCGCCCGGAGCATCTCGTCCAGGGTGTCGTCCAGAGAGGGTGCGACCGAGGGGAGGGGGAGCGGTGGCGATCGAGTCCCGGACGAAGGCGAAGATCGCGCGCGCCCGCGCCTCCGGCTCGGCGCCCGCCGTCCGGGCGATCTCCTTGCCCTTGGAATGAACGGCGCCCTCGGAGTGCCGGGCCTCGGTGTAGAGCGAATCGAGGACCTCGCAAGTCGACCGCCAGTCGTGAAACAGCGGATAGCGCTCGATGTCCGTGGGCAGGAGGATGAACCGCGACGACAGGTCTTCGAAGGGGAACGCCTCGGGCTCGTCGGGGATCGGCGGCAGGTCGTCCATCCACACCTTGAACTCGGTGCCGCGCGCGGTCTTCTGCTGGCTGTGCTCGAACGTCCGGCCGAAGGTGGCACTGCCCCAGGGCGCCGCGGCCACGTCCGCGGGGCACGTAGTAGGTGATCTCCGAGTGGAGCGTCGGGATCCAATCCTGGAAGTACCACGGGTCGAGGTGGGCGATCGACTCGAAGCGCAGCTCGTAGCGGTAGTCGAGGATCGCGCCCGGCTCGATCGCCGGGAACGTGGCGGTGGTCAGGCTCCAGCGCTTCTGGTCGGCCACCGTCTGCTGGAAGAGGGCGTCCTCGGGCACCGGCACCTCCCGCCCGTCGGGCAGCACCGTGCGCCCCTCGAAGGAGACCAGCCGCACGAAATCGCTGTGGGGCACACGGACCTCGCCGTACTTCTTGCCCTCCTCGGTCAGGAGCTTGATCCGGCCCTCGACCACGAGGCTCGAGGCCGTCTGGCTGACGAGCGTCCCCATCATGGTGAAGCGGGCGTCGCGGTAGAGGACCACCGCCGGCGCTTCCGGGTAGCCCGGCACGGAGGACATCTCCCGCTCGCTCTTCGCGACGGGCGGGAAGCCGGCCGCCCGGAGAGCGGCGGGCGAGGCGATCGAGCGGCAGGATCGCCAGGGCGAGGGCGAGGCGGAGGAGGTTACGGCGTTCAGGCATGGACACTCCTGGCATCGTGAGGAGCCTCCGGCGGCTCGCGGGCACGACGGCGCCCGCGTTCCGGAGTCCCGGTTCCAGAACTACGTGTCCAAGGATAGCAAAACGATTTCGTCAACCACAGAAGAAGGCGGAAAGCCGCCGGCATGCGCCGGCCGGGGGACCGCGGCGATCACGGGCCCCCGGGCCGGCAGGAGAGGGATGGGGAGGGGTCAGCCGTTCAGCGCAGGTCCCAACCGGCCTGGCGCAGCTCTTCCTCGGCCCGGGCGGCGGCTTCCTGCTCTTCGACGACCCGGCCGTCGAACAGGTGGACCACCCGCTCGGCGTGCTTGGCGTAGCGCGGGTCGTGGGTCACGCTGCAGATCGTGGCCCCGTCCTTGTGCAGCTCGTCGAGCAGGTTCATCACCGCGTCGGAGTTCTTCGAGTCGAGGTTCCCGGTCGGCTCGTCGGCGAGCAGGATCGACGGCCGACCGACCACCGCGCGGGCGACCGCGACGCGCTGCTGCTGACCGCCGGAGAGCTGCGACGGGTAGTGCTTGGTGCGGTGCGCCATGCCGACCCGCTCGAGGGCCTCGAGCGCCCGCTTCTTGCGCTCGCCCGAGGAGACGCCCCGGTAGACCAGCGGCAGCTCGACGTTCTCGAACACCGTCAGGTCGCCGATCAGGTTGAACGCCTGGAAGATGAAGCCGATCTCCCGGTTGCGGATGCGTGCCCGGTCGGAGAACGAGAGGTTCGCCACCTGCTTGCCGTTGAGCCAGTACTCGCCGCTCGTCGGCGTGTCGAGCAGGCCCAGGATCGAAAGCAGGGTCGTCTTGCCGCAGCCCGACGGCCCGGCGATCGAGACGTACTCGCCTTCCTCGATTTCGAGGTGGATGTTCGCCAGGGCGTGGGTCTCCACCTCCTCGGTGAAGAAGACCTTGGTGATGCCGTCGAGATGGATCAGGGATCGGGTGTCTTCGCTCATCGGTCGCTCTCCTGGGTCCGCGGTACGCGTACGCCGGTTCGTTCGGTGTCGGGAGTTAGTACGGTCTTCGGTCCCGATGTGTTTCGTACTTCAGCGCTCCTGCGAGTATAAGCCCCTTCTGGCCGGCCTCACTCGAGCTTGATCCGGTCGACCTCGTCGAACTGGGAGGTGTCCGAAAGGATCACCTCGTCCCCGACGTCGAGGCCCTCGACCACTTCGATGGTGTCGACGGAGGCCCGGCCCAGCTTCACCGGCACGCGCACCGCCATGGCGCCGTCGTCGATCAGCTTGAACAGCTCCACCTGGCTGTTGGCCTGGCCGTAGGTGGGCCGGTTGACGTAGAGGACGTCGTCGAGCTTCTCGATCTGGATCGTGCCGTCGACCGAGAGATCGGGGCGCGCGCCCGGCGGCAGCGCGCCCTCGAGCGCGACGTCCACCGTCACCGTGCCCTCGTGGACCGAGGGATCGATGCGCGAGACCTTGCCGGCGACGATGCCGTTGCGGGTGTCGATCTTCGCCGGCAGGCCGATCTCGATGTCCTTGGCCTGGGTCTCGGCGATCCGCAGCTCGGCCTTGAGGTCCTCGGGCTTGGCCACCCGGGCGAGCACGGTGCCGGCGTTGACCCGCTCGCCGACCTCGACCGGGACCTCCTGGAGGACGCCCGCGATGCCGGCCCGCACGCGCAAGGAGCCGACCTCCTCGCGGCGCAGCCGGTAGAGCGCCTCGGCCTGCGCGAGCTTGGCCTTCTGCGCGTCGAGCTGCGCCTGGAGCGACTCCTGGGCCTTGTCGAGCCGCCGCTTCTCGAGGTCGACCCGCTTCTCGAGCTGCTCCGAGCGGATCCGCGAGCGCTTGAGGTCGATCTTGGGGATCAGCCCGTCCTTGTCCAGGGTCTCGTTGGCCTCGACCTGGAGCTTGGCCTCGCTGTAGTCGGACTCCACCTCCGCCGCGCCGGCCTGCTGGCTGAGCAGGTCGCTCTGGAGGCGCACCTTGAGGTCGGCGAGGTCGGCCTGGGCGGCGTTGTAGGCGAGGCGCGCATCCTCGACCTGCTGCTCGAGCTGGGGGTTGGCGAGCTCGAGGATCACGGTGTCCGGCGCCACCCGCACGCCCGCCTTGAGGTGGATCTCCTCGACCCGGCCCTCGATCGAGGTGGTGATCCAGCGGATCTCCTCCGGCACCAGCGAGCCGGGGCCGCGGACCTGGCGGATCATCGAGCCGCGCTGGACCTTCCCCGTCCACACGCTCTGGCGCGAGACGCTCATGGCGGCGGGCTCGAGGCTCGAGATGCCGTAGCTCACGAGGACCACCGCGGCCAGCCCGATCGCCCCGTAGATGATGCGCTTCTTGCGGCGCTTCTTCTTGAAGTCCTTGCGCTCGACGTCCATGCTCATGATGCACCTGCTCCTTTCCCCTCCCACTCTAGCAGCCCCCGTGCCAGGGAGTCCCGAGGTTCCAAGTTACTGACGGGGAAAGGCTTGCACGAGAGGGCAGGATGCCAGCGGCCACCCCGCGTCCGGTCGCGGGACGGCACGTCCCGGAACCGGACGCGGCCGCCGGAAGGGCTCAGCTCCCGCCGGCGGCGGCCTTCTCGGCCTTGTCCTTGGCCACCGGCTTGGCCGTTCGCACCGCCTCCAGGCCGTGGAGCACGGCGTCGCCCGTCTCCTTCGAGAGGAGGAGCTCGGCGTCGCGAGCCGAGGAGCGCGCCGGGTAGCCGTTCTCGCCGGCGGCGAAGAGGCTCAGGGTCTCCCGGGCGCCTTTCTCGCCGCTCAGGGCGAGGGTCAGGATCGGCTTGCCGGGCGTCGCGGGCGGCGCCTCCGGCAGCTCGCCCTTGGCGTCGGTCACGGCGAAGAGCAGGTCGCTCGCCGCGGTGTAGGGAATGGTCTCGGCGGCGCCCTTGGCGGTGCGCAGCCAGTCGGAGCCCTCCCGGGTCAGGACGAGCGGTCCTCCGCCGCCCGATCCGGACGATCCGCCGGCTCCGGACGGGGCCCGTTCGGCCGTCAGCCGGCTCACCTCGTAGGAGCTCAGGTCGGTCCACGAGCGCGAGCGCCACTCGTCGACCGGCGTCGCAGCCGTCCGCGCGAGATCGGTCGAGGCCTCGAACAGCTTGCCGCCGGCGCGAGCGTAGACCGTGCCGGTCGCGCCCTCGACCGGCGAGCCGATGTCGAGCACCAGGGTCTCGGTGGGGGCCGGAGCCGTTTTCGCGGCGGCGCCGCTCCCCTTCTTCTCGGCGGCCCCGCCATCCGGCGCCTCCGCGGCCTCGCCGGCACCGGAAGCGGACGGCGGCGCGAGCTCGGCCTCGATGTGCGCGACCGGCGGCTCGAGGCCGAGATCGGCCGGCGCCGGCTGCGTCTCGCCCTTGCCGCCACCTCCCAGGAGCTTGGTCGCCCGCAAGTCGACGAGGTCCGAGAGCAGGCGGTCGACCTTGTCCGAGTCGGCGAGGTCGGCGAGCGGCTTTTCGAGGTAGAAGCGGTCGTCCCGCTTCGCCAGGACCACCGGCTCTCCCGGCCGATCGGCCGAGCGCAGCGTCAGGCGCGCGATCCGGTCGCGCCCGGCGGTGAAGATCTCCTTCGACCGCCAGTCGTTGGGCTGTTTCTCGAGCTGGTCGACGAAGGACCGGGAGGTCACGTAGACCTCGGGCTCGCCGGCGAGCGAGACCAGGAGGTTGTCGGACGCCGGGACGTCGGCGCCGACGACCAGGGTGCGGGCGCCTTTCGGCGTCTCGAGCGTCACCTTGCCCCGGGGGGAATCGAGGCCCGCCTCTGCGGGCTTGGCGTCCTCGATCGTCCGCTCCTTCTCGAGCCCGGTGAGCGACGAGAGCAGCCGTTCGACGGCGCTCTGGTCGGCGCGGTCTGCGAGCGGCTCGGTGAGCCGCCACTCGCGCGCTCCCGCCCCCTCGCCCTCCGCCGCTTCGTCCTCGCCCGCCTCGGCTTTCGGCTTCGCGGCCGGACGCTCGAGGTGCACGGTCCGGTCGCCCCACTGGAGCGTCACCGCGGTCACGTCGTCGCTTTCGACCGGCAGCACCTTGCGCGAGCGCGCGGTCATCTCTTCGCTCGACGGCAGGTCGCGGCCGAAGAACCAGACGAAGGCGGCGAGCGCCGCCACCACGATCGCCAGCACCAGGACGGTCTTCGGCTTCACAGCGCCCTCCTCCGGCGCGACCAGACCCAGAGCCCGAGGAGCACCGCCAGGCCCGGCAGGACCAGCACCACGAAGGCCATCGACCAGCGCAGCTGGGACGGGGTCATCGAGAGCCGCACCTGCTCCGGCTTCTTGGGCGGGATCCCGAGCAGGGTCTCGCGCTCGATCAGCCAGTTGAAGAGGTTGTTGGCGAGGGTCCGGTTGCCCGGACCGAGGCGCAGGAAGGCCGTCGAGACGAGGTCGGAGTCGCCCACCACGACCAGGCGCATGGCCTGGGGCTTCTTCGCCTCGGCCGTCCCCTCCTGGTCCTTCTCCTCGGGGGTGGGCTTGGCGGCCTCGGCCTGCGGGTCCTTCGCGGCGGGTGGAGGATCGTCGTCTTCGGCCTGCGCGGCCTGGGCCTCCTCGGCCTGGGCGCCCCCGCCTCCGCCGTCCGCGGCGCCGGCCGCCTTGCCCTCGACCGCGACCGCCAACGAGACCGGACCCTTGAGGTCCCCCTCGCCCGGTCCCTGGAGCGTCTGGCTCGCGAAGCTGGTCACCGCCCAGCCGTCCGCGCTGCTCTGCATCAGCTCGGTCACCTTTGCGCCCTCGGGCGCCTTGCCGGCGCCGACCGAGCGGCTCTCGCGCACCAACACCGGGATGCCGGCATCGGCCAGGGCCTTGGTGATCGGATGGTCGGTATAGCGCGTGGCGAAGAAAGTCTCCGGGGAGAAGCCCTGCGGGGTCGTCGACGGATCGACCACGACGTCGTCGCCGACCTTCACGCCGTAGTCGGCCAGCCACTTGCCGAGACCGAGATCGGCGAACCCGGCCTGGACGCCACCGGGCTGGAAGGCGGGGTCGAGGAGCACGAGCAGCCGGCCGCCACCGGCGAGGTAGTCGCCGAGGGTCGCGAGCTCGCCCTGGGTGAAGGCGGCCCGGGGGCCGGCGATCACCACCAGGTCGGTTCCCTCGGGCACCGACTTGGCGCCCAGCGAGGCCCATTCCTGGAGATCGGTGTTGTCCGGGTTCAGCAGCTGGCGCACCGCCTGGAGGCCGGAGGTCGAGGCGTCGTCGAGAGAGAGCTCGCCGTGGCCGGTGGTGAACACGACCTTCGGCTTCTCGCCCTGGGTCAGGTCGACCAGGGCGGCGGTGAACTTCTCCTCGCCCTCGAAGGCCTTGATCTCCGCCTCCCGGCCCATCTGGGCGCCCGAGAAATCGAGCTGCGCCAGGTCGTCCGCCGGGACCACCCGGCGCTCGCCGCCGGCCTCGAACACCACGCCGGCCGAGGAGACTTTGTACTGGTCGACCAGGCGCTTGGCCTCGACCGGGTTGCGCTCCGGATCGATCCAGCGCACCTTCAGGTGCCGCGAGGCGGCCTCGTAGCGCGAGAGCAGCTCCTTGGTCGGCTCGTAGAGGCGCCCGCCGGGGGTGATGAACACCGTCACCTGCACGTCCTTGTCGAGGTGGGAGAGGACGTTTTCGGTGGTCTGGGAGAGGGAGTAGATCTTGGTCCTGGTCCAGTCGAAGCGGGCGTGGTACTTCCAGCCCAGGTAGTTGACGATCACCAGCAGGGCGAGCATCAGCAGAACCCCGGCCCCCAGCAGGGATCCCTTGATCGCGGCCGGGCCGGCGGAGCGGCGCTCCGGCCTTCCGGGCCGCGCTTCGTGCTCTTCGCTCGCCCCTCGTGTCGAATTCAGCTCGTCGGCCACCGGCTACCTCCACTTCCCGGACTCGAGGGCCCGGCTGCTCAAGAACAGGAAGAACGCGGTCGTCGTCAGGTAGAAGACCAGGCGCCGCGTGTCGACGATCCCTTTCGCCAGATCCTCCATGTTGCCCGGCAGGCTCAGGTAGGCGACGACGTCCTTCAGGCCCTGGGCGTTGACGAAGTACTCGAGGAAGGCGACGCAGATGAGGACCAGGAGGATCGCGAAGCTGATGACCGCCGCGATGATCTGGTTGCGGGTCATGGCGGAGGCGAAGAGGCCGACGGCCAGGAACAGGGCACCGATCAGCAGCACCCCCAGGTAGCCGGCCGCCACCACCCCCCAGTCGATCTCGCTGTAGAGGGCCACGATGACCGCGTAGCTCACCGTCGGGAGCCAGAGGAAGACGTAGAAGACGAGCGCCGCGAAGTACTTGCCGAGCACCACCTGGGTCTCGGAGACCGGCGCCGTCATGAGCACCTCGATCGAGCCGCTCTTGCGCTCCTCGGCGAGCAGGCGCATGGTCAGGACCGGCGCCACGAACAGGAGCACCAGCCAGAACAGGAAGGTGCCGCCGAAGAACAGGTCGAGCGGCCGCCCCGCCTGCGCGAGCGGGTCGTTGAGGGCGAGGAGGATCAGCGAGAAGATGATCCCGTTGACGATCAAGAGGAAGCAGAGCACGACGTAGGCGAGGGGCGAGAGGAAGTACGCCCGGATCTCGCGCTGGAAGGTGGCGAGGATGCCGTTCACTGGATCACCTCCCGATCGTCGCCGTCGGAGCCCGGCAGGTCCGCCGTCTCCGGCGCCAGGTCCGCCCCGCCGTCCGCAGCCAGGGGTGGGCCGCCCGCCGGCTCGCCCGAGTCGTCGCGGGTGGTGAGGCGGATGAAGACGTCTTCGAGCGAGGCCCGTTCCTGCTCGAGGGCGAGCAGCACCCAGCCGCGCGCCACCACCTCGCGAAAGACCGCCTCGCGCGGGTCGGCGCCCGGGGCGCCCTCGACCAGGAAGGCGGCCGTGCCGCCGGCCGGCGCACCGGCCTGGGGCCGGACGTCGGCCACCCCTTCGAGCCCGCCCAGGGCCTCGGCCACGCCGGCCGGCGCGCCCTTGAGCTCCACCCGCAGCAGGAAGTGGCCCTCGAGCCGGGTGCGCAGCGCCTCCGGGCTCCCCTCGCCGACGATCCGGCCACGGTCGATGATCAGCACCCGGTCGCAGAGCAGCTCGACCTCGGGCAGGATGTGGGTCGAGAGCAGCAGGGTGTGCTCGCCTCCGAGCTCCCGGATCAGGTCGCGGATCGCGATGATCTGCTTCGGATCGAGGCCGACCGTCGGCTCGTCGAGCACCAGGACCCGGGGACCGTGGAGGATCGCCTGGGCGAGGCCGACCCGCTGGCGGTAACCCTTCGACAGGGTGGCGATCGTCTGGCCCCGGACGTCGCTGATCAGGCAGCGGTCGAGGGCCTCGACGATGGCGCGGCGGGCGGCCGTGCGGTCGAGGCCTTCGAGGCGTGCGCGGTAGGCGAGATACTCCTCGACCCGCATCTCGGGGTAGAGGGCGACGTTCTCCGGCAGGTAGCCGATCTCGCGCCGGGCGAGGCGGGGCTCCTCGACCAGGTCGTGGCCGGCCACCGTCACCCGCCCTTCGCTCGGGGGCAGGAAGCCGGTGATCATGCGCAGGGTCGTCGTCTTGCCGGCGCCGTTGGGCCCGAGGATGCCCAGGATCTCGCCCTCGCCGACCGAGAACGAGATGCCGTCGACGGCGGTCTTCGGCCCATAGCGCCGCGTGAGCTCGTGTGCTTCGATCATCTTTCCGGGGGACTCCTTTCGACGGGCGTGTGGTTCCAGCTCGGAGAGCCTTAGCAAATCGGGTGCCGGGCCCAAAGGCCCCATGTTTCAGGGCGCCGGCGGCGAACCCCGGGAGCCACTCTGCCAATTGGCTGGCCGGGCATCAAACCGCGCCGAACTCCTCGCCGAAGCGCCGCACCGCCTCGGGCGGGCCACAGACGTAGACCGTGTCGCGGGGCTCGAAGCGGAAGTCGGCGCCGAGGTCGAGGATCAGCTCGTCGTCCCGCTCGACCGCCACGACCGAGCAGCCGGTGCGCTCGCGGATCCGGAGCTCCGCCGGGTCGTAGCCGGCCAGCCGGCCCTCGGCGCTCGTCTTGAGCACCTTGAGCTGCGGGTCGATCGAGATCGCCTCCTCGCGCAGCAGCCGGCGTGCCAGGATCTGTCCGGAGACCTGGCTGATCGAGAGGGCGAAGTCGGCGCCCGCCCGGTGGATCCGCTCGACGTTCTCGGCACGGTTGACCCGGGCGATCACCGGAACGTCCGGTGCGGCCTCCTTCGCGATCACGGTGGCGAAGAGGGTCGCGGAGTCGGTGTCGAGGGCGAGGATCACCCCCTGGGTGCTCTCGCCCAGGAGCTGCTCGACGACGGTCGGATCGAGCATGTCCCCCACCAGGTCGACGCCTTCGCCCTCCTTGCGGTCGACCACCACCACGCTCTCGCCGGCGTCGGTCGAGGAGCTCGACGACCTTGCGCCCCACCTCGCCGTGGCCGCCGACCACGAACCGCCCGCGCCGGCGCAGAGGCACCGCCCCGCTCACCAGCTCGAGCAGGCGCTCGACGCTCTCGTCGGTGCCGGCGATCACCAGGATCGCCCCCGGCTCGATGCGGGTCGAGGCCGACGGCGGGGCGTGGAGCACGCCGCCCACCCACTGCCCGATGACCGCCGCGCCGGTGCGGGCACCGATCGCCGCCTCCTCGAGCGTCTGTCCCGCCAGGCTGCTCTCCGGTTGCACCCGCAGCTGGTGGATCTCGAGCCGGCCGAGGTTCTGGACGCCGGCGACCCGGGGGCTGATCCGAACGCTCGCCCGCGCCGCGAGCGCCGCGCCCAGGACGTGGCGCGGGGTGAAGACCGCCGTGGCGCCGGCGAGCAGCAGGGGGCGGCGGTGGAGAGGCTCCTCCACCAGTCCCAGGATCTCGCCCGCGAACCCGGACTGGCGCGCCGCCAGGATGACCGCCGCGTTGACGTCGTCCGAGCCGTTGGCGATCAAGGCCCGGGCTTGCTCGAGACGGGCGCCCTCGAGGGCGCCGTCGTCGAGGCGGGAGTGGACCACCCGTCGGCCGCGCTCGGCGAGGCGCCGTGCCACGGCTTCGTCCTCCTCGACCACGACCGTCGCGAGGCCCTCGCGCTCGGTCTGCTCGACCAGCGTCTCGACCGCCGGGCCGTAACCGTAGACCACCAGGTGGCCGGTGAGCTCCTCGTCGAGCTCCTGGGGCAGGCGGGTTTCGAAGCGCTCCTCGAGGAAGGGGATGAGGAAGATGGGGATGATCAGGAAGACCAGGAAGACGCCCAAGAACTGGAGCAGGACCACGAACAGCACCATCGTCGGGCTGTGCCAGGCGGCGTCCGCACCGTAGCCCGTCGTGCTCAGGGTCTCGCCCACGAACTCGAGACTCTGCCAGAAACCCCGGGGGCGGCCCTCGAGCCAGGCCATGCCCGCCATGTAGGCCAAGCTCGAGACGACCAGCAGGACCGGCAGCGAGGCGAGCAGGGCGAGAAGCCGCCGGCGCGAGGTCCGCATCGGCCGATTGTACGGCGAGCGGCGTCGTCGCCCCGCCGCGCACGACAGCCGAGGCTGGAGAAGTCTCGCGCAGAGCCGCAGAGGCGCAGAGGCGCGGCTCATGTCGACGAGGGGGGGGTGATGCCCTCCTCGATCCGATGCGCGCCGAAGCTCGAGAGCCCGCATTGGGCGCTCTACCTAATGCCCTCGTGGCCTGGTCCATGAGCTGAGGCTGCGCCCATCGATCGCCCTCCTCTGCGGCTCTGCGCCTCTGCGCGAGAATCTACGTGCCGGATCCCGGCGCCTCGTCGCTTTGAGGCGGAGCTTCACTAGAATCCATGCCGATGGAGGTGCGTCTCGACAAGTGGCTCCAGGTCGCCCGGGTGTTCAAGACCCGGAGCCAGGCGACCCGGGCCTGCACCCTCTCGCGGGTCAGGGTCAACGGCCAGTCCGCCAAGCCGCACAAGAGCCTGGCGCTGGGCGACCGGATCGAGGTCGAGCAGGGAGACTGGACCCGGACCCTGGTGGTCCGCGAGCTGCGCGACAAGCCGGTCGCCAAGGCCCTGGCCGCCGAGCTCTACGAGGACCTGAGCCCGCCCCGGCCCCACCTCAGCGAGCTCGAGCGGCTGATGCGCAAGCCTCCGGAGCGGCGCGAGCGGGGAACCGGGCGGCCGACGAAGAAGGAGCGGCGGGACCTGGAGCGGTGGCGAGACGACCTGTAGGCCGGCTCACGCCGCCGAGCAGCTCGCCCCAGGGCTTGAGCGGCTCGACGTGGTCGCAGACGATCTTCACCGTCGCGATCAGCGGCACCGCCAGCAGGGCTCCGACGACCCCCCACATCCAGCCCCAGAAGATGATCCCGACGAAGATGATCAGCGGGTTGAGGGTGAGGCGGCGGCCCACGATGGTCGGGGTCACGAACGACCCCTCGATGGCGGTCAGCGTCAGGTAGAGCGCCGGCGGCGCCAGCGCCGCGCCCACGCTGTCGAAGGTCAGCAGCGCGACCAGGGCGACCACCGAGACCCCGACCACGGCGCCGAGGTAGGGCACGAAGTTGAGCAGACCGGCCATGACTCCCCAGAGCACGGGGTTGGGCATGTCCAGCCACCACAGGCCGAGGCCCACCAGGATCCCGAGGCAGGTGTTGATCAAGGTGATGGTGAACAGGTACATGGAAATGCTGTGCTCGACCCGGCGGGCGATGCTCAGCATTCGCGTGCGGTGCCGCTGGGTCGGCAAGACGCCCGCCGCCTTGCGCAGGAAGACGTCCCCCGAAGCGAGCAGGAAGTAGAGCAACACGAGCATCACCGCGCCCGCCGAGGCGACGGTCGCGGTGAAGTCCATCAGGTTGCCCGAGAGCGACTTGCCGGCGACCTCGACCTCGCGCGTCTTCTTGCCGCCGACGTCGGTGATCCGTTCGACCTCCTGGGTCGCCCGGTTGACCTTGGCCACCGGCTCCTTGATCTGGCGGACCTTCGCCTCGAGCTTGCGCAGGCTCCGCGGCGCCCGGTCCATCCAGTCGGCGGCGGGAGAGGCGAGGTAGTAGACGCCTCCCCCGACCACCGCGACCAGACCGGCGACCACCACTCCCGCCGCGATCCAGCGCGGCACGTGGAGCCGGCGCAAGAACCGGACGGCCGGCGCGAGAAGCAGCCCGAGCATGACCGCGAGGACGATCGGCAGCACCACCACCCGGGCCACGTAGAGGGCACCGAGCAGAGCCAGCACGAACAGCCCGACGACGGCCGCGCGCGGCACGTCGTAGCGCATCCGACGCCGGCGGCCGCCCGCCGCCTGCGGCGGCGCTTCCGCCGCCGCGGGCTCGAACGCCGCGGGATCCGCTTCGCGGTGGAAGGGATGGCTCATCTCGCGCCGCCGTCCCTCCCGGCGCTCACACCCTCCGCACGAGGTGGAGGATCAGCGAGATGATGAAGATCACCAGGAAGATGAAGAAGAGGATCTTGGCGATGCCCGCGGCGGCTCCGGCGACTCCACCGAAGCCGAAGACCGCGGCGATGATGGCGATGACCAGGAAAATCAAAGCCCATTGCAACATGCTACTCCCTCCTTTCGGCATTTGGATCTCATGGCATCTGACACTCTCGCAGCCGGAGCCGACATCGATCGACCTCGCCAGCTTTGGATCTTGGCTGCGCGATCGCCCGGCACGGCTGCAAGAGGCAGGCCAACCGCGCTCGACGAGACGGCGCGATCAGCTCGGCGAAGCGCCCGGCGGGGGCTGCGGAGGGGCGGCCACCTCGCCCCGGTAGATCCTCGACGCGCGGTAGCTCTCGAGCCAGTGGCGCAGGAAGACCTGGATCGCCGCCGCCGCCGGAACGGCGATCAGCATGCCGAAGATCCCGAACAGCGAGCCCCCTACGATGATGGCGAGGAGCACCCATACGGGGTGGAGGTTGACGCTCCGGCCGAGGATCCGGGGCGACAGGAAGGTCCCCTCGAGGAGCTGCGAGGCGCTGAAGACGGCGAGCACCAGGAGCACCCGCACCCAGCTTCCGTACTCGGCCCAGCACAGGAGGATCGCGGGCAACAAGCCGACGACCAGCGACATGTAGGGGATCATGTTGGCCAGGCCCGCCACGATCCCGATCACCAGCCCGAGCGGCACGCCGATCAGCAGCAGCCCGACCGAGTTGATGAAGGCGAGGATCAGCGCGATCGTGAGCTGACCGCGGAGGAAGCTCGCCACCGCCTCGTCCACCTCCCGCACGCGCGCGAGCACCACCGCGCGATAGGGCATCGGCACGAGCTCGCGCATGCCCCGCTTGACCTTCGGGAAGTCGACCAGCAGGTAGAAGGCGAAGACCGGCACGAAGATCAGGTTGAGCAGGAAGAGGATGAAGGCCCCGACGCTGACGAAGATCCGCGACAGCCAGTGCCCCACCGAGGCCGCGAGCTTCGGCAGGTTCTCGCGCGCGGTCTCCACCGTCCGGTCCCGCATCTCGACGAACTCGGCGGGGTACCGGGCGCGGACCCGCTCGAGCAGGGGCTGGACCTGGTCGCGCAGCCGGCGGGTGTACTGGGGCAAGCGTTCGGTGAGGCTCTGGAACTCCTGCCCGATGGCCGGCACCAGGTAGAGGAAGAAGCCGGTCAGGGCGAGGACCAGCACCAGCGTCATGACGATGACCGCCCAGCCGCGGCTCCACCCGTGGCGCTCGAGCCAGGAGACCACCGGATCGAGCAGGTAGGCGATGCCGAAGCCGACCAGCAGCGGCAGGAAGATGTCGCTGAAGGCGATCAGCACGACGAAGACGGCGATCAGGCCGCCGCCGAAGAGGAGCAGACGCAGGAGCGCGGGGTCGGGCCGCTTGATCGTCATCGCCATGCAGCTGGCGGGATGATAGCGCGCTCGCCCGCCGGCCGCCGGGACGTCCCATCTCGTACCGGAAGTGGCCTCCCTCTCCCCCCGAGGAGGGTCGGAGAGCGATCGAGGGAGAGGGGGGCGATCTGTCAGAACAGCGTGAGCTGGGCGCCCTCTTCCATCCCCACCAGCTTCGAGGCGGTCACTCCGAGCAGCCGCACCGGCCGGCGGGCGGCCTCGGTGCGCCCGAGGAGCTCCTTGGCGAGCCGGGCGATCTCGCCGGCGCCGGCGACCGGCTGGGTCCGTGTCGTCGAGCGGCTGACGGTCGTGAAGTCGCCGTAGCGCACCTTGAGGGTCACCGTGGAGCCGGCGATCTCGCGGCGCGCGAGGCCGGCGGCGACCGACTCGGCGAGCTCGTCGATCACCCGCTCCATCTCGGCGACCTCCGACAGGTCCTGGCTGAAGGTCGTCTCCTTGCCCAGGCTCTTGCGCTCGCGATGGGTCGTGACCTCGCGGTCGTCGAGGCCGCGGGCGAACTCCCAGAGCATCCGGCCGTGGCGGCCGAAGCGCTCGATCAGGAGGTCGAGCGGCCGCTCCCGGAGCTCGGCCACCGTGCGCACCCCGAGCGCCTCGAGCGCGCGCTCGGTCGCCGGGCCGACGCCGTGGAGCCGCCGCACCGGCAAGGGGGCGAGGAATGCCTCCACGCGCTCCGGCCGGACCACCGTGAGCCCGTCCGGCTTGTCGAAATCCGAGGCGATCTTGGCGATCAGCCGGTTCGGTCCCACCCCGATCGAGACGGTCAGGCCGCGCTCGGCGCGCACCCGCCGCCGGATCTCCCGCGCGATCGCCGTGGCGCTGCCCCATCGATCCAGGTGGTCGGTGACGTCGAGGTAGGCCTCGTCGATCGAGACCGCCTGCACCAGCGGCGTGAGCTCGCGGTAGATGCGGAAGATCTCGTCGGACTCGCGGCGGTAGCGCGGGAAGTCGGGGCGGAGGAACACCGCCGCGGGGCACAGCCGCAACGCGCGCGCCGCGGGCATCGCCGAGGCGACGCCGAAGCGCCGGGCCTCGTAGCTCGCCGCCGCCACCACCCCTCGGCCCTCGGGGCTGCCGCCGATCACCACCGGCTTGCCGGCGAGGGAGGGGTCGTCGCGCACGTGGACCGCCGCGTAGAAGCAGTCCATGTCGCAGTGGAGGATCCGCCGTCCGGAGCCGGAGCCCGCCATCGGTCGTCATCTTACCGGGCGGACGAGGCGCGGAGCGGGTAGAATCGCAGCAGATGATGTCGATGTGAATTCTACGGAGGACGAACGGTGAGGCCCCCGGTTTGGCAGAGCTGCCCGCGGTGTCGGCGCCCGCTCTGCCCGGACGGCGCCGCGAAGGCCATCCGGACGTCGCGATTCCAGTGAGTCTCCGCACAGCCCGAGAGAGAGCCGGCCCCGGCGGTGCCGCGTGCCGAGGCTGGCGTACCGTCCGTGCGCTCGGCGGCGTTCTCCCATTGCTCGACCCTCGGCTCCGCGTGCTTCTCGGCGTCGGATCCCGGCGCCGGTGACCGTCCGGCGGGTCCCGACGCTCGACCCGGGGGCGCCCACCGCGGTCCGGGGCCGGCTACGGCCCGGCGAAACGGACACCTACTCCCTGCGCCTACGACGCCGGCGAGTATCTCGAGGTCTACCTCGACCAGCCGCTCGACCGGGCGCGCCTGTACCTGCTCGCCCCCGGGCAGCCGGAGACTACGGGCTACGACGGCGCCTACGCCAGCGGCGAGTTCTCGGCCGACCCCCGAGCCAGGAGTTGTGGGAGGTGGCCGAAGCCGGTGGCGCCTACCGGCTGCGGGTCGAAAGCCGGCGTGGCAAGGAGGCGGTCGGCCTATCGGCTGACGGTCCGTGCCGTGCGGGCGGCGACCGAGCGGGACTGGGATCGGCACAAGGGGCTCCAGGTCTACCAGGAGGCGTTGAAGGCATGGAAGGGAGGAGGCCGTCTGGAAGAGGCCCTCGCCCTGTATCGAGAAGCCCTCGATCTATGCGAGAGGGTGGGTACTGCGCGGAACCGCCTCGATCTACCACGAGCGGGGGGAGGTCCTCCTGGCCCTGGGCCGCAAGGAGGACGCGCTGGCGTCCTTCGAGGAAGCGGTCCGGAGCTGGTCACGAGTCGGCGAAACCTACTCGCTGGTCGAGGAGACGACCTGGGTCGCCCAGGCCGAGATGGACCTCCTGCAGCTCGACGACGCGCAGCGGCGGCTGGAGGAATCCTTGACCGTCGCCCGGCGGCTCTCCTCGCGGGTGCCCGAAGCCGACACGCTGGATCAGATGTGCCAGATGGACCACGCCCGCGGCTCGAAAGCGGCGATCGACGTCTGCCGGCGGGCCGTGGATCTGTGGCAGATGCTCGGCAGGCCCTGGGAAGCGGTCGACTCTCTCAACAACCTGGGTCTCATGCACTGGGACCTGGGTGAGACCGAGCGGGCCCGGAACTACTTCCAGGAGGGTCTCGCGATCCTCGGTCACCGGATACCCGAAACCTGGCACGCGGGCGACGCTGCTCAACAACCTGGCCCTGCTGGCCGAGTACGAAGGAGAGTACGACCAAGCGCTGAGCCTCTACCACCAGGCGTTCGAGGGCTTCGAGGCCGCTCATCGAAGCGACCACGCGGGGGTCGCCCTCTACAACATCGGGCGCATGCAAGGCTCGGCTGGGCGACGACAGACGCCGCACTCCGGTACACCTTGCGGTCCAGCGATCGCTGCTGGAGCAGTCGGGTGCTGTCCTCTGGCGCATCCAGAGCCTTCAAGGTCTGGCCGGGCTGTACGTGAAGCGCGGCGAGACTCGACGAGGCTCGGAAGGTGCTGGACAGCGCCCTCGCCCTGAGCCGCGAGGCTCGGGCGAAGCCTCAGACGGCAGGTTCTCTCGAGCAGATCGGCGCGCTCCGCCTGGCCGACCACCGGCCCCGAGGAGGCGCTGGGCCCGCTACTGGAGGCCCTTGCTCTGTACCGGGAGATCGGAAATCGGTGGTCCGAGGCGGAGGTGCTGGTGAAGACTCGCTCGCGGTCCACGACGACCTCGGCGACCCGGCGACCGCGCTCGACGAGCTGCAGAGCGCGAGCGCCCTCAACCGGGCCCTGGGTAACCGGGCGGCGCTGGCCGAGAACCTCTACGACACCGCCCGGATCGAACGCGCCCGGGGCGAGATCGAGGCGGCCCGCGCTTCGATCGAGCGGGCGCTGGCGGTCGTCGACTCGATGCGCCCCGGGGTCGGGGGCGAGGAGCTCCGGGCGCTGTTCGCGGCCTCGAAGCGGCCCTACTACGACCTCTACGTCGATCTCCTGATGACCCAGCACGAGCGCGACCCGACGGCGGGCCACGACGCCGAGGCGCTGAGCGAGAGCGAGCACGCCCGCGCCCGGAGCCTGATCGAGACCCTCGCCGAGGCCGACCTCGACCTGGCGGCCGACGCTCCGCAGGGGCTCCGGGCGCGCAAGGCCGAGATCGAGCACCGGCTCGACGCCAAGGAGCTGCAGCGCCGGCGGTTGGTCGAGCACCGGACGGCACCCGCCGAGCCGGAGGCCGGGGTACGGCAAGCGACCGCTCCCGAATCCGACGACGACGCTCTCTTCCAGGTCGAGCTCGACCTCGAGCGCCTGCTCGCCCAGCTCCGGTCGGTCGACGACGAGATCCGCCAGGCGAGCCCGCGCTATGCCGCCCTGACCGAGCCCCGGTCGGTCTCGCTCGACGAGATCCAGCACCGGCTCCTCGACGATCGGACGACGCTCCTCGAGCTCAGTCTCGGGCGGCGGCGGAGCTTCCTCTGGGCCGTGACGCCCGAGCGCTTCGAGAGCTTCGAGCTGCCCGGGCAGGACGAGCTCGAGGCCGAGGCTCGTTGCCTCCACTGGCTGCTCACCTCGTACAGCCGGCCCCCGGCCGGCGACGACGTGAGAGTGGGCGGCTCCGCGGAGGGCGGCCGCTGCCTCGGCGACCGGCTCGACGCCTACCTCCAGGCCCCCGAGGAGAGACCCTTCGCGGCCCTGGCCTGGCGACGCGCGCGGATCCGGGAAGCCTACGGGGCCACCGCGGGCCGGCTCTCCGAGGAGATCCTGGGCGGCGCGGCGCGAGCCGGTCTGCTCCGGCCGCGCCTGGCGGTGGTGAGCGACGGGGCTCTCCAGTACGTCCCGATGGCCGCCCTGCCCGATCCCGCCGCGGGCGGCCGTCCGCTGGTGATCGGCCACGAGCTGGTCCGGCTGCCCTCGGCGTCGGTGCTGGCCTTCCAGCGCGACCGGCCCCGGCCGGAGGCGGCCGACCGGGGAGAGGTCGCGATCGTCGCCGACCCGGTCTACGGCTCGGACGATCCACGGCTGAGGCAAGCGCTGGCGACGGCCGGGGGGCTGGACGGCGACGAGGCGGTGCGGGGGGGCGCTCCGTCGGAGGATCCTCCCCTGCCCGACTTCGGCCGCCTCTCCTTCGCCGACGAGGAGGCCGCGGCGATCGCGAGCTTCGCCGATCCCGCCGAGACCTTCGAGGCCGAGGGCCTCGCCGCGTCGCGGGAAACGGTGCTCGGCGGCCGGCTCGCCGGGTTCCGCTACGTCCATTTCGCCACCCACGGGATCATCGACACCAGCCGGCCCCAGCTCTCGGGCCTGGTACTGTCCCTGGTGGACGCCGCCGGCAATCCCCGGGCGGACGGCTTCCTGCGGCTCCACGACATCTACGGCCTGCACCTCGACGCGGACCTCGTGGTGCTCTCCGCCTGCGACACCGCGCTCGGCCGGGAGGTCCGGGGAGAGGGCTTGCTCGGCTTGACCCGCGGCTTCATGTACGCCGGAGCCGAGCGGGTCGTGGCCAGTCTCTGGGCGGTGCAGGACCGCGCGACGGCCCGCCTGATGGAGCATTTCTACCGGGGCCTGATCGAAGAGGGCAAACCCGCCGCGGACGCCCTGCGCCAGGCTCAGATCGAGATCATGGACGAGCCCGGCCAGCAGCTCGACTTCCCCTACTACTGGGCCGGGTTCGTGCTCCAGGGCGATTGGAGATGAGGCTGGTGGGAGACCGCGACGACCGGCCGGATCTGACCCGTGAGGGCCTCGAGCGCCTCCTGGGCCTCCTGGACCCCGAGCCGGCCCGGGCCGCCCGCCGCTTCGGTGAGCTCCGCCGCCGCCTGGAGCGCCTCTTCGAGTGGCGGGGAGCCCGTTTTCCAGAGGATCTGGCGGACGAGACCATCACGCGGGTCGCCCGGCGCCTCGAAGAGGGAGTCGAGATCCGGTCGGACGATCCCTTCCGCTACTTCTGCGGCGTCGCGCACCTGATCTACAAGGAGGTCCTGCGCGAGCGCAAGCGGGACCGCGCGCTCCAGGAACCGGGCGCCTGGCCGTCCCGGGAAGCGGAAGGCGAGGACGCCGGCGACCACCGGATGGAGTGGCTCAACGACTGTCTGGCGGCTCTCCCGCCCGAGAGCCGACGGCTGATCCTGAGCTATCACGAGGGCGAGCGGCGGGAACGGATCGAGAACCGGAAGGCGATCGCGGACCGCCTGGGCGTCCCCCTCAACGCGCTGCGCATCCGGGTCCACCGGATCCGATCCAGGATCGAGCGCTGCGTACGCCAGAGGAGGCTGGGCGAAGAGGAGGCGAAATAGTTTCGCACTCTGTGCCAATCTTAAGTGGAGCCGGGGGACGCCGGCTCCCGATCGGCGGGCGCGGAGCCCACCGGCTGGCGGGACCCCCAGGAGAGGTCCGATGACCGAAACCGAACCCGATACCGACACGATCGCCCGCTACCTGCTCGGGCAGCTCCCGGAGGCCGACTCCGAGCGTCTGGAGGCCCGGCTGCTGGCCGAGCCGGGGCTGTTCGAGGCGGCGGAAGTCGTGGAGGACGAGCTGATCGACCGCTACGCCCGCGGCGAGATGGACGCCGACCAGCGGGCGCGCTTCGAGAGCCACCTGCTGGGCGCCGAGCGAGTCCGCGAGCGGGTCGCCTTCGCCCGCGCCCTCGCCACCCGGGCCGGCGAGCACCGGCAGGCGCCGGCCGCCGCCGGAGCGAGGGTGCTCCCGCACCGCGGGCGCTTCGGGCGAGGCTCGGTCCGGCTCGCCTGGGCGGCCGTGCTGATCTTCGCCATCGCCAGCGGCTGGATGGCGTGGCGGACCCTCGAGCTCCGCTCCGAGGTCGCCCGCCTGGGCAGCGAGCTGACCGCCTCGCGCACGGCGACGGAGCGGGCCCGCGGCCGCGCCGACGACCTGGAGCATGCCGCCGCCCGGGCGACGACTCAGAGGCAAGACCTCCGGGAGCAGCTGGCCGCCGAGCACGCGAGCTCCCAGGAGCGGATCGCCGAGCTCGAGAAACGCCAGCTCTCGGGCGGCGAGCTGCGCGTTCGCCGGCCGGTCGACAAGGGCAAGAAGGTCGAGAGCGCACTGCCGCAGGTGAGCCTGCTTCTCGGCTTGACCCGCCGCGGGGAAGGGGACGCGGACGTCCTTCGGCTCGGCGCCGCCCGCCGCGTCGAGCTCGATCTCGACCTCGGAGGGCAGCGCCCGTCGGCGCCGGTCACCGCGACGGTGAGTCGCCAGGGCGAGCCGGTCTGGAGCGCGCCCGATCTGGCGGTCGAGAGCGTCGACGGCGAGACGGTGGTCCGCCTGGACCTGCCGCGCGAGAGCCTGAGCGAAGGTCGCTATCGGGTCGAGCTCCGTTCCGCCGGAACGGCGGGACACCTCCTGGGTTCGTACGAGCTCCAAGTACGTCCCTGAGAGCGCTCTCGCTCCTCGCTCCCGGGGCTCCCGGCTCCTCTCGGGAAGAATCATCTCTCCATTTGACATCTCGGGGTAGAAATGTGAGAAAATGGCCTCGTACTCGGCAACTCGACTGAGGAGGTCATGATGTCTACGGATACTGCCCCTGGAACGAAGAAGGACCCCAAGACGCCCACGACCGAGACGGCGACGACCTCGGGCACCGGCGGGACCGGCGGCACGTCGACGGATACGCCCGGAGGCGCCACCCCGTCGGGCGGCTAGTCCGGGCCGCTCGGGCAGGTCGCCGAGCGGGGTTCGAGCCGACCTATCGTCTTTTGTGAAATCTCTTTACAATACCCCGCCTTCGGTCATCTTCCGGGGGTCGAGCGCCTCCTCGAGCTCCTCGGCCGGCAGGACGCCCTTCTCCCGGGCGAGCTCGCGCACCGTGCGGCCGGTCTTCCAGGACTCCTTGGCGATCTCGGCCGCCCGGTCGTAGCCGATCCTGGGCGCCAGCGAGGTGACCAGGGCGAGCGATTTCTCGACCAGCTCGGCACAGCGCTCGCGCCGCGCGGTGATGCCGTCGACGCAGCGCTCGGCCAGCAGCCGGGAGGCGTTGGCCAGGATGTCGATCGACTGGAGCAGGTTGTAGGCGATCACCGGCATCATCACGTTGAGCTCGAAGTTCCCCGCCATCCCGCCCAGGGTGATCGTGGCGTCGTTGCCCACCACCTGGGCGGCGACCATGACCACCGACTCGGGGATCACCGGGTTGACCTTCCCCGGCATGATCGAGCTGCCCGGCTGCAGGCTCGGGATCTCGATCTCGCCGATGCCGCAGCGCGGGCCCGAGGCGAGCCACCGGATGTCGTTCGCGATCTTGGTGAGCGAGGCGGCGATCGTCTTGAGCGCTCCCGAGGCCTCGACGCAGGCGTCCTTGGCTGCCAGCGCCTCGAACTTGTTGGGCGCCGGCACGAACGGGTGGCCCGTCGCCTCGGCGATCCGGCCGATCACGCGGTCGGCGAAGCCGGGAGCGGCGTTGAGCCCGGTGCCCACCGCGGTGCCTCCGAGGGCGAGCTCCGCCAGGCGGGGGCGGGCCGCGGCCAGGCGCGCCAGGCCGTTGCGGATCTGCTGGGCGTAGCCCGAGAACTCCTGGCCGAGCCGTACCGGCACCGCGTCCTGGAGATGGGTGCGGCCGATCTTGACCACGTCGTCGAGCTCGGCGGCCTTCGTCTCGAGCGACGAGGCGAGCCGCTCGAGGGCCGGCTCGAGGTCCTCGGCGATCGCCCGGTAGGCCGAGACGTGGATCGCCGTCGGGATCGAGTCGTTCGAGGACTGGCCGGCGTTGACGTGGTCGTTGGGGTGGACCGGCTGCTTCGAGCCCATCGTGCCGCCCAGGATCTCGATCGCCCGGTTGGAGATCACCTCGTTGGCGTTCATGTTGGTCGAGGTGCCCGAGCCGGTCTGGAAAACGTCGAGCGGGAAGTGGCGGTCGAGCTTGCCGGCGACCACCTCGTCGGCGGCCTGGACGATCGCATCGACGATCTCCGGCTCGAGCACGCCCTGGTCGGCGTTGACCCGGGCCGCTTCGCGCTTGATCAGCCCCAGCGCGGCGATGAACTGGCGGGGAAAGGTGAGGCCGGAGACGGGGAAGTTCCGGCGCGCGCGCTCGGTCTGGGCTCCGTAGTAGGCATCGGCAGGGACCTCGATCTCGCCGAGGCTGTCCTTTTCGATTCGGGTGTCGGTCATGCTGTCCCTCCGGGGCGATGGTTCCATGGGGTGGGGATCGCAGTCCGGCGCGGGCGTCCTCAGCCGGCCGGCACGGTCGCGCCGTGGAGCGACTGCAGGCTCCGGACGCTGAACTCGCCGCTCCGGACGGCGCGGATGCCGTCGACCGCGGCGCGGGCGCCGGACAGAGTCGTGATGCAGGGCACGTTGTACTTGAGCGCCGTCTGGCGGATGTAGGCGTCGTCGACGTGGCCTTCCTGGCCGATCGGCGTGTTGATCACCAGGTCGATCTCGTCGTTGATCAGGTGGTCGACCACGTTCGGCCGACCCTCGTGGACCTTGAGCACGCGGCGCACCGGCAGCCCTTCGCCGGCGAGCATCTCGGCGGTGCCGCCGGTGGCGGTCAGGGCGAAGCCGAGCTCGGAGAGCGAGCGCGCGACCGGCAGCAGGGCGCGCTTGTCCCGGTCGTGGACCGAGAGGAAGGCCGTGCCGGTCGTCGGCAAGCGGTTGCCGGCCGCGATCCAGGCCTTGGCGAAGGCGGCGCCGAAGTCCGAGCTGACGCCCATGACCTCGCCGGTCGACTTCATCTCGGGCCCCAGGACCGGGTCGACGCCGGCGAAGCGCCGGAAGGGGAAGACCGGCGCCTTGATGAACACCGCCGGCACCTCCGGCTCTTCGGTGAAGCCGAGCGACTCCAGGCTCTCCCCCGCCATCACTCGGGCGGCCAGCCCGGCGAGCGGCACCCCCACGGCCTTGGCGATGAAGGGCACCGTCCGCGAGGCCCTGGGGTTCGCCTCGAGCACGTAGATCCGGCCCTCGTGGACCGCGAACTGCACGTTCATCAAGCCGACCACCCCGAGGCGCAGGGCGAGGCGGCGCGCGATCTCGCGCATCGAGTCGACCATCTCGGGGGTCAGCCCGCCGGCGCCGGCGCCGGTCGGCGGCAGCACGGCCGCCGAGTCCCCGGAGTGGATCCCCGCCTCCTCGATGTGGCGCAGCACCCCCGCGACCACCGCCCGGGTGCCGTCGGCCAGGAGGTCGACGTCGAGCTCGATGGCGTCGTCCAGGAACCGGTCGAGGAGCACCGGTGCGCCCGGCGAGACCTCGACCGCGTCGCGCATGTAGGTCGCCAGGCTCG
This sequence comes from uncultured Acidobacteriota bacterium, assembly GCA_963837945.1. Lineage (GTDB taxonomy): Bacteria > Acidobacteriota > Thermoanaerobaculia > Multivoradales > DATKCC01 > CAVUBL01. The sequence goes on from CAWIQD010000009.1 coordinate 138,197, forward strand.
CCTCGTCGTAGCAGATCGCCATCGCCCGGCCACCGAGCACGTAGCTCGGGCGCACCAGGATCGGGAAGCGGATCCTCCGGGCGACGGCGACCGCCTCGGCGAGCGAGGTCGCGGTGCCCGCCTCGGGCTGGAGGATCCCCTCCTCGGCGAGCAGGGCGCCGAACTGCCGGCGATCCTCGGCGAGGTCGATGGACGCGGGCGACGTGCCCCAGATCGGCGCCCCGGCCTCGGCCAGGGGCCGCGCGAGCTTCAAGGGGGTCTGACCGCCGAGCTGGACGATCACGCCGTCGGGGCTCTCGCGCTCGAGGACCGCGAGCACGTGCTCGGTGGTCAGGGGCTCGAAGTAGAGGCGGTCCGAGGTGTCGTAGTCGGTCGAGACCGTCTCCGGGTTGCAGTTGACCATCACGGTCTCGTAGCCGGCGGCGGTCAGGGCGAGGGCGGCGTGCACGCAGCAATAGTCGAACTCGATCCCCTGGCCGATCCGATTGGGCCCGGAGCCCAGGATCACCACCTTCGGCCGATCGGTGACGGCGGCCTCGTCCTCCAGCCCGAAGGTCGAGTACAGGTAGGGGGTCTGGGCCGGGAATTCCGCGGCGCAGGTGTCGACCCGCTTGAACACCCGGCGTACGCCGCGGCTCTTGCGCTCGGCGGTGAGCGCCTCGGGAGCGCACACCAGCAGGCGGGCGATCCCGGCGTCGGAAAGGCCGGTCTCCTTGGCCCGGGAGAGCAGCGCGGTGGACACGGAGGCGAGGTCCCAGCAGCCCAGCTCGGCTTCGAGATCGACGATCGCCCGGATCTCGCGCAGGAACCAGGGGTCGATGTGCGTGATGCGGGAGACCTCGTCGACCGTCCAGCCCTGGCGCAGCGCTCCGAACACCGCGAACAGGCGCTCCCAGTTGGGCTCGGCGAGCCGCTCGGCGAGGCGCACGGGGTCCGAGTTGCGCCGCTCGCGGTCGAGGAGCGTGCCCTCGAGCTCGAGGGCGGCCAGCCCCTTGAGCAGGGCTTCGGAGAAGGTGCCCCCGATCGCCATCACCTCCCCCACCGACTTCATCGAGGTGCCGAGCAGGGGCGGGGTGGCGGGGAACTTCTCGAACGCCCAGCGCGGGATCTTGACGACCGTGTAGTCGAGGGTCGGCTCGAACGCGGCGAAGGTCTCGCCGGTGATGTCGTTGGGGATCTCGTCGAGGGTGTAGCCGACCGCCAGGAGCGCCGCGATCTTGGCGATCGGGAAGCCGGTCGCCTTCGACGCCAGGGCGGAGCTGCGCGAGACCCGCGGGTTCATCTCGATCACCACCCGCGCGCCGGTCACCGGATCGACCGCGAACTGGATGTTCGAGCCGCCGGTCGCGACTCCCACCCGCCGGATGACCCGGAAGGCGTCGTCGCGCATCGCCTGGTACTCGCGGTCGGAGAGCGTCTGCTGCGGTGCCACGGTGATCGAGTCACCGGTGTGCACCCCCATGGCGTCGACGTTCTCGACCGAGCAGACGACGATCGCGTTGTCGGCGACGTCGCGCATGACCTCGAGCTCGAACTCCTTCCACCCGACCACCGACTGCTCGAGGAGCACCCGGTGGGACGGGCTCGCCTGAAGCGCCGCGCGCACGACCTCGTCGTACTCGTCCCGGTTGTAGGCCACACCGCCGCCCTCGCCGCCCAGGGTGAAGCTCGGGCGCACGATCACCGGGAAGCCGAGCTCGCCGGCGGCCTCCCGGGCCTCGGCGAGGCTCCCGGCGTAGCGGCTCTGGGGCACCTCGAGGCCGATCTCCTCCATCGCCGCCTTGAACAGCTGGCGGTCCTCGCCCAGGCGCAGCGACTCGATCTCGCGCCCAGCACCTCGACGCCGAAGCGCTCGAGCACCCCGGCCTCGTCGAGGGCGACCGCCAGGTTGATGCCGGTCTGGCCGCCGACGGTCGGCAGCAGCGCGTCCGGGCGTTCCTGCTCGATGATCGCGGCGACGACATCGGGGGTCAGAGGCTCGACGTAGGTGGCGTCGGCGAGCTCGGGGTCGGTCATGATGGTGGCCGGGTTCGAGTTCACCAGCACCACCCGGTAGCCCTCGCGCCGCAGCACCCGGCAGGCCTGGGTCCCCGAGTAGTCGAACTCGCAGGCCTGGCCGATCACGATCGGTCCGGAGCCCACCACCAGGATGGAGTGAAGGTCGGTTCGCTTCGGCATCGGCGGCGAGTCTACCCCGCGGGCGGCCTGCGCTGCGTGCGTCCGGACGGTCCTATACTCCGAGCGGCATGCCTCCTCGCCTCCTGTTGGTGGGAGCCGGACACGCCCACCTGGAGATCCTCCGCCGGCTGGGCTCGTCCGCCCATCCACCGGTCCATCCGATCCTCGTCTCGGAGACCAAGCGCCAGCTCTACTCCGGGATGGTCCCGGGCTACCTCTACGGGGCCTATCGCGAGGCGGAGGTGACGGCGGAGCTCGCGCCGCTCGTCGCCCGCGCGGGCGGCGAGACCGTCCGGGCGCAGGCTCGCGGCCTCGACCCAAAACGCCGGCGGGTGGTCCTGGCCGGCGGGCGGGAGCTCGAGTACGACCGCGTCTCCTTCAACGTCGGCTCCCGGATCGCCGGCGAGGACGTTCCGGGCGTGCGCGAGCACGCCGCCCTGATCAAGCCGATCGAGCGCGCGGTCGAGGTCCGCCGCCGGATCGAGGAGCTCGCCGGCCGCGCCGCGGGAACCGCCCACGCGGTGGTCGTGGGGGCGGGAGCCGCGGGCATCGAGGTGGCCTGCGCCCTGGCGACGGCGCTCGACCGGCGGGGCGTCGAGCGGCGCGTGGTGGTGGTCGAGGCCGGGCCGGACATCCTGGCGGGCTACTCCCGGCGCTTCCGCGACGCGGCGCGGAAGGTGCTCGCCGGGCGGCGGATCGAGCTCTCGACCCGCAGCCGGGTGGCGGCGGTCCGAGCCGACGAGGTCGAGCTGGCGGACGGCTCGCGCGTCGCCTCGGAGCTCACGGTGTGGCTCGCCGGCGCCGCCGCGCCGCCGCTCTTCCAGGGCTCGGGCCTGGCGCTCGATGCGCGAGGGTTCCTCCTGGTCGACCGGTGGTTGCGCGCACCCGCCGCGCCGGAGGTCTTCGGCGCCGGGGATTGCGCCACTCTCATCGAGCGCCCCGAGACGCCCAAGGCGGGCGTCTACGCGGTCAAGCAGGCGCCGGTCCTGTGGCGGAGCCTGATGGCTTCCCTGGGAGCTTCGGGGAAGCGGCCCGGATACGAGCCGCAGCAGGGGTTCCTCTCGATCCTCAACACCGCCGACGGCAAGGCGCTGCTGCGCTACGAGGGGGTGGTCTCCCACAGCCGGTGGGCCTGGTGGCTCAAGGACCGGATCGACCGGCGCTTCCTCGCCCGCTACCAGATCCGCACGGCCGGCCGCTGAGGAGCCCGCTCAGCGCCCGCCGGACGGCGCCTTCCGAGCCTCCTGCCACTTCTCCACGGCCGCCAGGGTGTTGGCCACGTGCTGGTCCGGGCTCAGGTCCGTGTAGACGTAGAGGATGGTGCCGTCGGGAGCGATGACGTAGGAGGTGCGGTTGGCGTACTCGGCATGGGTCGGGAGCACGGCGTCGTACGCCTTGGTGACGGCCTGGTCCGGATCGGCGGCGACCGGGAACTTGCTCCGGCAGTCGCTGACCGAGAACTTCCGGAGCGTGTCGATGTCGTCGTGGGACACGCCGATCACCGTGGCGCCGAGGGCGTGGAACCGGTCGATCGCCTCGGCGAACTCGTGCGCCTCGATGGTGCAGCCCTTGGTGAAGGCGGCCGGGTAGAAGTAGAGGACGACCGGCCCCTTCTCGAGCTCGTCGGCCAGGGAGTACGAGAACTGGTTGCCGCCCAGCGACGCCTGGGCCGTGAACATCGGCGCCTTGTCGCCGACCGCCAGGCTCGCGGACGCGGGTGCGGCGGCCACCGCGAGGAAGGCCGGCGAGCAGGACAGGGAGTACAGCGGTGTGACGGAGCATCTCGACCTCCGGGAAAGGGGTGGCGGGCGCCGTTGCGGTAGCCGGGACGAAGGATGCCCGGGAGGACTCGCCTCCCGGGCAGGATATCGATCCCGGCGATCGACCACAACTGGGGGCCCCCCCTTCCCCCTCCGACGCCAAGGAGGATCAGGTCGGGAGGGGGCGTCCCCTTCCCCCCTCGGGGGAGGGAAGGGGATCGAGGGGATGCGGGGGGGACCCGATCAACCGTCCCCTTCCCCCCTCGGGGGAGGGAAGGGGATCGAGGGGATGCGGGGGGGACCCGATCAACCGTCCCCTTCCCCCCCGTGGGGAGGGAAGGGGAGCGAGGGGATGCGGGGGGGACCCGATCAGAACCGGTGCCACCAGCCCAGCAAGTACAAGTAGTCGGCGAAGGCCGCGTCGCCGTGGGTCCCCGACTCGAGATCGGGCACGCTTCGTTGCCGGTTGCGCTGGATCGCGTAGGGCACCGCGAGCGACAGGGTGTCGGCGCCGTGGGTCCAGGTGACCGACGGCTCGAGCGAGACCGCGTAGCCCGGGCGGCGGAACCCCTCGCTCGACCCGAGCAGGTCGTGCACCGGCACGCCCTCGAGCCGGCCGCCCAGCCCCACCGAGATGCCGCGCCAGCTGGGCGGGGCGATCAGCAGGCCGGCCCGCACCAGGTACTGGTCGGCGACCGACATGACCGCCTCCGCCGGACGGCTGCGGAAGGTGTCGACGCCGTTGGTGCCCGACGGGTTGACCAGGTAGGCGCCGGCACCGTAGGCCGTGAGGTTCTGCCAGCTCGTGAGCTGGCGGTAGCCGCTCAGGTCGACGATCGCTCCGAAGCCGCCGTCTCCCGGCTGGATCGACTGGTCGTTGACCTCCAAGGTGGGCACGCGCTCGCCGTTCTCGTCGAGCCGGTCGCGCGCGTCGACCACGTTGTCGGCTCCGGTCGGCAGCTTGATGCCCAGGCCGATCGAGACGTTGCCGCGGTGCGCGGCCGCCGGGTCCCAGAGCAGGTGGCGGCCGATGATCGTCACGTCGCTCAGGCCGCGCGACTGCACCTCGGTCCGGCCGACGACCTCCCGGTTCGCGTCCCGGAGGGCGTACGAGCGGGTCGCCATCAGGTAGGGGATCGTCACCGTCAGGCTGTTGCGCGGGCTGAAGTTGTACCGGACCCCCAGCTCGGTCAGGTAGATGTGGTTGATGACGTTGCTGTCCTCCGCCACCCGGTTCGGCTGCTCCACGGTGCCGACGAAATGCCGGAACGAGTGCTGGTACCGCCAGGTCCACGAGACCTCCCACTTCTGTTCACCACCTTGCAGCTGGTCGACCACGCCAAGCACGGGCGCGTCCATGCGGGCGGCGACTCAGCCCTGGGCCCAGGCGTGGCGGGGAACGGCGAGCGCGAGGGCGAGGACGGCCGAGGCGGCCAGGAGGGTCGTGCCACGACGCGAGACAGGTCGATGCATGAAACAGGCTCCTTGAGCAGAGGTTCGGGGTGGTCGGCGCGGGAGAAGAGCAAGTGCCGAGCCAGCCCGCGAGAAGCCGCAAACCGCTGGAATTCAAGGGTCGAGCGCGTGGCGCCGAGGCGCCCTGACCATAGGGCCTACGGAGTCGGGCGTCGGTTTTATGAAGTGGGCGGCGCCCGGAGTCTCAGGCCGGCAGCCCCTCCGCCGGGAGCCGCTCGTAACCTCGGCAGGCGACGACCGGCAGGCGGGGGTAGCGGGGAAAGGCGGGATCCCGCTCGGCCATGCCGCAGCGCAGGAAGACGCTCGAGCGCGAAGCGAGGACCGACGCGTGCCGGCAGCTGGCGCACAGGCCGGGCGGGCCGCCGAGGCGGGCGAGGTCGCGCTCGGCCGGGCGCCGGCCGGACATTGGATCGGCGGCGGAGGCCATGCGGAGAACCTATCAGGCGGTCCGTAGGAGGCGCTCGCCGGGGCCGCGAGCGGACGCAATCGGGATCCGCATCAACCATTCTCTGAGCGAATCCGTATAATTCTATGAAAGCGGTGGCGACGCCTCGGCGCCGCCACTCCTTCCGGGCCTCCCGGGGCCGCATTCGCGGTCTCGCTCCGGAGACCCACGGCGGAGTGATCCGCCCTCGCCACGAAGCCAACCGCCCGCGGTCACCGGCCGCGGGGATCCCCTCACGGGGGGCCGGTGAAGCTCACCGGCCCCCCACACACCTAATAGGTCCCCCCTCGATCCCCTCGATCCCCTTCTCACCCCCGAGGGGAGAAGGGGACGCCCCCGCCCGGTCCCCCCTCGATCCCCTCGATCCCCTCGATCCCCTCGATCCCCTTCTCACCCCCTCCGGGTCTTCCCGGAGGCTGGAGATCGACGGGGGGCGCAGACGCTACACTCTGGCCCCATGACTGAGCCGACCTTGTACGAACGGGTGGTCGCCCGGGGCGGTCTCGCGCCGCCCGCCCCGAAGGTGAGGGCCTCGGCGGCGGTCGTCCTCTGGCGCCGCGACGCCGACGGCGAGATCGAGATCTACTGGATGCGCCGGGATCCGGAGATGAAGTTCATGGGCGGGTGGTACGCCTTTCCCGGGGGCGGCGTCTCCCGGCGCGACGTCACCGAGGACGAGGCGGGCGCCGCGGCGCGGTGGCTCACCGGCTCCCCCCCCGGCCTCGCCGCGGACGTCGTCTCCGGCGCCATGCCCGAGACCCTCACGGCCGGCCTCGAGCCCCTCGCCCCGGACCGGACGCCCGGCCTGGTCGCGGCCACCCTCCGCGAGCTGTTCGAGGAGACCGCCCTGCTCCCCACCGCGGGCGGCGGCTGGGCGGGCGGGATCGCCGCCGAGCGCCTGGCCGAGTCGCGCCGCGAGCTCCTCGCCAAGCGCGCGGGTTTCGGCGAGATCCTCACCGGCCTGGGACTGGTCCTCGACGCCTCGCGGCTGCTCTTCGCCGGCCGCTGGCTGACGCCTCCCTTCGCGCCGGTCCGCTTCGACAACCGCTTCTTCCTCCTCGAGCACGGTCCCGAGGCCCCCGAGCCGGCCGACTCGGAGGAGGCGGTCGCGGCGGAGTGGATCCGGCCGCGCGAGGCCCTCGGTCGCTGGCAGCGCGGCGAGGTGATGGCGGCGCCGCCGATCGTCCACCTGCTGCGGGTGCTGGCCGACCGGGCGGCCGGCGAGCCCTCCGGCTCGACCGCCCCGGCCCCACTCGGCGGCGAGGCCTGGCTCGAGCGCCTGCGCCAGCCCGAGGAGGCGAACCTCGGGCCGCTGCGCAACGTCGAGCTGAGGCCCGGGCTGATCCTCTTTCCCCTGCGCACGCCGACGCTGCCGCCGGCGAGCCACACCAACTGCTACCTCGTGGGCACCGGCGAGGCCGTGCTGGTCGACCCCGGCACGCCGGATCGCGACGAGGCCGGCCGCCTGGCCGAAGCGCTCGAGGCCGCCCACTCTCGGCTCGGCCGGCGGGTGACCGCGATCTGGCTCACCCACCACCACCCGGACCACGTGGGCGGGGCCGAGCGGCTGCGCGAGCGCCTCGGCGTGCCGGTGGCGGCGCACGCGGCGACCGCCGAACGCCTCGCCGAACGGGGAATCGCCGTCGACCGCCTGCTCGCCGACGGCGAGCGCGTCGAGCTCGCGGGCGAAAGCGGCGAGGCGAGCCGGCCGCCGGTCGCGCTCCGGGTCCTCCACACGCCGGGGCACGCCCGCGGCCACCTCTGCTTCTACGAGGAGGGCCTGGGATCGCTCCTCGCCGGGGACATGGTCTCGGCGATCTCGACGATCGTGATCGATCCGCCCGAGGGCGACATGGACGCGTACCTCGCCTCGCTCGAGCGGCTGGCGCGGCTGGCGCCCCGCACCCTGTTCCCGGGCCACGGGCCGCCGCTCGCCGACGCCGTGGGCAAGCTCCGCGCGCTGGTCGAGCACAGGTCGTGGCGCGAGCGGAGGGTCCTCGAAGCCTGGCGCACCGGCATGCGCGAGCCGCGGGAGATGCTGCCGGCGGTCTACGACGACGCTCCGCGCGAGGCCTGGCCGCTCGCCGAGCGCCAGATCGAGGCCCACCTGCGCCGCCTCGCCCGCTCCGGAGCCATCGACGATCCGGCGCGAAGCACTCCGGACGGACCGTGAAGCTCTGGGCCATCGCCGACCTCCACCTGCGCCACGAGGCCAACCGGCGGGCGGTCGAGCAGCTCGTCCCGCGGCCGGACGACTGGCTGATCCTGGCCGGCGACGTCGGCGAGACCGAGGAGCACCTGCGCTTCGCCCTCGACGTCCTCTCGCGCCGCTTCGCGCGGCTGCTCTGGGTGCCCGGCAACCACGACCTGTGGACCCCGCCCTCGGCTCCCACCGCCTTCGAGGGCGACGCCGGCTATCGGCGCCTGGTCGAGATCTGCCGCCAGCGCGACGTCCTGACGCCGGAGGATCCCTACCCGCTCTGGCCCGGCTCGCCAGCGGAGCGGCCGGTCCGGATCGCGCCCCTGTTCCTGCTCTACGACTACACCTTCGGGCCGGACGGGGTGCCGCCGGAGCGCGCGGTCCAGTGGGCGATGGAGGCCGAGACGCTGTGCGCCGACGAGATCCTGCTCAAGCCGACGCCCTACCCGTCGCGCGAAGCCTGGTGCGCCGAGCGCTGCGAGGAGGCCGCCGAGCGCCTCGCCGCCGCCACCGCCCACGGCGAGGAGCTGGTGCTGGTCAACCATTGGCCGTTGCGCCGCGAGCTCGCGGTGCTGCCCGCCGTGCCCCGCTTCGCCGTCTGGTGCGGCACCCGGCGGACCGAGGACTGGCACCGGCGCTTCCGGGCTCGGGCCGTGGTCTACGGCCACCTCCACATCCCCAGGACGACGATCATCGACGGCGTGCCCTTCGACGAGGTCTCGTTCGGCTACCCGCGCAACTGGCACGGCCGCCGGACCCTGGACCAGGCGTTGCGCCAGGTCCTCGATTGATCGGATCGCCCCCTGCCGGACCTGCGCACCGCGCCCGAGGCCGTCCTACTCGTAGCGCAGGGCCGCCGAGGGATCGACCCGCGCCGCCAGCCAGGCAGGAAAGAGGCAGGCCACGAGGGTGATCGAGAGGGTGAAGGCGACCACCGCCCCCAGGTCCGAGAGCTCGATCCGGAAGGGCACCGACGAGAGGAAGTAGATCGCCGCCACCTCCGGGTCGAACCGGATCAGGTGGAAGGTGGTGATGGTCCACGCGACCCCAGAGCCGAGCGCCACGCCCAGGAGCGTGCCGGCGGCGCCGAGGAGCCCGCCGTAGAGCAGGAAGATCGAGCGCAGCCCGTTGGGGGTGACGCCGAGCGTCGCCAGCACGCCGATGTCGCGCATCCGCTCGCGCACCAGCACGATCAGGGTCGACGCGGTGTTGAACGTCGAGACCGCGACGATCAGGCCGAGGAGCAGGAACAGGACCAGCTGCTGCAGCTTGAGGGCCGTGAACAGACCCCGGTTGAGCTCACGGGCGTCGGTGACCATGTAGCCAGCGCCGAGGATCTTCTCGGCGCGTTCCACCACCCGTGCGGTGTCGTCGAGGTTGGCGACCGCGATCTCCACCAGGTCGGTCGAGCCTTCGACCCCGGTCAGGTCCCGCACCTTCCGGCGGTCCATCGCGACCCAGCTGCGGTCGAACTCGGCGAAGCCGGACTGGAAAGTGCCCGTCACCCGCAGGGTCGAGTAATGGAACCGCGGCCTCCCGCCGCCGAAGCCGAGCACCACCAGGCGCAGGACGTCGCCCCGGCGGGCACCCAGGTCGCGCGCCAGCTCGCTTCCCAGGATTGCGCCCGGCACGCCGTCGGCGATCGCGAGCTGCTCGGCGGTGCCCGAGAGAAGGCCCTCGCCGGGGTCGACCCCGCGGAGCGTCACCTCGACCTGGCGGGGCTCCCCGGCCCCCGGCCCGGGGTGGCCGGGGGCGGCCGAAGCGGGCGCCGAGAGGGACCCCTGGGCGTAGGCGACCTGGCCCGCCCGCTCGACGCCGGGAGCGCTCCGCAGGGCCTGGAGGGTCGCCGCCGGGAGATGCGCGCCCCCCTCGCCCGGCGCCAGGGGATAGGCGAGCACCGCGGCGTTCCCCGACAGGAGCTTCGCCTCGAGGTCCTCCCGGTAGCCGCTCATCAGGGCCATGGCGATGACCATGGCGGTGACACCGAGGGTGGTGGCCGCCAGCGCGGCGCGGGCGGTGCCGTCGAGCAGGCGGCTGCGCCGGTGGCGGAGGAACCGCCAGGCGACGATCCACGGCACCGGGCCCGAGAGCGGAGCGCGGTTCACATCGGATCTCCCCCTCACCCTCGATCCCTCTCCCACCCTCGCGGGGAGAGGGACGCCGCCGCCCGGCGTCGGCACAGCGGATCACCCTGGACGTTGGTCAAGGTTTCGCTCGAGGTGAGCCTCCGGAACGGGTCGCGACCGACTCGAGGAACCGGTCGAAGAGAGCGCCCGCCTCGTGGGGGCCCGGCGCGGCCTCTGGGTGGTACTGAGCGGCGAAGACCGGGCGGTCCGCGACCGCCAGCCCTTCGAGGGTGCCGTCGTTCAGGTTGACGTGGGTGGCACGGACCTCCGGCGGCAAGCTCTCGGGCACCACCGCGAAGCCGTGGTTCTGGCTGGTGATGGCGACCCGGCCCGTCGCCAGGTCCTGGACCGGCTGGTTGCCGCCGTGATGGCCGAACTTGAGCTTGAAGGTCCGTCCGCCGAGCGCCAGCCCGAGGAGCTGGTGCCCCAGGCAGATGCCGAACACCGCCCGCCCCGAGCCGGCGAGCTCGCGCACCTCCTCGACGATGCCGGCGAGCGGCTCGGGGTCGCCGGGCCCGTTCGAGAGCACCACGCCGTCGACGCCGAGCCCGAGGCACTCGGCGGCCGGGGTGCGCGCCGGCAGCACGGTCAGCCGCGCCCCGCGAGCGGTGAGCGAGCGCAGGATGTTGCGCTTGGCGCCGAAGTCGTAGACCGCGAGGTGGAAGCGCTCCTCGCCCTCGGCCGCGACCTCGTAGCGGGCGCCGCAGGTCACGTCGTCGACCAGGGCGCGGCCGGCCATGGGCGGGAAGTCCGCGAGCTCCGCGGCGAGGGCATCCACGTCCGAGCGCTCGGTGGTCAGGACGCCGCGCAGCGCCCCGTGCTCGCGCAGGCGCCGCACGACCGCCCGGGTGTCGATCCCGTCGATCGCCGGAATGCCGGCCGCTTCGAGGTAATCCGGCAGGTCGCCTCCGGAGCGCTCCGAGGGCTCGCCCGAAGGCTGGGCGGTGAAGCGCCGCGCGACGAACCCCTCGACCCACGGGCGGGCGGACTCCGCGGCCCGCTCCGAGACCCCGTAGTTGCCGATGTGCGGCTGGGTCATGATCACGATCTGCCCGCGGTAGGACGGGTCGGTCGCGACCTCCTGGTAGCCGGTCATCGAGGTGTTGAACACCACCTCGCCGAAGCGGGTCCCGGGGGCGACGCCGCGCCCCTCGAAGACCGAGCCGTCCTCGAGCACGAGAAGGCCCCGGTTGTCGGCCAGCGGGTTCACTGCGCGGCGAGTGCCCCGAGGCTGCGCTCGACGACCGGAGCGAGCGCGCGCGCCTCTTCCATGAGCTGCTCGAACTCCTGCGGGAGGATCGCCTGCTTGCCGTCGGAGAGCGCCCGCTCCGGCTGGTCGTGGACCTCCACCATCACGCCGTCGGCGCCCACGGCGATCGCCGCCCGGGCGAGCGGCAGCACCTTGTGGCGCTTGCCGCTGGCGTGGCTCGGGTCGCACAGGATCGGCAGGTGGCTGATGCGCTGGACCGCCGGCACGGCCGAGATGTCGAGGGTGTTGCGGGTGTGGTCGGCGAAGGTGCGGATGCCGCGCTCGCAGAGCACCACCTGGCGGTTGCCCTCGTCGAGCAGGTACTCGGCGGCGAGCAGCAGCTCGGTGATCGTGGCGTTCATGCCGCGCTTCAAGAGCACCGGCCGGCCGCAGCGGCCGGCGCGCTTGAGGAGGGTGTAGTTCTGCATGTTGCGGGCGCCGATCTGGACCATGTCGGCGTACTCCGCGACCGCGTCGAGCACGTCGATGTCGGTCGCCTCGGTCACCACCGGCAGGCCGGTCTCCTCGCGCACCCGGGCGAGGATCTCGAGGCCCTCGAGCCCCAGTCCCTGGAAGCTGTAGGGGCTGGTCCTCGGCTTGTAGGCCCCGCCCCGCAGGATCTGCGCGCCGGCGGACTTGACCGCCCGCGCGATGCGCAGGGTCTGCTCGTAGCTCTCGACCGAGCACGGGCCGGCGATGATCGTCAGCTCCGGCCCGCCGATCCGGACGCCCGCCACCTCGACCACGGTGTCGTGGGGCTGGAACTCGCGCGACACCAGCTTGTAGGGATGGCTGACCGGGATGACCTCGAGCACGCCGTCGAGCGACTCGAAGTAGGCCGGCTCGATGACGCCGAGGTTGCCGGTGATCCCGATCGCCGTGCGCTGGGCGCCCGGGATGGGATTGGCCTTGAGCCCCTGCTCCTCGATCCGGTGGACGACCTGGTCCACCTGATCCGGTGAGGCGTCCATCTTCATCACGATCAGCATGGCTCGAGATCCTCGTCCCTGCGGTCGCGAGCGGGCCTCCGCCGGCGCCAGGGGTTCGGGTATGATAGCAGAGCGTCGATCCTCTCCCGCGGGCGCCCGCAGGCGGTTCGGCGACCTCACGGAAAGGCACCATGCACCCCGTCCGACCGATCCGCACCGCTCTCCTCGCTCTCGCCCTGCTCCTCGCGGCGCTGCCCGCCGCGGCCTACACCATCGTGCTGACCGACGGCTCGAAGATCGTGGCCGACCACGAGTACCGGGTGGAGGACGGCAAGGCGATCATCACGCTCCCCAACGGCACCGAGACCTTCCTCGACGCCTCCGAGATCGACCGCAAGGCGACCGAGGAGGCGAACAAGCAGGGCTACGGCACCGCGCTGGTGATCAAGGACGGCACGGCGAAGGAGCTCGAGCCCGCCGACAAGCCGGCCGCGCAGCACGAGAAGACCCTCGCCGAGCTCGCCGCCGAACGCGCCGGCCAGCGGCCCCGCCTCGAGCCGAGGCGCCGGGAGGGCTCGACCGACCTCGCCCAGCCGAGCAAGACGCTCGCCGGCTACGTCGACCTCGGCACGCTCACCCGCCGCCCCTTCCCGGATCTCGAGCTCGCCTCCGAGCTGCAGCGCTTCTTCCGGGGCCAGGGCATCGACAACGTCGAGCTCTATCAGGGCACCCGGCAGGACCGTCCCTTCGCGGAGATCACGACGAACTCCGAGGCCTCGGTCTTCCGAGCCCTCCAGGTGGCCGCCGAGGCGCTGCTGGCGGTGCGCGAGAGCCATCCGAAGCAGATCGAGGCCCTGGAGGTGCTCCTCGCGACGCCCGACCGGTCGCGGGCAGGCCAGTTCGTGCTCACGCCGGACCTCGCCCAGGAGCTGGTCGGCGACAACGTCGAGGTGAGCCGGTTCTTCGTGGAGAACGTGGAGTTTTGATCGGATTCGCTCAACGGGCACCGTCGGGTGCCCCGCGGACGGTTCGCCCGGCCGAGACGGAGCTCGGCCGCTTCATCGGTCCGGAGTGATTCCGCAGCCAGCAAAGACGATGGGAGGGGGCGTCCCCTTCCCCCCCGTGGGGTGGGAAGGGGATCGAGGGGTTGCGGGGGGCATCCGATGAATCTCGCGGTCTCGACTAGCCGTTCCGACGCGCGCAGGCTCGGGTGCTCGGCGTGGACGGGGGACCAGCGGCCCATGACGCCGAAAACTTTCCAGACGCCTCGTCGGTTTGAGGCGGAGCTTCGTTAGCAAGGGAGCCCGCCTTCGTCGTCGCCGGGGAGGCGGGCGAGGCCCAGGTAGTCCTCGACGCTCCGGCCGACCCGGCGGGCGAAGCGGTCGGTGTAGCTCTCCACCTCGCCCACCGGCTCGTCGAGGAAGATCCGCTCGATCCGGAAGAGCGGGAAGAACATGGTCGCGAGGTCGAGGGTCAGGCCTTCGCCCCGCGCCGCCTGGGCCGTCCAGTCGTCGAAGCTCTCGACGCCGATCCCGCGCAGGACCACGCCGGCCATCCCGATCTCGCCCAGGATCCCCCAGTACTTCTCGGTCGGTCCGGTCAGGTTCACGATGACCGGGGCGCCGGGGGGGATGCGCGGGGCCTCGAGCCGCGGGACCCCGCCGGTCACGGCGCGGGCCCCCTTTGCGTCGGTGCCGCGGCCGGCTCCGAGAGCTCGACCAGCACGCCGCCGGCGCTTCTCGGGTGGACGAACTGCACCCGCGCCCCGCCGGCTCCGGCGGTCGGCGCGGGCCGGAGGACCTCGACTCCGGCCGCGCGGAGCGCCGCGTCGTCCGCCGCCACGTCGTCCGAGCCCAGGCAAACGTGGTGGACTCCGGGTCCGCGGCGCGCGAGGAAGGTGGCGACCGCGGAATCTTCGCGGGTCGACTCCAGCAGCTCGATCCGGCTCTCGCCGCACCGGATCATCGCCACCCGCACCCCCTCCTCGGGCACCTCTTCGATCTCCTCGACACGGAGCCCCAGGGCCTCCCAGAAGCGCCGCGCCTCCGCGATCGAGGTGACCGCGATGCCGACGTGGTCGATCTTGCCGATCATCGGACGCTCGCCTCCTCCTCCGCTTCGCCGCCGGCGTCCCGTTCCACGACCTCGCGGAACAGGCGCTCGGCGGCCTCGTACGGGTCCCTCCGTTCGCGGTGGGCCGCGATCGCCTGGCGGGCGATGCCGTCCGAGCGGCCGGCGGCCGCGAGCACGCGCGCCTTCAGGAGCTGCTCGATCCGCAGCTCCAGGCGCCGCCGGCGGCGCTCGGCCAGCCGGTCGCCCTCGGCGAGCCAGCCGCGGTGGGCCTCGAGGGCGCCGGCGAGCTCCTCGATCCCTTCGTCGCGGGTGGCGACCGTCCGGACGACGGGCGGCACCCAGGCGCCCGGATCGGGCGAGCCACCGGCGATCTCGAGCATGAAGCGCAGGTCCTTCTCGGTCCGCTCGACGCCCTCGCGGTCCGCCTTGTTGAGCACGAAGACGTCGGCGATCTCGAGCAGCCCCGCCTTGTTCGCCTGGATGTCGTCCCCCATCCCCGGCACCACCACCACCGCCACCGTGTCGACGCTCCGCACCACGTCCACCTCGTCCTGGCCCACGCCGACGGTCTCCACCAGGATCCGGTCGAAACCGGCGGCGTCGAGGACGTCGACGGCGTCGTGGGCGGCCGCCGCGAGCCCACCCAGGGCGCCCCGCGTGGCCATCGAGCGAATGAACACCCCCGGGTCGGTGTAGAGCGACTGCATGCGCACCCGGTCGCCGAGCAGAGCCCCGCCGGTGAACGGGCTGGTCGGGTCGATCGCCAGGACGGCGACGCTCTCGCCGGCGCGCCGGGCGTGGCGGGCGAGGGCCTCGACCAGGGTCGACTTGCCGGAGCCGGGCGGGCCGGTCAGCCCGACGAGCCGCGCCCGGCCGGTCGCCGGGTAGAGCCGCGCGACCAGCTCCCGGGCCTCGGCGCCGCCCCGCTCGAGCCGCGAGATCGCCCGCCCCAGCGCCCGGGAGTCGCGGGCCTCGATGCCCCGGACGAGCTCGTCCATCGGAGCGCCCCCCTCGCCCTCGATCCCTCTCCCACCCTCCGGTCCTGCCGCACCGGAATGGATCCGGCGGGCGCTCACCGGCCTCGGAACAGCTGGCGGGCGATCACCAGGCGCTGGATCTCGCTCGTGCCCTCGCCGATGGTGCAGATCTTGGCGTCGCGGTAGAACTTCTCGGCCCGGTAGTCCTTGATGAAGCCGTAGCCGCCCAGGATCTGGACCGCCCGCTCGGAGCAGAAGACCGCCGCCTCGCCGGTGGCGAGCTTGGCCTCGGAGGACACGCGGGTCACCGGCAGGCCCCGGTCCATCAAGTCGCAGGCGGCGAAGGTCAGCACTTCGGCCGCCGCGATGCGGGTGGCCATCTCCGCGAGGTAGAACTGGATCGCCTGGAACTCGGCGATCGGCCGGCCGAACTGCTCGCGCTCCTTGGCGTAGGCGACCGCCGTGTCGAAGGCGCCGAGCGCCGTGCCGAGGCCCAGGGCGGCGATCGAGATCCGGCCGCCGTCGAGGATCGCGAGCGCCTGCTTGAAGCCCTCGCCCTCCTCGCCCAGCAGGTGGTCGTCGGGCACGAAGCAGCCCTCCATCACCACCTCGGAGGTGTCCGAGGCGCGGATTCCGAGCTTGTTCTCCTTCTTGCCGGCCCGGAAGCCCTCCATCCCCTTCTCGAGGACGAAGGCCGAGATGTTCCGGCCCTTCTCGCCGTCGGGGTCGGTGACCGCCATCACCACGCAGATCTCGCCCACCTTGCCGTGGGTGGTGAAGGTCTTGGCGCCGTCGAGCACCCAGCCGCCGTCGGCCCGGCGGGCGCGCGTGCGGGTGCCGGAGGCGTCGGAGCCGGCGCCCGGCTCGGTGAGGCTCCAGGCGCCGATCTTCTCGCCCTTGGCGAGCGGCACCAGCCACCGGCGCCTCTGCTCCTCGGTGCCGAACTTGTAGATGTGGTTCGAGCACAGGGAGTTGTGGGCGGCGATCGAGATCCCCACCGACGGATCGACCCGCGAGAGCTCGGTGACCACCAGCACGTACTCGACGTAGCCCAGGCCTGCGCCGCCGTACTCCTCGGGGAAGATGATGCCCAGGAACCCGAGCTCGGCGGCCTTGGCGATCACCTCGCGCGGGTAGCGCTGGCTCTCGTCGGTCTCCTCGACGATCGGATCCACCTCGTTTCTGGCGAACTCCCGGGCCATCTGCTGGATGGCGCGCTGCTCCTCGGTGAACGAGAAATCGGGGCCGGCGCTCGGCGCCCGATCGGTCTCGGCCGTGCTCTCTTCCAGGGTGACCATGGGATGGGACTCCAGGTGGGCTCGGGTCGTGGCGGTCGGGTCCGTCCGCCGGCCGGACGGCTCCTTCGGCAGACCCTCATGCTACCGCATCGCGGCCGGCACCCCGGCCCCCTCGGAACAGGGGTTGGAGTCTTGGCGCCAGGCGCGCTACAATGCACCCTTCCGCACGTGTGACTCCGCCCCATGTTGGATCTCAATCGCCTCGAATTCCACCGCTCCGGTATCGGGTTGGTGCCCCAACCGGGCGAGCCCGAGGGCCACGCGATCTTCATCCCGCGGCTGCCGGAGAGCGAGCGTTCGGTCCGCTCCTGCTCGTGCGAGCAGAGCCGGTTCCGGACCTGCGACCACCTGCTCGAGCTCTCCGAGCGACTGCGCTCGGTCGAGGACTGGCTGGGCCGGCGCCCATGGGAGGAGGTCTTCTCCCGAACCCTCTGGTTCCGCCTGGCGAGCGTCCTGGCGGACGAAGACCCGACCCCCTGGGGTGAGCTGCGGGTCCGCACCACCCGGACCGAGGCGAAAAAGCTGCTCTCGATCGACTCCTCGCGCGGCGAGGAGCTGGCGCGCTGGATGGACGGCTCGGGAGGCCGGCTGCGGCTCCTCGAGCGGCTGGGCAAGCGACCGGTCGAAGGCGAGTACGCCGACCGCGCCGGCCTGCTCGAAAGGCTCGCCCGCCTTCAGCTGACGCGCCAGGAGCGGCTGCTCGAGAAGGCGGGAATGAGGAGCCGCCGGCAGAGCCGGGAGGAGAGCTTCTGGTTTCGGCTCGCCTACCACTGCTCGCGCGAGCTGGGCGAGAAGGACGTCAGCTTCCATCCCGCCGTCTCCCGCCGGACCGGGGCGTTCACCTTGACCTGCCGGCGGGACGGCGAAGAGGCGCTGCGCTTCACCGTGCCCCGCGGCGCGGTCGAGCCGACCCTGCGCCTGCTCGCGGCCGAGTTCCCGGAGCAGGAGGACCTGGCGCTCCACCCGATCCCGCTCAAGACCATCTTCCGGGTCAGCCCGACGACCGAGATCGAGGGCAACGCGGTCGACGTGCGGCCGGTGATCGTCGCCTTGCAGCGCACCGGCGAGCGGCGCTACGTCCAGCGCGACGACTTCGAGACCTTCCGCTACGGGCGGCTCCTCTGGGTGCCCGAGCTCGAGCTGCTCGCGGAAGCTCGAGAAGCCGGGCGAGGAGCGCAAGTTCCGGGCCCCCCGGCGCCTGCGGCTCTCGCGCAGCCAGGTGCCGGCGTTCCTCGACGAGCACCGGGCGGAGATCGAGGAAGGCAGCGTGGTCCTCGAGGAGCCGCTGCGCAACCTGAAGATCTACCGCGACTTCGACCGCCTGGAGATCCACGCCGGCGAGGTCTCCGCGGGCGAGGTGATGGCGAGCGGCGCGGCCTCCACGCCGGGCGAAGGCGGCGAGATCGACGCCGACCTGGACGAGGTCGAATCGCGCAGCTGGTACTGGCTCTCGGTGGCCTACGGCGTCGGCTCGGGCAGCGTCTCCCTGACCGAGCTCCTCCGCGCCCGGCGTGACGGCCTTCCCTATCTCGAGGTGGGCGACGGCTGGATCGACCTCTTCTCGCCCGCGGTCGAGGCGGTCGAGGCGGTGTTCGACGGCCGCGACGCCCGGAGCGGCCTGGGGCATCCGGCCGACGGCGAGGGCTTTCACCTCGGTCTGCCCGAGCTGCTGCGCCTCCACGCCGCCTCGGAGAACCCGCTGCCGGTCGACGTCCAGGCCGACGACCGTGCCCGCGAGGTCCTCGACCGGCTGGTCCGGCTCCGCCCGGCCGTGCCCTACCGCCCCCCGCGGGCGCTCGTTTCGGGCCTTCGCGAGTACCAGGTAGTGGGTGTCGACTGGCTACGGTTCCTGGCCGAGAACGGCCTGGGCGGCCTGCTCTGCGACGACATGGGCCTGGGCAAGACCCACCAGGCGATGGCCCTGATCGCGAGCCTGATGGAGCAGAACGGGGTCGACGGCCCCTTCCTGGTGGTCAGCCCGACCACGGTGCTGCCCCACTGGCGCGCCAAGCTCCGCGACCACGCCCCGGGCCTCTCGGCGGTCGTCCACCACGGGCCGCAGCGAGACCTCGAGGCCAACCTCGCCGAGGGCCGGATCCTCCTCACCTCCTACGGCATCCTGCGCAACGACGCCGAGGCGCTCGCGCGGGTCCCCTTCGCGGTGGCCGTCTTCGACGAGATCCAGCACCTCAAGAACCGTGGAACCCTGGGCTACAAGGCCGCGGCCGGCCTCACCGCGGACGTCAAGCTCGGCCTGACCGGCACCCCGATCGAGAACTCGCTCTCCGAGCTCAAGGCGCTCTTCGACCTCGTGCTGCCCGGCTACCTGGGGAGCGACGCGCGCTTCGAAGCGCGCTACGGCGTGCCGGCGGACGCCGAGGTCGTGCCGCGCGAGCGCCTCGACGAGCTCCGGCGCCAGACCTCGCCCTTCGTCCTGCGGCGCTCCAAGGAGGCGGTGCTCGACGAGCTGCCGGAGAAGATCGAGGACCTGCGGATGTGCTCGCTCTCCGAAGACCAGGTCTCGCTCTATCGCGAGGCGGTCGAGGGGCGTGGCGCCGAGCTCGCCGGCCAGCTCCGCTCCGGGACCGGACCGGTGCCCTACATCCACGTCTTCGCTCTCTTGAACCTCCTCAAGCAGGTCTGCGACCACCCGGCCCTCGCCTTGGGTGAGCTCGACCGGGCCGACGACTACGCCTCGGGCAAGTGGGACCTCTTCCGCGAGCTCCTCGAGGAGTCGCTCGACAGCGGCCAGAAGGTCGTGGTCTTCACCCAGTACCTGGGCATGGTCGAGCTGATCGAGCGCCACCTGCGCACCCTGGGCGTCGAGCACGCCACGCTGACCGGCTCGAGCCGCAACCGGGGCGACATCGTCGACCGCTTCAACCAGGACCCCGGCTGCCGGGTGTTCGTCGGCAGCCTGAAGGCCGGCGGCACGGGCATCGACCTGGTCGGCGGCTCGGTGGTGATCCACTACGACCGCTGGTGGAACGCCGCGCGCGAGGACCAGGCCACGGACCGGGTCCACCGCATGGGCCAGCACCGCGCGGTGCAGGTGTTCAAGCTGGTCAGCGAGGGCACGCTCGAGGAGAAGATCCACGCCATCATCGAGCGCAAGCGCCGCCTGGCCGAGTCGGTGGTCCAGGAGGACGATCCGCGCCTGGCGAAGCTCTTCACGCGCGAGGAGCTGCTCGAGCTCCTCCGGCCGGTGTGACCGCAAGAGGCCGGGGGGCAGCGAACGCCGCCTCCCGGCCTGGTTCGAGCGAGGGGGTGGCTACTTGCCGAGCTGGAAGTCGACCGTCGCCACGGTGTGGTCCCAGGCCATGGCGAGCTTGCCGCCCTGGTCGGTCACGTCGACGAAGCCGATCGTGAACTGGTCGATCGAGTGGTCGGAGGTCTCGAGCGTCATCGGGACGCGCACCACGTCGTACTTCGGGTCGTAGCCGTAGGCGCCCCAGATCGCCTCCTTGTTCTCTCGGTCGTACTCCTTCTGGTAGGGCTGGGTCGAGAGGATGAAGGTCCACTTCGGGCCCGCCGCCAGCTCGACGAAGACGTCGTAGTCGCCCGGGGCGATCGTCTTGCCGCCGACGACCAGGGCCGCCTCGGTGTGGAGCTGGGTCGTCTGGTTGGCGCCCGCCCGCCAGACCGGGGCGCCCGAGTTCACCTCTTTGCCGTAGTCCGCGCCGGAACCGAAGATGTCGGTGCGCCCGCGCAGGATCGGACGCCCGTAGTCGACGTCGACCCACTTGCCGTCCTGGTAGCTGGTGCGCCCGTTGTCCTGCTTGACCCACTTGCCGCCCACCTGGGTCGAGGCCTGGCCGCGCGGGCTGAGCGGCCGGTGGTCCGCCTCCTGGCCGAGCGCCGGCAGCGTGGCGAGCAGCGCGAGAGCAATCGCGCAACGGAAGATCGTGGTCCGGGAGATCCGGGACATGGTCAACCTCCTTGCAGAAGCGTGAAGGGTTCGAGCCATCGGTTCGAGAGGGAGAGGATATCCGAAGGCCGGAGCCGTCGCGCTCCGGGCCGCTGCGGGCTGCTACACTGGCGCCTCCGATGCCCCGAGCCGAGCGGCGACCCGACTGGGACGAGTACTTCCTCGACCTCGTGGACCACGTGGCGGCGCGCGCCACCTGCGACCGCGGGAGGAGCGGCTGCCTGGTGGTGCGCGACAAGCGAATCGTCTGCACCGGCTACGTCGGCTCGCCGTCGGGCCTCGCCCACTGCGACGAGGCGGGCCACGACCTGCGGCGGATGATCGACGAGGACGGCACGGTGCGCCAGCACTGCGTGCGCACGGTCCACGCCGAGCAAAACGCCATCTGCCAGGCGGCGCGCTACGGCCTCTCGCTCGCCGGCACCACCCTCTACTGCACCATGGAGCCCTGCCGGGTGTGCGCCATGCTGATCGCCTCGGTCGGCATCGCCCGGGTGGTCGCCAAGCGCCGCTACCACGCCGGCCAGGACAGCCGCGACATCCTCGCCCAGGCCGGCGTCACGCTCGACGTGGCCGAGGACGCCGTCGAGACCTACGAGGCGCAGTAGGCGATCCCGGTAGTGGGTCAGTTTGGCTTTGGCGGCGGGAATAGGGCCTAATGCTTGACCGCTCGCGCTGATGCCAAAATCTATCCACATCTGTCACGGAAATTTGCACTGCGGCAACGGTAGTTCTAGAATGCCCGTATACAGGGACGGGGGGATCGGTGACGTGGGGAGGACTCTTCTCTAGGCACGGTCCTTGCTAAGGCACAACACGCGGCAAACATGCCGCGAGGTATTCGTGTCTTTATCGTCGTTGGACAACCGAGAGGTGATGATGAGGAGCTATCCGTTGATCTTCGGCCCGCACGGTGGTCTCGTTGCGGGCAATGGCTTTGTGGCCCGGGTCGTCATCCGGGGTCGCTGCCTGCTCGAAGCGACTGGAGATGACTTCTTCAGTGTCATGGGTGTGAATCCTGGCGCAGTCGCGGGTGACGGGGCCAATATGGGCGAGGCTCATCGCGACTTCTTGGAGAACATCCGGTGGGCAGTCTTCGCGATCGCGGACGAAGCGATTGACTTCGACGACTTCAGGGCGCAGGTGCGGCGCTTCGTAGAGAGGACCAATCGCCCCAACGCCGAGCTTTGGGACACTGCCGTAAAGGCGGTTCGCGCTGGAGATATCGACCTTGAAGGCATCCGGCGAGAGGATGCTGATAGCGCCTCCTGGGTCGAGGTCGAACTCGTGGCGGCGGAATCTCCATCCCCGAACCGAGCTCCAATGCAGCCTAGCCTCAACAGCCCGCCTCCAGACGACGACTTCAAGCTCGCGGCTGGTTTCTGAGGTGGGGAGAATTCCGCGCCGGATCGCGCTTTCTGCGGTCCTTGGGATGCTTGATGACTGCGCGCCAAGCCATGACAGGCGCGTCACCCGTCATGCAGTCATGGTCTCCTGGAAGGGAGAGACCTATCCCCTTCCTTCAGGACGACACGGCAAGATCGAGACGGCTGAGATCGGAACCTCCCAGGTGCGGACGATGGTCCGGATGCTTGGCATCCCGAAGGATTGCGCGGGTAGGTCGCTCCCCTCGCTCGCTGGCTGCTTCTGACTCTTTTTTGTGGGGAAGCTGGCTCTAGCTAGCCGCCCCACCGACCTCTCCTGGGACGGCCTCGACCCACTAGTGCTAGCCTGTACCCATGCCTGACCGCACACGCAAGGGAAGACCAGCCGATTCCAACCGCCGCGCCTGGGAGATCGTCCAGGAAGCCACCGGAGAGAGGCTGATGCGCGGCGACGACGACACCGCCGCCGTCATTGAAGCGGCAATCAGGGAAGGCAAGGACCCCGCCGCCGTGCTGTTGGGCCGCAAGGGCGGCCTGAAGGGCGGGAAGGCGAGGGCCGCGAAGCTGACAGCCGAACAGCGGTCCGAGATCGCCAGGAAGGCCGCACGGTCGCGATGGGCGAAGTAGCCATCAAGTGAGCCGGATCTGAGGACATCTCGCCGGAGCGATGATGTCGACGTGGTAGTCCAAGAGTTGCTAGGAGAAGTTCTCCCAATGGTGGTCCCAAGTATAGGCGCGAACCGCCTTGATCTGATCCGCGGTGGCTAGATGGAGAGCGTCCCACCTCAGAAACTTGGCCTCCGGCAGCTTGGGCGACGCCGCGCCATTAGCTCGGTACCAGGCGCTCAGAATGCGGGCAGCTCGCCGGTTGACTTCCTCGCTTAGCGCATAGAGCGAAGCGATCGAGGCGACCATGCGGATCGCTTCGGTTACGCGGCTTTCGCAGTCATCATCGTCGTGGTAGCTATTGTAGTACTTGTGGCAAAACTCATTGACTGTCAGAACCGAGGTGAAGAGCGTACTAGATTGCTCCTTCTCGAAGGACAGAATGTCCTTGCACGTCTGTTCTCGCCCTTCCTGGTTCTCCAATAGGCCGGTAAAGAACGTGGTGTCCAGATAGACGTTCGGCAAAGCGATCCCCTATTCCTCGCCCCTCATTCGGGCCGCGAACGCCTCGCTCGATTCGTCATCCATCAGCCCGGGCGACAACTCTCGAAGCCTGCGGACGGCCTCCGTTGGCGTCGGTAGGTCGTGTAGCGGAATCAGCTCCTCAACATCCATCTCCGGCTTCTGAGGTCGGAACTTTGCGACGCCCCGAACCTCGACTCGCTTCCTCCAGAGTTCGGCCAAGTCGGGCGCCTTCTCCTTGGGCATCCGGCAGACCCATACGGTGCCATCGTGGGGGTCAACCTCAAACTTGACCTCGCTACCTGGTTCCCCATAGTAGCGATCACTCAACTCGTAAAGGACTCCATGAACAGAATAGCCGTGAACCAGCGGAACGACATCGGCAAGCCGGCGCTGCTCTTGCTCGATCGCGGCGAGCTTCACGTCAAGCGCAAGCCGCAGGTCTTTCGTGTAATCGATGCGCCGCGACGGCCGTCCATTGGGCTGGATGGTCGCGTACATCCCCTTGTACTCGCGACCCCACACCCGGTAATAGCTTCTGGTCCTCTCGAGTACGCGAGCATCGAACCCCGTCGGCATGACTGGAGTTGGGGACGCCAGGGTCCTGCCGGCCTCTGCCAGTTCGGTTATGCCATCGAAGTAGGCTGCTACTCCACGTTCAGTTACGGCCGACTCGCCCTCGCCAACCTCGAACGGGAAGCTGAGGCTATGACCAGCCTTGGGCGGACTCAGAAGGAATACACGAGTCGCGCGGTCCAGCTCATCACCGGTAGCTTCCGGGGAGAGGTTGCGGCACACATCGCGAAGATCTTTAGCCAAGCCGCCGAGGATTTCTGCCACCCTGTCGGCGCGCACCTTCGCCGAATCGGCCTCCCCCCAAAGACCGTGAGATCGAAGCGCATGCTCATGGCGACTCCTGATCGATGTCCCAAATCATAGCATTTGCCTCTTGACATTGCCTGACCGCTCAGGCATAATGGTCACATCATGGCGAACGTACTCAGCACCGAGAAGCGGTCCCGCATCGTGGCAGCCCTGGTCGAGGGCAACTGCATCCGCGCGACGGCCCGGATGGTGGGCGTCTCCAAGAACACCGTCCAGAAGCTCCTGCTCGACCTTGGGCCGCCTGCTCCCGCTTCCAAGACGAGAAGCTCCGCGACCTGCCCTGCAAGCGGTTGCAGGTAGACGAGATTTGGTCCTTCGTCTACGCCAAGGCGAAGAACGTCCCCGATGAGAAGCGCGGAGAGTTCGGGGTGGGCGACGTCTGGACCTACACGGCCGTCTGCGCCGACACCAAGCTCGTGCCGTGCTTCCTGGTCGGCCCCCGTGACGGCGGAAGCGCGACCGAGTTCCTCCAAGACCTGGAAGGCCGGCTGACCTCCCGCGTGCAGCTCACGACCGATGGTCACCTCATGTACCTTGGCGCGGTCGAGGACAGCTTCGGCTCCGGAGTGGACTACGCCATGCTCCAGAAGATCTACGGCACGGAGCCCGGGGGCGAGAAGCGGTACAGCCCGGCCGAGTGCATCGGGGTCAAGGTCGACGTGATCCAGGGCGACCCCGACCCCTGCCACGTCTCCACCTCCTACGTCGAGCGGCAGAACCTCACCATGCGGATGAGCATGCGGCGCTTCACCCGCCTGACCAACGCGTTCTCGAAGAAGCTGGAGAACCACACCGCCGCGATCGCCCTCCACTTCGCCTACTACAACTTCTGCCGGCCTCACCGGTCCCTGCGGACTGAGCGCGACAACCGGGTCACGCCCGCCATGGCGGCCGGAGTCGCCCGCCGCCCGATGTCGATTGAGGAGCTGGTCGGGCTCCTGGATTCAAACTGACCCACTACCGCGATCCCCCTCCGCTTGACTTTTGTCAGCGCAAGGTCCTGACCGGCGGCACTGGCCGGTGGGCCGGCCGGCCACCAGACTGGCGGTGCGATTCGGAAAGGAGGATCACCCGATGCACCGTCCCTTGCCCGACCTCGACGCCCACCGACCCGAGGCCCCGCCCGCCGAGCTCCGGGGGGTGGTCAAGCGCTACGGCGCGGTGACCGCGCTCGCCGGCCTGGATCTCGAGATCCGGCGCGGCGAGCTGGTCGCGCTGCTCGGACCCAACGGCGCCGGCAAGACGAGCGCCGTCAAGCTGCTCCTGGGCACCAGCGCCCCGGACTCGGGCGTCGCCCGCCTGTTCGGCGCCGACCCGCGCTCGCCGGCCGCCCGCACCCGCATGGGCGCCATGCTCCAGATCTCCAAGGTGCCCGAGACCCTGGCGGTCGCCGAGCACCTCCGGCTCTTCGCGAGCTACTACCCGGCGCCTCTGCCTCTCGGCCGGGTCCTCGAGACCGCCGGGCTCGAGGCGCTCGCCGACCGGCCCTTCGGCAAGCTCTCCGGCGGCGAGCGCCAGCGGTTGCTCTTCGCCCTGGCCCTGGTCGGCGATCCCGAGCTCCTGGTGCTCGACGAGCCGACCGTGGGGCTCGACGTCGAGTCCCGGCGCCGCCTCTGGGAGGCGATCGAGGGCTTCGTCCGCCGCGGCCGCTCGGTGCTCCTGACCACCCACTACCTCGAGGAGGCCGACGCCCTGGCCGACCGGGTGGTGGTGATCCACAGGGGCCGTGTGCTGGCCGAGGGACGGCCGGCGGCGATCAAGGCGCGGGCGGCCGGCCGGCGGATCCGCTGCCTGACCTCGCTGCATCCCGGCGAGATCGCGGGCTGGGAGCACGTCCGTTCCGCCCGCTGGGACGGCCCCATCGTCGAGGTGCTCGCCTCGCGCGCCGAACCGGTCGTCCGCGAGCTCCTGGCCCGCGATCCTGCGCTCGCCGAGCTCGAGGTCGCCGCCGCCAGTCTGGAAGAGGCCTTCCTCGCCCTCACCGGCGGCCGGCCGGAGACCCCGCCGCCGGCGCTGGCCGCCGGGCCGGCCGAAACCTTCTCGCAAGGAGCCGCCTGATGGAGGCCAAGATCTGCGACGCCGCCGGCCGCCCGACCGGCCGCAACCTGCCCCGGATCTACGCCCTGGAAGCGAAGTACGAGTTCCTGAAGCTGCTCCGCCTGCCGGCCTACAGCCTGCCGACGATCGCCTTCCCCGCTCTCTTCTTCTCGCTCTTCGTCGTCACCTACGGCGGCCACGAGATCGGGGGCGTCCAGGCCGCCGCCTACATGCTCGCGACCTACGGCACCTTCGGGGTCATCGGCGCCGCGCTCTTCGGTTTCGGAGTCGGGGTGGCGGTGGAGCGCGGCCAGGGCTGGCTGCTGCTCAAACGGGCGAGCCCGATGCCGCCCGGCGCCTACTTCGCCGCCAAGTGCGCGATGAGCTTGCTCTTCGGAGCGATCATCGTCACCCTCCTCTCGGTCCTCGGCGCGACGCTCGCCGGCCTGCGGCTCCCGCCGGGGCAGTGGCTGGGCCTGGCCCTGGTGCAGATGTCGGGTGCCCTGCCGTTCTGCGCCTTCGGCCTCGCTCTGGGTACCTGGTGCGGGCCCAACTCCGCGCCGGCGGTGGTCAACCTGATCTTCCTGCCGATGTCCCTGGCCTCCGGGCTCTGGATGCCCTTGGCCTTCCTGCCCACCTTCATCCGCCGGCTCGCTCCCTGGATGCCGGCCTATCACCTCGGCCAGCTCGCCTTGAAGGTGGTCGGCGGGGACGCCGGCCAGCCGGTGTGGCTCCACGTCGGCGCCCTGGTGGCGGTGACCGCCGTGTGCCTGGCGCTCGCCCGGGCGGGCCTGCGGCGCGACGCCGACGCGACCTATGGTTGATCGGCCGCGGATAGACTTCTCGCACACCATGGCTCGAGAGCTCGAGACCGCGAGGGAGTTGCCGGTGGGCCCGACCCGGCGCCGGACGTGGCCCCTGCTGCCTCCGCACCGGCCGGACATCGGCTGGACGCCCTATCTGTGGCTCATCTACCTGGGGTTCTTCGTCCTCGACCCGCTGCTCAGCCACGCGCCCGCCTGGAAGTGGCTCCTCCTCGCCGCGGTGGTCGCGGCCTTCCTGCCGATCTACTTCCTCGGGTACTGGGCCCGGAACGGCAAGGAGGTGTTGCTGGTCGCCGCGGGCATCGCCCTGCTCGGGCTCGTCTACATGCCGATCAACCTGAGCGGTGCCTGCCTGTTCATCTACGCCGGCTCCTTCGTGGGCTTCGGCTTTCGGCCGGCCCGGGCGCTCCTGGTCCTCGCCGGTCTCTTCGGCCTCGCGACGCTGGAAGCGCTCGTGCTCGGCCTCCACCCCTGGACCTGGGCGCCGTTCCTGGTGATCGCCGCCCTGGTGAGCGTCAGCAACATCCATTTCGCCGAGGTCCACCGCAAGAACGAGCGCCTGAAGGCCGCTCGCGAGGAGGTCGAGCACCTGGCCAAGGTGGCGGAGCGGGAGCGGATCGCCCGCGACCTGCACGACCTCCTCGGCCACACGCTGACCGTGATCGCGGTCAAGTGCGAGCTCGCCGACAAGCTGGCCGTGCGTGATCCGCAGCGCTCGCGCCAGGAGATCCGCGAGGTCCACCGGATCTCCCGCCTGGCCCTCTCGGAGGTCCGGCGGGCGGTTCAGGGGTATCGCGCCGACGTCTTCCCCGGCCTCGTGACCGAGCTGGCGACCGCCCGGCGGACGCTCGTGTCCGCCGGCGTCGAGGTGGCGGTCGAGGAGGCCGAGGAGGCGGCGCGCCTCGCCGGGGGGCTCGGGCCTGCGCGGGAGACCGCCCTGGTCCTCGCCCTGCGCGAAGCGGTCACCAACGTGCTTCGGCACGCCCGAGCCCGCAGCTGCCGGATCTCGGTCGACCGGCGCAAGGGGCGGGCAGTCCTGGAGGTCGCGGACGACGGCCGGGGCGGCCTGGCGCCCGAAGGTAGCGGGCTCGCCGGCATGCGCGAGCGCATCCAGAGCCTCGGCGGCCGCGTGGCGCGAAGCGGAGACGGTGGCCACACACTGCGGGTGGAGCTACCGCTCGAGGCCGGCCGGGACCTCGGCGGGCCGCAGGCGGCCGCGCTCCCGGCGGCGGAGGGGGAAGGTTGATCCGGGTCCTCCTGGCCGAGGACCAGACCATGGTCCTGGGCGCCCTCGCCGCGCTCCTCGAGATCGAAGAGGACCTGGAGGTCGTCGGCCGTGCCCGGGACGGCCGGGAGGCGCTGGAGCTCGCTCGCAGCGAGCGGCCCGACGTGGTGGTGACCGACATCGAGATGCCGCGGATGACCGGGCTCGAGCTCGCCGCCGAGCTCAGGAGCCTCGAGCCGCGGCCGCGGGTGATCGTCGTCACCACCTTCGCCCGTCCCGGCTACCTGCGCCGGGCCCTCGAGGCCGGGGTCACCGGCTATCTGCTCAAGGACGCTCCCGCCGAGAATCTGGCCGAGGCCGTGCGCCGGGTCCATGCCGGCGGCCGGGCCGTCGACCCGGAGCTCGCCTCCGAGGCGTGGGGCGAGGAGGACCCCCTTACCGACCGCGAGCGCCAGGTCCTGCGCCTGGCCGGCGAGGGCAAGCCGACGGCGGCGATCGCCGAGACGCTCCACCTCTCGGAGGGCACGGTGCGCAACTATCTCTCCGAGGCGATCAGCAAGCTCGACGCCGCCAACCGCGTCGAGGCAGCCCGCACCGCGCGCAGAAAGGGCTGGTTGTAGCGATCACCGGCCGAGAGCAGCCGGAGCTCGCCGCCGGCCCTCTCGGCTCGGCAACTCGGCGGCCGCTTCAGCTCTTCTTGCGCGGCACGCAGAGCAGCACGCCGGTCTTCTCGTTCTGGAAGACGCCCAGGGCCACGTCCTGGTCCTCGACCGTCGAGCGCAGCGGGCATTCCACCTTGGTGGCGGCGACGTCGGTGAGCACCAGCGTCATGTCGTAGGGCGCCTTGCGCTTCGACCAGGCGATGGTCCAGCTGCCCTCGGTGTCCGGAGCGGCTTGCACCTCGGCCTTCTTCACCTCGATGCCGGCCACCCGGTTCGAGCCGGGCACCGCGACCTGGTCCTCGGCCGCGCCGGGCGCGAGGTCGATCCAGGCCAGGGCCTGGGTCTTCCAGTCCTCCTCGGAGAGGGCGTTCAGCTCGGCCTCCATCTGCTTGAGCTGTTCCTTCTCGAGGTTCTGCTTGGTCTCCCATTCGTACCCTCGCCGGCCGATCGGCGTGAAGCCCGGGTCGCCACCCTTCTGGGCTCGGGCGACGGCGGGGAGCACCAGGCTGACCAGGACCAACGATCCGACGATCCAAATCCATCTATCGCGCATCACGACCTCCATGGAGCTGCGCGAGGCTCTTCCCGGTCGAGCCCCGCATGGTTTACCCGAACATGATGTCACGACAAGCCTCAAACCTTTCGCTGATCCCGGAGGATACACTCCGCCGCGATGGCCGATTTCCTCTCCGGTCCCGCGGGCCGTCGCGCGCTCCCGCTGCTCCTCGCGCTCCTCGCTCTCGCCGGCTGCCGGCGCGCCGAGGGGCCCGCGCCTGAGCCGCTCCGCCTGCTCGACGCCGCCGACCGGATGACGGTGACCGGGGCGGTGCCCGCGGTACCGTCGCAAGGCTCCGGCGCGCCGGCGATCGGCGCCGTGGCCGCCCCCGGCCGGATCGCGCGCATCGCCATGGAGGGGGGCGGCGACGACGGCTGGGACCTGCGGGTGGCGCTGGTCGCCGGCTCCGAAACCCGCTACCGGTTCCGCCTCGACCTGCCGGACCATCCCACGCTGCGGGTCGGGCTCGGCTATCCCCCGCCGCGGAAGGGGGCGGGAGGCGAGGCGATCCGCTACCGGGTGGAGGTGGCCCCGGCGACCGGTGCCGGCGCCACGGCGGGCGAGCCGCGGGTGGTCCTCGACGAGCGGGTGACGACCGACCGCTCCTCCGGCTGGCGCGATCGCGAGGTCGATCTCGACCGCTGGGCGGGGCAGCCGGTGCTCCTCGACCTCGTGACCGAGGTCGCCCCCGGTGCGGCGGACGGGGCGGGAGCCGCCGCCTGGGCGGCCCCGGAGGTGGTGAGCGGCAGGGGGCGCGAGGCCGGGTGGAACGTCCTCCTGGTGAGTCTCGACACGCTCCGCGCCGACCATCTGAGCTGCTACGGCCACGCCCGCCCGACGAGCCCGCACCTCGACCGGCTGGCCGCCGGCGGAGTGCGCTTCGCGAGCGCGTTCTCCCAGGCACCCTGGACCCGGCCGTCGCACCGGTCGTTCCTGACCAGCACGTACCCCGCCTCGAACGGCGACCTCCGGTCCCCGATGATCTCGGAGGTTCTCTGGCGCGCCGGCTACCGCACGACGGCGGTCACCGGCGGCGGGCAGGTCGATCCCCGCTTCGGCTTCGACCACGGCTTCGAGGCCTACCGCATCTACAACTGGGTCGGGGCCACGGCACGGATCCCGCGCCTCCTCGAAGCCAACCGGGGGCGCAAACAGTTCCTCTTCCTCCACACCTATCGGATCCACAGCCCGTACACCGACACCCGTTTCGCCGCCGCCCTGCCCTCCGGCAGGATCGGCAACGAGTTCGGCGACCAGGACTGGGACCGCCTGGGAAACGACATCTCGAGCGACGAGGAGCGCTACGTCGAGGCCCTCTACGACGGCAACATCGCCGATGCCGACCGGGCGGTGGGCGAGGTCCTCGACGGGCTCCGCCGCGACGGCCAGCTCGAGCACACCCTCGTCGCCGTGACCTCGGATCACGGCGAGTCGTTCTGGGAGCACGGCGCCTGGCGCCACGGGCAGAACCTCTACGACGAGCAGATCCACGTGCCGCTCATCCTCCACCTGCCCGAGGCGCTCGCCAGACGCCTCGGCGTCGCCCCCGGAACGGTGATCCGGGACCAGGTCCGGATGGTCGACCTCTACCCGACCCTCCTCGACCTCGCCGGTGTGCCCCTCGATCATCCGGTCCAGGGCCGCTCGCTGGTGCCACTGCTGACCGGCGGCTCCCTGCCCCCGGCCGAGTCGTTCGCCGAGAACACCAACATCAGGGCGTTCGAGCGCAAGGCGTTTCGCACGCCGCGCTTCAAATTCGTCGAGTCCTACCCACGGGCGCCGGCGAGGGCCCAGGGGATCGACCAGCCCCAGATCGAGCTCTTCGACCTGCGCCGCGACCCGAAGGAGTATCGCAACGTCGCCGGACGCTACCCGGATCTCGTCCGCCTGCTCGAGCAGCGCATGAGCGCCCTCGTCGCGGGCGCCCGTCGGCTCGACGAGCAGGTCCCCGACGGGCTCGACCCCGACCTCCGCAAGCGGCTGGAAGCGCTCGGCTACGTCGGCAACCGCTAGCGAGACGACTCCCATGTTCCCCGAGACCCGGACCCTCGCCACCCCGCTCACCGCGCACGCCGGCATCGAGTTGCCGATCATCTGCGGCGCCATGTACCCCTGCTCGAACCCGGAGCTGGTGGCCGCGGCCTCCGAAGCCGGCGGCATCGGGATCGTCCAGCCGGTCTCGCTGACCTACGTCCACGGCCACGACTTCCGCGCCGGGCTCCGGCTGATCCGGAGCCTGACCGCCAAGCCGGTGGGCATGAACGCCCTGGTCGAGCAGTCCTCGAAGGCCTACCGCGAGCGCATGGAGCGCTGGGTCGACGTGGCGCTCGAGGAGGGGCTGCGCTTCTTCGTCACCTCGCTCGGCAACCCGCGCTGGGTGGCCGAGCGGGTCCATGCCGCGGGCGGCTTCGTGTACCACGACGCCACCGAGCGCAAGTGGGCCGAGAAGGGGCTCGAGGGAGGCGCCGACGGCCTGATCGCGGTCAACCGCCGCGCCGGCGGACACGCGGGCCCGAAGGGCGAGGAGGAGCTCCTGGCCGAGCTCGCCGGGCTCGGCGTGCCGGTGGTCTGCGCGGGCGGCGTCGGGGCGCCGGAGGACTTCGTCCGCGCGCTCCGGCTGGGCTACGCGGGCGTCCAGATGGGCACCCGCTTCATCGCCACGACCGAGTGCCGGGCCGCCGACGCCTACAAGCAGGCGATCCTCGCCGCCAGCCCCGAGGACATCGTCCTCTCCGAGCGGATCACCGGCGTGCCGGTCTCGGTGATCGAGACGCCCTACATCCGGCGCATGGGCACCAGGGCCGGGCCCATCGCCCGCTGGATGCTCCGCGGCCACCGGCGCAAGCACTGGATGCGCACCCTCTACGCCCTCAAGGCGCTCTGGCAGCTCAAGCGCGCCTCGCTCGACGAGAGCGGCGAGAAGGACTACTGGCAGGCCGGCAAGAGCGTCGCCGGGATCGACTCGATCGAGCCCGCCGGCGAGATCGTCCGGCGCTTCGCCCGGGCCGCGGCCGAGGCGGCGGAGGGCGCGCCCCTGGCCCCGCTCCCTCCGGGGTGATAGCTTCCTCCCATGGACGCCAAGGACTTCGTCCAGGCGGCTGGTCGACGAGATGGAGGCGCTCTTTGCCCGCCTGGGGGAGGAGGAGATCCTCGAGGCCGAGTCGGACGGGCGCAAGGACGTCGCGACGCTTCTCGGCATGGCGCTTCAGAGCGAGCTCGAAGCGGCCGAGCTGGCGGGCTCCTGGATGCCCCAGACGACCGAGCTCGACGGCAAGATGCTCTTCGCCCTCCAGTGCGGCGACGAGATGCGCCACTACCGCATGATCGAGGACCGGCTGCGCGAGCTGGGCCAGGACCCGGCGCCCTTCGAGCTCGCCCCGGAAGGCTACAGCCCGCTCTACCATTACCTGCGCGGACTGCGCACCACCCTCGAGCGCGCCGCCGCCGGGCCGTTCACCTGCGAGGCGATCGCCCGCGTGCGCAACCGCCAGTTCATCGCCTTCTGCCGCTCGGTCGGGGACGAGGAGACCGCCCGCCTCTACGAGGACGTGATCCAGCCCGAAGAGGTCCACCACCACGAGGAGGGCCGGCGCTTCCTCGAGCGCCACGCCACGACCCCCGAGGCCCAGGAGGCCGCGGCCGCCGCCGTGCGCACCACGCTCGCCGTCGCCGACGAGCTCAAGACCCTGTCGGAGAAGTCGACCGGCGTCGACGCCCTTCCGGTATCCTGAAGCCCCGGCGCGAGCGCCGCGCCCGACATCCTCGCCCGGCCGCGCGCCCGGCACGACCCACGGAACCTCCACGCCATGACTCGATCCGTCGAAACCCTCGCCGTCCTGGGCGCCGGCACCATGGGCCGGGGCATCGCCCACGTCTCGGCCCTGGCCGGCTACCGGACCCGCCTCGCGGACGTCGACCGCGAGGTGCTCGCCGCGGCCCGGCGTTCGATCGAGAAGACCCTCGACAAGGGAATCAGCCTCGGCAAGGTCGAAGCCGACGACGCCGAGGCCGCCCTCGAGCGCCTGAGCCTCCATCCCGACCTGACCGAGGCCGTCGGCGAGGCCGACCTGGTGATCGAGGCGGTGCCCGAGGACATCGCGCTGAAGCTCGAGATCTTCCGGGCGGTGGAGGCCGCGGCGCCGCCCGGGGCCTTCTTCGCCACCAACACCTCCGGCCTCTCGGTGACCGAGATCGCCGCCGCCACCGCCCGCCCCGAGCGCTTCGCCGGGATGCACTTCTTCAACCCGGTCCACATCATGCGGCTGGTGGAGCTGGTCAAGGGGCTCGAGACCTCGGAGGAGACCCTTCGCACCCTCGCCGCCGTCGCCGCCGCCATGGGCAAGAAAGTGGTGACGGTCAACGAGTCCCCCGGGTTCGTGACCAGCCGGATCAACGCCCTGATCGGCAACGAGGCGTTCCGGATGCTCCAGGAGGGGGTGGCGACGGCCGAGGACATCGACCTCGCCCTGAAGCTGGGACTCAACCATCCGATGGGCCCGTTCGAGATGGTCGACCTGGTCGGCCTCGACGTGCGGCTCTCGATCCTCACCTACCTCCACGAGACGCTCGGCGAGGCCTACCGGCCGAGCCGGCTGCTGGTGCAGCACGTCCGCGCCGGCCGCCTGGGCAAGAAGGTCGGCCGTGGCGTCTACGAGTACGACGAGGACGGCGCCCGGATCGCCAAGAAAGCCTGAGAGCCGGCAGGAGGACCTCCGGCCGGTGGCTTCCGGGAGAGGGCTGGTAACCTGCCGCGCCATGGACCCGTCCCTGGAACGAGACCTCACCGGCCGGGTGGCGCTCGTGACCGGCGCCTCCGCCGGCCTCGGCCTCGCCTCCGCCCGCGCCCTGGCACGCCGCGGCGCCACCCTGGTCGTCTCCTCCCGCGGCGGCGAGCGCCTGGAGCGGGCGCGCGCCGAGCTCGCAAACCTGCCCGGCGGCGGCGAGGTAGCGGCCCTCGCCGCCGACGTCTCCGACCTCGGCGCCCTGGAACGACTGGTCGCGGGCGCGACCGAGCGCTTCGGCCGGATCGACGTCCTGGTGCCGAACGGCGGCGGCCCGCCGGCCAAGCCCGCCCTGGAGCTGACCGAGGAGGACTGGGCGCGGGCGCTCCCGCTCGTCTTCCTCTTCGTGCCCCGCCTCTGCCGCCTGGTCGTTCCCGGCATGCGCGAGCGCGGCTGGGGCCGGATCGTGGCGATCAACTCCATCTCCGGCCGCCAGCCGATTCCCGGCCTGGCGCTCTCGAACTCGCTGCGGCCGGGGCTGCTCGGCTACCTGAAGACCCTGGCGCGCGAGGTCGCCGCCGACGGCGTGACGGTCAACGCCGTGCTCCCCGGCTACACCCGGACCGACCGGCAGGCCGAGCTGATCGAGGACGAGATGGAGCGGACCGGCGACCCGGCCGAGGTCGTCGAGCGCCGGCGCGCCGGCGACGTCCCCGCCGGGCGCATGGCGAGCCCGGACGAGGTGGGCGAGGTGGTGGCCTTCCTCGCCTCGGCGGCCGCCTCGTTCGTCACCGGCCAGGCGTTGGCGGTCGACGGCGGGGCGATCCGAGGCCTGTGACTTCGCGCTTTGAAAGAGCATCGCAGGAGGAGCGGTTCCTCCACCGACCTGCGCGGCCGCGCGGCCGTCTCACGGGCTGCCTCCTTCCATCACCTGGCCGGCCGCCTCCCGTTCGCCCAGGGCCCGGATCGGCACTCCGCACAGGCCGCTGCCGCGGACCGCAGTGACGAATCGCCGGTCGGCGGTGACCAGGGGCGCGTCCAGCCCGAGGGCCAGGGCCAGGTAGAGGCAGTCGTAGATCGGGTGGGCGAGCTCGCGGGCCAGGGCGAGGGCCTCGCCGACCAGCTCGCGCCCGGAGGCCAGGACCAGGGGCGCCTCGCGGAGCAGGTCGAGACCTGCCTCCGCCTCGTCCCAGGTCAGCTCTCGCCGGCGGGCCTTGGCCCAGAGGACGTTGGCGCACTCGACGAGGATCCAGTCCGGTGCGTGGAGCTCGTCGCCCCGGAGCGCCGCGGCCGCCTCGCTCCCCTCCTCCTGGACCAGCCACTTGACCGCGACGCTGGCGTCGACGACCCAGGCGCTCACCGGCCGGCGGATCGGCCCGAGGATTGGGGCTCCT
Organism: uncultured Acidobacteriota bacterium; assembly: GCA_963837945.1. GTDB lineage: Bacteria > Acidobacteriota > Thermoanaerobaculia > Multivoradales > DATKCC01 > CAVUBL01. The sequence goes on from CAWIQD010000009.1 coordinate 173,650, forward strand.
CCGACGAGTCGCGGCGGCGGTCGGCGCGGAGGAGCTCGACGCTGTCGGTGGCGCTCCGGCCGGTCGTCCGGCTCCGGAGGCTCGCCGCCCGCTCCCAGAAGTCCGCGGTTCCCGGCGCGAGCGCTGCTTCCAGGATCGCGCGGTGCTCGGCCTCGGCCGAGCGGTTGTTCTGCGCCGCGCGCATCTTGAGGCGGCGGACGATCTCGGGGTCGAGCTTGCGGACGGTGAGCTGGGCCATGGCAGGCTTCCTTGCTGGCATTGCCTTCATCGCCTGCATGGTAGCACAGCCGCTTCCTCTTCCCAGGGGAGGTCTTGCCCTCGAAGACGCCCGCCTTGGGGCTCTCGCCGAACTGGCGCGCCCGCGTCGGCGCCGAGGCTCGAGAGCTGGAGCTCGCAAGCGGTGCGCCCCGGCAGCGAGCTCGAGGAACGTGCTGAAGGCTTCGACGTCTTGCCCGACTGGCGAGGACCGGTGACCGCCACCACCGGCGCGCTCGCTGAAGGCCGTCCTGGGGTTCGCCGGTTAGCGATCAAGCCTACAGGGCGTCGCCTTCTCACGCCCCGCCCTTCTCCTTGTAGGGCAGTGCCTCCATCCGGACCCGGCCCCTCAGGGCGTCGAGCTCCGGAGCCTCGGGCGTCAGGGTGGCGCCCGAGAAGTCCGGAGGATCCGGTCAGCCGCTCCCGGCGAAGGGCTCGACGACACTCGCCTCCAGGCTCGCCCGAACGGTCTGACGATCCATACTCGCCAGGCGCCCGGCGCGGCGCAGGACCAGGCGGTTGTCGAGGGTGAAGAGCTTCAGGCGCACGATACAAGGACGGCGAAGACCCGCCGCCTCGAGGTCTCCGATTCGGACGTCGCCCGGCCAGGGAGGATCCGCCTTGGTCGTGACCATGGCGAAGATCGTGTGGCCGGCCGCGTTGAAGGGCCGGCCGCTCAACACCAGAGCCGGCCGTCGCTTCGTCCCCGGTCGCTCCGAGAACGGAAACGGCACCACCGCGAGGTCGCCGGTGTCACAGATCACGGAAGGCCTCGTCGTCCTCCGGCGAGGCCCACTCCTCGAGCGTCTCGGTCAGGGCAGCGTGGAACGCGATGTCGAACGGCTCCGCCCGCCGGAGCACGGCCCGGTCGTGTTCGACCTCGTAGATCACCGAGTCGCCGGGTTCGAGATGCAGCCTCTCGCGGATCTCCACGGGGATCGTGACCTGGCCCTTGCTCGAGAGTCGGCTCTGGTATGGCACGAATTACCTCCAGGGCCAGGGTAGTAGTCTTGGATCTTTACGTCAAGAGGATGCGGCCTACGCTACAGCTCGAACGGCTCGTAGCCTTCGAAGCTGTGCCGGCGCGGGGTGTACTCCCACCAGTCCGGAGGCTCGAGGAGGTGGATCTGCTCGAGGGTGAAGCCGGCGCGGGAGCGCTCGCGGGCCCGGCGCAGGGCTTCCACGTCCTCGGGCGTCGTGGGGATGTCCTCCGCGATCCGGTCGAGGACCGAGCCCCCGGGATCAGAGGCTCGCTGCGAGCTCACGGTAGCGCTCCTCCAGGCCGTGCCGGATGAACTGCTCGCGCACCGCCTCGCGCTCGGCGCCGGCAGCGGTGATCAGGTGCCGGATGTCGCCCAGCTCCTGAAAGGCGCGGACCGGATCGTTCTTCATCGCCAGGACCTTCATGGCCGCCAGGTGCTCGGGACTGGGGATCTGGACGCTCCCGCCGCCGGGACCGGGCATCTGCCGGAGGTCCCGGAAGAGCTTGTCGGCGGTCGCGCCGCGGACGTAGACGAAGTCGACGCTCCCCATGCCGGTCTGTGGATGCGCATGATTCGAGTAGCCGGGCGAGCGGTGAACGGTCTCGTAGCCCATGGATTCCATGTCGCGCACGAGGTCGTCCTGGCACGCGCCCTCCACCACCAGGTCGAGGTCGAGGGTCGCGCGCGGGAGGCCGTAGGCCGCCATCGCCAGTCCGCCGACCAGGGCATGCCGGCAGCCGCGATCGTCGAGGGTCTGAAGCAGTGCGCCGAGGACCCGGGCAAGTTCACGGTGAGAGGATAGCAGCGGGGGATCCGGGAGCCGCCACGACGTGCGGCCCGAACCGTGGCGGCGCCATCATGGGCGCTCACGGGTGACTGCCGGCGTGCTCTCGTACGGCAGAGCCTTCATCTGGACGAGCCCTTCCAGGGCCTCGAGCTCGGGATCCTTGTGTACCAAGACAGCGTCTCGCGGCCTCGCGACGGCGGCGATCCAGGCATCGGCCAGCGACACCTTGTAGTCCGCCTTGAACCGGTCCGCCTGGAGGACCGTGGGCTCGTCGAGCTCCGAGACCAGGTCGTCAACGGTCTCGGCGCCGGGCTCGTCCTCGATCAATGCCAGGAGCGCCGAGGAGTCGAGGACATGAGCAGGGCTATTCACGCTCGCGGTCCCGCCGGCGGTCCTCCAGGAGGGAGTCGAGAAGGCCAGCGCCCTTCACCGCTCCGCGAAGCCCTTTGACAGGGTCCGCAGCCACCGGCACGACCCGGATCACCCCGCCTTCGTCGAGCCACACCAGCCCGTCTCCATGCTCGATGTGGTAGCGCTTCCGGATCGGAGCCGGGATGCCCTTCCCGCCCGTGCGGATGAGCTCCATGCTCGGCCTCCTGACCGCCGGCAGCCTGGCCGCCGCGGTCGGCCCGGAGCGTTCCCCACCGACCATGCGCCGGTCGCCGGATCGAGGGTGACGGACCCAGACTCAGGGCCGCCCCCGCCCTCCACGCCCCCGTCGGGCGACCGGGCCCAGGTCGCCGATCCCCCCGCCTCGACCGCTACGGGTGGATCCCCTGAACGCCCGCGGCGACAATCCGCTGGAGTAGTAAGATATCTCCCGCCTTTCCGCCGTCTCGTGGCGGATGGCCGGAGCCAACACCCGGTGAGCGTCGACAGAGCCCCCTCGAACGGCGGGCGCGCCATGATCCTCGTCGTCGAGCGGGACCCTCACGTCCGCAGGCTCGAGCGGTACTTCCTGGAAGAGGCCGGCTACGACGTCGAGTTCGCCGCCGACGGCCGCGAAGGGTTGGAGCTCGCGCGCAGGAGCCGGCCCGACGTGGTCATCTCCGAGATTCTCCTTCCCGGCATGGACGGGCTGGCCGTCTGCCGCGCCCTGAAGTCCGATCCCGCGACGCGATCGATGATCGTGCTCATCTTCAGCATCCTCTCGGCCGAGCTGCGGGCGGTCGAGGCGGGAGCCGACGGCTTCCTGCGCAAGCCGCTGGACGATGCCCGCATGGTCCGCTTCCTCGACGAGCTCCTGAGGCGACAGCGGGAAGACACGGGAGCCGGCGATGCAACGAGTTAGCAGCGGCAACGAGAAGCTCGACCAAATCCTCGGCGGCGGCCTCCCCCGGCACTCGATCAACGTCGTGATGGGATTGCCGGGCACCGGCAAGACCATCCTCGCCGAGGAGCTCGCCTTCGCCCAAGGCACCCCGGATCGGCCGGCTCTCTACCTCACCACCCTCTCCGAGCCGACGGCCAAGCTCGTCGGCTACCTTCAGGAGCTCAGCTTCGTCGACGTCGACCGGATCGGTGCGGACGTCGTCTTCGAAGGTCTGGCCCAGGCCCTGACGGAGGATCCCGGCCACCTGGTCGACGAGTGCGCGCGGCTCATCCAGGAGCACCGGCCGTCGGTGATGGTGATCGACTCGTTCAAGGCGGTGAGCGAGCTCGTACCCGACCGGCTCGACTGGCGCAAGGTGGTCTTCGAGCTCGCCGGCCTCGCCGGCGCCTACGACCTGACGAGCCTGTGGGTCGGCGAGTACGACCTCGAGAGCATGGCCGAGCTGCCCGAGTTCGCGATCGCCGACGGCATCCTCTCGCTCCAGCGCGAGCAGTCGGGCGCTCGCGACGACCGGTTCCTGCGAATCGTCAAGCTGCGCGGCAGCGACTTCCTCGACGGCAACCACGCCTTCACGATCTCGCGCCACGGCCTGCAGGTCTTCCCCCGCCTGGTCGGACCCAAGGGCCAGGACGGGCCGGTCCTGGCTCCCGCGCGCCTCAAGACGGGGATTCGAGGCCTCGATCCGATGATCGAGAACGGCTGGCTGCGCGGCAGCTCGACCCTGGTGGCGGGGCCCTCCGGCGCCGGCAAGACGATGCTCTGCCTCCATTTTCTGCGCCGGGGCGTGGAGGACGGCGAGCCGGGCCTGCTGGTGAACTTCCAGGAGACCCCGGCCCAGCTCGTCCAGGCGATGAAGAGCCTGGGATGGGATCCCGAGGCCCTCCTCGGGCCCGAACGGCTCGACATCCTGCACACCTCGCCGGTCGAGCTCCAGATCGACACCATCGTCCAGGAGGTGCTCCGGCGGCTCGCGGCCAACGGCGTGCGCCGGGTCGTGATCGACGCCCTGGGCGACCTGGCCGCCGCCTCCTACGACCGCCGCCGGTTCCACGACTACGTCTACGCGCTGATCCAGGAGCTCGCGTTTCGGGGCATCACCTCGATGCTGGCCCTGGAGTCCGCTTCGGGGATTCCGGAAGGGCCGCCGCCCGAGGGACGGGACGTCTCCTACATGAGCGACAACATCCTCTCTCTCTCCGTCGAGCTCGGCGACGAGCTCACGCGCTCGGTCCGAATCCTCAAGACCCGCGCCAGCGCCCACGACGGCAGGCGCCACGTCCTGCACATAGGGCCCGACGGAATCGAGGTCGAGTGAGCGTGGAGACCCACCGCCTGCGCGAGCTGCTGGCGATCAACCGGTCGATCGCGGAGACGCTCGACTACGAGGCGCTGCTGGAGCTCGTGGTCGACCGGATGTGCCATCTCACCGGCGCCGACCAGTGCGCCCTGCTGCTCGCCGACGAGTCGGGCGAGGCCTACCTCGCGGCCCACCGCGGGCTCGACGCGGAGCGGGCGGCCGCCTTCTCGGCCCCCTTCGACGAGAAGATCGAGGGCGCGCTGCGCAAGCTCGTCGAGTACCGCCCGGACGACACCTTCATCGGCGTGCCGGTGATTCGCAGCGGGAGCGTCCGGGGCATTCTCCTCGCGGTCCACCGGGGGCCGGTCGAGGCGCGCGCCGAGGAGGAGGAGCTGCTCTCGGCGCTCGCCGACCAGGCCGCGATCGCCCTCGAGCACGCCGGGCGCTACCGGGAGCTCTGGCGCGAGAGCCAGGCGGCGCGCCGGGAGCTCGAGACCGCCTCCCGCCGCAAGGACGAGTTCCTCGCCATGCTCGCCCACGAGCTGCGCAACCCCCTCGCGGCGATCGTCAACGCGCTCGCGCTGCTCGAGATCCGGGTCACCGAGGACGACCGGGCCATCCGTCTCCAGGAGATCGCGTCGCGCCAGGCGATGCACATGAAGCGCCTGCTCGACGACCTGCTCGACGTCTCCCGAGTGGCCCAGGGGCGGGTCGTCCTCGAGCGGCGCATCGTCGACCTGCGCGAGCTCGTCTCCCAGGCGATCCACGCCGCGCGGCCGCTACTCGACGAGCGGCGCCACCACCTCGAGGTCGTGCTGCCGGACGAGCCCGCGCGGGTCGACGCCGATCCCGACCGCCTGGTCGAGGTGGTCTCGAACCTCCTGGCGAACGCCGCCAAGTACTCGCCACCCGGCGGCCACGTCCGCCTCGAGCTCGGCGGAGACGAGGAGACGGTCGAGCTCCGGGTCGCGGACCGGGGCGTGGGGATCCCGCCCGAGCTCCTGCCGTCGGTCTTCGACCTCTTCGTGCAGTCGGACCAGGGCTATCCGCGCAGCGCCGGCGGCCTCGGGATCGGGCTCACCCTGGTGCGCCGCCTGGTCGAGATGCACGACGGCGAGGTCGAGGCCCACAGCGAGGGCGAGGGCCGGGGCAGTGAGTTCGTGGTCCGGTTGCCGCGGGTCGCGGCGCCGCAACCGGCCCCGGCCGAGACCCCGGAGCCGGTCGCCCACTCGCGGAGCCGGCGCGTCCTGGTGGTCGAGGACAACGCGGACGTCGGCGAGATGCTCGCTTCGCTCGTCGCGACCCAGGGCCACCGGGTCACCCTGGTCGGGGACGGCGAGAGCGCCCTGCGCCGCCTGGACGAAGAGGTGCCGGAGGTGATGCTGGTCGACATCGGCCTGCCGAGCCTCGACGGCTACGAGGTGGCGCGCCGGGTGCGCGCTCGCGCCGGCCGGCGGCCGCTCCTCGTCGCGGTGACCGGCTACGGCACTCGGGAGGATCGCGAGCGCTCGCGCGAGGCCGGCTTCGACCACCACCTCGTCAAGCCGGTCGAGCCCGGCGAGCTCGACCGGATCCTGGGCGCGGCCTGACCGCGATCCCGGCCGGCCCAAGGGCCGGAGGAAGTGCCGGAAGAAGTTACAAAATCGCTGGCATCATCCTTGCCGTTTATGAGCGGTGCGGATCGCAGCCCCCTGGGCGCCGCGCCAGCGTTTGCAGGCCAAATCCGACGATCAGTCAGCATTTCGGCGGCGCCTTTAGGGGACGGGACGGTCCCCAGGAGGTGACCGATGAAACTCTCGAAACTCGTTCTCATTGCCCTTTTCCCACTCCTGCTCGCCACCGCGGCGCCGAGCCACGCCTACTCCAACGGCCCGCGATTCTCGGTCGACGTGAGCGTCTTCTACGACGGCCTCTCCGCCTACGGCTCGTGGTACTCGAGCCCGCGGCTCGGCCTGGTCTGGTCGCCGCGCGGTGTGCCGGTGTCCTGGCAGCCCTATAGCGAAGGACGCTGGGTCTACACCGAGTACGGCTGGACCTGGGTCTCCGACTACGACTGGGGCTGGGCGCCCTTCCACTACGGCCGCTGGGACTTCGATCCCGTCATCGGCTGGGTCTGGGTGCCGGGCACCGAGTGGGCGCCGGCCTGGGTCGACTTCTACCAGAGCGACGATTGGATCGGCTGGTCGCCGCTGCCTCCGGGCGCGAGCTTCCGCAGCCGCGTTCGCTATCGCGACCCGGACCGGTACGTCTTCGTGCCGGAGCGCGATTTCCTGTCGTCGCGGGTCGGGCGCTGGAACGCCCCGCGCAGCCGGCACCGCGACCTCTTCCGGCGGGCGCGCAACGTGACCCGCTACGAGCCGGCCCGCGGCACCTACGTCAACCGCAGCGTCGCGGTCGACCGGATCGAGCGGGCGACTCGCCACCGGGTGGCCCCCTACCGGGTGGTCGAGTCCCGCTCGGGCAGCCGAAGCCGCGGGGTTCGCGGCCGCGAGGTCGAGATGTACCGGCCGCGGATCCGCTCCACCCGGCCGAGCCACCGGCCGGCGGTCGTGCGCTCGGTCCGGCGCGGTGAGCACAACGCACCAGGCGTTACCCGATCGCGAGGCCGGGCGCCTGCGAGGACCAGGGCCAGGACGCCGGCGCGCCCGCCGCGCCACCGCACGCACGCGCGGCCGCCCCGGGTGACCCGGACCCGGAGCGCCGCACCGACGGTCCGCCGCTCGCGGCCGACCGCACGCCGGGCCGCACCCTCCCGTAGCGGGGCCCGCCGGGCCCGGAGCCACGGCCGGGCTCCCGCCCGGCACGCCCGCCCGCAGCGGCGTGCCCACGGCGGCCGGCACCACGGCAAGCCTCCGGCGTAGCCCTTCCGCGGCGGGCCGCCTCCCGGCGGCTCGCCGCCGCCCTCCCCGGGTTGGTGCATAATCGGCCGGTCCACGAACCCAGAGAGCCACCCCCGCTCGGGCCGGGCTCCTGCCGGCCGAGTCGAACCCGCGAGGAGGAACCATGCACCACCGCCGCTTCCCGAGACTGCCCGTCCTCTGCCTCGGACTGCTGGCCGCGCTGCCGCTCGCCGCGCAGCCCCCGGGCGCCGTCGTCACGCCGGTGCGCCCGATCGTCCTGAAGGCGGCCCATCTCTTCGACGGCGTCTCCGGCAAGCTGGTCGATCACGGCGTGGTCGTCATCCAGGGCACCAAGATCGCCGCCGTCGGCCACGATCTCGAGATCCCACAGTTCGCCCGCGTCGTCGACCTGGGCGACGCCACCCTCCTGCCCGGCTTCATCGACGCCCACGTCCACCTCACGGTCGAGTTCTCGGACGACTACTACAAGTCGTTCTACGAGGACACGTTCCGCTTCCCGGCGGAGCAGGCCCTCTACGCGGCGCGCTACGCCCAGCGGACCCTCGAGGCCGGGTTCACCACGGTGCGCAACGTCGGCGCCTGGGACTACGTCGACGTCGGGCTGCGCAACGCGATCAACGCCGGCGTCACCGAGGGGCCGCGGATGCTGACCGCCGTCCACCCGATCGGCGCGACCGGTGGCCACGCCGACAACCCGCCCTACCCGCCCGACTTCGTCAAGCCCTTGGGACCGATCGACGGCGTCTGCAACGGCCCGGCGGAGTGCCGCGCGGCGGTGCGCTACCAGATCAAGTATGGCGCCGACGTCATCAAGTTCATGCCCTCGGGCGGCGTGCTCTCGGTGTCCGATCCGGTGGACGTGCCGGAGCTCAGCCAGGACGAGATGGACGCCATCGTCTCCGAGGCGCACGCCTGGCACCGGAAGGTCGCGGCGCACTGCCACGGCGACCAGGCCGCCAAGATGGCGATCCAGGCCGGCGTCGACTCGATCGAGCACGGCACGTTCCTCCAGGACGACACCCTGGAGCTGATGAAGCAGAAGGGCGTCTACCTGGTGCCCACCCTCTACGCCGGCTGGTGGGTGGGCCAGAAGGCGGACAGCTACCCGCCGCCGATCGCCGAGAAGGCGCGCACCGCGGCCGCGCAGATGATGACCATGTTCCAGCACGCGGCGAAGATCGGCGTGCCGGTGGCGTTCGGCACCGACGCGGGCGTCGAGCCGCACGGCACCAACGCCAAGGAGTTCACCCTCATGGCCCAGAACGGCTTCACCCCCACCCAGGCGCTGATGGCCGCCAGCCACGGCGGCGCGGACCTGCTGGGGGTCGCCGACGTCACCGGCTCGCTCGAGGCGGGCAAGGCGGCGGACGTCGTGGCCGTGCCGGGCAATCCGCTCGAGGACCTCTCCGCCACCGAGCACCCGGTGCTGGTGATGAAAGGGGGCAAGTTCATCGTGGGCGGCGAGACGTAGGATCGCCCCCCTTGGAGGAGCCCACGAGCGAAACACGCCGATTGCCGAGTCGCTTGCCGATCGCCCTCGGGCTCGGCCTGCTGCTGCTCGCGACGGCGCCGGCCGCCCGCGCCCACCCGCCGCTCGCAGAGAGGCTCGAGCTCGTCGAGCAGGCGATCGCGCGGGCGCCGGGCGACGCGCGCCCGGTCCTCGAGCGGGCCGAGCTGCGGCGCGAGCAGGGCGACGTCCCCGCCGCCCTGGCGGACTACGACCGCGCCGAGCGGCTCGATCCGGGGCTCGCCGAGGTCGATCTCGGGCGGGCGCGACTCTTTCTCGCGCTCGGACGCCCCGGCGAGGCCCAGGCGCGGCTCGACCGCTACCTCCGGCGGCGACCGGACGACCCGGAGGGCGCCCTCCTCCGAGCCCGGGCGCGGTGCCGCCTGGGGCTCTTCCGCGAGGCGGTCGCGGACTACGACCGGGCGATCGCCCACGCGCCGTGGCCGGCGCCCGACCTCTACCTGGAGCGCACCCGGGCGCTCGCGGCCGCGGGCCGGCCGGCGACGCCGCCGCCCCACCGCGCGAGCGTCCCGCGCGCCCCGGAGGCTCCGAGACGAATCGCCCCTCGCGGCGCGGCGCCCTCCCCCGCCGACCCGCCTGCCGCCCTGGTGACCCGCGGGCCCTACCTCCAGCTCGGCACCTCGACGAGCGTCGTCGTCCGGTGGCGGACCGACGTTCCGGCGCCGAGCCGCGTCGAGTACCGGGCCGAGGCGGGCGGGCCGGTCTACCAGGTGGGCGGCGAGGCCGCGGTCAGGGACCACGAGGTCGCGATCTCCGGCCTCTCGCCCGCCGGCTCGTACCTCTACGCCCTCTCCGACGCCCGCCTCCCGAGCGGCTTGGGCTCGCCCGCCGGCGAGATCCCCTTCCACACGTCGCCCGAGCCCGGCTCCGACGTGGCGGTCCGGATCTGGGCGATCGGCGACTCCGGAGCGGCGAACGCCGACGCCCGCGCCGTCCGCGACGCCTACCGCTCCTTCGCCGCGGGCGACCGCGCCGCCGACCTCTGGCTGATGCTGGGCGACAACGCCTATCCCAGGGGCACCGAGGACCAGTACCAGGCGGCGGTCTTCGACACCTACCCGGAGGAGCTCGCGACGATGGTCCTCTGGCCGACGCTCGGCAACCACGACGGCCTCTCGGCCGACGCCGCGACCGGCACGGGCCCCTACTTCGACCTCTTCACGCTCCCCCGGGCCGGCGAAGCGGGGGGCCTCGCTTCGGGCACCGAGGCCTACTACTCCTTCGACTACGGGCCGGTCCACTTCGTCTGCCTCGACTCCTACGACCTCGACCGCTCGCTCGCGGGCGCGATGCTCACCTGGCTCGACGCCGACCTCGCGGCCACGCTCGAGCCCTGGATCATCGCCTACTGGCACCACCCGCCGTACAGCAAGGGATCGCACGACTCGGACACGGAGGCGCGCCTCGCCGAGATGCGCGAGAACGCCCTGCCGATCCTGGAGCGCCACGGCGTCGACCTGGTGCTCGGCGGGCACAGCCACGCCTACGAGCGAAGCGTGCTCCTCGACTCGCACTACGGCCCGTCGACGACCCTCGCGCCCGCGATGGTGCTCGACGGCGGCGACGGCGACCCCGCGGGCGACGGGGCCTACGCCAAGCCGAGCGCCCGCGGCGGCCACCAGGGCGCGGTCTACGCCGTCGACGGCAGCTCCTCCGAGCTCGGCGGCGGCGCCCTCGACCACCCGGCGATGCGGGTGTCGCTCCGCGAGCTCGGCTCGCTGGTGCTCGACGTCGACGGCCGGCGCCTGGACGGCCGGTTCCTGGATGCCACCGGCGCCGTCGCCGACCACTTCACCCTGCTCCAGGGCCCGCCGCCGCCGGCCCCACCGCCACCTCCGCCGGCCGAGCTCCTCTCCGACCCGGACTTTCCCGACTTCCGCTTCGGCGTCGCCATCACCGGCAGCCCCGGCCAGACGAGGCTCGGCGCCTCCGAGGCCGCCTGCCTGCCCGAGGCACTCTGCGTGAGCGGCGCCGTGCCCGGCCGCACCGAGGTCGTCGTGCGGATCGTCGGGCCGAAGCCGAACGGCTACCTCTGGCCGACGATCGTCAAGCTCTCGACCTCGCAGGTGGAGGTCTGGATCGAGCAGGTCTCGACCGGCGAGCTCCGCTACTACCTCCTGCCCGGCGCGGGCCCCGGCGACGACACCCTGCCGGGCCTCTTCGACCGCCGGGGCTTCCTGCTTCCCGAGAACCTCACCGCCCGATCTCCGTAACCAGTCTCGAGAGGAGAGACGGATGCGTCTTGCCCACCAGATCGACGAGATCACCCAGGACCTGCGCTTCGCCGCGCGCCAGATGGCTCGCGAGCCGGGCTTCACCCTCACCGCGGTCGTCATCCTGGCGCTCGCGATCGGCGGCATCACCGCCATCTTCGGCGTCGTCGACGCCGTCCTGCTCGAGCGGCTGCCCTACCCCGAGCCCGAGCGCGTGGTCTGGATCTGGGAGACGACGCCCCAGGGCGCGCACTTCTCGGCCTCGCTCCAGAACGTCGCCGACTGGCGGCGCGAGAGCTCCTCGTTCTCGGCCCTCGCCGCCTTCGAGCAGCGCTCGCCCGCCCTGACCGGCGACGGCGAGCCGGCGCGCCTCGACGGCGCCGCGGTGACCCCGGCCTTCTTCGCCGTCCTGGGGGTGGCCCCCGAGCTCGGCGCGCCCTTCGCGGCCTCGGCCCGGGACGGCCTCGACGCCCCGGCCGACACCGACCGCGCGGTCCTCTCCCACGAGCTCTGGCGGAGCCGCTTCGGTGGCGACCCGGCGGTCGTCGGGACGACGGTCGTCCTCGACGGGCGGCCGACCGTGATCTCGGGCGTCATGCCCGCCGGATTCGCCTTCCCGCCGGGCACCCAAGTCTGGACGCCGCTCGCCCCCGATCCCGACAGCGACCGGGACAACAAGGACTTCGGCGCCCTCGCCCGCCTCGCCCCCGGCGTGAGCCTGGGAGAGGCCCGGGCCGAGCTCTCCGCCGTCGCCCGCCATCTCGGGGAACGCTACCCGGAGGCCGACGGCGGCTGGGGGGTGGAGCTCGCGCCGCTCGCCCGAGCGCTGGTCGGCCCCGACGCCCGGCGGGTGCTCCTGGTCCTGCTGGTCGCCGTCGGGCTCCTCCTGCTCCTCGCCTGCGCCGACGTCTCCGGCCTGCTGGTGGCCCGGGCCACCGCCCGCGCCGGCGAGATGGGCATCCGCTCCGCCCTGGGCGCCGGGCGCCGCCGCCTGGTGCGCCAGCTCCTGGTGGAGAGCCTGGGCCTCGGGGTCTTGGGCTCGGCGGCGGGCCTCGCCCTCGCCACCTGGCTGATCGCCCTGGTCCGGGGGCTCGACGCCACGGGGATCCCGCGGCTCGAGGGCGCCGCGCTCGACGGCCGCGCCCTCGCCTTCACCGCCGCGGTCGCCCTCGTGGCCACCCTGCTCTTCGGCCTGCTCCCCGCCCTCCAGGCCTCTCGCGTGGACCTCTCGACGTCGCTCCGGGCCGACGGCCGGGGGGCGGTCGGTGGATCCCGCCGGCTGCGGAGCGCCCTGGTCGTGGGCGAGCTGGCCCTGGCCGTGGTGCTGCTGGTCGGCGCCGGGCTCATGGGGCACAGCCTCGTCCGGCTCCTGGGCGTCCCGCCGGGCTTCGATCCGGCCGACGTGCTGGCCGTCCGCCTCGACCTCTCCTCCGGTCGCTTCACCGACGAGAACCTCCCGGCCTTCGTCGACGGCCTGGTCGATCGGCTCGAGGCCCTGCCGGGCGTGGCCGCCGCCGGCGGCACCGTGGTCGAGCCCTTCTCGGCCTTCCACACCGTCAACCGGATCGCCGTTCCGGGCCGGGCGGCGGCGCCGGACGAGTACCTCCAGGCGCAGTGGCGAAGCGTCACGCCCGGCTACTTCCGGGCCCTGGACGTGCCGCTTCTGCGCGGCCGCTACCTCGACGCGCGGGACCGCGACGGCGCCCGGAAGGTGACCGTGATCACCGCCTCCCTCGCCGAGCAGCTCTGGCCGGGCGAGGACCCGGTGGGGCGCGAGATCCTGTTCGGCGGGCCGGACGGCAGCTCGCGGACGGTGGTCGGTGAGGTGGGCGACCTGCTCGACGTCTCGCTCGAGGGCGGGCCCCAGGGAACGATGTTCCTGGCCTACGACCAGCTTCCCTGGGACGCGATCACACTGGTGGTCGAGGCCGCGCCGGGGCCAGGCACCGGTAGCGGCGCCGGCCGCCCCGATCCCACGGCGCTCGCGTCCGCCGTGCGCCGGGAGATCCGGGCCGCGGACCCGGACCTCCCGATCCCCGACCTCCACCCGCTGGCCAGAAACATCGGCCAGGCCCTCGCCCGCCCGCGCCTGGGAAGCCTCCTGCTCGCCGCCTTCGCCGCCCTGGCGCTGCTGCTCGCGGCCTCCGGCGTCTACGGCCTCATCGCCTACACGGTGGGCAGCCGCACCCGCGAGATCGGCGTGCGCCTGGCCCTGGGCGCCCGGCCGGCGGACGTCACCCGCATGGTGGTCGGCCAGGGAGCGGTGCTGGTCGCTACCGGCCTCGCCCTCGGCCTCGCCGCCGCCTGGGCCTTCGCCCGCCTCCTCCGCGGCGTCCTCTTCGAGACCCCACCCGGCGATCCCGCCACCTACGCCGCGGTCACCCTCCTCCTCGCCGCCACGGCCCTCGCCGCCACCTACCTCCCCGCCCGGAGAGCCGCCCGGGTCGAGCCCGCCGAGGTCGTGCGGGGGGAGTAGTGAGAGCTTGTGAATGAATCTCCGACCTACTGCGGGCGCCCCCGAATCGCCCCTCGCGGCGTTACGCCTCCTCGACGTAGGCCCCGCTACGCCTGCGTCGGCGCGCCTTGCGAGGGGCGCCCGGGAACGCCCTCGCGACGGCCGGAGATTCTTTTCACAAGCTCTGAGACGAGGCTCTTGAAGGAGCCTCAGCCGAGATCGAGCACCAGCCTGAGCGCCTTGCCTTCGCGAGTCCGGAAGGCGGCGAAGCCCCGGCGGTCGAGGGTGGCGAGGTCGTGGCAGCCGAGGCCCTCGGCGAGGAGGAGGAGCGTGGCGTCCGCGAAGTCCATGGGAAGGTTCGTGTATGCCTCCATCAACGCGACGGCGTCGTGCAGCTCCGGAGGGCGCGAGAGGTCATAGACGTCGATACCCGCCGAGGACACGAAGTCGGCCAGGAGGCGTGGTCCCCGCGTATCCGCCGCCACCAAGTGCATGCTCTCCGTGATCACGGCGCTCGTCGTGGCGAGGCGGCCGGAGAAGGCGTCGAGGTGCCGGGCGACCTCGGCGTGGTCCGGGTCTCGAGCGTCGAGATAGGCGACGAGAGGGCCCGTGTCGATGAGCCAGAAGCTCACGGACGCCAGTTCCGCTCCCGGAGCTCCTGTCGCCAGGGATCGCTCCCTTGCCGGGGCAGCTCGAGCCGGCCGCGGAGGTGGCCGGCGCGGTGCTCCAGGGCCCGCGGGGCCAACGCCGCCTCCAGGATCTCTCGAACCGTTTCCGAGAGGCTCTTCCCCCGGGCGGCGGCCTGCTCCTCGAGCCGGCGACGCAGGTCGTAGTTCGTCCGGACCGTGATTGTCGTACTCATGTACACATCGTACGACACGGCACGCTCCCTCCGCAAGCGCCTACCAGATCCGGCAGACCGGTTCCCGGACCATCGGCTGGTCAGGCTTGCAGGAGAACGCCCGGGCGAACTCCGGCATGTTGGCGACCACGCCGTCGATGCGCCAGCGGCCCGGCGAGTGGGGGTCGGTCGCGGCGCGCAGCCGCTGGGACTCGGGCCGCACCTCGCTGCACGCCCACTGCGCGAAGCCGACGAAGAAGCGCTGATCGGGCGTCAGGCCGTCGCGCGGCTCGAGCTCGCGGCCCGCGGTCGCCTTCTTCCACGCCTCCCAGGCCAGGATGGTGCCGCCCAGGTCGGCGATGTCCTCGCCCTCGGTGAGCTTGCTGTTGATCTTGATCTCGTCGATCACCGGGTAGGCGCCGTACTGGTCGACGACGCAGGCGGCGCGCTCCTCGAACGCCTTGGCGTCGGCCGCGGTCCACCAGTCCTCGAGGTTGCCGGCGGCGTCGAACTGGCGCCCCTGGTCGTCGAAGCCGTGCGTGAGCTCGTGGCCGATCGTGGAGCCGGTGTTGCCGTAGTTGGGCGCGTCGTCGAGCTTGGGGTCATAGAGCGGTGGGATCAGCACGCCGGCCGGGAAGTTGATGTCGTTCATCGACGGGTCGTAGTACGCGTTGACGGTCGGCGGCGTCATCCCCCACCCGTCGCGATCGACCGGCTTGCCGATCTTGGCGAACTCGCGCGCCGTCTCGAAGGCCGAGGCGCGCTCGAGGTCGCCGAAGTAGCCGTCGCGGTGGATCTCGAGCTTCGAGTAGTCACGCCAGTGGACCGGATAGCCGATCTTGTTGCGCATGGCCTGGAGCTTGGCGAGCGCCTGCTTCTTGGTGGCATCGCTCATCCAGTCGAGGTCCGAGATCCGCTCCGCCATCGACTGCTCGATGAGCGCCACCATCTTCTCGGTCGCCGAGCGCGTCTCGGGGGTGAAGTTCTTCTCCACGAAGACCTGGCCAAGAGCCTCGCCGAGGTTGCGGTCGACGCCGGAGACGCAGGTCTGCCAGCGCGGCGGCATCTGCTTGGCGCCGCGGAGCGTCGCCTGGTAGAAGTCGAAGTCCTCCTGGAGAAACGGCGCCGAGAGCGAGTGCGAGGCGGCGCGCAGGAGGTGCCAGCGCAGGTAGGTCTTCCAGGCCTCGAGCGGCTCGTCGCCGAGGAGCGTCTCGACCCGCTCGAAGAACTTCGGCTCGGTGACGTCGACGGCACCGCCGGCCGGGGCGCCGATCGCCGCGAGGTAGTCGCTCCAGTCGAAGCTGGGCGCGATCTTCGCCAGCTCCGGAACGGTCATGCGGTGGTAGACCTTGTGCGGATCGCGCTTGTCGACGCGGGTGAGCGAGGCGTCGGCGAGCGCCGTCTCGATCCGCATCACGGTGGCCGCCTCCTTCTTCGCCACGCCGGCCGCGTCGCCCAGGAGCTCGAAGCTCCGGGCGACGTGATCGAGGTACTTCGCCCGCAGCTCGACCGACTTGGGGTCCTCCTTGAAGTAGTAGTCGCGGTCGGGCAGGCCGAGGCCCCCGGCGCGGGCGTAAGCGATGACCTGGGCGGCGTCGCCGGGATCCTGCTCGGAGCTATAGCCGAAGAGCATCGAGGGGCCGACGACCCCGCGTTGCATGGCGCCGACCAGCTTGGCGATCTCCGCTTTCGATCGCAGCGCCGCGATGGCGTCGAGATCGCCCTCGATCGGCGTCGTTCCGGCGCGGTCGATGGCGTCGACGTCCATGCAGGCGGTGAAGTAGTCGCCGATCTTCTGCCGGTTGGCGTCGCGCGACGCCTCGCTCTTCGAGGCCTCGTCGAGGATCCCCCACAGGTACTGCTGGTTGTCCTGGTAGGCCTTGCCGTAGACGCTCCAGCTCGTCTTGTCGGGCGGAATCGGGTTGAGCTTCGACCAGTTGCCGCACGAGAAGGCGTAGAAGTCGACGCACGGGTCGACCGAGCGATCCATGAACGCCGGCTCGAGGCTGGGCGTGTAGGGCAGCGCCGCCAGCGGGCGCGCCCCCGTCGTCGTGGGCGGTGGCGCGGGAGCGTCGGCGGCCGACGCCCACGAGGTCGTGCAGAAAGCGAGGGCGAGCGTGACCGCCCAGCCGGTTCGAAGCTTCATCTCGTGCCTTCTCCTCTGGTTCTTCCCATCGGAGCTGCTCCAACGGTCCGTTGTTCGGGGGCGAAAAGGGTGGAGCCCTGCCGAGCCCAAGCCTACCTGTACGTCACCCGCGGCTCAAGGTTGCGGGGTTCAGCCCTCCAGCAGGGAAGCGATCTTGCCGACGGTGCGCCAGTTGCGATCCGTCATCGGAACGCCCAGCTTCCTCTCGGCCTTCGCTGCGAGCTTGCTGCGTCCGATCCCCTCCGGTGCGTGCAGGTAGAACGCCTGCCCCTTCAACACGAACCTCTCGCCCGGCGCCTTGACGGCCTCCAGCGCCTCCAGATCCGGGTTCGCCGGAACGGAGTCCAGGAATCCGAGATGGAGCGTCCCGGGATCCGATTCGGCTTCAGGATATGGATTCCCCGCGACGGCCTTCATGAAATCGGCCTTGCCGAGGATCAGAACATGCGGCGCGAATCCCCGCCGTTGCTCGATCTCTCGAGCGACGTCGCGAGACAAGGAGGCACCGCTTCGATCGCTCCGAAGCACGACGTTGCCGCTCTGGATGTACGTTCGGACGTCCGCGCAGCCGAAACCTTCGAGGATCCCGGTCAGCTCCTTCATCGGGAGAGAGTTCCTGCCACCGACGTTGATGCCCCTCAGAAGGGCCACGTAGACGTTCATTTCATCTGCCACCGTCTCAGCTCCAGAGCAACCACCGCGGTTCAGGTGGCACATCTTCCGGACTGTCACGCCTCACCACGTAACCCATCCATCGTAGAAGTCCGCGCTCCACTCGCCCTCCGACTGCGTGACGCGAAGCAAGTTGATGCCACCGCATCCAGACCAGGTAGAGAGCACGTGCTCGACAACGAACGCCTCTCCACCATCTTGCGCGACGTAAGGCCGACTGAATGACAGCACCAGAGGAGCGGGCTTGGCCAGACTCGCCTCGATCTCCTGTACCGTGGTCGACGGCGCCCAGGCGCGCTCGAAGCGGGTGGAATCAAAGAGCCTGAAGCCGGGCGGCAAACCAATACCCTCGACGCGATACGGCTTGGTGTTCACCCTTCGCAGGCCCTCAGGAAACTTCGGGAGCTGCACCTGAGCCCAAATCTCGGGAGATACGCCCTCGGGACGGCGGTGTTTCTTTGCCACCGACTCTTCCGTTGGCAGCCACGGATCGGTGACGTCAAGAACGAAGACCTCTCGGGGGCTCTGGAAGTTCGTCCTCTCATATTCAAGCACCGCCTCCAAGACGCGTCGCTCGTGCCCGGTCAGGCTGGGTGACAATCGAGGCCCAGCGGAAGCACAACCAACAGCAAGCAAGATAATCACGCAGGCTACACGACGCACTTGGAGTCCTTTGTAGGGCCCAAGTTCATGTGCGGCTCCGTACGAGGTAGTTGGCTCTCGTTCAGCCCCGTGCACCGCCGGCAGGCCTTTCCCAAGATTCGATCGGACCGGGGACGACGCGGAAGAGAGGATGCGGCTCCAGGTAGTCCGCGGCGAGCTGAGGAACAAGCCGAGGATTGCGGAGCGCAAGTACGAGGCTATCGCCCCGAAAGGTTCGGCTGCTTGTCTGAAGCGAACGAGCTGCGGATGGTTGCGATAGCCACGTGTGCTGCCGGCCAGAACCCGTTGGGCGAGAAGTGCCTCTCGCCAGAGAGCCACGAGCCCCTGAGGATCGAGGTACCTCGGATGAAGAGTCCAAAGTCTCATTGCGGGTCCGAGTGCCGCCGAATAGCCCTGCGGGTGAGCGGTTGCACTAGCAGTCCGCTCCAAACCTCGATGCGATTCTACACCTCCCACCACGCCTTCTACTGTGGCGTGGACCTTCATACCAGTGCCCGGGGAGGTGCCAGGCACCTCTCGCCTGCCCGCGTCCTCGAAGGAGGCCGGTGAGTTGTCCGGTCTGGAAACAGCTCAAGAACCGCTCGGTGTCTTGAAGTAGAGGAACACGTAGTAGAAGCCAAGCTGCGGGCTGTGCATGAGCGAGGCGTACACTCTGAGGTTCTCCGGGCCACTCTGAGGGTACAGGTGGAACTTGAGCATCTCGACCTGGAGCTTCTTACCCGTCGTGAGCTGATCGAGCTGCGGATCGCTCTTCTTGAAGGCGTCCGGTACGAGCGCGTCGAGCCCTTCCTTGGAGAGGCCGGCCGGGATGCGGCCTTCATCCGTCGCCAGGGGACCGTACTGGTCAGACAGGTAGCCGTAGACCCCGTGAAGGGCCTCGAGGGCCGACGAGTAGTCTTGCCCCTCGTACGCCCAGAGCTGGATGTGGAAGAGGCCGCTCGAGCCGAAGACGAAGGAGGCGGTGATCGTCTTGCCCTCGAGCTCGGCATGGCGAGTTTCGAGGCCGCCGGTGCTGGCCACCGGCTCGTACGGACCGAATTCTGAAACCGCCGCGACCTGCTCCCGAGACATGCCCAGGTGCCACGGGCCATACCCCGGCACCTCGGCCCCGCCGGCCGCGGCCGGAAGCGGAGCCACGAGCAGGCCGAGGAGAACCAGTGTCTTCATGGACCCATCACCCTCCCGGAGAGTCTACCGGATGGCGGTCCATCTCACCTCGCCCGGCAACAGCGATCGACCGACGCGCTAAGGTTGGCCGCCGATGAGGAACTACTTCCTCCGCTCCGCGCGACTCGGCTTCGGCCGCTGGCAAGAAGGCGACCTCGCCCTGGTCCTCGGTCTCTGGGGCGACCCCGAAGTCACCCGCTGGATCGGCGGGCCGTTCTCCGATGAGGAGGTCGCGGCGCGCCTCGCCCAGGCGATCGAGACCGATCGGGCCCTCGGCCTCCAGTACTGGCCGATCTTCCTCCTCGAAGGCGGCGCCCACGCCGGCTGCGCCGGCCTCCGCCCCTACCGCCCCAACGAAGGCATCCTCGAGCTTGGAGTTCACCTTCGGACGGAACACTGGGGCAAGGGGCTCGCGACCGAAGCGGCCCGCGCCGCGATCGCCCACGCCTTCACCGACCTGGATGCCTAGGCCCTCTTCGCGGGCCACAACCCCGGCAACCGAGCCTCACGCCGCCTGCTCGAGAAACTAGTGGTCCGTCAACCTTCAATTGACGGGTCCCGACGGTCCTTCACGCCGCTGGCGGCGTTGCTCCTCCTCGACGTAGGCCCCGCTACGCCTGCGTCGGAGCGCCTGGCCAGCGACGCGAAATCCTCGCCGGATACCTCTGTCAAATGAAGATTGACGGACCACTGGGCTTCCGCTACACCCACGACGAGCTCTACCCACCCACCGGACTGCTCCACCCGTCCTACCTACTGAAGCGCAGCGAGGCAGATCTAGAGTCGGCAGGATGAACGACGATCAGCGGCTCTTGGTTCCGGGTTGACCAGCGGGCCTCCGCCGCTGTTCGAGTGATTTCAACAGACCTCGGAAGCCGTACCGGTTCCCATCTCCAACATGGACGCGATCTTGGTGACGGTACGCCAGTTACGATGCGTCATCGGAGCTCCCAATTTTCCCTCGGCACTCTTCGCAAGCGCACTTCTTCAGACTCCTAACCTGGACAATTCATGATCCAGCTACTCCGAGCCGCGGTGGCTCGGTCGGTTTGACATCCTCATGGAGTACTCGGTAAATTGGCGTAAGTGGCAGGCCACTTGACGGCCCTGTATACGGAAGCCGCATCGGATGACACCACGAACGTATCGAGGCACCTCGCCGCTCAAGGCGGCGCCCAGCCGCGTGCTAATCTCGCCGCACGACATGCCCCTGACCCGCGGAAAGCCGAAGGTGCGCGCCGAGCAACTCCTGGGCGGGGAGTACCTGCCCTCGGTCGAGGCGGCCCGCGGGCTCACCTTCGAAGTGATGCGAGCTTATTGGGGCTCGCTCGCCGGGAGCTCGTCTCTACGGCCGCTGGAGACCTTCGGGCTCGAGATCGTTCCGCCGCCGGAACCCACGGGCCACCGTCTGGAAGAGCTCGGGCGGTCGCTTGGCCAGCTGCCACCCCTGGCGGCGGGCTTCGAGGTGGGCCGCCTGTACATGGCTCTCCTCCCCAAGGCGTACCGCTCGAAGCACGGGATCTACTTCACTCCGCCCGCGCTCGCGGATCGATTGCTCGACCTCGCGTCCGCCTCGGGCGTCGACCTGGCAACCGCTAGCGTGCTTGATCCTGCGTGCGGAGGCGGAGCGTTCCTCGCCCCGGTAGCGCACGCCAAGGTGGAGGCGCTCGCGGATCAGCCGGCGACTCAGGCGTTCGACCGCATCTGCGCGACGGTGCGCGGCCTGGAGATCGACCCGTTCAGCGCGTGGATGTCCCAGGTCTTCCTGCAGGCGGTGCTCCTGCCCCTCTCGCGGAAAGCGGGCCGAGATCTTCCTGTTCTCGTCGAGGTGTGTGACGCCCTTCGAGTCGACGAGATCGGCGAGGCGGCGACCTACGACCTGATCATTGGGAATCCTCCGTATGGGCGGGTCAAGCTCACCGCTCGACAGCGGGAGCGCTTCCGGCGGAGTCTTTTCGGCCATGCGAACCTCTACGGCCTGTTCACCGATCTGGCGCTGCGCTTGGCGGGCCCGGGGGCACGGGTCGCGTTCGTCACCCCCACGAGCTTCCTCTCCGGCCAGTACTTCCGGAACCTTCGGCAGCTTCTCGCGGATCTGGCCCCTCCTGAATGCTTCGAGTTCATCTCGGATCGGGACGGGGTCTTCGACGACGTCTTGCAGGAAGCCCTGCTCGCGGTCTATCGCTGCGGGAAGAGCTCACGAGAAGGTCGCGCAGGGCACCTGAGGGTCGAGCCGTCTGGAAGCTTCGAAGTCGAGGACGTGGGAAAGTTCACGGTGCCGAGCGAACCGGCCGCGCCCTGGATTATTTCCCGGCGACGCGATCAGGCCCCCCTCGCGGAGGCTGCCCAGCGGCAAACCACCCGGCTCGTCGACCTGGGCTATCGGGTCAGCACCGGGCCGCTGGTCTGGAACCGCCACAAGGATCAGCTACGCAGCGCGCCCGGCGCACGCCGCTATCCGTTGATCTGGGCCGAGTCCGTGACACCGGATGGGAGGTTCGAGTTCCGGGCGAAGAAGAAGAACCACGAGCCATATTTCGAGGTCCACCCTGAGAAGGATGACTGGCTGATCACCCGCAGCCCCTGCGTTCTCCTGCAACGGACGACCTCCAAGGAGCAGCGGCGGCGCCTGATCGCGGCCGAGCTTCCAGCTTCGTTCCTCAAAGAGCACCGGGCAGCGGTGGTCGAGAACCACCTCAACATGATCTACCCTGCCGAGGGACCCTTGCTCCCTACCCTGGTTCCACCTCGAGTGATTGCGGCTCTGTTCAACAGTCGAGTGGTCGATGATCTGTTTCGCTGCATCAGCGGCAGCGTGGCGGTGAGCGCGTTCGAGCTCGAGGGGCTGCCGCTGCCTCCTCCCGCCGCTCTCGAACGGTTAGCAAGGCTCCTCGAGACTGGTGCTGCGCCCGACGAAATCGACTCCATCCTGAGAGCCGCGTATCGTGAAGACGTTGCCGCCGCTGCCTGATCGGTCCGAGATCCGGAACCGGCTCGAGGCGATCTTCCCGGAGGGAATGCCGAACCGGAACTACCTGACCCGGGAGATGGCCGCCAGCACCGTCTTCGTCATGCTCTACTTGGGAGCCATCGACGGCGCGGACTACTACGTCAAGCCCGACCAGGTGACGCGGATGGACGACGAACAGGCGGCGAGGACCGCGGCGGATGAGCGTCTGGCCTGGCGCCGAGCGAGCGTGGAGCCCGGCGGCACCGGTGGTTGGTACGCCAAGAACACGCGCGAGCCGATCCGCGACGAGACACTCAGGCAGGGGCTCGTGCGATGCGGCGCGGCGGTCGAACGACAGGACTTGCCGACCACGAGCCCCAAAGGCCGCTACGTGCTGGGCAGAAGTTTCGCCACGCTGTTCGAGCCAAATCTGACCGGTCAGAAGCTCGAGAACGAGATCCGCCAATGGCGGCAGGAGAACCTGTCGGTCAGCGCACAGGCGCGGCTGCGCCTGCTCCAGCATGCCGCCGTGGAGACCGATCAGGGAGTCGTGGTCACCTTTCCGAACGGCGAGACGCGCCGGATGAAGCCCGGACCCTCGAGCACCATCACCAAGGCCGTGGCGGAGGTGTTCACGCGCCGGTTCCTCAGGCATCCCGGAGTGCTCTGGGTTAGCGAGAGCGGCCAGCGCGAGACGTACCGGGACACGAAGCTCCTCGGTGAGCTTGGGATCACCCTGCAGAGCGATCGCCTCCTGCCCGACATGATCTTGGTGGACCTCGGCGAGGCTGCTGGAGATCCCCTCTTCCTCTTCGTCGAGGTGGTTTCGTCCGATGGTCCGGTCACAGAAGAACGCCGCAATGCCCTCTCCGAGCTGATCACCGCCGCGGGCTACCGCCCCGATCAGGCAGCCTTCATCACCGCCTACATGGATCGTGGCCACCCAGCCTTCCGGAAGACGATCTCTTCTCTGGCCTGGAGCTCCTTCGCCTGGTTTCTGAGCGAACCGGACCACGTGATCGGCCTGCACCGAATCGAGAAGGGGCAGTTTCTGGCGGATCTTCTGTAGGTCGGCTCTTCTGACGGGGAGCAGCCGAAGCGCAACGCCAATCTCCGTCGCTCCGGACTGGACTTCGCGGGAGGCGATGCGGTCTTCGACGGACTGGGTCCTCACCGCGGAGGATACGCGCGAGCGGTCGCCTCAACCGGCCCCCAAGAATCGGCTGGCACTTGCCCGGCTCACGGTTCCCCAAGCGGTAACCCGAGCTCCTCGCACCCCGCGGAACCGGCAGACCTCTACCACCCTCGGGCTGCCGCTTCGTCCGCGTTCGCCCGGACGGAGGCGAGAGTCAAACCGACCCGGCGATCTGGCGCAGCAGTCGCCGCGTGATCACGCGGTGGCCGCCGCTTCCGATGACCGCGGCCCGATAGAGCCGGCCGAGGAGGCCCGGGAACACCGCCCGCGTCTCCGCGCGCAGACAATCTCCGTCGAGGATGAAAGTCAGCGCGTACTGGGCGAAACGGTGACGGCCGCGCAGGGCAAGCCGCCGACCGGGCTCGGCCTCGGCCACTCGGAAGCCCGGCACCGCCTCCCCGGGCCGGCCGGTGAACTCGACCCCGCCCGCCGCCGGATCACAACCCAAGAGCCGCGCGAACCACGCAGCGCCCCCCATCTTCCGGCGCAGAACCGTCACCAAAGCCGTCCAGACGACGTCGGAAGGGGCGTCGACCCGCTCACTATGCTCGTCGATGAGTGGAAGCTGCTCCACGCGCATAGCATTGCCTTCCGTGTCGTGACCGGCGCAGATGCCACAACGGTTCGGGTGGCCCCTCTATCGTCAGCTTTTTCACCTTCCTCGTCGACCGCTGCGGAACGTAGGCAGACCGAGACCATCGATCTCCGGAAGACCGAGGTCGGGGAGCTCTTCGGCGTTCCCGGGGCCGGAATCCTCGTCGCCGAAGACGAGATGACATTCGGGGCACTCCGTGGCCGAGGCGCTAACGGCCGCCCCGCACGCCGGGCACTTCCCCTCCACCGAAACCACCGGCGGAGGCTCTTCCTCGTACACGCCGAGAAGCATGTCGGCCATCTCTTGTGCCGTCTCGGCGTCCTGAGGCGAGACATAGAGGCAGTACGTCCACCCGTCGAAGGCGACGCCTACGTCCATGTTCCCAACCTCGACGTCGATCCCCAAGCCCAACCCTGCGGATTCCTCGCCGATGCGTGCTGGGATACCGGCCGCTCGCAGTGCCGCCGCGACCGGGCGCAGGGATTTCTTCGTTCCAGATGCGATGCCGACCCCGGGGCTCGTCGCCGGCAACGACGGCATCGCCTCCTCCGACAGGAGAGGCACCCCGCAGTCCGGGCAAACCTCGACCCAGTCCTCGAACTCATCCCCACAGACCGCGCAGATTTTCATGCTCTTCTCTCCATCGCCAGCGTACAGCTCTTGGTGTACGTCGCGGCTCCACTCGGATACTGATTCGAGGCCCCCTTGGAGCGCACCCACGCGGTACGCTCCGGGGCAACTTCCCAACCCCTCTCGAAAGGAGGACTCGATGCGATTCTACACCTCCCAGCACGCCTTCTACTGCGGCGTGGACCTGCATGCCCGGACGATGTACGTCTGCGTACTCGATCAAGCGGGCGAAGTGCGACTTCACCGCAACCTCCCCTGCCGGCCCGACGCCTTTCTTCAGGCGATCGAACCCTTCCGCGAGGATCTGGTCGCGGGCGTCGACTGCCTGTTCTGCTGGTACTGGCTCGCCGACCTCTGCGCGGCCGAGGGGCTGCCGTTCGTCCTCGGGCACGCCTACTACATGAAGGCGGTCCACGGCGGCCAGTCGAAGAACGACCGGATCGACTCCTACAAGATCGCGGCCTTGCTGCGAGGTGGCACCTTCCCCCTCGCCTACGTCTATCGCCGAGAGATGCGGGCCACTCGGGATCTGTTGCGGCGCCGACTCCACTTCGTCCACAAGCAGTCTACGAGGTGGCTGGCACCTCTTCCGGCCGGCCTGGCGTGGCCGTGGGTCAGGAGCCCAAGCTCAGGACGGGTCTATCTCCACCCGCGGGGTTCTACGGCTCTTCACGCAAACTGAAGTCGCCGCCCCTTCGGCGCTGGCACGGATCGTCCGAACTCCTTGGCAGTTGAGATCCAGAGCTCGATGGCCTCTTGGCAGTTTGCCAGTGCGGCATCCGCCGTGTCCCCATGAGCTGCGCAGCCCGGTAGCTCTGGCACCTCGGCAACGAAAGCCTCGTCCTCGTCACTCCAATAGATGATGATCTCGTATTTATGCATTGCTCCTCGCTCAGCTCTTCTACCCAAGGCTTGACGAACAGGTGGTGGCTGCTGCTCGTGCGCTCCTCAAAGCCAAGATTCCGCAGGAGGCTACAGAGGTCCGCGAACCGGATGTTGGCATCCGATCGAGCCCGTAGAACCTGCCGCAGGACCTTGTCTTGTTTCGCCACGACGCCATTCTACCAGCGGCCACCGAAGCCGCGCCACGGCGCGCCGCTTCCGGCTGCTCATCCACCACGATCTTCGCGGGCTGTAGAACGCTGTTGCCGCTGATCGGCGCAGCGCAGCGGTGCCCGCTCCAGCGGGCGGGATAAGCGGCAACTACGGTACGCCTCATGGCCTATGAACCTCTTCGACGCGGGCAGCCCGATCCAGGTCGTGGTTCTCGGGTACGACGAAGTAGCACCGGGAACAGTCCGGACAGTCAACCCGGTATCCGTCGGTTACGCCTTCAGCCAGACCAGATCGGCCTATCAAGGGAAGCTCACGGCCACAGGGGCAGAGCCAGGCTGCGTTGTTGCCTGTCGCGCTAGCTGTTTGCTGGTTACCGTCTGAGAAGTGGACTCTTACGGTGCGCTGTTCTTGTGGCATCGGATCTGTCGCCTCCTATTCTTGCCGTTACTTGACTGAAACGAGCGGCGCGCTCTTCGCGTCTTCTCCAGCGATCATTTGTGCGGATGTTTCACAGGTGCGTCATCATATCTTGCACCATCTTCTGGGTCTCCTCAACTTGGAGTGGGCGATTCCGGACTGCTGCCGGCTGAAACCGCCCGGACACTCAGGCGCCCGTCGCTCCAGGAGCTCTTCCGCTCCGTGCTCGTTCCCTCCAAGCCTTCCCCGCCGCAGTCGCCGGCCCTGTGGGAGGGGCGGAAAGCTGGGTAGGGAGGGCAGCCTTGGGCTTTCCGCGCCTTCCACAGGGCGCCTCCGGGGTCGCCAGATCGACCCACTCGAAGTTGAGGAGAGCCTGAAATGCACGCGACAACGGAATCCACTGATTCTGGTCTAAGTAGATATCCATTGACAAGCTCTGAGAGACGGCCAACGAAGAAGGTTCTATCTGAAGCCCTCGTCGGCGGTTCGAGGTCCGGGGCCTCGTCCCCGGGCTTCAGATAGAACCTGGTTGAACGAAACCGCGGGCCGCGAGCCACGAGCGTCTATGGGGCTTCTATCGTGGCTTTCCGGGACAGCGCTCGGGTGGTGCAGCGGTGGGGGCAGCTCCCAGAGCCCCCGGTGAGGGGTTCCGGAGCCGCGGAGCTGGCTCCCAGAGCGCGAGGATGGCCCGTGCGGTGCCATGAGCTCGTTGCGAGTCTACTCGATTGCGAGAGGGAGACGCAAAGCCTCCGTGTCCGAGCGCGAAGCAGCCGGACCACAGCCTTCACGAGAGGCTTCTTGCTGAGGGGGCCGCGCGGCTTCTTGCGCGGATCTCCCCAACGGAGAGCACCATGGCCTCGCCGCACTGCGGGCAGCGGGTGGGGTCGGCACCGGTGAGGCGGGCGAGCAGATCGGCCCAGCCGACCTCCTGGCTCGGTGGTGGATCGAGCGGTCGAGCGCCGAGAGCCTCTCCCTCGGTGGCTCAGGGAGTTTGTCGCGCCTGACAATCGGGGGCTCCATAGGGGTTGGGCGCCAAACCTATGCGAACATCAGCCTCCCGCGAGGCTCCGGGATCGAACGGCCGAGTGCCCTCGCTGTCTCAATCCACTCCTCGATGATGACTTGAACGTTCGCTAGCGCCAGTTCGTACGTCTTACCATCCGCCGCGCAACCTGGCAGCTCGGGGACCTCGGCGATGAAGGCATCATCCTCATCGCTCCAGTAAATGATGACCTCGTATCGAAGCTCACTGCCCATCACTACCTCCAGCGAGACGGTACTTTAGGACGACAGTCCGGACTTGCCGAACCTGGTACGCCTTGGCCTTGGACCCTTTCGGCTGCAGGTTCAGAATCTCCGGGATGCCCTCCATCGTGTAAATGTGGTGGCTCCCCTTCGTTCGCTCGTCGAATCCCAGATCACGGAGCAAGGAACAGAGGCCCTGAAACGGGACGTTTGCATCAGCGGTGCCGCTCAGGACCTGATCGATAACCTTCTTCCGCCGCGCCATGACCTTAGTCTACGTTACTGGCGCCCAAGCATTGAGCGAGCGAATGCCTTTGCCTGCCGTCTCGAACGGCTCCGTGACGCCTATCTCGACTGCCCCCTGAGTCACCATAAGCTCATCTCCTGCGTGTGCCTTGCTTTACTGAATGTAGCAGGGGCTCGGGTCTTCGTCAACGCGACGTCCGAGGGGACGGCGAACGCGCCTGGCCCGATACGGAGAACGCGCGGGCTCGGCAACGGTCTTGGCAGGGGCGAGCGGGCCGGGGGCCTCTCCTGGCGGGGACATCTGAGCCGCGGTGGGGCTTGGGCGCTGGGAGTCCGGCGGGCGCGCCGGTCCGCGGGGAAGCCGAGGCGCGCGCCTCCGTGCATGGTTCGAGGAGCGCGCGCCGGTCCCCGACGGGAGAGGCCCCCGGCCCGCGGTTCGGCGGAGGCTTCCCCCCTCCCGGCCGCCTTCCCCCAGATCTCTCCACTGCGGACCAGGCAGTGCCTGGTCCTTCGGTCGAGATGACAAGAGTGGGGAGGGATCAGGCTCCGCTTGCTCCTCCGGTCGGAATGACAAAAGTGGGGAGGGCTCAGGCTCCGCCTAGTCCTTCGGTCGAGATAACAAGAGTGGGGAGGGATCAGGCTCCGCCTGCTCCTGCGGCCGGAATGACAAGAGTGGAGTGGTCGCTTGACTTCTGCTCGTGGACGGCGTAAGGTAGGCGTAGATCGGATGAACCGGGGAAAGGAGGACGACGACAGCAGCTGACTACAGCGTGTACCGCCACGTCCCTTGAAGACCCGGTCCGGCCGACCCCCGTGAAGCTGCCAGATCGACCCGACAACCCAGGCGGGCACGGCAGGGTCGTGAGCCACTGCCGCGCCCTGGCCGACACATGGAGATACGTTCCATGAGCCAGCGTGATCCGAAGTGTAGCAACCCGCAGTGTCCCTACGACGATCTTGAAGGCCGCGGCCCTCGCGCGGGGGCGCCCTCTCCTCCCCTTGGGGGTGAGGAGAGGGTCGGGGAGAAGGAGAGGGGATCCGGTCGCTTCCCCAACGCCTTCTCCGCCGACTTCCTCGCCGAGCTCGCGCACCGCGACTCTGCCCCCGCCACCCCCGAAGCCGACCTCGCCGGCCCCTGGCGCGTCACGGCCCTCTACGGCGCCGGCGCCGACCCCCGCTGGGCCTGCATCGCCGCCGGCGAGCACCGGCCCCGCCTGACCCTCCAGGCGCCCGACCTCGCCTACCTGGCGGCCGCCGCCCTCGCCGTTGCCGAGCGCCCCGCCACCTTCCGCTTCCAGGAAGACGCCGGCCGGCGCCTCCACCTCCTCTGGCACGGTCGCCCGGTCGGCACCTCCCTCTACAGGGGAGACACCCTCCCCCTCGTCCTCGGCGCCCTCGCCGACCTCCGCGTCCAGCCCCTCGCCTTTGCCCACTACCTCCTCTCCGTCCCCGACGAGACCCTCCGCCGGAGCGGGCGCATCCTCATGGACCTCCTCCGGGAGAGCCGGCGATGAGGTCGGGCGAAGCCCGGCCCGCCGAGCCGGCCAGCCGGCCGGATCTCGAGACCGCCTTCCGCGAGACCTTCCTCTTCTGCTTCACCCGTCCGGAGCACGTCGAGCTCCTCCGGCAGCTCGGCCGAGTGCTCTACGACGTCGCCATGGAGAGCCCGTACTGGGACTGGGGCGCGAGCCACGGTCTCGGCTCGGCGCGCGGCGACACCGCCGCCGCCGCGGCGGACCTCGAGGACCTCGCCCGCTACCTCCAGCGGATCGCGGAGGAGCCGGCGGAGGTGGGCGTTTCCGACCAGGACCTCGCGGTGTGCCGCGCCGCCGCCGGCTGGGCGAGGCGGGTGCGGCGGCTGGTGGCCGAGATGCGCGAGGTCGTCGGCCAAGGCGGGGAGGAGGACGACGAAGGCGAATAGCAGCGGTGGGCCCGGCCGCCGGTCCGGGGCCGGGCCCGTCCTCGCCAAGGCCCCACCGTTCGGAGCCGGTCCGGAAGTACTCCGTGGCAGAAATACGCTCGCATTCGGGCGCCGCTGCATCCACCCCAGCGGCGTTGCGCTCCCTGCGACAGACCTTCGGGTATGCCTCGGTCGCGCGCCTTGCTGGGGCGGCGCCCCGGCGTCCTCGGTACGTGACCGTATTTCTGCCACGGAGTACTAAGTTTGGCCGGCCGAGCCGGAGCTCGGCCGCTTCACGCGAGATCGCACTCCCAGGCGGGAGGTTGCGACCGGCTCTTGCGTCCTCATGAGTAAAAGCCTCGGACCGGCCGAGGCCCGTGTCGCCCCACCCACACGACCGGAGGCATCGAGTGCACGATCAGCTCTTCAAGGAGGTTCTCCAGGCGTTCTTCGCCGACTTCGTCCGGCTGGTGCTGCCGGACGTGGCGGCGCAGCTCCGACTGGAACGACCGCGCTTCCGCGACAAGGAGCGCTTCACCGACACGACCGAGGGAGAGCACCGTTACCTCGATGTCCTCGCCGAGGTCGAGACGGTGGACGGGGAGGAGGAGCTCGTCCTGGTCCACGTGGAGATCGAGGCCGAAGCCCGCGGGAGCGAGGCCATGGGCCACCGCATGTGGCGCTACGCCATGCAGCTCTGGCTCCGTGACGACAAGGAGGTTCTCCCCATCGTCCTCTATCTCCAGGGTGGCGATCCCGACGTGTACCGGGTCACCGTGGAGCGAAGGGCCAAAGGTCGTTTGATTTCCACGTTCACCCACTGGGCGCTCGGGCTGTCCCGGAGCCGGGCCATCGAATACCTGGACCGGCCGGAGGCCCTCGCCGCAGCCCTCGCCGCCCTGATGGACCCGGGCGAGCTGTCCGTCGCCGAGAAGAAGCTCGAGTGTTTGCGGCGCGTCGGCCGGGCCGAAGTCGACGACGCCCGGAGGTTCCTGCTGGCCAACATCGTGGAGACCTACATAGAATTGGACGAAGCGTCACAGGAGGAGTATGAAAGCCTCCTGGCTGCCGAGCCGAACGAGGAGGTGCGCGCCATGGAGATGACCTGGGCCGAGAAGATGGAAGCGAAGGGCATGGAGAAGGGTATCGAGAAGGGAATGGAGAAGGGCATCCAGAAGGGCATCGAGAAGGGCCTCGAGAAGGGCATCGAGAAGGGCATCGAGTTAGGCCGGCTGGAGGGGATGCGCACCCTGGTTGCCGATCTCCTCGAGCTGCGCTTCGGTTCGCTGTCCGAGACGTCGAAGGAGCATCTCGGGGCCATCGAGTCCGCCGACGAGCTCTTCAGCCTTCACCAGCGCGCCTTCGACGCCGCCAGCCTCGGCGAGCTCGGGCTCTAAGGGGAGGGCGGAGCGTTCGGCCGGCCGACGCGCAGGTCGGCCGCTTCACGAGGGGCCGGACTCCGCGGTGTAGCCTTCGGGCGTTTCTCGAACGTCCCGGAGGCTCGCCATGCGTCGTCTCCTCCGCTCGTCTGGCGCGCTGTGAGAAACTGGCGAGTCCGGGCGGGCCGCACTCCCCGGCCGTCGCCGTCCCATGGCCTCCCCCTCCAGCCTCCAGTCCGCCGCGCGGCGCGCGCCGCTGGTCTTCGGCTTCGCCGCGGTCCTGGTGGGCGCCGCGCTCCTGGTGCTCCGGGTGGGCTCGCCCTGGACCGGGCTGAGCCTCCTGGGCGCCGGCGTCGTCGCCCTCTCGCTCGACCATTGGTGGGCTCGCCGCGACACCCGCAACACCTGGATCCCGTTTCTCCTGGGCGCCACCGTCCTGCTCGCCGGGGTGGTCTTCTGGCAGGGGCTCCGCGCCGGCGAGGACGCGGCGGTCGACCGCCGCACCGCGCTCGCCGCGCGCGGCGCCCGCAACGAGGTGGAGCACCGCCTGGAGGCGATGACCGACGCCCTCGTGAGCCTGGCGGACTCCGGCAGCAGCGCCGGCGCGCCGCGCTCGCTCCAGGACTGGCACACCGCGCTGCGCCAGACCTTCGACCGGTTCCCGTCGCTCAAGGCGGTCGAGTGGATCGGCCCGGACGGCGACATGAAGCTCCTGGGGCCCGGCCTCGACCAGTCGGCGGGGCCGCGGATCTCGGCGGCCGGCCGCACGGTGCTGCT
The DNA here is from genome assembly GCA_963837945.1 of uncultured Acidobacteriota bacterium. Lineage (GTDB taxonomy): Bacteria > Acidobacteriota > Thermoanaerobaculia > Multivoradales > DATKCC01 > CAVUBL01. The sequence continues at coordinate 205,241 of CAWIQD010000009.1, forward strand.
CGACGCCGCCGAGCGCACCCGGAGCACCGGCCGGCCGGAGGTGGTGGGCCCCTTCCCCGCCGCCGGAGGCGGCACGGCGATCCGGATCGTCGTCCCGCTCGAGACCGCCGACGGGTCGCAGGCCAACCTCGCCGGTCTCTTCTCGGTGGGCGACGCGCTCGCCGATCTGCTCGACCGAGCCTCCCCCGCGCACCGCGTGCGCGTGCTGGCCGACGACCAGGAGGTCTTCGCGGCCGGTCCGGCGCCGGTGGAGCCGGCCGGCCGGTGGGTCCACGAGCTGCCGGTGAGGGTGGCCGGCGCGGTGCCCTGGAAGATCGAGGTCAGCCCGGGCCAGGCGCTGGTCGACGAGGAGCGCTCGGGCCTGCCCGAGATCGCCCTGGCGACCGCCGTCGTGGTGGCGATGCTGCTGTCGCTCACCTCCTGGTTCGGCGAGCAGGCCGCGGTGCGCGCCCGCCGCTTCGCCCGCGCGGTCGCCGAGCGCACCTCCGAGCTCGAAGCGGCCAAGGCGGACGCCCAGGCCGCCAACGCCGCCAAGGACCACTTCCTCGCGATGCTCGCCCACGAGCTGCGCAACCCGCTGGCCGGCGTGAGCACCGCCCTCGAGGTGCTGATGCGCGAGGACTCGGCCGACCCGGAGCGGGTCACCCGCATGCGGCGGATCGCCCGCCGCCAGATGAAGCACATGGCGCTCCTCGTGGACGACCTGCTCGACATCTCCAGGATCGAGCGCGGCAAGCTCTCCCTGCGACTCGACCGGCTCGACCTGGTCGATCTGGTGCGCGACCTCGCCGAGGCCGAGCGCGCCCGGATCGAGGCGGCGGGCCTCGCCTTCTCGGTCGTGCTGCCCGACGAGCCGCTCTGGGTCGACGGGGATCCGACCCGCCTCACCCAGGTGGTGCTCAACCTGCTCTCGAACGCGGCCAAGTTCACCGACCCCGGAGGGCGGGTCGAGATCCGGGCGGCGGCCGAAGGCCCGGCGGGAGGGACGGCGGTCGTGACCGTGCGCGACACCGGCGCGGGGCTCGCGCCGGAGGAGCTCGAGGGGATCTTCGAGCCGTTCGCCCAGACCCGCGACGCGATCGCCCGGGCGGCGGGCGGCCTGGGCCTGGGCCTGCCGATCGTCAAGGGGCTGGTCGAGGCCCACGGCGGCACGATCCGGGCCGAGAGCGAGGGGCACGGGCGGGGCGCGACGCTCACGGTTCACCTTCCGCGCCGGGAGCCGCCGCCCCCGCAGGCCGGCGAGGCCCCCGACCACGAAGCGCAGGAGCCCGCCCGCATCGTGGTGATCGACGACCACCCGGACACCGCCGAGGGGCTCTGCGAGCTGCTCGGCCTCTTCGGGCACGAGGTCGAGGCGGTGAGGGACGGCGAGAGCGGCCTCGAGGAGATCCGGCGCTTCCGGCCCGACGTGGTGCTCTGCGACCTCGCCCTGCCGGGCGAGCTCGACGGCTTCCAGGTCGCCGAGATCTTGCGCTCCGACCCGCGGACCGCACCGATCCGGCTGGTGGCGCTGACCGGCTACGGTGACGAGGAGACCGCCCGCCGCTGCCGCGCCGCGGGCTTCGACGAGCACCTGACGAAGCCGGTCGACACGGAGCTCCTGCGCGAGGTGGTGGCGGCGAGGCCCGTCCGCGGGTAGCTCGCTACTCGGCGACCGGCGAGGCGGCGAGCTCGCGGATTCCCCGCTCGAGCCGCCGCACCAGCTCGGCGAGGTCCTCCTCGGCGACCGAGCAGTAGGCGATCCGGAGGAACTCCTCGCCCACCGCCACCAGACCTGTGTCCTCCTCCTCGAGCAGATGGCGGCGGATCCCGTCCGCCGTCAGCCCGGCCTCCCGCGCCCGCGGCCCGAGCTCGGCCAGGGCGAAGCAGCCGGAGTTGAACGGCAGGGCGCCCAGGAGCTCGGGGTCGCACGTCGCGAGCGCCGCGCGGAGCGTCCGGTGGCGACCGGCCAAGAGGCGCCGCACCGCCTCGACCTCGGCGTCCGCCCGGCCGCTTGCGAGGGCCTGGAGGGCAAGCACCTGGCCGGTCGCGACCGGCGAGCCGATCGCGGCGCGGACCAGGCACTTGACCTTGCTCTCGAGCGCCTCGGCCACCGGCGATCCGGGCTCGAACGGGAAGGTGAGGAAGCCCACCCTGCCGCCGAAGTACGAGAGCTCCTTGGTGGCGCCGTCGACCTTGACCGGCACCAGGCTCGGATGGCGCCCCTGGAGGTCCCAGAACATCGAGCGCGCCGGGATCCCCTCCTCGTAGACCAGACCGGCGTAGGCGTCGTCGCACAGGACGACGAGCGGTCGCTCCTCGGCCGCGCGCACCAGCGAGGCGGCGATCTCGTCGCGCTCGGCGGGGGTGGGCGAGTAACCGCCCGGGTTCGACGGCAGGTTGAGGATCGCCACCGCCGGCTCGCCGGCCGGCAGGTCCGCCGCCGCCAGCGCTTCCTCGATCGCCCGCGGCTGGAAGCGCGCTCCGGCCTCGGACGGGGAGTACGCCGGAGCGCTCACCATCCGGGCGCCGGTCCGGAGGGCGAAGCTCTGCCGGTAGTTGCCCCAGAACGGCTTCGGCACGGCCACCGCCCGCCCCGGGCCGGCGAAGAGGTCCGCCACCAGCGAGAGCCCGTGGGTGAGGCCGGCGGTCACCGCGGGCAGGGTGGAGCAAACCCCCTCCGGAATGCCCGGCAGCCGCCGCTGCCATTCCCGCCAGAGCCGGCGCAGGTCGGCGAGGCCCTCGACCGGCGAGTAGAGGAAGGCGCGGTTGCGCTCCGCCTCGGGCAGGCCGGCGAGCGCCGCCTCCATCGAGGGCAGCGGCACGGCCCGGCCCTGGCCGTCGGTGATCTGGCCGATCGTGCCGTTGTAGCGCTTGCCCCGAGCCTGGGCGGCCTGGAAGGGGATGTCCTGCGGGAAGAAGGCCCGCCGGCCGAGCGGGGACAGGGCGGCGTGGAGGGCGCTCGAGACCTCCCGGATCGCTTCGTTGGCGCGCTCGACGGACTCGATCATCAGGGCTCCCTCCGGGAGGCGAGTCTACCCCGCGGGCGGCGCGGCGACGGGGCCCGAGCGCCGGTGGTGGAATTTCCGGGCGCCACTGGGTAAGGTTGCTCCGCCGATGCGCCGGTACGCCTCGCTCGCTCGAACCCTCTGCCCGCTGGCGACCCTCGCCCTGCTGCCGACCCTCGTGACCCCCGCTGCCGCGACCCCGGAGACCATGCGCCCCGACTCCCGCCCCGAGCCCTCCGCCGGCGAGCCCCGCGACCTCGCGGGTCCGCCTTCCGTCGTCTACACCCTGCGCTTCCCGGAGCCTGCGAACCACCTGGTCGAGGTCGAGGCGGAGGTCGCCGCCGGCGCGCCGGGCCGGGACCTCGACCTGATGATGGCGGTCTGGACGCCGGGCTCCTACCTGGTCCGCGAGTTTGCGCGCAACGTCGAGTCGCTCCGGGCCGAGACCGCCGGCGGCGAGCCGGTCGCGATCGAGAAGGTGGCCAAGAACCGCTGGCGCCTGGCGACCGGCGGCGGCGCCGTGCGGGTGCGCTACACGCTCTATTGCCACGAGCTCAGCGTGCGCACCGACTGGGTGGACCGCGACTTCGCCCTGCTCAACGGCGCGGCGACCTACCTGGTGCCGGCCGGCGAGGACGGGCCCGCGCCGGGCGCCTTCGAGGTGCGCCTCGAGCTGCCCGGCGCCTGGCCGCTCGCCGCCTCGTCGCTCGCGAGCGCCGCCGCGGCCGGCCCGCCCGGCAGCGAGCGCGTCTTCCGGGCGCCGGACTACGACACGCTGGTCGACACGCCGATCTACGCCGGCACCGGACGGATCGGCTCGTTCGAGGTCGACGGCGTGCCGCACCGCCTCCTCGAGCAAGGCGGCGAGGGGATCTGGGACGACGCCAAGGCGCTCGCCGACGTCGAGCGGATCGTCGAGACCGAGCGGGACTTCTGGGGCTCGCTCCCCTACGACCACTACCTGTTCATGAACCTGATCGTCGAGGCCGGGGGCGGCCTGGAGCACGCCGGCTCGTCGGTGCTCATGACCAGCCGCTGGAAGGCCGGGACGCGCAAGGGGTACCTCGACTGGCTCGGCCTGGTCGCCCACGAGCTCTTCCACGCCTGGAACGTCAAGCGCCTGCGCCCGGCCGAGCTCGGGCCGTTCCACTACGAGTCCGAGACCTACACCCGGAGCCTGTGGGTGGCCGAGGGCATCACCTCGTACTACGACGACCTGCTGGTCCACCGCGCCGGCCTCTCGACGAGCGACGAGGAGCTCGAGCGGCTGAGCCGCCAGATCGAGAAGCTCCAGACCACGCCCGGCCGCCGGCTCCAGTCGATGGAGCTCGCCTCCTTCGACGCCTGGATCAAGCTCTACCGGCCGGACGAGAGCTCGATCAACACCGCCATCAGCTACTACACCAAGGGCGCGGTCGTGGCCTTCCTGCTCGACGCCGAGATCCGCCGCGCGACCGGCGGCGCGAAGTCGCTCGACGACGCCCTGCGCCTGGCGTGGCGGCGCTTCCCGCCCGAGCGCGGCTTCCGGCGCGAGGAGATGCGGCGGGTCTTCTCCGAGGTGGCGGGGCGCGACCTGGGCGACTTCCTCGATCGGGCCCTCGAGTCGACCGACGAGCTCGACTACGCCCCGGCGCTCGCCTGGCTCGGGCTGCGCTTCGCCGAGCCGGAGAAGGAGCACGCCAAAAAGGGCGAGGAGCCGCCGGGCTGGCTCGGTGCCGACACCAAAGTCGAGGACGGCCGGCTCGTGGTGACCCAGGTCCGCCGCGGCACGCCGGCCGCCACCGCGGGCGTCGACCCCGAGGACGAGATCCTGGCGCTCGACGGGTTCCGGGTGCCGGCGCGCGACCTCGACGAGCGCCTCGAGGCCTACCGCCCGGGGCAGGCGGCGACGCTTCTCGTGGCCCGCCGCGGGCGGCTGATCGAGCTGCCGGTCACCCTGGGCGAGAAGCCGCCGGAGGGCTGGAAGCTCGAGGCCGACCCGAAGGCGAGCGAGGAGCAGGTCGCCCACCGGAAGGCGTGGCTCGCGGGCGGGTGATCACATCCCCCCCGCATCCCCTCGATTCCCTTCCCTCCCCCGGGGGGGAAGGGGAGATCGATCGCATCCCACCCGCATCCCCTCGGGTGGGCAGACCTGCGGGGCCTCGCAACCGCTCGGTATCATCCAGCCTATGCTCCGCCGGACTCTCGCGGCCCTCGCCGTCCTCCCGCTCCTCGTCCTCGCCCTCCCGCGAACCGCCGGCGCCGCCGCTTCGGCGTGGGCCGAGAACCCCGAGTCCCGCGTGCGCCTGGTGACGCCCTACCGGGTGGCGCCGCGCGAGGGCGAGGTCTGGCTCGGCCTCCAGTTCACGCTCTCTCCCGGCTGGCACGTCTACTGGAAGAACAGCGGCGACGCCGGCCTGCCTCCGGCCCTCGACCTCTCGGCGACGCCCGAGCTCTCCGCCGTCCGGCTGCGCTGGCCGGCGCCCGAGCGCTACGAGCTGCCCGGCGGGCTGGTCGCCTTCGGGTACGGCGAGGAGGTGGTCTATCCGGTCCAGGCTCGGATCAGGGCCCGGATCGAGGCGCCCCGATCGGAGGACCGCGACCGGGTCACCATCTCGGCGCGGGTCGACTACCTGGTCTGCGAGGTCGACTGCGTGCCCCACGGCTACGACCTCGCCTTCGAGCAGCCGGTGGGCGCCGAGGCCGAGCCGGACCCGGAGGCCGCCCGGCTCGTCGCACGCTGGCGGGAGCGGGTGCCGGTCGCTCCCGCCGAGGTGCCCGGCGTTTCGAGCCGTGCCCGCCTCGACCTGGCCGACCCGAAGCACCCGGTGCTGGCGGTGGACGTCGAGGGCGTCCGGGCGGCGGGCTCCGAGCCGACCGAGCTCTTCCTGGAGGTCCACGACCTCTTCGAGCCGGGCCGACCGCGCCTCGAGCCCCACGCCGGTGGCCTCGGCTTCCGCGTGCCGATGAGCCTCAAGCGCAAGCTCGCCGGGCCGCTCGCCGCGACGCGCTTCGACTGGACCGTCACCGGGCTCGAGGCCGCGGGCTCGGCGCCAGACGCGGCGGCCGGCAAGGTCTTCGCGCTCGAGGCCCGGGCCGACGTGCCCGTCGCGCGCGGCGAGGCGCGCCCGGCCGCCCGGCCGAAGGAGCTGGCGCGAGCCTGGAACCGGAGCCTGGAGCGGCCGCCGGTGCTCGCCGTGGCCGCTGTCCTCGCCCTGCTCGTCGCCCTCCGGCTCTGGGGCTTGCTCGGCGGACCGCGCCGCGCGGCTCCGCCCGCCCCGGCCTGGCGCCAGGGCCTGGGCTTCCTCGCCGCGGCGGCCCTCTTCGGCCTCCTCTACCGGCTCGCCGACCGGGTCGATCCCGTCCGCCTGGCCCTGGCGGAGCTCGCGCTGCTGGTCACGGCCCTCGCCGGCTGGCTCACTGCGAGGGCCCGGCGGCCGGGGGCGCGCTGGCTCGCCTGGGCCGTCCTCGCCGCGGCCGGGGCCGCCGCCGTCTGGCTCGCCGCCGTGGGATAATGGCGGCCATGAAAGCTGCGATCTCTCCGCGCCTCGCCCTCGTGGCCGTGCTGGTCTCTGCCTTCTCCCTCGGCTCCGCGTCGAGCGTCTCGGCCGAGGCGGTCGTCGGCGAAAAGGCCCCGAGCTTCACCCTCCGGGACCTCGACGGCAACGAGCACAGCCTGGCCGACTCCCTCGGCAAGGTCGTGGTGCTCGAGTGGATCAACCCCAAGTGCCCCTTCTCCCGGCGCCACGCCGAGCAGAAGACGATGATCCGCCTCCACGACCAGCACCCCGACGTCGTCTGGCTCGCGATCAACAGCACCAACCCGAACCACGAGGACCACCTCAGCCCGGCCGAGCACCAGGCGTACGACCGCAAGGAGGGCATCGACTACCCGGTGCTGCTCGACCCCGCGGGCGAGGTGGCGCACGCCTACGACGCCAAGGCGACACCGCACATGTTCATCATCGACGAGACGGGGACGCTGCTCTACAGCGGCGCGATCGACGACGACCCGCTGGGCCGCGAGAGCCCGAAGGACCGGACCAACTACGTGGCTCGGGGCCTCGCCGCCCACGCCGCCGGCAAGCCGGTCGACCCCGCGACCACCAAGCCCTACGGCTGCAGCATCAAGTATTGACTGGGTCCCCTCCGGGGACGCCTCCACCCGTCGTTTCGCCGGTACCAGTCGGCCGCAGCACCCAACCCATGATAGGGGTAGGGAGGGCAGGTTGGATTCCCTGCCCCCCCTCCCTCCGAACCGGACGTGCGGATCTCCCGCATCCGGCTCTCCGGTTGGTGGTTCACCTACGAGAGGACTGCGAGTCCGAGGCATAGGCGGCTTCGAGGCTGAACAGCCCATGCTCGGCGAAGAAGGCGTTGGGCCAGCGCTGGTGGTCGCTACCGCGGCCCCGGCCTCGGCCTCGGCGACGCTTGCGTAAGATGCTGCGCAGGCGCATGCGGATCCACCGGTCGAGCGGCCGGAAGGTCGTCGGGTGGCTGTAGCGGTAGTACTCGTACCAGCCACGCAACGTCCGGCTGATGTCCCAGGTGATCCGATCGAGGCTGTGACCGTTAGTGCGCCGGGTCTTGCGGCGCAGGGTGTCCTTGAGCTTCCGGAGGCTCTTGTCGCGAGGCCATTGGTATCCCCGTTCGAAGTGGTACCCCAGGAAGTCGAAGCCACCCCGCTCGGTGGCATCCACCACCGCCGTCTTGTCCGGGTGAAGGCTCAGGCCCTCCTGGGCCGTCCACACCTCTACCAGGGCAAGCGCCCGGCGGGCCTCGGTCTCGCTCCGACACAGGATCACGAAGTCGTCGGCGTAGCGCACCATCTCGAAGCCCTCGCGGGCCAGAAGATGGTCCAGCGGGTCGAGGTAGATGTTGGCCAGTAGGGGGCTGATCACCGCGCCTTGCGGGGTTCCCCGCTCGGGCGTCCAGCTCTCCAGTCCGTCCAGTACCTCTTGCTCGAGAAAGGACTCGATCAGGGCGAGCACTCGCCCGTCCGATACCCTCTCACGCACCCGCGCCAGCAGGCGCTCCGGATCGATCGTGTCGAAGTACCGGCGCAGGTCGGCGTCCACCACCCAGGTGTGGCCCGAGTCGAGGAGCTCCTCGACCCGCTCCAGCGCTTCCCGGCACCCGCGCCCCGGGCGGAAGCCGTAGCTGTGCTCGGCGAAATCCCGCTCGAAGATCGGCTCCAGGACCAGGCGCAACGCGCCCTGCACCACCCGGTCGCGCACCGTCGGAATCCCCAGGGGCCGCTTCTCGCGGCTCCCCGGCTTGGGAATCCACTGCCGGCGAACCGCCTGCGGGCGGTAGCTACCGTCCCGCAAGGACGCCGACAGCGTCTCCACCTCCTCCTCCAGGCGCGATCCGTAGTGATCCACGGTGACGTGATCTACCCCCGCGGCGCCCCCGTTGCGCTCGACTCTCTCGAACGCGCGCAGGAGCGTCTGCTTCCGGTAGACCTTGTCGATCAGGCTGAACCACGTCCCTCCTCGGACCCCGGTCTCCAGGGCCCGCAGCATGCGCTCCGTCCAGACCGAGGGTTCGGCCCAGCCCCATCGGGACCGGGCCTCTCCGGCGGGATTAGGGGCTCGCCCCACTCGCGCCGGGGTCTCGTCTCTCGTCCTGTCCGTCACACATCCACCTTCCTGCTTCCCTTCGCTCCACGCCCATTACGGCGTTTCCTCGCTACTATGGAAGCTCTGACTCCTGCCGCCCTGCTTCTCCTCGTGGACGACAGGTCTCCCCGCTTACGGTGCCTGGCCCTCGCGGTCATTCCGTCCCCAACCACCTGTAGACCCCCCGCACACGCTTTCGCACGCTACCCCTCAGCGCGACGGGCACCCCGGCTCTCCCGGGTCCGGGCTTCGCCATTCGCTTGCAGGCTCGCCGAGTCCTACCGGCCGAATCGGGTTCGTTGCCTACGGACTGATCGCTCATCTCCTCCTACTCCCCACCCCGCCTCACGGCGACGCAGTCAGAGTCAATTACAGGCCGGAGAGCGTATGCCTGGAGAGGACTCGCACCTCTCTGACCATGCACCCTCGCGGGCGTACAAGCGGCCGAGCTCTGTCTCGGCCGGGCGATCCCCGCGACGGGCATCGAACCACGCAGCGGAGGCATCTGGCCTCCCCTCACGCCCACCGGTGCCCGGGCCGAGCTCCGTCTCGGCCGGCTAGTGACGCGTCAACCGTCAAGTGACAGGGTATCCGGCGAGGATTTCGCGTCGCTGGCCAGGCGCTGCGACGCAGGCATAGCGGGGCCTATGTCGAGGAGGAGCAACGCCGCCAGCGGCGGGAAGGACCGCCAGGACACGTCACTTGACGGTTGACGCGTCACTAGGCCCGCCGGCGGGCACCGAGCGCCCGTCGCACCCCACGGCGTTCGCCCGGCCGAGGCGGAGCTCGGCCGCTTCACGCGTTCGGAGGACGGCGTTCGGCCGAGGAGGAGCTCGGCGCCTTCAGGCGGCGGGAGGGCGCCGCTGCCGGGCGAGGCAGGCGTCCCGGAACCGGCGGAGGCGGTGGACGTACGCCTCGCCGCCCCGCACGTGGACGTCGTTGTGGCCGTCGCTCTCGACCTCGAACAGTTCCTTGGGCTCCGCCGCCGCCTCGTAGAGACGCCGGCTCAGGGAGACGGGGACCGTCGGGTCGCCGGTCGCCTGGATGAAGAGCTTGGGCAGGGTGAGGCGGGCGACCTTCTCGATCGAGCGGAAGCCGTTGCGCGTGATGAGGTGGAGGGGGAGCTTGGGGTAGAGCGCCCGGGCCATGTCCTTCAAGTCGGTGAAGGACGACTGGACCACCAGCCCCGCCGCCGGCCGGTCGAGCGCCGCGTCGATCGCCACAGCGCCGCCCAGGGAATGGCCGAAGAAGAGGAGCTCCTCGGCCGGGCGGCCGAGCGGGCCGGTCAGGTGGTCGTAGGCGGCCCGGACGTCGGCCAGCAGGCCGCGCTCGCTGGGCACGCCCTCGCTCTGGCCGTAGCCCCGGTAGTCGAAGGCGAGGACGTTCACCCGCACGTCTCGGAGCAAGCGGAAGACCCCGATCCGGTGGGCGATCGTGCCGCTCGAGCCGTGGCAGTAGAGGACCGTGCCCGCGGCCTCGGGATGCTCGATCCACCAGCCGTGGAGGCGCACGGCCCGCCCCGGCGGCCCCGAGTCGAACCAGACGTCCTCGGCCGCGAGCCCGTCCGAGCTCGAGTCGAGAAAGCCGCTCGGGGCCTCGTCGGGCAGGAAGAGGTTGTTGTGCTGGTAGCGGCCCCGGAGGTAGCCGAGCGCGCCGATCCCGCCGACGCTCCCCAGGAGCGCCGCGATCCAGGGCGCCGCCTCGGAGAGCCGGGCACCGCTCGCCGGCGCTTCGACCGGCGCGGCGGCCGCCGGGGCGAGGTCGAGGGCCTCCCGCTCGGCGCTGTCCGCGACGTCTTTCGACGGTTCGGGCATCTCTGCCCGGAAAACCGCGCCGGAAATGCCGGTTATTCCGTTCGTTGCCCGCCGCGAGGATCGCCCGGCCGAGGCAGAGCTCGGCCCGGGGACCGGGAGGTGTGACGGGAGGTGAGGCGCCTCCGCCACGTCGTTCGTTGCCCGCCGCGAGGATCGCCCGGCCGAGGCAGAGCTGCCCGGGCACCGGGAGGCGTGAGGGAAGGCGAGACGCCTCCGCTGCGTCGTTCTTTGCCCGCCGCGAGGATCGCCCGGCCGAGGCTCGGCCGCTTCATGGGTTCGGTGCCGCGGCCGACTGGTGGCGGTGGAGGGACGGGCGGGGGCGTCCCCTTCCCCCCTGGGGGAGGGAAGGGGATCGAGGGTGAGCGGGGGTGATCTAGAAGGGACCGCCGAGCTCCTGGATCAGCGGCTGCACCTTGGTCGCGATCCCCAGGCCGTCGCCGATCGGCAGCACCTGGGAACGGAGCTGGGGATGGATCATCAGGTAGCCGTTGAACGCACGGAGCGCCTCGGCGGCCTCGTCCTCCTCGTCCGGCGGATCGGCCACCCACCCCTTCCACAGAAGGTTGTCGAAGAGGATCAGCCCGCCCACCACCAGGCGCGGCAGGATCCGGTCCAGATAGCGCCGGTACTCGGTCTTCTCGGCGTCGACGTAGGCCAGCTCGAACGGCGCCTCGGCCGGAGCGGAGAGCCGGTCGAGGACCTCCAGCGCCTCGCCCGCCACCAGCTCCACCCGCTCGAGCACGCCGCCCCGCTCCAGGTAGCCGCGGGCTCGCTCGTGCATCGCCGGATCCCGGTCGATCGTCACCACGCGCGCCTCGGGGGCACCGCGGGCGAGGAGCAGCGCGCCGTAGCCGATCGCGGTCCCGACCTCGAGGATCCGCCGCGCGCGGGTCGCCCGGGCGAAGAGCTCGAGGAGGCGGCCGACCTCGGGGTCGGAGATCGGCACGTCGTGGCGCTCGGCGTACGCCTCCATCTCCTGGAGGAGGGGGTCGCGCGGAGGCTGGAGGCGCTCGAGGTAGCGCTCCTGGGCGGGGTGGAGGATCGCTCCGAGGCCGTGTTTCATCGGCCGGATGATACGCCACCCCTTCGGGCGCCACCCCGCGCGGGCGGCCGGATACAATGGCGCCCCGGCCCGCCAGAGAGGAACCGCCGATGAACCGATCCGCCGCAGCCCTCGCCTTGATCCTCGCCGCCCTTCCCGCCCTCGCGGGAGCCGCCGGGGCCCAGGCCGCGCCCGCCGAGCCGGCCGCCGAGGCGAAGCCGGCCAAGCCGCTCCTCGCCCTCGAGGGCCTGACGGTGGAGCCGGCCAAGCCGGGACCCGAGACGCTCTGCCGGCTGCGCGTGAAGATCGTCAACCACGGCGAGAAGTTCGCCTCCGCCTTCGCCTTCACGGTCGAGGTGGCGGGCCACGAGCTGCCGGTCTACCGCAACCAGGTGTTCGTCAAGCCGGTGCCGGCGGGCCAGACCGTGGAGCTGGCGCTCTACAACTTCTGGACCAGCGAGACCGGCCGCCCGGCGCCGGCCGACGGCAAGCTGCCGGTCAAGGTCACCCTGCGCGAAGCGCGGTGGGCGGAGCGGAGCGAGGAAGACGGCGTCGAGGTCTGGAAGCTCGAGGATCCGGTGCCCGGCCTGCCGATCGAAACCTCGCTGACCGTCCCCCTGGCGAAGTAGGGCACGCGGGGGGTCTACGAAGCCCCCCTCCAGGCCAGCACCTCGAGCAGGACAGAGCGCCGCGCATCGCCGGCACCCGGGGCGGCGGCGGCGCTCTGCGGAACCATGACGAAGTTCGGGGCGAGCCGCACCCTGCAGCCCCCCGCCCGCGGGGTCACGGGGACGTCGACGTCGTGCGAGCCCGACCCGGTGACCGCGGCCTCGAAGCCGCTGCAGCTCGCCGACAGCGCGACCCGCGCCTCCTCGCCGTCGGCCGTGGCCTCGAGCTGCCGGCGCATGCCGGCCGCCTCGACCGCCGGGATCTGGATGCGCGCCCAGAGCGAGCCGGCCGACGCGACCTTGGTGAGCCGGATCGCCCCCTCGCCATGGAGCCAGCGGAAGGCGACCACCTGCCGGTCGGCCCCGGGCAGGGTCGGGCTCCAGGTGGGCGAGAACTCGAAGGCGGGCAGCCCGGGGGTCTGGTTGGGCACGTGCACGCTCACCAGCGCGTACTCGCCCTGGCCCCGGCGGGTGCCCGTGGTCTCGAGCGGCCAGCGCTTCCCGCTCTCGTCGTAGAGGCCCGCGGTCAGGGTGTAGTCGCCGGCCGCGAGCGGCGGCGCCAGCAGCGACTGGTAGATCCGTAGCTGCGCGCGCTGGCTCGCCCCGACCTGCCAGCCCGCGGGAAGATCCTCGTCGAAGGTCCGGCTCAGCCGGCCCTTCGAGTCGAGCAGGTGCGCGAACACCCGGAGATGGCCGGCGACGCCGGCGAGCTCGGTCCGGGGAGTCCAGGCGAGATCGAGGTCGGCGTACGCTCCGTAGGGCAGGTCGATCTCGCCGGGATCGAGCGACAGCTGCGCGACCGGCTGTCCCTCGCCGCCGCCGCACCCGGAGGGGCCCACGGCGAGGAGGGCGGCGAGGGCCGCCGCGCCGACGAGCGACGGGCGGACGCGGGGACGACGAAGCGATCTGTGCATCTCGATGGCCTTCCTCTCTGCGCCGGGCCGGGCGACCGGCGGCCCCGGCACCCCGGGACGGTTTCCCGGGAATGCTACCAGGGAGCGCCCCCGGGGCCGGCGGGCGGGCGGTAGGTGGCCGAGCAGTCCGGGCCCTCCCAGACCGTGACCTCCCGCAGGCCGGCCTCCGGCAGGCGGCGGACGAGCTCGTCGTAGAACCAGGCCGCGAGCCGCTCGGTCGTGGGGCTCGTGCGGTCGAAGGGCGCCACGGTGTTGAGGTCGCGATGGTCGAACCGGGAGGCGAGGTCCACCAGGGTCCGGCGCACCTCGACGAAGTCGAAGCCCATGCCTTCCTCGTCGAGCTCGTCCGCCTCGAGCAGCGCCTCGACCCGCCAGGAGTGGCCGTGGACCGGCTCCGGAGTGCCCCGGTAGGAGGTGAGGTGGTGGGCGGCTTCGAATCGCGCGCGGACCCGCAGGAGGTACGGCATGACCGCGGATTGTAACGTCGCCGGCGGACGAACCGCCTTGCGTCCCCCGGGTTATAGTGTGCGCCATGCGGCTCTACCTTGCAGGACCAGACGTGTTCCTGCCGCGTGCCGCCGAGATTGGCGCCCGCAAGCGCGCGGTCTGCGCGACGTACGGAATCGAAGGCTTGTTTCCGCTTGATGCGGAGTTGGAGGCGAGCGCCGGCGCGACGCAGATCTTTCAAGGCAACCGCGCCCTCATCGAGCGCGCCGACGCCGGCATCTTCAACCTGACACCCTTCCGCGGACCCAGCGCGGACGCCGGCACCGTCTTCGAGCTGGGTTTCATGGCCGCGCTCGGAAAACCGGTCTGGGGGTACACGAGCGATCCCTCGTCGTACCTGGAGCGCGTTCGAAAGCAGTTCGGGCCCCTGGTGCGGAGCCCGGAGGGCTGGCGGGACCGCAACGGCCACGCGGTCGAGGACTTCGAGCTACAAGACAACCTGATGATCGCTGTTTCGCTCATCGAGTCGGGCTTCTGCATCCATGCGGTGCCCGAGGAGGGTCCCGAGGCCCTCGCGGCCCTGCGCGCCTTCGAAGCCGGTGTAACCGAGATCGCCGCGAGGCACATCGACTTGGTGGTGTGATTCAGACCTCCTCGGTTTCTGGATCAGACCGCTAGACCGTGAGGAGCGAAGCTATGTCCAAGGGTGCGTTCACGATCGACGATAGCGGTCCCGACGATTACAACATCAAGCCTCGTACCGACCTCCAGGAGCCCATTCCGCCCGAACAGCGAAAGTTGCAGAAGGAGATCTACCAGACACGCGGGACCCTCAAGCTCCTCACCGAGCAAGGCGTCTTCAGAGCGCGGAACGCCCAGGATGGTCCCCAAAGAGAGGAAGCGGTGCTGAAGGAGTTCAAGACCCGCCTGCGGCAGATCGCGGAGACGGGGCTCACGGGCGACCTCGTGCGGGTCGAGCTTGCCACGGAGGCTCATGAGGATCTGCGGCGGGAGCTGCTGACGCGCAAGGGCAACGCCATCAAGTTCCACTACCTGGCCATCCTCGCCGCCTGGGCGGGCGTCGGTCTCGCCCTGGGGCTCGGGCTGTATTGTCTCGGCCCGTGGCCGGCCGGATACGGCCTGCTCGCCATGGGGGCGGTGGTGGGTGCCTGGTTGTCGGTGGCCGCCTCCCGCTGGTCCCTGGCCTTCGAAGACCTGCCGGACTTTCTTGACTCGCGGGTCGAGCCCCCGGTGCGAATGCTTTTCGTGATCATGCTGGCGCTGACCCTGGGCGTGGCACTTCAGGCCGGGTTGCTCGACGTCAAGCTCGCCGGGACGGACCTCAAGAGCTTTGTCGACTCGGCGCCCATCGCCCTGATCCTCGGCCTCGTGGCCGGCGTGACCGAACGCGCCCTGGCGACGCGGTTCATCGAGAAGGCTCAAACGCTCGTCACGAAGTAGGCGGAGCGGGCCGCTCCACGTCTTCCCGTCCAGCGGATGTGTCCCAGATCGTTGATTTCCGGCAACCATGCTTCTAGGATCGACCGTATACCGTGATGAGGGGTACGGACGATGCCAGTAAGGCCACCTTGCATGGTGTTTGCAGGTGGTCCTTCGACTTAGGTCTCCATAATGACTGAGGAAGGAGACGGCGCGATGCCAAGAACCAAGGAGCTGCCACGGTTGCAGGTGCTGCTCATCGAGACGGAGGACTGTTGGATAGCCCAAGGCATCCAACACGACATCTCCGTCGAGGCAGATACGCTGACGGATCTACTCTACGAGTTGAACCGGGCGATGGTCGGGCACTACTGCATGTCATTGAGCCGTGACGTCGAGCCGTTCAAGAACATGCCACCGGCTCGTAGCGAATGTGTGGAGCTCTGGAAGTCTGGCTACAAGGCGATCTTCGACACTCCATCTTTCCAGCTAGCCGAGGAGGCGCAGAGAGAGCCACGAGCGCCAGAGCTTGACCTCCGAATCGCGAGCGCCCCTCTCCGCGACACGACTGCGAGAGTTGCCGCCCAGCCATCGTGATTGCCCTGCCGGCGGTCTCCGAGGTCACCATGGCGCTAAAGCCCTTCGGGGTGAACGCTTGCGCGCTGCCTGGCGAGGTCATTGGGCCACGTGGCCCTACCCGGATTGTCTGCCTTGAGCGGGAAGCGGATGGGGAGCTACATCTGAGTCAGCCTCTGCCTGAGACGGAGCACATGCCTTGGTCCACCTTCAACAGCATCTGTCGTCAGCTCCATATTGACCCCGATGAGGTGCCGTTGAGCGTGCCCCGTCCGCCGCCCTGGTGGATCGCGGCGGAAGACGATCTGCCAGCCAACTAGCGAAGCTCCGCCTCAAACCGACAAGGCGTCTGAAACTCCTTCGGCTTCGCGAGCCGGAGCTCCCCCACCCACGTCTTCTGGTTGAGCTATGTTCGCCTGAACGGCTACTCCAGACCGCTGGATTCATCGGATCGCCCCCCTCACCCTCGGTCCCTCTCCCACCCTCCAGGGGGCGAGGGACGCCCCCCCTCCGCATATCGCTACACCAAGCTCGTGCCGTGCTTCCTGGGGGGCGGGCGTGACGGCGGGAGCGCTCTTCACCCGGCTGACCAACGCGTTTTCGAAGAAGCTGGAGAGCCACACCGCCGCCATCGCCCTCCACTTCGCCTCCTACAACTTCAGTCGGCCTCATCGGTCCCTCCGGACCGAGCGCAACAACCGGGTCACGCCGGCCATGGCGGCCGGAGTCGCCCGCCGCCCGATGTCGATTGAGGAGCTGGTTGGGCTCCTGGATTCAAACTGACCCACTACCGATGGTGCCGCCCGGACCGGCTTCTCGAGGGGCTGCTAAACTCGCTGCCCCGATGACTCTGCAGATCGCCCTGCTCCTGGGCATCCTCGCCTTCACCCTGGCGTCGTTCGTCCTCGAATGGCTGCCGCTCGATGCCACCGCCCTGGTGTCGCTGGGCATGCTGTTGCTCTCGAACCTGGTGAGCCCCGAGCAGGCGATCGCCGGCTTCTCGAACCCGGCCGTGGTGACGGTCCTGATGATGTTCATCCTGAGCGAGGGCCTGGTGCAGAGCGGCCTGGTTCGCCAGATCGGCTACCGGATCGCGCGTGCCGCCGGGCGCTCGAGCTGGAAGGCCTCGACCCTGCTGCTCAGCCTGACCGGCTTCATCTCCGCCTTCATCAACAACACCGCCGCGGTCTCGATCTTCATCCCGGTCGGCAGCCATCTCGCCGAGCACTACCGGGTGAGCCCGTCGAAGCTGCTGCTGCCGCTCTCCTACGCCGCGATCTTCGGCGGCACCTGCACGCTGATCGGGACCTCGACGAACCTCCTGGTCAGCGCCCTGGCGGTGAGCCACGGCGAGGAGGCCTTTCACCTCTTCGAATTCCTGCGCCTGGGCGGCGTCCTGTTCGTCGTCGGGATGCTCTACAACCACTTCGTGGTCGGGCGCCTGCTGCCCGACCGCCCCGCCGCCCCGAGCTTGACCCGCAAGTACCAGATGGGCGCTTACTTGACCGAGTTCAAGGTGCCGCGGGGGTCGAACCTGACCGGCCGGACGGTGCTCCAGGAGCAGCTCAGCGACCGGTTCCGGATCAACGTGCTCGAGATCATCCGGGGCAAGAAGCGCATCGCCACCGACATCCGGCACACGCCGCTCGAAACCGGCGACACCCTGATCGTCCGGGGCTCGATGGAGGACATCGTCGCCTTCAAGGAGCAGAGCGACCTGCTGCTGCTCTCGGACACCAAGCTCGACGACTCGGACCTGGCGGACGCCAACAACATCCTGGCCGAGGTCCAGCTCGCGCCCACCTCGCGGCTGATCGGCGAGTCGCTCAACGAGATCGACTTCCGCAAGCGCTACGGCTGCTTCGTGCTGGCGCTCAACCGCACCGGCGAGGTGATCCGGGAGAAGCTCGCCTGGGTGAAGCTCAAGCCCTGGGACACGCTGCTCGTCTTCGGGCCGCGCCAGCGGGTCGAGGGCCTGCAGAGCCAGCCGGAGGACTTCATCCCGCTCCAGGAGCTCGCCATGCGGCTGCACCTGACCCGCCACTGGTGGGTCGGTGCCTTGACCATCCCGATAGTCGTCGTGCTGGCGGCCGTGGGCATCATGTCGCTGCTCGAGGCGGCGATTCTCGGCGTGGTGCTCCTGCTGGTCACCCGCACCCTGCGCATCCAGCAGGTCTATCGCTCGATCGACTGGACGGTCATCTTTCTGCTGGTCGCGATCCTTCCCCTCGGGACCGCCATGGAGAGCACCGGGCTCGCCAAGATCCTGGCGGAGAGGATCGTCGAGGCCGGGGCGCCGTTCGGGCCGGAGGTGGTGCTGTCGCTGGTCATCCTGGTGACCTCGATCCTCACCTCGTTCATCACCAACAACTCGGCCGCGGTCCTGATGGTGCCGATCGCGGTGTCGGTCGCCGCGCGGCTGGGGGTGGACGCGAAGCCGTTCTTGATGGGCGTCGCCTTCGCCGCCTCGATGAGCTTCGCCACGCCCATGGGCTACCAGACGAACACGATGGTGCTCGGGCCGGGAGGGTACCGGTTCATGGACTACGTCAAGGTGGGGGTGCCGCTGACGCTGATCCTGTGGCTGGTGTCGAGCCTGTTGATCCCGCGGATCTGGCCGCTCTGACCGGATGCCCCCCGCAACCCCTCGATCCCCTTCCCACCCCACGGGGGGGAAGGGGACGGTTGACCGGATGCCCCCCGCAACCCCTCGATCCCCTTCCCACCCCACGGGGGGGAGTGGCCTACAGGCCGAGGAGCTCGGGGAGCTCGACGACCGAGCCGATGGTGGCGTCGGGGTCGGGGCCGAGCTCGTCGCGGCTTCGGACCCAGACCGCGCGCAGGCCCGCCGCGCGGGCGGCGGCGACGTCGGTCGAGCGTCGGTCGCCCACCACGAGCGCCCGGGACGCGTCGGTTCCGAGCCTCTCGAGGGCGCGGCGGGCCAGGCCGGGCGAGGGCTTGCGGGTTCCTTCGTCGTAGCTGAAGCACAGGCTGTCGAAGAAGGCGGCGACGCCCTGGTCTTCGAGGACCCGGCGGAACAGGCGCCCGGGGAGCGGCACGTTCGACACCAGGGCGAGCGACAGACCGGCCGAGACCAGCCGCCCGAGGGCCTCCTGCGCGCCGGAGACGGTCCGCAGGCCCTTGAGGTACGGCCCGGCCCACGCCTCGAGGAAGCTCCGGGGCTCGGCGGCCGCGCCGGTCCGGCGGCGGAACCGGGCGACGTGCGGCCCCCAGGAGGCCTCGCGCCCGCGCCGGTAGCGCTGCGCGTACTCCCGGCGCCAGGGCTCGAACAGGAGCCGGTCCAGGCTGGGGTCGTCGGCCTCGCCGCCGGTGCCGCGGACGAGCTCCAGCAGGTCCAGCCGGCCGCGCCGGTCGAGCTCGCCCCAGGGCAGCCCGCGCGCCTCGCCCAGGTCGAGGATCACGCCGCCCATGTCGAGCAGCACGGCCTCGACGGTCTCGAGCTCCGGCTCGTCGGGCTCGAAGGCGACGGGCTCGGCCGCAGGCTCGGCACCGGCCGCGCCCGGCGGCGCGCCGTCGTCGCTCATCGCTGGCACCTCGGGCAGTAGAAGGTGCTCCGGTTCGAGTGGAGCCGGCGGCGCACCGGGGCCCTGCAGGCGGTGCAGGGCTCCCCCTCCCGGCCGTAGACCGCCAGGGAGACCTGGAAGTAGCCGCTCTCGCCGGCGCCGTTGCGGAAGTCGTTGAGCGTGGTGCCGCCCTCGGCGATGGCGTCGGAGAGCACCTCGACGACCGCCCCCGCCAGCCGGTCCCAGCGCGCCGGCGCGATGCGGGCGACCGAGCGCGAGGGGTGGATCCGGGCGCGGAAGAGGGCTTCGCAGGCGTAGATGTTGCCCACCCCCACCACCGTCCGGGCGTCCATCAAGAAGGGCTTGACCGGGCCGCGGCGGCCGCGGGCGGCGGCGCCCAGCCAGGCGCCCGTGAGCTCGCCCGAGAGGGGCTCGAGACCGAGGTGGGCGAAGTGGCCGTCCGCGGCCACACCGGCGGTCGCCAGGGCGAAGGCGAGGCCGAAGCGCCGCGGGTCGCGCAGGCGGAGCTTCTTGCCCGAGGCGAGGTGGATCGCCAGGTGCTCGTGGCGCTCGGGGGGCGTCTCGCCCGGGGCGACCGTCAGCCGGCCGCTCATCCCCAGGTGGAGCGCCAGAGTCGAGCCGCCGGCGACCTCGACCAGCAGGTACTTGGCGCGCCGGCCGAGCCGCTCGATCCGCCGGCCGGCGAGCCGCCGCTCGAGCTCGCCCGCGTCGAGCGGTTCGCGCAGAGCCGGGCTCCGGACCTCGACCCGCCGGACCTCGTCGCCCACCAGGTAGGGCTCGAGACTGCGGCGGAGGACTTCGACCTCGGGCAGCTCGGGCATGGGAGGTCGATTCTACTGCCGGGCGGACCGCCCACCCCGGGGCGCGGCGCACCGCGGCGGCCGGATGAGGCACAATGGGGCCGAGGAGCCCCGCCATGAGACGAAACCGCAAGCACCCCACCCCGCCCCCGCCGGGCGAAGCCCGCCCCGAATCCCTGATGATGAGCTACGGCTACCGGCCCGAGTGGTCGGAGGGCTCGATCAAGCCGCCGGTCTTCCAGACCTCGACCTTCGCCTTCCGCACCGCACGGGAGGGCAAGGACTTCTTCTCGTGGGCCTACGGCCTGACCGAGCGCGATCCGGCGCGCCCGATGGGGCTCATCTACAGCCGGCTCAACAACCCGAACCTCCAGATCCTGGAGGAGCGGCTCAACCTCTGGGACCGGGCCGAGGAGACCGCCGTCTTCTCCTCCGGGATGGCGGCCATCTCCACCTCGATCCTGGCGACCGTGCCCATGGGCTCGGGCGTCGTCTTCAGCGAGCCGGTCTACGGCGGCACCGACTACTTGATGGCGCACGTGCTCCCGGCGATGGGGATCGCCACGCGCTGCGTCCGCGCCGGCGACGCCCCGGAGGCGATCGAGGCCGAGGTTTCCCGCCTGGAGGCCGACGGCACGCCCTGCCGCCTGGTCTATCTCGAGACGCCTTCGAACCCCACGATCGTCTCGACCGACATCGCGGCGGCCGCCGGCGTGGCGCACCGCCACGGCGCGATCTGCGCGGTCGACAACACGCTTCTCGGCCCCCTCTACCAGCAGCCGCTCGAGCACGGCGCCGACCTGGTGCTCTACTCCGCCACCAAGTACCTGGGCGGCCACAGCGACCTGGTCGCGGGCGCCGCCCTCGGCTCGGCCGAGCTGGTCCAGCAGATCAAGATGCTCCGCACGATCCTGGGCAACATGCTCGACCCGCACTCGGCCTGGCTCCTGCTCCGGTCGCTCGAAACCGCGAAGCTGCGCATGACCTGCTCGCGCAAGAACGCCGAGCGAGTCGCCCGCTGGCTGGCGAAGCACCCGAAGATCTCCCGCGTCGACTACCCCGGCTACCACGAGGACCCGCGCCAGCGGGCGATCTTCGAGCGCCAGACGACCGGCGGCGGCGCCCTGCTCTCCTTCGAGCTCGCCGCGGGGACCGAGGAGGCGGCCTTCCGCTTCCTCGACTCGATGCACCACGTCAAGCTCGCCGTCTCGCTCGGGGCCAACGAGTCGCTCGCCGAGCACCCGGCCTCGATGACCCATGCCGACGTACCGCCGGAGCGCCAGCGCGAGATGGGGATCACGCCCGGCCTGGTGCGGCTGGCGGTCGGGATCGAGCACCCGGACGACCTGATCGCCGATCTCGAGCAGGCGCTCGAGAAGGTCGAGGCGGTGCCGGCGGAGGCGGTCGAGGCGGAGCCCGTCGAGGCGTAGGCCGGGCCGGGGGCTCCGGAATCGGACTGCTGAGTTGACACACCCTCCAGCGCGCGTCTAGTCTCTTTTCCGCACTTGCGACATTCGTTGCCGGCCGGGCTCTCGTCCCGACCCCGGATCCGTCGTTCCCGCGAGAGGAGCTGCGATGAGCTGGAGACACCGCATGGCGGTCCTGATGCTGTGCTCGTTGGTCGTGCCGGCCCTCGGATGCCGGTCCGGAGGCGACGGTGGCGCCACCCCGCCGCCCGCGCCTCGACCGTCCCCCTCGCCGCCGCCGGCGGTGGACGAAGGGAGCTCGGTGGGGATCGACTGCGGAGGGACGAAGGACTTGCCGGTGACGGTGAGCCCCGACATCCCGTCGGTGCCGGTCTTCGCCCCCGGCTCGCCCGGCGACCTCGACACCATCCAGTGCGGCTTCGACGTCTTCTCCTGGAACAGCTTCCTGGCGGTCAACCACTCGCCCGGCGGCGGCTTCGGCGGCCATGACGGCGACAACCCCACCGTCTGGCAGGCCTGGCCCGAGGCCGGCGACGTCTTCCTGCCCGGCGGCGCCGAGCCGCCGGCCTGGCCCGACGGCCAACCGCCGCCCGAATCCGACGTGCCGGCAGCCTGCCGGGGCATCGATCCGTCGGTCCACCTGGTCCTCTCCCAGATCGCCAAGCGCCCGGACGTGCTCGAGTCGGCCAACGAGCCGTTCGAGTCGGGACCGCTCATCGACACCCACGGCTACTACGCCCGCTTCGAGATCACGGTCAACCAGGAGATGTACCAGTACATCCTCGCGAACGAGCTCTACAGCCAGGCGGGCCAGACGGCCTTCTCCGAGGCGGGCCGGACGGTGAGCTTCCCCTGCGGATGCGTGATTCCGGGCGAGACCGACAAGGCGAACATCCCCCACGACTGCCCGTCCGGCGGCCAGCAGGGCGCCATCATGGTCAAGGCCTCCTGGAAGATCCTCGACACCGAGGCGGGCGACGACCCGTCGACCTACCACACCGCCAAGGCCCTGGTGCTCACCCAGCCCCTGAACGGCGAGCCGGCGACCTGCAAGGAGGAGACGGTCGGCCTGGTCGGCCTCCACATCGGCCACAAGACCCAGGCGGCGCCGCAGTGGATCTGGTCGACCTTCGAGCACGTCGGCAACGTCCCGACGAAGGGGCAACCGATCCCGGCCGGCGCGAAATACGACTTCTTCCTCCCCGACTGCACCGACTGCAACGCCGTCAACCAGCCGCCGCCCCAGCCCTGGGACCCCCACGACCAGCCGGTCACCGCCAACTCCGGCAAGAGCCAGGTGATGCGGGTGATCCCGATCACCGACGCCACGGTCTCGATGAACGGCCAGGTCCAGGGCATCCTGGGCGGCACCGTCTGGCAGAGCTACCAGCTCGTCAGCACCCAGTGGCCGACCAACGCGAGCGGCGCCACGCCGGGCGAGCCGACCGCCGACAACGGCTGGTGCGACGCGCTCAGCGCGGTCGACAAGAGCGGCGTGCCGGCGCCCACCTTCCTCGCCAACACGACGCTCGAGACCTACATCCAGGGCACGGTGCCCCAGGCCTCCTCGAGCTGCATCAACTGCCACCTGAACGCCACCATGGCGGCCGGCCAGAACAGCTTCTCGGACTTCACCTACCTCCTCGAAAGGGCCAAGTGATGAGCCAGGCGTCCACAGCCTCCCCGGTCGACGTCTTCGTCCAGGTCTCGGCGCTCCTGACCGGCTTCTCGGCCGAGAACGTCCTGGCGCCGGGCCTCGATCCGGTCGACCTGAAGACCACCCTCTACACCTTCGCCCACGAGCGCGCCGGCGCCGCCCTCGACGCGCTGCTCGCCCAGTACGCGAAGCTCTCCGGCGGCCAGCCGGTCTGCGCCCTGAGCGACGAGGAGCAGCTCGCGATCGGCAACGCGCTCCTCGGGCTCGACGGCCAGAGCCAGGACCCGAACGTCGCGGCGACCGCGCGCGCGGTGTCCCGGGCGTGGTACCTGGGGAGCTGGTACCAGCCCTTCGACAACGGCTCGTACCCGGCCGGCACGCAGACCGTGATCAGCGACCAGGCGTACATCGCCGGCCTCGCCTGGAAGGCGATGCAGAGCCACGCCATGGGCAACAGCACCTTCACCTACGGCTACTGGGCGAGCGATCCGCCGCCGCTCGACCAGTTCAACCCGCCCACCCAACCCGACCAGTGCCCCGACTCGGGATCAGCTTCGGGGTCGACCTCGGGGAGCGCGTCATGACTCAGGCGACCTACGACGTGGTGATCGTCGGCGCCGGCATCGCCGGCAGCCTGATCGCGCGAGAGCTGGGCCGCGCCGGCAAGCGCGTGCTGATCCTCGAGGGCGGGCCGTCGCAGCCGCCGACCAACCGCGAACGCTACATGGAGAACTTCTTCCTCAACGTCAACAAGACGCCCGAGTCGCCCTACCCGCCGCTCGCCGAGAAGCCCGCCGACGAGCCCACGCCGCGGGCGACCGTCCGCGACACCTTCACCGACAACGTCGCCCAGGGCTTCCCCGGCGACCTCGGCCAGCCGGACGGCTTCATCTACGACCCGGACACGAGCTACCTCCTCCAGAAGGGCCCGCTGCCCTTCGCCAGCACCTACGAGCGGGTGTCCGGGGGCACGACCTGGCACTGGCTGGGCACGAGCCTACGCTTCCTCGTGGACGACTTCTCGATGCAGACGACCTACGGCGTCGAGACGAACTGGCCGATCACCCAGGCGGACCTCCTCCCCTACTACAACCGGGCCGAGTCGGACATCGGCGTCTCCGCCGACGCCCAGGTCCAGGAGCAGGACCTGGGGCCCACGGGGCTCAAGTACGAGCCGCCGGGCTACCAGTACCCCATGCAGGCGATCCCCCTCTCCCTGGTCGACGAGGCGATCGCGGCGCTCGACGGCACCGACGACTTCGTGGACTTCGAAGGCCTCCCCGTCCAGGTCACCTCCACCCCCCAGGGCCGCAACAGCCAGCCCCGGGGCAGCCGCCGCACCTGCGCGGGCAATACCAACTGCATCCCGATCTGCCCGATCCAGGCCAAGTACGACGCCACCGTGACCCTGTCGGAGGCTCAGCAGACGGGCAACGTGACGGTGATCGACCAGGCGGTCGCGACCCGCGTGACGGTGGACGAGAACGGCCGCGTCTCGGGCGTCGAGTACACCACCTGGGCGCGGGACGGCGGCGGGCTCCACACGACGCCGGGCCAGACCGCGGTGGGAACGCTCTACGTGCTCGCCGCCCACGCCATCGAGACGCCGAAGCTGCTGCTCATGTCCCGAACCGGCGACCAGGGCGCGCTGGCGGGCGGCGTCGCCAACTCGAGCGACCAGGTGGGGCGGAACCTGATGGACCACCCGCTCTACCTCTCCTGGGCGCTCATGCGGGACAAGGTCTACGGCTACCGGGGACCGCTCTCGACCTCCGGCATCGAGACGCTCAGAAACGGCGCCTTCCGCAGCCAGCGCGCCGCCTGGCGGGTGGAGATCGGCAACGAGGGCTGGAACTTCTCGATCGGCGACCCCTGGACGACGGTGGGCGACTTCGTGAACGGCACCAACGCGAGCCAGCTCAACCCGGGGGGTGAGACGCTCTTCGGGGCGGCGCTGGTCGCCAAGCTCAACGACGTCTTCCCCCGCCAGTGGCGGATGGGGTTCCTGGTGGAGCAGACGCCGGAGCGCGAAAACCGCGTGACCCTCTCGACCGACCTGCCAGGCGGTGCGGCCTACACCGACGGGCTCGGCCTGCCGCGCCCGGTGATCCACTACTCGCTCTCCGAGTACACCAAGCTCGGCTTCGTCTACGCCGAGGTCTTCGCCCGGCAGGTCTACCAGCGCCTGGCCGCCCGCTGCTACACCCAGAACCCGAAGATGCTGACTCGCTCCGACGGCTCGCAGGTGCAAAATCCCACGTGGTTCCCGATGGAGCCCCAGTGGCGTCAGGTCTTCGAGCAGCTCCCACCCGAGCTCAAGGACCCGGCGCTGACCAACCTGCCGGCCTCCTCGGGCGGCGTGCCGGAAGGCTTCCAGTACTTCGGCTCCGGCCACATCGTGGGGACCTACGCCATGGGCTCGGCGGCCTCGAGCTCGGTCCTCGACGCCGACCAGCGCTCCTGGGACCACGAGAACCTCTACATGGTCGGGAGCGGCGTCTTCCCCACCATCACCACCGCCAACCCGACGCTGACCATCGCGGCCCTGGCGCTCAGGGCGGCCGACGCGATCGTGAAGGCGCTCGGCTGATCGAGGTGGCGACGGCATGACCGCGGCCGACCCGCCAGCCGCCGTCCGCCGGATCATCGAGCGGTTCGGCCTGGCGCCGCACCCGGAGGGAGGCTTCTACCGCGAGGTCTACCGCGCCGATCTCGCCCTGGTCCATCGCGGGATCCCGGAAGGATCGGAGAGCCGGGAACGCTCCGCCTCGACCGCGATCTACTTCCTCCTGCCGGAAGGTGAGATCTCCGCCTTCCACCGGGTGCGCTGGACGGACGAGGTCTGGCACCTCTACGCCGGCGGGCCGCTCGAGCTCCACCTGATCCACGGGGACGCCGGTTACGAGACGCGCGTCCTGAGCGGCGACCCGGAGGGGAGCGGGCCGGACGACGGGCCGATGGCCGTCGTCGAGGCGGGCTGCTGGCAGGCGGCGCGGCCGGCCCCGGGCGCCGGCTACGCCTTCGGTGGCTGTACGGTCGCCCCCGGCTTCGACTTCGCCGACTTCGAGCTGCCCACGGCCGACGAGCTGGTGGCCGCGTTCCCGGAGCACGAGGCGATGATCCGGCAGCTCGCCCGGGCCTGACCGCCCGCAGACTTGCCTCGGGCCGGCTCGCTCAGTGGCCGGAGGCGCTCGAGGCCGCGCTCGCCGGCGCCGCCGCCTCGGGCAGGTCGCCCTCGACGTCCCCGACGATCGTCATCTCGACCTCGACCTGCTTGGCCACCCGTAGCACGAAGAAGCTCGGGTCGTGGAGCCCCCAGTCGACGTAGGGGATCTCGATCGTCGCGACGGCCCGCACCCGGCGGCCGTCGAGGGTCGCCGTCGCCGGCACGTCGACCGGGTGCGACTCGCCCTTGAGCTCGAGGGTGCCGTGGAGCTGGACGTCGTTTTCGCCCTGGTGGAGGCCCGCCGGCAGGTCGACCTGCTCGACGTGGTAGACGGCCATCGGGTAGCGGTCCGTCGCGAGAACCTGGTCGTGCATCTTGCGGTCCCGGCGGTCGATGCCGGTGTCGGACTTCGTGAGGTCGAGGTCCACCTCGCCCGTCGCGTCTCCCGATGCCGGGTCGAACGCGATCCGGCCGGAGGGCGAGCCGAGCCGGCCGTGCACCGTGTGCAAGGTGGCGCCCAGGACGAAGTCGAGGGAGCTCGCGCCGGGATCGACCCGCAGGACCAGCATCTGGCCGGCGGAGGCCCCGCGCGGGGCGAGGAGAAGGGCCATGGAGAGAGGGAGGATCCACGTCGTGCGCATGGCGTTCCTCGTTCGGGATTGGAGGTGTCGGACCTGGCGGCCGGGCATGGCGCTGGTAGGTCTCCCGGCGCGCCCGGCCGGTTCAATCGGTGGGCAGCCCGCCGGGTCCCGGCTCGCCGCTACTGGACGAGCGCGACCAGGCCCTGGGTCCAGGGCACGAGCTTGTCGACCAGGATGAAGGCGAAGGTCGCGAGGTAGAGGAAGCGCACCAGGCGCCGCTCGGGCTCGAGCTGGGCGACCCCCATGATGGTCAGCAGCCACCCGAAGCCCGCGACGTTGGCGAAGGGGTAGGTCATCCAGCAGAACAAGAGGAGCAGCCAGTCGCGCAGCGGCGCGACCTCGAGGCGCCGCGGCAGGAGGAAGAAGACCCCGACCGAGGCCTCGACGAGCGCCGTCCACCAGGTCGAGACGTAGGCGAGCAGCACCTGGCGTTGGGGCTCGATGAGCTGCACGGACGTGAGGCCGAGCTTGCCCTCGCCGAGCCGCCGCATCAGCTCCAGGTTGTGCCGGTAGGCCTCGGCCGACATGCCGCCGGCGAGCCGCGAAAGCTCCCGGAAACGGGTGTCGGCGAGGAGCACGGCGCGGAAGAACTCCCCGTTCATGAAGTCGGGCGAGAGGACCACCTTCCAGAGCGCCGCCAGCACGAAGACCAGCCCGACCATCCAGCGGGCGTTCGTCGCCAGGGTCGGGCCGCTCTCGTCGCTGAAGGCGAGCGAGCAGGCGAGCGCCAGGCACCAGTAGACGAGCAGAAACCCGTGGTTGTCCATGAAGCTCCATGCCGGGATCACCCAGGAGGCGACGGCCAGGGCGAAGAGGAGCCAGAAGCCGGCCCGCCGGGCGAGCCAGGGCACCAGCAGGCCGCAGGAGGCCATCAGGAGCACCGGGACGTGGGCCCACCAGGGCCCGAGCGGCCGGACCATGAAGTAGATCAGGGTCAGCCGGGCCGCGAGATCGAAGGGCTCGATCTCCGCGAGGGTCGCCCCCAGGCGCCGCCACCAGGAGGTGCGGGCGTCAGCGCGCGCCATCGCCGACCTCGTAGCGGACGCTACGCCAGGGGTGGACGGAGAGGGTCGAGGTGCCGGGGTCGAAGCCGGTCTTCCAGACCTCGACCCGCACGGCCTCGACGGTCCGCTTGCCGGGCCGGAGCCGGGAGGCCACCCGCCGGGCGAGGTCGCGCATGCGGTGCTCGGTGGGCAGGCAGGCCAGGGCGTAGGCCGGCCCGCCGAGGTCCTTCGGGAGCTTCAGCCGCCGCTCCCACCCGTCGCCCACGGCGTAGACCCGGACCGGCCGGTAGGAGGAGCTGTCGAGGGTCGAGAACATCCCGAACCCGCCCCCCTTCCATGGCGTCAGGATCCAGAGCTTGGCGAGCGGGACCTGGACCGCGGCCACCGCCAGGAGGAGATAGAGCGCCAGGAAGCGCAGGGGGTTCTTCCGGTGCCGGGCCGTCCGGCCGGCGTGCTCTGCCGAAGGTCGAGTCATGGAGTTTCCGGGGTTCGAGGGCCGATTTCATCACACCCCGTCCCCCAACCCGTGAACATATGCCCAACCCTCTGTTGACACCGGGACACCGGGCTGGCAATACTCGACCAATCCGCTCACAAAGGAGCTCCACCAAGGAGGGGACTTCGTGTATCGATCTGCATTGCTGCGGCCGGAGGAGTGGGGATTCGTACGCAAGACGCTGGGCTGGTGCCTGGTGCTCTTCCTCCTGAGCGGGGCGGTGACCGTGCCCGAGGTGTGGGCGGCCACCTTCTACGTCAACGCGGCGACCGGCGACGACTCCCGGACGCCCGCCATGGCCCAGGACAGCTCGACCCCCTGGCAGACGCTCACCAAGGCGCTCGACAACGTCGCGAGCGGCGACAGCGTCCAGGTCGCCTCGGGCACCTACGACGCCGCCCTCGGCGAGTCCTATCCCCTCGAGCTCCAGAGCGGGGTCGCCGTCCAGGGCGCCGGCAAGACGACCACCACGCTCTCGGCCCCGGCCGGCACCGACGTCTTCGAGAACCTCGACACGCCGCTCTCCTCGGGCACCACCCTCTCCGGCTTCACCCTGACCCACGACGGTGCGGTCAGCTCGATGACCAGCCAGACCCTGATCCACCTCGAGCCGACCTCCGTGGCGATGGCGCCGGTGATCGACGACAACGCCTTCGTGTCCCGGGGTTCCGACTACGAGTACGGCATCGCCGTCGACACCGACGCGAGCTCCGCGGCCGCTCGCACGTTCTCCGGCACGATCAGCAACAACACCTTCGACGCTTTCTACGCCGGCGTCTACCTGTCGGCGGACCTGGAGGCCTCGCCCGGCGGGAGCGTCGTCTTCAACCCGACGGTCTCGGGCAACACCTTTACGGACAACGAGTTCGCCATCTCCGCGAACATGGACGATTACCAGGGGACGTCCTTCCAGGACACGACCAAGATCGTCGACAACGTGGCGACCGGATCGTCCGCGGGCGACATCTTCTACTACGTCGACTTCGAGACCGGCAACGCGTCGTCTCAGCCACTGATCTCGGGCAACAGCCTTTCCGGCTCAACCTACGAGAGCATCTCCCTGTCGTTCGAGACCCTGGAGACGGCCTACGACTCGCCCTCCGGCAGCACGGTCCTCACCGCCTCGCCGACGGTCACCAACAACACGATCCAGGGTGGCGGGAGCGACGGCATCTACATCTACTACTCCGAGGCCGACGGGGGCTCGGTGATCGCCCACGCGAACGTCAGCGGCAACGAGATCGGGGACCGCGAAGGCGACGGCATCTACCTCGAGCTCTACGAAGAGTTCTACCCGGACGGCGACCAGACGAACCTGGACTTCACGATCGCCAACAACTCGGTGACCGACTCCACCTATGCCGGGATCGTCATGAGCGCCTTCTCCCTGGACGAGTATCCGGAGCTTCGCAACTCGACCTCCACCATCGCCGGCAACGTGGTCGACAACCCGGGGAGCACAGGAATCGTCGACCGATGGGACTACGACGGCGATGCGTACGGCACCCTGAGCCGGGTGATCTCCGGCAACACGGTGACCAACGGCGACAGCGAGTCGGACGGTATCTTCGCCGAGGGCTCCTACCAGTCCTCCCTCGACGCCGCGAACCTCGACATCCATGACAACGTGGTCGACCAGGGGTTCGGTGACGGCATCGAGCTCTACTACACCTACTGGCCGGCGGCGAGCCAGGTGCTCGCACGCTGCAACACGGTGACCAACAACCTCCGCGGCTTCGTGGTGGACTCCTCCGCCAGCTCCACCGCGAGCTCCGAGGCGCCCGACCTGGGCGGCGGCGGGAGCGGCTCGCCGGGCCTCAACTCCTTCCACGACAACTCGATCGCCGATCTGACGGCCAATACCGACGACCAGTTCGCGCAGAGCAACTGGTGGGGCACGACGAATTCGGCCACGATCGCGAGCCACATCGACGGCACCTACGCCGGCACCGTCGACTTCACCAACTTCCTCTCGGGCCCGCCCTCCGTCACTGCGGCCAACGACCTCACGGCCTCGGTCTCGGGCGACGTCATCACCTACACCGCGACCCTCGAGGGGACCGGCGACTGCGGCTGCGCCAGCAGCACGTTCACCGCGCCGACGCCGGCCAACACCACGATCGTCCCGGGCTCGGCCATCGTCTCCGGAGCGACCGGGCCCTCGGTCCAGGGCGAGGATCCGGTCGAGGTCTGGGTCGGCGAGCTCGGGGCGGGCCAGATGGTGACCGTGACCTGGATGGTGCAGGTCGATTCCGGCTACGAGGGCGACGTCTCGGAGCAGGCGACGTTCGGCTGCACCCAGCTCGCCGCCGACGTGGCGAGCGACGACCCCGGCACGGCGGCGGCCGTGGATCCGACGGTCGTGACGATCGCAGGGCCGGTCTCGGTGATCGAGGTGCCGACCCTCCAGACGGCGGGGCTCGCGACCCTCATCGTGCTCCTGCTGCTCGCCGGCTGGTTCCTGGTGGAGGACCGGCGACGGCGCCTGCTCCTGATGCTCGTCCTCGGCCTGTCGCTCGGCGCCCTGGGAGTGCGCGCCGCGGTCCACGCACCGGCCAGGGCGGACGGCGTGACCGCCGCGGCGACCACCAAGACGCACGCGGCCCGGAGCCCGGAGGCGATCGAGAAGGCGCGGCAGGCCCGGCTCGCCCGGCGCTCGCTCCACGCGGCGGCCCTCTCTCGGCTCGCCGTCGACGGCAAGACCGTGCGCCTGGCGCTCTCCGACGGCACCGCCCTCACCGTGCCCCGGAGCCGGGTGCACGTGCTGCCGATCAAGCTCGACAAGGCGGCCAAGCGGGGGCTCACCCGGCACGACAAGCGCGCCACGCAGCGGCGCCGGGCCGACTCGAAGCGGCTCGAGAACCTCCGCCCCGGCCAGGCCCTGATGGTCAAGGTCCACTACGACGCCGACGGATCGGTGCGCAGCGTCAAGCTGCGGCCGGCCTCGGACCTGGCGGCGGCCAAGGCCGAGGTGGCCCGCGCCCAGACGCCCCGCCTCGCGCCCAAGGCCCGAGCGGCCGGCCACTGAGCCCGGCTCATCGTGCGCTTCTCCGACGGCCCGCCCGGCGATCCGGGCGGGCCGTTCGCTTGGTAGACTCGGCAGTCCTCGATGCGTAGATTCCTCCGTCTCCTGGCCGTTCTCCCTCTGCTCGCGGCCCTCGCCGGCTGCCGGGGACCGTCGCGCCCCAACCTGCTCCTGGTCACCTTCGACACCACGCGCTGGGACCACATGGGTTACGCCAGCGGGCGCCAGAGCCTCACCCCGATGCTCGACGCGATGGCGAAGCGCGGCACCTGGTTCTCGGACGCGGTCACCGTGGCGCCGCTCACGCTCGTCTCCCACACCAGCATCATGACCGGGCTCTACCCGCCGCACCACGGGGTGCGCGACAACGGGATCTACTCCGTTCCGGCGGCGAACGTCACCCTGGCCGAGCGCCTGAAGGACGCCGGCTACGCCACCCACGCCGTGATCTCCGCCTTCGTCCTCGACAGCCAGTTCGGACTCGACCAGGGCTTCGAGAGCTACGACGACGACCTCTCCGGCGGACCGCAGCGCATCCAGTTCATGTTCAAGGAGATCAAGGCGGCCCAGACCTCGGCCAAGGCGGTGCGCTGGCTCGAGCAGGAGCGGCCGAAGGACAAGCCCTTCTTCCTCTGGGTCCACTTCTTCGACCCGCACGCGAACTACGACCCGCCCGCCGACGTGGCGAAGCTCTTCCCCGACGACCCCTACAGCGGCGAGATCCACTACGCCGACCGCGAGCTGGGCCGGATCTTCAAGTCGCTCGACGACTCGGGCGCCCTCGGCAAGACCGTCTTCGCCTTCACCGCCGACCACGGCGACAGCCTGGGCGAGCACGGCGAGAAGACCCACGGCATCTTCGTCTACAACTCGACGACCCACGTGCCGATGCTGCTCGAAGGCCCCGGCGTGCCCGCCGGGAAGAAGGTCGACGCGCTCGCCCGCACCGTCGACCTGGTGCCGACGGTCCTCGAGCTCCTGGGGCTGCCGCCGGCCTCTGGCCTCGACGGCCGGACGCTGTCGCCGCTCTGGAGCGGCCGGGAGAAGGACGACCGCGTGGCCTACATCGAGGCCCTGACGCCGGTCCTCAACTTCGGCTGGGCGCCGCTCCGGGCCCTGCGCACCTCGAGCTGGAAGGTGATCGAGGTGCCCCGCCCGGAGGCCTACGACGAGACCCACGACCCCGAGGAGAGCCACAACCTCGCCGCTCCGGGCGCCGGCGAGGAGGCGGCCGCGCCCCGCGAGCTGGCGGAGAAGCTCTCCGGCTACGCCGCCGCCGACCCCTTCGAGCACGGCGAGCAGCAGCCGGGCCAGGTGCCCCAGGAGACCCGGCAGAAGCTCGCCGCCCTCGGCTACCTGAGCGGCACAGGTCCGATCGCCGACCCGAAGGTGGAGCGGCCCGACCCCAAGGACCGGATCGAGGTCTGGAACCGCTTCGAGGAAGCGCAGTCGATGATCCGGAGCGGCGCCTACCAGGAGGCGGCCGACCGCCTGAAGACCCTCCTCGAGGGCGACCCGGAGAACGTCATGGCGATGCTCTCCTACGCCCAGGCCGTCGCTCGCCTCGGCGACAAGGACCGGGCCCTCGCCATCTACAAGCAGGTCATGGACCTCGACCCGGGCCGCGACAACGCCTACCTCGGCTCCGCCCGCCTGCTCCAGGACCGGGGCGACTACGCCACGGCCCGCCCGCTGATCGAGCAGGTGCTCGAGATCGAGCCCAAGGACCCGGACGGCTATACGGCGATGGGCGACCTGCTCCTCGCCCAGGAGAAGTTCCAGGAGGCCGAGAGCTGGTTCCGCCGCGCCATGGAGGTGGATCCCAACTCGATGCTCGCCGCCTCGGGGCTCGGCAACTGCCTCAACCGGGCGGGCCACGTCGAGGAGGCCGCGCGGGTGCTGCGCACCGCCTACGACCGCGATCCCACCAACGAGGCGGTGGCCTACAACCTGGGCGTCATCGCCGAGCGGCTGGGCGAGACCGACGCGGCGCTGAAGCTCTACCGGCACACGATCGACCTCGACGCCGAAAACTCCATGGCCTGGAACAACCTGGGCTCGCTCCTCGACCGCGCCGGCCGGCACGACCAGGCACTCCAGGCGATCGCCAAGGCCCACGAGATCGACCCGGAGAACGTCGAGGCGAGCTACAACCTGGGCTCGCTCCTGGCGCGCCAGGGCAAGGCCGCCCAGGCGCTGCCTCTCCTCGAAGCGGCGATCGCGGCGCGTCCGGAGCTGATCCAGGCCGCGGTCGCCCGCGCCAACGCCCTGGCCCAGCTCGGCCGCGTCCCGGAAGCTCTCGCCGCCTGGCGCCAGCTCGCCCCGTCCCATCCCGCGGCCTGGCTCCAGATCGCGCGCCTCGAGCTCGCCTCCGGCGACCGCGCCCAGGCCAAGGGCGCCCTCGACCGGGCGCTCGCCATGGGCGGCGACAAGGCGCGCGAGGCGGCCGCCCGCGATCCCCAGCTCAAGACCTTGCTGTAGCTCGGATGCCCCCCCGCATCCCCTCGATCCCCTTCCCGCCCCACCCACCCAAGCCGGCCGCCAGCGGATCTTGGACGCCGCGCCTCACCGCATCGCGGCGGGCTGGTGCTCGCGGGTGACCTCGTCCTCTTCCGCCTCGGGCTCGGGCTCCCCGGCCTCGCTCGGCGGCGGCGGGGCGCCGGGCGTCGCGAGCGCGGGCTCGGCCGGTTGGGGACCGGTCGGCTCGCCGCGCCCGAGCATGCCGTGCAGGTGCCGCTCGAGCCAGCCCTGGAGGTGCTCCATGTAGACGTAGAAGACCGGCGTGATGTAGAGGGTCAGGAGTTGCGAGAAGAGGAGCCCGCCCACCACCGCCAGGCCCAGGGGGCGGCGCGACTCCGCGCCCACGCCGGCTCCGAGCGCGATCGGCAGGGTGCCGACCAGCGCCGCCATAGTGGTCATCATGATCGGCCGGAACCGGACCATCGAGGCCTCGTGGATCGCCTCGGCCGGCTCCGCGCCCTCCTTCCGGCGCTCGATCGCGAAGTCGACCATCATGATGCCGTTCTTCTTCACCAGACCGACCAGCATGATGATGCCGACGAAAGCGTAGAGCGAGAGCTCCTGGTGGAAGACGAGGAGGGTCAGCAGCGCGCCGAAGCCGGCGAGCGGCAGCGCCGAGAGGATGGTCAGCGGGTGGATGAAGGATTCGTAGAGGATCCCGAGGACCATGTAGATCACCAGGATCGCCAGGAGCAGCAGCAGCCCCATGCCTCGGAGCGAGGACTGGAAGGCCTGGGCCGTCCCCTGGAAGCTGGTGGAGACGTCCGCGGGCAGGACCTCGCGCGCGATCCGGTCGACCGCCGCCACGCCCTCGCCGAGCGAGGTGCCCGGCGCGAGGTCGAAGGAGAGGGTGACCGAAGGCAGCTGGCCCGAGTGGGTCACCGACAACGGGCCCACCTCGTCGGCGATCCCCGCCACCGCCGCGAGCGGCACGAGCTTGCCCGAGGTCGAGCGGATGTAGAGCTTCTGGAGCGCGGCCGGGTCCTCCTGGAACCGGGGCTCGAGCTCCAGCAGGACGTCGTACTCGTTGTTCGGGGCGTAGATGGTCGAGACCCGGCGCGAGCCGTAGGCGCTGTAGAGGGCGTCTTCGATCTGGCGGGCCGTCACGCCGTACGACGCCGCCTGGTCGCGGTCGATTCGCACCACCGCGTGGGGGTTCTTGAGCTGGAGGTCCGAGGTCACGTCGACGAAGCCCGGCGCCTGGCGCAGCTTCGCCAGCAACTCCTCGGAGTAGTGGTAGAGGCGGTCGGTGTCCGAGGCCTGGAGGGTGTACTGGTACTGGCTCTTCGAGAGCCGGCCGCCGATCCGGATCGGCGGCGGGTTCTGCATGAACGCCTGGATGCCGGGCACCCGGGCGAGCTTCGGCCGCAGCTCCTCGATCACCTGGTCGACCGAGAGGTCCCTCTGGTCCCGCGGCTTCAGGCGGATGAAGAGGATGCCGGTGTTGCCCGAGGCGGCCTGGGAGCCGCGCGCGCCGACGAACGACATGAACTGCTCGACGTTCGGGTCGGCCTGGACGATCTTCATGAGCTGGAGCTGGTGCGCCTTCATCGACTCGTAGGAGATGCCCTCGGCGCCCTCGGTGAAGGTGAAGATCGAGCCCGTGTCCTCGCTCGGCAGGAAGCCCTTCGGAACCAACCCGAAGAGCCAGACCGTCGCGCCCAGCACGAGCACCAGCACGCCCATGGCGGCGAGGCGGTGGCGCAGCACGCCGGTCAGCGTGCGGTCGTAGAAGCCGAGAGCGCCGTCGAAGACCCGCTCGGAGGCGCGGAACAGCCGGCCGTGGCGGAT
This sequence comes from uncultured Acidobacteriota bacterium, assembly GCA_963837945.1. Lineage (GTDB taxonomy): Bacteria > Acidobacteriota > Thermoanaerobaculia > Multivoradales > DATKCC01 > CAVUBL01. The sequence continues at coordinate 240,801 of CAWIQD010000009.1, forward strand.
CTTGCCGGGCGGCCGGAGGAAGCGGCTGCAGAGCATCGGGGTCAGCGACAGCGAGACGAACCCGGAGATCAGCACCGCCGTGCCGATGGTCACCGCGAACTCGTGGAACAGGCGCCCGAGGATTCCGCCCATGAACAGGATCGGGATGAACACCGCCGCCAGCGACAGGGTCATCGACACGATGGTGAAGCCGATCTGGCGGGCGCCCCGCAGCGCCGCGGTGAACGGCGGCTCGCCCATCTCCATGTGGCGCACGATGTTCTCGAGCATGACGATCGCGTCGTCGACCACGAAGCCGACCGACAGGGTGAGCGCCATCAGCGACAGGTTGTCCAGGCTGTAGCCCGCGAGGTACATCACCGCGAAGGTGCCGACCACCGACATCGGCAGGGCCAGGGCCGGGATCACCGTCGCCGAGAGGTTGCGGAGGAACAGGAAGATGACCAGGATGACCAGGCAGAGCGCCAGGAAGAGCGTGAACTTGACGTCCGAGACCGAGGCCTGGATCGACTCCGAGCGGTCGTAGAGGACGTTGAGCCCGACCGACGCCGGGAGCTGGGAGCGGAAGGTCGGCAGCAGCCGGCGCACCTGGCTCGCCACCGCCACGGTGTTGGTGCCCGGCTGGCGCTGGACGGCGAGCACCACCGAGCGCTGGTCGACGTACCAGGCGCCGGTCTTGTCGTTCTGCGACGCTGTCGATCACCCGGCCGATCTGGTCCAGGCGCACCGGCGCGCCGTCGCGGTAGGCGACGATCACCGGCCGGTAGGCGGCGGCGTCCTCGAGCTGACCGTTGGCCTCCACCGTGAAGGCCTTGGTCGGTCCGTAGAGGGTGCCGCTCGGCAGGTTGACGTTGGCGTTCTGGACCGCCTGAGTGACCTCGTCGATCCCCAGGCCGCGGGCGGCGAGGGCGTCCGGGTCGAGCTGGATCCGGACGGCGTACTTCTGGGCGCCGTAGACCAGCACCTGGGCGACGCCGGAGACGGTGGAGATGCGCTGCGCCATCATCGTCTCGCCGTACTCGTCGAGCTGCGACAGCGGCAGGCTCGGCGAGGTGAGCGCGAGATAGAGGATCGGCGAGTCGGCCGGGTTGACCTTCTGGTAGGTCGGCGGCGACGGCATGTCGGGCGGGAGCTGGCGCTGCGCCGCCGCGATCGCCGCCTGCACGTCCTGGGCGGCGGCGTCGAGGTTCCGCGACAGGTTGAACTGGAGGGTGATCTGGCTCGAGCCGACGCCCGAGGTGGAGTTCATCGAGTCGAGGCCGGCGATGGTCGAGAACTGCCGCTCGAGCGGCGTGGCGACCGAGGAGGCCATGGTCTCGGGGCTCGCGCCCGGCAGGGAGGCGGAGACCTGGAGGGTCGGAAAGTCGACGTTCGGAAGGTCGGAGACCGGCAGCAGCCGGTAGCCCATGATCCCGAACAGGACGAGCGCGATCATCACCAGCGTGGTCATGATCGGCCGGCGGATGAAGACCTCGGAGACGCTCATGGCCTGACCTCCCGGCCCCCCGCGGCCGACGCCTCGTCACCGTTCGAGGCGGTCTCTCCGGAGCTACCGTCCGGGCCCTCGGGCAGCACCTCGACCGCCGCCCCCGGGACCAGCCGGAGCTGGCCGTCGGTGACCACCGTCTCGCCCCCGGAGAGGCCCTTGGCGATCACCGCGCGCTGGCCGACCGTCCGGCTCACCTCGACCTCGCGCGACTCGACCGTGCCGTCGTCCTTGACCACGAAGACGTAGTCGCCCTCCTGGCCGCTCTGGACCGCCGGCGACGGGGCCACCACGGCATTCTCCTCCACCGTCAGGTCGAGGGTGACGTTGACGAACTGGCCCGGCCACAGTGCCTGGTCGCGGTTCGGGAAGGTGGCCTTGAGCTCGATCGTGCCGGTCGTCGGATCGACCGCGTTGTCGATGAAGGTGAGCGAGCCCTGGTGCTCGTGGCCGCCGGGCGGGGCGGCGGTGGCGGCGAGGTCGCCCGCCGCCTGGCGAGCGCGGATCTCGTCGAGGTGGCTCTGGGCGACCGAAAACGAGACGTCGACCGGCTCGAGCTGCTGGATGACGACGAGCGGCAGGTCGTTGGCCTTGACCACGTTGCCGGCGTGGATCAGGACCTTGCCCGTGCGCCCGGAGACCGGCGAGGAGATGGTCGTCCAGCCGAGGTCGAGCCGGGCCTGCTCGAGGGCCGCCTGGTCCGCCTTGACCGTCGCCTTCTGCGACTCGGCGTTCGCCTGGATCTGGTCGTACTGCTCGCGGGTCACGTAGTCCTTCTTCACCAGGTCGGCGTAGCGCGCGACGTCGGCCGCGGCGTTCGCCGCCAGGGCCCGGTCCCGCGCCAGCCGCCCCTCGGCCTCGTCGACCGCGGCGCGGTACGGGCGCGGATCGATGGTGAAGAGAGGCTGCCCCTTCTTGACGTCCTGGCCCTCCCGGAAGTGGACGGCGGTGACCTCGCCGGCCACCTGGGCCTTGACCTCGACGGTCGAGCGGGGCGAGACGCTGCCGATGGCGTGAACCTCGACCGGCATCGCCTCGCGGACCACCCGGCCGACGTGGACGGGGACCTTGGCGGACGCCTCGGCCGGCGCGCCGCCGTCCGCCTTGGGAGCCTTGTCCCCCCCGCCCGAGCAGCCGGCGGCGAGAGACATGGCAACGGAGACCGCGAGAAGCACGGCCGCCCCACGAATCCGCCGAGAAACGGGTGGGGCCGTCCCCTTCCCCCCCTCGGGGTGGGAAGGGGATCGAGGGGTTGCGGGGGGGATCCGGTCAGTGGCTTTCATGGTTCGACGGCGTCTCCATGCGAGATCGTTTCGGCGAGGCCGCGGGGCCCCAGGTTCGCGAGCACCCCGGTGTCCCGGGCGAGCCGCGTCAAGGCCAGGAACCAGGCGGCGCGGGCCTGGACCTCCTGGGCCCGCGCGGAGGCGAGGGCGCCCTGGGCGGAGAGCAGGTCGAGGACGCTCCCGACGCCCGCCTTGTAGCGGCCGCCGGCCACCTCCGCCGACTGGCTGGCGCTGTCCAGGAAGTCGCGGCTGGTCGCCACCTGCTGGGCTGCGGTGTCGAGGGCGTAGTAGCTGGTCCAGACCTGGAGCATCACCTGCTGCGCGAGGTCGTCGACCCGCGCCCGGGCGACCTCCGCGTCCGCCTTCGCCTGCTCGAGGTCGTGGAGGTTCCGGAAACCGGTGAAGAGCGGGTAGCTCACCAGCAGGCGCCCGGAGTAGTTGTTCGACGGCTCGGAGCCCGGGATGTCGTAATAGATCCGGCTGGCGTTGCCCTGGAGCGAGATCGTCGGCAGCGCGTCCGCCCGGACCCTGGCGACCTTCGCCTCGGCCGCGCGGGCGTCGGCTCGGGCGGCCTCGAGGTCCGGCCGCGACGAGAGGGCGCGCCCGAGAAGGTCCTCGATCGAGGTCGAGAGCGCGTCGATCGGCACGTCCTCCGGCAGCTCGCCGGCGTCGACCGGGACGTCGGGCGAGACCCCGATGGCGGTCGCGAGCGACCCGCGCGTCGCCGCCAGGTCGCCCTGTACCTGCTGCACGACGAGCTGGGCCTGGGAGCGCGCGGTCTTCGCCTGGAGGACGTCGGCGATCGTGGCGACCCCGGCCAGGTGCCGGTCCTGGGCCGCCTGGAGGTCGGTCTCGGCGCTTTCGAGGTCGGTCCGGGCGGCCGCGAGGAGCGCCTTCTCCCCCTGGTAGGCGTAGTAGGCCTGGGTGACCTCGAGCACCACCTGCTGGACCTGGGCGTTGTGCTGCCAGTCGGCGGCGATCAGCTGCTGGCGCGCCTGCTCCACGTCCGCCTTCCGGCCACCGAAGGAGAAGAGCAGGTAGGAGAGGTCGAGCGACGGCCCGTAGTCGGTGAGCTGGAAGGTGAACTGGTTGCCCACCGCCGACTGCTTGGTGCGCTCGAGCTTCGCGCTCGCGTCGAGCTGCGGATAGTAGGCGGCGCGCCGCGAGCCCACCTCCTCGGCCGCCGAGCGCGCGGCGGCCCAGGTCTCCCGGGTCTGCGGGCTGTTCTGGAGCGCCAGGTCGATCACCGTCGGCAGGTCGACCGTGGTGCCCGGCACGAGGAGCTGCGCCGGGATGTCGGTGCGCCGCGGGATCGGCTGCGGCCGGGGCGCGAGCGCGGGCGGCGGCTCCCAGGCGGCCGTGGCCGACTCGGGCAGGGGGGTGGGCGGACCGGCGCCGGCGCAGCCGGCCGCCGCCGCGGCGGCGACGAGCAGCGCCAGCGCTCGAAGCTGGGTCATGGCTGTCGAAGGATTCATCCTCGTCCCTGGTTCGATTCGGCCGGAGCGGCGAGCGCCCGGATGCCGGCGGCCGAGAAGCGGACCGTGTGGGCCACGAGCTCGGGAAGGTCGAAGCGGAAGGGCCTCCGGGCGCTCTCCTCCCGCGCGAAGTAGTTTGTCAGGTGGACGACGTGGCTGAGCTGCCCGATCAGCGAATGGATCACCAGCTCGGCGTCCTTCCGGGCCAGGCCGGGGCAGACCTGGCGCAGACCCTCGACCAGGGCGTCGCGCACCGGGTCGACGATCTCCTCGCGGAACATCTCCGGCGGCAGGTGGGGATCGAGCAGCTCGCGACTCATCAGCTCCATCCACATCCGGCCGGTGCTCTCCACCACCAGCGGCTCGAGGAACCCGACGGTGAAGGTGCGCAGGAGGAGCTCGAGGGTCGCCTCCTCCCCGGCCTCGTCGAGGCTCCGGCGGACGCTCGCGATGCGCCGTTCGCGCAGGGCGGCGAGGCGGCGGCGGAAGACCTGCCGGTAGAGCCCCTCCTTGCCCCCGAAATAGTAGTTCACCCCGGCGACGTTGCAGCCCGCCTCGAGGGTGATCTCGCGCACGCCGACCTGGAAGCCCTTGGCGGCGAACAACCGTTCGGCCGCGTCGAGCAGGCGCTCGCGCGCCGACCCGGGCTGGAGCCCGTCGACGGGGCGCTGGAGGCTTCGGGAAGACATGGCGAGACGAGGCTTCAGGCCCGAAACGACAGTATCAAACATTCGTTTCAAGCCGTCAAGCCCCGCCCTTCCGTGCCGGCGGCCGGCCGCCGGCACGCGCGACCCGCTCAGCGCGGGCGCTTGCCCTGCTCGAAGTCCTCGAGGACCGTCTCGAGCTCGTCGAGCGCCTTGGGGTGGGCGCCGACGAGATTCTTCGTCTCGTGGGGATCGCTCTCGAGGTCGTAGAGCTCCCGGCTGCCGTCCGAGCCCGAGATCAGCTTGTAGCGCGACCCGCGCACCGCGGTCAGCGCCCGGGCGAAGCGGCTCGCGTTCCAGCCGGAGATCTTCTCGTGGATGACGTCGAGGAAGATCTGCGGGTAGGCATACTCGCAGAAGGTGTAGCCAGAGCGGGGCTCGGCGGCGGGCAGCTTCGGGGCGTCGCCCCGGCCGACCCCCGCCAGGTCGAGGATGGTGCCGAAGAGACCCAGGCTCTGGACCTGTCCGGCGATCCGCCGGCCGGCCGGGATGCGGCCCGGTCCCCACAGCACGAGCGGCACGTGGAGCAGCGGCTCGTAGACCGAGAGCTTGTGCCCGAGCATGTGGTTCTCGCCCAGGTGCTCGCCGTGGTCGGAGGTGATCACCAGCACCGTGTCGTCGGCCAGGCCGCGTTCGCGCAGGCCGTCGACCAGCTCGCCGATCTTCGAGTCCACGTAGGCGATCTCGCCGTCGTAGAGCCCGCGCAGCACCTCGAGCTCGCCCGCCCTCACCTTCATCCAGGGCACGTCGAGGATGTAACCGTACTCGCGTGGCGAGTAGAACGAGCGCATCCGCTGGACGAGCGCCGCCGGCGTGCCTGGCGGCAGAAAGTCGTCGTCGAAGGGCCTGGTGGGGCGGTACGGGAGATGTGGCTCGAAGAAGTTGATGAAGACGAAGAACGGCTCGTCGCCTTTCAGGCCGTCGATCCAGGAGAGCACGTCGTGGTCGGTCTTCGCCGCCCCCATGTCGCTCGCCGGGTCGTCCCCGGAGATCCCTTCGGTGCGCGACTTCTGGAGGCGCCAGAGCTCCTCGAACGTCTGGAAGCCTTGCTCGAGCCCGGAGTCCGGATTGGTCCAGACGTTGTTCGAGAAACCCCCGGTGTGGTAGCCGGCCCGCGCCAGGCGCTCCGCCAGGGTGTCGAAGCCCGGGTCGAGGGTGAGGTGTGCCGAGCTCGTGTGGTGATCGCGGACGTAGAGGCCGGTAAAGAGCGAGGCGTGCGACGGCAGGGTCCAGGGGGCCGCCGAGATCGCCTGCTCGTAGAGCGTGCCCTGGGCGGCCAGCTCGTCGATGTGGGGCGACGTCTTCTTGTCGTAGCCGTAGGCCGAGAGGTGGTCGGCCCGCAGGGTGTCGATGACGATCAGGAAGACGTTCGGCCGGTGACGGGCGGACGTGGCCGGGCGCGCGGATGGCTTCGGCGCCGCGGCGGCGGTCGCCGCCGTCGCGACGGCCGGAGCGATCAAGGCGAGGCAGAGGGCGGCGAGACGAGCGCGGCGAAACGGCATGACCGGAAGAGTCGGGGTGAGCCTACCCGGGCGGTGCGAGGCGTTCCGACGCTCCGAGGCTACCATCGTCCCGTGGTCACCGGGACCGGGGTCAGGGTGGCGACGACGAGTGGAGGACTTCGAAGACCTCGAGCCTCCGGGCGGTCACCGAAGCGCCGAGGGCGAGAGAGAGACGGAGGGTGACGCGCTCCTCGCCAGTGTGGCAAGGTAGGGCACCATGACCTGGATCCGCACCGTCGATCCGTCCCGGGCGACCGGCCTGCTGCGGGAGCTCTACGACCGTGCGCTCGAGCGCGCCGGGCAGAGTGTTCGGCATCCTGCGCTGCCAGAGCGTGCGGCCGGACGTGCTCGCGGCCTCGACCGCGCTCTACCTCGAGGTCATGGTCTCCGATCGGAGCCCGCTCTCCCGGGCGCAGCGCGAGATGATCGCCACCGCCGTCTCCCGCGCCAACCGCTGCTTCTACTGAACCGAGGCGCACGCGGACGACCTCCGGGCCGAGGTCGCGGATCGAGAGGATGGCGAGGCGCTGGTCGAGGCGGTCAAGACCGACTACCGCGAGGCGGAGCTGTCGCCGGCCGACCGGGCGATGCTCGACTACGCCGTGAAGCTCACCCGCGAGCCCTACGGCATGGGCGAGGCGGACGTCGAGGCGCTCCGCGCCCACGGCTTCGACGACGTGGCGATCCACGACATCGCCCAGGTGGCCGCGCTCTTCAACTACTACACCCGCCTGGCCGACGGCCTGGGCGTCGACCCCGAAGAGGAGTGGACAGGGCGTTGAACCGGCCGGGCGCGCACCTGGGCCGTCCGCTCCTCCGGCCGACCGTCCTCCGCGTCGAGGAGAACCGATGAAGAACCTGGCGAGCGACCTCGTTCTGGGCCTGCGCAACCTGGTCCGGGCCCCGGGCCTCGGCGCCACGATCGTGCTCACCGTGGGTCTCGGCCTCGGCGCCACGACGGCGATGTTCGCCGTCGTCCACGCCGTGCTGGTCTCGCCCCTCCCCTACCCCGATCCGGACCGCCTGGTGCGCATCTACACCGACTCGCCCCCGCACCGCTTCCAGCTCTCGGTCGCCGACTACCTGGCGCTCGACGAGCAGCAGACGAGCTTCTCCGAGGTGGCGGGCTACACCTGGAGCAACATGGCCTTCCATCGCGGCGAGGTGGCCGAGCGGGTGAGCGGCAAGCTCGTCTCCGGCCGCTACTTCACGCTGCTCGGCATCCACCCGGCCCAGGGGCGGGCGCTCGGGCCGGCGGACGACGTGCCGGGCGGGCGATCGGTGGTGGTCGTGAGCCACGGCTTCGCCTCGCGCTACCTGGGCGGCGCCGCGGCCGCGCTCGGGCAGAACGTGCGCCTGAACGGGCAGGACGCCGAGGTGGTCGGCGTGCTGCCCGCCGAGGTCGGCCCCCTCGAGCAGCACGTGGACGTCTTCGCGCCGGCGCGCTGGCAGACGCCTCCGCGCAAGGGCCCCTTCTTCATCACCGCGCTCGGCCGGCGGCGCCCCGGGGTGAGCGCCGCTGCGGCCGACGACGAGCTGGCGGCGATCGACCGCCGCATCTTCCCGATCTGGCAGTCCTCCTACCAGGACCAGCGCGCTTCCTGGGCCACCGCCAGCCTCCGGGACTTCGTCGTCCGGGACGCCGGCACCACACTCGAGCTGGTGCTCGCCGCCGTCGCCCTGGTCCTCCTCATCGCCTCGACCAACGCCGTCAACCTGCTGGTGGCGCGGACGGCGCGGCGGCAGCGGGAGCTCGCGGTGCGCGGCGCCCTCGGGGCGTCGTGGTGGCGCCTGCTGCAGCACCTCCTGGTCGAGAGCTCGCTCCTGGCCGCCGGCGCGGCCGTCGTCGGGCTCGGCCTGGCGGCGGGCGCCGCCCGGCTCCTGGTCACGGTGGGCGCCCGGTACATCCCCCGGGCGGCGGAGATCTCGCTCGACGGCCCGGTGCTGGCGTTCCTGGCGTTCGCCGCCCTCGCGAGCGGCCTCCTCTTCGGGCTCGTCCCGGCGCTCGCCGGCGCCCGCTCGCGCCTCGACCGCTCCCTCGCGTCGGGCGGTCGCTCCGCCACCGGAGCTCCCGGCGCCCGGCGCCTTCGCCGCGCCCTGGTCGCGGGCCAGTTCGCCGTCGCCACCCCCTTGTTGATTGCCTCCGGGCTGCTCTTGACCAGCCTCGTGAAGCTCCAGCGGGTCGACCCCGGCTTCGATCCCGACAACCTCTGGACGGCGGCCTTGATGCTGCCGGCCGAGAGCTACCCCGAAGCGGCCGACGTCCGGACGTTCTGGGAGCGGGCGAAGCGCGAGGTGGAGGCGCTCCCCGGAGTCGACGGCGTCGCCTTCGCGGACGGCAGGCCGCCGCGCGGGGTCGACAACTACGACAACTTCGACCTCGAGGACCACCCCACGCCGCCGGACGAGCCCCAGCCGTCGGTCCCCTGGGTGTCGGTGACGCCGGAGTACTTCCGGCTCCTGGGCATCCCGCGGCTCGCCGGCCGGAGCTTCGACGAGCGGGACGGGGCCGAGGACGCTCCCGAGACCGTGGTGGTCGACCGCGCCTGGGCCGATCGCTTCTTCCCCGGCCAGAAGGTCCTGGGCCGGCGCTTCCACGAGGGGGGCAGCCCGACCTGGACCACCGTGGTCGGCGTGGTCGGCGAGGTGAAGTACAGCGGCCTCGAGCGCCCCGACCCGGGCACCGTCTACTGGCCGATGGCCGAGCGTCCGCTCGACCATCCGATCGAGCGGATCACGTCGCGCTTCGCCTACCTCGTGGTCCGGACCTCGGTCGATCCCCCGAGCGTGGCGCCGGCGATCCGCGGGGTCCTGCGGAGACTCGACCCGGAGCTGCCCATCACGGAGGTCGCCACCATGAACGAGCTCCTGGCTGGCTCCCTCGAGCAGCCTCGTCTGCTCTCGATTCTGGTGGCGGCCTTCGCCGTGGCGGCCCTGATGCTGTCGGTGATCGGCATCCACGGCGTCTTGGCCTACTTCGTCCAGCAGCAGTCGCGCGAGATCGGCATCCGGATCGCCCTCGGCGGCCGGCCGGCGAGCGTGCGGCGCCGGGTGGTGGGCCAGGGGATGGGAATGGCGGCCGCCGGCCTGGCCGTGGGGATCGCCGCCGCGCTGGCGCTCACCCGGTATCTCTCGAGCCTGCTCTTCGAGATCCGGGCCACCGATCCGCCGACCTTTGCGGCCGTGGCGGCGGCGATGCTCGCCGTCGCCTTTGTCGCCTGCCTGGCCCCGGCCCGCCAGGCCGCCGCCGTCGACCCGGTCACGGCGCTGCGCGCGGAGTGAGGGAGGCCGCCGCCCGCCTCACGCCAGGAGCTTGCGCTCGAGGTACTTCTCCGTGCCCTCCTCGAACCAGGGGCCGGTCCAGGAATCGTCGGGGGCGAGGTAGGGGCTCCACCTGGGCTTCTCGCCCACCTGCTGCGCGGCGTAGCGGCTCGCGACGTCGCGGAAGTAGAAGTGGGCGAAGAGGCGCATGAACTCCCCGATGTACATGTCGGCGAGCTCCGTGTCGCCGCGCACGACGACCATGTTCTCGTCGTTGTCGGTGGTCGAGGCGGCGCTGAAGTTGGCCGACCCGGAGACGACGATCGGATCGTCGGACAGGGCGTCGAGGAGCATGTACTTCGTGTGCAGGTACTTGACGTGGAAGTTCAGGCCGGTGAGCTTCTCTTCGAGCCAGCGGTGGAGCTCGCCGCCGACCGCCTCGTCGTCAGGCGGCCTTCCGGCCGGCGAGGATCGCCCCCTTGGCGATCCGGTTGTTGCGGACCGCTTCGATCTCCTGGAAGGTCTGGAACTGGCTCTTGGGCGGCGGCTCGCCGGGCTTGGCCTTGGGGACCGTGCGGTTGCCCTCGCTCTCGACCAGGATGAAGCGCAGGAAGGGCCGCTCCTCGAGCAGCCGGGGCGCGAGCGTCGACGAGATGCCGAAAGCGGCGGTGAAGCCGACGAACTGGCCGGCCGCGCCCATCCGCTCGGCGTACCACTCGAGGGCGCCGAGCCCGGTCCGCGGGCTGAACAACGGGGTGATCCCCGGCGCCGGCAGCCCGGCGGGATCGGGCGTCGCCGCGACGTTGGCCGGGCGGATCTCCTTGAACTCGGGATCGCCGGAGAGCCGGGTCCAGTAGTCGAGGTACTGCCGGGCGACCACAGGGTCCCGAAGGACGAAGCCGACGTTCGACTGGCCGAAGATGCCGCCCTCGGTGAAGTTCGTCGAGCCGGTCCAGACCGCGCGCGGCTCGCCGTCCTCGACGAGGACGATGAACTTGTTGTGGGAGATGGCGCTGTTGGTCTTGCCGCGGGATCATCAGAGCGCCGATTCCGGCCGCCTCGACCGCCTTCTCGGTCTCCTCGAACGGCCCCCGCTTGCGCCGGTCGTAGACGATCTCGACGTCGGCGCCGGCTGCCGCCGCCTGGCGGAACGCCTCGAGCACCGGCGGCCAGCTGAACTCGTAGACCGACGCCCGGAGGGCGAAGCGCGGGCCGCTCGCCTGGCCGATGAAGGCGAGGATCGCCTCCTCGAGCCCGCGCGAGAGCCAGCGGTAGGCGGCCTGCTGCTTCGCCGGATCGCCGGCGAGGTCGGCCGGCGACAGGTTGCCGAACTTGCGGGCGTAGGCCTGGCTGCCCGCCACGCCGCGGTTGAAGTAGACCGCGTGGCCGCCCTGCACGGGGTCGGAGGTCGCGACCTCGATCGCCACCTCCGGACCCATCTTCAGGTTGGCCGGGCTGCCGTAGAGGGGATGGACGGTGTAGGTGTAGCGGTGGTTCGGCTTGGCGGTGTAGTCGCCCCAGTTGAAGGCCTGGACCGGGTGCTCCATGGTGCTCACGAGGCTCCCCGGCGGCGGGTTGGGTTCGGTCGCCTCGAAGGTGCGGAAGCCCTTCAGCCAGTACGCCTCGTCCTCGGTGTGGTCCCGCCGGTGGATGGCGAAGCCGAGGAGGCCCTTGCGCTTGGCCGCCGTGACGTCGAAACCCAAGAGGACGACGAACGGTCCGGCGATCGCCTGGACCGAGATGCCGGAATGCTTCTCCCGTTCTCGCATGACGCCCTCCTGGCCGTGGTGATGTAGAGCTCGCTGTATCGTATCACCGAAACACATGGCCGGCGGCCGCCGTGGAGCAGGCTCCAAGGAGCCCCGCTCCCGGTGCCCCGCCGGAGACTTTGGCCGCGCTCGCCGGACGCTACTTCCCGCGACTCGCAAACCGGCGGTCGTGATATGCTGTCCGATATGAAGACCATATCGATCGCCGTATCGGAGTCCGACTACGAGGTGTTTCGGCGAGCGGCCCGGCAACGGGAGCGGCCGATCGCGCAACTGATCCGAGACGCCATGCGCCGCTTCCGCGAGACGGAGCTCGAGCCGCGCTCGCCGCTCCGGGAGATTCCGGTCCTGGCCGGGCATCGGCCGCTCGGCGAGCTGCCCTCGCGCAGCGAGCTCTATGACGAGATGTTCGCCGAGCCCTCCGGGTCCGCCGGGCGCCAGGCCCTGGTCGCCGAGGACGAAGGAGAGGGCTGGTGAAGATCGGCCTCGACACGAACGTCCTGCTCCAGGCGCACCTCCCCGTCCTGGACCGGCACGAGGTCGCCCGCCGCTACCTGATGAAGCATCTCGCGCTCCCGGACGTGACGTTCGTCGTGACGCCGCTCGTCCTCCACGAGCTGGTGCACGTGCTCACCGACCGCCGCCGGTTCGATCCGCCGGTCGGCATGAGCGAGGCGATCTCCGTCGCCCGCGGCTATCTCGGGCGCTCGAACGTCGAGTGCCTCGCCGCCGACGAAGCCTCCATCCTCCTCGCCCTGGATCTCCTGGCCCAGCACAGGCTGGGCCGCAAGCGAATCGCGGACACCCTGTTCGCCGCCACCCTCCTCGCCCACGGCGTGCATCGCCTGGTCACCTTCAACGTCTCCGATTTCCAGGTCTTCGAGGGCCTCACGAGCACCGAGCCGAGGTAGGCGTGCCGGAGGCGCACGGCCGGGTCCGCCGATGGCGTCGACGTGGCGAACCCCGCTCCGGAGCGATCCCGGCCGGTCCCGACCGCAAGGATCTCATCCGGCTGGAGGCGGTGGGTTCTCCCCGTCCGTCTGTGCGCCGCCGGCCTCGCGGGAGCCGCGCGCGCGCCGCCAGCGGACGACGCCCCAGATCGCGAGGCCCAGGACCGCGATTCCCGCCGCCCCCAGGATCTCGTAGTGCGCGGCCCGGCCGAGGAGGCGCTCCACCGAGACCCCGAAGACGTAGCCAAACGCCGCGATCGCCGTCGCCCAGACCGCCGCTCCCGGGAGGTCGAGGAGCAGGAAGAGCATCGGTCGCACGCCGCTCAGGCCGATGGCGAAGGGCGTCACGATCCGGATGCCGTAGACGTAGCGGAAGCCGAGGATGAGCGCGATGCGGTGGCGGTGGAGCAGGTCGAGCGTGCGCTCGAGCTTCGCCTGCCAGCGGGGTCGGGCCGCGAGGAGCTTCGCCCCCTGGATGCGGCCGACGTGGAAGGCGATCTGGTCGGCCGAGAAGGTGCCGAGGAAGGCGAAGGCGACCACCCAGCCGAAGTCGAGGTAGCCGCGGCTGGCGAAGAACCCGCCGATCGCGAGGATCGTCTCGCCCTCGAGAAAGGTCCCGACGAAGACCGCCAGGTAGCCGTAGGTCGAGACGATCGCTTCGAGGTTCATCGGGCCGCGGCGGCCACCTCCGCCACCAGCTCGGCGAGGGCCGCCTCCGGATCGCCGCTCTCGCCCTTCAAGGCGAGCTCGGTCTGGAGCACCCGCCAGGGCAGGCGCGCGAGGTAGGCCTCGGGCATCCCCGAGGCGGCGAGGTAGGCCCGGTGAAGGCGGAAGGGATGGAGGCCGGCGAGCGGATTCTTCCGCCCGTCGAGGTCGCGCTGGAGGGCCGGCGCGAGGCGCTCCTTGAACCGCGGATAGCTCCGCTCGCCGAAGCGGACACCGGCCGTGCGCACCATCCCGGAGACCGCCGTCAGGTTGCGGCAGAAGCCGGCGAACAGGCCGAAGAACGAGAGCCGCGCGCCGATCGGATCGGCGGCCGACGCCAGGTAGCGGCGCAGGCGCTCCGCCGCCTCCCCCCCGCGGCCGGCGCCCACCGCGTCGAGGATCTTGAAGACGTCCTCCTCGCCGCGGTCCTCGACCGCCTCGGCCACCAGCGCGGCGTCGATCCGGGTGCGCCCCAGCCCCTGGGAGAGGTTCGCGAGCTTGCGGTACTCGGCGGCGAAGCGGGCGGTCGAGTCCGAGGCCACGCCGGTCTGCCCGAAGCCCGGCTGCTGGCGCAGGGTGCGCCGGGCGAGCTCCTCGAGCCCGTCGCGCGCGATCGCGACGCCGGTCTCGCGCCCGAGCTCGGCGGCGAGGCCGTCGAGACCGGTCCAGCCGTCCCGGCTCGCTTCGACCGTCGCCAGGCGGAGCACCGCCCGGCGCTCCTCGAGCGTCGCGACCACCGGGTGGTCCGCGGCCACCGAGCTCTCGGCGAGGACCAGGACGTGGCCCTCGGGCAGCCCGTCGCGGACCGCCGCCGCGAGCTCCGAGGCCTCGTCCTCGCCCATGCCCTCGAGACCCGCCGCGCGCGCCGCGGCGAGCAGCGGCACCAAATCCTCGCGCAGCGTCGCGACCTGCTTCTTGCCCCGTGCACGGGCGCGTCCGCCCGCGCCCTTGGCGCCCTGGAACGCCCACTCCGGCAGCCGGTCGAGCACCGCCGCCGGGTCGCCCCGGTAGGGATCGAGGTCGAACAGGCGAAGGGCCTGGAGCAGGCGGATGGCGGCGCGGCGTTCGGCCGGCGAGAGGTCGTCGCCGCCCGAGAGCGGGAGCGCCTCGGCGGCGGCGTCGACGAAGGCCGCCGCGGCTCCGCGATCGGCGAACACGGCGGTCTCGACCGCCAGCACGACCTTGGCGGAGGAGAAGAGGGCGAAGGTCCGGAGGTCCCCCAGGATGGGGGTGAGCCGCGGAGGATGGCGGTGGGTCTCGACCTGGCAGCCGGCGCGCTCGGCCAGGGCGGCGGCCAGGCGCAGGCCGGCAGGCTCCGCCAGCACGCGGTCGCCGGCGATCAGGAAGACGGGGCCGCCGGAGCCCGCGACCGCCCGCTCCACGAGGTCATCGAGGCTCTGGCGGGGGGCGGCCATCGAAAGGCGGGCTCTCTAGGTGCGCCAAGTTCGTGAGCATGTGGGCCGGGCGGGGCGCCTCTCCTCCCCTGGAGGGTGAGGAGAGGGTCGGGGTGAGGTGGGGTGGTCTGAGGCGAAGCCTCGTCAACTCTCTTCTTCGGGCTCGAGCAAGCCCTTTTCGATCTTGTCCTGGACGTCGACCGTGTAGCGCGCCCAGGGCACGGCGTGGAGGCGCGGGAAGGCGATCGGCTCGCCCGAGAACTGGCAGAAGCCGTAGGTCCCCTCCTCGATGCGCTGCAGGGCCGCGTCGATCATCAGCAGGTGGCGGCGCTCGCCGTCGGAGAGCGCGAAGTTGAACTCACGGTTCCAGGCGGCGTTGGCCTGGTCCACGAGATCCTCGGTGCCGTAGTCGACGGACTCCTGCCCCGCCTTCAGGTCCTGCTGGTACATGTCGATGATCCGCTGCTTCTCCTCGAGGAGGCGTCCGCGGAGAGTTTCGATCTGCTCCGGCTCCAGGATGTCTGCCGTCGTGCGCCCGTTACCGTTGCTTCCCACGGTGTGTCTCCTTTTCTAAAGATGACGCGCAAACTTTGACCCGGGCGTCAAAGTGGTTGCCGATGGTACTTGATTCCGGCGTGGATGGAAAGAACCCGGTAGAGCTGCTCGTAGACCATCAATCGCGCGAGCTCGTGCGGGTAGGTCATGCGGCCGAGCGACAGGCGCAGGCGCGCCTTGGCGAGCACCTCCGGAGCCAGCCCGAGGTCCGACCCGACGAGGAAGGCGACCGGGTGCGGCCAGTCCCTCCGCAGCCGCCCGAGGCGACCCGCGAGCTCCTCGGACGAGAGGGCCTGGCCGCGCCGGTCGAGGGCCACGACCCAGCACGGCTCGGGCAGCGCCGCGAGCAGGGCCTCGCCCTCCGCCGCCAGCCGCTCGGCGCCCTCGCCCGTCGCCCGCGTCCGGACCGCGAGCTCGCGCACCGGCATCCAGTGCCCGATGCGCTCGCGGTAGTCGGCCGCCAGGCGCTCCCAGGCGTCGCGCCGGTGGCGGCCGGCCCAGGCGATGAGGTATTCACGAGCCATGATCCCTCCGCGCCCGCTCCGGGCGCGGCCCGATAGTCTATCCGGCCCGCGGGCCCGCCTGCGGGTACAATAGGCGGCCCGGCGGGCCCCCGCCCGGCTCGAATCCCGATTCATCCGCTCCGGATCTTCCATGACCGAGACCCGATTCCCCGACGTCCCGACCGGCTACCCGTTCCCGCGCCTCGAGGAGGAGGTCCTCGAACGCTGGCGCGCGCTCCGGATCTTCGCCAAGTCGCTCGAGCGGCCCGCCCCGCGCGGCGACTTCGTCCTCTACGAGGGCCCGCCCACCGCAAACAACGTGCCCCACGTGGGCCACGTGCCGGCGCGGGTGGCCAAGGACCTCTTCCCCCGCTTCCGCACGATGCGCGGCTACCACGTGGCGCGCAAGGCCGGCTGGGACACTCACGGCCTGCCGGTCGAGATCGAGGTCGAGAAGCGCCTGGGCTTCTCCGGCAAGCAGCAGATCGAGGAGTACGGCATCGCCGAGTTCAACCGGGCGTGTCTCGAGAGCGTCCGCACCTACGAGCGCGAGTGGCGGGCGATGACCGAGCGCATCGCCTACTGGACCGACCTCGACCACGCCTACTACACCTTCTCGAACGAGTACATCGAGTCGGTCTGGTGGGCGCTCTCGGAGCTCTGGAAGCGCGGCCTGCTCGCCCAGGGCTACAAGATCCAGCCCTACTGCGCCCGCTGCGGCACGACCCTCTCTTCGCACGAGGTGGCGCAGAACTACAAGGAGACCGAGGACCCGTCGGTCTGGGTACTCTTCCCGGTCGAGCCGGGCCAAGCCCTCGAGCCGATCGCGGGCGGCGCCTGGCACACCCCCGGCCGCCTCGAGCTCGTGGCCTGGACGACCACGCCCTGGACGCTCCTCGCCCACGTGGCGCTCGCCGTCCACCCGGAGCAGGTCTACCGGGTGATCGCGCACCCCGAGGACCCGGAGCGCTTCCTCCTCTTCGGCGACGAGCTCGCCCAGCCGGTGCCGCTCGACGTCGAGGTCGACGGCAAGCGACAGCGCCTCGATCTGCGCGAGCGGCCGGCGCTCGCCCGGGTGCGGGGCGCCGATCTCGAGGGCCTGCGCTACGGCCGCCCCTACCGCACTTCGATCGAGGGCTGGCGCCGGCGGTGCGAGGCGGCCGGCACGCCCTACGACGGCCCCGACGACGAAACCGGCTTCCGGGTGGTCCTCGGCGGCTACGTGACCGCCGACGAGGGCACCGGCCTGGTCCACACCGCGCCGCGCTTCGGCGAGGACGACTACCAGACCGGCCTCGCCTACGGCCTGCCGATGCTCGAGACGATCGACAGCGAGGGGCACGTGATCGGCCTCCCCGGCATCGAGGCCTTCGCCGGCCGTCACTTCAAGGCGGCCGACCCGGAGATCATCCGCGACCTGAAGGAGCGCGGCCTGCTGCTCCACACCGAGCGCTACCGCCACAACTACCCGTTCTGCTGGCGCTGCGACCAGCCGCTGCTCTACTACGCGACCGAGAGCTGGTTCGTGACGACGACGGCGAAGAAGGAGCGCCTGATCGAGCTCAACCGGCAGATCGCCTGGCACCCGGAGCACGTCGGCGAGGGGCGGTTCGGCAACTGGCTCGAGAACATGGTCGACTGGGCGCTCTCGCGCCGCCGGTACTGGGGCACGCCGCTGCCGGTCTGGCAGTGCGACGCCTGCGAGGCGACCGCCGTGCCCGGCTCCTACGCCGAGCTCTTCCGGCTCGCCGGCCGCGACCTTCCCGAGGATCCCTACGACCCCGAGGTCTTCAACCCGCACCGGCCGGCGATCGACGAGATCACCTGGCCCTGCGCCGAGTGCACCGGCACGATGCGCCGGGTCGAGGAGGTGATCGACGCCTGGTTCGACTCGGGCTCGATGCCCTACGCCCAGCACCACTACCCGTTCGAGAACCGGCGAGACTTCGAGCGCCAGTTCCCGGCCGACCTGATCACCGAGGGGGTCGACCAGACGCGCGGCTGGTTCTACACCCTCCACGCCCTGGGCGGCCTGCTCTTCGACTCGGTCGCCTACCGGAACTGCATCGTCCTCGGCCACATCAACGACGAGCAGGGGCGCAAGATGTCGAAGCGCCTGGGCAACGTGCTCGCCCCGGGCGAGGTGATCGCCGAGACCGGGGCGGACGCCCTGCGCTGGTACCTGTGCATCTCGAACCCGGAGCTGACGTCGCGCTTTTCTGCCCGGCTGGTCCGCGAGTCGGCCCAGAACTACCTGCTGCCGCTCTGGAACGCGCTCTCCTTCTTCACCATCTACGCCAACCTCGACGGCTGGCGGCCGGGGGCGGCGCCCGAGATCCCGTTCGCCGGCCGGCCGGCGCTCGACCGCTGGATCCTGCTCCGCCTCGATCGGGTCGCCGAAGCGGTGACCGAGGGCCTCGACGCCTACCGGATCGTCGAGCCGGCGCGCACGCTCGAGGCCTTCGTCGACGACCTGACCAACTGGTACGTCCGCCGCAGCCGGGGCCGGTTCTGGGCGAGCGCCGGCGGCGGCGGGGAGACCGCGGGCGCCGCCAGCGCCGCGGCCTCCGACAGCGCCGCGGCCTCCGACAAGGAAAGCGCCTACCAGACCCTCTACGAGGTGCTCACCACCTTCGCCCGGCTGACCGCGCCCTTCACCCCGTTCGTGGCCGACGAGCTCCACGGGCGCCTGGTGAGGAGCCCGGCGGCCGGGGCCGCCGGCGCCGAACCGGTCGCCGAGAGCGTCCATCTCGAGGACTGGCCGCTGCTCGAGGGCTCGGCGGCGCCGACTCGCGCCGAGCCCGAGCTCGAGCGGGCGATGGGCGCGGTGCAGCGGATCGTCCGGCTCGGCCACGCGGCCAGGAACACCCACGGCTTGAAGACCCGGCAGCCCCTCGCGTCGGTCACCCTGGTGAGCTCCGACGCCGGCCTGCCGGCCCTGATCGAGCCCTACGCCGAGCTGGTGCGCGACGAGCTCAACGTCGCCCGGATCGCCTGGGCGGCGGACCGCTCAGCCTACGTCCACCACGAGGTCAAGCCGGTCTACCCGAAGACCGGGCCCCGGTTCGGCAAGCGGATGAAGGAGGTGGCGGCGGCCCTCGCCGCGGCCGACGGCGACGAGCTGGCCGCGGCCCTCGAGCGGGACGGCCGGGTGACGCTCGGGCTCGCGGACGGCCCGGTCGAGCTCGCAGCCGCCGAGCTCGAGGTGCGCCTCGCCGAGCGCCCCGGCATCGCGGCCCAGGGCGACCGCGAGCTGCTGGTGGCCCTCGACACCGAGCTCACGCCGGAGCTGGTCGCCGAAGGGCTCGCCCGGGAGGTGGTCAACCGCATCCAGACCGCGCGCAAGGAGGCCGACCTCGACTACGCCGCCCGCATCCGCGTGCGCTACCGGGCCGGCGACGAGCTCGCCCGGGCGATCGAAGACCACCGCGACTGGATCGCCGGCGAAACCCTTGCAGCCGAGATCGAGGCCGTCGACGGGGCGGAGGGGGCCGCCACCGGCCTCGCCCCGGCGCCGGTCGACGAGCACGACTTCGCGTTCACCATCGAGACCGTCGAGGATTGAACCATGGCTGGCATCTTCAAGGCGTACGACGTGCGCGGGATCTATCCCACCGAGATCGACGAGTCGGTGGCCGAGAAGATCGGCCTCGGCTTCCGGGCGGTGCTCGACGACCTGAATGACCCGGACGGCGAGGCGACGGTGGTCGTCTCGCGCGACATGCGCTCGCACGGCGAGCCGCTCGCCGAGGCACTGATCGCCGGGCTCCGGGGCGCCGGCCTCGACGTGATCGACATCGGCCTCGCGACCACCCCGATGAACTACTTCGCCGTCGGCCACCTGGGCGCGGACGGCGGCATCCAGGTCACCGCCAGCCACAACCCGGCCCGGTACAACGGCTTCAAGCTCAGCCGCCGCGAGGCGCGGCCGGTCTCGGGCACCCACGGGATCCCGGCGCTCGAGCGGCAGGTCACGAGCGGCGACCTCCCGGAGGCCGCCGAGCCGGGCGAGCTGCGGCGCGAGGAGGTGTTCGACGACTACTCCCAGCACGTCCTCGCCCAGCTTCGCCGGCCGGACGACGCGCGGCGCCTGACGGTGGTGGTCGACGCCGCCAACGGCATGGGCTCGCTCTACCGGCCGATCCTCGAAGCGCTGGGCGTCGACCTCGTGCCGCTCTACTTCGAGCTCGACGGCACCTTCCCCAACCACGAGGCCAACCCCCTGAAGCCGGAGAACCTCGTGGACCTCTGCCGGGCGGTCGGCGAGCACGGCGCCGACCTCGGCGTGGCCTTCGACGGCGACGCCGACCGGGCGGCCTTCGTCGACGAGCGGGGCGTGCCGGTGGGGAGCGACCTGGTGACGGCGCTCGTCGCCGGCGAGCTCCTGGCGCGCACGCCCGGCGGAGCGGTGATCTACGACCTGCGCTCCTCCCGCGCGGTGGCCGAGCACATCCGGGCGGCGGGCGGCGTGCCGGTCCGCGAGCGGGTCGGCCACTCGTTCATCAAGGCGACGCTCCGCGCGCGCGATGGGATCTTCGGCGGCGAGCTCGCCGGCCACTACTACTTTCGGGAGAACTACTACGCCGACTGCGCGATCCTGGCGGTGATCGAGATGCTGAACCTCCTGTGGAAGGAGGACCGGCCGCTCTCGGAGATCGTCCGGCCGCTCGCGCGCTACGCCAAGACACCGGAGACGAACTTCGAGGTCGAGGACAAGGAGGGGATGCTCGAGCGCCTCGCCGAGCGCTACTCCGACGCCGAGATCGACCACCTCGACGGCATCACGATCGCCTACCCCACCTGGTGGGCGAACGTCCGCCCCTCGAACACCGAGCCGCTCCTGCGCCTGGTCCTCGAAGCCGACACCCCCGAGGAGATGGAGGCCAAGAAGGCCGATCTCGTCGCCCTTCTCGGCGAGCCGGTGTAGCCCCCCCCCGGGGCCGGGTCCCGGCCCGGCCCGCGCGCCGTCCTGCACGGGCCTCGCGGTTGAGCCACAATCGAGGCCGCATGGAGATCCTGCTGGACGGGGCTCGGGGCATCGCGGCGCTGACGCTGGCGGCGTCCATGGCCTGGCTCGGCTACCGGCTCGCCCTCTGGTGGCTGCCGCGGGCGGGACCCGCCGCGCGTTGGAGTGCCGCGGCGGTCGCGGCGCTCTGGCTCGCCGTCGCCTCGTTCTGGGCGCTCACGCCGCTCCACGCCTTCCGGCTCTCGGTCGTCCTGCCGCTGGCACTCGGCGCCGCGCTCCTCGGGGGCCGAACCGTGGGCCGGGCCGGTGCGGCCGCCCGAACGCTGCGCGAGGACCTCCGCCGCCTCGGGCGCCTGCTGGGCTCCCTCGGCCTCCTCGAGCGGGGGATCCTGGGCGCGGTCCTCGCCGTGGCCCTCCTCCGCGGTCTCCACGCGCTCGCGGCCCCGCCCCTCGGTTGGGACGACCTCACCTACCACCTGCTCAAGGCCGGTCGCTTCGTCCAGGCCGGAGGGTTCGTGGACACCCCGGCGCCGGATGCCTGGGGGGTCTACGGCTACCTCGCCGTCGCGGGAGAGATCGTGTGGTCGTGGGCGATGCTGCCGTTCCACGGCGACGCCCTGATCGCCCCGGCCAGCCTCGGCGTCTGGGGGCTCGCCGTCCTCGGGGTCTACGCCGGCGCCCGGGCGCTCGGCGCGGCGCGGAGCCCTGCGCTCCTCGCGGCGCTCGCGGTCGGCGCCATGCCGGCGGCGCTCGCCTACGTCGGAAGCGGCTACGTCGACAACCTGACGCTCGCCGGCGCGGCCCTCGGCAGCGTCTTCGTCGTCCGGCTTCTGCGCGGCGCCCCTCTCCGCGAGGCTCCTCTGGCGGTCGCGGGCCTGGCGCTCGCCGCCGGCACCAAGCTCCTGGGGGTGCCGCTTCTCGCCCTCGGCGGCGCGGCGGTCCTCCTGCGCCTCGCACACGGGCCCGCGACCGCGCGTGCTCGGGCCGGTGCGCTCGTAGCAACCGTCCTCGCCTGCGCGGTGGCCGCCCCGACCTACGTGAGGACCTGGGCCGAGCGCGGGTCGCCCCTTTATCCGCTGAGAGTCCAGGTGGCGGGCGTCGAGCTCTCGCCCGGCAATGCGGAGTCGGAGGCGGTGGCCGCGAGGATCCTGCGGACGCCACGCCTCAGGCGCACCGCGCCGCAGGCGCTGGCGGTCCTGCTCTTCCGGCGCAGCGCCCCGGGCGCCTTTCTCGGTCCCGGACCGGCGGCGCCCCTGCTCCTGCTCTTCGCGCTCCTCGCGCTCCCCCGGCTCACCAAGACCAGCGCCCTGGCCGCGCTCTATGTGTCGCTCGTCGCGGCGACCCTTCTGGGAGCCTACTGGAGCGGTGCCATGGAGCTCTTCCGGACCACCTACATGGCCGGGACCACGGGGCGGTACCTCCTGCCCGCCTTCGCCGCCCTCGGTGCGCTTTCGGCCTGCGGCCGACCCCGCGTCACGCGGGCCGTGGCGGGGGTCGCCACGGCGCTGGGGGTGCTCCTCGCGGTTCCGTGGGCGGGCTGGCGGGCGCCCGATGCGCAGGCGACCGCCTGGGTGCTCGTGCCGGTGGCGGGCCTCCTCCTCGGCGGGTGGGCCGCCGCCCGCCTCGTGCGCTCCGCAAGCCGGCCCTGGCGGGTCGCGGCGGCCGTGGTCGCCCTCCTCGCCACGGCGGGCGGCGCGGCCGGCGTCGAAGCCATACGCCGAGACTTCCGCTACCCGATCTACAGCGCGGCGGCGCGCCGGGGCCGCCCCACCTTCCTCGTCCACTCCCTGGCCGCCCGCTACGCCGCCGCCTGGCCGGTCTGGCAGGCCCTCGACGGCGCCGCGCCGCGGACGATCGCCGTCGCGGCCGGCTTCGACCGCCTGGGCCACAACTGGTATCTCTATCCGCTGCTCGGGAGCCGGCTCCAGAACCGGGTGGTCTACGTGCCGGTGACCGAGAGCGGCGTCGTGCTCGACTACCGCCGCCTCGCCCGGGTCCGGCGCCGGGCTTGCCGCCGGTGCTGGTTGCAACGCCTCGCCGAACGACAGGTCACGGACTTCGTCCTTCTCGCGCCCCGGCGGACCCTCGAAGAGGGTTGGGTCGCCCGCTCGCCCGAGCGGTTCGAGCTCGAGGCCCGCGGCGGCCTCCACGCCGCCTACCGGGTGCACCGGCGGCGCCTCGCCCACCCGGGCGGTGCCGGCAGCGCCGCTACCGCCGGCCGCCGAGGAGGCCGGAGCGCACCAGGAAGTAGAGCAGGGTCATGAGGGTGGAGACGACCGCCGCCACGTAGGTGAGGGCCGCGGCATCGAGCACCCGGTCCATGCCCGGGCGCTCCGCGGCCGCGACGATGCCGTACTCGACCGCCAGGCGCTTGGCGCGGCGGGTGGCGTCGAACTCGACCGGCAGGGTGATCACCTGGAAGACCAGCACTGCCGAGAAGAGCAGGGCGCCGATGAGGACGATCGACTGGCCGAGGGCGAAGTTCCGGGTGATGTACATCAGGAAGAGACCGCCCAGCATCACGAAGTAGCCGATCCGGGAGCCGATGTTGGCGGTCGGCACCAGGGCCGAGCGCAGCCAGAGCGGCTTGTAGTGGTGGGCGTGCTGCACCGCGTGGCCGGCCTCGTGGCAGGCGACGCCGATCGCGGCGACCGACGCCGAGTCGTAGACTCCCTCCGACAGGGCGAGCGTCTTGGTCGCCGGGTTGTAGTGGTCCGAGAGCATGCCGCGGGTGCGGGTGATCTGGACCTCCCGGAGGCCCGATTCGTCGAGCATCCGCCGGGCCGCCTGGGCGCCCGTCAGGCCGCTCATGGCGCGGACGCGGGAATACTTCTTGAATGCCGAACGCACCCGGAAGCTCGCCCACAGCGAGAGGGCGAAGGCCGGGAGGATGAACAGGAGATAGGTCGGGTCGAAGAACATCTCTAGGATTCCCCCTTCGTCCGATCACAACCCCCGTCGCGGAGCGCCGCATTCCGCAGCGCGCGGGACGAACGACGAACCCACCAGAGCGAGGAGGAGTCATGAGCGACGAGAGTGGCGAGAGTGGCGAGGTTAGGGAGCGCGTGGCCATCGTCACCGGCGGCAGCCGGGGGATCGGTCGCGCCGTGGTGGAGGCCCTGGCCGGCGACGGCTGGCGGGTGTTCCTTTGCAGCCTGCACCGAGACTCCGTGGAGACGGCCCTCTCCGAGCTCGGCGGCCGGACCGCGGGCCGCGCGGTCGACGTGCGCGACCAGGACGAGGTCGAGGCTTTCGTCGGGTGGGTCCTGTCCGAGGCCGGACGCGTGGACTGCCTGGTGAACAACGCCGGCCTCGGCCGCTTCGGCCGGGTCGACGAGCTCGGAGGCGACGCCTGGCGCGAGGTGATCCAGACCAACCTCGACGGCGCCTTCTACTTCATCCGCGCGGTCGCCCCGGCGATGAAGAGCCAGGGGGGCGGCTTCATCGTCAACATCGCTTCGCTCGCCGCCAAGAACCCGTTCGCGGGCGGCGCCGCCTACAACGCCAGCAAGTTCGGGATGCTCGGCCTGTCCGAGGCGGCGATGCTCGACCTGCGCCACGACGGGATCCGGGTGGCGGCGGTGATGCCGGGAAGCGTCGACACCGACTTCGGGCACGACCGCAAGGACACCTCCTGGATGCTCGCCGGCGAGGACGTGGCGCGGGTGGTGATGGACCTGCTGGCGTTCCCCGAGCGGGCGCTGCCCAGCCGGATCGAGATCCGCCCCTCGATGCCGCCCAAGAAGTGACGAGGGGGGTTACAGCACCTTCAGCTTCTCGTCGCCGTAGAGCACCTGCGGGCCTTCCGGCATCGGGGCCTTCGCCTGCGCCTCGGACTCGAGCGTGATGATGATCGACACCATGTGGTGGTCGATGGCGATCTTGGCCGGGAACATCAGGCTCGCCTCGTTGCCCGACTCGATCACCCCCACCGGCATCGGGCCGTCGGCGGTGTTGAGCCAGACCTTGTAGACGCCTCCGCCCGAGGGCGTCAGGTTCGAGGCCGCCAGGTACCAGTGCTCGTCGCCGGGGGGCATGTAGAGGACCGCGAAGGCGTCGGGCACCATCGGGTTGTCGCCAACCGGGCGGAGCGGGCAGACCTCGACCCCCTTCGTGGCCACCGCCGAGATCAGCTCGCTCATGTCGCGGAGCTGGCGCAGACCGGCCTCCTGAGCGGCGAGGCGGGCGTCCACCTGGCCGCGCGCGAGGCTCATCTCGGCGAGCGCGCTCTGGGTCTTCTGGAGCTGCACGTAGAGGAAGCCCGCCAGGCCGAGGGCGACGAGCGCCACCGCGGCGGCGAGGTAGGAGAGCCAGGCGTGGCGATGGGCCGGCGCCGCCGCGGGGGCGGAGGCCGGCTTGCGGCCGGATTCGATCGGCACGACCCGTGACGCCGGCGCTTCGGTCGTCGCCGGGCGGGAGGCCTCGACCTCCTTCGCCAGCGCCGCCATCACGCGCTCCTTGACCGCCGGGCCGGGAACCGACGGCTCGAGAGCGTACGGCAGGAGCCCCAGCGTCTCGGCGTAGAGGCGCCCCAGGGTCTCGTCGATCTCGGTCCCCGAGCCCTCCGGCGCGCCGGCCGCCCGTGGTCCGCCTCGGGACGGGCGCCGGAGTCTGCCTCGAGGGCCTCGAGGGCCGCGAGGATGGTCTCGTCCTCGCGACTGTACGGTTCGTTCACAGCAGCTCCCTGATCTCGGTGCGCAACGCCTTGCGCAGCTTCTTCATGGCGAGGAGGGTGCGCGTCTTGACCGTTCCCAGGGGAATGCCGGTCTCTTCGGCGATCTCCCGCTGGGTCAGGCCCTTGTAGAAGGCCAGCTCCAGAACCTCGCGCTGTTCCTCGGGGATCCTGGCCAGCTCGTCGCGCACACGCCCCCGCCGTTCAAGGTGTAGTACGCGCGAGGCGCCGTCGCCGGATGCATGCTCGGCGGGCGACTCCTGCTGGGCGGCCGCGTGGGTGCGGTCGACCACCCGACGGCTGCGCAGCCGGTCGATCGCCCGGCTGCGAGTGATCAGGACCAGCCAGGTCGAGACCGAAGAACGGCCCGCGTCATAGCGCCCGGCCCGGTTCCAGACGTGGACGAAGACCTCCTGGAGGATCTCCTCGGCGTCCTCCGAGCTGCCCAGGATCTTGCGGGCGAGCCCGAGGAGCATCGGGGCGTAGCGGTCGTAGAGCTCGGAGACCGCCTCCTGGCTGCCGTCGGCGATCGCCCGCACGACCGAGCCGTCGGCGGCGGAGAGCAGCGAGGCGTCAGAGACCAGAGCATCCATGGCAGAGCGGGTGGGAAGGGCGTCCGAACGTGGCGGTAGGATAGCATCCCGCCGGGAATTACGCCGTGACTGAAGACCTGCGACAGGGCCCCGGCCCGGACCAGCCCGCGATCCGGGTCGTCATGATGCCGAAGCACACCAACGCCCACGGCACGATCTTCGGCGGCATCATCCTCTCCCACATCGACCAGGCCGGCGCGGTCGAGGCCCACCGCCACATCTCCGGGCGTCTGGTGACCGTCGCCATGCGGGAGGTCGAGTTCCACGCCCCGGTCTTCGTGGGCGACCTCGTGAGCTTCTTCACCGAGACCGTCCGGGTCGGCCGCACCTCGCTCACGGTGCGAGTGACCGTCGAGGCCGAGCGGGCCCAGGGCGTGGGCAAGGTCAAGGTCACCGAGGCCGAGGTGATCTACGTGCACGTCGACGAGAACAACCAGCCGGCGCCGATCTCCGGCTAACGAAGCTCCGCCTCAAACCGACGAGGCGGCTGGAGCGTTTTCGGCTTCATGGATCGCTGGTCCCCCGGCCACGTCGAGCGGTGAACACTGGAATCGTCTCGCGCAGAGCCGCAGAGTCGCAGAAGCACGGTTCAATAGCTCGCCCCCTCCTGCGCCTCTGCGCCTCTGCGCGAGAACAGACTCCCCCCCGAGACGGCTCGTGATCTCCGCCGAGGCCGCGCGAACGCTGCTTGCAGAGACCGGCCGGGGCGCCTATCCTTGCGGGGATGGCCCAGCCTCGGAGCACCAAGCGGATCTTCAACTACGAGCAGGCGCTCGAGACCTTTCCGGCGGTGCGCGACCTGACGGCCGCGGCGGTGCGCCAGGTCGAATCGCTGGTCAACCGCGTCCAGAGCCTCGAGGAGATGGAGTCGCGCAAGGCCGAGCTCGACGAGGCCTACGCCCGGGTGATCCAGGCCTGGACGGACGAGATCCGGCGCCTGGGCTGCGAGGCCAAGGGGCTGTGGCTGGTCGACTGGGACTGCGGCGACGGCTACTACTGCTGGAAGTACCCCGAGGAGATCCTCTCCCACTTCCACAGCTACGAGGAAGGATTCGCGGGGCGGGTACAGATCGTTTGATCGCACCACCCTCGCGGGGGGCGAGGGACGCCCCCTCCCACGCCGGATCTTCGGAAGCGCCCGGGTCAGACCGGGGTCGCGAGCAGCTCCTCGACCCCGAGGTCGCCGATGCGCGCGACCACCCGGTCGGCCATCGAGAGGTCGGCGGCCGGGTAGGTGTGCGCCACCGCCAGGGTCGAGAGCCCGGCGCGGCGGGCGGCCTCGATGCCGGCCGGCGTGTCCTCGACGGCGAGCGCCTCGTGAGGGTGGAGCAGGCGCTCGGGAAGCGGCGGCACGGTGTTGAAGGACTCGATTCCCCGCCGGTAGCCCTCCGGATCCGGCTTGCTCCGGGCGACGTCCTCGGCGGTCACCAGCACCTTGAAGGCGTCGCGCAGACCCGCCTTGCGCAGCGCCCCCTCCACCTCGTCGCGGAGCGCGCCGCTCACCAGGCCGAGGCCGACCCCGGCCGCCGCGAGGGCGGCGACCAGCTCGCGGGCGCCGGGGAAGAAGGGATAGCCCTCGCGCCGGATCCACTCCTGGTAGTAGCTCGACTTGCGGGCGATCAGGCGCATCAGGCGGGGCTCGGCGGGCGCCTCGCCGGCGCGCTCGAGCAACCGCCCGAAGCAGGCCCGGTCGTCGAGGCCCACGTACCGGCTCCAGTACTCCTCGCCGGAGAGCTCGATCCCCTCCTCGGCCAGCACCCGCTGCAGGACCTCCAGGTGCACGGGCTCGTCGTCGATCAGCACGCCGTTGAAGTCGAAGAGCACCGCGCGGAGCATCCGCCGATCTTACGGGAATGGGCTTCGGGCCGCGGGCGTTGTCGCCCGATAGGAGTAGACTCGTCGAGTCGACCCTCATTCCCGAACGCCCCGGAGACCGAACGCGCCATGGAACCGACACCCCACACCCAGAGCCAGCCGGAACCGCCCCAGACCGGCCCCGAGACGCCGGTCGCTCTCACCGAGAAGGCCGTGCGCATGATCCAGCTGACCCGCGAGGAGGAGGGCATGGACGCCACCGCGGGTCTCCGCGTGGCGGTGCGCGGCGGCGGTTGCAGCGGCTTCGAGTACGCCCTCGACTTCGAGACCGAGGCGCGGGCGAACGACTTCGTCTACCGGCAGGGCGAGCTGACCGTCTACGTCGACGGGATCAGCGCGCGCTATCTCGAGGGCACCACCATCGACTACGTGATGGGCGCCCAGGGGGCGGGGTTCAAGTTCGACAACCCGAAGGCCGTGGGGAGCTGCGGCTGCGGGTCGTCCTTCGCCGTGTGAGGCGTCGTCAGTCGACCAGCGGCAGCTCGGTGACCTCGGCCTCGCCGTCGCCGGCCACCTCCAGGCGCGTGCCCGGCTCCGCTCCCCGCTTGTGGAGCATCGCGAGGCCGACCGGCCCTTCGAGCACCGGCGACACGGCCACGCTCCCCACCCTTCCCACCGGCCGGCCCTCGAGCAGGAGCTCGGTGCCTTCGGGCGGCGGCTCGTCGCCGTCGAACTGGAGACCGCAGAGCCGGCGGGCGACCCCGCCCCGGTAGTGGATCCGCGCCACCACCTCCTGGCCCAGGTAGCACCCCTTCGTGAAGTTGAGGGCCTCGTCGAGCCCGGTCTCCTGCGGCAGGTTGGACTCGTCGTAATCGCGCCCCCACCAGGCGACGCCGGCCTCCAGGCGTAGCGTGTCCAACGCGTCGTAGCCGACCGGCCGGACCTCGGGAAGGTC
The DNA here is from genome assembly GCA_963837945.1 of uncultured Acidobacteriota bacterium. Classification (GTDB taxonomy): domain Bacteria; phylum Acidobacteriota; class Thermoanaerobaculia; order Multivoradales; family DATKCC01; genus CAVUBL01. The sequence goes on from CAWIQD010000009.1 coordinate 269,389, forward strand.
GAGGAGCGCGCGGAGGACCTGCGAGGCCGCCTCCCGCGGCGTCCAGAGGGTCCAGGCCTCGGCCCCGAGCAGCGGCCGGTTGGCGAGCCGGATTCGGGTGTCCGCGAGCTCGATCAGGGCGTGGCCCCAGCGCGCCTCGGCGGCCGGCGGGATGCCGCCGTCGAGGGCCTCTCTGAGGACCTTGCGCGCCGCCTCTCCGATCAGGGTGAGCGGCAGCATACGCTCGAGCCCGGCGACCTCCACCCGCTCCGCCAGCACGTACTTCTCGAGGTGCTCGACGACCGGCGCGCCACGCCCGGAGGGAAGCTCGAGCCAGAAGCTCTCGGCCAGGGCCAGCAGGCCGAAGTCGGCGACGATGCCCCCCTTGCGCGAGGTCAGGAAGCCGTAGGCGCCCCCTTCGGGGCCGAGCTCGCGCACCTCGCAGGTGACGAGGCCCGAGAGGAAGCGCTGCCGGTCCGCGCCCCTCATCTCCAGCCGATCGATCCACGAGCGGTCGACCAGGCCGCAGCCTTCGCGGACCCCTTCGACCTCTTCGGCCACCGGCGCGTAGGCGGTCGGGACCAGGACGCCTTGGCGCTCGGCCACCCGGGCGCCCAGCTCCCGGTGCAGATCGAGCAGCGGCATCATGCGGTCGGGCACGGTCCTGGTCTCGGCCATCGCATGCAGTCTACCAAGGTGAGGGCCGCGGCTCGGCGCGGGCGTGGGGGGCCCGGCTCCCCTGTAGAATGACCGCGATGCCCGCCTCCGAACCCTTCGTGCTCGAAACTCCTTCCGGCCGCCGGATCGACGGCCTGGTCGACCTGCCGGACCGACCCGGCGAGCGGCCTACGGTGGTCGTGGCGCACGGGTTCAAGGGCTTCATGGAGTGGGGGTTCTTCCCCCACCTGGCCGAGTTGCTGGCCCGCCGCGGCTTCGTGGTGGTGCGCTTCAACTTCTCCGGCTCGGGCCACCGCCCCGGCGACGACCGGGTGACCGACCTCGAGGCCTTCCGGCACAACACCTTCAGCCGCGGCCAGGAGGATCTGCGCACGGTGCTCGACGCGCTGGACGAGGAGATCGCGCCCGGGCGCGTCGACCTCGATCGCCAGGGCCTGTTCGGCCACAGCCGGGGGGGCGGGGCGGCCATCCTCACCGCCGGCAATCCCGACCTGCGGGACCGCTTCTCGGCCCTGGTCACCTGGGCCGCCGTCGCGACCTTCGACCGGATGGGCCCGGAGGAGAAGGAGCGCTGGCGCGCGGAGGGAGAGACCACGGTGGTCAACAGCCGCACCGGCCAGGAGCTGCCCATGGGGCTCGACATCCTCGAGGACCTCGAGGGCCATCGCGACGAGCTCGACATCCCGGCAGCCGCCGGCCGAGTGGCGGCCCCCTGGCTGATCGTCCACGGCGAGGCCGACGAGTCGGTGCCGTTCGGGGAGTCCGGTCAGCTCGAGGAGGCGGCCGCCGTGGACTGGGGACGGGCGGTCGAGCGTCTCGCCGTGCCGGGGGCCGGCCACACCTTCGGCGCCGTCCACCCGTTCGCCGGCCCCACCCCGCACCTGATCCAGGCGCTCAACGCGACGCAGGCCTGGTTCCGCCGCTACCTCCTCTGAGCCGGCTCCCCCGGCCGTCCGCGGTGCTTCGCCCGGTGGCCGCGCAGGGCGTGGAACAGGTACCAGGCGACCAGCAGGCCGAGCACCACGTAGGCGGCCGGCCCGACCCAGGTGCCGACCTGGTGGTAGCGGGCGCCGAGGCGGTCGCCGACGAAGGCGAGAAGCCCGGCCCACAGCGCGGTGCCGACGGCCGTCCAGAGGAAGAACCGCACCTTGCCCATGCCGCAGAGGCCGGCCGGGATCGAGATCAGCGAGCGCACCCCGGGCACCAGGCGGGCGAAGAAGACGACCGCGGTCCCGTGGCGATCGAACCAGCTCTCCGCCCGCTCCACCGCCGCGCGGTCGACCAGCAGCCAGTGGCCGTGGGCGTCGACCCAGCGCTTGAGGCCCTCGGCGCTCGCCAGGCGCCCCAGGTAGTAGAGGGGGACGGCGCCGGCGACCGAGCCCACCATTCCGGCGGCGACCACGCCGGCGAAGCTGAGCGCGCCCTGCCCGGCGAGAAACCCGGCCAGCGGCATGATGAGCTCGGAAGGAATGGGCGGAAAGACGTTCTCCGCGAACATCAGCAGAGCGATGCCCGGGTAGCCGAAGCCGTGGACGATCGAGGTGACCCACTGATCCATCGGCGGATCAGGGGTGCAAGCAGCTCGCCAGCTCCGCCGCCATGCCCTCGAGGCTCGCCACCACGCGGTCCGCTCCGGCCTCCTCGAGGCGCGCGGCCGAGGTCCAGCCGGTCGCCACGGTGAGCACCGGCAGGCCGTGACACCGCGCGCACTCGACGTCGCGAACGCTGTCGCCCACGATCAGCGTGTCCTCCGGCCCGAAGCGGTGCCCGGTGGCGGCGAAGGCCCGCTCGAGCGCCACCGGCGGCAGCTCGCGGCGCTCGATTCCGTCGTCGCCGAAGGCCCCGAAAGAAAAGAAGCGCTCGAGGCCGAGGCGAGAGAGCTTGATCTCGGCGCCGCGCCGCCAGTTGCCGGTGACCAGGCCGAGCACCACGTCGGCGCGGGCGTCGAGCTCGGCGAGCAGCTCCGCGACGCCCGGCAGCACGAGCATCCGCGCGGGGTCGAGGCGCGCGTCGAGGCGCGCGAGGTAGGCGTCGCGAAGCCGTGGCAGCCCGGCCGTGACCGCCGCGCGCTCGAGCCCCGCGAGCTCGAGCATCTCGAGGACGATCTGGCGGTCGGTCTTGCCCGAGAAGTCGAAGCCGTCGACCCCGAGGCCGTCGATCACGCCGTAGACCTCGCCCAGGGCCTCCGCGAGGAGCGGCCGCACCTGGGTGCCGCACCGGATCAGGGTGCCGTCGATATCGAAGAGGAGGAGCCGCATCGGGTGGAAACAATCCCCCGTCATGCCCCGCCGGTCGGGGGCGTCCCCTTCCCCCCCTGGGGGAGGGAAGGGGATCGAGGGGTTGCGAGGGGGATCCGGTCGATCGTCCCCTTCCCCCCCTGGGGGAGGGAAGGGGATCGAGGGGTTGCGGGGGGGATCCGGTCGGACCTCTGCGGCGAAGCAGGCCCGGGCCGGAACGTTCTCGCCGAGCAGTTTCTCGCGGGCGGGGGAACCATCGTGTCCGGAGTCGACCTCCTACGGATCATCCGCCGGCCTCGGACGGAGCGTCTTGGTCAGCACCACGATGCGATCGCGGTAGCCGTGACGGTGGTAGAAGTCGAGGGCGCCGCGGTTGTCGCCCAGGACCTCCACCTCCATGAGCTCGGCCCCGCAGGCGCGGGCGTGCTCCTCGGCCCGCTCGACGAGCCGGCCGCCCAGGCCGGCGTCGCGGTGGCTGGCGGCGACGTAGAGGTCGGCCACGACGCCGAGCTGGTCGCGCCGCTCGTCCGGCTCGTCGCGCTCCTGACGGCCGAAGACGCAGACGTAGCCCACGAGGTGGCCCTCGTCCTCGGCGACGAAGAAGGTCCCCGAGGTCCGGCCGGCGGTCTCGGCGAGGTAGCCGTAGTACCGGTCGAGGATCTCCTGGCCGGGCGCCAGGCCCTCGTCCAGCGGGCGGAGCGTCTCGTGGAGCTCGAGCACCATCTGACGAACCCGGTCGCGGTCGTCGTCGCGGGCTTCTCGAATGGTGGTCATGGGGAGGCCGATCTTACCCCGCATTCCCCGGCCGGTCGCGACGTCCAGCGGGAGTCCTGGCACGCGGTATGCTCGCCGCTCAGGCAGATATCGCCATTCGTACATGCCTTGCAACCCCCCGGAAAAGGAGCGACCCAGATGATCCGACGCAAGCTCTCGATCGCGGCCTGCCTGCTGGCGGCCCTTCTGCTACCCGCCGCGGCGAACGCTCAACCCGCCACGACCTACCGCGTGACCATCACCAACCTCACCCGATCGCAACCGATCACTCCGCCCGTGGTCGTGACGCACAGCATCGGCGTCCATCTGTTCATCCCGGGTCGGCCGGCCGCGGAGCCGCTCGTCCCGCTCGCCGAAGAAGGGGACACCACCGCCCTGGTCGACGTGCTCCAGGGCGCCGGCGGCATCCTCGACGTGGCGGTCGCGGACGGCCCGATCCCGCCCGGCGGCTCGTCGACCGTCGAGGTGTCCGCGCGCGGGAACAAGAACTTCCTGAGCGTCGTCGGCATGCTGGCGACCACCAACGACGCCTTCTTCGGCCTGGACGGCTACTTCTTGAACGGCCCGCCCTTCTCCCGGCACGTCGAGGCGCCCGCCTACGACGCGGGCAGCGAGGCCAACACGGAGAGCTGCGCGACGATCCCGGGGCCGCCCTGCAACAACCCTGGAGTCCGCGACACCGACGGTGCGGAGGGGATCGTGACGCTGCACAACGGCATCCACGGGATCGGGGACCTGGACCCGGCCCAGTTCGACTGGCGCGACCCGGTGGTGCGGATCGACATCCTCCGCCTTCCCGGGCACAACCCGCACTGAAGCGAGACCGGGAGAGGGCCGGACGCGCCGGTCCTCTCCCGTGGCGTACCATGACCCCATGGCGGAGATCGAGGAGCCGCGCGCCGCGCCGGAGACGACTTTCACACCCGGAGCTCTGTGGGGCCGGGTCCGCGAGGCGACCCGGCGGGCTCTCGCCGCGGGCGTCCTCCAGCCGGCCGAGACCGAGAGCCACACGCTCCCGGAGGCCGGCATCCCCTTTTCGGTGCGCTGCCTCTCCACCCTGCGCGAGAAGGAGCGCGTGCGGCGGGCGCGGGACGGCTCGGCGCCCGATCCCTTCCTGCCGCCCGATCCCCACCTCCTGGTGGCCGGGGTCTCGGCGAGCCACCTGGCGGTGCTCAACCGCTTCCCGGTCCTCCGCCACCACTTCCTGATCGTCACCCGCGAGCCCGAGGAGCAGGAGCTCCCGCTCACCGCCGCCGACTTCGATGCCCTCGCCCGCTGCCTCGCCGAGGTCGACGGGCTGGCCTTCTACAACTCCCATCCCGAGGCCGGAGCGAGCCAGCGCCACCGGCACCTCCAGATCGTGCCCTTTCCGGTGGGCGACGGGCCGGCGCCCACGCCGATCGAGGCGGCGCTCGGGCCCGTCCTGCTCGATCCGGGACGGGCGACCCTGCCGGCCTACGGCTTCGCGCACGCGGCCTGCCCGCTGCCCGCGAGCGCCTGGGAGGCCTCGCAGGCGGTGCCGCGGGCCGCGGCGGCGATGAGGCTCGCCTACCGGGCGCTCGGGGCGCGCCTCGGGCTCGGCCTCGCCCCGGGCGGGCCGACCGCGCCCTACAACCTGCTGGCGACCCGCCGTTGGATGGCCCTCTTTGCACGCCGGCAGGGAGAGCTTCGAAGGGGTGTCGGTGAACGCCCTGGGCTTCGCCGGCGCGCTGCTGGTCAAGGACCGCGCCGGCCTCGAGACCGTCCGCCGCCACGGCCCGCTCGCCGTCCTCCGCGCCGTCGCCGTCCCGACGCGCCAGCGGTGAGCCGTTCGACGCTCGCCTCGAGGATCGCCCGGCCGAGACAGAGCTCGGCCGCTTCATGGGTCCGGTGCCGTATCCATCGAGCACGGCAGCCCGCCGGGCGGGGGGCTACCGCCAGGAAGGCGGCTTTTTGTTCTCCAGGAAGTACGCGATGCCCCGCTTGCAGTCCTCGGTCGAGCGCGACAGCGCGTTGACCTCGGCCGCGCGGTCGAGCGCCTGGTCGAGCGGCCGGCCGATGACCTCGAGCAGCAGCCGCTTGGTCAGGGCGATCGACTGCGAGCTGGCGCGCTCGAGGATCCCGATCGCGAGCTCGCGGCCCGCGGCCTCGAGGTCCGGGCGTGGCACCACGCGGTTGACCAGGCCGATCTCGAGCGCCCGGCCGGCGGGCACGAAGTCCGGGGCGAGCAGAAGCTCCCTCAAGTCCGCGCCGCGGACCCGCAGCGACAGGAAGGTCGCCACCAGGGCGGCGACGAAGCCGATCCTCACCTCGCTGTACATGAACCGGGCGTCCTCGGAGGCGACCACGAAGTCGTGCGCGGTGGCGAGGCCGCAGCCCCCCGCGACGCAGGCACCGTGCACCATGGCGACCGTCAGGACCTCCTGGCGGAGGACCGCCTCGAACAGGCTGCGCAGGCTCAGCGAGTCGCGCCGGTGGTCCTGGTAGGAGGCCTCCTGCTGCTCGCGCAGGTGGGCGAGGTCGGCGCCCGCCGAGAAGTGCTTGCCGGCGCCGGTGAGGAGCACCGCCCGCACCCCCTCGTCGCGGAGCGGCCGGCGGTAGAGGCGGGTGATCTCCTCGGTCAGGACCGGCGACAGGGAGTTGGCCTTGTCCGGGTTGTCGAGCGTGACGTGGAGGAGGTCGTCCTCCCGCCGCACCGTCAGGCTTTCCCAGCTCTGTTCGTCCGCGGGGTCAGTCATCGAGCAGCTCCTCCGGCACGTCGATCTCCATGACCAGGAGGCCCTGGGCGTGGGTCTTGCCCTGGGCGTCGGTCAGCAGGCTCTCGGTGCCGCCGCCGCCCAGGGAGTCGTGGAGGATGAAGTTGAGGGCCAGCAGGTTCGGCACCTCGAAGCGCTCGACCGGCCCGCGGCAGACGCGGGCGAAGTGCTCCTTGACCCGCGCCGGCGTGACCTCGCGGCGGATCACCTCGTAGAGCTCCGGCGTGCGGGCGATCAGGCCGACGTTGCTCGCCTCGCCCTTGTCTCCGCTGCGGGCGTGAGCGATCTGGTACAGACGGGTTCGGGCCACGGCTCAGCTCCTCCTGCGGTGATAGCGGGCGGCGAGAGCGCTCGCGACGGCCGCTCCGGCGAGGGCGGCGGCGAGCAGGTAGTAGGTGTCGGCGCGGGTGGCGAGCGGCGTGTAGAGCCCGGGGAGCACCGCCCGCAGGCCGACGTCGAGGCTCTCTGGGTCGCGGGCCACGAGCCAGGCGAAGAGGGCGAGGGCGGGCGCCGCGAGCAGCGCGAGGCGGGCGGCGACCCGCCAGCCGGCGCCGGGGCGGCCCCAGGTGGTCTCGAAGCCCCGCCGGAGGACCAGGGCCGCCGCGACCGCGACGGCGATCCCCCAGCCGGCGAAGACCAGGCGGTTGGCGAGGGCGCTCGCCGCGAAGCCGAGCAGCAGCACGGGGACGACGGTAGCGAGCAGCGTCGCGTACCAGGAGGAGCGTGGGCTCGGAGCCTGTGAAGACATCTCCGCCCGTCGCGAGGGCGTCACCGGGCGCCCCTCGCAAGACGCGCCGACGCAGGCGTAGCGGGGCCTACGTCGAGGAGGCGCAACGCTGCGAGAGGTGATTCGGGGGCGCCCGCAGCAGGGCCGGACATGTCTTCACAGGCTCTCATGCTTCCTCGACCGTCACCTCGAGCCGGCTCTCGACCTCCTCGCGGGCGAGCAGCGCCGGCCAGTAGGCGACGACCTCCTGGGGCTTCGGCCGCCCGCCGGCGAAGCCGGTGACCCCCGGCGGGCCGGCGGTGACCAGCGGCGCGATCTCCTTGCCGAAGCGCTCGACCTTGGCGCGATCGGCGTCGCGCACCGCGAGGCGCAGCACGACCTCGGGCGGCTCCTCCTGCGCCTCCCAGATGCCCGGCAGCACCGCGCCCTGGCCGAGGAGCTCGGTCTCCCGGCAGCCCTCGCCGAAGGTGACGCCGGCGCGCTCGAGCCGCTTCCAGACGGTCTCGGCGGCGAGCCGCGCCTTGTCGACCGCCCGCGGGCCGGAGACGGTGAGCTGCCCGGAGCCCTTGTAGCCGGCCAGGTGGGACGCGGAGACCTTGAGGAACGGCGTCTTGGGCCGCCCCGCGATGCCGTGGACCCGGACCCGGTCGGGGCCCTCCTCGGCGAGGCGGATGGTGGTGAAGTCGGCGACCACGTCCGGGGTGATGTACTCGGTAGGGTTCGCCATCTCGTAGAGGAGCTGCTCGGAGACGGTGTCGACGGTCACCATGCCGCCGGTGCCCGCGTGCTTGGTGACCACGAACTCGCCGCTCGGCTCCATCTCGGCGATCGGGTAGCCGACGTTCCAGAGGTCCGGCACCTCCCACCAGCGCGAGAAGTTGCCACCGGTCGACTGGGGACCGCACTCGAGGATGTGGCCGGCGATCGTGCCGGCAGCCAGCCGGTCCCAGTCGTCCTCGGCCCAGCCGAACTCGTGGATCGCCGGGGCGAGCGCCAGGGCGGTGTCGGTGACCCGGCCGCAGAGCACGATCAGGGCGCCGCCGGCGAGCGCCTCGACCACCGGCCGGGCGCCGAGGTAGGCGTTGGCGCTGGTGAACTGGTCGACCAGGGGAGCGATCGGCTCGCCGGTGTCCATGTTGGCGAGCTGGTGGCCGGCCGCGACCAGCTCGGGGAGCCGCGGCAGGACGTCGTCGCCCTCGACCACCCCCACCCGGACCCCCGAGAGCCCGAGCTGCCGGGCGACCTCGAAGATCTTCTCCCGGCAGGCCCGGGGGTTCAGGCCGCCGGCGTTGGTGAGCACCCGGACGCCGCGCTCCTGGAGCTCCGGGAGCACGCGCCGGACGAAGTCGATGAAGTCGGTGGCGTAGCCGAGCCGGGAGTTCTTGAGCTTCTGACGCATCATGATCGACAGGGTCACCTCGGCCAGGTAGTCCATGCCGATGTAGTCGATCTCGCCGCCGCGAAGCAGCTCCACCGGAGCGTCGACGTTGTCGCCCCAGAACCCCTGCCCGTTGCCGATTCGGATGGTCTTCGCGGAGGTCATGCAGCGCTGGAGGTTAGCACGGAGGTCGGAAGAGCCACCATCTACAGCGGACGCCTGAGCCCGCCGAAGATCAGGATAAGCAGTTGCTCTTCAACATGCTATGATGTCTGGGTTCCCCAGAACCAAAATCGATTGGCGCCAGCCAGGGACTGCCTCCGATGAGCAACGAGCTGACTGTACGCACGTTTCTCCAATTCCTCGCTCCCTCGAAGGTTCGGGGCAAGACGATGCTGCTGCCTCACTGGCCTCCGGACGCATTTGCCATCACGATGGCCCTCCTTCGCCGATCTGGCGGATACCTGACCGTCCTCCGGGAAGACTGGCCTCCCGTCGAAGGAGAGATCGACAGCGGCGGAGCGACCGCGTGGTGCCGGGAGATGCGTCGTCTGGGCAGCGCATGGCGCAAGCGCGCTCTGAACTCGAGGTCCCGTCCGCCACAGATCGTCTACCGCTGGTGGGACGTCGTCCGCGAGAGCGCAGACCTGCCAGTGGAGGAGATTCCCACCAAGATCGAGCTATGCGAAGCCCTGGTGAAAATTGCGGTTGCCGCCGACGAGGCGTCCGAAAGGGCGGGCCTCCGGGTGCCGAGCACGAGTGGCTATCCCGAAAAGGCGGCCGACGAGCAGGTTCTCCGGACGTTCGCCCGCCGGACGACCCAGAGGCTCCACGCCCGGAGTGGCTCGGGTGGGCCTGCGTCTCTTTGCAAAGAGGTGGATCCCTCTCGGCTCGTGGTGCTCCCGAAGCTCCATACGCCGCAGTCCGGGCTGACCGCCCGTTCCCTGTCACACCACCTGGCACTCTGCGACGGTGGAAAGGTCCAGCCACTCTGGTTCAACGTTCAGCTCCACCATCCGAAGGACAAAGCGGACCTCGAACCGCAGGAGGGCCGCTCGCATCGGACCTCGAGTCTGAATCTTCTCGTGGTGCCTTGGCCGCTCGAAGTTCTTCCGAGAGAATTTCGCGTCGTGACCAGCCCGACGAAGGATAGAGACTTCGGCCTGTTTCGGTACGACCCGGCCCGGCGAGACCCAAATCAGATCTCCACGTGGATTGACGACCTGATCTGCACGAGTGAAGAACAGGTCGGGCCCGTCGATGGTGTCATCCTGCCCGAGTCCTCGGTGGATGAGGAGACGTTTCAAATCCTGGCCGACACCTGCCACAAGAAGGGTGCGTTCCTCGCGGCCGGAGTCCGGGCGACGGCAGTCGATGAAACGTCCGGGGTGGAGCACGCCGTCAACTCTTCGGCGCTGAGCCTTCCTGTCTCCGAGGACGAGGTCATCGAGATCCGTCAACCAAAACACCATCGCTGGCGGCTCGACCGCCGGCAGATTCAGCAATACGGGATAGGCTCGCGCCTCGATCCGACCAAATTCTGGTGGGAGGACACCTGGGTCGGCCCACGAGTTTTGTGGTTCTTCGGGGTCGAGGACTGGCTCACCGCCACGACCCTGATCTGTGAAGACCTTGCGCGCCTCGAGCCGGTCTCCGAGCTGATCCGGGCCGTAGGCCCCAACTTGGTGATCGCACTCCTGATGGACGGACCTCAGTTGGAACAGCGGTGGCCGGCCCGCTATGCTACCGTCCTGGCGGATGACCCAGGATGCTCGGTACTGACGGTCACCAGCCTCGGCATGGCTCGGCTTAGCCGCTCCCAGCAAGGAGAATGCGGCTGCCGGATTGTCGCCCTCTGGAAAGATGACAAGGACGGTCGCAACATCCCGATCGAGCTACCGCAAGACAAGGAAGCTGTCGTCCTGTGCTTGGCGAAGGAAGGGCGCGAAGAGCGCACCGCGGACCAGCGCCTTGGGCCGGGACGAGCCTATTACCCGACTCTGGTTGGAGTCCATCCAGTCGGAACCAGCGGACGAGAGCGGAGCAAGGTATGATTGTGCCCTGGTTCACAAGGCACCATGGCAAGATCCTCGCAGAGGGTTCGTGTGGCCCTCCGGGTCAGGAATGGAGAGACGAGGAAGCATAAGAGCCCTGGGAGACCCAAATGCCTGAGCGAATCCCTGTTGGAGATGCCGCTACCCTGACTCTGGTCGCCGAGTATCCGGATCTTCCAGAGGAAGAGTTTACGCAGTTGCTCGGAGACATTGAATCCTCGCGAGCCCGGAAGATCGCTGAGGCGATCCGGGCTCGGCAAGGAAAGAAGAACCGCCGCTCCGCGCGCGACGCCCGAGCCGACAAGTCGGCGGCCGCGATCATCGCCTCGGTGGGTGCCGGAGCCGGGGTATAACCTCGGATCAGGTCTGGAGCACGCCGGTCTTGAACTCGGGGAGGTCGGGGTTCATGGCGGCGCAGGCGAGGGAGCGGGCGAGGACCGTGCGGGTTGCAGCCGGGTCGATCAGGCCGTCGAGCCAGAGGCGGGCGGCGGCATAGCGCGGATCGGCGGTCGCCTCGTAGCGGGCCTGGATCTCGGCCAGCCGGTCGCGCTTCTCCTCCTCCGACACGTCCTCGCCGCGGTTCTTGAGCTGGATCTCGAGCAGGGTCCGCGACGCCTGCTCGCCGCCCATCACCGCGATGTGGGTCGAGGGCCAGCCCCACAGGAAGCGGGCGCCGTAGGCCTTGCCGCACATCGCGTAGTTGCCGGCGCCGTAGGAGTTGCCGGTGAAGAGCGTGATCTTGGGGACCGCCGAGTTGGCGACGGCGTTGACCATCTTGGCGCCGTCCTTGATGATCCCGCCCCACTCCGCGCGGCTCCCGACCATGAAACCCGTGACGTCCTGGAGGAAGACCAGGGGGATCCCCTTCTGGTTGCACAGCTCGACGAACCGGGCGCCCTTGTCCGCGGCGTCGGAGTAGAGCACGCCGCCGATCTGGAGCTCCTTGTCGCGCGGCCCGGTACCGGTCGCGCGGTGGGTCACCGAGCGCTGGTTGGCGACGATCCCCACCGCCCAGCCGTCGATCCAGCCGGTGCCGCAGAGCAGCGTCCGGCCGTAGGTCTCCTTGAACTCGTGGAGCTCCGATCCGTCGAGCACCCGAGCCAGGATCTCGCGCGTGTCGTACGGCCGGGCGCGCGAGATCGGCATCACGCCATAGAGCTCCTCGGCCGGGTAGAGCGGGTCGGCCGGCGCCCGCCGGGCGAAGGGCGCCCGCTCGGGCTCGGCGAGCTGGGCGAGCTGGGCGCGCATCGTCTCGAGGCAGGTCACGTCGTCCGGGTGGCGGTGGTCGACCACCCCCGAGACGTCGGTCTGGACCACCGCGCCGCCCAGCTCCTGGGGATCGATCATCTCGCCGATCGCGGCCTTCACCAGGTGCGAGCCGGCGAGGAAGATCGAGCCCGTCCCTTCGACGATGTGGGACTCGTCACTCATGATCGGCAGATACGCCCCGCCGGCCACGCACGAGCCCATGATCGCCGCCATCTGGAAGACGCCGGCGGCCGAGAGGCGGGCGTTGTTGTAGAACACCCGGCCGAAGTGCTCGCGGTCGGGGAAGATCTCCTCCTGCATGGGCAGGAAGACGCCGGCCGAGTCCACCAGGTAGACGATCGGCAGGTGGTTCTCGAGGGCGATCTCCTGGGCCCGGAGCACCTTCTTGCAGGTGATCGGGAACCAGGCGCCGGCCTTGACCGTGGCGTCGTTGGCGACCACCACCATGTCCCGGCCGTGGATGGTCCCGATGCCGGCGACGGTGCCGGCGGCCGGCGCGCCCCCCCACTCCTCGTACATCCCGTGGCCGGCCCAGACGCCCATCTCGAGGAAGGCGCTCTCCGGATCGCAGAGCGCCTCGATCCGCTCGCGCGCGAGGAGCTTGCCGCGCCCGACGTGCCGCGTCCGGGCGCGCTCGCCGCCGCCCAAGGCGATCGCCGCCTCCTCCTCGCGCAGGCGCTCCACCTCCCGGCGCCAGTGCTCCTCCCGGCGCGCGAAGGCGTCGTCTCTTGCGATGGTGCTTTCGAGAATGGCCCCGTTCATCGGATCGCCCCCCTCTCCCTCGATCCCGCTCCCGCCCGGCTCTTGCCCCGACTCGACTCATCTGTCACGACAAGTGCCCTCGAGGCGGCGGGCATTATAGCGGCCCCGCCGCACCCGCCGGGGTAGGATCTCCCCGTGAAGATCCGGGTCCTCGCCTTCGCCTCCGCCTCCGACGCCCTGGGCGCCGGGGAGCTGCCGGTGGAGCTTCCGGACGGCTCGACGGTCGGCGATCTCAGGGACCTGCTCGAAGCGCGCCATCCGCCGCTCGGCGCGCTCTGGCCCCGCCTCGCGGTGGCGGTCGACGGCGAGATCGTGGGCGCCGGAGCGGCGCTCACCCCCGGCTCCGAGGTCGCCCTTCTGCCCCCGGTCTCGGGCGGCGCGCCCGCGGCGCCACCGGCCGAGCGGTTGCGAGCCGAGCTCGTCGAGGCGCCGATCGACCCGGCGCGCGTGGCCGCCGCGGTGTCGGCGCCGTCGCGCGGCGCCGTGCTCCTCTTCCTCGGCACCGTCCGCGACGGCCACCGGGGCCGCCGGGTCGAGCGGCTGACCTACAGCGCCTACCGCGCCATGGCCGAGGCGCGCCTCGCGGCGATCGTCGCGGAGCTCGAAGCCGCCGGCGACGACCTCGCCCTCGCCATCGTCCACCGCCTGGGGGAAGTCCCGGTCGGCGAGGCGAGCGTCGCGATCGCGGCCGCGTCGCCGCACCGGGCGGCGGCCTACGAGGCGAGCCGGCAGGCGCTCGAGCGCCTCAAGCAGGAGGTGCCGATCTGGAAGCGCGAGCACTACGGCGACGGCGGCTCGGCGTGGCGCGAGGAGGAGTCGCTGGCCGGGACCTCGAATCGCCACCGGCGGTAGGCACCTCGAGCGTGATCGCCGACCGGGGGACCTCGATCCGGGCCCGCTCGTCGATGGGCTCGTCCCGGACCCCTTGCGGAACCGAACGCCATAGGCGTGGCCCGGCACCTCCGCGCCCAGGGGGGAGCCGTGGCACGGAAAGAGCCCTCAACGGGGACGGTTCGCGGCCTGCTCCGGCGCCCCCGGCTCGAGTCGGAGGTGGTGGCGGAGGTAGGAGACCGCACCGCCGAACTCGTCGCGCACGCCGATCGCCACGTCATGCTCGCCCGCCGCGAGGTCGAGATCGACCTCGATCAGCCGGTCGCCGCTCTCCGCCGGCTCGTCTCCGCCCGCCGGAGCCACCGCGATCGGCACCTCCTTCTGGCGCACCGGCCCGAGCTTGCCCTGGGCGTCGGAGTAGGCCATGAGCACCCGGAGCCGGCCGGCCGGGCCGCCGCCGTCCCCGGGCAGCAGAGTGACGGCGTCCACGGGGACCCAGAGACGCACCGGGACCCGGTAGGTGCCGTCGCCGTTCGGCGTCGGCTCGCCGATCTCGATCCGCAGCCGCAGCTCGTTCGTCTCGGTCCCGAACTGCGCGACGCCCCGGACTCGCTCGGCCATTCGCTGCTGGGCCGGCTCGTCGACGTAGGTCCGGCGATAGCGCAGCTGGTAACCGCTGCCGCCGGGGAGCTCTACCTCCAGGTGGTGCACTTTTCCGTCGCCCCGGTGCTCGGGGTTGAAACCCAGCGAGTAGTAGGCCCGCAGGTCGTTCGCCACCCGCGTGAGCTCGGGCGCGAAGTCGCCGGCGTCGAGGATCGCCCGTCCGCCGGTCTCGCGCGCGATGTAGACGAAGCCGTCCTCCTGGTTGCTCTCGCCGGAGCGCTGGAGAGCGGTCGACGGCCGGAAGCTCTGGCCGCCCGACCCGGAGCTCTCGGGGCGAGGCGCCCGAGCGGCATCGAGCGACGAGCCGACGCCGCCCGCCTGGGATCCCTTGCCGTTGCTCGATTGCGGGTTGCCCCCGCCGACCCCGGTCAGGCTCCCGACCGGCCCGGCCAGGCTCAGGTCGTCGTCGCCGCCCGGGGTCGCGGCCTCGACCATGTAGAGGGTCACGCCGGCGGCGTTCGCGCTCTTCGCCACCTCCTCGTAGAGCCAGGTGAGGTCGTAGCTCGAGTACTGGAGCGCGATCTGGGACTGATAGTGCGGGCAGATCTCGGCCAGGTATTGGAAGACGTCGAGCCCGGGCGCCTGATCGAGGGCGCCGCCGACGTAGACCAGCGACTTGCGCCCCGGCACGCCGGCGAGGATCTGGGCGATCGACACCAGGGCGCCGCCCGACTGCTCGTAGATCGCCTGCTGGCCCGCGGCGTAGTTGGTGGCGGCGGCCTCCATGTTGCCGAACGAGTCGCTGCACGGCTCCTCGCTGCCCCGCCCGCCGAGCGCCGCCCGGTCGGCCGCGGCCCGGTAGGCATCCTTGATCGCCTCGAGCGTGCTCCGGCGGTCGGAGCGGAGCTGGATGCCGGAGGGCGAGCCCTTCGCGACGCGGTCGAGGGCCCGCTCGAGGGCTTGACGGTCGGAAGTGAACGGCTGGACGAGCTGGATCGAGCGGTCGTGGACGGCGATCATCACCTGGTCGCCGGGGGCGAGACGATGGTCCAGGAAGTCGCGCAGGCCGTCGAGCGCCCGGCCCCGGTCCTCCGGCCGGACGTTCCAGTCGTCGATCAGGACCGCGAGGTAGAGGGAGTCCGCGGGCGAGACGGATTCTTGCCGGCCGGCCGCGCTCGCCGAAGCCTCGACCGGAAAGACCCCAGGCGCCGGCGGACCACCCGCCGTCGTCGCGGGCCGGGCTTCCTCCGCCCGTGTCATGGAGCTCGCCGTGGCGGTCGTGTAGCTCGAGAAGTTGGTGACCTCGACCGGCTTGCCGTCCTCGGACACCCGGAAATCGCCCTTCGCGAGCCCGGGCACGGGATTGCCCTTCGCGTCGGTCACCCAGACCTCGAGGTTCACGACGTCGACGGAGATCTCCTCGCCGAAGCTCGGCTGGCTCTGGCCCTGCGCTTGCGGCTCGGAGCCCTGGGAAGGCGCCTGCGCGAGGACCGACGCGGGGGAGACGGCGAGCGTCGCGGCGGCGACGGCGAGCAACATTCGCTTCATGGCCGGACTCCGTTTCGCTTCGTCCCGAGGCTTTTCAGCTCCCGGGCGGGAGGGTCGCGCCGGCCGGCTCCGGGCCGGCCACGTGGATCTCCTGGCGCAGGAACGAGACCTCGCCACCCAGCTCGTCGCGCACTCCCATCGCCACGACGTCGTCCCCGACGGGCAGCGCGAGCGAGACTTCGACGAGCTTCTCGGCGGTGGCCGAATCCGGCACGGGGGAGCCCGCCGAGGCCGGCGCCTTCTTCACGTCGACCAGCACCAGCTTCTGGCGCACGGGGCCGAGCCTGCCGCCCTCCTGGCCGATCGTCATCATCACCCGGAGCTGGCCGTGGGAGCCGTCCTCGCCCGGCACCAGGGTCACCGCCTCGAGGGGCACCCAGATGCGAAGCGGCACGTCGACCCGCCCGTCCGGCCGCGGCTCCATCTCGCCGGTCTCGAGGCGCAGGCCGAGGGGGTTGCGCATGTCGGCGAGGCCCGCCACCGCCCGGATCCGCTCGACCATCCGCTGCTCGAAGGGCTTCGCCACGTACGAGGTCCGGTGGCGGACCCGGTAGCCGTCGCCCTTCACCCGGATCTCCAGGCGGTGCCGGGAGCCGTCGTCGGAGCCGGGGGGCGAGAACCCCAGCGAGTAGTAGCTCCGCAGGTCGCCGCGGATCGCGGCCAGCGGCTCGGCGAAGCCGGTGGCGTTGAGGATCGCCCGCCCTCCGGTCTCTCCGGCCAGGAGCTGGAGCGGCGCCTGGAGGGACTGCTGGTGAAGCCGCAGAACGCTGGCCGGGACCCGGTATCTCCAGTCGGCGGGCTGGTCGTCGGCCTGCAGCAACCGCGACGGATCCTCCGCCTCGAGGGTGTAGAGCGTCACTCCCTCGGCGTTCGCCTGGTCCGCCACCTGCTTGTAGACGCTACTCAAGTCGTACTCGCCGGCGAAGTTGGTGTTCTCGACGGAGGTGTGGGGGCAGAGCTGCCGGATGTACTCGTAGAGGTCGACCGCCGGCTGGTCCGGCAGCCCGTCGCCGACGTAGAGCAGCACCTTCCCGCCGGGGATCCCGACCTGCGACTCGATGACCGAGCTCAGAGCGGAGATCGAGCCCTGGGCGTGGGTGATCGCCTGTCCCGCGTAGGTGCGCACGGCGTTCTCCATGTCCGGCCAGGCGTCCTTGCAGGGATCGTCGCCGAGTCTGCGGGTCGTGGTCTCGAGGGCGGTCTGGTAGCCGTCGGCGATCCGGCGGAAGGCCTCGCGGCGCTCGCCGTCCAGCTCGATGCCTTGGGAAGCGAAGCGTTCGGACCGGTCGAGACTCCGGGCGAGCGCCTCCCGGTCGTCGGTGAAGCTCTGGGCGACCCGCAGAGAGCGGCCGTCGTAGGCGACCACCATGGCCTGCTCGCCCGGCCGGAGCGAGCGGCCAAGGAAGTCGCGCAGGTCGCCGAACACCCGCGAGCGATCCTCGGGCCGCAGGTTCCAGTCGTCCACCAGGACGACGACGTGGAGGCGCTCGGAGTCCGGCAGGCGCTCGAGGGTCGCGGCGCCGACGCTCGTCTCCGGAGCCTCGCCCTCGGGCGAGGTCTCGGTGATCTCCGAGAAGTTGGAGATCGGCACCTGCTTGCCGTCCACGAGCAGCTGGAAGTCGTCGCGCCCCAGGCCGGAGACCGGCCGGCCCCGGCGGTCGCTCACCCAGGCCTGGACGTCGACCACCTCGACCGAGACCTGCTCGCCGAAGCTCTGGAGCGGCTCGAACCCCTCGGCCTCGGGGGGCGGCCCCTGCGCGCCGAGCGAGCCGGTGGCGGGCAGCGAGAGCGCGGCCAGAGCGGCGAAGACCATGGTGGCTCGAAGCCGGAGTGAACGGGAACCGGGGGATCGACGAAAGCTCATCGCGAGAGACCTCCGCGCCGGCGGCCTCGGGCCGAGGCTCGCGCAACGTGATCGGGTGAATTTCTGGACCAGCTCAACAGCAAGAAGCCTGCCAGCGGCGAACGCCCGGCGCGGCGGGCCGGCCCCCCGTGAACCGTCCGCGCGAGGGGACGCCGCCGTCACGTTCCGATCCCGTCACGCCCCGAAGTACTTCGCGTCCGGATGCTGGAAGACCAGGGCCGAGACGCTCGCCTCCGGGTCCATCATGTCGCCCTCGGTCAGCTCGACGCCGATCTCCTCGGGCCGGAGCGCCGCGAACAGGGCGCGCTGGCCGCCGAGGTCGGGGCAGGCCGGGTAGCCGAAGCTGTAGCGCTTGCCCCGGTAGCGGCCCGAGAACAGCCGCCGGGGCTCCAAGTCCGGCGGATCGGGGAACCCCCAGAGCGCGCGCAGCCTGCGGTGCAGGTGCTCGGCCGCCGCCTCGGCGGTCTCGAGCGCCAGGGCCGCGAAGGCGTGGCTCTTCAGGTACTCGCCCTCGTGGCGCCAGCGGCCGGCCTTCTCGGCGACGCTCTCGCCGTCCGACGGGCCGAAGCTGGTGACGAAGAGGGCGACGTGGTCGCCGGGAAGGACGTAGTCGGCCAGGCAGAGGCGCTCGCCGCCGGCCTGGCGCGGGAAGGCCCACGCCGCGGCCGGCTCGCCGCTCGCCGGGTCGAGGAGCGTGATCCGCTCCCCTTCCGCCCGGGCCGGGAAGAACCGCCAGACGGCGCGCGCCCGCATGCCGTCGGCGAGGACCTCGCGCTCGATCCCGGCGATCACCTCGCGCAGCATGGCGAGCTTCGGGTCGCCCGCCTCCTCCAGCCGGGCGATCGAGCCCTTGAGCCCCAGGTGCTTGGCGTAGAGCATCTGGGGGTTGACCAGGCTCCAGGCCTCGACGAGCGGGATCTCCTCGACGTGGCGCTCGAGGTCGGGCGGCGGCGGCGGGGCGACGTCCCGCCGCACGCCGGCCGAGGCTCCGGACGCGGCCTCGCCCGGGGCGGGCCCACGCAGGCCACCCCGGCCGCCGCCCGGGGTCTCCGCCGCGCGGTCCTGCTCGGCCTCGGCGGCCACCTCCTGCCGGAGCCCTTCCCGGCCCTCCGGCGAGCACAGGCGCTCGACCAGCGAGAGACCGCTCATCGCGTCCTTGGCGTAGGTGCAGAAACCGCCGCCGTAGGCCGGCGCGATCTTCTTGTGGGTGAAGCGGCGGGTGAGGGCCGCGCCGCCGACCAGCAGCGGTACCTCGATCCCCTCGGCCGCCAGGTCCCCCGCGGTCGCCACCATCTGCTGCGCGCTCTTGACCAGCAGGCCCGAAAGCCCGATCACGTCCGGCCGGTGCTCGCGCACCGCCTGGATCAGGATCTCGCTCGGCACCTTGATGCCCAGGTTCACGACCTCGAAGCCGTTGTTGGTCAGGATGATGTCCACCAGGTTCTTGCCGATGTCGTGGACGTCGCCCTTGACGGTCGCCAGGATCACCCGGGCGCGGGCCCGCGGGCCGCCGCCGGCCCGCTTCATGTGGGGCTCGAGCTCGGCCACCGCCTTCTTCATCACCTCGGCGCTCTGGAGCACCTCGGCGACGATCAGCTGGTTGTCGTTGAACAGGCGCCCGACCTCCGCCATGCCGGTCATCAGGGGGCCGTTGATGATGTCGAGCGGCTCCGGCCAGCGCGGGTCCGCGAGCGCCGAGCGGAGGTCGTCCTCGAGCCCCACCTTGGAGCCCTCGACCACCGCGCGGGCCAGCCGCTCGGCGAGCGGCAGCTCGGAGCGCGGCCGCGCCTGGCGGACGGTGCTCCTGCCCCGGAAGTGCATGGTGAAGGCCTCGACCGCCCGCTGGCCGGCCGCCGCGTCCCCCGGGTCGAGGAAGATCAGGTCCTCGGCCAGCCGGCGCTCCTCGGCCGGGATCTCGGCGTAGCGGGCGAGGCGCTGGGTGTTGACGATCGCGGCGTCGAGCCCGGCCTTGGTGGCGTGGTAGAGGAAGACCGAGTTGAGCACCTCGCGGCCGGCCGCCGGCAGGCCGAAGCTGACGTTCGAGACGCCCAGGATGGTGCGGGTCTCCGGCAGCTCCCGCTTGAGCCGGCGGACCCCCTCGATCGTCGCCGCGGCCGAGCCGAGGTAGGCCTCGTCGCCGGTGCCGCAGGGGAAGACCAGGGCGTCCCACCAGATGTCCTCCGGCCGCACGCCGTACTCGCCGGTCAGGAGCTCGAAGCTCCGCCGCGCGACCTCGAGCTTGCGCTCGGCGGTCACCGCCATGCCGAGCTCGTCGATCGCGCCCACCACCAGCGCCGCGCCGAAGCGCCGGGCGAGCGGCACCACGGCGTCGAAGCGCGCGCGGCCGTCCTCGAGGTTGATCGAGTTGAGCACCGCCTTGCCCTGGCACCAGGCGAGCGCCTGCTCCATCACCCGGGCGTCGGTCGAGTCGATCATCAGGGGCACCCGGACCAGGCGGGTGACCTGGGCCAGGAAGCCGTCCATGTCGGCCACCTCGTCGCGGTCCGGGTCCTGGAGGCAGACGTCGATCACCTGGGCGCCGGCCTTGACCTGGCCGCGGCCGACCTCGGCCGCCGCCTCGAGCTCTCCCGCGGCGATCAGGCGCTTGAACTCCCGGCTGCCCAGGACGTTGGTGCGCTCGCCGACCAGGAGCGGACGATTGTCGTCGGTCAGCTCCACCGCCTCGAGGCCGGAGACCCACGCCCGATGGTGCTCGGGCACCGGCCGCGGGCGCGCGAGCCGCCGCCACCCGGGCGAGCGCCGCGACGTGCCCGGCGTGGGTGCCGCAGCAGCCGCCGACCAGGTTCAGCCAGCCGGCGGCGGCGAAGCGGCCGAGCGCCCCCGCGAGGTCCTCCGGTCCCAGGCCGTAGCACCCGTCCTCGTCGGGCAGGCCGGCGTTCGGGACGCAGGCGACGCGGGTGCGCGCGAGCTCGGCGAGGGTCCGCACGTGGTCGGTCATCAGGTCCGGGCCGGTGGCACAGTTGAGCCCCAGGTAGAGGAGGTCCACGTGCGCCAGCGAGACCGCCAGGGCCTCGGCGTCCTGCCCGGCGAGCATGGTGCCGGTGGGCTCGATCGTCGCCGACACCGCCACCGGCACCCGCCAGCCGGCCTCGGCGAAGGCGCGCTCGATCGCCACGAGACCCGCCTTGACGTTGCGCGTGTCCTGGCAGGTCTCGAGCAGCAGGTAGTCGGCGCCGCCGGCGAGAAGCCCCATCGCCTGGACGTAGAAGCTCTCGGTGAGCCCCTCGAAGGTGATGCCGCCGGTGACCGAGATCGCCTTGGTCGTCGGGCCCATCGAGCCGCAGACGAAGCGCAGCCGCCCGGGCTCGGAGAAGCGCGCCGCGGCGCCCCGCGCGATCGCCGCCGCCAGGCGGTTGATCTCGAAGGCGTGGTCGGCGAGACCGTACTCGGCGAGCACCAGCGGCGTGGCGCCGAAGGTGTTCGTCTCGACGACGTCGGCGCCGGCCTCGAGGTAACCCGTGTGGATCGCCTCGACCACGTCGGGCCGGGTGCGGCACAGGTTCTCGTTGCACCCCTCGAGCTCGGCGCCGCCGAAGTCCTCGGCCGAGAGGTCGCGCGCCTGGAGCGCGGTGCCGGTGGCGCCGTCGAGCACCAGGATGCGCTCGGCGAGCGCGCGCTCGAGCGCCGCGGCGCGCTCCGCCCGGTCGGCCGGCCGCCGGGGAAGGGTCAGGGTGGGCATCGAAGTCGCCTCCAAACAGAAAAACCCGCCTCGTACGCATCACGAGAGCGGGTTTCGAGCCGCCGGACAGTTCGTTGCCGACTTTCCCCGAAGACCCTCGGGGGCGGCCGCATCCTCGCTCGACGAGAGCGAGAGGGCACCTTGGGTGTCCGTCCCAGGTTGCCGCGCCCGGCCGCTAGTGAGATCGGCCGAGCCGCTCGCGATGCGGGATCAGCCTAGTGGCCGGCCGGGAAGCTGTCAAGCGGGGGTCAATCGAGCTTCAGCTCGTCCAGGAGCTTGCGAATCGCCTGCGAGCTCTGCATGACGTAGAAGTGGATCGACGGCGCGCCGCGCTCGAGGAGCTCGCGGGACTGGGCGAGCGCCCACTCGACCCCGATGTCCTCGGCCCGCTCGGCGGGCGCCGCCTCCACCTCGGCCGACAGGGCGGGCGGGATGTCGACGTAGAAGACGCGGGGAATCGACGTCAGCTGCCGCTGCGAGCTAGGATCTTGATCCCCGGGATGATCGGCACCTCGATGCCCGCCTCCCGGCAGGCGTCGACGAAGGCGAAGTAGCTCTCGTTCTCGAAGAACATCTGGGTCACGACGTAGTCCGCACCGGCGTCGACCTTCTGCTTGACCCGCCGCACGTCGGTCGCGAGGTTCGGGGCCTCGAAGTGCTTCTCGGGGTAGCCGCCCACCCCGATGCAGAAGTCGGACGGCTCGGCGTCGAGCAGGTCGTCCTCGAGGTACTTGCCCCGGTTCATCGCCGCGATCTGGCCCACCAGGTCGCAGGCGTAGAGGTTGGCGCTGCGCCCGAACTGGAGCGGCTTCTCGTAGCCGCTGTCGTCGCCGCGCACCGCCAGCACGTTGTCGATGCCCAGGTAGCGCAGCTCGATCAGGAAGTCCTCGGTCTCCTCGCGGGTGAACCCCCGGCAGAGGATGTGGGGCACCGCGTCGACGCTCCACTTGTTCTGGATCAGCGCGCAGACGCCCAGGGTTCCCGGGCGCTTGCGCTTGACCCGGCGCTGGAAGCCCTGGGTGGTCTCTTCGAAGATCACCTCGGCCGCGTGGCTGGTGATGTCGATGAAGGGGGGGCGGAACCGGACCAGGTCCTCGATCAGCCCCAGCAGCTCCTTGACGTTGCCGCCGCGCAGGGGCGGGATGATCTCGAAGCTGATCAGCGGGCCGGCCGCCCGGGCGAGGTGATCGGTGACCTTCATCGCGAGCGAGACAGTATATCGAGGGCCTCGTCCGGCGGCCCAGAGGCCCTCCGTACCACCGCAACAGGCCAATGAGGCGGCCGAGCTCTGCCTCGGCCGGGCCAACCTCACAGCCGGCAGCCGACGGCTCCCAGGGCCGAGCTCTGCCTCGGCCGCTTCATCCGCGGGATCGCCCCTCGCCGACACTCCAGGCCCATGAAGCGGCCGAGCTCTCGCCTCGGCCGGACGAACCTCTCGCCCGGCACCGAACCTCGCCCTTCCGCGCCGCCGCGCCCCGCCACCCGACAGGTAAGATCGCCCGGATGCTCCGGCCCGAACCTCGGTTCCGACGCTGGCTGCGCCTCGCCGGTGACCTGGGGGTCGCCCTCGCCGCCTTCTACCTGGCGTTCCGGCTGCGCATCCACCTGCCGGTTCCGTTCACCGAGAACCTGCTGCCCGCCGATCGGATGGCGTTCTTCTCCGACTACTGGCCGCTGCTCGCCGCGAGCCAGCCGGTGGTCCTCTACTTCTTCGGCCTCTACGACCCCCCGCACCGGCGCTCCGGCCTCGAGCTCGCGCGCCGCCTGCTGCCGGCGGTCTGCCTGATGGGCCTGGCGCTCGGCGCCTACTTCTTCCTCGCCGAGCGCACCTTCCCGCGCTCGGTGCTCGTCGCCTTCGTGGCCATCGACCTGCCGCTCCTGCTCGGCTGGCGCCTGGCGAGCGCGGCGGGGCTCATGCTCGAGCCGGTCCGGGTGGCGATCATCGGCTCGGGGGCCCCGGCCGCCGAGCTCGCCGGCCGGATCCGCGAGCATCCGGTCCCGGGCCTGACGCTCGCCGGCTGGGTGGCGGCGCCGGGCGACGAGGCGCCCGGTGTCGCGGAGCCCGCGCGCGAGCTCGGACCGTGCCTCGGCACGCTCGACGACCTCTTCGGCCTGGTCGCCCGCGGCGAGGTCGACGACGTGGTGATCGCCGAGACCGGCTCGTACTGGAAGACGCGGTTGCTCGACGGCCTCGCCGCCTCCGGGGCGCGCGCCCGCGGCAGCGTGCTGATGCTCCCCGGCCCCTTCGAGAGCCTGATCGGCCGCATGCGCTACCGCTGGGTCCGGGACATCCCCCTGATCGAGGTGGTGCGCGCCTCGGAGTGGCGGCTGTTGCGGCCGGTCAAGCGGGGCTTCGACCTCGTCGCCGGCTCCTTGATGCTCCTGGTCGCGGCGCCGGTGATCGCCGTCTGCGCCCTCGCCGTGCGCCTCAGCTCGCCGGGGCCGTCGCTCTACCGCCAGGAGCGGATGGGCCGCGGCCTCCAGCCGTTCACGCTCTGGAAGCTGCGCACCATGAGGGTCGACGCCGAGTCCGGGAGCGAGGAGCTGCTGGCGCGCACGGACGATCCCCGCCTCATCCCGGTGGGCGCCTTGCTCCGCCGCCTGCGGCTCGACGAGCTGCCCCAGCTCTGGAACGTCCTCGAGGGCTCGATGAGCCTGGTCGGGCCGCGCCCGGAGCGCCCGGGCTTCGTGACCCGCTTCCTGGAGGAGGTCCCCGGCTACGCCGAGCGCTTCTCGGTGACGCCGGGCCTGACCGGTCTCGCCCAGGTGAACGGCGAGTACCACTCGAGCGCCCAGAACAAGCTGCGCTACGACCTGGCCTACATCGCGAACTGGAGCTTCTGGCTCGATCTGGCGATCCTGGTGCGGACGGTGAAGATCGTCCTCACCTCGCGCGGCGTTTGATCGGATCCCCCCGCAACCCCTCGATCCCCTTCCCACCCCCGGGGGGGGAAGGGGACGCCCCCTCCCGCTCGCGTCCTACAAACTTGACTCATCTGTCCAGATCTCGGTGGGCCTAGCGGCGCCGGAGGCTCGGGTCGAGCGCGCCGGCCCTGGCGAAGGCCCGCCGGGCCTCCTCGGTGCGGCCGGCCGCCTCCAGGGCGCGCCCCAGGTCGTAGTAGATCTCGGCCCGGGGCTCGAAGGCGAGCGCCCGCTCGTAGCCTGCGACCGCCAGGTCGTACTGGCCAGTCAGCATGTACTGGCCGGCGGCGGCGACCCGGGTCTCCACCAGGGAGGGGTCGAGACGCTCGGCTTCCCGCAGGAGCCGGAAGTCGCCGGCGATGATCTGCGGCGGCGTCTGGCCGAGCGACGCCATGTTCGAGCTCACCGTCTGCACCACGCGCAGGCGCTTGCTGGCCCCGATCCGATCGACGGCGCGGCCGGTCTGGGCCACGAGCGCCGCAGCGAAGCCGGCCGCGGCGAGCCATGCCAGCAGGTGCCGCCGGCTCACGCCGCGCCCTCCGCCCGCGCCCGGCGCGAGATCCAGGCGAAGACGAGGAGGTAGGGGTAGGCCACCAGGGCCAGGTGGAAGGGGAAGTGCCCGAGGGCCAGAACCGCCGCGGCGGCGACCGCCCCCCAGGCGAGCGCCTGGTACTCCACGCCGTCCCGGCGGGCGCCGGCGCGCAGGCTCCCGAGCAGCACCCAGAGCGCCCAGGCGAGGGCGGCGATCCCCGGCACCCCCCACTCGGCGGCCGCCTCCAGGTAGTCGTTGTGGGCGTTGGCGAAGAAAGGCTCCGCGTGCCCACGGAACGGCGTGTACCCCTGGTCGACGAGCGCCAGCTCGGCGGTGGCGAACTCCGCCCGGTAGGCGCCCTGGCCGACGCCGGTGAACGGGTGCCGCTCGAGCATCCAGACGGCCGCCCGCCAGCCGTCGAGGCGGCCGGTCAAGGCGGCGTTCCAGTCGCCCGCGGCCACCTCCCGGCCGACCTGCACGAGGCGGGAGCGCAACGGCGGCGCCAGGGTGCCGGCGGCCAGCGCGACCACCAGGGCGAGGGCCGCCGCGGTGAGGGCACGGCGCCGGGGCACCGCCAGGAGCCAGAACACCAGGCTGCCCGCGACCAGGGCGACGGCCGCGGTCAGGGTCTGGCTGGCGACCAGCCCGAGGATCACCAGCACCAGGCTGCCGGCCCACAGCGCGAGCCGGAGCGCCTTGCGGCCGGACCGGCAACCCGCCGCCCGCAGCAGGCCCCACTGGGCGACCAGCGCACCCAGCACCAGGTAGTCGCCGAGATCGCCCGGATTGCCCGCCAGGGCGGTCACGCCCAGCCGGACGCGCTCTTCGCCGCCGGCGAAGGCGAAGGGCCGGTAGAGACCCGAGAACTGGGCCGCGGCGAGCAGGGCCATCGCGGTCGCCGGGATCGCGAGGCCCGCGAGCAGGCGGCGCAGCCGGGTGCGGTCGAGGGCGAGGCTCCAGCCGACCAGGCAGGCGGCGGCGATCCACAGGTCGGCGATCGCCGGCCGGGAGTGGCGCGGATGCCCTCCGAGCCACAGGCCGAGGCTCGCCACCACCACCATCGGCACGACGGCGACCAACGCCGGCTCCCGCCACCAGGGAGCGGCGCGCGCCGCGCGTGGCGATCGCCGCCCAGTGCGACCGCCAGGGCGAAGGCGAGCAGGGAGGCGAGCCCGAGCCACTCCGAGACCATGAGCTTCGGCAGCCGGAAGCTGTCGACCGAGCTGAGCGAGAGCGCGAACGGCGCCACTACCACCACGGCCCAGACGAAGAGGCCCCCGAGCTGCGAGCACAGCCGGGCGATCGAGGGGCCGCCGGAGCGCCCCGCGCCCCCCGGGGGGGGCCGCTCCCGGTCGCGCTGCGGGGTCCCCTTCGAGGCTCGGGTCGCCGCCCCGGGCGCGCGTTGGGCCTTCGGTTGGGAGCGTCGCGTCACGCGCGGTACGATACCTCGATCCGCCATGGCCTCCTTTCGCCGATCCCACGCCGTGATCGTCCTGGTCGCCCTGGGCGCCGTCTGGGTGATCGCCGGTGCGGTTTCCGAGGTCTCGGGGCTCGGCTCCGCGCGCTCCGGCCTGGTCGCGACCGCCGAACGGCTGGACGTCGCCCATCCCGCCCTGGTCCGGGCCGTGCGCCGGGCCGACGATCCGGACCGAGCGCGGAT
This sequence comes from uncultured Acidobacteriota bacterium, assembly GCA_963837945.1. GTDB lineage: Bacteria > Acidobacteriota > Thermoanaerobaculia > Multivoradales > DATKCC01 > CAVUBL01. Next base: position 295,642 of record CAWIQD010000009.1, read on the forward strand.
CCTGGTCGCCCGCAGCCTGCTCTACGAAGCCCTCGACCCGGGGGCCGGCGCCGAGAGCTCGGCCGGCGACCTGCGTCTCGCGCGGCTGGCGGCGGCGAACGGCCTGGCGCGCAAGGTGCTCGCCGAGCGGCCCGCCTCCTGGGAGGCGGCGACCGTCGCCGGGGCGGCGACCTACCTCTCCTGGTCGCTGACCCGCGACCCTCGGCTGCTCCAGGAGTACCGGCGCTGGGAGGAGCCGCTCTCGCTCGCCTTGCGCCTCGCCCCCGCGGAGCTCGAGCCGACCCGCTACCTGGCGACCGCCTATCTCGAGCTCTGGCCCGCCCTCTCGGACGCCAAGCGCGATCTCGCCCGCCGTCTGCTCGCCGGCGCCTTCACCGACCCGCGCACCTTCGACCGGCTGATCGAGCCCTGGATCGACCTGGCCGGCACGCACGGCGACGCTCTCGCGCCGGTTCCCGACGCGCCCTGGGCCTGGCAGAGGGTGCGGCTCGCGATGGCCCGCCGGAGCGACTGGGAGGACTACTGCCGCTCCTGGGACCGCGAGCGCGAGGCCCTGCGCCACGAGCTCGCCTCCCGCCTCGCTGCCGCCGACCGCGACCTGGCGGCGGAGCACCTCCTCGCCGCCCGCCAGGAGCTGCTGAGCGTGGCGGCCGACTCGCCGCCGGACCGCGCCTTCGCGCCGCTGGTCGACCGGGCGATGCGCACCGCGCCGTACGGCCCGATCCGGCAGGAGGAGGCGCGGCCGATGATCGGCTGGCTCGACTGGGCCCAGGAGCTGCGCCTCAACGGCGAGACGCCGTTCTCCGCCGCCGCCATCGCGCGGTTGAGCAGCGCGATCGCTCCCGAGATTCCTGCCGAGGGCCCGGACGCGGCGATCGCCGCCTGGGCCTCCCTGGTCGCCGGCCGGCGGGAGCGGCCGGAACAGAGCGTGACGCGGACCGCCGCCTCGTGGAGCGAGTCCTGGGCGCCCTACCTGCTCGAGAAGGCCAGCCGGCTGATCGAGCAGGGAGACTACCCGGGAGCCGGCGAGGAGCTCGACCGCGTCCATCCCGACTGGCGCAGCCATCCGGCCTATCTCGCGGCGCGGCTCGAGCTGGCCCGGGCCGAGGGCGACGGCGCCGCGACCACCGAGGCGAAGGCCGCACTCGACGCGGTGCGGGCAACCGCTGGCCGACCTTCGCCTGGTCGATCCACGAGGCCACCGCGCGGTTGGAGCTCCTGGCGGGAGAGTCGGCCTCCGGGCTCGGGCTCGGCTTCTCCACCGTCCCCGAGGGCGGCGCCGCCGTCGAGGTGCGCTGGGACGGCGGGGCCCTGGGCTGCTACGCGGTCACTCCCGGCTCGTCGCTCGCTCTCGCCACCCCGGTCGAGCCCGGTCCTCATCTTCTGGAGGTGACGACTCTTGCGGCGGCCTCCGGCGATCGGGCCTGGCCCGGTGCCGTGACCCTGCGGCCACCGTCGCCCCCGCCGCGCAGCCCGCGACGATCGCCAGGGTGAAGCTGTTGGCGGCCATCGTCAGCCCGAAGTCGACCCACTCGTGGAGCCCGACGGCGACCAGCGCCCCGAGGGCGGCGAGGGCCGCGGCCCGGTCCTCGCTGCGGTGGCCGCCGGCGAGCACCCGCCCGAGCCTCAGGACGAGCGCCGCGAGCCCCACCGCAGCGACCGCCGCGCCGAGCACGCCGGCGGTCACCAACAGCTCGATCGGATCGCTGTGCGCATGCCACCAGGTCAGCTCGACGGAGCTGTGCGGCTGCACCATCGGGAAGGCGTCGAGGAAGGTCCCGAGGCCGCTGCCGAGCCAGGGGAAGAGCTTCCAGAGGTCGAGGGCGCGGCGGTAGACCTCCAGCCGCACGTTCCAGCCGAACCCCGGCCCGGAGGTGCCGAGGAGCCGCCCGAACCCCTGCGCCGGGCCGGTCGCGAGCACCGCCGCGACCCCGAGAGCGACCACCGCGAGACCGGCGAGGGCCCAGAGCGCGCCACGCCGCCGGCCGCCGGAACGGCGAGGCACCAGCAGGCCCTGGGCGGCGGTGCCCGCCACCGCGGCCATCAAGCCGGCGCGCGAGCCGGTGAATGCGAGGCCGGTGAACAGGGTCGACCAGAGCAGGACGGGGGGCGCCAGGAAGGCCACCCGCCGCTCCGCGGGCCCTGCCCGGGCCGCTCGGCCCGCGGCCCACCAGGCCCAGGCGAAGGCCACGGCGAGGGCCATCTCGAGGTAGACCGCCAGGTGGTTCGGGTTGACGAAGGTACCGCGCAGGCGCTCGCTCCCCGCCACCTCGACGCCCCACATCTCCCGCGAGCGGGCGAACCAGCGCGGGATGCCGTAGAGGATCTCGGCCAGCGCCGCGAGGAGCACCGCCCCGCCGAGGATCCGGCGTCCGAGACGCCAGCGCCCGACCGCCGCCGCCGCGGCCAGCGCGGCCGCCAGGCCGGCGAAGAGAAGGGCGGTGCGGCGGGTCGCCGAGGGCGCCAGGCTGAGCGCCGGCCGGGGCGGGCCCGCGCCGCGCTCGGAGGGCAGGGGGTGGGCGGCCTCCTCCGCCTGGCGGGCGAGCAGGGCGTGCTCTGGCGAGACGTGGGCCACCCAGCCCACCGGCCACGAGCGACTCTGGAGCAGGCCGAGGATGGCGATCGCGACCAGGGCGCAGGCGGGAACCGCCACGGGCACGAGCGCCCCGACGCTCCTGCCGGTCACCAGGCCCGCGACGAGAGCGGCCACCGCCCCGACGGCGAGCGACGAAGCCGCCCAGAACGGCACGCCTCCGAAGGGCCAGGGAGCGAGCAGCACGAGCACGGCGAGGACCGCCGCAGGGACCAGGACGGGATGCCGTATGATCGGCCGACCGAACGACCTGGCGCCCGCTCGCGGGCCGTTGATTTCATGGATCACGGGAGGACCATGCGCCTCGAACGCAAGCTCGGCTTCGTCGTGGCGATCGCCCTGGCGGTCGCCGTCTGTACGCCCGCTCCGACGTGGGGTCAATTCACGCAGTATACGCAACCGGGCTCGGTCTCGCCCCGCCAGCTCAAGTCCCAGCGCGAGCGGCTGGACGAGGAGGCGGCCGAGGCGCGCTGGCACCTGGGGGCGCTCCGGGTCGACCCCTGGCTCGCGGTGCGCGACCTGACCTGGATCGACAACCCGGGCGGCCAGGTGAACGGCACCTCCCCGCAGTCCGACCTCTCGGCGACCGTCGGCGCCGGCCTCGCCGCCTTCCTCCACAGCGGCCCGAAGGTCGTCTGGACCGCCTACACCTTGCCCGAGTACGTCTGGTGGAAGGAGGACACCGACCGCCGCCGGCTCAACGGGCGCTACGGACTGGGGATGTTCGCCTTCTTCAACCGCCTGACCTTCCAGGGCACGGCCAAGCGCACCGAGCGGGTGGCGATCCTCTCGGCCGAGGTGCCGGAGCAGGCGAACACCCGCCAGGACGAGCTCGCCGCCTCGGGCGCCTTGCGCCTCGGGTTCTCGACCTCGGTCTTCGCCGAGGTGGGCACCGCCAGCACCCGCAACCTGCTCAACGCCGCCGAGCGGCGGACCGGCCCCGCGTTCCAGCTCCTCGACCGCGACGAGGACCGGGTGCGGGCGGGCCTGCGCTACGAGCCGCGGGAGCGCTGGCGCTTCGAGGTGGGCGAGGAGTGGACGCAGGCCGACTTCGTGCACCCGGAACGGGACCTCTCGAACTCGGGCACCGCACCGCTGGTCGGCGTCACCTACTCGGGGCCCAAGCTCTCCGTCAACGCGCGCGCCGAGCTGCGCTCTCTGAAACCCCGGGCGGGCTCGGAGTTCGTGCCGGTCGACACCACCACCGCTTCGGTGCAGGTGGCGGTGGAGGGCAACCGCCTGAGCCCGGCGGTCTACGCCCGGCGCACTCTCTCGTTCTCGATCGTCGAGGGGTACTCGAGCTTCGCGACCGACGTCTACGGCGTGTCCTTCGGGCTGGAGGTGGGGCGGCGCGCCAACTTCCGGACCTTCGCCGAGCTCGGCACGAGCGACTACACCCGCCTGTCGCCCGACGTCCCTGACCGGCAGCGACGACCTCTCTTCGGTCGGCGCCGAGCTCACCTTCCAGCTCGCGCCGAGCACCGCGCTCGAGCTCGGCGGCGTGCGCAGCGTGTTCGACTCGAACCTGCCCGGCGCCGACCGCTCGATCACCTCGATCCGCGCCGGGCTGACCTTCGGCATCGGCGCCCCGAGCTGGATCTGAGGCGGGGCCGGCGGCCGCCGGGTGGAGGTCAGGGCAGGCGGGCGCAGTGGAGATCGTAGCCGTGGGCGTGGTCCTGGAGGACCTTGCAGTCGTCGAAGCGGTCCAGGTCCCAGGCGAACATGTGCTGGAGCTCGTGGGTCAGGACCCGCTCGACGCCCACCCGGATGCGGATCTCCCGCTGGTCGCGCAGGTGCTGGCCGTAGAGGCTGCCGTTGGCCCAGTCGGCGGGCATGACGAGAATGTGATAGCCGTCGAGACGGAGATCGTCGACGTGGCCGCCGATCTGCTCGCGGCCCTTCTCGTACCCCGCGGCGATGGCCGCGACGGCCGCGTCGGCGTCGAAGGTCTGGCCGTTCGGGTAGATGGTGACGTTGCCCCAGTCGGTCGAGAGCTCGAGCACCGAGGTGTCGGTCGGATCGGTGGGGCTGACCGGCCCGCCGCCGCCCGAGCCGCCGCCACAGGCGACGAGGACGACGGGGAGCAGCAGAGCGGCGACGGGGGACCAGCGCAGAGCGTTTCGGAACAGGGACATGGCTCGCGACCTCCTGGGTCTCGGTGGCGAGCCGCGCGGGCCCCGCGAATCGGGGGCGGAAGCGCTCCGGCGGGCTCGCCTTTGGGTTCGAGACCAGCCTAGGTAGCCGCGGGGCGGCGCAGAATCGGTCGTTCTCGGAGCCGCGGGTCCGCCTGTGGCCCGTTCCGGGGAGAGGCTCCGCGCCCACCCCGTGCCGGACGGTGCCCGAGAGGGGGTCGGACGAAACCGGTCAAGGCGGCGGGGGGGACGCCGACGTCAGACAAACGCCGACATCAAATCGCGCTTTCCTCTGTCAGACTTGTTCCCCGGGGATCTTGATAGACAGGAGACCCCTGGGGGGACCGATGATCCGGATCTTGCTGGCTGACGATCACCAGATGTTTCGCGAGGGTGTGCGCGGGCTCCTCGACACGCGCTCCGACATGGGCGTCGTGGGGGAGGCGGGCACCGGCGAGGAGGCGCTCGCGCTCGCCTCGGAGCTCCAGCCGGACGTCGTGGTGCTCGACGTCTCGATGCCCGGCCGGGGAGGTCTCGAGACCGTCTCCGAGATCAAGCGGCGCAACGCCCGGATCAAGGTGCTGATGCTCACCGTCCACCCCGAGGAGCGGTTCGCGATCCGCAGCTTGAAGGGCGGCGCCGACGGCTACATGACCAAGGACAACGCGGCCGAGGAGCTGATCGGCGCGATCCGCAAGGTCTTCTCCGGCGGCAAGTACGTGAGCCCCAGCCTGGCCGAGAACCTGGTGATGAGCCTCGACCGGGACTTCGGCGCCCCGCCGCACGAGACCCTGTCGGACCGGGAGTTCCAGGTGATGCGGATGATCGCCTCGGCCAAGACGGTCTCCGAGATCGCCGAGGAGCTCTGCCTGAGCGTCAAGACGATCAGCACGTACCGCTCGCGGATCCTCGAGAAGCTGGCGCTCAAGAACAACGCCGAGATCATGCAGTACGCGATGGAGCAGAACCTGGTGGAGCTGAGCGGCGGCGGCACCCCCGGCGCGCGCTGAGCTACCGGGTGGCAAGTACTTCGCGGATCACCCGGAGCAGGGTCTCGGCGTCGTAGGGCTTCGCCAGGAAGGCCTCGCCGGCGTCTTCCCCCGCTTCGAGGCTCGCCGGGCCGCGGCCCGCGCCGCTCGAGACGACGATCTTGACCGCCGGATCGATCCGCCGCAGCGCCCGGACCGTCGAGCGGCCGTCCATCAGCGGCAGCCCCATGTCGACCAGGCAGAGCGCGACCCGGCCCTGGCGGTCGGCCAGAAGCGCCACCCCCTCGGCGCCGTCGGCGGCCGCGAGCACCCGGTAGCCCCGGGCCTCGAGCACCGCGCAGGTCACCTCGCGAACGTCGTCCTCGTCCTCGACCACCAGGATCTCCACGGCCTCGCGGGCTCGACCGGCGGGTGCCGCGGGGCGCTCGTTCCGGACCTCGGCGGGGGGCGCGATCCGCTCCGGGGCCCGAGCCGGGCGAGCGCTCGCCCCGGTCCCGCCGCCGTCGGCCGCCGGAAACAGCAGCCGGAAGGCGCGCACCGCCGCGTCGCCGGCGGCGGGGACGACCTCGAGAGTGCCTCCCTCGGCCGCGACCGCCTCGCGCACCTCCGCGAGGTCTCCCAGCCCCGCGCTCGGGGCCCATGCCGCCGTCGCGAGCTCGGCGCCGCGGCCTGCGGCCACGACGATCTCGACCCCCGTGGCGGCACCGCGGGCCCCGCCCGCGATGCCCGCCGCGAGCTCGACGTCGCCGCCCCGGAACAGCAGCTCCTCGCTCTCCTCCGCCGCGTCGAGCGCCCGCCGCCCCAGGCAGGCGAGCACCTCGAGCAGCCGACGGGGGTCGACCCGGATCGGGGCGAGGCCGGGCGGGTACTCGCTGAGCACCCGGCGGGACCCGGAGAGGGCCTCGCGCAGGCGCGCCGCCGCGAGCGCCACCAGGTGCTTGGCGCGGATCCGGAACGGCCGGCCGACGCGCGCGAGCACCAGCTCGGAGAGCTCGCGCACCGCTCTCATCGAGCCCCGGACCGAGACGTCGATGGTGCCGAGATGACCCGTGTCGCTGCCCGGCAGCCCGTGGTCGCGCAGCAACTGGAGGGCGAGGGGGATCGGCGCCAGCAGGTTGTTCAGGTCGTGCGCGATGCGGCCGGTCAGGGCGGTGACGGTCTCGCGGTGGAGGTCGGCGAGCAACCTCGTCGCGATCCGCGATAGGAGCTCCGGCCGCTCCGGATCGAGGAGGGCGTAGGCCCCCCGATCGAGGTAGCGGACGGCCGCGGCTCCGGCACCACGGTGGGCCACGACGACCACCGGGACCGCCCGCGCCCCGTCCCGGATGGCGGCGAGCGCCGCCGGCGCGCGGCCGCCGGCCTCGTCGTCCCAGACGAGGACCAGGTCGAGCGGCCGGCGCAGCGCGGCGCGGAGCCCGGCCTCGTCCGCGGCGGCCACCGGCCGCACGAGGAAGCCGGCCCGGTCGAGGCCGGCGAGCCACGCCGCCGCGTCGTCCGGCCCGGCGCCGTGGACCGCCAGGCTCAGGCGCAGCGGTTCCGAGACCTCCTCGGAGCCCTCAGGGCGAATAGGGGATCTCAAGGACCTCTCCGAGGTGGGTCAGGAGCTCTTCGGCCGAGAACGGCTTTTCGAGGAACGCGGCGATCCCGTCCTCCTCGATCTCGCGCAGCCCGTGACGCTCGGCGAGGCCGCTCATGGCGAGGATCGGCACGCTGCGGCTGAGCCGGCGGATGGCCCGGATCGCCGCCGGCCCGTCCATGATCGGCATGGCGAGGTCGGTGATCACCGCCGCCACCTCGCCGTTGTGGCAGGCGAACTGCGCCACGCCCTCGGCGCCGTCGGCGGCGGTCAGGGCGCTGTAGCCGAAGGCCTCGAGGGTCTCGCGGCAGACGTCGCGGATCGTCGGCTCGTCGTCGATCACCAGGACCAGCTCGCCGCGGCCCCGGGGCACCGGCCGGCTCGGCGCGGGGCTGGCCAGGCCCGCGGCGGTCGCGGCGGCCGGCAGGAAGACGCGGAAGACCGTCCCCTCGCCCGGCTCGCTCTCGACGACGAACGCGCCGCCGTGGCTCTTGACGATCGAGTGCGCGGTCGACAGGCCGAGGCCGGTCCCCTCTCCCGGTGGCTTGGTGGTGAAGAAGGGCTCGAAGATCCGCTGCTGGTCGCTCGGCGAGATCCCGGTGCCCGTGTCGGCGACGAAGAGCTCCACGCGCGGCCCGGAACGCTTCGAGTCCCCACCCGGCGGCGGCGGGTCGCCGGCCTCGACCAGCCGAGCGCCGAGCCGCAGGTCGCCGCCGCGGGGCATGGCGTCGCGGGCGTTGAGCGACAGGTTCATCAGGACCTGGTAGAGCTGGGTGGGATCGCCGAGCACCGCCGGCAGCCCCTCGGCCACCTCCGTCCGCACCGAGATGTTGCGCGGGAAGGACTCGCCGACGATCTTGTAAACCTCCCCGATCAGCAGGCCGGCGTCGAAGACCGTGCGCTCGCCCTCGACACCGCGCGCGAACCAGAGGACCTGGCGCACCAGGTCCATCCCCCGGCGGGTGCTCCGCTCGATCGACGCCAGCAGGCGCTGTCCCCGCTCGCCGTCGACCAGGTCGCGCAGCAGGTCGACCGACATGAGCACCGGGGCCAGGACGTTGTTGAGGTCGTGGGCCATGCCGCCCGCCAGCGTCCCGATGCTCTCCAGGCGCTGGGCGTGGAGGAGCTGCTGCTCGGCCATCTTGCGCTCGGTGATGTCGATCCAGTAGCAGGTGATGCCGCGCACCTCGCCGCCGCGCCTCTCGGCCACCAGGCTGCCGAGGAGGTGGAGCGGCCGGCCGTCCCAGCGGGTCATCGAGGCCTCGATGCCCCGCACCGAGCCCTCGTCGCAGGCGCGGCGGAAGAGCGCTTCGAGCTGGTGGTCGCTCTGGACCAGGGTGCGGACGTTGACCTCGAGGATCTCGTCCACCGACGGGAAGCCGAAGGTGCCGGCGAAGGCCGGGTTGGCGGCGGTGATCTCGCCGTTCGGCCGTACCACGCAGACCGCCGAGAGGTTCTCTTCGAAGAACTTCCGGTAACGCTCCTCGCTGGCGCGCAGGGCCTCCTCGGCTCGCGTGCGCTCGAGCTCGGCCGCGGCCCGCATGGCGAAGACCTGGAGCACCGAGGAGACCAGCGGCACGTCCTCTACCGGAGCGCGGTGCATGGTCACGAGCACGCCGAGCGGCGCCCCGGAGCTCGCCACCAGGGGTACGCCGACGTAGGCGTCGACCCCCATCTCGACGAAGGACGGGTCGTCGGGAAACTCCCGGGTGACGCCGGTCGGGAAGCTCGCCAGGCCTTCGGCCAGCGCCCTCTGGCACGGCGTGCCCGGAACCGGGTAGGAGAAGCTCGGCACCAGTCCGGCCGGGCCGCAGGCCGCGAGGCTGCTGATCTCGGCGCCCGCGCGCGAGAGCTCGCCCACCATGGCGTAGTCGAGGCCGAGGATCTGGCTCAGCTCCTGGACCAGCGAACGGAAGAACTCTGCACCCGCGGAGCGCGCCGAGGCTGGCGGCCAGGCGGTGGATCGCCTGCTCGGTCGCCCAGGATGAAGCCGTGTCCTCTGTCCTCACCGGGATCTCTCCTCCCTTGCCCGCGCCATCCGATCCCTTCCGGCGCCGGCCCGTCGTGCGGCGCCCAAACCGGTCTCAGCTTGGCACGCTAGAGTGCGCGAACGCGCCTGCCGACCCGTTCTCTTCCGAGCTTCGGGTCCGAAGCGCTCCGACACGTCTGTCGGTGTCCGTCTGACAAAGGGCGACAGTAGACGGCGACCGAAGCCTGAGCTAACATGCCTCGGATGAGAAGGATAGGAACGCTCCTCGGCATCATGGCCAGCGTCTGCTCGCTCGTGACGCCGTGCGCCCGGGCGCAAGATCGGACGCCGCCGAGTGCCCAGGACGCGACCCAGACCCGGGCCCAGGACTCGAGCTCGAACGAGTACCACATCGGTCCCCGCGACCTGGTGGCGGTCCGGGTGTTCGAGGAGCCGCAGCTCAACGTCGACGTCCGGGTCAACGAGGATGGCACGATCCGCCTACCGCTCGTGGGCAACGTCGCGGCCGAAGGGCTGACCGAGAACGAGCTCGCCACCCGCCTCAAGAAGACGCTCGAGTCGTCGCTCCTGCAGCGGGCCTCGGTCTCGGTCGAGGTTCTCGAGTTCCGCTCCCGCCCGATCTCGGTGATCGGCGCCGTCAAGAAGCCCGGCAACCTCGACGTCTCGGGGCGCCTGACGCTGCTCGAGGCGCTCACCGCCGCCGGCGGCCTGGGGGAGAACCACGGCAACAGCGTCAAGGTGCTGCGCCGGGCGGAGAACGGCCTCACCGACCAGGTGTCGATCTCCGTGGACGAGCTGCTGGTCGAGGCGAATCCGGACGTCAACATCCCGATCTTCGCCAACGACCTGATCAACGTTCCCGCGGCGGTCGACGTGACCGTATACTGCCTGGGCGAGGTGGGGACGCCGGGAGCGTACTCGTTCCACAGCTCGGAGCGGGTCACGCTGCTCGCCGTCATCGCCCGCGCCGGGGGCCTGACCGACCGGGCGTCGAAGAAGATCCTGGTCAAGCGGCCTCAGCCCTCCGGCAAGGCGAAAGAGATCATGGTTCACTACAAGCGCATCATCTCGGGCGACGAGCCCGACTTCGAGCTGCAGCAGGGCGACGTGATCGTCGTCAAGGAGTCGTTCTTTTGAAGACCCTGGGTCCCCTGACACCGCCTCCCTTCCCCGACGAGGCGCCTTCCGCGGTGAGCTCCGGCGCGCCTGTCGGCCTCTCGGACCACGAGCCCGAGTTCCATCTCGGCGACTACCTCGAGCGCATCCGCGCGCGCTGGAAGCTGATCGCGCTCCTGCTCGCCGTCTGCCTGGCCGGCGCGGCGCTGCGCTACGCCATGACGCCGAAGGAGTACCTGGCGACGGCGCGGATCCAGATCGAGCGCAAGAGCCTCTCTCCGATCGGCGGCGCCGAGAACCCGTGGCTCGAGAACTGGTGGAACATGGAGTACTACCCCACCCAGTACCAGCTGCTGGCGAGCCGCGGCCTCGCCGAGCGGGTGGTGATCGACCTGGGGCTGGCCGACGACCCGCGAGTTCAACCCCGGGGGCAAGGCGCTCGCGCCCGCCGACGGCAAGGAGCTCGACCCGGAGAGCGCCGACGCCAAGGTCCTGGGCCAGCTCGCCGCCCGCCTGTTGGGCGGGCTCGACGTCGAGCCGGTGCGCAACACCCAGCTCGTCGACATCAACTACCACTCCTCCTCGCCCGAGTTCGCCGCCCGCGTCGCCAACGGGTTCACCGAGGCGTTCATCGACTGGGGCATCTCGAACCGCACGCACAGCGCCGGGCGGGCGTCCTCGTTCCTCGCCTCGCAGATCGACGCCCTCAAGCGCGAGATCCAGGACCGCGAGGCCAAGCTCCAGGCCTTCAGCCGGAAGACCGACATCATCTCCCTCGACCGGGACTCGAACGTGGTCCTGCAACGGCTCCAGGCGATGAACAAGGACTTCACCGAGGCCAAGGCGGAGCGGATCCAGAAGGAGGCGCGCTACAAGGAGCTGCTCGAGTCGCCGCGCCAGGACGTCGCCGACTCCTACTCCGGCGGCACGATCGCCGAGCTGATGCACGACCAGATCAAGCTCGAGCGGGACTACCAGACCAAGCTCCAGACCTACAAGCCCGAATGGCCGGCGATGGTCGAGCTCCAGGCGGAGATCGACCAGGGCCGCGAGAACGTGAACAAGGCGATCGCCGACAACGTCGAGAACGCCAAGCAGTCCGCCTTCGCCGACTACCAGACCGCGCTGCGCCGGGAGAGGACCCTGGAGAAGGAGCTCGAGGACGCGAAGAGCGAGCTTCTCGACCAGAGCTCGGCGGCCGTCGACCTGACCAACCTGCAGGTGGAGATCTCGAGCAGCCGCGACCTGCTCGACAAGCTCCTGCGCCAGCAGTCCGAGACCGAGGTGACGGCGCGCCTCCAGGGCACCCGGGAGTCGAACATCCGGGTGGTGGACCGGGCTCTGCTGCCCGGCGGCCCCTACCAGCCGTCCCTGCGCCAGAACCTGACGATGGGTTTCGGCCTCGGCCTGATGCTCGGGATCGGCGCGGTCTTCCTGCTCGAGTACATGGACCGCACGCTCAAGAGTGCCGAGGAGATCGAGCGGCGCCTGCAGCTCGCGAACCTGGCGGTGATCCCGGACGTCACCTCGACCTCCCGGGCCCTGGGCAAGGGCGGCTACGGATACGGCTACGGCTACGGCGCGGGCGGCAAGCGGCGCAAGAGGTCCGAGCGGCTGCGCATCCGGCGCTCGAGCGAGCGCAAGGAGGCCGGCGGCAGCCTCGAGCAGATCGAGCTCGTGCCGCACGATCGCCCTCGCCTGTCGGTGTCGGAGGCCTACCGCTCGCTGCGCACCGCGCTGCTCCTCTCGAGCGCCCAGGAGCTCAAGGTGGTGGCGATCACCTCGCCCGGGTCCGGCGAGGGCAAGACCGCCACCTCGACCAACCTGGCGGTCGTGATGGCACAGCTCGGCCGGCGCGTGCTCCTGATCGACGGCGACCTGCGCAAGCCCCGCCTGCACGAGGTCTTCGGGATCTCGAACCGGGTCGGCCTGGTCAACGTCCTCGCCGGCGGCGAGGACCCGGGCCAGGTGATGTCCGCGGTCGACGTGCCGAACCTGAACGTCATCCCCTCGGGCCCGATCCCGCCCAACCCGTCCGAGCTCCTCGCCTCGACGCGGATGCGCGAGCTGCTGACCCGCGCCCGCTCGCGGTTCGACTTCGTGATCGTCGACACGCCGCCGGTGCTCGCGGTCACCGACGCCACGATCATCGGTTCGCAGACCGACGGCATGGTGCTGTGCCTGCGCGAGGGCAAGGTCCTGCGCGAGGACGCCAAGGCCTGCCGCGACCGGCTCCTGATGTCCGAGGTCAAGATCCTCGGCACGGTGCTCAACTGCCACCGCGAGAGCAGCGGATCCGGGCGCAAGTACTACTACTACGAGGCGTATGCCGCCGACGAGCCGCAGTCGGACTCGGCGGCGTGACGATGATCGACATCCACACCCACGTCCTGCCCGGGATCGACGACGGAGCGGGCAGCCTCGAGGAAGCGGTGAGCATGTGCCGGGCCGCGGCGGCCGACGGCTGCACCGCGGTCGTGGCGACCCCGCATCAACGCCACGAGACCTGGTGGAACTCGGATCTCGCCCGGCTCGAGCGCCTGCGCCGGAAGGTGCAGGCCGAGGTGGGAACCGAGATCCGCGTCTTGTCGGGGGCCGAGATCCGGGTCGACCAGGGCCTGCTCGCGGCCCTCGACCGGTGGCCTGGAGCCGAGGTGTCGAGCCTCGCCGGCTCGCGCTACCTGCTGATCGAGTTCAGCCGCCAGCTCGCCGATCCCGACCCGGCCGGCCTGGTGCACGAGCTGGTGGTCGCGGGCTGGCGACCCGTGCTCGCCCACCCGGAGGAGATCCGCTGGCTCGCCGACGACGTCGCAACGCTCGCCCGCCTGGTCGGCCTCGGAGCGGCGCTCCAGGTCACCGCCGCGAGCCTGACCGGCGGCTACGGCCACAAGACCCAGGACCGGGCCCGGCGCCTGCTCGACGAGGGGCTGGTCCACTTCGTCGCGAGCGACACCCACGACACCTCGATGCGACCCCCCGGGCTGAGCGCCGCCGCCGCCGAGATCACCCGCCGCTGGGGCCCGGCCGCCGCGCGCCTGCTCACCGTCACCAATCCGCGGGCGGTCCTCCAGAACCAGCCCCTGCCGGCGCCGGACGAAGCCCTCTCGAGCGCCCATGAGTAGGAATCGATCGCTCCGCGCCGTCGCGGCCGGCGTCCTCGGCCTGCTGCTCGTCGCGGGCGCCGCCGGGGCGGCCAACTCCCATTACCTGCGCCTGCTGCGCCAGGGCACCTTCGCCCTCGAGCGCGACGACCCCGCAAGCGCGGCCCACGACCTGCGCCTCGCCTGCTTCGGGCTGCTCGACGAGCCCCCCGTGCTCGCCCAGTGCCTCACCCGGCTCGGCCTGGCCCAGGCCCGGACCGAGGACGACGAGGGCTTTCGCGACACCTTCCGGCGGATCGTCGAGATCGAGGAGCGCTTCGGCGCCTATCGTGCGGCCGACCTCGCGCCCGCCAACCGCCAGGCGTTCGAGGCCGAGGTGGTCAAGCGGGTGCCGGCGAAGATCCTCGCCAGCACGCCGTCGTTCGCCTACCTCATGCCGCCTGCCGAGCCGGCGGCCGGCGGCGACGAGGCGTCCGAGAGCCCCGCGCCGGAGGACGAGACCGGGGCTGCGCCGGACACCGTCGTGGCCGCGCCCGAGCCGGCCGCGCCTCCGCCGGCTCCGGCGCCGGCCCCGGCGCCGGCCCGGCCCGCCGAGCCCACCGCCGAGCAGGCCGCGCAGCTCGCCCGCGCCCGGGAGCTGCTCGACGCCTCGAAACACCGGAGCGACCTCGAGGAGCCGCTCGGGCTCGCCCGCGAGGTCGCCGACGCCCGGCCCGGCGACGCGGCGGCCCAGAAGCTGACCGGCGTGATCGCCTATCGCGCCTCGGACTGGCCGGACGCGGTGACCTACCTGCGGCGGGCGGGCGACTCGCTCCAGAAGGACCCCGAGCTCCTCTTCTACCTCGCGGTCTCCCTCTACGAGACCGGTGACCGGGAAGCCGCCGCGGACGCCCTCGAGCGCAGCCTCCCCCGGATCGAGAAGACGCCGTTCGTCCTGTCGTATCGCGACAAGATCCTGGGCCCGGCGAAACCGCCCGGCGGGGGCGGCTCTTCTTGACAGAAGAGCCCTGAAACATTAAGATTCGGCACGATCCCTAGGAGAGATCTCATGATCCGTGTGCTCTCGGTCTATCCGCTCCTCGCGGGCCTGGTGCTCGCCGGCGCTCTCGCTGCCCCCCTCCGGGCCCAAGGGCCCACGATCCAGCCCGAACAGGTCTCGTGCGTGCCGGGCAATGCCAACGCTCTGGTGCACGCCACCGTGCAGCCGGAGGTGGGCGGCACCGAGACCCGTCTCTACTTCCGGTGGGACGGCCACGGGGACTTCTACTACGTGGTGATGGAAGCCGCCGGCGCGGGCGCCTACTGGGCGACGCCGCCCAAGCCCACGGACGAGAACCACCGGGTCGAGTACTACACCGCGGTGGTCGGGCCGGACGGCAAGGTCCTGGGCGAGAGCGCCCACCTGACCGCCCCGGTGACCGGCGACTGCGACGTCGAGCTCGACGAGCAGCAACTCGGCATGGCCGAGAACCTGGTCGTGGGCGAGACGGTGGACGAGCAGCGGGGCAACCCGGTCCTCGGATTCCTCTGCGACGGCATCATCTCCCGGAGGGGTCCGGACGACGTGCTGCGCGCCGACGAGATCTGCCGCCGCTGCATCGTCGCCTGGTGGGATCGCCCCCAGGCCCTGGTGCCGGCCGCCGTCCTGCTCGGCGGGGGAACGACCCTCATCCGGATCGAAGCGTCGCCCTCGCGGCCGTAGCCTTCGTTTATCGCTTTATCTCAAGTTATACTTCAGGATGCACCAGACGGCGCGGAAGCCGTCCTTCCAGCCGATCTTCTTGCCTTCTTCGTAGGTTCGGCCGTGGTACGAGATGCCGACCTCGTAGAGCCGCCAGCGGCCGGCGGCGACCTTCGCCGTGATCTCCGGCTCGAACCCGAACCGCGCCTCCTCGACCGTCAGGCTCTCGAGCACCTCGCGCCGGAAGACCTTGTAACAGGTCTCCATGTCCGAGAGGTTGAGGTTGGTGAAGGCGTTCGAGAGCAGGGTCAGGAACCGGTTGCCCAGGTAGTGCCAGAAGTAGAGCACGCGGTGGGCGCCGCTGCCCGTGAAGCGCGAGCCGTAGACCACGTCGGCCTGGCCGGCGAGGATCGGCGCGAGCAGCTTCGGGTACTCGTGCGGGTCGTACTCGAGGTCGGCGTCCTGGATCAGGACCACGTCGCCGGCGGCCGCGGCGAAGCCGGTGGCGAGCGCCGCGCCCTTGCCGCGGTTGACCGGGTGGGTGAGCACCCGCACCCCGTCCCGCCCGTCCAGGGCCGCCAGGACTTCGGCCGTGCCGTCGCTCGACGCGTCGTCGACCACCACGATCTCCCGCTCGAGGCCCTCGACCTGCGCCTCCGCCACCCGGGCGAGGAGATCCCTCACCGTCGCCGCCTCGTTGAAGACGGGGATCACCACCGAGAGCTTCACCGTCGAGCCTCCACGGGCGGAAGATAACAGCTCGGGCGGAAGAGCCGCGCTCGCCTTCGACCGCCCGTTCGTCGCCCGCGCACCGTTCGTCCGGCCGAGACGGAGCTCGGCCGCTTCACGGGTTCGATGCGGTGGGCGAAGGCAATCCCGGTTGAAGCGGCCGAGCTCTGCCTCGGCCGATCGCCGAGGGGTCCGACCCGTCCGAGCCGGGCCCGCGTTGCAATCACTCAGCGTTCCTGCGATACTTTGCGTTCCAAGCTGTACCTCTCCACGCGGCCCACCCCATCCAGCGAATCACACAGGGAGTTGTTACCCCAATGACTGCGAGTCCGTCCGACCCTCTTCCCTTTCCCGCGCAGGCTGGCGCCGGCAAGGCGACCTCCCCCGACCACCTGATCGCTCCCCACGGCGGGCGCCTCGTCGACCCGATGGTCGACGCCGACCGCGCCGCCGAGCTCAAGGCAGCCTCCCGCGACTGGCCCTCCTGGGACCTCACGCCGCGCCAGCTCTGCGACCTCGAGCTGATCCTGAACGGCGGCTTCTCGCCGCTCGAGGGCTTCATGGGCCAGGCCGACTTCGAGTCGGTCGCCGAGTCGATGCGCCTCACCGACGGCACGCTCTGGCCGATCCCGATCACCCTCGACGTGACGGCCGAGGCGGCCAAGGGCCTCGACCGGAGCCGCCCGCTCGTCCTGCGCGATCCCGAAGGCGTCATGCTCGCCGTCCTCCACCCGGAGGACGTGTGGGAGATCGACCGCGAGGCCAAGGCCCGGTCGGTGTTCGGCAGCCTCGACCACGCCCATCCCGGCGTCGCCCACGTCTTCCGGCGGATGAACGACATGGGCGTCGGCGGCCGTCTCGAAGGCGTCCAGCTCCCGGCCCACTACGACTTCCGCACCCTGCGCCGCACGCCGGCCGAGCTGCGCGCCCGCTTCGCCAAGCGCGGCTGGCGGAAAGTCGTCGCCTTCCAGACCAGGAACCCGATGCACCGCGCCCACTTCGAGCTCACCCTGCGGGCCGCCCGCGAGCTCGAGGCGAACCTCCTGGTCCACCCGGTCGTGGGCATGACCAAGCCGGGCGACGTCGACCACTACACGCGGGTGCGCTGCTACCAGGCGCTGCTCGAGCACTACCCGCAGCAGACCGTCGATCTCTCGCTCCTGCCGCTCGCCATGCGCATGGGCGGCCCGCGCGAGGCGGTCTGGCACGCCATCATCCGGAAGAACTACGGCTGCACCCACTTCATCGTCGGGCGCGACCACGCGGGCCCGGGCAACGACTCCCAGGGCAAGCCGTTCTACGGCCCCTACGACGCCCAGGAGCTGCTCGCGAAGCACCAGGACGAGATCGGCGTCGCGATGGTGCCGTTCAAGATGATGGTCTACGTCGAGGACCAGGACGCCTACATGCCGATCGACGAGGTCTCGCCAGACACGCGGACGCTCTCGATCTCGGGCACCGAGCTGCGGGGGCGCTTGGCCGACGGCCGCGAGATCCCCGAGTGGTTCACCTTCCCGGAGGTGGCCCGCGAGCTGCGCCGCACCCATCCGCCGCGCGCCAAGCAGGGGTTCACGGTCTTCTTCACCGGGCTCTCGGGCGCCGGCAAGTCGACGCTCGCCAACGTCCTCCTGGTCAAGCTCCTCGAGATGGGCGGCCGGCCGGTGACGCTCTTGGACGGCGACATCGTGCGCAAGAACCTCTCGTCGGAGCTCGGCTTCTCGAAGGAGCACCGCGACATCAACATCCGGCGCATCGGCTTCGTGGCCTCCGAGATCACCAAGAACGGCGGCATCGCTCTCTGCGCGCCGATCGCTCCGTACGAGCGCGTGCGCCGCGAGGTGCGCGAGCTGATCGAGCCCGGCGGCGGCTTCATCCTGGTCCACGTCTGCACCCCCATCGGCGTGTGCGAGGACCGGGACCGGAAGGGCCTCTACGCCAAGGCCCGGCAGGGGATCATCAAGGAGTTCACCGGCATCTCGGATCCGTACGAGGAGCCGGTGGAGCCGGAGCTGACGATCGACACCAGCGACCTCTCCCCGGACGAGGCGGTGCAGAAGATCATCCTGCACCTGGAGCGGGAGGGGTACATCGGGGTTCAGTAGACTGGGCCCTCCCGCAACCCCTCGCAGACCTTGCGTGGCAGCGGGTATCGTTCGTCCGTGAGGCGGCCGGAACCGATGGAGCCTGACCGAGAGCGCGAGCCGGCTCGGCGCCGGGACCTGGTGCTGGTCACCGCGGGCCTCGGGCTCGACGGGGGCGGGCGGGCGCTGGTGGGGCGGCTGCTGGCGCGGGCGGGCGCGGACTACGCGCGGCACCGCGGCGTCGGCTTTCGGGTGCTGGAGCTCGTCGGGGAGGCCGGCTCCGGCGGCGCCGCGTGCCCTCCGGGCGTCGGGCTCCGGAGCTTCTCCGGGCGCCGGGCGGCCCTCGCCGGGGCGGTCTGGGGCGCGCAGCTCCACCGGCCGCCACCGGCTCTCGTCTTCGACCTGCTGGGCCTCGCCCGGCTCCAGCCCGCCTTGCCCGGATGGCTCCGGGCGCCCTACCTGGTCTGGATCTACGGCATCGAGGTCTGGCGGCCGCTCGACCGTCTCCGGGGGCGGGCCCTGGCCGGCGCCGCGCGGCGCCTGACGATCTCCCGCGCGACCCTGGAGCAGGCGCGCGGCCACCTCGTGGAGCCCGTCCTCGACTGGCAGGTCGTCCCGCTCGCCCTCGAGGAGCGACCGCCGGCCGGCACGGCCGACACCGGGCTCCTCGAGCGCGCCGGGCGCGGCTTCGTCCTCACCGTCGGCCGGATGTCGGCCTCCGAGCGCTACAAGGGGCACGACGAGCTGATCGCGGCGTGGCCCCGGGTGCTCGAGCGCCATCCCGGAGCGCGCCTGGTGGTGGCCGGCGGCGGCGACGACCGGCCTCGCCTCGAGGAGGCGGCCCGGGCCGCCGGCCTCGCGGAGCAGGTCCTGTTCAGCGGCTTCGTCTCCGAGGCGACCCTGGCCGAGCTCTACGCCCGCTGTGCGTCCTTCGCGATGCCCAGCCGCGGCGAGGGCTTCGGCCTGGTCTTCCTCGAGGCGATGCGCGCGGCGAAACCCTGCGTGGCGCTCGCCGGCACGGCGGCCGAGGAGGTCGTCGAGGCCGGCCGGACCGGCCTCCTGGTGGCGCCGGACGACCCCTGTGGGCTCGCCGCCGCCCTCGTCTCGCTGCTCGCCGACCCCGAGCGCGCGCGCTCTCTCGGCGAGGCCGGGCGCGAGCGCTGGCGGCGGCGCTTCGGGTACGATCGCTTCCTGGCCGCCTTCGAGCCCCACCTGGACGCTCTGACCGCCCGCTGAGGGGCGAGGCCCGGATCGGTATGTGCGGTATCCACGGCATCTTGCGCCTGTCTCCCGACGCCCCTCCCGTCGACCGGGACGAGCTGTGCTCGACCGGCGAGCGGCTCGCCTCGCGGGGACCGGACGGGGCCGGCTCCTGGAGCTCTGAGGACGGCCGGGTCGCTCTCGGCCACCGGCGCCTGGCGATCCTCGACCTCTCGGAGGCCGGGGCCCAGCCGATGGCCTCGCCCGACGGCCGTTACCGGATCGTCTTCAACGGCGAGATCTACAACTTCCGCGAGCTCCGGGGCGAGCTCGAGGCGCGGGGCTGCGCCTTCCGATCGAGCGGTGACACGGAGGTGGTCCTGGCGCTCTATGCCCGCGAGGGGCCGCGGGCTTTCGCCCGCCTGCGCGGGATGTACGCCCTGGCGATCTGGGACCGCGCGGAGCGCGCCCTCTGCCTGGCCCGCGACCCGTTCGGCGTGAAGCCGCTCTACTACGCCCTCGACCGCCCGGGCGGGACGCTGCGCTTCGCCTCGCAGGTCAAGGCGCTCGAGGCCGGCGGCGGGATCTCCGGGAACGTCGACCCTGCCGGCCTCGCGGGATTCCTCCTCTGGGGGAGCGTCCCGGAGCCTCGGACGATCCTCCGCTCGGTCTCCGCCCTGCCCGCGGGCACCTCGCTCGTCGTCAGGGCCGGCGAGAGCGCCACCGTGGGCGAGCCCGTGCCGATCCGGCCGCAGATCGCCGAGCCGGGCCTCGCAGACTGGCCCGGAGCGCTCGAGGCGTCGGTCCGCGCCCACCTCGTCTCCGACGTACCGGTCGCCGTCTTCCTCTCCGCCGGGCTCGACTCGGGCGCCATCGCCGCCCTCGCCCGCCGGCATCTCCCCGAGCCGCCGGTCACCTTCACGCTCCGCTTCGAGCCGCTCGTGGGCACCGCCCGCGACGAGGGTCCGCTGGCCGCCGAGGTCGCCCGCACCCTGGGCACCCGTCACGTCGAGGCGACCGTCGGCCGCGACGAGTTCCGCGCCCTCTGGCCCCGGGCGCTCGCGGCGATGGACCAGCCGTCGATCGACGGCTTCAACACCTATCTCGTGAGCCGCGCCGCCCACGAGGCGGGGCTCAAGGTCGTCCTCTCCGGCTTGGGCGGCGACGAGCTCCTCGGAAGCTACCCCTCGTTCGCCGACGTCCCCCGCCTCCTCCGCTGGGGCCGCCGGGTCGGGCCCGCCGCCCGGCTGCCGGGGGTCGAGCGGCTGTGGGCGGCCTCGGTCGGGGCGGCCGGCGCCCGGCCCAAGCTCAGGGGCCTGGCGCGCCATGGCGGGAGCCTCGCGGGGGCGTACTTCCTGCGCCGGGGGCTCTTCCTGCCGGCGGACCTGCCCGCTCTCCTCGGCCCCGACCTCGCGCGGGAGGCCCTCGCCGCCTACGACCCGGTCGCCGACGCCCGCCGCTTCCTGCCGGGTCCGGACCGGGCGCGCCGGCCGGGGGGTGGCGACTCCTGGGCCGCGGTCCAGGCGTTCGAGACCGGCCTCTACCTGCGCAACCAGCTCCTCCGGGACGCCGACTGGGCGTCGATGGCCCACTCGCTCGAGCTGCGCGTGCCGATGGTCGACGCCTGGCTGCGCGGCGCGCTCTCGCCCGCCGCCTGGGAGGCCGCCCGCACCGGCGGCAAGGCCGCGGTCCTGCGGCGGGTCGCCCCGGAGCTGCCCGACGCGCTCTTCCGGCGGCCCAAGAGCGGCTTCTACATTCCGGTCATGGACTGGCTCGACGAGACCGGCGCCCCGGAGCGGAACGAGCCTCGCGATCTCGGCCGGGAATCCCGGCGCCTGGCGCTCCGAGTGCTCGCCGCGCGCGGCATCGAGCTCTCCGGCCCGGCCGCGGCCGCCCGCGCCCGGAGGGAGCCGGCTTGACCGTCGAGGGGCCGGTCCTCACAGACCCGCCGGCCGAGCCCGTGCCGGAAGCGGCCGCGGCGCTGCCGCCCGAGTCGGTCGCGCCGACGCCGGAGACCAGCTTCGGCCAGGTGCTGCGCTTCCGGCTCCTCCAATGGACCAAGATCTTTTCGGCCTACTTCTCGGCGCAGTCGGCGGCGCAGCTCCTGGGGATCGGCGCCGGGATCCTGTTCGTCAACTTCATGCCCAAGGGGGAATTCGCCCTCTACACGCTCGCCTTCTCGGTCGTCTCCTTCTTCCACTTCCTGACCGACCTGGGCTCGACCAGCTCGCTGGTCTACTTCCGGAGGAAGGCCCTCGCCGAGGGTGAGGAGTTCGGCGACTACGTGGCGGCGGTGCTCTCGCTGCGGAGGGTGCTCTTCGCCGTCGGCGCCGTGGCCGTCCTCGCGGGCTTCCCCTTCTGGGCGCGGGCCGAGGGGTTCGGCGCCCTGGAGTCGGCGCTCGCGGCGGTGGCGGTCGCCCTCGCGGTCTGGTTCCAGCTCGTCTCCTCGATCCGCCTCCTCGTCCTCCGGCTGCACGATCGCTACGGCCGCTCGTACCGGGCCGAGATCCTGGGCGGCGCGCTGCGATTGGCGCTCGCCGGCGCGATGGTCGTCGCGGCACTCCTTCACGCCTGGCTCGGCGTGCTCACCGCGGCGCTCGCCTCGGCCGGCGTCGCCTGGGCGGCGCACGACCCGGAGAAGGAGCGCGCTTCCGCCGCCGACCTCGCGCCCTACCGCAAGAAGGTCGTCCGCTACCTGCTCCCCACCCTGCCTTCGGCCCTCTACTTCTCGATCCAGGGCCCGCTCGTCGTCTGGCTCGCCGCCACCTTCGGCGGCGTGGAGAACATCGCCGAGGTGGGCGCTCTGGCGCGGCTGGGGATGGCCGTCGGCCTCTTCTCCGGGCTCACCGGCGTGATCTTCGTCCCGCGCCTCGCCCAGGTCACCGACGAGCGGCACTACCGGCTGCGCTACGCCCAGTACGGCGCCTTCATGGTCCTGATCGCCGTCGCCCTGCTCGCCGCCGCGGCCCTGTTCCCGCGGGCCTTCCTGTTCGTGCTCGGACCGCACTACTCCGGCCTCCACCGCGAGCTCCTGCTGACCGTCGGCGGATCGGGCCTGACGCTCCTCGGGGGCTACGCGGTGGCGATCAACCTGGCCCGCTCATGGAACCGCTGGCAGGGGGCGGCGGCCGGTGTGCTCTGCGTGGGCCAGGTGATCCTCGTCGCCCTGGTCCCGCTCGGCACGACCAGCGGCGTGCTGACCTTCAACGTCCTGACGGCGGCCATCGGGCTGGCCCTGCAGCTCGTGATCAATGCCGTGGGCTTCACCGCCCCGCGCTGGGTCGAGTGGAGCTGACGCGATCGTGTCTCCGTCCTCCGTGGAACTGGGCCGGGCCGCCGCCGCCGCCCGCCGGCGCGATCGGCGGGGCGACGAGCTGCGCGTCGCCCTCGTCAGCCCGACCCACTTGTCTCCTCGCGGCATGCTCGGAGGCGGCGAGCGCTACGTCGAGGAGCTCGCGATAGCCCTGTCGCGCTACGCCCGGGTCAAGCTGGTGAGCTTCGGGCCGCAGGGTTCGCGCACGGCCCCGGCCGCGCGCTACGAGCGCGTGATTCTCCGGAGCTGGACCTCGTCGCCGCTCACCCCGTTCTCACCGCGGCTCTTCGCGGAAGCTCCGCGCCATGGACGTCGTCCACTGCTTCCAGTACTTCACCCTCCCGACCTTTCTCGCCGCCGGGTTCGGCTGGCTGCGCCGGCGCCCGGTCTTCGTCTCCGATCTCGGGGGCGGCGGCTGGACGCCGGGATACCAGATCGACCAGTCGCGCTGGCTCACCGCGCAGCTCCCGATCTCCCGGTACGCCGCTCGCGAGCTCCCGGGCCGCAACAAGGCCCACGAGGTGATCTACGGCGGCGTCGACCCGGAGCGCTATCCCATGCGCCCGGAGCTGGCGCACGACGGCTCGATCGTCTTCCTCGGCCGGATCCTTCCCCACAAGGGTATTCATCACTTGATCGACGCCGTCGATCCGTCCGTTCCCCTGCACGTCGTCGGCCCCGCCCCCGACCCCGAGTACCTGAGTCTGCTCCGGCGGGCCGCCACGGGCAAGCTCGTAAGCTTCCACCACGGACTCTCGGACCAGGAGGTCGTCGCCTTCCTGCACCGGGCGATGGCCCTGGTCCACCCGACTCCGGTCGACGACACTGGCTCCGCGAGGGCCCATGAGCTGCTGGGCCTGGCGCCCCTCGAAGCCATGGCGTGCGGCTGCCCGGTGGTCGCGTCGGACGTCGCGTCCCTGCCCGAGGTGGTGGCCGACGAAGAGTCGGGCCTGCTCATCGCACCGAACGACCCACGGACGATCCGGGAGGCCCTCGATCGGCTCGGGCGGGAACCCAACCTGTGGGTCCGGCTGAGCGCCGGAGCGCGCGCGAGGGTGGTCGCGGACTTCACCTGGGATGCGGTCGCCCGGCGTTGCCGGACCCTCTACACTCGGAGCTTCCGATCCGACCCGGGCGACGGCGTCTCGAGCCGGGTCGCCGAGCGGCGACCGGCGCCCGACCTGGCTCCACCGGTCGATCCATGAGCGTCGAGTCGCCCCCGCTGAGAGTCCTCTTCGTCACCAGCAGCCCGTGGCAGGAGACGCTTGGTGCGTCGCGGGTGCTGATCGAGCTAAGCGACGAGCTCCGGCGGCTGGGCCACATCGTCGAGAAGTTTTCGATCGAGGATGCCTTCCCTGGGCCTCCGCGGCCCCCGGGCCTCCTCCGGCACTACCCCCGGCACTACCGCACGGTCTTCTCGTTCCCGGCGAAGGCCAGGGCCTTCCTGCGCGAGCGGGCCGCCCGCTTCGACGTCGTCGATGCCATCCAGAGCGACCTGCCGTACTCCAAGCGACGGCTCGGCTTCGAGGGGCTGCTAGTGTCCCGCTCGGTGGCGCTCGCGCCCGCCTACCTCGCGTTCGACCGGTTCGCCGCCCGCAAGTGGCCGGCCGAGAAGAGCTCGGCCGACATCCTGCGGCGCCTTCTCGGCTACCCGCCGTACCGGCGGCGCCTCGCCCAGGCGAACGCCGGCTTCCGCCACGCCGACCTGATCAACGTCTCGAGCCGCGACGACCTGGAGATCCTCGGCCACTCGCCGGCCTTGCATCCGAAGGTCTTCTACCAGCCGCTCGGGATCCAGGAGCACCGGCTGCGGCAGCTCTCCAGCGCCGCGCTCCCTCCCGAGCGGCGGCTCGAGACCGGAACCGTGGTCTTTATCGGCTCCTGGAACCTTCGCAAGGGCGCCCGCGACTGGCCCAAGATCGCGGCGCAGATCTCCTCTCTCGTGCCGGGCTCCCGGTTCCGGTTCCTGGGAACCGGCTTCGCCGCCGAGCACGTCCTGAGCGCTTTTGCCCCCGAGCTCCGTCGCCGCTGCGAGGTGGTTCCCTCATTCGACAGCGACCGACTTCCCAGCCTGCTCGCCGACGCGACGGTCGGCCTGTTCCCGAGCTACTGCGAGGGCTTCGGCCTGGCGGTGCTCGAGAAGCTCGCGGCCGGGCTGCCGACGATCGCGTACGACGCTCCGGGCCCGCGCGACATCCTCGCCTCCTCGCCAGAGGCGTGCATGGCTCCGGTGGGCGACACCGCGG
Organism: uncultured Acidobacteriota bacterium; assembly: GCA_963837945.1. Classification (GTDB taxonomy): domain Bacteria; phylum Acidobacteriota; class Thermoanaerobaculia; order Multivoradales; family DATKCC01; genus CAVUBL01. The sequence continues at coordinate 320,389 of CAWIQD010000009.1, forward strand.
CGATCGCGCGCCTCGCCACGGAGGCCCTCACCGCCGGCGCCGCGCGCTACCGGCGCTGGTCCGCGAGCGCGCGCGAGCGAGCCGGCGAGTTCCTCTGGCCTGCGATCGCCGAGACAACCGCCGCCCGGTACCGCTCCGAGCTCGATCTCGTGGCGGGGGCCGGAGCCTCCGGCGCCAGGCGGCTCGGGAGCTCAGGGTGAGCCCGCCGGGTCGGGTAGAAACGGGCCGGGGTGCGCTCCTCGCCTCCTGGAGGAAGCGCTCTCCGCGCTGGATCTCGAGCCTGTCGGGCGACCCGGAGGCGCTCGCGGAGCTCGATCGGTGCATGGCGGCGTTCTACTCGCGCCACGACCGCTTGGCACCGTACCGGGAGATGCTCGACCGGGAGGAGGAGAGCCTGCCGCCGATGGAATCAGTCCGCCGCCTCCTCCCCGAGCGGGTCCGCCAGCTAGCGCCGGCAGAGGTCCTCGAGGTCGGTTGTGGCAACGGTCTCGTATTTCGGCAGCTCCGGCGGCTGGGTCTCACGGGCCGCTACACCGGCGTCGAGATGTCGGAGACGCTGACGGCGGCGAATCGCGGCCGCCACCCGGAGGCCACCTGGAGGACCGGGTCGGTCTACGACCTCCCGTCGTCCGGTGCCTCGTTCGACGCCTGCTTCGCCCTCTACGTCCTGGAGCACACGGTCTATCCGGAGCGCGCGCTCGCGGCGATGACCCGCGTGGTCCGCCCGGGCGGACGACTCCTGCTGGTCTTCCCCGACTTCAGTGCGGCGGGCCTGTTTCCCTCCCACCCGGTAGGCCTCTCGGTGGGCGGCACCGCGCGCCGGAAGCTCGCCGCAGGCCGGCCCCTCGACGCTCTGGTGAGCCTCTACGACAGCCGGTTCCGCCTGCCGCGCCTGCTGGCCCGAGCACCGGAGCGTTTCGGCCCGTTCCCGGTCAACACACGCCCCCTCTGCCTCGACGATCCGCCGAAGATCGGGCCGGACACCGACGCGGTCTACGTCGCTTCGAAACGAGAGGTCGCCGGCTGGGCCCGGGCTCACGGCCACCGGGTGAGCTTCCCCGCCGGGGTCAAGGGCGAGCTCCGGGACCAGGCGTTCGTGGAGATCGAGGTGCGCTAGCGTGCCGCGGTGGATCGGGAGGCCCCCCTGGGATCTGCCGAGCCTTCGCCGCTGTATCCTTCCCAGACCCGATGTGGAATGCACTCGCCGACCGGATCCAGCTCGCCTTCTCTCGTTCTGCGCTCGGACGACGGGTCGCGCTGAAAATGCGCAATCAGTGCAACATGATCGTACACAGGAGCCTCAGCCCCTTCCTCGACGACCCGGAGGCGAACGGCGAGTACTGGATCCTCGAGCACCTCGGCGACGGGATCGAGATCGCCGTCGATGTCGGAGCGAACCGGGGGGATTGGGCCCGCTCTCTCGCCCGCCGGGCGCCGCGCCTCGAGCGCCTCGTCTGCTTCGAGCCCGCAGAGGCGGCCTTCAGGCGACTGGGGGCGCTCACCGAGGAGCTCGGCAACCGGCTCGTCCTCCGGCAACTCGCCCTGAGTGACGAGGTCGGCGTGGCGGGCTTTCTCGAAGAGGCAGGCGAGGGCCAGAGAAGCAGCCTGTTCCCGGTTGCCGGAGTCGACGGGTCGAGCCGGGTCGAGGTTCGAACGGGCGTCCTGGACGAAGAGATCGAAGCCCTGGGGCTGCCGCGGATCGACTTTCTCAAGATTGACGCCGAAGGCTCCGACTTCAGGGTTCTTCGCGGGGCGGAGAGGATGCTCTCCCGCTCGGCGATCGGGTTCGTCCAGTTCGAATACAACGCGCCGTGGGTGCTCGCGGGGAGCACGCTTACCGCGGCGACGCGCCACCTCGAGTCGTTCGGGTACCGGGTGTTCCTGCTGCAGCAGGGGGGTCTCTACACCGTCGATCTCCGCACTCTCGGAGAGTACTTCGCCTACTCCAACTACCTCGCCGTGGCCGAGAGCAACGTCGGTGCGATCGCCGGCCTCGTCCGGGAGCTCGAGCTCTGATGGCCGGCGCGGCGACCTCGGCCAAGGCGAGGAGGCTTCGGGCGGGGGACGAGCGGGAACCGGTCGCTCTGCTGTGCACCGAGGAGGACCTGACCCGCGAGCGACGCGGCCTGGCCGACGCGCTCGGCCGGATCACGGACGTCGCCTGGCTGACCTCTCCCGCGGAATCCCTCGACGACGCCGAAGAGGACTTCCGCCGGCGGGGGTTCGAGCCGGGCCTCCTGGTCGCTCCCGACGTCCACGGCCGCTGCCTGCCCCGAGGCGTCGAGCGCGCCCGCTGCCCGACGGCGATCCTCCACATCGACTCCTTCTCGGGGACCCGCAAGCGCGCCGAGATCTCCCGGCTCTTCGATGTCGCGGTCGTCTTCCACCCGTCGAGCGTCGCAGCGCTTCGCCGCCTCGGGATCGAGCACGTGGCCTTCATGCCCCACGCCTTCGACCCGACCCGGGTCCGGCTCCGGCGGGCGACCGAGGCGCGGAGCGTCGACATCGCGTTCGTTGGCAGGACGAGCCCGTCGCTCTACGACGAGCGGCTAGCGGTCCTCCGTATGCTCCGCGCGAGCGAGCACCGGGTCTCGATCGAGGACGGGCTCTCCTACGAGGGGATGCTCGCCCTCTACGGCGAGGCGAAGATCGGCGTCAACTTGCCTCGCGACGACTACCCAGGTGACGCGAACCTTCGGTGCTTCGAGGTCATGGGAGCCGGCGCCATGCTCGTCACCAGGAGCCCTAGCGAGCTCGAGGAGATGGGCTTCGAGGAGGGCGAGGACTTCGTCGGCTACGCGACCCGGACCGACCTGGCGGAGACGCTCCGGCGGCTCCTGAGCCCGGATCGGGAGCGAGAGCGGGCCGCCATCGCCGGGCGGGGGCAGGCCAAGGTGTTGGCGGAGCACACCTACGACGCGACCGCGCGGCGGCTGCTCGCCGCGGTCGACGATCCGGTCCGCGCCCACGCGCGCCGCCGCCTCGTCTCGCCGATCCGCTTCAGCGAAGATGTCTACGCTCGGCACTGTCTCGCGTGCGGCGCCACCTCGCAGGCGATCGGAGCCCTGTCGGCCGGGCCGGCGAGGGACTGGGCGTCCGCGCCCCGGGCGAAGACCCTGGCGCGTCTCGCCCGGGCGGTCTGCGGGCGCTGGGTCACCGGCCAGCCCATCCGCTGAGGCGCCGAGCGCATCGAAGAGGCCGCGAATGCAACGAGAAGCTCAGCCAGCAAGCGAAGACCCGGTCGAGCGCCCGGGGGATGCGCCGGCCCCCGGGCTCCGAGTCCTGAGCCTCAGCAACACGCCCGCCGATCCCGCGACCGGCTCCGGATACGTGACCCGGGGCTTCGCCGAAGGATTGCGCTCGCGCGGCCACGCGGTCGTCCTGCTCGATCCCGCGGACTACCAGATCTTGCCCCGGCTCAACCGGGCCCGGCAGTACACCCAGCCGCTTGGCATGGCCCGGCGCGTCGGGCGCGAGGTGCGCGCGTTTCGGCCGGACGTGGTGGAGCTCTGGGGCGGCGAAGCGTGGTTGGCGGCCGCCCGGCTCCGTCGGCGAACGGGCCGCCGGTTTCTGCTGGTCGCCCGGTCCAACGGCCTCGAGCCCCACGTGGCGGCACACTTCGAGGCGGCGCACCGGACGGGAGAGGTCCCGCGCCCGTCCTGGTACCACCTGGACCAGACCCGCTGGGTCGAGAGCGCCTTCCGCGCGGCCGACGCCCTGGTCACCGTGAGCGCGTTCGATCGCGACTTCGCCCTCGGGCGGCGCTACCTCGCCCCCGAGAGGGTCCTGGCACTGCCGAATCCTCTGCCACCGGCGTACCTGGGCCTCCCCGCCGCTCGGAGCGCGGAGAATGCGATCGGCTTCTGCGGCTCCTGGATTCCGCGCAAGGGAACCTGGCTCGTCGAGCAGGCCCTACCGCCGGTCCTTCGGGAGTTTCCGGACTGGCGACTGGTCCTGGTCGGCGTGGGCGAAGGCTTCGAGCCGAGGGCGCACTTCCCGCCGGACGTGCTCGACCAGATCGAGGTACACCCGCACGCGGACCGGACACACGAGCTGATCTCGCTCTACCGGTCGATGGCCCTTCTCGTGATGCCGTCGATCTACGAGAGCTTCGGCCTGGTCTCCGCCGAGGCCATGGCCTGCGCCACGCCGGTGCTCGCGCCGCCGACGGGATTTCTCGCTTCCCTCGACGAGGATCGCGAGTTCCTGAAGCTGGCGGACCGGCAAGTCGAGACCTTCGTCGAGGGGCTGCGGCGGGCGATCCTCGATCCCGATCTGCGAGCTTCCGTCGGGCTCGCGGGCCGGCGGCGCGTCCAGTCCCTCTGTTGGAGCGACGCCCTCGACCGCATCGAGGCAGCGTACCGAAGCTGGCTGACGGAGCGACGTGCCGATGAGAATCGTCCAGATCGCACCTGAGGCCGACCCGGTGCTGGGAGGGATCTCGGCGTCGGCCCGCGCGGTCGCCGAAGAGCTTCGGCGGCGCCATGGGATCGAGAGCGCGTTCCTATCGGCGGCCGACCTGCGGGCGGAGGTGGCGCGAGGAAGTGCGGCTCCCGCTCCCTGCATGGTGCTGCACTACGCCAACTACGGCTACGCTAGGCGCGGGTGTCCCTGGTGGCTGGTGCGGGCGCTGGCCGGCTGGCGGCGCCGAGGAGGCTCTCGAGCGGCTGGTCACGGTCTTCCACGAGCTCTATGCTTCGGGGCCTCCCTGGACCAGCTCCTTCTGGCTGGGCCCTGCACAACGCCACCTGGCGCGCCAGATCGCGCGCTCGAGCACCCACCTAGTCACCAGCCTCGGGCTCTATTCTTCGATCCTCGCCACCTGGACCGGCAGGACCGACGTCCTGACCCTGCCGGTGCCCTCGACGGTCGGCGAGCCGCCGGTCCAGGTTCCGTTGGTGGAGCGGGCTCGACGGCTGGTCGTCTTCGGGACCGCGGGGACGCGGCGCCGAGCCTGGGAAAACCACCGGCAGGGGTTGGAGGCGGCGTGTCGCTTCCTCGGGGTCGCCGAGGTCCTGGAGATCGGCCCGCCCGGCTCCCGGGCACCCGAGAGCCTGGCCGGGCTACCCGTGCAGCTCGGCCGGCAAGCTCCCCGGGCCGGAGGTGAGCCGGCTGCTCGCGGATTCTCGAGCGGCCTTCCTCGCCTATCCGGCGGACATGCTGGAGAAGTCCAGCGTCTTCGCGGCCCTCGCCGCCCACGGCGTCGCGACGGTGTGCGCCTCGCCCGGAGCCCGCTCGGCAGCGCTCGAGCCCGGTGTCCACTTCCTCGACGCGGCACGTCTCGCAGGACCGGTGGAACCGGCGGCCCTCCAAACGCTGGCCTCCCGTGCCCACGGCTGGTACCAAGGCCACAGGGCGGCTCGCCAGTCGGACCTCCTCGCCGGCCGGCTCGGGAGCTGAGCGGGATGCGGATCCTCGTCTACTCGCCGGCCTTCTTCCCCTCCGTCGGAGGGCTCGAGACAGTGGTCGCCCTGGTCGCCGAGGAGCTCCACCGGGCCGGACACGAGGTTCGCGTGGTGAGCACCGTACTGGCGGAAGGCCCCGAGCCCTTCCCGTTTCCGGTCGTCCGTCGACCGGGCTTCGGCCGGTTGCTGGCCGAGGTGCGGTGGTGCGAGGTCTTCTTCCAGGCCAACGTCAGCCTCAAGGGCCTCTGGCCGCTCCTGGTCGTGCGCCGGCCCT
>CAWIQD010000010.1:0-145502 GCA_963837945.1 uncultured Acidobacteriota bacterium
CGAGTCGACCCGCGCCGAGGCCGAGGCCCACCACCGGATGGTCTACGAGGACTATGCCTCGCTCATGCAGTACCTGGGCGACCTCGGCACGCCCTTGCCCCTGGCCCTCAAGGCCGCCGCCGAGGTGGTCGTCAACCTCGACCTGCGCCGCCTGTTCGAGGACCCGGATTCGGACCTCGACGCGGTCGAGCGGCTGTTCCGCGAGGCCACCTCGTGGAAGCTCGAGCTCGACACGGCGGGCCTCTCGCTCGCGGTCAGCACCGCCCTCGAAGCCCACGCCGAGCGCCTGGCGGCCGAGCCCGGAGACCTCCCCCTGCTCCGGCGGCTCGAGCGCATGGCCCGCCTCGCCCGGGCGCGGCCCTTCGAGGTCGACCTCGCCGCCACCCAGAACGCCTGGTACCGCCTGTTCCAGGCCGAGCTCCCCGCCCGCCGCAAGGCCGCCGAGGCCGGCGACGAGACGGCCGCCGCCTGGACCGAGCGCTTCCGCGCCCTGGGCGGCGAGCTCGGCATGCGGGTCGAGTGAGAGCTTGTGAATGAATCTCCGACCTACTGCGGGCGCCCCCGAATCGCCCCTCGCGGCGTTACGCCTCCTCGACGTAGGCCCCCTGAGCCCCGTCTCGGCCGGAGGTCCCGGAGTCCTATCCCGCATGAAGGCCGACCCCGTCTCGGCCGGAAGCCCCGGAGTCCTATGCCGCATGAAGCGGCCGAGCTCTGCCTCGGCCGGACGAACGGCTCGATCGGCACCGGAACCCCCGGGGCGCGGTGATAGGCTGCTGGGCTCATCCCGCACTCCCGGCAGCACCATGAGCTCCGAACGTCCCCAGCCCGCGACGCCGTCGTACCGCCCTCTCAGCCTCTTCGCCTACACGGTCGAAGCCTCGGCGCCCCTCTACCGGGCGATCATGCACCTGTTCCTCGAGTCCAAGGAGCGCTACCGCATCCAGCTCCGCACCGACGAGGTCGCCGCCGAGCTGGCCCGCGCCACCGCCGAGTCACCCGACCGAGCGGTGCTCGACCGCGCCCTCGACCAGCTCCACGCCTGGGGCAACCTGCGCAGGAGCCATGACACCGGCCGGGTGGCGACCCTCGAAGACTTCCGGCGGCGCCATTTCGTCTACCAGCTGACGCCCGCCGGCGAAGCGGCCGAGCGCGCCGTCGGCCGGGTGATCGAGGCGCTGGAGAGCAGCGGCTCGCTCCAGCGCGTGATGCTGGGGGCGATCCTCCGGAGCCTGAAGGCGCTCGCCGAGGAGGCCCGCGCCGCCGAGCCGCGCCCGGCCCTCCTCTACGAGCACCTGTTCATCGTCGCCGAGCAGTTCCGCTCCTTGACCGAGAACGCCGGTACCTTCCTCGCCCGGCTCCACGAGGCGATCGACGCCGGCGAGGTGGACACCACCACGTTCCTGATCTACAAGCAGGCGGTCCTCGAGTACCTGGAGCAGTTCGTGGGCGAGCTCGCCGAGCGCACCCCGGAGATCGCCGCGGCGATCCGGGAGATCGACGAGGGGGGCGCCGCGCGCGTCCTCGCCCTGGCCGCCGAGGCCGACGCGACCCCCACCCCCGAAGGCCGGCGGGACCGGTCGGCCGAGCTCGAGCGGCAGTGGCGGGGGATCGGCGCCTGGTTCGTCGGCGACGGGCTCGAGCCGCCCACCGTGGAGCACCTGCGCGGTGCCGCGCGCGCCGCGATCAACCGCATCCTCCTGGTGCTCGAGCGCCTCCACGAGAAGCGCTTCCGGCGGGTCGACCGCACCGCCGACCTGCTGCGCCTGGCGGGCTGGTTCGAGCTCCTCGGGGGCGAGCCCTCCGGCGCAGGCGACGACGGGATCCATCGCCTCTTCGCCTCGGCCTTCGGCCTGTTCGGCGCCCGCCACCTGGGGGGAGCCTACGAGGATCCGGACGCGGTCGCCGCCGGGGAGAGCTGGTGGCAGGCGCCGGCGGTGCCGGTGGCGCCGGTGCTGCGCCGCACGGGCCGCACCATGGCCCTCGGGCGCACGCCCCGGGTGGTGGACCACGACGAGGCGAAGCGCTTCCTCGCGGAGCGCCACCGCCGCGAGCGGGTGGCGCGGGCCGCCTCGCTCGAGCGCTTCGCCGACCGCGGCCCGCTCGAGCTGGCGGCGCTCGACGCCCTGTCGCGCGGCGAGCTCGACCTCCTCCTCGCCTTCCTCGACCGCTTGCTCTCGGCCGGCTCCGATGCCGACGGCCTGCGCCGCGCCGTGAGCCGCGACGGCCTGCTCGAGCTCCGCCTCGAGGAGCCCGTCGGGGGGCGCCGGGCGTGCATCCGGGTGCCCGGGGGGCGGATCGACCTGCCCGCCTACGTGCTCACGGTGACCTGGCGGGCGCCGGGATGGGCGGCGAGCGCGTGAACGCCCTGCCCGTGGCCGCCGAGGAGGAGACGCTCCGCGACGAGCGTCGCCGGGCCGTGTGCCTGCTGCTCGCTCACCCCCTGGTCACCGACCAGGGGGTGGACCCCGAGAGCTTCGCCCTGGTGCGCCGCCACGAGCGCTGGCTCGCTTCCTGGTTCTCCGACCAGCTCGGCTACCGCCTGGTGGTGGACACCGAGCTCGCCCGCCTCCACAAGCGCCCGGCGCCGCTCGCCCGGCTGCGGCCGGCGCACACCCTGTCCGGCAACCCCTTCGACGCCCGCCGCTACGCCCTGGTCTGCCTGGTGCTCGCGGCCCTCGGGCGGGTCGAGGTCCAGACGGTGCTCTCCGAGCTCGCCGAGCAGGTCGAGGTTCTCGCCGCCTCGGAAGAGGCGGTCGCCTCTCTCGACCTCGACGCCTTCTCCGAGCGCCAGGCCTTCGTGGACGCCGTTCGCTGGCTGGTGGGCCTGGGCGTCCTGACCCTGGCCGACGGCGACGACACGGCCTTCGTCGAGGGTCGGGGCGACGCCCTCTACGACGTCCACAGCCGGCTGCTGGGCCAGCTCCTGGTGGCGGCGGTTCCGCCCTCGCTGGCCGCGGGCCCCGAGGAGCTCGCCGCGGCCGAGGACGGGATCTATCCCGAGACCGACGAAGGGGCGAACCGGCGGCGGCGCCACCGCCTGATGCGCCGCCTGGTCGACGAGCCGGTACTGTACCTCGACGAGCTCGACGACGCCGAGCTGACCTACCTCGCCTCGCAGCGCCACTACCTGGTGCACCAGGTCGCGGAGGCCACCGGCCTCGAGGTCGAGGTGCGGCGCGAAGGCCTGGCCGCGGTCGATCCCTCCGGCCGGTTCACCGACCTCGCCTTCCCGGCCGCCGGCACGGTCGCCCACGCCGCCCTGCTGCTGGCCGAGGAGCTGGCTCGGAGGGGACGGGAGGCGGCCGAGAGCACGACCGAGACGATCGTCTCGCACCGCGAGGTCGAGGACTTCGTGGCCGCTCTCGTGCCGCGCCACGGCGGCTGGTGGAGCCGGCGCTTCACCCAGGAGCCGGGCGGCGCCCGCCGCCTGGCCGCCGAGGCCGTCGAGCGCCTGGAGCTCATGGGCCTGGTCGTACGACGACCGGAGGGGGTCGTGCCGCGGCCCGCCCTCGCCCGCTACGAGGCGCGCGAGCTGCCGCCCGAACCGGGCGCCCGGGCACCGGCCGGCGCGCCGGAGGACGAGGCCCCGGAGGACGAGACGTGACCGACGTCCTCCGCGAGCCGTCCGCCCACGCCGGCGAAGGCGCCCTCTTCGACCTCGAGAGGCCGGCCCCCGACCTGCCGGCCGCCGAGAGCGAGCGCTTCGCACCGCTGCGCGCCGGCATCCTCAACCTCTGGCAGTACGACGACCAGGAGCTCCGCTTCCACCAGGGCCGGCTCCTGCTGCGCGGCGAGAACGGCACCGGCAAATCGAAGGCCCTGGAGCTGCTCCTCCCGTTTCTGCTCGACGCCGACCTCTCCCCGCATCGGCTCGATCCGTTCGCCGGCACCGCCCGCACGATGTACTGGAACCTGCTCGAGGGCGAGCGCCACGAGAGCCGGGTGGGCTACGTCTGGCTCGAGCTCGGCCGCCGCGAGGCCTCCGGCGCGCCGGGCGGCGGTTCGGAGGCGCCGGTCTACTGGACGATCGGGTGCGGCTTGCGGGCGACGCGACGCACCCGCCGGGTGGACTCCTGGTACTTCGTCGCTCGCCGCCGGGTGGGCGGCGACCTCGCCCTCGTCACCCCACAGAACGTCCCCCTGCTCAAAGACGAGCTGGTCCGCACGCTGGGCGACGACGGCACGGTCTACGACACCGGAAAGGACTACCGCGAGCGTCTCGATCAGCTCTTCTTCGCTCTCGGTCAAGACCGCTTCGCGGCCCTTCGCCACCTCCTCCTTCAGCTTCGCCGCCCGCAGCTCTCGCAAAAGCTCGACCCGGGAAGCCTCTCGGATCTCCTGGCCGAGAGCCTGCCGCCGATCGACTCCGACCTGGTGGCCGAGCTCTCCGAGGGCTTCGAGCGGCTCGAGGAGGACGAGCGCGAGCTCGTCCGGGTGGAGGCGGCCGGGCGCCAGGTCGAGAGCTTCATCGAGGTCTACCGGAGCTACGGCCGGGGCGTCGCCCGGGCTCGCGCGGCAGCCGTGCGCCAGGCCGACAGCCGCTACCACAAGACCGCCGCCGAGGTACGCGAGGCCGAGGCCGAGAGGGACCGGCTCGAGGGCGAGCTCGCCGCCCTCCACGCTCACAGGGAGGCGACCGAGGAGGCTCTGGCCGCATCCCGCGGAACGCTCCGCGCCCTCGAGCAGTCCGAGACCATGCGCTCCGGCGAGGCCCTGGCCGCCAAGCTCCGGCACGTGGAGGATCTGGAGGCCCACGCCCGCCAGGACCGCGCCGGCCTGGAGCGCGCGGAGCGAGCGCTCGAGAGCCGCCGGCGCGAGGACGAAACCGCCGCCCGCGAGGCCCGGGAGACCGCGAGGGCGCGCGAGGAGCGGCAGGGGAGGGCCCGGACCGCGGCCGCCGAAGCCTGCCTGGAAGCGGCGTGCGCCGCCGCCGCCGAGAGCCTCGACGCCGACCCGGACGCCGCCGCGGCGACCGCGCGGACCGCGATCGGGCGCCGGCGCGAGGCGATCGCCGAGCTCTCCGACCTCGACGCCGAGCGCCGGGGCGCCCGGGAGCGGTGGCAGCGCTCGGAGGAGCGGCGCCAGGACGCCGAGGCCCGCCTCGAAGCCGCCGCCGAACGCGCGCGGCGAGCCGAGCGCGAGGCGGACCGGGAGGCGGGCCTCCTGGGCGAGGCCCTGGCCGCCTGGGCGGCGGCCGCGACCGAGCTCGCGCCAGGCGACGACGGGCTCGCCCGGCTCCTGGCCACCGTCGCGGGCGGCGGCGCCGAGCCCGTCGCGGCGGCCCCGGGGACGGGTGAGGAAGCGGACGGGCAGGAGGCGGCCGCGGCGGGTGAGCTCGCCGCCGCCGTCGCCAGGCTGGCCGTGCCGGTGCGCGACGAGCGCGTCCGGGAGCTCTCCGACCTCGACGCCGAGGACCGTGAGGTCACCGCGGAGCGCACCGAGACCGCCGCCGAGCGCGCCCGGGTCGAGGCCGGCGGGGAGCTCGCGCCCGAGCCGCCGCGCACGCGGGCCGCGGACCGCACCGACCGGCCCGGCGGGCCCCTCTACCTCCTGGTCGACTTCCGGGAGGACCTGGCGGCGGGCGATCGGCCGGGGCTCGAGGCGGCCCTCGAAGCCTCGGGCCTCCTCGACGCCTGGGTGAGCCCGGGCGGCAAGCTCCTCGATCCGGGAACCTTCGACACCGTGCTCGCCCCGGCCCCGCGGCAGCGGCCGGGCACTCTGGCCGACGCCCTGACGCCGGTGTCCGGACACGGCGTGAGCGAGGAGGTGATCGACGCTCTCCTGCGCTCGGTCGACTGGGCGGACGCCGGGGGTGGGGTCGGGATCGAGAGCGCGGCCGGCGCCCACCGCGTGGGCTCGGACGGGAGCTGGCGCCTCGGTCCCCTGCGCGGAGCCTGGGCGAAGAGCGATCCCGAGCACGTCGGAGGGGCGGCCCGGGAGGCGGCCCGGCGGCGGCGCCTGGCGGAGCTCGACGAGCACCTGGCCGCGCTCGACCGGCGGCTCGAGACGCTCGGCGAAGCACGACGCTCCCTCGAGCGGCGCCTGGAACGGCTGGCGGCCGAGGTCGCGGCCGCACCCTCCGAGGAGCCGCTCCGCCAGGCTCGCCACCGGGCCGGGGCGGCGGGCGAGGAGGAGGGGCGGCGGCGCCAGGAGCTGGCTCGCGAGGAGGAGGCGACCGCCCACGCCCGCCAGGAGGAACAGGCCGCGGCCCGGCGCCTCGACCGGCGCGCCCGCGAGCTCGACCCGGGCCGCGAGTGGACCGACCGCCTGGAGGACCTGGACGAGCTCGTCCGGTGGTTGCGCGACTTCGAGGTCGCCTTCGAGCGCCTGGTCGATGCCGTCCGGAGTCACGGGGCGGCGCGGGAACGCTCCGCGGCCGCGGCCGCCCTCCTCGCCGACGCCGTGGCCGAGCGCGACGCCCTCGCCACGCGCTCGGCCGAAGCCGCTCGGCGCTCCGCCGCGGCCCGGGCCGAGCACGACGCCCTCGAGTCCACGGTCGGCCGCGAGGTGCGCGAGGTGATGGCCAGGCACCGGCGCGAGAAGGAGCACCTGGAGGAGCTCGAAGCGCAGGAGCGTACGCTCGCCGAGGAGCGCGAGGCGGCGATCGACCAGAGAGCCGGCGCGAGGACTCGGCTCGAGCTGCGCCAGGCGGAGCTCGTCGAGCGCGACGCCGAGCGGGACCGGGCAGTGGCCGGGCTCGAGCGCCTGACCGCCCTCGGTTTCCTGCAGCTCGCCTTGGAGCGGGCGCCGGATCGGGCCTCGGGCGAGGCGGCGGAGGTGGCCGAAGCGCCGCCGCCCGATGAGCCGCCCGCTTCCCTCACCGCCGCCCTCCAGCTCGCCCGTGAGATCGAGCGGGCCACGGCCGACGTGGACCTCTCCGAGGACGCCGTCGACCGCCGGGCCAACCGCCTCTACGAGCGCTACCAGCAGCTCCTCTCGGACCTCGGTCCCGACTTCCAGCCCAGCATGCGCCAGGAGGAAGATCTCGCGGTCGTGCGCGTGGTCCACAACGGCGCCGAGCGCGACGTGCCGGCGCTGCTGGCGTTGCTCCGGGAGAACGCCGAGACCCGCCGGGCGCTCCTCGCCGACCACGAGCGAGACCTCCTGCGCCACTTCCTCCTCGGCGAGGTGGGCGATCACCTGCGCTCGCGCCTGCGCCGCGCGCGCGAGCTGGTCGGCGACATGAACGAGCTCCTCGGGGACTGCCCGACCGCTTCGGGCATGGTCCTCCGGCTGGCGTGGCGGCCGGCCGCCGACGCCGGACCGGACGTGCGGGAGGCGGTGGAGCTGCTCCAGCGCGACCCGGCGCTGCTCGCCGACGCCGAGCGCCGGCGCCTGGAGAGGTTCTTTCTCGGCCGGATCGAGGAGGCTCGCCGGCGCTTCGAGGCGGTGCCCTGGCGCGAGCACCTGATGGCGGCCCTCGACTACCGCCGCTGGCACCGCTTCCACGTCCTGCGCAAGACGCCGCAGGACGACGGCTGGCACGAGCTCACCCGCCACGGCCACGCCGCCGCCTCCGGGGGCGAGAAGGCCGTCGCCCTCCATCTCCCGCTGTTCGCGGCGGCCGCCGCCCACTACCGCTCCGCCCACCCCTCGGCCCCGCGGCTGGTGATGCTCGACGAAGCGTTCGCCGGCATCGACCAGGGCATGCGCGGCCGGTGCATGAAGCTGCTGGTGGACTTCGACCTCGACTTCATGATGACCAGTCACGACGAGTGGGGCTGTTACGAAGAGCTCCCGGGCCTCGCCATCTACCAGCTCTACCGGGACCCGGCCTTCGAGGGCGTGGGGGCGGTGCGCTTCGTGTGGAGCGGCGGGCGCCTGCGCGAGGACGGTGACGCGACCGCCGGCTGAGCTCCGGGTCTACCTGGAGCGGCCGGAGCTGGCGCGGCTCCTGGCCGGGGCCCGCGAGCGGGTCGAGCGACTGGGACGCGTGGGCGGCACGGTGCGGCTCCTCCGGGCCTCCGCGGCGGAGCGCCGGGCGGTGGCCGACGTGCTCGGCCTCGCCACCCTGCCCGGCGAGGAGCTCGCGGTGCCACTGGCCCGCTTGGACCGGGCGTTGCGCCGCTCGCGCTTCGCCCTCGGCCTGGGCGAGGCGCTGGAGCTGGTCTTCGGCCCGCTGCGCGACCTGCCGGGCGAGCGGGAGGCCCGCCGCCGCGGGCGCGAGGAGCTGTGGGCCGAGGCCGAAGGCCACCCGGTGCTGGCCGCCCACCCCGGCCTCGCGGCTTGGCTCGAGGGGCTCCGGGCGAGCGGCCTGCCACTCCGGCTGGCGGGCGAGTCGGGCGCCCGGGAGCTCGTGGCCGGCGCCCTCGCGGTGCTCGAGACCCTCCTGGAAGCGGCCACCCCCGAGGTGCCAGCCGATTCGACGCGGCCGCCGAGCGAGGGGTCCTACCGGGCACTACCCGAGGGCCGCTCCCCGAGGTGCCAGCCGATTCGGTGCCCGACCGGGTGCCACCCGATTCGACACGCTCCGGCTCGGCGTGCTGGCGAGCCGCACCCTCGGCTCCTCCCATGCCCTCGACCCCGGCAGCCCGACGGCGACCCTCGTCCTCCAGGCCCTCGCCCACCTGGCGGGCGAGGCGCCCCCGCGCGGCGCGGCCGGGCGCCGGGCGCTCTGGGCGAGCCACGGCGTGGTGCTCGACGAGCTCTCGTCCCACGTCCTGGTGCTCGGCCTCGCCCCGGAGCGCGACGGCGGCCCGGTGGGCGAGTCGCTCCGGGCGCTCGCCGCCGCCGGCGAGCCCGCGCGGCTGACCCTCAGCCAGCTCGGCCTTCTGCCGGAGGGCCTGGACCTCACCGCCGGCCGCGACGTGCGGGCCTGCGAGAACCCCGTGGTGGTGGCCGCGGCGGCCGATCTCCTGGGGGCCCGCTGCCCGCCGCTGGTCTGCCTCGAAGGGGTCCCCAGCCAGGCCGGCCGAGAGCTTCTGGCAGCCCTCGCCGGCGCCGGCCGGACGCTCCTCTACCACGGCGACTTCGACTGGCCGGGCGTGAGGATCGCCAACTCCCTGGCCGAGGCCTTCCCCTTCCGTCCCTGGCGCTTCGGGGCCGCCGACTACCGGCGAGCCCTCGAGCGTTCCTCGCGGGAGGCACGCGGCGAGTCGGGCGGGCCCCTGTTGACCGGCGATCCGGTGGACGCGGCCTGGGATGCGGCTCTGACGCCCGCCATGGCCGAGGCCGGGATCGCGGTCGAGGAGGAGTCGGTACTCGGCGACCTCCTCGACGAGCTGGGCGCCTGAAACGTCCGGGCGCTCCCGCGCGTATTGCCAGCAGCCGACGCCCGACACCACTCCACCCCTCCGGAGGTGACCGATGGACGAGCTGCTCCAGATCCTGCGTTTCAGCTTCCGCTCGCTGCGCCGGAGCCCCGGCCTGTCCGCCATCTCGATCGTCGCCCTGACGCTCGGCATCGGGCTGACCACCGCCATGTACAGCATCGTCCACGGGGCGACCGCCGACCTGCCGTTCGAGCACGCCGACCGGCTGATGCACCTGGAGCGCAACAAGCTCGCGGAGGGCATCGACAGCATGGAGGTGCCGATCCACGACCTGATCGACTGGCGCGCCCGCCAGAGCCTCGTTCGAGGGCCTCGCCGCGTTCTACGACGGCACCGCCAACCTGGCGGGCGAGGACGCCACCCCGGAGCGCTACGACGGCGCCTTCATGACCGCCAACGCCTTCGACCTGATCGGCGCCCGGCCGCTCCTGGGGCGCACCTTCCAGCCCGGCGAGGACCAGCCCGGGGCGCCGCGGGTGGTGATCCTCGGCTACCGCGTCTGGCAGGACCGCTTCCGCGCCGACCGGGGGGTCCTCGGCCGGGCGGTGCGGATCAACGGCCAGCCGACGGTGATCGTCGGCGTCATGCCGGAGGGCTTCCGCTTCCCGGTCGACCAGGACCTCTGGCTGCCGCTCGGGCTCGATCCCTCGAAGCTCGCTCGGGGGGAAGGCGAGACGCTCGAGGTCTACGGGCGGCTGCGTCCCGGGGCGACCCTCGAGAGCGCCCGCACGCGAGATGTCCGCGATCGCGGCCCGCCTCGGCGAGCAGTACCCGGACACCAACGCCGGGGTGGGCGCCGTGGTCAAGCCCTACACCGAGGAGTTCGTCGGCGTCGAGGCGATCCGCCTGCTCTACACCATGCTGGTGGCGGTGCTCGGCGTCCTCCTGATCGCCTGCGCCAACGTCACCAACCTGCTGCTCGCCCGCACCGCGCTCCGGAGCCGCGAGGTCGCCGTGCGCTCGGCCCTCGGCGCCGGGCGCCTGCGGGTGATCCTGGGCATCCTGGGCGAGGCTTTCGTCCTCGCCGCCGCGGGCGCGGTCCTCGGGCTGGGGCTGGCCGCGGTCGGGCTCCGGTTCTTCGACCAGGCGATCCGGGCGAGCAGCCCCCCCTACTGGCTGTCGTTCGGGATCGATCTCGAGGTCGGCCTGTTCGTCGCCGGCCTCGCGATGCTCGCGACCCTCCTCTCCGGCCTGCTGCCGGCGCTCCAGGCCTCGGGCTCGCGGGTGAGCGAGGTGCTCAAGGACGAGGGCCGCGGCGCCTCGAGCTTCCGTCTCGGCCGGCTCGCCCGCGGCCTGGTGGTGGCCGAGATCGCCCTCTCGTGCGGCCTGCTGGTGGCGACCGGCCTGATGGTCAAGAGCGTCGTCGAGCTGCGCCACCACGACTACGGCTTCGACGTCGGCAACGTCTTCACCGCCCGGATCGGCCTGTTCGAGACCGACTACCCGACCCCCGAGGACCGGGCGCGGTTCTTCGAGACGATGCGCGAGCGGCTGGCGGAGCGCCCGGGGGTGCGCGCGGTGGGCGTCGCCACCTCGCTGCCGATCCTGGGGGGCGGGCGCGAGCACTTCGCCCTGGCCGGCCAGACCTACGACCCCCAGAAGCTGCCGCGCGCCCGCGAGGTGACCGTGAGCCCCGGCTTCTTCGAGGCCTTCGGCGTCCAGCCGCTGGCGGGGCGCCTGTTCAACGGCCACGACCGGCGGGACGGCCTGGCCGTGGCCCTGGTCAACCAGCCGTTCGCCGAGCGCTACTTCCCGGGGGAGAGCCCGATCGGCCGCCGGCTCCGGCTGGGGTCGGGGGAGCCGGCCGCCGAGGGCGCGGGCGCGGCGGAGCCCTGGCGCACGATCGTCGGCGTGGTGCCGGACATGGCGCTCGGCGGCACGCGGAAGGAGGACCCGGAGGGGATCTATGTGCCGCTCGCCCAGAGCGACGTGAGCTTCGTCTCGCTGGTCGCGCGCACCGAGGGCGACCCGATGACGATCGCCCCGGCGGTTCGCGAGACGGTCGCCGGCCTCGACCCGAACCTCCCGATCTACTGGGTGCGGACGATGACCGAGGCGATCCACCGCAGCGCCTGGTTCGTGGACGTCTTCGGCACGATCTTCGCCGTCTTCGGGCTCTCGGGCCTCTTCCTGGCGGTGGTCGGCCTCTACGGCGTCATGGCCTTCTCGGTCCAGCGGCGCACGCACGAGGTGGGCATCCGGATGGCGCTCGGCGCCGACAGCGGGCGGATCCTCGGCCTGATGGTCCGCCAGGGGGCGATCCAGCTCGGCATCGGCGTCGCGCTGGGGCTCGGCCTCGCCCTCGGCCTGGCCCAGGGCATCCGGATCCTGCTCTACGGGGTCGAGCCCTGGGACCCGGGGATCTTCGCGACGATCGTCGCGGTGCTCCTCGCGACCGGCCTCGCGGCGACGATCCTCCCGGCCCGCCGCGCCGCGGTCGTCGACCCGGCGGTGGCGTTGCGGCGGGATTGAGGGCTCGGAGCCCGCCGGAGCGCTCGCCCGGCCGAGGCAGAGCTCGGCCGCTTCATCCGGGATCGCCTCCGGCCACCCCTCCGCCGGACTCTCCACCGGCCACCGCTCCGCCGGGATCGCCTCCGGCCGCCGTGCTACCCGGATCGCCTCCGGCCACCGCTCCGAACCGATGAAGCGGCCGAGCTCTGCCTCGGCCGGGCGATCCTCGCGGGATGCACCGAGCGTCGGGACGGAGACGATCCGCCTTCCTCGCGTACTCCGGCTCCCAGGCCGAGCTTTGCCTCGGCCGGGCGATCCTCGCGGGATGCACCGAGCGTCGGGACGGAGACGATCCGCCTTCCTCGCGTACTCCGGCTCCCAGGCCGAGGCTCTGTCTCGGCCGGGCGATCCTCGCAGGCGGCATCGAATCACCCCCGCCGGCTCGGGCCTTGCATCGCCGCCTCGGCGAGGACGAGTCGCCGATGAAAGGAGACCACCCGCTCACCGTCTGGGCCGCGATCGCGGCCAACGCCCTGATCGCCGTCGCCAAGTTCGCCGCCGCCTTCTTCACCGGCAGCTCCTCGATGATCGCCGAGGGCATCCACTCGGTGGTCGACACCGGCAACGAGGGCCTGATGCTCCTGGGGCTGCGCCGCAGCAAGCGGCCGCCCGACGAGGAGCACCCCTTCGGCTACGGCAAGGAGCTCTACTTCTGGAGCCTGGTGGTGGCGATCGTCCTCTTCGGCCTGGGCGGCGGCACTGGGCCTCTACGAGGGCATCCTCCACGTCCTCCACCCGGAGACGCTCGGGAGCCCGCTGCCGAACTACATCGTCCTGGTGCGTGGCCGGCGCTCTCCGAAGGCACGAGCTGGACGCTGGCCCTGCGCAAGCTGCGCCGGGACAAGCGCGACAGCCAGGGCGTCGTCGAGGCGGTCCACGCGAGCAAGGACCCGACCACCTTCGTGGTCCTGATGGAGGACTCGGCGGCCCTCGCCGGCATCGCAGTGGCGGCGGCTGGCGTCTTCCTCTCCCACCGGCTCGGCAAGCCCTGGATCGACGGCGCGGCCTCGATCGTCATCGGGCTGATCCTCGGCACCTTCGCCTTCTTCCTCGCCTACGAGTGCCGGGCGCTGCTGCTCGGCGAGAGCGCCGACCAGGGTGTCCGCCGCGATCTCGAACGGGTGGTCGAGCGCTCGGGCTCGGTCGAGGAGGTCCACCGCCTCCTCACCATGCAGATGGCGCCCGACCAGGTGCTGGTCAACCTCGACGCCCGCTTCGATCCGGAAGCTCGGGTCGGCCGAGCTCGCCCGGGCGATCGACCAGCTCGAAGAGGAGCTCCGCTCGGCCCACGGCTCCGTGCGCCAGGTCTTCGTCGAGCCGGCCGGCGAGCCGGAGTCGCAAGAGGCGGAGGAGGTCGCCGAGCGCCACGGCCTGCGGCGGTGAGTCACGGGACCTCTCCGCAAAGTGCCAGCCACTTTTCCGACGAGGTGCCAGCCACCTTTCAGACGGACCGTTCGCCCGGCCGAGACAGAGCTCGGCCGCTTCATGCGTTCGGAGAGGCCGGCGAAGGCGATGCCGGATGATAGGGGTAGGGAGGGCAGGTTGGATTCCCTGCCCCCCCTCCCTCCGAACCGGACGTGCGGATCTCCCGCATCCGGCTCTCCGGTTGGTGGTTCACCTACGAGAGGACTGCGAGTCCGAGGCATAGGCGGCTTCGAGGCTGAACAGCCCATGCTCGGCGAAGAAGGCGTTGGGCCAGCGCTGGTGGTCGCTACCGCGGCCCCGGCCTCGGCCTCGGCGACGCTTGCGTAAGATGCTGCGCAGGCGCATGCGGATCCACCGGTCGAGCGGCCGGAAGGTCGTCGGGTGGCTGTAGCGGTAGTACTCGTACCAGCCACGCAACGTCCGGCTGATGTCCCAGGTGATCCGATCGAGGCTGTGACCGTTGGTGCGCCGGGTCTTGCGGCGCAGGGTGTCCTTGAGCTTCCGGAGGCTCTTGTCGCGAGGCCATTGGTATCCCCGTTCGAAGTGGTACCCCAGGAAGTCGAAGCCACCCCGCTCGGTGGCATCCACCACCGCCGTCTTGTCCGGGTGAAGGCTCAGGCCCTCCTGGGCCGTCCACACCTCTACCAGGGCAAGCGCCCGGCGGGCCTCGGTCTCGCTCCGACACAGGATCACGAAGTCGTCGGCGTAGCGCACCATCTCGAAGCCCTCGCGGGCCAGAAGATGGTCCAGCGGGTCGAGGTAGATGTTGGCCAGTAGGGGGCTGATCACCGCGCCTTGCGGGGTTCCCCGCTCGGGCGTCCAGCTCTCCAGTCCGTCCAGTACCTCTTGCTCGAGAAAGGACTCGATCAGGGCGAGCACTCGCCCGTCCGATACCCTCTCACGCACCCGCGCCAGCAGGCGCTCCGGATCGATCGTGTCGAAGTACCGGCGCAGGTCGGCGTCCACCACCCAGGTGTGGCCCGAGTCGAGGAGCTCCTCGACCCGCTCCAGCGCTTCCCGGCACCCGCGCCCCGGGCGGAAGCCGTAGCTGTGCTCGGCGAAATCCCGCTCGAAGATCGGCTCCAGGACCAGGCGCAACGCGCCCTGCACCACCCGGTCGCGCACCGTCGGAATCCCCAGGGGCCGCTTCTCGCGGCTCCCCGGCTTGGGAATCCACCGCCGGCGAACCGCCTGCGGGCGGTAGCTACCGTCCCGCAAGGACGCCGACAGCGTCTCCACCTCCTCCTCCAGGCGCGATCCGTAGTGATCCACGGTGACGTGATCTACCCCCGCGGCGCCCCCGTTGCGCTCGACTCTCTCGAACGCGCGCAGGAGCGTCTGCTTCCGGTAGACCTTGTCGATCAGGCTGAACCACGTCCCTCCTCGGACCCCGGTCTCCAGGGCCCGCAGCATGCGCTCCGTCCAGACCGAGGGTTCGGCCCAGCCCCATCGGGACCGGGCCTCTCCGGCGGGATTAGGGGCTCGCCCCACTCGCGCCGGGGTCTCGTCTCTCGTCCTGTCCGTCACACATCCACCTTCCTGCTTCCCTTCGCTCCACGCCCATTACGGCGTTTCCTCGCTACTATGGAAGCTCTGACTCCTGCCGCCCTGCTTCTCCTCGTGGACGACAGGTCTCCCCGCTTACGGTGCCTGGCCCTCGCGGTCATTCCGTCCCCAACCACCTGTAGACCCCCCGCACACGCTTTCGCACGCTACCCCTCAGCGCGACGGGCACCCCGGCTCTCCCGGGTCCGGGCTTCGCCATTCGCTTGCAGGCTCGCCGAGTCCTACCGGCCGAATCGGGTTCGTTGCCTACGGACTGATCGCTCATCTCCTCCTACTCCCCACCCCGCCTCACGGCGACGCAGTCAGAGTCAATTACAGGCCGGAGAGCGTATGCCTGGAGAGGACTCGCACCTCTCTGACCATGCACCCTCGCGGGCGTACAAGCGGCCGAGCTCCGCCTCGGCCGGGCGATCCGCGCCACCGGCACCGAACCGCCCCCGCAAGGTGCCAGCCACCTTTCAGACGGCTCGCGCCGGGCCGGTCACACCGGCCGCTTGGGGTAGCCGAGGGCCTGGAGGTGGGCCTTGATGTCGTCGAGGACCGCCGGGTCGTCGATCGTCGAGGGCACCCGGTAGTCCTTGCCGTCGGAGATCTGGCGCATCGTGGCGCGGAGGATCTTTCCCGAGCGGGTCTTGGGCAGGCGCTCGACCACCGCCACGTCGTGGAACGAGGCGACGGCGCCGATCTCGTCGCGCACCATCTTCTCGAGCTCGGCGCGGATCGCCTGCGGGTCCCGGTCCGCCCCCGCCTTGAGCACCACGAAACCGACCGGGAGCTGCCCCTTGAGGGAGTCGGCGGCGCCGATCACCGCGCACTCGGCGACGTCCTGGTGCTGGGCGACGACCTCCTCGATCGCGCCGGTCGAGAGCCGGTGGCCGGCGACGTTGATGACGTCGTCGATCCGGCCCATGATGTAGAGGTAGCCGTCCTCGTCCCGGTAGCCGCCGTCGCTCGTCAAGTAGTAGCCGGGGTACTCCTTCATGTACGAGTCCGCGAACCGCTCGTCGTCCTTCCAGAGGGTGGTCAGGCAACCGGGCGGCAGCGGCATCCGGATCACGACCGAGCCCTCCTCGTGGGGCTCGAGCTCGCGGCCCTTGGGGCCGACGATCTTCACGTCGTAGCCCGGCACCGCGACGGTCGGCGAGCCCGGCTTGATCAGGAGCTGCTCGATTCCCATGCAGTTGGCGGCGATCGGCCAGCCGGTCTCGGTCTGCCACCAGTGGTCGATCACCGGGCGCTTGAGGATCTTCCGGGCCCAGTGGTAGGTGTCCGGGTCGAGGCGCTCGCCGGCCAGGAAGAGGTACTTGAAGTCGAGCAGGTCGTACTTGGCGCGGAAGGCGCCCTCCGGGTCCTCTTTCTTGATCGCCCGGAGGGCCGTCGGCGCCGTGAACAGCACCCGCACTCCGTGCTGGGCGATCACCCGCCAGAAGGCGCCGGGGTCGGGGGTGCCGACCGGCTTGCCCTCGTAGAGCACCGTCGTGCAGCCGGTCAGGAGCGGCCCGTAGACGATGTAGGAGTGCCCCACCACCCAGCCCACGTCCGAAGCGGCCCAGAACACGTCCCGGGCGCGCACGTCGTAGATGTTCTCCATGCTCCAGTGGAGCGCCACCGCGTGGCCGCCGTGGTCGCGCACCACCCCCTTGGGCCGGCCGGTCGTGCCCGAGGTGTAGAGGATGTAGAGCGGATCGGTCGCGGCCACCGGCACGCAGTCGGCGCTCGTGGCCCGGGCCACGAGCTCGCGCCAGTCCCGGTCGCGGCGGGACGCCAGCGCCGCCCGCACCTGCGGCCGCTGGTAGACGATGCAGTGCTCCGGCGGGTGCTCGGCGAGCTCGAAGGCGCGGTCGACGAGCGGCTTGTACTCGAGGAGCTTCTGCCCCTCGATCGCGCCGGAGGCGGTGATCAGCACCTTCGGGCGGGCGTCGTCGATCCGAATCGCGAGCTCGTGAGGGGCGAAGCCGCCGAACACCACCGAGTGGACGGCGCCGATCCGGGCGCAGGCGAGCATGGCGACGACCGCCTGCGGAATCATCGGCATGTAGATGATCACCGTGTCGCCCTTGCCGACCCCCAGGTCGACCAGGACGCCCGCGAACGCGGCCACCCGGTCGCGGAGCTCGCGGTAGGTGAACTTCTCGATCGTGGCCGTGACCGGGCTGTCGTAGATCAGGGCGACGACGTCCGCGCGCCCCAGCTCGACGTGGCGGTCGAGGGCGTTGTAGCAGGTATTGAGGCCCGCGCCGGGGAACCAGCGGTAGAAGGGAGGGTTCGAGTCGTCGAGCACCCGGTCCCAGCGCTTGGTCCAGGCGATGCGCTCCGCCGCCCGCCCCCAGAACTCCTCCGGCGCCTCGATGCTGCGGGTGAAGGTGTCTTCGTAGCGGCCCATGGGTCGTCTCCCTGCCGGCCGGTCGGCTGGCCGATGAGCACAGGCTCCACGAGCTCGGAACACCTCGGGCCGAGTGCGGCCGGGGAGGGACCGCCGGGGAGCGCGACGCTCGGTTCGAGAAAACTACGCTGGCGCCGACGCTACCAGCCGCGCGCAGCGGGCGCGCCCCCTCCCGGGACGGGCCGGCGGGCGCGGCGCCCGCCCGGAGGGGCGGGGAGGCTCGAGACGGGGCGACGAGCCGGGGGGAAGGTGGGCGGGGCGGCGGAACGGGTCGAAACCCGCTTCGCCGCCCCGAAAGGAACCGCCGGTGCGGTGGTCCGGCGGTCGGCGAGGCTTCAGGACCTGCGGGCCCTCAGCCGGCGCAGTGGCCGGGGCCGGTCAGGCCCTGGTTGAAGCTGTCGAGCGCGCCGGTCAGGGCGCTGGTCGCGCCCGACGGCAGGGAATCGCTCCCCACCGGCGGTACCACCAGGTTGCCGATCAGGGCGTCGGCCGCAGCGATCGCGGCGGCGATCGACGAGCCGTCGGCGCCGGAGGCGACGTTCAGCTTGGCGGCGATCAGCTGGTGGGCGAGCGTCACGAGGCCGTTGCCCGCCCCCGGGTTGTCGAAGATCGACTGCAGCTCGAGGTCGGTGTAGGTCACGGTGCCGAGATCGAGCGAGGTGACCGGCCATTCATTGGAGTTGCCGCCGGTCGGGACCGGGCCGTGGGTCTTCCAGTAGCCCTGGGTGAACGTGCACCCCGGGTCGCCGCTGCAGGCCAGAGTCGAGCAGACCAGGTTGCCGGTGAAGGCGCTCCGGTTGAGCGAGCTCGTGGCGTGGGCGAAGCCGCGCACGACGTACTGGGTGCCGCACTGGAGCGGCTCGTTGACGCAGTTGCTCGACGCGCCGGGCGTGTCGAACAGGTTGTCGCCGAGCTGGAGGGTCATGCACTGGTTCGCGCCGAGGTTGTAAGTCGACCCGTTGGCGTTGCCCGAGAACGAGGCGGCGCACATCAGCGACGAGTCGGGCCAGGCCGAGCCCCCGGCGAGGAAGCCCGCGAGGTCCAGCCACTGGAGCGAGACCCCCGCCGGCGCTCCGGTCGTCCCGGCGCAGACCACGACGTTGATCGAGGATCCGGTGGAGCTCCCGCACGAGAGCTGCGGCGTCGCCATGACGCCGGTCTTGCCACCGGCCCAGGCGGGCGCCGCGGCGAGGACGAGGACTGCGAGGACGAGGACGAGTATGCGATGGTTCATGATCGATCGACTCCTAGTGAAGGGAAGCACATTTCGATCATGCTACGCCTCTGCAAGCACCTGCACCATCGGGCAGAGGATATGACTTTATATACCTTTCGATAGATGATTTTTATGGTTTTGCATTTCCGAGAATCGCTCTGGCCGGGTGCCGAAGTCCTCCTCGGCCTCGGCCGGCCGGCGCGCCGGTCTCGGTCCCCTACCGGCGAAAGATCGGGCATTTACCCGAGTGACTCTCGGGAGCCCGGGGTCGATCATGGGGTCGTAGAGGAAAGGAGCCACCCAATGACCCACTACCACGGCAATCAGAACGTCGATCCCGGCATCTACCTCAATCTCAGAGAGCTGTCCTTCAAGTCCCTCGACGACGAAGGGCGCCTGCCCGGCACGGAGACGAGCGTCTACTACCGGGTGCCCGTGCTGGTGCTGCTCGTCGCGGCGCCGCTGCTGGGCCTGGTCTACGCGATCTTCCTGCCCCTCATCGGCTTCATGATGCTCGGCGCCTTCCTGGCCAGCAAGGTCTACGGCCTCGCCAAGCAGGCGGCGGACGGCACCGTGCTGGTGCTGCGGCCCGCCTGGCAGCCGGCGCGCGCCTTCTTGAGCCGCGGCAAGCGGGCGAAGGCGAAGGGCACCCGGCCCGTGCGCGCGGACGCCTGGGCCGAGAAGGCCCGCGAGGACGCCCGCGAGGACGATCCGGACGAGGCCGAGCGCGAAGCCCGCGAGAAGGACGCCTGAGCGCGCCACCCGGCCACCGGCCCGGCGAAGGGGCCCCGAGCGGTTCGGGGCCCCTTCGCCGGGCTCGGCCGAGCGCCACTCCAGACCAAACCAAGAACCGATCGAGGAAAGACCATGTCTCGAGCCAAAACCCTCAGCGGCGAAACGGCCGGCGAGCGCGTGGCGCGGAGGGCCCTCGTCGCGGCCGTCGGCCTCCTGCTCCTGCCGGCGGTCCTCCCGGCCGCCCGAGGGAGCCAACCCACTCCCGAGGCCGTCGAGTACTGCCTGGCGTGCCACGAAGACGACTCCCTGACCCTCGCGCTCGGCGACGGCACCGAGATGAGCCTGACCGTCGACCGCGACGAGTTCGCGAAGTCGGTCCACGGCGGCGAGCTGCTCTGCACCGACTGCCACCAGGGCTACGACGACGAGGGCAAGCACCCCGACGGCGCCAACTTCGCCAGCCGGCGCCAGTACGTGCTCGCCTCCTACGACACCTGCAAGCAGTGCCACTTCGACACCTACACCCGGAGCCTCGAGAGCATCCACTACACCTACTTGAAGGAGGGCGTCGAGGACGTGCCCGTGTGCACCGACTGCCACGGCGACCACGGAATCGGCGACCCGCACCAGAAGCAGGCGATGATCTCCCGGAGCTGCGCGAAGTGCCACTCGGACGTCTACCGCCAGTACGCGCAGAGCGTCCACGGCCGGGCGCTGGTCGAAGAGCACAACCAGGACGTGCCCGGCTGCGCCGACTGCCACACCGCCCACTCGATCGCCGACCCGACGAGCGCGGCCTTCCACATCCGCTCGCCGGAGATCTGCGTGCGCTGCCACGGCGACCAGAAGCTGATGGCGAAGTACAACGTGCCGACCCAGGCCGCCGAGACCTACCTGGCGGACTTCCACGGCGTCACCGCCACCCTCGCCGACCCGGCGAAGGTCGAGGAGCGCCAGCTCGTGGTGACCTGCATCGACTGCCACGGCGTGCACGACATCGCCTCGCCGGAGCTCGTGGGCGAGGCCGAGATGAAGACGCGGGTGGCGGGCGTCTGCGCCGGCTGCCACCAGGACGCGGCGCAGGACTTCCCCGCCGCCTGGCTCTCCCACTACCGGCCGTCGCTCCACCACGCGCCGCTCGTCTTCCTGGTGAACCTGTTCTACAAGGTCCTGATCCCGTTCATGATCCTGGGGCTGGCCCTGCAGGTGGGGCTCCACCTGTACCGGGTGGCCGTCAGGCGCTGAGCCGAGAACCAACCATGAGCCACGAAACGAAAGACACCGCCACCGTCCGCCGCTTCTCCGGCTGGGCGCGCTTCCAGCACTTCGCGATCATCGCGCTCTTCCTCTTCCTGCTCGCCACCGGGCTGCCCCAGAAGTGGCCGGGCAACCCGGTGAGCGCCTGGCTGGTGGACGCCCTGGGCGGGATCTTCGCGGCCCGCTGGATCCACCGCGTCGCCGGCGTCGCCTTCGCTCTCCTCACCGTCGCCCACCTGGTGGTCGCGACCGTCGGGGTGGCCACGCGGCGCGCCAAGCCGACCATGATGCTCACCCGCCAGGACTTCCGGGATACGGTCGACAACCTGCGCTACTATCTGGGCCGCACCGACACGGCCCCCCGCTTCGGCCGCTTCGACTACCGGCAGAAGTTCGAGTACTGGGGCCTCATCTTCGGCAGCGCCATCATGGTCTTGACCGGGTTCATCCTGTTCTACCCCATCGTGGTCTCGCACCTGCTCCCCGCCGAGCTCATCCCGGCGGCCAAGGCGATGCACTCGAACGAGGCGATGCTGGCCCTGCTGACCATCCTGGTGTGGCACCTCTACGGCGCCCACCTGAACCCCGACGTCTTCCCCTTCGACTCGAGCATCTTCACCGGCAAGATCAGCCGGGAGCGGTTGCACCACGAGCACCCGCTCGAGTACGAGGAGCTCTGTCGAGAGGAGGCGAAGGCCGACGATCGCGAGGAGCGCCCGAGCGCCGAGTCGCGGCGCATCGGTAGCCGGTAGATGACGGGGTGAATCCCGCCCTCTGGCAGCTCCCCGGGGCCACCTACCTCTGGCAGGTGGCCCTGCACTCGTCGGTGGCGGGGGCGATCCTCTTCACCTGGTCCCGCCACCTGGAGCTGCCCTCGGGGCGCGGGCGGCGCTGGCTGCTGGCGGCGGTGCTGGTGGTGCCGCTCGTCACCGCGGCGGTGCCCGGGCGGCGCTCGACCGGCTTCGAGGAGCGCGTCGCCTGGTTCGACAGCGAGCGCATCCTAGCGCTGCCGGTCTTCGGGGCGCTCCGGGTGGGGCACCTGGCGCTGGGGATCGGGGCGGCGACCCTGCTCATCGCCGATCGGCCAGGAGCTCCTGCCCGCGCTTCACCGGGTGCGCCAGTCGGGCGAGGCGCTGCCGGCCGGGCTCGGGCGCCACGCCCGGGCGCTCCCGGGCTGGGAGCGAGTGACCGTCCAGGCCGTCACCGGCCGGCCGTTCCACGTGGCGACCGCGGGAGTGCCCGGGATGCCCGGCAAGGCGCCGGTCCTCCAGATCTCCCACGACGTGCTGGCGGCGCTCGATGCCGACGAGCTCGCCGCGGTGCTCGGCCACGAGAACGCCCACTGGCAGCGCCGCCGCTGGCTGCCGCTCCACCTCTTGTTCCTGGCGCGCTTCGTCCAGCTCTACAACCCGGTCGCCCTCTGGGTCTTCCGCGCTTACCTGCTGGAGCTCGAGATCGCCTGCGACGCCGACGCCGCCAACCAAGGCAGAGCGGACGCCGACCGCCGGCCGCTCGCCCGGGCGCTCCTCGCCTTCTACGACCGCACGGAGCCCGGCGACCTGGCCGCCCGCGGCACCCTCCGCCGCCGGGTCGACATCCTCCTCGGCCGCCGCCCCCACGACGACCGCGCCCTCCCCGCCCTCGCCGTGGCGGCGGCCGTGGCGCTCCTCCTGGTCACCTTGCCATGGATCGTCTGAAAGGGCTGGTCAGCCTGCTGGTGGTGGCCGGGATCGTCCTCGTGATTCTGCGGGTGATCCACCTCGGCCTCCCTCTCGTCTACCCCCAGGTCCTCCGCGGCCCCTTCAGCCTCGACGCGGTCGCCGACGTCCAGGAGTACTCCGGCTTCTCCCCCCTCGTCCCCTTCTACCGCCCCCAGGTCCCTCGGCGAGAAGCCCATCAACATCACCGTCACCAGAGGCCTCGAGCCCGAGGTCGTCATCTTCTGGCAAGGCGAGCACTTCCTCTACCTCCAAGAACGGCGCGGCGGCCCACACCCGCCAGTCCCCGAAACCGCCCGCCCCGTCGCCGGCACGCCCGGAACCGAGACCGTGACCTGGCGCCAAGGCCGCACCACCTACGCCCAGACGCACCGAGGCGAGATCTGGGTGGAGCTGCGGACCGACCTCGGGGAGAACGACGTGCGGCGGATTCTGGATACTCTGCGGGGGTATGAGGAGTTGCTGTAGCGGCTCTTCCCCACTGGCTCTTACCTGTCCCCAGCCGCGCTCGACGGCATCAGGGCCCTTCGCTGTCTACTTCGCAGCTGCTTGCCGTCGCCCCAGCTAGAGATTCGCCTCTCTTATGTACCCAACCAGTTCTTCAATCCGGATTGCCAAGTCAAGAACGTTGAGCTCTGCCGGGCCCTTAGTCACCTCCTGGGCAACTTTAACCTTATCTATGTCCGCCCGGATCTCCCCCTGCTTACCCTTGAAGCGCAAAGCGATCTGATATGGATTCCTCAGGCTTATAGGTCTCGCCCTCGAGTTAACGGCTTGGATTGCCCTCGCGAGGATCGGAACCTTAACGTAGTTCTCGATCTCTCTCCCCTCTGTTACCCACGCGATGCCAGTGCTCTGACCTATCTCCTCGCGGACCCTTTCCTTCGTCCTTCCGAGCCTAGACCGAGGAGATCTTAAGTCGCTATCCATGACGACTACGACATATCGGTTCAACCTGCGCAAAGAGATGAACTCGGTGACGTCCGGGTCATTGGCAGACAAGTGAGATAACAAGCGTCCCCCATAAAACATGATCGAGTAATGGATCCCCTCTAGGAGCTCCGGCGCCTTCGCCGAGATCCAGTGCCGCAAGTAAATTCGATCAGATGGCCCCTCGACCCATATGACGCAGTTGGCCTGGAGAATATCCGAAGCCTTGTAGCCTAAGCTCCGGCAGATGTCGTACCGCTCGCCAGCAGATGACGCAAGCCAGAGCGTCGATACTTCACCATCATGGGAGACATGGTAGACGGTTGCACCCTCTGTATCCAGTAAGGCAGCTGAGTGAGTCGAGATGAAGTACTGATTCTTCGTCTTATCGGCAAGATATTTCACTAGCTGGCGCTGGAGAATCGGATGGAGGTGAAGCTCAGGTTCCTCGATACAGACTACGTGCTCGTCAAGAATAGTTGCGGCGGCCGCCAAGATAACAACCTCATGGACACCGGTGCCGAGACTCGGCAATGGTAATGTACGCCCTTGCTGATGCACCAGGATCGTGTCTCGGCTGTACGGCACCTCAAGGCGGGCGCCTTTGTCATCGATCACGACCTGCAGGAACTCGTTGACCGCTTTAAAGGCGCGTTTGTCCGCTTGCTTCTCCATCTCCGGATTCTGGAGTTGAGCCAGCCGGTCGATGATACCGCTACCGCTGAACCCGTCAGTAGGCGAGCCCGATGCGCCAATCTCGCGAACAGCTTCAACAATTTCACACCTTATGGGAGCCGGCTTCGGACAAAGCGTATCTAAAGTTCCAGGTATCCAGTGCTCTTCGAGGTTGCCATGGCCTTGGCCCGTCAGAGTATGCCAAAGCACCTGCCACTCTGACGGTCTCAGCGCCTTAGACAAGTCCTCCGAGACAACGAATTGTAGTCGCGCGCCAGGAGTTGAGGCAGAGAAGTCGAACCATGCCTGGCTCGAGCCCTGTGCAAGAACCTCAAACACTCGGTCCAAGTATGACGAGCACTGGCGGTCTTGGCGAGCTCGCTTTTCCTTCGGGCCCGCCTGTGTTTCGTCACCGGTGTCACGCCCAAGGCTGAACAACACCGATCCGTCGCCTTGTCCTCGGTGACGATCTAGCTCCGAGAAGCTCCCACCGCCCTCACGCCTTCCCTGAGTATCTGCCAAGAGGGCGTTATATTGCTCATGAATAAAACGTAATACGTTGGACTTCCCTGAGTTGTTAGGACCGGCTAAGAGGTTGATCTTGGAGACGGTCGGGAAGCGCTGAATCTTCGGAGCGAAGCTCCTGTACCCGCCAAATCCGAAAAGGCCGAGGCTCATTGCTGGCCTACCGGTGTTCTTAGCCGTACGCCCTTTTTCTTTAAGGCCCCCAGAAGAACTACCGGAATTGAGGAAGAACGAAAGGCATCCTTAGCAGCCAGGCCCAGCCAGTTCTCGGACCATGCGGTGGTAGCGAGTTTCAAGGCAGGTCTGGGAATTCGCTAGGGCTGGTGGACAATTCGAGAGCTGGATGCACGAGTTCACAGATGCGCCGTTAGTGTGTAAGAGAGGCCATCGGCACCTTGACCAATTAGAAAGGGTTGGCTACTTGCACTTGACCGGTTTGCACTGTGTTCTGCACCTGGCTGCCGCGTCCTCGTAGTGCTCCCCAAAGTGCTTGCGGTATAGTTTACAGGTTTCACCAAATGCCTCCATCAGGTTACGCTCGTCGATTTCCCCCTGCATCCCGAAATAGGGGTAGTGATGAAGGAAGTAGCCGAAGAGAGCATGGCAGTCCTCTGCGTACTTCGAGGTGTCCAGAATGTGCTGATGCCAAAAGAGGTCGACCATACGATTGGGCACGATCTCACGATCTGGGTAGAACCGCTTGAGGGACAGAAACCGCTTGTACTCGGTTTCTACGACATCGCAGGTCCCGGGAGTCCAACCTTGTCCCTCATCTTCATCCTGTAACTTCCGCTTCACCATGGCCAGGTCGAGTGCGGCGATGTCACTCCAGCTTGTCTGGGGCTGATTGTTCTCGTCAATCTGAATTGCAGCCATTGAACTTCCTCCTGGGGTCAAGTCGTTCACCTGAGTCCACTAATCGCTGTAGACTCGCCAGGAATGCAAGGGACCGGTGGAAGGACATTCTCTCATCAGTGCTGGCGAAGCGGTCAGGAATCGCATTCAATCACCTCGGCTGCCGCAACCTTCCGGCGAAGATAGCACAGGCCGGAAAGCGGGTCAACTACGACTCATGGTGGGTCAAGAAGCCTGCCTCTTGAGTTCCTCTGGTCAGGATTTCCGACTCGGGTAGGACCTGCGCGCGGGCCGGGGGCCTCTCTCGTCGGGGACGTCTGAGCTTCCGTGACGCTTGAGCTGCGGGAGTCCGGTGACACCGAGGGCGGACGCGAAGCCGAGGCGCGCGCCTGCGTGCCATGGTCCGAGGAGCGCGCGCCGTTCCGCGGCGAGAGAGGACCCCGGCCCGCCCCTCGGCGGAGGCTAGGTCGCCCAGCAGTGAGATGCCCCCGCCCCAGCCGCCTTCCCCCAGATCTCTCCACTGCGGACCAGACGTGGTCTGGTCCTCCGGTCGAGATGACAATGGAGGGAGATCGAGGAGACAGGAGATGGAGCAGTTGCTTGACTTCGGCGTCGTCCTGGCGTAAGGTGAGCGTAGATCGAGCGAGCTGGAGAGAGGAGGTCGCCGACAGCAGCCGACTGCACACCGAACCGCCAGGTCCAACGACGACGCGATCCGGCCGGCCCTCGTGAGGGGCCCCGATCGACCCGACAAACCCAGGCGGGCACGGCAGGGTCGTGAGCCACTGCCGCGCCCTGGCCAACGCAAAGGAACGTGCCCAATGCGCCAGCTTGACCCGGAGTCTAGCAACCCGCAGTCCACCCGCGACAACCTGGAAGACGAGCCCCGCCGGGCGGGGGCGCCCTCTCCTCCCCTCGGGGGCGAGGAGAGGGTCGGGGAGAAGGAGGGGGGATCCAGTCGATCCGCGTTCTCCCCCGACTTCCTCGCCGAGCTCGCCCGGCGCGACCCGGCCCCCGCCACCCCCGAAGCCGACAACGCCGGCCCCTGGCGCGTCACCCCGCTCTACGGCGCCGGCACCGAGCCCCGCTGGGCCTGCCTCGCCGCCGGCGAGGGCCAACCCCGTCTCACCCTTCAGGCGCCCGACCTCGCCTACCTCGCCGCCGCCGCCCTCGCCGTCGCCGAGCGGCCCCCGACCTTCCGCTTCCAGGAAGACGCGGCCCGGCGCCTTGACCTCCACTGGCACCTCCTCTGGCACGGCCGCCCCGTCGGCACCGCCCGCGGCCTGATCCCGGTAGGGGGCGACACCCTCGCCCTCCACATGGGCGGCCTCGCCGACCTCCGCGTCCAGCCGCTGGCCTTCGCCCACTACCTCCTCTCCGTCCCCGACGAGACCCTGCGGCGGAGCGGCCGGATCCTGATGGACATCCTCCGCGAGGCCCGGCGATGAGCGAAACCGCCTTCCGCGAGACCTACCTCTGGTGTTTCCGCGAGAGCGAGCACGTCGAGCTGCTGCGGCGCCTCGGCGACATGCTCTACGACATCGCCCTCGAGAGCCCCTACTGGGACTGGGGCGCGAGCCACGGCCTCTCCGCCCCGCGGGGCGATGCCTCCGCCGCCGCGGCCGACCTCGAACGTCTGGCCGACTACCTCCAGCGAGTCGCCGACGACCCGGCCGAGCTCGTCGTCACCCGGGAAGACCTCCCGCTCTGCCGCGCCGCCGCCGGCTGGGCCCAGCGGGTCCGGCGGGTGGTGGCCGAGATCAGGGAGGAGGTCGGCAAGGGGCGCGAGAGTGGATGAGGCCAGGAGCGCCCGGCTCCGTTCGCGGGGTCGGGCGCTCCTGGCCCTGTTCGCTCGGGTGCACCGCTCGGTGCCTGCCGTGAGGGTGGGCCGGCCGACGCGGAGGTCGGCCGCTTCACGCGGGGTCGGACTTCGATCCGTCGTCGGCGGGAGATCGCGGCCCCGGTTCGCGTCCTCGAGATGTGAAGGCCCTCGGACCGGCCGAGGCCTCGACGATCCACCACTCACCCGAATGGAGGGACCCAGTTGCACGACCAGCTCTTCAAGGAGCTCCTCCAGACATTCTTCGCGGACTTCCTGCGCATCGTCGCGCCGGACGTGGCGGCGCGGCTCCGCCTGGAGACGCCCCGTTTCCTCGACAAAGAGCTCTTCACCGACACGACCGAGGGAGAGCACCGCTACCTCGATCTCCTGGCCAAGGTCGAGGCGCTCGACGGCGAGGAGGAGCTCGTCCTGGTCCACGTGGAGATCGAGGCCGATGCCCGCGGCAAGGAGGCCATGGGCCATCGCATGTGGCGCTACGCCATGCAGCTCTGGCTGCGCGACGACAAGCCGGTCCTCCCCGTCGTCCTCTACCTGAAGGGTGGTGCGCCCGATGTCGTGAGGACCACGGCTGAGCGTAGCTTCGCCGGCCACGAGCTCGCGACCTTCACTTACTGGGCCTTCGGCCTCTCGCGGAGCCGGGCCGCCGAGTACCTCGACCGGCCGGAGGTGCTCGCCTCGGCGCTGGCGGCGCTCATGGACCCGGGAAATCTCTCGGCTCCGGAGCACCGGATCGAATGCCTGCGACGGGTCGGGCAGGCCGAGGTCGACGATGCCAGGAGGTTCCTGCTGGCCAACATCGTCGAGACCTACATAGAATTGGACAAGGCGGAGCGGCAGGAGTACGAGAGGCTCCTCGCCGCGGAGCCGAACCGGGAGGTGCACGCCATGGAGATGACCTGGGCCGACACGCTGAAGGCAGAGGGCATGGAGAAGGGCTTGGCGAAGGGCTTGGAGAAGGGCCGGCTGGAAGGCATGCGCGCCCTGGTGGCCGATCTCCTCGAGCACCAATTCGGGCCGCTCTCCAAGGAGACGAAGGGACGCCTCGAGGCGGTCGCCTCCGCCGACGAGCTCTCGCAGCTCTTCCAGCACGCCCTCGAAGTCGAGAGCCTCGGCGAGCTCGAGCTTTAGCCTTAGCCCACCACCCGCGCCAGGGCCGGAGCCCGACCCCGCGTGAAGCGGCCGACCTCCGCGTCGGCCGGCCCACCCTCACGGCAGGCACCGAGCGGTACACCCCGGAGACCAGGGCGCCCGGCCGACCGGGAGATCGCGGCCGCCCTTCGCGTCCTCTAGATGTGATGGCCTCGGACCGGCCGGGGTCAGGGTTCATTTGCATGGGCGAAAGGAGGTGGCGCGTGCAAGAGCCCGGCTCGCTTGTTGTGGTCCGGAGCACTCGCTAGACTGATCTCATGGATGAAGAGCTTGTCCAACGCCTGGGCGGCGAGGTGGCCGGCCACACGGACCGGAGGATGGAAGAGCCGCGCACCGACATGCAGCAAGGCTTCGCCGGAGTGCGGGGAGAGGCCGTCGAGGCCCGCCGCCCACACTTGACACGCAAGCCCCGGGCAACCCGCCCCCTCCGGGTCGAACGCATGGACCCGGAGATGGTCGAGGTCTTGCGCGCCAAGAGCGGCGCCGAGCGCCTCGCCATCGCCTTCGGGATGTTCCGCTCTGCCCGGCGGATGATCGCGAGCCAGCTCCGGGCCGAGCACCCGGAGTGGGAGGAGGAGCGGCTCCAGCACGAGGTCGCCCGGAGAATCGCCCTTGGATCAGGATGACCTGCTGCGCCACGTCGTCCGGGCCTGTGAAACCCTGGGCCTGCGGTACTTCGTGACCGGCTCGATGGCGACGATCTTCTACGGGGAGCCGCGATTCACCAACGACATCGACGTCGTCGTAGACCTCCCTGCCGAAGCGATCCCGCGCTTCGCGGCAAAGTTTCCGCCGAACGAGTTCTACCTCAGCGAGGAGTCGGTTCGCCACGCGGTCCGCCGCAGAAGCCAGTTCAACGTCATCCACCCGGCCTCGGGACTCAAGATCGACGTGATGATCCCGGCCGGCGATGCCTTCGACCGGAGCCGGTTCGCCCGCACGCGCACCCTGCACCCCGCGCCAGATCTGGAGGCCGTCTTCGCGTCTCCGGAGGACGTGATCGTCAAGAAGATGGCCTTCTACCTGGACGGCGGCTCCGAGAAGCACCTCCGTGACATCGCCGGGGTGCTGGACCTGGGAGCCGACGAGATCGACCGCCGCTACATCGCGGACTGGGCCGAGCGGTTGGATCTTCAGGACGTCTGGCGCGAGATCCTCGAGAGGATCGACGAGAAGAGCGCGCCTCCTGGCCTCACGCCTCGATGATCCCCTTGCGGATCGCGTACTTGATGAGGTCGCCGCGGGAGTGGACGTTGAGCTTCGCCATCGTGCACCCAGGTACTTGGCGATGTCGCGGCTGGTCTTGCCCTCGGCCGCCGGGTGCAGGTAGCGCTCCCGGTCAGGTGCCCTTGGTCCGCCGGCGCAGCCACCAGCCTCCCCACGAGACGGCTCCGAGACCGAGCAGGCCAAGGCCGAGGAGAACCCAAGGTAATCGCCGATGGACTGTGATGCGCAGCGTGAGATCTTTGCTCTCCGCGAAGCCACCAGCCTGCTCCGTGACCGCGCTCACCCGCACCTGGTAGTCACCTTCGACGGCCTCCGGCCGAGCGCGGGCATGCACCGTCAGCTTAGCCCGCTCTCCAGCAGGGATCTTCGAGATCTTCTTGGGCACGACCTCGACCTCGAGCCCGATCGGCTCCGAGAGCCTGGGTTGCACATCGAATGCTGCGGCCCGGCCGCTGTTGACGACTTCGACCGTGATCGCAGCCTCCTCATTCGGGGCCACCTCGACACTCAAGGTGTCGCTGACGAGGCTCAGGTCGGGACGGCCAACCGGCCTCAGGTGAAGGGCGACGGAAGCAAGGGGCTTGTTCGCCGACGGGAGACCCGCTTCCACCGACAAGTCGATCACACGATCGCTCCAGCTCGCGTCCTCCTGTTCAGGTACGTCGATCCGGACGACGACCGGAACCCGGTTGACTCCCTGGGGAAACTGGACGAGTCGCAGCCTTGACCGCTTCTCTTGGTCCAGGATCTGGCCGCTGAAGCCATTGGGGAGACCCTCGATCTCCAACGCGATAGAGCTCACGTCGAGATTCGACCGTTCGACCACCACGTTGAAATCCACACTATCTCCGAGCTGACCGTCCTGTGAGGAATTGAGGGACGTGAGGCGCACCGCAGTGCCCTGGGCATCGATCTCCAGGGGAACCAAGACCTCGTCCTGGCGAGATCCCGAGACCGTCCGAACGGTGATCTGATCGACGTCCCGAAGAAGATCGAACTCGACGCTTTCCTTGGCCGAGCCGTGTGCCGGAAACTCGAGTAGCGCCTGGAACGGCTTCCCCACCACCAAGCCATCATTGAGGACACTGACAACGACCGACTGCCCGAGCCGCTCGGCAGCCCTCCCGGTCCGCTCGAACTCGAGGCGGACCTTGGGCTGGCCAGAGGACGACCGCCTGCGGGTGGCCGAGAGCAAACGAGCCGGCGGGAGCGCATCGGTCAACGCAGCCCTAGCCATCTCAGTATCGATACGAGCCTTCTCCACGCGGCTCCGGGCGCGCTGCAGCTCCACGTCCGAGGCGAGTCCTGCGTTGGCCAGCCGCTCCTCGACCGCGAGGTCGTCCTCGAGCTCTTGCTGGGCGAGGCGAGCGCGCTCCACGCTGAGTCGCAACTCGGCCTCGCTCTGGTTCTGGGCAGTGGCGACACGAATCGGCGGGAGGAGAATCGCCGAGAGGATCGCTGCACCCGCTAGTGAAGACCAGTGAAAGAGGCCCGGCCTGGAACGGAGCGTCACGGAGGTCATTCGCAGACCGAGCTTTCGAACAGGCGACCGGCCTCGAGGCTCAGACAACGGCTCGCAGCGACGCTGGCGAGCCCGTTGTCGTGGGTAGTGAAAAGAACTCCAGCACCGTTGTCGGTGAGTGCGCGAATGGCTGTGGCGAGATCGCGCCGAGACTGGGGATCGAGACCAGAGGTCGGCTCGTCGAGCAGGAACAGGCGTGCTCGCTTCAGCAGACCGAGGGCAAGAACGATCTTCTGACGCATGCCTTTGCTATAGTTCGCCGTCGGCCGCTCCAAGGCTGCGATCGGGAAACCGACAGTCGACAAGGCTTTCTCCCGCTCCTTCGCGGTTGGTCTCTTTCCCGTGAGCTGGCCGAAGAAGCCGATGAGTTGGCGGCCGCTCATCGTGGGATAGAGGCGCGCGGTCTCCGGGACGTAGGCGACGGCGGCTCGGAGAGCATTAGAAGCCACCGCCGGGTCTTCGCCTAGGACGCGAAGCCGCCCGGAGGTCGGCGAGAGGT
Organism: uncultured Acidobacteriota bacterium; assembly: GCA_963837945.1. Lineage (GTDB taxonomy): Bacteria > Acidobacteriota > Thermoanaerobaculia > Multivoradales > DATKCC01 > CAVUBL01. Next base: position 31,309 of record CAWIQD010000010.1, read on the forward strand.
ACCCAAGGCAGAGGTGGAGTAGAGTCGACTTTCCGGCGCCGTTCTCGCCCAGCAAGGCGACCGCCTCACCACCTCGAACTTCGAAGTTGACGTCCGCGAGCACTCCCTTTTCTCCGGTGAAACCGAACGAGAGAGCCTCGCCGTGGATCCCTTCGAAGCGTCTCATGCGCGTGGGTCGAGCCTCCGTAGGAATCGCACACCGAGTGCTCCCGCCACCACACAGTACGCGAGGAGCGAAGCGATCGGCAGAACCAGGTCTTCGGCCGTTTGCGATGCCGAACACAATGGAGTCTGAAACTGGATCAGCAGCGGCTCGATGCTCGCCAGGACGCTCGCTTCCGAAGGGCCGAAGGCGACTCCACGGCTCGTGCTCTGGTCCAGATTCATGAAGAGAGGATGGCTCTCGGCGAGCCGAACGCCGACGTTCTGGTAGTAGTTCCTGGCGGCCGAGTAGAACTGCGCCCGCTCGCGATAGCCAGTCTCCGCGATCTCCGCCGCTGCGCGCTCAAACATTGCAGCCGGCGAAAGAACCGAGAGCCCGAGTGCCTGTCGTTCCATGGCGCCTTCGACCCTTCGCTGTTCGTCCCAAATCCTGGCGCTGAGCTCGCGGCGTTTGCGATCGAGGTCCTCTTGTGCATGTCGCTGAGCATCCATGAACTGCGAGCGGGCCGCATCGTCGGACAGACCGACGAAGGCAAACTTGGCGAAGAGTTGGTTGACCTCGTCTTGATACTCCTGCCTGAGTCCCTGATTTCCGGTCTCCTCCAGGAGAGCGATGTTCACGAGGCGCTCGGAAGCCCAGCCACGGGAGAGAATGGGCGGTAGAAGCCTGGGAACGATGAGCACCAGGGCGGCCCAAAGGACCAGGGCCACCAGGAGAGACACCGCCGGTCGCCGCGTGGCGGCACTGACCGCGAGGGCCACGAGAGCCCAGGTGGCGAGGTAGAGCCCGCCGGTTCCCGCCATCATCAGCCAGCGCGCGGCATCGCCGAGAGGGAGGCCCGAGATCAGCATGGTCGTGGCGAACACCAGAAGTGCCCCCAGGAGCCACAGCCACAAGAGAAGGATCCCAGCCACGGCCTTGGCCGCGAACAAGAGACGTCTGGAGACCGGGTAGGACAGCAGGAGAGCCAGCGTGCCGCTGGTCCGCTCGCCGGAGATGGCGTCGTAAGTCAGGACGATCGCCAGTAGAGAAAAGGCTACGGCGATCACGAAGCTCGCGTCGAAAGGCCCTGCCAATGCCTCGATCGTGGAGCGCGCGGCCCGCCCTTCGCCGAACCGCAAGCGTTCCTTGGTCGAGAAGAAGCGTTGTGGCAGAACACTTTCGAGGCCGTTCGCAAGGGGTGAGAGGGGTGATGCGGTCCGGACGCTCGCGATCTCCATGGGCTCGTTGCGCAGAGCTTGCTCCCGGACCGAAGCCTCCCACCCCGCCGTCAGGAGCTGCTCCTCACCGCGGACCGAAACCAGTCGTTGCCCTTCTGAGAATCCGGCTGCAGCGGCCAGCAAAAGGCAGAATACGCCCCCCAGGACCAAGCGGCGATCTCGCCAGGCGTCCCCAAGCTCGCGGCGGACGAGGGCCACCAGGCGGGCGCGGGTGGTCACGACTTCCGGAGAGGGCTCTTGATACGACTGCGCTTCCACCGGGCCGACGGGGTGAGTCTCCGCACCGCCATCGGGCCCGGTCTCACTCAGGGGCTGCACCGGACGCACGGGAGGATCCGCAAGAGTCCGAGATGACGAGACGGTACTCATCGTTCTCGTGCTCGACGCTCACGCAGACCCTGGGTTTCTCGAAGTGATCCTCGAGCACGGGGACCTCGTAGTCGAGGGTGCTCCCCGCCAGAACCGTCCACGCTCCCGGCTCGGCGCCAGGTTCGGCGACCTCCCAGCGGCCGACGAGCTTCACGAACCCGAGATGGAAGCCGGCCTCCTTCAGAAGATTCGCCATGTCGAATGGGAAGACCACCTCAGAGCCCCGCCGGCTCAGGCCGTCGCTACGCACGAACGCCAGGTTCACGGCCTCTCGCGAAGGACCGTCGAACAATGTGACCAAGCTCTTCCCCGAGCTCGTTCCACGAGCGTCTGTCCCCGCCTGTCGGACTCCCAAGACCCTCAGGTGGGGCTGCACTTCGAGCAGCAGCCTGGAACCGATGGGGACCGAGGCCGCATCCACCTCCACCCGGACCGGTGTCTCGGGAGAGCGAACCTGCCCACCGGCCGGAACCGCGGGAAGGCAGACGAGGACAAGCCAACCGCCAACCCGTCCCGCGAGCCGTCTATCCATGATCCGTGTCGGGCGATGCGCCATCGAGTTAGCTCCCTCCCTTCCCCACCGCGCAAGTCGAGCAGGTCGAGGACTGCGACTCTACCGCAGCGAACGACTCGGCATTGCACTCGTAGGCGATGCTGATGCCGTACCCCGAGTCATCCTTGGTGAAGCGGATGCACGCCGTCGGGTGGCTCACTTGGTCTCCTTCCAGAAAGAGCCCGAGCTCTGTCGAATCGGCGCGTGCCACTCGCCACTCTCCAGCGGCCTTCCCCGGATCCGCGACCTCGAACTCGATCTCGAACACCTCGCCCGCCGTGGCATGCTGAAGTCCTGCGAGGTCCACCGGGAAGGCGAAGTCCATCTCCTTGGAAGAGCGCGCTCCCTTCTGGGTCACGACCTCCCATTTCAGGGTCTCCGGAGCGAGATCGTCGATCGGTGACTGGAGCGTGGCCTTCGGAGTGCCGTCGGCTCCTGTCCCTTGGTGGCTTACGAAGAAGACCTTCAGGCGGACCTTGACCGTTGCGCGGATCCGAGTGCCCGGAGGGACGTTCCAGTTGACGACCTCCAAGTGCAACGTGGTCTGTGCTGCGCGTGCGGCGCCTGTCGAGAGACACACGGCGAGCACCAGCAAGACGAGAATGCGTGGCCCGAGGGCACGAGAACGACGGTCGAGGGTCATGGAGGCTCCGAGAGAGGCGTGAATAGAGGTTCAGAAAACGGCGGGCCCCCTGGTGGTCCCCAGAGGGCCCAGGTGAGCTACTTGACGATCTTGCAGGTGTAGGCGCAACCAGACCCGTTCGGGCTGCTGGTTGCGAAACAGACGACACACGTGCCACCGGAGCATTCACCGAAGCTGCCGCAGGCGAATACCGCGTCCGGGGCAAACGTCAGGCCGAGCAGTGCGACCGAGAAGGTCAAGTTCTTGACGAGCTTCTTCATTGAATGACATCCCCTCTTTGATGAAGGTTAGTATATATCGCCGAGCGCATGGCGAGAAGGTCCATGGTCCTGTCTGGCGGTGCACTCCCCGGAAAACCGCGAGGCGGGCCGCGCGCCTGGTGTTCTGGGACGCGACATCCTGGAGACGGCTTCAGCCTCATCGCGTCGGGCGGTCTTGAAAGCTGTGGCTTGTGGAAGGGACCGGCTTTCCATCCCCCGAGGCACCAGGCGGACCAGGACTGAGCTCTGAGCGCGGCGCTCGATTCGCCGGCGCCCGCCCTCGGGGAGTCCTCTTGCCTCGGTCTCGCAGGATATGCCTCTCTTCGTAAAGCAGTGACCGAATATAGGCGAGCTCTTAGTGTATGTCAACGGATTGTCTACCGGAAACTTCTGAATTCCTGTGCCGACGGGAAGCTGCCGAAACTCCGGGCCCTTGTCGCCGCTTCTCAGAGCTCGACGATCCCCGCGCGGAAGCTGGTCGGTTGCTGAGCGACGCGTTTCGAGACCTCCGCCACACGGCCGATGCCCGCCCCACCCTGTGGGTCCTGTTCGCCGCGGTGGTCCTGGTCCTCGGAGTCGCCTGCGGGGCGAGCCGGGTCGACTCGGCCGAGATCCTGAAAGGCTCGTGGTCCGTCAACCGTCAATCGACGGATCCTCGCGGGCCTTCGCCTGATACCCACCCACCCCTTACGCCTCGATGATCCCCTTGCGGATGGCGTACTTGATGAGGTCGGCGCGGGAGTGGACGTTGAGCTTCGCCATCGTGTTGGTGCGGTGGGTCATGGCGGTCTTGAGGCTCACCCCCAGGTACTTGGCGATGTCGCGGCTGGTCTTGCCCTCGGCCAGCAGCTTGAACACCTGGCGCTCGCGCTGGGTGAGCCGCTCGTAGTCCTCCTCCTCGAGGTTGCCGCCGGTCGTCACCAGCTCCACCAGCTCGTTGGCCGCCGCCGGATGGAGGTAGCGCTGGCCCTGGAAGACCGTGCGGATCGCCTCCTTGAGCTGGCGCGAGACCGAGCGCTTCAGGAGGTAGCCCTGGGCGCCGATCCGGAGCGCCCGGCGGATGTACTCCCCCTGCTCGTACTGGGTGAGGATGATCACCTTGGTCGCCGGGCGCTGGGCGACGATCGCCTCCGTCGCCTCGAGGCCGCCCAGGCCGCCGGGGAGATTGACGTCCATCAGCACCACGTCCGGCTCGAGCTCGAGGACCTTCCGCACCGCCTCCTGGCCGTCGCCCACCTCGCCCACCACCTCGAAGCCCGCCTCCTGCTCGAGCATCGTGCGGATGCCCTCGCGCACCAGGTCGTGGTCGTCGACGATCAGGATGCGGATCACGAGTGGACCTCCACGGGCGGGGCCACGTTGCGCTCCGGACCGGGCACCGCGTCGAGCCCCGCCCCGGGCTCCCACTCGAGCGGGATCTCGAGCAGCACGTGGGCCCCCATTCCAGGCTCGCTGTCGAGGTCGAGCCGCCCGCCGACGAGCGAGGCGCGCTCGCGCATGCCGAGCAGGCCCGCCCCCTCCACCCTCTCCCCCGGATCGAACCCCACGCCGTCGTCCTCGACCGCCAGCACCAGCCGCCCGTCGCGGGCGTAGAGCTCGATCGACACGCTCTCGGCCTGGGCGTGGCGCAGGATGTTGGTGATGATCTCCTGGTAGATCCGGAAGGTGGTGATCTCGACCTCGGCCGGCAGCTCGAGCTCGTCCTCGACCTCGAGCGACACCTGGAGGCCGGCGGGCTCGAGGTAGCTCGCCGCGTACCACTTGACCGCCGCCGCGAGCCCCAGGTCGTCGAGCAGCGACGGGCGCAGGTCGTAGATGATGCGGTGGATCTCCTTCTGGGTCCTGGTGAGGAGCTCCTTGACCCGGTCGAGCTTGCCGCCCGCCTGCTCGGCGACCGGCTCGATCGAGAGCTGGATCACGGTCAGGAGCTGCGAGATCTCGTCGTGGAGCTCGCGCGCGATCCGGCGGCGCTCCTCCTCGCCGGCGGCGAGCAGGCGGCGCACCAGGACCCGCCGCTGGGCGTCCTGGGCGACCAGCACGCGGGTGCGGTCGCTCACCAGCTCCTCGAGGTGCTCGTTGACCGAGGTCAGCTCGCCGAGCACCGTCGCGATCTGGCCGCGGGCCTCGTTGAGCGTCTTGGCGAGCACCTGGATCTCGCGGTCCCCCTCGACCGCGACCGGGGTCTCGAGGTCCCCCTGGCGCAGCTGCTCAGCCTGGACCGAGAGCTGCTGGATCGGGCCGACCACCGAGCGCGCAAGCCCGCGCGAGAGCAGCAGGACCATCACCGCGACCAGCAGCAGGCTCGCGAGCAGCCCGGCCTGCGACGGGCGGACCACCGCGAAGGCCTTCGCCTCGTCCTGCTGGATCACGACGCCCCAGGGGGCGAGCCGGAGCGGCACCATGACGGTCAGGAAGGTGCCCTCCTCGGGCGCCCCGAGGCAGATGGTGCAGCGCGAGGTGCGAGTCACCAGGGGGCGGCGGGCGAGAACCCGCTCGCCGATCTCGCCCCCGGGGGCGACGTCCCGGAAGAGCTGCTCGTGGTCGGGGGCGGCGATCACCCGCGCCGAGTCGTCGACCAGGACGACGTGGAAGCCCGGCTCGGCGGCGAGGTTCTGGAGCGAGACGCTGAGCGTCGAGCCCCGCGGCTTCATCTCGCCCACCAGGTAGTAGGGCTTGCCGCCGCGCTCGAAGGGCACGACCATGGCGAGCACCGGGCGGGCGTCGCGCGGGGTGGCGGCCGGCACCAGGCCGGTCACCCCGACCCGGGCCGCGAAGTGCTCCCAGTCGATCGCCGGCGGCCGGGCGAAGGGCGGGTCCGAGACCAGCGGCCGGCCCTGCGCGTCCAGCACGTGGATCGCGTCGCGGAAGAGGCTCTGGAACCGGAAGGAGCGCAGCGCGGGCACCGCGCGCTCGTCGAGCGACGGCAGCTCGGCGGTCATCCGGCTGGCGCTCCGGAGGGAGTCGGTGACCGTCGAGTTGAGGTAGTTGGCGACCGTGCGGGCGAGGAGCAGGCGGTCCTGCTCGACGTGGGTACGGAAGTGCTCGAGGGCGAGGGCCCCGATCAGGCCGGAGACCACCAGGTACACGACCAGCCACTGGACGAGCAGCAGGTAGAGCCGCCCCCGCAGACTGCGGTCGCGCATCGTCTGGCACCTCGCGCAGGGTCCGTCCGCTCCCGCCTCCGCCTCGTCCGGGCGCCCGGGCGGCGCCTCGACGGGTCCTCGGGCCTGGGAGCGGCGGACCGCGCTTCGTTCGAGCTCCAACATGCGCGAAGCGGCCGGAACGCACAACCCCTGTGCGGGGGGTGCCGGGGCCACCCCGGCGGGTGGACGCGCCGGGGCGGGAGAGATATCCTTGACTTGTCAACTATTGACGTGTAATGCTCTTCTCGTGCCGCGCACCGAGAGCTCGCTCCAGCAGGAGATCCGCCAGTCGAGGCCGTTCCGGAGCAAGGGTCACGAGGCCCTGCTGGGACTGATCCGAACGGCGAGCCTTCTGCGCCAGAGCGTCGCGCGCACGATCGAGCCGCACGGCATCACGCCGCAGCAGTACAACGTGCTGCGGATCCTGCGGGGCGCGGGCGAGGAAGCCCTGCCCACGCTCGAGGTCGCCGAGCGCCTGCTCGAGCCCTCGCCGGGAGTGACCCGGCTCCTCGACAAGCTCGAAGCCCGAGGCCTGGCGTCGCGCGAGCGCTGCCCCGAGGACCGGCGCCAGGTGCTGTGCCGGATCACCGGCGAGGGCCTGGCGCTGCTCGACGCCATGCGTGCCGAAGTCGAGGCCATGGAGGCTTCGGCCCTCGAGATGCTGGAGCCCGCCGAGCTGGAGCGTCTGATCGAGCTGCTCGATCGCATCCGCGCCGCCTACGCCCGCGAGGTTTCCGCGGCCGGTCCCTGAACCGATGAACCGCCACGGGCCGGTGGCAGACCTACCGCCAGCCCGGTCCGTGATCACCGAAGGAGAGAGCGAAACATGGATGTGAAGCGAACCGTCACCACACTGGCCGCCGCCGCCGGCCTCGCCGCGGGATTCGCGGCGGCGCCCGCGCACGCGGCCCAGACCTACGAGATCGACCCCGTGCACTCGGAGGTCACCTTCCAGATCCGCCACCTCGTCAGCACCGTGCGCGGCAAGTTCGACACTTTCCAGGGGACCATCGTGATGGACCCCGGCGACCCGGCGGCCTCCAAGGTGGACTTCAGCATCGACGCCTCGTCGATCGACACCGGGGTCGACAAGCGCGACGCCCACCTGCGATCCGAGGACTTCTTCTACGTCGAGAAGTACCCCCGGATCACCTTCACGAGCCAGAAGGTCGAGCCCACCGGTCAGAACGCCTACGACGTGACCGGCACGCTCACCATGCGCGGGGTCGCGAAGCAGGTCACGCTGCCGGTGAGGTTCCTGGGTACGGCCGGCGATCCCTGGGGCAACACCCGGGCCGGCTTCTCCACCTCGACCACCCTCGACCGCCAGGAATTCGGCATCCAGTGGAACCAGTCCCTCGACCAGGGCGGCGTGCTCCTGGGCGACGACGTCGGCATCGCGATCGATCTCGAGGCCGTGCAGAAGAAGGACGCCGGGCAAGCCCCGGCGAAGTAGCCTCCTCGTTCGCCGTAGCGGGGCGGGAAACCGCTCCGCCGCGGCCTCTTTTTGTCAGCCCTCCGGCTCACGGCTTCCGCCACAGATACACGTCCTGCACCATGGCGATCGGAAAGAGCGTCCGCTCCCCGCCGATCCGCCCCTGGGGGAAGACGGCCGCCGTCTCGAAGCCGGCGAAGAGCTCGCGGGCGAACGCCTCCGAGTGGAAGCTAGCGAACGGGTTCGAGCCCTCCTCGCCGTGGCACCCTTCGAGGTAGCCGCGCTCGGCGAAGGCCCGCCAGCCGGCCTCGGCGCCCAGCAGGCGCACGTAGAGCGGGCCGTGGAGGGTCGCCAGGAGGTAACCGCCGGGGCGGAGCACCCGGGCGAGCTCGGCCGCCCAGCGGCGCTGGGTCTCGAGCCCCAGGTGGGTGAAGACCGAGACCGCCTGGACCAGGTCGAAGGCGGCATCGGCGTAGGGCAGCGGCGGCTGGAGGCCGGTCACCTCGAAGTCCATGCCGGCCGGCAGGTGCTCCCGGGCCCAGGCGACCAGCTCCCGGTTGAGGTCGCAGCCGGCGAGGCGCCGGGAGCCGGCGGCTGGAGCCGCTCCGCCCGGCGCCGCCGCGTCCAGCCACCAGCCCGCGAGCAGGCGCCCCGAGCCGCAGCCGAAGTCGAGGATCGAGCCGACCCCCGCCGGGTCGACCCCGGCGGCGCCCAGGTAGCGCTTCAGGTTGTAGATGCCGGGGACGATCGAGTCGCGGTAGGCGGCGACGTCGCGCCCGCCCTGGGTCGCGAAGACCAGCTCGGGGTCCGGAGCGGGCAAGGCGTCGAGGCGCCGGCGCATGCTCTCGAGCCAGGGGGCGAGCTCGCGGAGCCGGGCCGCCGGGTAGGAGAAGAGAAGCTCGTCCGAGCCGCCCTCGAGCTGGATCTCCAGACGCTCGGCCTCGGCCGGCACCTCGAGGTCGAAGGCGAAGCGGGCGGCGGCCGCGGCCGGCCGGCCGGGCAGCAGCGCCGCCAGGTCGGGGCTCGGCAATCGGCCGGGAAGCGGCCCAGGAGCCGGCCGTCCGGCGAGGACTTCGAGCCGGCGGCTCCCGGCGCCCTCGGCCGGCAGGACGAAGCCCGCGAAGCGGTTGCCCCGGCCCGGCCGAAAGCGGTGGAAGACCGGGGACTCGAGCGAGGCGACGAGCGGCTCGGAGGGCGCGGTCGGCTCGTCTGGGGTGGTGCTCGGCACGATGGCGAATGGCGCGGAAGCGGCCGGAGGGCGTGAAAAGATACCACGGTGAACCCGGCGCTCTGGCTTCTCGTCGGCCTCTCGCTCCTCGGGCTGGCCGCTCGGCGGTTGCGTCCGGACGGCGGGCCGCTCCGCGCCCGGCTCCGCGAAGCGGGGATCCCCTGGGCGGTCTCGGGGCTCGCCGCGACGCTGCTCCTGGCGCCGGCGCTCGCGATCCCGGACGGCGTGCCCAGCCCGGCGGCGAGCCTCGCCTCGACGGCGCCCTGGCAGGGGGTCGCGGACCCGGCGGCCGGCAACCCGCAGCTCCGGGACGTGACCCTCCAGATCCGGCCCTGGCTGCTCTTCCTCCGCCATGAGCTGCGCCACGGGCGGATGCCCTGGTGGAACCCCCACCAGCTCTCGGGCACCCCGTTCTGGGCGAACGGCCAGTCGGCGCCGCTCTTCCCCCTCCATCTCCTGTTCGCGCTCCTGCCGGTCCAGCTCGGCCTGGTGCTGCTGCCCTGGCTGCGGCTGGTCGCCGCCGGCTGCGGCGCCTGGGCGCTCGCCCGCGAGCTCGGTACCGGCCGCAGGGCGGCGTTGGTAGCGGCGGTCGCCTTTCCGCTCTCCGGGACGATCACCTCCTTCGTCCTCTTCCCGATGGGCAACGCCCTCGCCATGGTGCCCTGGGTCTTCTGGGCGACCGAGCGCCTGGCGGCCGGGCGCGCGGGCTGGGTGCCGCTCGCCCTCCTCGGCGGCCTCCAGCTCCTGGGCGGGCACCCGGAGACGGCGATCTTCACCGCGCTCCTCGCCGCGCTCTACCTGCTGGTCCGCGGGAGCGCCGACCCGTGGGGCCGGTGGACCCGGCTCGGCGGGGCCTGGCTCGTCGCCGCCCTCCTCTCCGCCGTCGAGACCCTGCCGCTCGCCGCCACCCTGGTCGAGAGCAGCCGCTGGCTCGCGGCCGGCTCGCCGCAGCCGCTGGCGCTGCGGACGATCGGGAGCCTGCTGCTGCGCGCCGTGCTGCCCGAGCTCCACGGCAACCCGGCGCTCGGCACTTGGTGGGGGCCGTTCAATTACCCGGCGACGGCGATCTACGCCGGCGCCGCGACCCTGCCGCTGGCGGCGGTGGGCGCCTGGGCCGGGCTGCGAGCGCTCGGGCGGCCGGCGGCCCGCGGCGGCCGAGACCGGCGCTGGGCCGCCGTCGTCGCCGTCACCCTCTTCGCGCTTCTCGCCGCCTACCAGGTGCCGGGCGTGCGCCACCTGCTCCTCGCGCTGCCGTTCTTCGACAAGAGCCTCAGCCACTACCTGAAGCTCGGGGTCGAGCTCGGGCTCGCGCTGCTCGCGGCGCGCGGGACCGATGCCTGGGCGGCCGGCGAAGGCCGCCGGACTCTTCTGGCCGCGGCCGGAGCGGTCATCGCCCTCCTCGCCCTGGCCTGGGGGCTCAACGGCGGCGCGGGTGGACCCTGGCGCGCCCACGGCCTCATCGCCACCGAGGCGGCCTGGAGCGCCGGGATCGCCGCGGTGGTCGCGGCCCTCGCGGCCTGCTCGTTCCTCGCCCCGCCGCGCCGGCGGCTCCTGGCGCTCGGCCTGCCCGCGCTCCTCACCGCCGACCTGGCGCTCGCGCACGCCTGGACCAATCCCGGCCTCTCCCTCGCCCGGCTCTACCCTCCGACCGGGGCCACCCGATTCCTCGCCCACCGGCCCGGACGGGTCGCCGCCACCGGCCCGGTCCTCCACCCGGACGCCGCCACGGTCTACGGCCTGGACGACGTGCGAGGCGACACCCCCGTCGAGCTCCACCGCTACCAGGTGGTCTACGCCCGGATGTCCCCGGGCGACCCCCTCGCCTTCGGCCCGATCGCCGACTGGCGAAGCCCGTGGCTCGACCGGCTCGGCGTGCGCTGGGTGATGACTCCACCCGGAGCCGAGGCGCCGGTCGCCGGCTGGCGCCGGGCCTACGACGGGCCCGACGCCCGCGTCTTCGAGCGCCCCGGAGCGCCGGCCCTGGTCCGCTGGGCGGGAAGCGGCGGCGCCGAGGACGACCTCGCCGTGAGGCACCGCGCCCCGGGCGAGTGGCTCGTCGCCTGGCGGGCGCGCGAGCGCCGCATGATTCTGGTGGCCGAAACCTGGGACCCCGGCTGGCACGCCCGCTCGACGGCCGCCCGGCGCCGGTCCGCCAGGTCGACGGCATCCTGATGGGGGTCGAGGTCGGCCCGGGCGAGGGCACGGTGGAGCTCGCCTACCGCCCGGTCGGCATCGCCTGGGGCACCGCCTTGAGCCTGCTCGGCCTCGCCGCCTGCGCCGCCGGGAGACGATGGAGCTGAAAAGTCGGCTCGGCACCTTTCGGCACCTTTCGGCAGTCACTCCCCTTTCTCTTCGTCCACTGCCCTCATCGTCGCCACCGCCGTGCCCCAGGCGGTGACCTCCAGCCTCTTGCAGGATCGTCCCGGGACACCGAAGGCCACGATCTGGACCCATTCGGGGGACCCGGGGAGCGGCGCACACACGTACCAGATCCCCGGCTCCAGTCGTGGCACCGTCGTGTGACCTGACAGAGCTTCCCCCTCGCCGGGGTAGGCCAATGCCCAGTTGACGAGCTGGCTGAAGCTCCAGCTCGCACCGTCCTTCATGGCCCAGAGGCGCTCGTTGAGCTCCGGGGCCCAGTCCACCTCCGCCGTTCCCCAGACGGCTTCGAGGGAAAGAGCGAGGGAGTCTCCAAGAGCGACCCGTCGCACCGTCAGAGGGTGGCCCGGCGCGCGGATTTCGAGCTGTGCCTCGCGAAGAGCGGCGGGGATCTCCATGCTGAACGTGCCTCGCGCGTCGGTCGTCGCCACCGCGGTGGTCGACATGTACAGCGGGCTCCCGGCTCCACGCAACGCGATCCGCGCGCCGCGGACCGGCCCATCGCCGCTCTGGACACTCCCCCGAAGATCTCGCTTCTTCTCGACGCGAAGCTGTATGGAACCCACCACTCCGTCCGGTGGCAAGTCGACGCTCACGATCGAGCTGGTCCGATGATCCTGGGTCGTGGCGAAGAGCTCTATCGCGCCTGCCGGCAGCCCTCGTACGACGAAACTGCCGTTCGGCTTGCTGACCACGCCGTTCGATCGGTCCCGGGACCCCAGAGGCTCCACGATGACCTGCGCCTGGATCGGCCGGTACTCCTCATCGACCACCAGGCCGTTGATCTCGGAGTCTGGAAGCTTGAGCGCCACGTCCACGACCTCGCCGGGCCTCGCGGGTTCCGGCACTTCGACCCCTCGGAGCCATCGCGACACGTCATGCGCCTTGCTCTCGACCAGGACTTCCCAGTCTCCCGCCCTCGAGAGCACCCCCTGGAACCGGCCCTCGTCGTCGGCCTGGAAGTTCCTCGAGGCCATGCTGGCCGGGCCGAACGTCAGCTTCGCCGGAATCGGCTTCCGGCCGAGATGGACCGTCCCCTCCACTGCGACGAGCGGGAGGTCCCATTCGACGAAAGTCAGCGGCGCCGCGACCTCCACCTCTCGTTCTTCGAAGGGCTGGCCGTTGTCCGGGTCCTCGGCCACCAGCTTGTAGGTGTCCTCCGGGAGTGCGGGGAACTCGACGTAGCCCTGCTCGTCGCAGGTCCCAACGAGCGGCTCGCTACCGCGGAAAGCGTTCTGCCCGATGACCCGTACCCGCCACGCGCTGCCGGACGGGGCGAGGCCAGGAAAGAGCTGGACCTGGAGGGGCACCGGCCGGGTGATCTCGAGCGGCCTCGAGAGATGCGTTTCGCTCCCTTCGAGGACCTCGACCCCGGCGAGACGACCCGCGGTCCAGCCCGGCTCGCCGGCTTCGAGGTCGTACTGGCCCGGAGGAACGTCGGCAAAGACGAAGACACCTCTGGCCTCGGGCTTGGTCGCGCGTTCCAGCACGGAAAGCGGCTTGCCCTTCGGCCCGTCGCGGCTTCCGGACTCTTTGAGCACCTGCGGGGCGAGGTGCACGATCACGCCTTTCCCGAGAGGACTCCCGTCGGCCCGCTCGACGAATCCACTGATCGAGGCTCCGGGCTGGAGAGCGACCTGGGGCAGCGCATTGTCCCTGCGAGGAACCAGGTCGACGTCCCAGAGGAAACGAGGCGCAAAGCCATGGGACCGGACCTGGAGATCGAAGTGGCCCGCCGGGCCCTCACACACGTATCTCCCCCCTGGAGCGACCGGGCAGTCGAGGATTGCTGGAGCGAGCAGGGTCTCGCCGTCGAGGAAGAGCCGCAAGGAGTCCGGCAGGCCGCCGCGACCGGAGGTCGAGACCATCCCCTTGATCCGTGCCAATGGATGGAGCCGGAGGTGGACCTCGCCAGGAGCCGCGGGCGAGATGCGGGACCAGAATCCGGGGGCCTCGAGGCGGAGCGTGCTGTGCGGGTCGGCGCCCGGCAGGTCGATCTCGCCGGGCACCTGGAAGGGGATTCTCTGGTCTTTGCCGCCGGCTGGCGTCACGACGAGCTGCGCCGGCACGCTCTCGAGGCCGGAGCCCGGCGCGAGGCTGGCGAAGATCCTGGCCTCCGAAGTAGCGGGCTGCTCCGTAGCGCCAGCGGTGACTCCGATGGAAAGCACGAGGGCCACGACGATCAAGAGTGCTCGACCCGACGCTAGCCAGCGCATCCGACGACCTCCGCTAGTTGTCGCACATCTTCGTACGATCCCTTCCTATCACGGCAGAGGGGCCCAGTGAAGGAACCGGCCCTCGATGAGCCGGCCTCGCCTCCGGGCGTCGTTCGGTGCCGACCTGCGAAGTGGGTGGCACCTTGCGGAGAAGAGTTTCGGGGATCGGTGCCTGCCGAGGGGTTCGCCCGGCCGAGGCGGAGCTCGGCCGCTTCACACGGGGTCGGACACCGGGGCGGGCGAGGCCCAAGCCATCGTGAGTCCGACGAACGCCGATTCCCCTCGCTCCCCCGCCAAGGAGGGGACGCCCTCCTCGACCGCCGAGGCGGCAGCTCGCGGGGCGGGTGGTTTCTCGCCGGCGCAGTCCGCCGCCGAGAAAGCCACCCGCCCCGCGAGCGTGTGCTCCCCCCCGGCAGCTCCAACCCCCCTCGGCCGCTCCCCCCTACCCCTACCCCAGCTCCACCCCCACCGGCTCCAGCCGCCAGATGTCCCGGTTGTACTCCCGAATCGTCCGGTCCGAAGAAAACCCTCCGCTCGCCGCCGAGTTGAGGATGCTCGACCGCGTCCAGGCCTCAACGTCCTGGAACGCCCGGGCGGCCCGCTCCTGCGCCTCGACGTAGGCGCGGAAATCCGCGGTCACCATCCACGGGTCCCCGCCGTCCGTCAGCTGCCCGAGGATCGGGTCGAAGATGCCGGGCTCGTCCCGGTTGAAGACGCCGCTCGAGAGCAGCTCCATCACCCGCGCCAGGTCCGGATCGGACTCGATCACCGCCCGCGGGTCGTGCCCCGATCGCCGCTCGGCGACCTCGGCAGCCGACAGGCCGAAGCGGAAGAAGTGCTCCTCCCCCACCGCCTCCAGGATCTCGATGTTCGCGCCGTCCATCGTGCCCAGGGTGAGGGCGCCCTGGATCATGAACTTCATGTTGCCGGTGCCCGACGCCTCCTTGCCGGCGAGGGAGATCTGCTCGGAGAGGTCGGTCGCCGGGCAGATCACCTCCATCGTCGAGACCCGGAAGTTGGGCAGGAAGGCGACCTTCAGGAGATCGTCCGCCGCCGCGTCCCGGTCGACGACCCGGGCGATGTTCCCGACCAGCTTGATGATCGTCTTGGCCATCCGGTAGCCGGGCGCCGCCTTGCCGGCGAAGAGCTTGAACCGCGGCGTCCAGCCCGCCGTCTCGCCGCGCCGGATCCGGTCGTAGAGATGGATCACGTGGAGAGCGTTCAGGAGCTGGCGCTTGTACTCGTGGATCCGCTTGACCTGGACGTCGAACATCGCCTCGCGGTCGACCTTGACGCCGCAGCGCTCCGCGACCAGGCGCACGAGCCGCTCCTTGTTGGCACTCCGGATCGAGCGCCAGCGCTCGCGGAAGGCGGGGTCGTCGGCGAACGGCGCGAGCTTCGCGAGTCGCGGCAGGTCGGTCATCCAGCCGGCGCCGATCGTCTCGTCGAGCAGGGCGCCGAGCGACGGGTTGCACACCCCCAGCCAGCGCCGGGGCGTGACGCCGTTGGTCTTGTTGTTGAAGCGCTCCGGCCACATGTCGTGGAAGTCGGCGAGCAGCTCGCGCTCGAGCAGCTCCGTGTGGAGGCGCGCGACGCCGTTGACCGAGAAGCTCCCGACCACCGCCAGGTGGGCCATCCGCACCTGGCCTTGCTGCGGAGCCTCGGGCGCCTCGACCACGATGCTCATCCGGCGCGCCCGCTCCTCGTCGCCCGGGAAGCGCTCGGCCACGTCGGCCAGGAAGCGGGCGTTGATCTCGTAGATGATCTCGAGCGGCCGGGGCAGGAGCTGGCGGAACATCTCGAGCGGCCAGCGCTCGAGCGCCTCCGGCAGCAGGGTGTGGTTGGTGTAGGCCATGGTCGAGCGGGTGATCCGCCAGGCCTCGGCCCAGCCCAGGCGGTGCTCGTCCATCAGCAGGCGCATCAGCTCGGCGATCGCCACCGTCGGGTGGGTGTCGTTGAGCTGGAAGCAGTTCTTCTCGGCGAAGTGGGAGAAGTCCGAGCCGTGCACCCGGGTCCATCGCCGCAGCGCGTCCTGCAGGCTGGCGCTCGCCAGGAAATACTGCTGGCGCAGCCGCAGCCGCTTGCCGGCCTCGCTCTCGTCGTTCGGGTAGAGAACCATCGAGATGTTCTCGGCGCGGGTCTTCGAGGTCACGGCCGCCGAGTAGTCGCCGGCGTTGAACTCGGTGAGGCTGAACTTGTCGGTGCCGGTCGCCGTCCACAGGCGCAACGTGTTGACCACGTCGTTGCGATAGCCGGGGACCGGCAGATCGTAGGGCAGCGCGACGACGTTCTCGGTCTCGATCCAGCGCACCCGCAGCTCGCCGCCGGCATCGGTCACCTTCTCGGTCCGGCCGCCGAAGCGCACGCGCTGCTCGTACTCGGGGCGCATGATCTCCCAGGGGTAGCCGTAGACCAGCCAGTGCTCCGGCTCCTCGACCTGCCAGCCGTCCTGGATGCGCTGCCGGAAGACGCCGTACTCGTAGCGGATGCCGTAGCCGGTGACCGGCAGCTCGAGGGTGGCGCAGCTGTCGAGGAAGCACGCGGCGAGGCGGCCGAGACCGCCGTTGCCGAGAGCCGGGTCGCGCTCGACCGCGGTCAGGTCCTCGAGCGCGAGGCCCGCCTCGCGCAGCAGCGAGCGCACCGGTTCCTCGACGCCGAGGTTGACCACGGCGTTGGTCAGCGCCCGCCCCATGAGGAACTCCATCGAGAGGTAGTAGGCGCGGCGGCAGTCCCGCTCGTAGTAGGCCCGGCCGGTCGCCTGCCAGCGCTCCATCAGCCGGTCGCGCAGCGCCAGCACGAGCGCCAGGTGGTTGTAGTGCTCGTTGTGGGTCCAGCGGTCCCGTCCCAGGTGGTAGGCGAGGTAGCGCCAGAAGTCCCGGCCGATCGCGTCGGCGTCGAGCCCCAGCCGAGGGACCTCGTGGGTGGTGGTGGACCGCTCGCTCATGCTCGAGTCTCCTGCGCTCCCGACGCGGATCGGCGGAATCTACCATGCCGGAACGACCGCTCGGCCGGGCTCTCCGGGCCCTGTCACGGGGCCGTTCCGGCTCCGCCACGCCCCCGTGACGGGCGGGAGCTATACTGCCAGCTGGAGGGCGTGGATCTTGCAGGCGGCTGAGGAGCAGTCACGGCGCCGCCGACGTGGAGAGAGACGAATGCACGCACCGATTCCGACCACCCAATCCTTGTCCAAACCGCGAGTCGAACCCGCCAGACACCCGAGCCCCGGCGCCTTCCGGCGCCTGGTCGTCGCCTCGACCTTCCTGCCGGTCCACCTCTCGCGCACCGCGCCGTCGGCGCCGTGGGAGGCGCGCACCACCATCGGAGGCCTGATGACCGCCCTGCGCGCGGTGCTCAAGTCGCGCGGCGGCGTCTGGGTCGGCTGGACCGGCGTGACCGAGGAGAAGGGCGCGCCGACCGGCGGGCTCTCCACCGAGACCGCCGGCCAGGCCGCCTACGATCTCCGGGCCGTCAGCCTGACCTCTTGCGAGGAGCGGGACTTCTACTCGGGCTTCTGCAACCAGGTGCTCTGGCCGCTGTTCCACGGTCTGCCCGACCACAGCCTGATCGAGCCGCCGTACTGGCCGGCCTACCAGCGGGCGAACCGCAAGTTCGCCGAGCAGGTCGCCGCGGCCCACGAGGAGGGCGACCTGGTCTGGGTCCACGACTACCAGCTCCTGCTGGTCGGCGAGGAGCTGCGCCGTCTCGGGATTACAAGGGGCGTGTCGTTCTTTCTCCACACGCCCTTCCCGCCGCCCGAGCTCTTCTTCCGGCTGCCCTGGGCCGAACGCCTGCTCACCGCCCTCGCCTCCTACGACCTGGTGGGGTTCCAGACCGACCGTCACGTGGCGAACTTCCTCGCCTGCCTGCGGCGCCTCGACCCGGACCCGGTCTTCCGCTCGGGCCACCCCGCCCTCACGGTCGAGGCCACCCTGGGCGGCGAGGCGCGGCGCTTCCAGGTCGGCTCCTTCCCCACCGGCGTCGACTTTTACGCCCTCGCCGCCGAGGCGGAGAGCGACGAGGTGGTGGAGCTCTCCGACAAGATCCGCGCTCGGCTGGGCGATTGCCGGATGCTGCTCGGGGTCGACCGGCTCGACTACACCAAGGGCGTGCGCCACAAGCTCAAGGCTTTCGCCAACCTGCTCGAGGCGCACCCCGAGTGGCAGGGCAAGGTGGTGCTGCTCCAGGTGGTGATCCCGAGCCGCGAGACGATCCCGGCCTACGCCGCGGTCAAGGAGGAGATCGAGGGGTTGGTGGGCGAGATCAACGGCCGCTTCTCCAGACCGGGCTGGATCCCGATCCAGTACCGCTACCGGCGGGTGGGCGAGACCGAGCTCCTGGCGCTCTACCGGACCGCCGACGCGGCGGTGATCGTGCCGCTCGAGGACGGCATGAACCTGGTGGCCAAGGAGTACTGCGCCGCCAACGTCGCGGAGTCCGGCGTCCTGGTGCTCTCGCGCTTCGCGGGCGCGGCGGAGCAGCTCGCCGACGGCTCCCTGCTGGTCAACCCGTGGGACGAGATCGACCTCGCCGAGACCCTCCACCAGGCGCTGACGACGTCGCCCGAGACCCGCCGCGAGCACATGGCGAAGCTCCGGGCGATGGTACGCAACGAGGACATCTT
Organism: uncultured Acidobacteriota bacterium; assembly: GCA_963837945.1. Taxonomy (GTDB): domain Bacteria; phylum Acidobacteriota; class Thermoanaerobaculia; order Multivoradales; family DATKCC01; genus CAVUBL01. The sequence continues at coordinate 49,539 of CAWIQD010000010.1, forward strand.
CTACTGGGCCGGCTCGTTCCTGAAGGCCGCGATGTGGGCCCAGGCCGGCGAGCCGCCGGCCCTGTCGCTCCCCATCTCGCATTGACCCCGGGCGGGGCCGGCAATGCCCCGCCGCTACGCCTTGACGTTGGCGGTCCCGTGGTCCAGACCCGAGGCGCCCGCGGGGCGCTGGGTGTGGGGCTCGGCGATCTGCGGGTTGCCGGCGCCGTCGGTGCAGCGCACCGTGAACGTGTGGTGGCCCGGCACCATCGGCCAGTCGTAGCGCCAGACGACCCAGGTCGTCCCCGAGAGCGGCTGCCGGAGCCTCGCGTCGCTCCACGGCCCGTCGTCGACCTTGACCTCGACCTTCGAGATCCCCTTGGCGCCGGAGAAGGCGATGCCGCCGACCGGCACCTGCATCGTCCCGCCGTGCCGGGTCGCCGACTTGACCGCCACCGTGTCGACCACCGACGTCGCCTTGACCCGTGCGAGCCTGTCCCAGCCGCGCTCCACCCAGTAGCCCGGCACGTAGTCCGCCGAGACCTCGATCGCCGTGATCCACTTCGGCTGCTTCATGCCGTAGCGGTCCGGCAGCCAGATGCGCAGCGGAAAGCCGTGCGCCACCGGCAGGGGTTTGCCGTCCCAGGAATGGCAGAGCATGATCCGGGGATCGCGGTTCACCAGGTCGAGGTCGACCGTCTCGTAGTAGCCGTCCCCCGAGCGGATGTGGAGGTACCTGGCGCCGGGCTGGACGCCCGCCTCGTCGAGCACGGTCCGGATCGGCACGCCGGTCCAGAGCGTGGTGCTGATGAGGCCGGTGCCGACCCGGCCGGAGATGCAGGAGATGGTGACGTACTGGTCCCGCGACGGGTAGCGGTGCTGGAAGTCGGCGAGGTGGAGCCGTAGCGGCCGCTCTACCATGCCGGTCACCGGCAGCTCCCAGGAGTCGCCGTCGATCACCGTCGGCTCGGTGCGGATGAAGACGCTGTAGAAGTCGGCGAGCGGGGTGTACTCGGGGCGGGTGCCGGGCGCCGGCACGACCGGATCGCCGGCGTTCGGCAGGGGCTCGCCGCGGCCGTTGACCGTCGCCTGCGCGCCACCGCGGGCGGCTCCCCCGCCGCCCTCGCGGACGGCGAGGAGCTCGGCCACGCCGGCCCCGGTGACGGTGACCACCGCGCTCGCGGTGCCCAGGCGGACGAGGAAGCGGCGGCGGTCGAGCGAGCGCGCCTCCGCGGTCGCCTCGGCCGCCGCCGCGGCGGCCGGCACCGTGCGCCGGAAGGCCCACGAGAGCGCCAGGCCCCAGCCGAGGAAGACGACCGCCAGCCACAGGATGGATACGATCGGCGCGACGGGGGACTGGCCGACGGTGACGGCGAGGACGGCCATCGGGGCGCCGAGGAGGGCGCCGACCACCAGGCCGGCGACCGCCCCCGGCCGCGAGCGACGGCCCGCCCCCAGGGCGCAGACCGCGAAGAAGACGACCGCCACGACCACGCCCAGGACGAAGAACTGGATCACGGCGACCGAGCGCTCGGCGGTCTTGGCCGTGTCGGCAACGTTCAGGCCGACCTTCTCCATGGTCCAGATCATGGAGTCGATGCCGAAGGTCACCAGCCGCCCGGGGAGCACGCGGGTGACCCAGTCGAAGAGGTCGAAGGGGGAGAAGGGAAGGCGCGCCAGCCGGTAGGCGAGCGCCAGGATCGCGATCAGGGGGGCGGTGACGAGGACTCCGACCAGCGCCCCCGTACCGAGTCTCGGCCTACGCATCGCACGCCTCCTTCGCCAGGGGGTTCGCCCCCGGCTCACTGAGAGCTCGTTCGAACGCGAGTGTACACCGCGCCGCCGCGGCGGCGGCCCGGGCGGGTCGTCAACCCGCGAGCCGGTAGAAGAGTCCCATGACGACGCCGTAGAGCACGTGGGCGGCAATCGTGATCGCCGGCGTGCGACGGCCGTAGTTCAGGGCCATGAAGCCGGGCGGCTCGAGCGCGCGGGTGGGCTCGGGGCCGGTCGTCTCGCTCGCCATCCGCGGGTGGAGGCCCGGGATGAGCGGCACCAGCAGCAGCAGGGTCGCGAGGCCGTGGATCGCGCCCAGGATCGCGCCGATCCACCAGGTCGCCCGGCCGAGGCTCTCGAACACCAGGGCGTAGACGAAGGCGAAGGCCCAGCCGTTGACGAGATGCGCCAGGAAGCCGTAGATCGGCGCCTTTCGCCGGTCGGGCGTGAACATGGTGCCGAGGATGAGCGGCATGCTCATGCGCGAGAGGCCGAGCCCCTGGCACGACTCGGTGGTGATCGCCATCACCACGGTGGCGAGGAATCCCCAGAGCAGCGTGCTTCCGACGTTCATGGTCTCGCTCCCTCCTCGTCGTCCGGCCCGCCGCCGGAGCCCACTCCGACGCCGGATGCCGCCCGCGCCTCCGGCCCCTCGCCGCGATCGGCTTCGAGGGTGAGGGCCGCGTCGATCAGGCCGGCGTGGGTGAAGGCCTGCGGGAAGTTGCCCAGGCACTCTCCGCTCTTCGGGTCGATCTCCTCGGCGTAGAGGCCCACGTCGTTCGCCCGGTCGCACAGGCGGTCGAAGATCGCCTCCGCCTCGTCGCGCCGGCCCTGGCGACAGAGGCAGTCGACGTGCCAGAAGCTGGTGATGCCGAAGGCTCCTTCCTCGCCCTCGATGCCGTCGTCGAGGGACCGGTAGCGGTACATGAGGCCTTCGACGCCGAGCCGGTCCTCGATCAGGTCGCAGGTGCCGACCATGCGCTCCGATTTCGCGTCGCAGTAGCCGTAGCGCGGCAGCAACAGGAGGCTCGCGTCGACCTCGTCGCCGCCGAGCACGCTGGTGTAGCTGCCGAGCTCCCGGTCGAAGCCGCAGCGCTCGATCTCCTCGCGGATCGCCTCGCACTCGGACCGGTAGCGCTCCCGCGGGGCGTCGATCTGGCCCGTCTCGGCGAGCTCGACGAGGCGGTCGAGCGCGACCCAGCACATGACCTTGGAGTAGGTGTGGTGGCTGCGGCCCGAGCGCACCTCCCAGATCCCCTCGTCCGGCTCGCGCCAGCGCTCGACCACGGTCTTGCCCAGGCTCGCGATCGCCTTGCCGGTCGCCGGGTTCAGGTCGAAGCCGCGGCGCACGTACTGCGCCGCCGCGTCGATCACCTCGCCGTAGACGTCGAGCTGGAGCTGGTTCTGGGCGGCGTTGCCGACCCGCACCGGCCGCGATCCCCGGTAGCCCTCCAGGTGCTCGATCTCGTGCTCGTCGAGGTGGGTCTCGCCGTGGACGTCGTAGAGCACATGGAGCTCGGGCCGGGTCAGCCGCGTCGAGTGGACGATCCAGGAGAGGAAGGCGTCCGCCTCGTCGTGGAGGCCCAGGTCGAGGAACGCCTGGAGGGTCATCGAGGCGTCGCGCAGCCAGCAGTAGCGGTAGTCCCAGTTGCGCTTGCCGCCGATCGTCTCGGGCAAAGAGCTGGTCGGCGCCGCCACCACGGCGCCCGACGGGGCGAAGGTCAGGAGCTTCAGGGCGAGCGCGCTCCGGACGACGTGATCGCGGTGCGGCCCGTCGTAGCGGCAGCTCTCGGCCCACCGGCGCCACCAGGCGAGGGTCGACTCGATCCGGCGCTCGGCCTCCTCGCCGAAGGTCGGCAGCACGGCCGGCTCCTCGTCGGTGAAGGTGAGCGAGAGGTAGCGTCGCTCGCCGGCGCGGAGGGTCTCGGTGCCGTGGACTCCCGGCCGGTCGTCGCGCGGGGCGAGCGGGATCTCGCTCCGCAGGCACAGGGCGTCGGCGTCGTGCTCGTACCAGAAGCCGAGCGCCTTCCTGTCGGTCAGGCGCGGGACGACCGCCCCGTACTCGGGCCGGGGATCGCAGACCACCTCCACCTCCACCTCGCCCTCGACGCACTCGACCGCCCGGAGCACCTGGCGCTCCGGCCAGAGCTCCCGGCTCTTCTCCTTCTCGGAGGCGACCGGGAAGAGGTCGACCAGGCGCAGGCACCCCCCGCCGGTGGTGAAGGTGGTCTCGAGCACGTTGGTGTCGGGCAGGTAGCGGCGGGTGGTCTCGAAGCCGCCCGCGGGGCGGACGGCGAACCGGCCGCCCTTGCCCCGGTCGAGGATGGCTGCGAACAGCGAGGGAGAGTCGAAGCGCGGCAGGCAGAGCCAGTCGATCGACCCCCGCTTCGAGACCAGCGCGGCGCTCCGGCAGTCGCCGATGATGGCGTAGTCGCCGATCGGCGGGTAGTCGGCTTCGTCGTGCGAGTCGTGGTTCGGCATGGCTCGGCTGATGCAAGCGTGTCTCGTGCCAGCGCCCGTCCGCTCGCGGGACCCCGAGATCCCAAAACCGGACGCCGAGGGCCGGGCTAGAGACTCGAAACTACCATACAACTAACTGATTGCAAGTGATTTACGTCTCGGCCCGCCTCCCGACGTCTTGGGCGAGTGGCGCAGTGAGGGGCGGATGTTCACCGGCATGGGCCGATGCCCCCCGCAGCCCCTCGATCCCCTTCCCACCCCACGGGGGGGAAGGGGACGGTTGACCCGATGCCCCCCGCAGCCCCTCGATCCCCTTCCCACCCCACGGGGGGGAAGGGGACGGTTGACCCGATGCCCCCCGCAGCCCCTCGATCCCCTTCCCACCCCACGGGGGGGAAGGGGACGCCCCCTCCCGGCTTTTTTGGGCTGGGAGCTGGAATCACTCGCCGCGCAGGGCGTTGACCGGGCGGGGGACCAGCGACCCGTGGCGCCGGAGACGCTTCAGGCACCTCGTCGGTTTGAGGCGGAGCTTCGCTAGGGGTTGTGGGGCATCAGCCGAGCACGCCGCTCGCGAGCACCGCCCGGGCGGCGTGGTAGCCGCACATGCCGTGCACCCCACCGCCCGGCGGGGTCGCGGACGAGCAGATCCAGAGCTTCGGGTCGGGCGTCGAGTACGGGTTCCAGCGGGCGACCGGCCGGGTGAAGAGCTGCCCCAGGTCCAGCGTGCCGCCGTTGATGTCGCCGCCCACGTAGTTGGGGTCGTAGGCCTCCATCCCGGCCGCGGTGAAGGTGTGGCGGGCCAGGATCAGCTCGCGGAACCCGGGGGCGAAGCGCTCGACTTGGGCCTCGATCGCCTCGGTGCGGTCGGCGCTCGAGCCGGCGGGCACGTGGCAGTACGCCCAGGCGACGTGGCGGCCGGCCGGCGCCCGGTCCGGATCGACCAGGGTCGGCTGGGCGAGGAGGACGTACGGCCGCTCGGCGGGCTCGCCCCTCCACACCTGGGCCTCGGCGGCGGCGATCTCCTCCCAGGTGCCGCCCAGGTGGACGGTGCCCGCCCGGCCGCAGGCCTCCGCGCGCCAGGGGATCGGCCCGGAGAGCGCCCAATCGATCTTGAACACGCCCGGGCCGTAGCGGTAGCGGCCGAGCCGGCGGCGATAGCCGGCGGGCAGCCGCTCGCCGGCGAGCGCCAGGAGCTGGCGCGGCGTGACGTCGAGCAGGTAGGCCCCGGCCGCAGGCAGCTCGTCCACCCGGCGCACCCAGTGCCCGGTCTCGACCTCGCCGCCCAGCTCCGAGAGGACGCCGACGAGGGCCCGCGAGATCGCCCGCGAGCCGCCGCGCGGAACCGGCCAGCCGACGGCGTGGGCCGCAGCGCCGAGCACCAGGGCGATGGCCGCCGAGAGGGGACGCTCGAGCGGGAGCACCGAGTGCCCTGCGAGCCCGCAAAGGAGCGCCCGTGCCCCGGCCCCCCGGAAGGACGAGCGTGCGAGCGCGGCGGCCGAGCGCATGGCGCGCAGGCCGAAGCGGGCCATGGCGAGCGGCGAGCGGGGCAGGTGGAGCGGCGCCAGGAGCTCCGGCGCCAGGCGGTCCCAGCTCTCGACCAGCGGCGCGACCAGGCGGCGGTAGGCGGCCCCGTCGCCCCGGCTCCAGCCGTCGAGACCCGCCGCGGTCGCCTCGAGCGAGCGCTCCAGCACCACCGCCCGCCCGTCGTCGAGCGGGTGGGCGAGCGGAAGGTCGGGCTGGAGGAACGAGAGGCCGTGCTCGGCGAGCGGCAGCTCCCGGAAGTAGGGGGAGGCGGCGGCCATCGGGTGGACCGCCGAGCAGACGTCGTGGAGGAAGCCGGGCAGGGTGAGCTCGGCGCTCCGCGTGCCGCCGCCGGGCTCGTCGGCCCCTTCGATCACCCGCACCGAGCGGCCGGAGCGCGCCAGGACGATGGCCGCGGCGAGGCCGTTCGGCCCCGAGCCGACCACGACCACCTCGGGGGGGCTCACTTGCGCCCCGGCCAGCTCTCCAGGGCCGCGAGGACCTCGTCGATGTCCGCCGCCGTGTGGTCGGCCGAGATCTGGAAGCGGATCTCCTCGTCGCCGCGCGGCACGACCGGGAACTTGAGGCCGGTGGCGAGGATGCCGCGGGACTTCAGGTGGGCGACGAGCTGCGCCGTCCGGGCCGTGTCGCGGACCATGAGCGGGGTCACCGGGTGGTCGCCCGGTAGGGTCTCGTAGCCGAGCTCGACCACGCCCTTCTCGAAGCGGTGGGTCATCTCCCGGAGGTGGGCGAGGAGCGACCGGCCCCGCTCGCCGTCGAGGATCTCGAGGGCCTTGCCCGCCGCCGCGGCCTCGGCCGGCGTGATCGGGTTCGAGTAGATGTAGAAGGGCGAGGTCTCGCGCAGGAAGCGCACGGTCGTCTCCGAGCCCACCACGTAGCCGCCGTTGACCCCCAGCGCCTTGCCCAGGGTCGCGACCAGGAGGTCGACCCGCGCCCCGGTGTACTCCTCGGTGCCGCGGCCGGTCGCGCCGAAGGCGCCGACGCCGTGGGAGTCGTCGGCCACCACCACCACGTTCTCCGGGAACTCGGCGTCGTAGCGCTCCGCCAGGTCCATGATCGTCGCGAGCGGCGCGTGGTCGCCGCGCATCGAGAAGATGCCGTCGGTCACCACGACCGCCCGCCGCGCGGTGCCCACCGCCTGGGCGAGCGCGCCCTCGAGCTCCTCCATGTCGTTGTGGCCGTAAACCTTCTTGTCCTTGGGCCGGGCCAGGCGCATGGCGTTGATGATGCAGTTGTGGTTGAGCTCGTCGCTGATCAGCACGGTCTCGTCCGTCACCAGCGGCGGCAGCACCCCCATCACCGTGGCGTAGGCCGAGCTGTAGATCATCCCCGCCTCGCGGCCGTGGAAGGCGGCCAGGCGCTCCTCGAGCTCGGTGTGCAGGCGGTAGGTGCCGCTGATGAAGCGCACCGCACCGGGCCCGGTGCCGTAGGCGCGGGAGGCCTCCTCCTCGGCGGCGATCACCTCCTCGCGCAGGCTCATCCCCAGGTAGCCGTTCGAGTTCATCTCGAGGAACGGCTGGTCGCCGCAGCCGGCGAGGAGATAGCGCGGGCCTCGGTCGCCCGCGGCGGGCAGGACCTTGGTGATCACGTCCTCCGAGCCCTTGAGGGTGCCCTTCTCCTCGAGGTCGTCGAGGTGGGCGCTGAGCGCTCCGTGGAGTCGGTCGACAGGCATGGGAGGCGGTCTCCTGCGGTCGTGGTCGGGTCGGTGAAGGAAAGGGGTCGGGGTCAGTCGTCGGCGCGCAGCGTGCGGGTCAGGTTGTCCAGCATGTCGGCGGTCATCGCCGGGAGGTCGTAGCGCGGCTCCCAGCCCCACTCTTTGCGCGCCGCGCTGTCGTCGAGCGAATCGGGCCACGAGTCGGCGATCGCCTGGCGCACCGGGTCGACGTGGTAATCGATCTCGAAACCGTCGATCCGCTTCGCGATCTCGGCCGCCAGCAGCTCGGGCGTGAACTGCATGGCGGTGACGTTGAAGGCGTTGCGATGCACGAGCCGCGCCGGGTCCGCCTCCATAAGGGCGATGATCGCCCGCACGGCGTCGGGCATGTACATCATGTCGAGCGAGGTGTCGCCACGAGGAAGCAGGTGTAGCGCCCATGCCGGACCGCCTCGTAGAAGATCTCGACCGCGTAGTCGGTGGTGCCGCCGCCGGGCGGCGCGGCCTAGGAGATGAGGCCCGGGAAACGCACGCCGCGGGTGTCGACCCCGAAGCGGCGGTGGTAGTAGTCGCAGAGCAGCTCGCCCGCGACCTTGGTGACCCCGTACATCGTGGTCGGCCGCTGGATCGTGTCCTGGGGGGTGCCGTCGCGCGGCGTCGACGGGCCGAAGGCGCCGATCGAGCTCGGCACGAAGACCGAGCAGCGGTTCTGCCGCGCCACCTCGAGCACCCGGTAGAGCCCGCCCATGTTGATGTCCCAGGCGACCTGCGGCTTCTCCTCGGCGACCGCCGAGAGCAGGGCCGCCAGGTGGTAGATGACGCCGACGTCGTGGCGCCGCACGACGTCCTGGATCTGCTTGACGTTGGTGCAGTCGACGTATTCGAACGGCCCCGGCGAGAAGAGGTCGCTCTTCGCCATCATGCGGATGTCGGAGGCGACGACCTGCTCGGCGCCGTAGCGCTCCCGGAGGGCGGGCACGAGCTCCGAGCCGATCTGGCCGAGGGCTCCGGTGACGAGGATGCGGCGCGCCATGGCGGCGGTGAGTTTACCCCGGCGGTGGGAGGCTGCCATCCCGGTTGAAGCGGCCGAGCTCTGTCTCGGCCGGACCGACGGCGTGGGCGGCAACCGGCGTCACAGCAGCGGGCTCAGCCAGCGGGCGGCGCGGTCGCCGGCCTTGTGGAAAGGCGAGCGGCGGGCCCAGGCGTCGGCCTCGATCTCCTCGGCCGAGGCGAGGTCCGCTTCGAACGCCTCCTCGAGGCGGCGGCCGGTCGCCCGGTCGAGGACCACCAGGTTGCACTCGGCGTTGAAGTGGAAGGAGCGGAAGTCGAGGTTGGTCGAGCCGACCACGGAGACCCGGCCGTCGGCGACCATCGACTTGGCGTGGAGGATGGCGGTCCGGTACTCGAAGATCCGCACGCCGCGGGCCAGCAGATCGCGGAAGTACCCGTGCCCGGCGTGGCGGACGAGCGGCAGGTCGGTCTTTCCCGGGAGCAGGAGGCGCACGTCGACCCCCCGCCCGACCGCCTCGCCCAGAATCGGCGCGGCCCCGGGCCGGGGAGCGAAGTAGGCGTTGGTGATCCACACCCGCTCGCGCGCCGCCGAGACGATCGCCGCCAGCACCGCCGCGGCCTCGCCGTAGCCGCGGTTCGGCCGCGCGTCGAGCACCATCGCCCGGGCCCCGGGGCCGCTCTCGAGCGCCGTGTCGAGCGCCTCGATCGGGAAGGGCTCGCCGCCGGCCCGGAGCCACCCCTCGGAGAAGACGACCGCCATCTCCCAGGCGACCGGGCCGGCGACCCGCAGGTGGGTGTCGCGCCACTCCCGCGCCTGCCGGTGCCCTGGTGCGCGCACCGAGCCGAGGGGGTACGAGCCGTACTCCTCGCCGATGTTCATGCCGCCGGTGAAGGCGACCTCGCGGTCGATCACCAGGAGCTTGCGGTGGTCGCGATAGAGCTGGAGCCAGAGCCGGGCGAGGAGCGGGTTGTAGAGCCGGGCCGCGATGCCGCGGCGCTCCATGTCGGCCCAGAAGTCGTCGCGGGTGGCGAAGGAACCGAGGGCATCGGCCAGGGCCCGCACCCGCACCCCGCGGGCGACGGCCGCGGCCAGGTCGTCGAGGAACGCCTGGCCGGTCGCGTCGTCGCGCCAGATGTAGGACTCGACCAGGACCTCCCGGCGGGCCTCGCCGATCGCCCGGCGCATGGCGGCGAAGGCGTCCTCGCCGCGGGTGAAGACCTCGACCTGGTTGCCCTGGTGGACCGGCCCTTCGTCGATCCGGCGCAGCAGCACCTCGAAGCCCGGGTCGTCGAGGCCGAGCGGGAGCTCCCGGGCGAGCCGGCCCACCCGGGCGGCGCGCAGCTCGCGCGGCAACCGGCGGCCGGCGCGCGGCCTGAGGACCGCCTTCCAGCGGCGGCGCCGCCGGCGTCGCCGCCTCACGGTGAAGGCTCTCGGAAACGGACGGTCACGACGGTGGAGGCTGCGCGCCCTCCTGCTGGGCGCCCTCCTCGGCGGCTCCGGACGGCGCTCCTTGCTGAGCCTCCCCAGCCATTCCGCCCTCGCTTTGCGAAGGCACGGGCGCTCCGTCGGTGGCCATCGGCGGACCCGCCGGCGTCCGGGTCTCGTCGCGCTCGCCGAGCTGCTTCTTGCGCACGGCGCGGATCGTCGGGTTGTCGGCGAAGGGCTCGTAGGCCGGCAGGTCCAGGGTCACCAGGTCGCCGTCGTCGACCAGCAGGTCGATCTCCGGCACTTTCTGGGTGAAGGTCGCGAGGACCGCACCCTCGGAGGCGTCGACGGTGAGCAGCAACCGGTCGCCCTGGAGCCGCTTGGCGACCACCCGCCCCTGGGTGGCCTTCGCCTTGCCCCGGAGAAACTCGGGCATGCGCGGCAGCAAGACCGGCTTGAGCACCACCAGCAGGACCGCGCCCACGATCAGGCCCAGCACGAAAAATAGGAGCTTCCCCTTCATCCCCGCATCTCCTTTCCCACCGCCCGCGCGCCTCGGAGCGCCCGGCCGGCCCCGAGTCTATGACGAAGAGGGAGAGCCGTCCGCGATGGCGCCCCGCGGGGTCGTCGACGGGACCCCCCGGGCGGGTGGTCCCGTCGCGGGCGCGTTCGTGTACGCTGGAGCCGGATCCGGAGCGGGGTGGGCGCCGGAGGCCGCGGGAGGCTCCGGATCGGCCCGCGGCGGACCCTCCGCCCGGCGCCCGTCAGGCGAGGGGGAGCGTGAGCCACCTGAAGGGACCGATGCCGGGACGCCGGCGACTGGGCGGCTGGGGCTTCGAGGGCCGGACCTTCCCGCCCTCGGACGAGCTCCTCGCCTGGCTGGAGCGTCGCCTGGGCGCGCCCGCAGACGCGGTCCCTCCGTTCGATCCGGAGCGCGCGCTCGCGGGCCGGTCCGGCACGCCGGACAGGCCGCTCTCCGACCTGGGCGTGCCCCTCTCCCGCGAGCTCCTCGACCGCCTGGCCCACGCCCGCGGCCAGGGCCTCACCGATCTCCTCCGGCTGCGCACGGCCACGGTCCCCGCGCTGCCGGACGCCGTCGCCCGCCCCTCCGACGACGCCGAGCTCGAGCGCCTCCTCGGCGCCGCCTCCCGCGAGGGCGTGCGGGTCGTCCCCTGGGGGGGAGGCACCTCGGTCACCGGCGGCGTCAACGCACCCCCGGGCGAGGCGCCGGTCGTCACCGCCGACCTCGAGCGGCTCGCCGGCCTCGAGGCCTTCGACCCGGTCTCCGGCCTGGCCACGTTCGGCGCCGGCACCGCCGGGCCGGCGATCGAGGCGGCCCTCGCCGCGCGCCGGGACGACGGCCGGCCCGGCTTCACCCTCGGCCACTTCCCCCAGTCGTGGGAGCTCTCGACCCTCGGAGGCTGGGCGGCGACCCGCGCCTCGGGCCAGGAGTCGCTCGGCTACGGCGACATGTCGGACCTGGTGGCGGGGCTCGAGCTGGTGGCCCCGGCCGGGCGCCTCGCGCTTCCCGCGCTGCCCGCCTCGGCCGCGGGCCCGGATCTACGTCACCTGGTAATGGGGAGCGAGGGGCGGCTGGGGGTCATCACCCGGGCGACCGTCCGGGTCCGCCGGCGGCCCGAGACGCTCCGAGTCGTGGGCACCCTGCTCCCGACCTGGGACGACGGTCTCGAAGCCGCCCGTGCCCTCCTCCAGGCGGGCGTACCGCTCGACCTCCTCCGGCTTTCGGACGAGCCCGAGACCGAGGTGGCCCTGGCGGTCGGGCTGGGGGGACGCCGCGGGCTGGCGTCCCTGGTGGGCGGCTGGCTCCGCCTCCGCGGCATCCGGGGGAGCGGCTGCCTGATGCTCACCGGCGCCGCCGGCTCGCTCCACCAGGTGGACGAGACGCTGGAGCGCTCGGGCGCCCTCCTCCGGCGGCACGGCGGCGTCTCCCTGGGCGCCGCCCCGGGGCGCACCTGGCTCCGCGACCGCTTCCGCCACCCCTACCTGCGCGACGCCCTCCTCGACCGTGGGCTCGCCACCGACACGCTCGAGACCGCCGCTCCGTGGTCGCGCCTGCCGGGGCTCGCCGCCGAGGTACGCCGGGCGCTCGAGACCGCCCTCCTGGGCGAGGACGAGCGGGTGGCGGTGCTCTGCCACGTCTCCCACCCCTACCGCGACGGCTCCTCGCTCTACTTCACCCTCTTCTTCCGCTGTGCCGCCGACCCCGAGGCGACCGTCGAGCGGTGGGCTCGCGCCAAGCGCGCCGCCACCGACGCGATCGTCGCCGGCGGCGGAACCCTCTCCCACCACCACGGGATCGGCGCCTGGCACGCCCCCTGGTATGCGCGCGAGGCGAGCGCCAAGGGGGTCGAGCTGATCGCCGCGGCGGCGGCCGCGCTCGATCCCGCGGGTATCCTCAACCCGGGAGTCCTCCTGGACCCCGGCGACCGGCTCGCACGATGAGCTTCTTCGATCCCCACTGGCGCCGCCGCGCGCTCGCCGCCCTCGAGCCGCCGGGCGAGACCTTCGACCTGATCGTGGCCGGCGGCGGCATCACCGGCTGCGGGATCTTCCTCGACGCCTCGCAGCGCGGGCTCCGAGTGCTCCTGGTCGAGCGGGCGGACATCGCCTCGGGCACCTCCTCGCGCTCCTCGAAGCTCATCCACGGCGGCTTGCGCTACTTGAAGCAGATGCAGTTCCGGATCACCCGCCTCGCCTGCCGCGAGCGCGACCGGATGCTCGCCCTCGACCCGGACCTCGTCCGGCCGATCCGCTTCCTCTACCCCGCCTACGCCGGCGACAAGCCTCCCGGCTGGCAGGTGGACCTCGGGCTCTGGATGTACGACCAGCTGACCGGCCGGCCGGAGAAGCACGCCCGCCTCACGGGCGACGAGGCGCGCGCGCTCGCCCCCGGGCTGGTGACCGAGGACCTCGACCGGGCGCTCGCCTACACCGACGCGATGGCCGACGACGCGGCCCTCACCCTGGCGGTGGCGGCGACCGGCTACGCCTACGGCGGCCTGCTGCTCACCCGGACCGAGGTGGTCGAGGCGTCGCGGGGGCCCGGCGGCCGGATCGATGGCGTCGTCCTGCGCGACCTCGAGACCGGCCGAGCCCATCACGCCCGCGGCCACCTGGTGATCAACGCGACCGGCGTCTGGGTCGACCGGATGCGCGAGGCCTGCGGCCTCACCGGCGAGCGGCTGCGCCCGTCGCGCGGCTCGCACCTCGTCCTGCCCAGCGAACGCCTGCCGCTCGCGGCGGCGATCACGGTGCCGTCGCCCGACGACGGCCGCCCGGTCTTCTTCATCCCCCACCCCGAGGGAGTCCTGGTGGGGACCACCGACCTCTTCCACGAGGGCTCGCTCGACGATCCGCGCCCGACGCGCCCCGAGGTGGACTACCTGCTGCGGGCGGTGCGGAGCCACTTCCCGAGCCGCGGGATCGGCATGGCCGACGTGGTGGGCGCCTTCGCCGGCCTGCGGCCGATCCTCTCGACCCGGGCCGAGGACCCCTCGGAGGCGAGCCGCGAGGAAGACGTCTGGGAGGAGGAGGGGCTCCTTTCGGTCGCCGGCGGCAAGCTCACCACCTGGCGCCAGATGGCCGAGGAGGCGGTCGACCGGGCGCTCACCCTGCTGCCCGCGGAGCGCGCCGGGAAGACCTCGCCCTGCCACACCGCCGGCACTCCGCTCGCCGGTCTCGCGCCGCTCGACCTCGGCGAGCGCCTGGCGGCGGCCTCGGCGGCCGAGCCGGAGGTAGCGAGCGCCCTGGCACGGCGCCTGCGCGCCGCCGCCTGGTGGGCGCCGCAGCTCGCCCGCGGCCCCGAGGAGCTTCGGCCACTCGCCCCCGGCACCGATCTCTCGGCCGCCGAGGTCCGGGTGCACCTGCGGCTGGGGGCGGTGGTCCGCCTGGAGGATCTCCTGCTCCGGCGCGCCCGCCTGGGGCTCTGGCAGCCGGCGCTCGCCCGCGAACTGGTCGGCTCCCTGCGGCCGCTCTTCGCGGCGGAGCTCGGCTGGAGCCACGCCCGCTGGGACCGGGAGCGGGAACGCTTCGAGCACGCCCTCGCCGCCTGGTCGCCCGAGGGGATCGAGCCGGGGCCGGCCACCGGCGGGCGTCCGGCGCCGGAGACCGGGGAGAGCCCGGGCGAGGCGAAGCGCCGGTGAGCGGGCGGCTGGTGGTGCTGGTCAACCCGACGGCCGGCGGCGGCCGGGCGGACGCAACCTGGACGGCGCTCCTGCGCAACGAGCCGCGGCTCGCCGCGGCCCGGGTGGTCGCCGGCCCCGACGCCGACGCCGCCCTCGCCGAGCTCGAAGAAGTCCTGCGCGACGGGCCGGCCGACCGCCTGGTCGTGGTGGGCGGCGACGGCACCCTGTCGCGGGTCGGGGACTTCCTGCTCAAGCGGGACGCTCCCGCCCCGCCGCTCGGGCTGGTCCCGGCCGGAACCGGCTCGGACCTGGCCCGTGCCCTGGGCCTGCCGCGGGAGCCCGGGGCGGCGCTGGCCCAGGCGCTCACGGGCAGCCCGCGGCCCATCGACGCCCTGGAGCTCCGCGCCGCCGACGGCCGCTGGCGCTTCGTCCTCAACATCGCCTCGGCGGGCATTTCGGGCGAGGTCGACCGGGCGGTGGCCGGCCTCGTCCACCGGGGAAAGACGGCCTACCTGGGGGCCACCCTGGGCGCCCTCTTCCGCTATCGGCCGGCGGCCTGCCGGATCACCCTGGACGGCGAGCCCTGGCACGAGGGGGAGATCCTGCTCCTCGCCGTCGCCAACGGCACGACCTTCGGGCGGGGCATGAAGATCGCGCCCGAGGCGAAGCTCGACGACGGTCTGGCGGACGTCGTCCTGGTTCCCCGGCTGCCGGGCTGGCAGGTGCCGATCCAGCTCCCCCGCCTCTACCTCGGCACCCACCTCGGGAGCCGCTTCGTCCAGCACCGGCGGGCGGAGCGCGTGACGATCGAGCCCCTCGGCCCGATGCCGCCGTTCGACCTCGACGGCGACCCCTGGCCGGCCTCGCAGGCCGAGCTCCGGGTCGTCCCGCGGGCGCTGCGCATCCTCGTCCGAGAGCCCGAGAGCGGCTCCGGTCGCCAGGTGCCCCCCGCGTAGCCGCATGACCCGGACCGCCGCGGCCCGGTGCTATCCTCCCGGCCCATGGCCGAGGGGATGCGCTGCGAGCTTCGCTCCTGGCAGGAGGTCTACGACCTCGCCCTCGAGGCCGCCACCGCCTTCCTGCGGGAGCTGGGAGCGGCCGAGGTCCGGACCGCCGTCCTCCAGGAGAAGGAGACCTCCTCGTTTCCGGCCGATTACGTGGGCGGGAGGGTCGAGACCTGGCGCTGGATCATCTATCCGTGGGCGGTCGTCGAGGACGTGACCGGCTTTCTCGCCGCCATGGACCCCCGGCCCGCGAGCGTCGCCGAGGCGGCCCGCGCGCTCGAGGAGCGCTACGGCATCCGGCCCCCGGACGCGACGATCGAGGCCATCTTCCGGCTCTGGCCGGACGGGACCGCGCCGGAGCCGCCGGGCGCGGCCGGTGATCGGGAGGCGCGGTGACCGAGTCGCGCGACGACGGCCCGTTCGGAGCCCGCTGTGCCCGCTTCCTGAGCGGCCTCACCCACGAGATCAGGACGCCGCTCACCAGCATCCTGATGATGTCCGAGCTCCTCGCCGCGAACGCCGCCGGCCACCTCGACGAGCGCGAGGCGCGCTACGCCGAGAACGTCCACGAGGCGGCGGGGGACCTGTTGACCCTGGTCGAGCAGACGGGCGAGATGGGCCGGATCGCCGGCGGCCGGGTGCGCGTGGAGCCGGTCGAGATCGCTCCCGCCGAGCTCGCCCGCCGCCTCGACGAGCGGCTCGCGCCGCCCGCGGCGGGGGCTTCGCTGGAGGTGGCGCTCGATCCCGGCGCCCCGGCGACCCTGCGCACGGATCCCCGGCTCCTCGAGCGGATCGTGGCTCTGCTGGTGGAGAGCGCGGCCCGGGCGGCGGGCGGCGGGAGGGTCCGGGTGATCGTGGGCCGCCCGGCCGGCGACCGCGCGACGGTGGTGGTCGCCGACCCCGGGCCGCCGGTCCCCGAGGCCGAGCGGGAGCGGCTCTTCGAGCCCTTCGCCGTCGCAGGAGCGCGCACCAGCCGTACCTTCGGCGGCACCGGCCTGGGGCTCCCCGTGGCCCGCGGCCTCGCCACGCTCCTGGGCGCCACCCTCGAGCTGGGCGAGGCGGACGGCCGGCCGGCGATGGTGATCGCTCTCCCTGCCGGGTAGCTCCTCAGCGGTCCAGCACCTGCCGAACCAGCCGCACCAGCTCCTTGGTGCTGAACGGCTTGCGCAGAATCGGCAGCTCGAGCTCGGTGGCGATCCGCTCCTCCAGGCTCTCGTCCGAGTAGCCCGACATGAGGATGATCCGGATCTCCGGGTAGATCCGCACCAGCCGCCTGGCGAGCTCGTCGCCGGTGAAGCCGGGCATCACCAGGTCCGTGACCACCAGCGCCAGCGCGCCGTCGAAGCCCACGGCACGCTCGAGCGCCTCGGCCGGCTCGGCCGCCGCGAGCACGGTGTAGCCGTGGGAGGCGAGGACCTCGGTCAACAGCCCCCGGAACATCGCGTCGTCCTCGACCAGGAGGATGGTCTCCGAGCCCTCGGGCAGCGGCCCGGTCCCCGCCTCGTCGCCGGCGACAGCCTGGAGCTCGGCTGGCCGGGCGGCGGCCGCGCTGGGCAGGACCACCCGGAAGGTCGACCCTTCGCCGAGCGCGCTCACCACCGCCACGGAGCCGCCGTTTTCGTGGACGATGGCGTACACGGTCGAGAGCCCCAGGCCCGTGCCTTTCCCCTTCTCCTTGGTGGAGAAGAACGGCTCGAAGATCCGGCGGCGGGTCGCCTCGTCCATGCCGCAGCCGTCGTCCGCCACCGAGAGGTGGACCGCGCCGCCCGCCGCGCCGATCGGCCCGCCCGTCCGCGCCTCCGGCGCGTTGGCGGTGGCGAGCACGATCCGGCCGTCGTCGGGTGCGATGGCGTCGGTCGCGTTGACCACCAGGTTGACCACCACCTGCTCCATCTGGGCGGCGTCGGCCTCGACCAGGTCGAGCCCTTCCTCGAGGTCGAGGGAGAGCTCGATCTGCTCTCCCACCAGCCGCCCGAGCATGTCGCTCGCGCCGCGGACGACCTCGTTCAAGTCGATCAGGCGGCGCTCCCTGATCTGGGGACGGCTGAAGGCCAGGAGCTGCCGGGTCAGGGTCGCGCCGCGGTTGGCCGAGCGCTGGATCTGCTCGGCGGAGCGGCGGAGCTGGGGCTCTTCGGGCAGAGCGTCGAGCAGCAGCTCGCTGTAGCCGAGGATCGAGGCGAGGATGGTGTTGAAGTCGTGGGCCACGCCTCCCGCCAGCCGGCCGACGGCCTCCATCTTCTGCGCCTGGAGGAACTGTTCCTCGAGGAGGAGCCGCTCGGAGATGTCGCGCAGGGTGCCGAAGAAGAGGCGCTCGTCGCCGACCCGCGCCTCGGTGACCGCGAGATCGAGCGGAAAGGTCGAGCCGTCCTTCCTGCGCCCCATCACCTCACGGCCGATGCCGATGATCCGCCGCTCGCCGGTCTCACGGTAGCGTTCCAGGTAGCGGTCGTGCTCCTCGTGCCAGGGCGCCGGCATGAGCACCTTGACGTTCTCGCCCACCAGCTCGGCGGCGGCGTAGCCGAACATCCGCTCGGCGGCCGGGTTGACCGACTGGACGGTGCCCCGCTCGTCGATCGTCACGAAGCTGTCGATCGCGCTCTCGAGGATCGCCCGGCTGCGCGCCAGGCTGGCGCGCAGCTCCTCGTCGACCAGGCTCCGGCGCCGCCGCTCCCGGGTCAGGAGCAGGCCGAGCACCGCCGTCACCCAGATCGTGCTCAAGCTGAGCAGCCGATTGGTCAGGATGAGCCCGAAGTCGGCCGCCGCGACGTGGTTGAGGCCGACCACCGCGACCGTGAGGAAGGTCGCGAGAGCGGCCAGCGCGATGGTGAATGCGGGGAGGTCGAGCGCCACCGACAGGAGGACGACCGCGGCGTGGGGGATCGCGGCGGCGACGCCCAGCGGGAGCGACAGGTCGAGGCCGAAGATCAGGCCGCTCAGCACGACGCAAAGCGCCATGAAGGCCCGCCGGCCCCGCCGGTTCGGGCTCAGCACGGAGGGCTTCTCCGGTCCCCCGCCGCGCGTCTCCTGCGCCACGCCTGGATTCTCGACTCCACGTCCTCTCGCACCTTTCGCCGGCCGGCCGTCGTCGCCGGGCCCGGAACCTGCTGGAAGCACGGGGATTCTACGTGGCGCCGGCCGGCGTCTCAACCGCCGGCGGCCAGCCGGCACGCCGCGGCGACCGCCACCAGCAGCTGCTCCTTGGGGCTCTTGCGCGCCCTGCAACCGAGGAAGCGCTGGAAGTAGAGCGCGAGCTCGGCCGGCCCCTCGTCGTCCTTGAGCTTGACGTCGAAGCTCGGCCGCGTCGGGTGCGGCAGGAGCGCCCACTCGAGCACGCCCGCGCGCACGCTGGGGCGCGGGTCGGCCGCTTCACGCGCTCGGTGCCCTAGGAGGAGCGCTGCCACAACCGCCGGGGGCAGCTCGCGGGGCGCGGTGGTTTCTCGCCGGCGCAGTCTGCCGCCGAGAAAGCCACCCGCGCCCACGAGCGTGGGTGCCCGATGGCGGCCCGACCGGCGCAGGAGACGACCGTTGGGAGGCCGCCACAACGTCGGGCCGGCCGAGGCGGAGCTCGGCCGCTTCACGCGCTCGGTGCCCTTCGAAGGAGCGCTGCCACAACCGCCGAGGGGCAGCTCGCGGGGCGCGGTGGTTCTCGCCGGCGCAGTCTGCCGCAGAGAAAGCCACCCGCCCCACGAGCGTGGGTGCCCGATGGCGGCCCGACCGGCGCAGGAGACGACCGTTGGGAGGCCGCCACGGCGTCGGGCCGGCCGAGGCGGAGCTCGGCCGCTTCACCGTTCGGTGCCCTTAGAAGGAGCGCTGCCACAACCGCCGAGGGGCAGCTCGCGGGGGCGCGGTGGTTTCTCGCCGGCGCAGTCTGCCGCCGAGAAAGCCACCGCCCCGACGAGCGTGGGTGCCCGATGGCGGCCCGGCCGGCGCAGGAGACGACCGTTGGGAGGCCGCCCCGGCGTCGGGCCGGCCGGGGTGGATGCAGCGGCGCCCGAATGCGAGCGTATTTCTGCCACGGCGTACTAAGGTCTCCCCATGGAGCGCACGGGCCCGGCCCTCGACTCGGACCTGCTGGCGGCGATCCTCGCTCGCGGGACCGCAGGCGAGGACCTCCTGGTCCCGGCGCGCGGCGCCGCACCGGGGACGCCCGTGGTGGCCGTCACCCGGGTGGCGACGCCCCTCGGGCCGATGATCGCCGGCGCCACCGAGGAGGCGGTCTGTCTGCTCGAGTACACCGAGCCCGCCCGGCTCGAGAGCCAGGTCCGGCGCCTGCGCGCGCGCCTGGGCCGCCCGATCACGGTGGCCCGGAACCGGATGATCGAGCGGCTCGCCGCCGAGCTCGACGCCTACTTCGCCCGCCGCCTCGAGGAGTTCACGGTGCCGCTCGAGGTCCGGGGCACGCCGTTCCAGGAAGCGGTCTGGCGGCGCCTCCGCGGCGTGCCCTACGGCACCACGGCGACCTATGCCGAGCTCGCGCGCCGGATCGGCCGCCCGCGGGCGGTCCGGGCGGTCGGCAAGGCGAACGGCGACAACCCGCTGGCGATCCTGGTCCCCTGCCACCGGATCGTCGGGAGCGACGGCCGCCTGACCGGCTACGGCGGTGGCCTGTGGCGCAAGCAGCGCCTGCTCGAGCTCGAAGGCGCGCGCCTCGACTTCGGCGGGTGAGCCCGGCTACCAGCCCGAGCGCTCGGCCAGCGGGGTCGCGCGGGCCGTGTGGTGGCGGCCGTGCCGGGCGGGTTGCGCAGGGGTCTTGCGGAGTGGATCCAAGGCGAGAGGAGGAGGCGATGCCGTAGCATCGCGGACGGTGCCGCGACGAAAGACGAGGGATTCGTGAATCAGACCACTGGAGTGCCTTCGCGGCCCGGGCGGGTGACCGCCGCCGGAGTCGCGGGGTGAAGGTACTGCTCCTGCCGGGTCTCGACGGCACCGGTAAGCTGTTCGACGGCCTCGTCCGGACCGCGCCCGCCGGGCTCGCGGTCGAGACCGTCCACTACCCGGACCACCAGCCCCTCGACTACGACGGCCACCTCGAGGTCGCCCGCCGAACCCTGCCGCGGACGGGGCCCTTCCTCCTCCTCGCCGAGTCCTTCTCCGGCCCGGTCGGCATCCGGCTCGCGGCCGGTGAGCCTCCCGGGCTCGTGGGACTGGTGCTCTGTAACACCTTCGCCCGGCGGCCTTCCTGGGGGGGCTTCCGCCACCTGCCCTGGGAGCTCTTCTTCGGCCGGCCGGTGCCCCGCTTCACCGTGCGCCGCCGGCTCGCCGGGCGCTGGACCACCCCCGAGTGGGTGGAGATCGTCCGCCGGGCGACCGCCGACGTCGACGCCGAGGTCCTGGCGGCCCGGATGCGCGCGGTCCTCTCGGTCGACGTGAGCGAGGCGCTGCGCCGGGTCGCGGTGCCGGTGCTCTACCTGCGCGGCCGAAGCGACGGCCTGGTCCCCGGGAGGTCCCTGGAGCACATCCGCTCCTGCCTGCCCACGGTCGAGGTCGTCGAGCTCGACGCCCCGCACATGCTCCTCGAGGTGGCGCCCGAGGCCGCGTGGCGGGCCATCGTCGCCTTCCTCGCCACCCGCTGCACCCTCTTGATGAGGAGCTCGGCGACGGCGCAGGCGGCGGCGACGCGTGGCGACCGGGACGAGGGCTTGCCGAGCCGGCCCGGCCCGTGATAGGAAACGCGCTTCACGCCCCGCGACCCGACACCATGATCCGCTGCGCCAGCGTCCGCCGAACCGAGCGAAAGAGCCTCCGCGAGGAGGCCCCCGGGTAGGCGTGTAGCGTCGCGCGACAGCCGTATGGCAAGCGAGCCCGCCTTCCCCCGAGGGATGGCGGGCTCGTCGCATTTCGGGGCCGTGGAACGACCAGGAGGAGAGGGGCCATGGGGATCACCGTCGGAGTGTTCGGAGCCACCGGCTACACCGGAATCGAGCTCACCCGCGCACTGCTCGCCCACCCGGAGGCGGAGCTTACCTTCCTGACCTCGGAGAGCTCCGGCGGCCGCCGTCTGCGCGAGCGCTGGCCGCAGGGGCCGGACCTGCCCCTGGTGCCGAGCGAGGAGGCCCGCGTCGACGCCGTCGACTGCGCCTTTCTCTGCCTGCCCCACGGGCGCTCGGCGGCTCTGGCGAGGCGCGCGATCGCGGCCGGCGCCCGGGTGATCGACCTGTCGGCGGACCTCCGGCTCGGCGACGCCGCGAGCTACTTGCGCGTCTACGGTCTCGAGCACCCGGCACCGGAGCTCCTGCCCACGCCCTACGGCCTGCCGGAGCTCGGCCGCGAGCGCCTGGCGGGCGCCCGCCGGATCGCCAACCCGGGCTGCTACGCGACCGCCGTGCTCCTCGCCCTCGCACCGCTGGTCCGAGCCGGCCTCCTCGCCCCCGGAGCGCCGCTCGTGGTCGACGCCAAGTCCGGCGCCACCGGCGCGGGTCGCGGCGCCCGCGAGCACCTGATGTTCTGCGAGGTCGAGGGCAACTGCTCGCCCTACCAGGTCGGGCGTGCCCACCGGCACGTCGCCGAGATCGAGCAGGTCCTGGCGGGCGCGGGCCTCGCGCCGGGCCGGCTGGTCTTCACGCCGCACCTGCTGCCGGCACCGCGCGGCATCCTGGCCACCGCCTACGTGCCGACCGCCGCCCCGGAGGCGGTGCACCCGACGCTCGCCGCGGCCTACGCGGACGAGCCGTTCGTCGACCTGCTGGCTCCGGGCGAGCTGCCGACCCTGGCGCACGTGGTGGGGAGCCCGCGGGCCGTCCTCTCGGCCCAGCCCGCGGGCGCCGGGCTGCCGCTCGCCCTGGTCTTCGTGGCGCTCGACAACCTCCTCAAGGGCGCCGCGACCCAGGCGGTCCAGAACCTCAACCTCGCCTTCGGCCTGCCCGAGACCCTGGGCCTGGTGACCGAGCCGGCCTGGAGCGCGGCGTGAGCGCGCTCGCGCCGGTGGTGGCGAAGGCGGGCGGCAGCGAGCTCGCCCGGCCCGGCTTCGCCGAGGCGTTCGCCGAGGCGGTCCGCGACCTCGCCGGCGGGCCCGCGCCCCGCCGGCCGGTGATCGTGGTCCACGGCGGCGGCCGGGAGATCGACGCCATGCTCGACCGGCTCGGCCTCGGCACGAGCTGGGTCGACGGCCAGCGGGTGACCGACGGGCCGGTGCTCGAGGTGGTCGAGATGATGCTCTCGGGCAGCCTCAACAAGCGCTTGACCCGGGCGCTCCTCGCCGCCGGGCTCGACGCCCTCGGGTTGAGCGGGGTCGACCGCCGCCTGCTGACGGTCGAGCCCTGGCCCGGCGCGCTGGGGCGGGTGGGCCGGGTGATCGCGGTGCGCACCGAGGTGCTGCTCGATCTCTGCCGGGACGGGGTGGTGCCGGTGGTCTCGCCGGTCTCCCTGGGGCCGGACGGGCCGTACAACGTCAACGCGGACCACGCGGCGGCGGCGGTGGCGGCGGCGGTCGGCGCGGCCCGGCTCGTCCTCCTGACCGACGTGCCGGGCGTGCTCGCCGGTGGCCGGGTGCTCGGCACGCTGAGCGCGCCCGAGGCGGCCCGGCTCGCCGCCTCCGGAACCGTCTCCGGTGGCATGCGGCCCAAGGTCGAGGCCGCACTCGCGGCGCTCGCGATGGGCGTGGCGGAGGTCGCGATCACCGACCTGGCGGGACTCGCCGCGGGCGGCGGAACGGCCTTCGCGGCGGCGTGCGAGGACGCGCCCGTGGCGGCGCGGGGAGGTGTCGCGTGAGCGCGCCCCCGACCGCGACTGGAACCGGGACCGGAGCCGGGACCGCAACCGGCATCGAGCCCGCCGCCCTCGACGCCTGCCTGCTCGGCGTCTATCCGCGGCCGGGCTTCGTCCTGGCCCGGGGCCGGGGCACGGAGCTCGTCGACGAGACGGGCCGTGCCTACCTCGACTTCGCCTCCGGGATCGGGGTTTCGGCCCTCGGCCACGCCGACCCGGAGGTGGTCCGCGCCATCCAGGAGCAGGCCGCCCTCCTCGGCCACGTGAGCAACCTCTACTCCACCCGGCCCGCGGCCGAGCTCGCCCACCGCCTGTGCGCGAGCTCGTTCGCCGAGCGGGTGTTCTTCACCAACTCGGGGGCCGAGGCGGTCGAGGCGGCGTGGAAGTTCGCGCGCCGCTGGGCGGGTGCGGTCCACGGCCCGGGCAAGACCGGCTTGGTGGCGTTTCGCGGCGGCTTCCACGGCCGGACCGGCGGCGCCCTGGCGCTCACCGCCCGCGAGGAGTACCAGGCGCCCTTCCGGCCGCTCCTGCCGGGAGTCGCGTTCGCGCCGTTCGGCGACCTGGCGGCGGCCTCGCGCCTGATCGGGCCGGAGACGGCGGCCGTCTTCGTCGAGCCGGTCCAGGGCGAGGGGGGCGTGCGGGTGGCGCCGCCCGGCTTCCTGGCCGCCCTGCGCGAGCTCTGCGACCGCCAGAGCGCGCTCCTGGTGCTCGACGAGATCCAGTGCGGCATGGGGCGCACGGGCAGGCTCTGGGCCCACGAGCGGTGGGGCGTGCGGCCGGACCTGATGACCGCCGCCAAGGCCCTGGGCGGCGGCCTGCCCCTGGGCGCGGTGCTGCTGAGCGAGGCGGTGGCCGCGACCCTCCGCCCGGGGGACCACGGCAGCACCTTCGGCGGCAACCCGATCGCCTGCCGCGCCGCGCGGGTGGTGCTCGAGCGGGTTGCCGAGCCGGCGTTCCTGGCCCGGGTCGAGGCGCTCGGCGAGCGCCTGCGCAGCGGCTTGCGCTCGCTCGGCCGGCCGTCGGTCCGCGAGGTCCGCGGCCTCGGCCTGATGGTCGGCGTGGAGCTCGCCTGCGAGGTCAAGCCGGTGATCGAGGAGGGCTATCGCCGCGGCGTGCTGCTGCTCGGCGCCGGGCCGCGGGTGCTGCGCCTGCTGCCGCCGCTGGTCGTCGGCGAGGCCGAGATCGACCGCCTGCTCGACACGCTGCGAGAGATCCTGCCGTGAGGGCCCGCGCGGGGGGGCGGGCGGCCGCCGTGGCCGCACCGGCGCTCGCCGCCCTGGCGATCGAGACGCCCGACGCCGGTTGGCCGCTCGCACCGCCCGTCGAGCACGAGGTCCCTCGGGTGCTCGCGCTCTTCTCCGCAGAGGTGCGCGCCGGCCGCATGCTGCCGCGCGACCCGGCGGAGCTGGCGGCGCGCCTCGGCGACTGGCTGGTGGCCCGCGAGGGCGCCTCGGTGATCGGCTGCGTCTCGCTCGTCTCCTACGGGCCCGAGCTCTCGGAGCTGCGCTCCCTGGCGGTCGAGCCCGCCCGGCGAGGCCGGGGGCTCGGCGGCGCGCTGATCGAAGGCGCCGTCGCCCTCGCCGCGCGGCGAGGGGCGGGGCGCGTGCTCACCTTGACCCGCCGCACCGCCCTCTTCGAAGCCCACGGCTTCGCCCGCTCGCCGATCGACCGCTTCCCCGAGAAGGTATGGCGCGACTGCGCTCCCTGCCCCCTGCGCCATCGCTGCGACGAGACGGCCCTGGTGCGCGAGGTCGGCCCGGCGCCGGGACCCCGCGCGCTCCTCGCGGAGCCCGGGCGGTGAGGGTCCGGGGGTTTCGCGCCGCCGGCGTCGCCTGTGGCCTCAAGCAGAAGGGAGGCCCGGACCTGGCGCTGGTGGTGAGCGACCGGCCGGCCGTGGCGGCGGGCCGTTTCACGCGCAACCGCGTCCAGGCGGCTCCGGTCGTGCTCGACCGGGAGGTCCTCGGCCGCTCCGGCGCCCGCTTCCGGGCGATCGCCGCCAACGCCGGCTGTGCCAACGCCTGCACCGGCGAGGAGGGGATGGCCGCCGCCCGGGCGATGGCCGCGGAGGCGGCCCGGCTCGCCGGCTGCCGGAGCGACGAGGTGCTGGTCCTCTCGACCGGCGTGATCGGCGCCCAGCTGCCGGTGGCGAAGGTCGTCGAGGGCCTCGGGCGGGCGGCGGCGCACCTCGCCCCCGACGGCTGGGACGCGGCCGCCCGCGCCATCATGACCACCGACACCCGACCCAAGCTCGCGCGCCGCGAGGTCGCGGGCGGCTCCCTCGTCGGGATCGCCAAGGGCTCGGGGATGATCGCTCCCCACCTCGCGACGATGCTGGCGATCGTGGTGACCGACCTGGTGCTCGATGCCGCGGTCGCCCGCGCGCTCCTCGCCCGGGCCTGCGACGAGAGCTTCGAGCGGATCGTGGTCGACGGCGACATGAGCCCCAACGACTCGGTGCTGCTGCTCGCCAACGGGGCCGCGCAGCCGGCGCCCTCGGAGCCGGACCCGGACCTCGTCGCGGAGGCCCTCACCGAGCTCTGCCAGGAGCTCGCCCGCGAGATCGTCCGCGACGGCGAGGGGGCGACCAAGTGCGTGCGGGTCGAGGTCACGGGCGCCGAGACGGACGAGGCCGCGGCCGCCGTCGCCCAGGCGATCGCCCGCTCCCCGCTCTGCAAGACCGCCTTCTACGGCGCCGACCCCAACTGGGGCCGGATCGCGAGCGCCGCCGGGGCGGCCGGAGTGGAGCTGGCCCCGGAGCGGCTGCGCCTCGAGCTCCTGGTGCCCGGGGCCCGGTCGGGAGTCCTGCTGGCGGTGGGCGGCCGCGGCTCGACGGACGGCGACCGCGAGGCCGCGGCGCGGGAGGTGATGGCGGCAGCCGAGTGGACGCTCCGCCTCGACCTGGGCCTCGGCGGCGGCTCCTGGTGGCTCTGGACCTGCGATCTGAGCCACGCGTACGTGACGATCAACGGCCACTACCGCACCTGATCCGCCCGCGCCGTCCCCGGTTTCGTCCCCGGCCGAGCCGGCCGAACCTCGAAGGTTGCGCAATCTTCCCAGACGGAGTAGCATCGAATAGAGATACTTCGATATCCCTGATGATTCGCCCAGCCCGACCACTCGATTGCCGGGGCTTCACCTTGATCGAGGCCCTGGTCACCCTGGCGATCCTCGCCATCGCCATGGTGCTGGGGATCCCCGCGCTCGCCAACCTCGTCTCCCGCAGCCGCCTCGAGAACGCCGCGCACGAGCTCGCCGTGCTGACCCAGAGGGCCCGGCTCGAAGCGGTCAAGCGCCAGGTCCAGACCGTGGTCGAGGTCGACCCCGCGACCGGCGCCGCCCTCGCCTACGCGGACGTCGACGGCGCCAGCGCCTCGGACCCGCCCAACCTCGTCTTCGACCCGGTGGCCGGCGCCTTGAGCTTCGACACCGATTACCGGATCGGTTACCTTCCGTCGCGCACCGGCGTCCAGGTCGCGGCCCCGGCCGGCGGCGGGCCCGCGCTCGACGGGCTGACCGACGCCGGATCGGGCAAGAAGGTGGCGGTGTTCGGGCCCACCGGCGCGGCCGAGGCGGCGGGCGGGGTCCGCTTCACCGACGCGGCGTCCCTCAACTTCCTCGAGGTGCGGCTGGAGCCGGCGGGCACGGGACGCATCGAGCTGCGCAAGTGGGACCGCGACAAGAGCGAGTGGTACGCCCACCGGGAGGGAGGCCGGCCATGGACCTGGTACACCGAGCCGTGACGGCACCCGGGGAACGCCCCGGCGAGCGCGGCTTCTCGCTGATCGAGGTGCTGATCGCCTCGCTGATCCTCCTGATCCTGCTCCTCGGCATCATCCCGCTGTTCGTGCGCTCGAGCGTCAACCGCGTGCACGGCCGCGAGTCGAGCATCGTCTCGAGCTTCGCGCGCAGCCGCGCCGAGGAGCTCCTTCAGCTCCCGTTCGACCATCTGAAGCTCACGGTCCCTTCGGGCGACACCGAGCTCGACGTCGTCGAGTACCGGGTCCCGGCGAGCGACACCTGGAGCGAGGACCCCTCCCTCGCCGGCCAGGCGCAGTGGGTTCGCACCACCCGCGTCCGGCAGTTCGGAACCGTCGACCTCCTCGACGGCGACACCGACGGCGACGGCAACGACCTCGACTCGCCCCTGCCCGGCGGCACCAACCCGCGCTCGGTCCAGCTCAAGGAGATCCAGGTCGAGGTCACCTCGCCGCGGCAGGGCGGACCGCTGGGCCGCGGCAAGGAGCTGTCGATACGGGTCCTCAAGGCCTTTTGAGGCGGATGGAGAGAGGAAACGAGCCCGTGGAGCCCAACCCCATCGCCGGCCGAGCCGGCCGTCCCGCCCGCCGCGAAGCCGGCTTCACCCTGATCGAGACGCTCATCTCGCTGGCGATCGCGGTCGGGCTGATCCTGGTCGCCCTGACCGTGTTCTCGCTCAATCGCCGCGTCTCCCGGCTCCAGACCGACGTGACGCTGATGCAGCAGGCGGTGCGCGCGGTCCACCTCGAGCTGGCGAGCCAGATCCGCATGGCCGGCCGCGGCGGCCTGGCCGAAAGCACGCCGGCCCGGGCGCAGCCCGACGCGGGGGTCGTGGTGGGTGTGGCCCGCAACGTCCAGGGCGCGGCGCGCACCATTCTTCCGGCCTTGGGGGCCGACTCTCCGAAGGCCCTCGCGGGCACCGACGTGCTGACCCTGCGCGGCGTCCTCGACGGCCCGATCTACTACGGCTACGACAACACCGCGACTCGGACGTTCCTGATCCTGCGCGACGACTCCGACAACGTGACCGGCGACCCGGCCCAGGCGCGCACCGGCGTGATCGATCTGTGCACCCCGGGCCCGACCGGGCTCGCCCAGCCGCTCGACGCGCTCCGCGCGAGCCTCGCCGCGGGATCGGAGGAGGCCCTGTTGCTCGTCGGCTCGGGCGGCGACGACGACTACGCGGTGGTGAAGCTCGTGCCCGGGCTCTCCGCCGCGACCTCGACCGTCTGCGACCCCGCCGATGCGAGCGCCGGCGTCCACCTGGAGTTCGTGGTCTCGGGCGACGGCGGCCGGGCGGATGCGTATCACCAGCTCTCGACCAACGGCAACGCCGGTCTGCCGGCCGGCTTGACCAGCGTCGCCTATGCCGGGATCCTCGAGGAGTACAGGTACTACGTCCGCGAGGTGCGGGAGGACCCGACGGACCCCGGCTCCTCGCCGGTGCTCCGGTTCTCGCGCGCGCGGCTCTACCCGAACACCGGGGAGCCCTGGGGGGCGGACGCCGCCGCCCAGGCGGAGAGCGCGGCGTTGGACCTGGCCGACGACGTGCTCGATTTCCAGGTGAGCCTGGGCTTCGACACCACCCAGGGGGGAGGCGCGCTCGAGGACGGATCGCTGCCGGCCGACGGCGAGCCGGTGTTCGAGAGCGCCGACGGCGAAGGTGACGACTGGCTGTTCAACAGCCCCGACGACGACCCTGCCAGCGCGGCCTGGGGCCTGCCCGGCCCGATGGGGGCCGCCCAACCCTGGCGGCGCGCCCACCTCTTCTACGTCCGGCTGACCACGGTGGGCCGCGCCGGCAGCCCGCTCACGGACTACCAGGCGCCGCTGCTCGCCCGGACCGAGGACCGGGTCTACGATCCCTCGGTCTCGGATGACCCGGATTCCGACTTCGAGCGCCAGTTCCACCGCTGGGTCCTGACCACCACCGTCGACCTGAGGAACCTGTGATGCCCACTCTCACGCTCCCTTCCCCCGAGCTCACCCGGCGCCCGACGCGGCGGCCGGCGAGCCGCGGCGAGGCCGGCAGCGCCTACCTGACCGTGCTCCTGGTCATGGTGGTGCTCACCATCCTCGCGCTGTCGCTGGTCTTCGTGACCCAGATCGAGTCCGACATCGGCAGCAACGAGCGCATCCTCCACCGCACGTTCTACTCCGCCGACAGCGGGATCTCGGCCGCGGTCGCCCGCAAGATGAGCGGCGGCGCCGGCCCCTTCCGCTTCGAAATGAACGCCAGCAGCGTGGGCTCGCTCGGGCGCGGCGACGCCGTCGAGGTCGGGAACTTCTTCCCGGTGCGGCTGGGCTTCTGCAACCTGTGCACCGCCAACGTCGGCAACGAGTTCCACCGCATCGACTACCTCGCCTTCTCGCGCGCCGAGCGGTTCGTCGCCACCGCGCCGCGCGGCGGCGAGCGTCACCCGATCGCCATCCAGACGGTGACGACCGAGGTCGCGATCCAGCCCGAGAAGGGTCCGTCGGACTTCCTCGGCCTCGACAAGAAGAGCGGCGAAAAGCTCGACGAAAACATCGGCACGCGAGACCACTAGAGCTCGCGGCCGAGGCCGCCGGCACCCTCAGGGGGACGTCCCATGACTCGAACGACAGCGACGCCGATCCAGACGGCGGGACCACCGTCCCGCGCCCTGCGCGCCACCGCGCTCTTGCTCGCCGTTGCGGGCCTGCTCCTCGCCGCCGCCCGGCCGGCGGCCGCCGACGACCGCGACCTGCTGCGCAAGGGCTCGGCGAAGCCGTACGTCTTCATCCTCCTCGACACCTCCGGCTCCATGCACTGGAGCCCGAAGTGCTCCGCGGAGGACGCCGCCGCCGGCGACTGCGACTTCATCTGCCCGACCGGCGACTGCTTCACCCCGTTGAACAGCGACGACCCGGCCTCGAAGTTCTACCAGGCGAAGGACGCGCTCTACACGGTCATCGAGTCGGCCGACAACGTCGACTTCGGCTTCGCCACCTACAACCAGGACAACCTCCTCGTCGGGCACAAGCACTGGCTCTATCGCGCGGCCGGCGCCGGCGTCGGCCTGGGCGGCGGCGTCAGCCTGCCGGTGCCCGGGTCGCCCGAAGTCTTCGGCGACGAGTGGGCCTGCGATGCCGGCTTCGGCGGCGACTACCGAGTCGGCTGCTACAGCAACTCCCCCGCCGATCTCTCCGA
This sequence comes from uncultured Acidobacteriota bacterium, assembly GCA_963837945.1. Lineage (GTDB taxonomy): Bacteria > Acidobacteriota > Thermoanaerobaculia > Multivoradales > DATKCC01 > CAVUBL01. Next base: position 79,165 of record CAWIQD010000010.1, read on the forward strand.
CACGTGGGAGCTCGACCGCGTCCGGCGGCTGCCCAAGGGCGGCGACGGCCTCGACCAGGACCGGACCTTCTACGTCCGGACCGGCGGCTCGACCTACGAGGTCCTCTACCACCCGGTGAGCGGCAACCTCGGCGACGCGACGATCAGCGTCCAGGTCACCGCCCACCGCTGCGCCGGCAACAACTGCAACCAGTTCACCGGCTCGGAGACCGTCACCTTCGACCGGGTGCAGCAGTTCATCTCCTGGGACAACCTGGCCAACCGCAACTCCCCCCAGCTCGGCTACTTCTACCAGGGCAACGCCTCGGAGATCGCCGCCGACAACACCTGCGGTGGCTGGGACGCCAACACCGACGTCGACGCGGACACCTTCTGCCCGCGCCGCGGCAGCTGCCTCGACCTGCGCTTCCCGACCCAGAACCTCGGCAACCTGCTCCTCGACCGGGGCGACGTGCTGCCCCTGAGCTGGACGACCGACAACCGGAACGCGATCCTCGACCGCCTGGCCCCGAACCGGACCCTCGGCGAGTCGATCCCGGACTTCACCGTCGCCCGCTACCTGACCGACCAGCCCGCCTCGAACGGCGTGCTCGGCCTCAGGGACGCCGCGGCCCGGCCGCTGATCGCCTCCGGCTCGACGCCGCTCGGCAACTCGGTGCGCGACTTCCGCACCTGGTACGCCGGCTGCGCCCAGGGGGCCTGTCCGCACGCGACCGGCTGGAAGGACCTGGCCGCCGCCAACGACCCGGACTGGGGCTGCCGCAAGACCTACCTGCTGGTCTTGACCGACGGCGATGACACCTGCCCCGGGGCGGACGCCTGCTCGGCCACGGCGAGCCTCTACTCCCAGGAGGCGGTCAAGACCTACGTCGTCGCCTTCGGGGTCGAGAACACGCCCGGCAACCGGCTCAACTGCATGGCGGCCAACGGCGGCTCCGGGGACCCGATCTACCCCCAGAACAAGCAGCAATTGATCGACGCCCTGACCCAGATCTTCAGCGAGATCCAGGAGGACGCCCGCTCCTTCGCCTCCGCCGCGGTGCCGGCGGTCCAGGCTTCGGTCGAGGACAAGATCTACCTGAGCGAGTTCACGCCGCTCAACCGGTCCTCGATCTGGGCCGGCCACCTCGACGCTTTCCTCGAGCCCTTGCCGCTCGTCCAGTCCGGCCGCGACGCCGGCAAGCCCGACCGCAGCAAGCGCTGCAACGGCGGCCTGCTCTCCGGCTGCCTGGTTTGGGACGCGGCCGAGCAGCTCCTCGCCCAGGCCCAGGACGTCGACTTCACGGCCGATCCGCCGGTCTACGGCATGGGCACGGGCCAGCTCGAGCGGCGGGTCTTCTACGGCCAGGACGCCGCGCCGGGCACCGTGCCCGAGCCGCGGCGACTGTGGGTTCCGCCACCCGGTCCGTCCGATCCCGCGAACCCGGCGACCTTCAGCTCCGACTGGCTCGACCTGCTCTCGGGGCTCGGCATCGCCCCGGCGGCGCCGGGCGCGATCGACCTGGCGAAAGAGACGATCCAGTACGTCCTCGCGCCGAAGGTCGTCCTCGCCAAGAACCCGGACCTCGACCCGCCGGAGATCGACGTCGACGTGCTGCTCGGGGACATCTTCCACTCCAACCCGGTCGCCGTCGGCAACCCCGACAACCTCGTCTACTTCCTGAAGGACGTGGGCGCGAAGACCGTGACCGTCGCGGGCGAGCCCGTCGAGGTGGGCGGCTACCAGGAGTTCGCGCTGCGCCACCGGGTGCGCCGCAAGATGGTCTTCGTCGGCAGCGACGACGGCCAGGTCCACGTCTTCGACGCCGGGCTCTACACCTCGACCCTGGACGACCTGACCCACACCGATCCCGACTACTTCGCCTGCACCGACGACCGGGGCCAGCAGGTCACGCCGGTGCCGGTGATCGCCTCCGAGAGCTTCGGCAACGGCACCGGCCACGAGCTCTTCTCGTTCGTGCCCCGATCGAGCATGGACGAGCTGCCGAAGCTCCCGAACAGCACGGCCCACCGCTACACGGTCGACAACTCGGTGGCCATCGGCGACGTCGACATCGGGCCGGAGGACGTGGTCACGCGCGCGGCCCCCTTCACCGACTACCGGAGCCTCTGGCGGACGGTTGCGGTCGGCGGCCTGCGGCGGGGCGGGCGAGGGTATTACGCTCTCGACGTGACCCAGCCGGATCTCATCACCGAAGCGCCGATCTGCACCACCGACGGCGTCGCGCGCGCGACCAGCGTCGCGACGACGACCGGCGACGGCTACGTCCCCTCCTGTCTCGGCGACCTCACGACCGGGACCTCGCCGCCTTCGGGCTGCGGGCCCCGGGTCTTCCCCACGGTCCTCTGGGAGCTCACCGACACCTGGGACGAGAACCTCGACGGCGAGCCCGACCTGGGCGAGAGCTGGTCGACGCCGGTCATGGGCCGGATCCGGGTGTGCGACGGGACCGACTGCGACCCGACGAGCGCGACCAACGACCTCCAGGACCGCTGGGTGGCGATCTTCGGCGGCGGCTTCGATCCGGAGGCCGACTTCTCCGCCGGCTGCGACGCCAGCCAGCCGGGCGCCGGAACCTTCCTCTACATGGTCGACGTAGCGACCGGCGTGCCCCTCTACAAGCAAGAGCTCTGCGGCATGGCACCGAGCGACCCGGCCGTGGTCGACAGCGACCAGGACGGCTACCTCGACCGGATCTACATCGGCACCACCGCCGGCCACCTCTACAAGGTCGAGATGAGCTCCGTGCCACAACTGCGCGACATCCAGGTGCCGCAGGGGATGGGGTTGCCGCTGGCGACCGTCCACCGGATCTCGACCGCCGACACCGCGGACCCGGCATGGCGGCCGCTCGACGTCTTCGACACCGAGGGGCGTCCGATCTTCTACCCGGCCTCGGCGATCTACGTCGCCACGCTGTCTCGCTTCGCCATCGCCTTCGGCACCGGCGACCGCGACGACCTGTGGTCGAACGACCCGCAGAGCGGCCGCTTCTACGTCTTCCTCGACAACGACTTCGGCCGCACGACTGCCGGCCTGCCGGCGACCGCATCCGACCTGCGGGAGATCCAGGTCACCGACATCAACCTGGCGGTCGACCAGAACCTGCTGGTGCCCTCGGCCGCCCAGACGACCGCCGGTTGGTACCTGGAGCTCGATGCCCAGGAGCGGTTGATCACCAAGCCGTTCGCCCTCTCGGGGGTGCTCTTCTTCACCTCCTACCAGCCCGACCGGACGACCGTCAGCTCGGGTGGCAACGGCAACAACGGCCAGGGCGGCGGCAGGAACGACGAGGCCCTGTGCGCCCGGACAGGCGAGAGCCGCGTGTTCATCGTGTTCGCGACCAACGCCAACGCGCTGGTGGACGTCGAGGGCCTGAAGAGTCGCTTCAAGTCGGTTCCCGAGTTCGTCACCGATCCGTTCACCACCCTGAGCTCGACCAAGAACGCGCCGGTCGACGGCGAGGGCGGCGGTGGCGGCGGCTCGACGCCGGGCCACGCCGACGATCTGTGCCGCGACCTCGATCAGCTGAGCGTGCAGCTCCAGGCCCTGTTCCCGGACAGCTGCCGGTTCGCCACCTACACGCTGGACATCCAGACCATCCGCTCCGATCGCGGCCTGGTCTGCATCGCGCCGGTGCCGGTCTGCTTCCAGCAGCAGAACTGGACCGAGAACTAGTCGACGAAAAAAAGGACGGCGGGCGACCGCCCGCCGTCCGAGGATCTCCCTGCGTGGCCGGGAGGGTCCGCTCTACGGTTGGAAGTCCAGGGTGAGCCCCTGGAGGTCGAACGGGTTTCCGGTGGTGAACAGCTGGTAGGTGGTTCCGGCGGCCGACAGGCTCGCCGCGGCCGAGAGATCGGTCGCTCCCGGATCGGCGGTCCCGCCGCCCTCGCTGACCCCGGCGAGACCGTCGAGCGCCGAGACGGCGCCATAGGCGATCGCGACGCTGCCGTCGCTCCCGAGGGTGATGGCGAAGCTGTTGGCACCGGTCGACGAGAACTCCGGCACGCCCTGGAACTCGACCGTCCACGACGAGGCGTCGCCCGAGACGATCACCGTGCCGCCGTTGTTCGGCGACAGGTCGTCCCACAGGGCGGCGATCCGCGGCGGGCCGGAGAGGAGCTCGGCGACCGATTCGGTGAAATCGGTGTTCCCCGACCCGAAGGTCAGGTTGCCGTTCGAGTTGACGAACACGCTGGTGTAGGTCGTCCCCTGGAACGGGAAGCCGAACCCGAGCGGGACCTCCTCGGAGTCGTCGTCGCCCAGATCGAGCAGGCTGCCCTCGATCGTCCGGGCGTCGAGCACGTAGCGTCCGCCGCTCGTGCCGTCTCCGGTGAAGTCGGTGTCCGGGTACGCCGAGACCGCCAGCGCGTACTCGCCGTCGAACGGCACGGCGTAGACGATCCGCGACAGGAAGCCGGCGCCGCCGTCGTCGTCGAAATCGACCTGCGTCCCGGTGGCGACATCGTAGAGGCCGAGCACCGAGTCGAGCGAGCCGTGCGTGATCTCGGCGATCAACGTCGTGCCCGCCCGGGCCTCGAAGCGGAAGAAGTCGACGTCACCGCCGACCGGCGAGATCGCGGTGAAGCGCCTGGCGTCGCCCGAGTCGAACGGCAGGGTGATCGGCGCCGCCTCGGCGAGCGTGTCGTTGGGCTCGAAGACGTCGGTGAACGCCTTCTTCAGGTTGGCGTAGCGCAGCGAGTAGCCGCCGAGGTCGTTGTCGTTGCCGTCGAACAGCTCGTAGATCGCCGGCTGGCCGTTCAGGTTGATGGTGCGCGAGACCGGCACCGTGCGGAGCGGCTCCTCGGCCTCCGTGCCGGAGGCCACCTGGCCGCCGCACGAGACTCCCGCCAGGCCGTCGGTCGCCGAGACGTCGCCGTAGTCGACGTCGACATGGTCCGACGCCCGGCGCAGGGTGAAGGTGAAGCTGTTGGCGCCGACGTTCGGGTACTCGGGCACCTGGTCGAAGGTCACCGTGAAGGTGTTGGCGCCCGAGGCGAACGAGATCGAGCCCCCCTGGGTCGGGTTCAGGTCGTCCCAGACCCCGGCGATCCGCGGCGGTCCCGAGAGGAGCTCCGCGGCGCTCTCGCTGAAGTCGTTGCTTCCAGCCCCGAAGGTCAGGTTGCCGTTCGAGCTCACGAACACCGAGCCGAACGTCTGCCCGCAGAGCGTGAAGTCGAAGGGCAGCGGCAGCTCGACGTTGTCGTCGTCCCCCAGGTCGAGGACCCCCGGAGGCGGCGAGTTGAAGACGATGTCGATGCCGGTGACCGGGCTCCCCGCGACGGCCGTCACCGGCGTCGCGTCGAGGGGCAGGTCGGTCGAGCCGTCCGAGGACTCGAGGGCGCCGTTGTAGAGCTCCTCGGGCCCCGGCAGCGGCACCAGCGGCGGCGTGCTGAAGCCGCCGGCCAGGATCTGGTCGACGAAGACGTCGTACTGGGCGCCCGGCGTCAGCCCCTCCAGGGTGTAGAGGCCGGTCGTGGGGAGCCCCTGGGTGAAGTCGCTCGAGATCGCCGACACGGCGTCGGCGAACGGATCGGCGACGTTTCGGGCGATGACGTTGACGCCGGCGAGCGGCGTCGTGCCGTTGGCGGCGTAGATCGTCCCGGAGATCGTCCCGGTGGACGACGCGAAGCCCGGCGCCGGATAGAGCGTCGAGAGCGACGCCTCGTCGTCCCGGGCGAGCGTGCTGAAGCCGGAGCCGGGGCCGAAGTAGAAGGGGTACATCGTCTCGATGTCGGTGAGCGCCGGGGTCCCGAACGTCGGGTCGGGCGAGGGGCCGCTCGTGTCCCCGAGGAAGATCTGGCCGTTGACCACCGTGTGGGCCAGGTTCGAGTAGTGCCCGAACTCGTGGACCATGACGTCGGAGGCGTAGGTCAGGTCGGTGAACGCCGGGCCGTTGAGGAAGGCCAGGCCCTCGGTGATCTGGCAGGTCAGCGAGTTGCCCCACTCCGGGGTCGCGAACCCCAGGACTCCGGAGCCCGGTCCGAACAGGAGGTCGAAGATCTCGCCGGTGTCGTCGAAGACGATCGCCGAGTAGCCGTCCGGTGCCGGGGAGTTGTAGTAGGGCCCGAAGTTGGTGATGTCGACGTCGACCGGCAGGAAGCCCGCGTCGGCGTAGCTCGCGGTCGCCGTCGGAACCGCCCCCCAGACGTCGAAGGACTGCTGGGTCAGGGCGACGGCCTGGGCGCCGGTGAGCGGCCCGAGGTCGCCCTGGTCGGGGTTGAAGGGGATGCCGGCGCCGCCGGCGGGCCACAGGTAGGGCTGGCCCGGGTTGCACAGCGCGAGAGGGCCGCCGGCGAAGGCCGGAGCCGAGGCGAGAGCGGCGAGGACGAGCAGGCAGGTGATGGAGGTTCGGGTCATGGTCGTCTCCCTCACTGGACCAGGGCGCGGATGCGCGCCGCGAGCTCGTCGTAGGGAAGCGGACCCGCCGCCGACGTCGGGCCGGCCATGCCGCGGAACAGCCCGACGTTGCCGGCGCCGTTGGTGGCCGTCTCCTCCTTGAGGTCGGTGGCGATCCGGAAGGCGCCCTGGGCGAGCCCGACCGGGGCGGAGAGGCCGGCCTGGCTGGGGCGGGTGACGATCAGCAGGTAGTCGTGTCCGCGCTCGAGCCGGGGCAGCCCGGGCACGGCGGCGAGGTTCCGCATCGGCGAGCCCGGGGCCCGCTTGACGCTTCCGAGCATGGTGACCTCGGCGAGCCGGGCACCCTTGACGGTGGGAAACTCGCCGCGGAACGTCTCGTCCACGCGCAGGCGGTAGGTGACGGTCGGCAGGTCCGCGCCGCCGGCGTGGACCGTGCCCTCGGTGACGTCGAGGACCGCTCCGCGGAAGATGCTGTCCGCCCGCTGGACCATCTGCTCCAGGTTCATCTGGAGGACGGTGGTCGCCGCCGCGGGCAGGGCGAGGAGGAGCCAGGCCGAGAGGGCCGCTCCCAGGGTTGGCAATCGTCGCGACATGATGGGTTCTCCTTCCCGATTCAAGGTTTCGAAGGGACGGCTCGAAGGGAGCCGGCCGGCCACGAACGCAGGGAGATCTCCAGCCAGGGGACAGACACCATAGATATGGACTGGTTACTATACAAGAATTTCATGTTGTCTGCAATAGCTGAGACCTCCCGGCCCGCCCACCCGCCGGTGAGCCGCCCGCCACCCGCCGGGAGGGTGCGGAGTCCCGGCCTCGGGGGGAGACTGGGGTGCGGGATCCGCGGCCCCTTCAGGCCCCGCACCCAACGTCTCCTCCCCGGAAGGTCGTTCGCCATGAGTGCCAAGAGCTGGTGTCTCGGAGTCGGAGCCCTGGCCACCACGGCCGCCGGCTTCCTCGCCGGTTTGCACTACGGAGACGAGCACCGGCTCCGCCGGACCTGGAAGGCGCTCGACGCCGCCGGTCCGGGCGGCGGGCCGCGCTTCACCCTCGACCGGGTGGCCGGCCTGCCGGAGCCCGCGCGCCGCTACCTGTGCCGGGCGATCCACCGCGGCGCGTCGCTGGCGAGGGTCGGCGTCTACCGGATGCGCGGCGAGATCCGCCTCGGGCCGGACCAGCCCTGGTTCCCGATGGAGGCGCGGGAGATCCTCGCTCCGGGCGTCGGCTTCCTCTGGCAGCCGGTGGTCCACGCCGGCCACCACCTGACGTTCACCGGCGGCGACTACTACGTCGCGGGCGCCGGAGGCCAGCGGTTCAACCTCTGGGGGCTGCTCCCCTTCCTGCGCTCCGGCGGGGCTCAGGTGACCCGCTCGCAGCGCGGACGCCTGGTCGCCGAGACGGTGCTCCATCCGGCGGCGACCCTGCCCTGCCTCGCCCGCGAGGGCAGCCGCTGGTCGGAGCTCGACGCTCATCGGGCGCTCTGGCACACGGTGGTCGACGGCGAGGAGGTCGAGCTCACGCTGGCGGTGGCCGACGACGGGGCGCTGCGCTCGGCGACGGTGGAGCGCTGGACCGACCGGACTCCGGACGGCCGCTTCGCCCGGATGCCCTTCGGCGTCGAGGTCCTGGCCGACGCCCAGTTCGGCGACTTCGTGCTGCCCGAGCGGTTCCGGGTCGGCTGGGAGCTCGGGACCGAGCGGGAGTTCGATTTCTTCCACGCCACGATCGAGGACGCGGTCTTCTACTGAGCGGGTCGAGAGCGGGCGAGAGGCGACTCCGGGCATAATGCCGCCGGAGGACGATGCGCCGATGGCTCCCCACGATTCCGCCGCCCCGGCCGCCGCCGGGGAAGGCTCGCCCGTCTACCGCGTGCGCGGCCTGACCAAGGTCTACCGCATGGGCGAGGTCGAGGTCCACGCCCTGCGCGGCGTCGACCTCGACGTCCAAGACGGCGAGTTCCTGGTGCTCCTCGGCCACTCGGGAAGCGGCAAGTCGACCCTGCTCAACATCCTCGGCGGGCTCGACGTGCCGACCTCGGGCACGGTCGTCTACCAGGACCACGACCTGACCACGGCCGACGAGCGCGAGCTCACCCGCTACCGCCGGGAGCACGTCGGGTTCGTGTTCCAGTTCTACAACCTGGTCGCGAGCTTGACCGCGCGGGAGAACGTCGAGCTGGTGACCGAGATCTCGCCCCACCCGATGGCCGCCCTCGAGGCCCTCGACCTGGTCGGCCTCGGCGCCCGGGCGGACCACTTCCCGGCCCAGATGTCCGGCGGCGAGCAGCAGCGGGTGGCAATCGCCCGCGCGATCGCCAAGCGCCCGTCGGTGCTCCTGTGCGACGAGCCGACCGGCGCCCTCGACATCGGCACCGGCATCCGGGTGCTCGAGGCGATCGAGCGGGCGCACGACGAGCTCGGCACGACCGTGGTGGTGATCACCCACAACGCGGTCATCGGCGAGATGGCCGACCGGGTGGTGACGCTCGCCGACGGCCGGATCGGCTCGGAGCACACCAACGCCGCGAAGACCCCGGTCGAAGAGCTGGAGTGGTGAAGGCGTGCGGGCGCTCGACAGGAAGCTGCTTCGCGACCTCTGGCGCATGCGCGCCCAGATGCTCGCGATCGCCCTGGTGATCGGCGCCGGCGTCGCCCTCTTCATCACCCTCAAGAGCGCCTTCGACTCGCTCGACCTGACGCGCCGCACCTACTACGAGCGCTTCCGCTTCGCCCAGGTCTTCGCGTCGCTCGAACGGGCCCCGGAGCGGCTCGCGGAGCGGATCGCCGAGATCCCGGGGGTGGCCGCCGCCGAGACCCGGGTGGTGGCGGACGTGACGCTCGACCTGCCCGGCGTGGCCGAGCCGGTGGTCGGCCGGCTGATCTCGATCCCGGACGACCGGCGGCCGCGCCTCGACGACCTCTACCTGCGGACCGGGCGCTGGATCGAGCCCGGACGCCGCGAGGAGGTCCTGGTGGCCGAGAACTTCGCCAAGGCCCACCACCTCGCGCCGGGGGACTCCTTCGCGGCGATCCTGAACGGCCGGCGCCGTGAGCTCCGGATCGTCGGTCTCGCCATGAGCCCGGAGTACGTCTACACCATCCGGCCGGGGGAGATCTTCCCCGACCCCGCGCGCTTCGGCGTGATCTGGATGGGCGAGAAGCCGCTCGCCTCGGCGTTCGACATGCGCGGCGCCTTCGACGACGTCACCCTCGCCCTCGCCGCCGGGGCGGACGTCGACGAGGTGATCGGCCGCCTGGACACGGTGCTGCGCCCCTACGGAGGCCTGGGCGCCGTGCCGCGCGCGCGGCAGACCTCGCACTGGTACCTCGAGAGCGAGCTCCAGTCGCTGCGCGCCATCGCCACCCTGGTGCCGGTCATCTTCCTCGGGGTGGCGGCCTTCCTGCTCAACGTCGTCCTCTCGCGCATCGTGGCGCTCGAGCGCGAGCAGATCGCGGCCTTGAAGGCGCTCGGCTACCGCAACCGGACGGTGGCCGGGCACTACGTGCTCTGGGGCCTGGCGGTGGCCGCGGTGGGGATCGCCCTCGGCACCGCGGCCGGCGGCCGGCTCGGCCTCGGGATGACCCGGATGTACACGCAGTTCTTCGAGTTCCCGATCCTGCGCTACCGGCTGCTGCCAGCGACCGTCCTGACGGCGGCGCTGGTGAGCCTCGCGGCGGCGGTGGCCGGAGCCCTGGGGGCCGTGCGCCGGGTGGTGCGGCTGCCGCCGGCCGAGGCCATGCGCCCCGAGCCCCCGGCCCGGTTCCGGCCGAGCTGGATCGAGCGGGCGGGCCTCGGCCGGTACCTGTCCCAGCCGGCCCGGATCATCTTGCGCAACCTCGAGCGGCGGCCCGGCAGAGCGCTGCTCTCGATCCTCGGGATCTCGCTCGGCGGGGCGATGATCATCGTCGGCAACTTCACCTACGATGCGGTCGACCGGATGATCGAGCTCCAGTTCCATCTCGCCCAGCGCTACGACGCCCTGGTGAGCTTCGAGCGCCCGGCCTCGGCGGCGGCGCTCGACGAGCTCCGGCGCTTTCCCGGCGTCCTCGGCGTCGAGCCGTTCCGCGACGTGCCGGTGCGCCTCCGGGCCGGCCACTACGCGCACCAGGGGGCGATCCAGGGCCTGCCGGCGGTGCCGCGGCTCAACCGCCTGGTCGACGCCTCGGGGCGGGTGGTCTCCTTGCCGCCCGAGGGCCTCGTGGTGTCGGCGAAGCTCGCCGAGATCCTGCACGCGGCACCGGGCGACGACGTGACCGTCGAGGTGCTCGAGGGCCGCCGGCCGACCCGGCGGGTGCGCCTGGCGCGGGTGATCGAGGACTACATCGGCACCTCCGCCTACATGGAGGCGGCGGCGCTCCATCGCCTGATGCACGAAGGGCCGACCCTTTCCGGGGCGTTCCTGGAGGTCGACCCGGCCGCGGTCGGCACGCTCTTCCGGCGACTCAAGGCGACGCCGGCGGTCGCCGGGGTGATGCTCGAGCAGGCCGCGCTCGAGAGCTTCCGGAAGACGCTGGCCGAAAACATCGGGATCGTGCGCACGATCAACGTCGTCTTCGCCATCATCATCGCCTTCGGGGTGGTGTACAACAACGCCCGGACCGCGCTGTCCGAGCGGGCCCGCGAGCTCGCGACCCTGCGGGTGATCGGCTTCACCCGCGCGGAGATCGCCTACATCCTCCTGGGCGAGCTCGCGGTGCTCACCCTGATCGCCACCGGGGTGGGTCTGGGTCTCGGGTACGTGCTGGCATACTTCGCGGCCCAGGCTTACGACACGGAGGTCTATCGGATCCCGCTGGTCGTGTCGCGGGCCACCTACGCCCTGTCCGCCGCCACCGTGCTCGTCGCCTCGCTGATCTCGGCGCTCGCGGTGCGGCGGCGGCTCCACCGGCTGGACCTGATCGCGGTCTTGAAGACCAGGGAGTGAGCGTCATGAGACGAGGAGCGAGAGCGAGATGAAGCCCGGGACCCGGCGTGTGCTGGTGTGGGGCGCGATCGCGGTCGTGGTGATCGCGCTCTTCGCGATCGCCCTCTACCCGCGGGCCGAGCCGGTCGACGTGGCCCGGATCACCAGGGGACCGCTCCAGGTGACCCTGGAGGAGGAGGGCAAGACCCGCGTGCGCCACCGCTACGTGGTGTCCGCACCGGTCGCCGGTCGCGTGCTCCGGATCGAGCTCGAGCCGGGGGACCCGGTCGTGGCCGGCGAGACGGTGCTCGCGGTCTTCGCGCCGGCCGAGCCGCCGCTGCTCGACGCGCGCACCCGCCGCGAGGCCGAGGCGCGCGTGCGGGCGGCGCGCTCGGCGGTCGAGCAGGCGCGCTCGGAGGAGCGGCGGATCCGGGCCGAGCTCGGCATGGCCGAGAAGGACCTCGCCCGCACCCGCGAGCTCCTCGCGGCCGGCGCGGTGCCCGAGCAGAGCCTGGACCAGGCCGCGACCCAGGTGCGGACCCTGGGCGACTCGGCGGCGGCGGCCGGCGCCGGGGTGGACGCCGCCCGCCACGAGCTCGAGCAGGCGCAGGCGGCGCTCGACGTCCGGGGCGGCGGGAGCGAGAGCGGGGCGACGACGCAGATCGTGCTCCACTCGCCGGTCGACGGCGAGGTGCTCCGGCGCCTCCACGAAAGCTCGGCGGTGGTGGGCGCGGGGGAGCCGCTCCTCGAGGTCGCCGACCCGGACGAGCTCGAGATCGTGGCGGACTACCTGTCGACCGACGCGGTGCGGATCCGGCCCGGAGACCGGGCGCGGATCGAGCGCTGGGGCGGCGAGGAGGCCCTGGACGCCCGCGTCAAGCGGGTCGAGCCGTACGGGTTCACCAAGGTGTCGGCCCTGGGGGTCGAGGAGCAGCGGGTCGACGTGGTGCTGGACTTCGCGGACCCGCACGAGGCCTGGAGCGCCCTGGGCGACGGCTATCGGGTGGAGACGAGCGTCGTGGTCTGGCAGGGCGACGACGTGCTGATGGTGCCGGTGAGCGCCCTGTTCCGGCCCTCCGCCTCGGGGAGCGGGGCGGCCGGAGCGGGAGCGGGCGGCGGCCGGGGCGCCGGCGCGCCCCAGGGCTGGGCCGTCTTCGCCGTCCGGGGCGGCCGGGCGCACCAGACTCCGGTCATGATCGGCCACCGCTCGGAGCTCGAGGCCGAGGTGGTGGGCGGCCTCGAAGCCGGGCAGACGGTGATCGTCCACCCCGGCGAGGGCGTCGAGGACGACTCGCGGGTCGAGGCCTCCAGCAGCGGAGATCGAAGCGCACCGTGAGCTCGTAGTCGAAGCTCCTCCTTGCGCTTCGTGGAGATCCGCCCGGCGGCCGCCGAGCCGCCGGGTGCGGAGGCGGCCCGGGTGCCATAGAGACTACGAAGTAGCCCGCCCGCCATCGCCGGATCCGGCCTTGACACGCGGCGCCGAAGTGCTTACGCTGCCGGCGCTTCCTTCGATCGTAGAAACTATGGTCTCGCTCCGCTTCCTCCGACGTCCGCCCTCCGAGGTCCAGGTCAGCGTCCTGCTGCTCGCGATCCTGTTGACCGTCAACGGCGTCGCCGTCTGGGGCATCCTGACGGCTCGGGACGAGGCTCGCCGCCTGGCGCTCCAGGAGCTCGAGCTCCAGACCGGAGCGCACGCCCGGGCGCTCGAGGCGGCCCTCGCCACGCTGCGCGGGGACTTCATCTTCCTCTCCTACTCGCCTCCGCTCTCCCGGGCCCCCGCGGCGCTCGCCGGCTCCGATCCGGTGACCCGCCGCTGGAGCCGGCTGGCGATCGAGGGCTCGATGATCCTGTTCCTGGAGGCCCATCCCTCGGTCGAGCGGGTCCAGGTGCAGACCGTCTCCGGCGAGGTGGTGGTCTCGGCCGGCCGCCGGCAGGGGATGCCGGTGCTGCTGCCTCCCGGCGGGCCGCTCGCCGCCCGGGCGGCGGGCGCGGGTCGCCTGGTCCGGGTCACCTGGCCCTTGGGCTCCACCGCCGGCAAGCGGGGGGGCGAGTCGATCGAGGCCCTGATCGACCCCGTGCGCCTCCTCGAGAGCGCCGCGCCCGGGCTGGGAGGCCGGCTCGGTCTCGAGACGGTGGCGAGCGCCGAGCCGAGCTCCAGCCGCGAGGGCGATCGGCTGAACGTCCGGGTCCCGGTGACCGACGCCCGCTGGACGCCTCCCATCCACTGGACCCTGGTGCGCCGGGAGGACGGCGGACGCCTGGTGCGGTCCCTCGAGCGCCTGGCAGGGCGCTACCGGACGACCGTGGTGCTCAACCTGACGGTGATGAGCCTCACCCTGATCCTCGGGCTCCTCGCCTTCCGCCAGGTCCGGCGTGCCGCCCGCGCCGAGGCCGAGAGCCGCCAGCAGGCGCGGGTCCGCGAGCTCGAGCGCCAGGTGCGCCACAGCGAGCGCCTCGCGAGCGTCGGCCGACTGGCCGCGGGGATCGCCCACGAGGTGAACAACCCCCTCGAAGGGATGCGCAACTACCTGGCCCTCCTCGACGAAGACCTCGGCCGAGCCGACTGGGAGGGTGCGCGGGCCCTGGTCCCCCGGGTGCGCGAGGGGCTCGATCGGGTGGCCGGGATCGTGCGCCAGGTGCTGCGCTTCGGCGAGCCCGGCCGGGCGGCCAGCCAGAGCGTCGACCTCGACTCCGTGATCACCGACACCCTGGGGCTGGTCCGCGCCGACAAGCGCTACGACCGGGTCGCCATCCGGCCCGACCTCGGCCTGGGGATCGATCACCCGGTCCAGGGCAACCCGACCACCCTGCGCCAGCTGGCGCTGAACCTGGTGCTCAACGCCTGTCAGGCGCAGCCCGGCGGCGGCGAGGTGCGCGTGGCGACGGCCCTGGCCGCCGGCGACGCGGTCCTCGAAGTCGCCGACCGCGGGCCCGGATTCACCTCCGAGGCCCTCGAGCACCTCTTCGAGCCCTTCTTCTCGACCCACGGCTCGACCGGCCTGGGTCTCGCCGTGTGCCACGGCATCGTCGCCGAGCACGAGGGCTCGATCGAGGGCACGAACCGCGAGGGCGGAGGGGCCTCGGTCCTGGTCCACCTGCCGCTCGCCGATCCGCCGCGGCACACCGCCGCCCATCCACCGACCTCCGACTCCTGATTGGCGGACCTCGAGCCATGCCCCGATCCCCCCGAGCCACCATCCTCGTCGTCGACGACGAGCCCTACGTGCGCGACTCCCTGGCGACGCTCCTCGGCCGGCGCGGTTACGACGTCCGCACCGCCGGCGGGGCCGAGGAGGCGCTGCGGACCGAGAATCTCGACGGTGCCGACCTGGTGATCAGCGACCTGAAGATGCCCGGCCAGGACGGGGCGACCCTCCTCGGGCGGCTCGCGAAGACGGAGCCGGAGCTCCCGGTCATCGTCCTGACCGGCCACGGCACGGTCTCCTCGGCGGTCGAGTGCCTGAAGCTCGGCGCCGTCGACTACCTGCTCAAGCCGGTCGATCCCGACGAGCTGATGGTGGTCCTCGACCGGGCGCTCGGCCAGACCGGCTTGAAGCGCGAGCTCGCCTTCCTGCGCGGGCGCGACCGGAACCGCGCCGCGAGCAGCGAGCCCGACCGCCCGCTCGGGCGCAGCGAGGGCTGGCGCCAGGTGCTGGAGATGGCCGAGATGGTCGCCCCCACCGACACCTCGGTCCTCCTGATGGGCGAGTCGGGCACCGGCAAGGAGGAGGTGGCGAAGCACATCCACCGGCGCAGCCGCCGGGCCTCCGGGCCGTTCGTGCCGGTCAACTGCGCCGCGATCCCCACCGATCTCTTCGAGAGCGAGTTCTTCGGCCACCGCCGGGGCGCCTTCACCGGCGCGCTCGAGGACCGGGTCGGGCGCTTCAAGATCGCCCACCAGGGGACCCTCCTCCTCGACGAGGTCGACGCCCTGCCCGCGGTCGCCCAGGCCAAGGTGCTGCGGGTGCTCCAGGACGGCCGCTTCGAGCGCGTGGGCGACAGCCGGCCGACGAGCGTCGACGTGCGCCTCATCTCGGCCTCGAACTCCGATCTCGCCGCCGAGGTCGAGGCCGGCCGGTTCCGGGCCGACCTCTTCTACCGCCTCAACGTGATGACGGTCCACATCCCGCCCCTGCGCGAGCGCCCCGAAGACGTACGCGTCTTCGCCGAAGCCTTCCTCGCGGAAGCGGCGGCCCAGATGGGCAAGGAGGTCCCCGAGATCGAGCCCGAGGCGCTGGCGGCGCTCGAGGCCTACCCGTGGCCGGGCAACGTGCGCGAGCTGCGCAACGTCATCGAGCGCGGCGTCGTGCTCGAGCAGGGCGAGCGGCTGACGCCGGCGAGCCTGCCGGCCGACGTGCGGACGCTCCGGGGCGAGGCGCCGGAGCTCAACCTCCGCGCCTCTCTCCTCGCCGAGGAGCGGCGTCTGCTCGAGACCGCCCTCGAGCGCGCCGGCGGCGTCCGGCGGCGCGCCGCGGAGCTGCTGGGAATCGACGAGCGCAACGTCTCCTACTTCCTCAAGAAGCATGGCCTCGGCAACAAGCGATAAGCTGATGGCATCGCCACTGCATTGGACCGCAGACGCGGACGCCGAGCCCCGCCCGATCCCTCGACCGACCCCCGGAAGGAGAGCCATGCGAGTCGTCATCACCGTCGTCGTAGTCCTCGTGGTCCTGGCCGCCCTCGGCCTCATCGTCGTCTACACCGGCGCCTTCGACGTGGCGGCGGACACCCGGCACTCGCCGCTCACGCGCTGGGCTCTGAGCACCACCATGGAAAACTCGGTCGAGCGCCAGGCATCCGGGATCGAGGCGCCCGACCTCTCCGACCCGGCCCGCGTCCGGAACGGTGCGGCCCACTACAAGGAGAACTGCGAGATCTGCCACTCCGGCCCCGGCGCCGAGGAGTCGGAGATCCACAAGGGCCTCAATCCGCACGCCCCCGAGCTCGTGCGCACGGCCGACGACTGGAGTGCGGCCCAGCTGTTCTGGCTCGCCAAGCACGGCGTGAAGATGAGCGGCATGCCCTCCTTCGGCCGCACCCACAGCGACGAGGAGATCTGGAACATCGTGGCCTTCGTCCAGCAGCTTCCCAAGATGTCCCCCGCCCGCTACGCCGAGCTGACCGCCGGCGCCGAGGAGCACCACCACGCGGAGGGCGAGGAGCACGCCGGCCCGGACCACGAGCACGGGGGCGACGAGGCTGACGGCCACTGACCGGCTTCGCCAGCAAGGCGACCTCCTCGCCACTCTCCCCACTCCCGCCCTCGTGGTCGACCTCGACCGGCTGGAGAGCAACCTCGCCGCGATGGCGGCGCGCGCCGGGGCGCTGGGGGTCGCGCTTCGCCCACACGTCAAGACCCACAAGTGCGTCGAGATCGCCCGGCGCCAGCGCGAGCTGGGGGCGCGCGGGCTCACCGTGTCGACCCTCGAGGAGGCCCGGGTCTTCGCGGAGCACGGCTTCGATGACCTGACGTGGGCCGTGCCGGTGCCGCGGAGCCGGCTGGCCGAGGCGGTGGAGATCGCGCGGCGGATCACGCTGCGGCTGGTGGTCGACTCCCCGGAGGCGCTCGCCTGGGCCGCGGAAGCGGCCGCCGGAGCCCGGCTGCGGCTCCACCTCTGGTTGAAGGTCGACGCCGGCTACCACCGCGCGGGAGTCGATCCGGCCTCGGGGCTCGCCGAGCGCCTCGTGCGGGCAATCCATGCCTCGCCTCACCTCGTCTTCGACGGCCTCCTGAGTCATTCCGGGCAGGCCTACCGGGCGCGCTCGCGAGCCGAGGCCGCCCGGGCCGCCGAGGAGGAGCGCTCGGCGATGGCGGACCTCGCCCGGCGACTCCGGGACGCCGGTTGCGAGGTGCCGGAGGTGAGCGTCGGCTCGACGCCGGGGATGGCCGCCGCCGAGCACCTCGAAGGCGCCACCGAGGCGCGGCCCGGCAACTACGCCTTCTACGACTTCACCCAGGTCGCGATCGGCTCCTGCGGGCCGGCCGACTGCGCCCTCACCGTCCTGGCGACGGTCGTCTCCTGTCAGCCGGGCGCGGACCACGCGGTGGTCGACGCCGGCGCCCTCAGCCTCTCGAAGGACCCGGGACCGGACTGGATCGAGCCGCCCACGATGGGCGAGCTGATCGAGTACGAAGCGGCGGGCAGCCCCTCGCGAGACGCCTCGGAGGGCGAAGACCGAAAAGTGGCTGGCACCTTGCGCACCTTGCGCAGCGCCGTCCGCCTGACCTCGCTCTCGCAGGAGCACGGCATCGCCAGCGCCCCCCTGCCGGTCGGCTCGCGCGTCCGCATCCTCCCCAACCACGCCTGCCTCGCCGCCGCCTGCTTCGACACTCTGCACGTCGTGCGAGGCGACCGCCTGGTCGATCGCTGGCGGATCCGGCGCGCGCGCTGATCCCACACCCCCGGCGCTCTGTTAGCATGATCGCGAGCTTCTCGCCGCCAGCCTCCTCCTGGAGGGACGACTCCCGGCAACTCTCTCGCGGAGCCGCCGGACGTGGTGGCTGAGCGGCCGACGAACCGATCCGGAAGGGAGCACTCTCATGCACAAGTGGCTGGGCAAGTACTCAGAGCTCTTCTACGCCCTGATGCGCGTCATCGTGGGCCTCCTCTTCGCCTGTCACGGAACCCAGAAGCTCTTCGGTCTGTTCGGGGGCATGGACGGCCAGGGCGCAACGGCGACGATCTTCTCGCTGATGGGGCTCGCCGGCATCATCGAGCTCGCCGGCGGCCTCCTCGTCGCCGTCGGCCTGTTCGCGAGCTGGGCCGCCTTCGTGGCCGCCGGCGAGATGGCCGTCGCCTACTTCCTGGTCCACGCCCACGGCGGCTTCTGGCCGATCGTCAACAAGGGCGAGCTCGCCGTCGCCTACTGCTTCGTGTTCCTCTACATCGCCAGCCGCGGCGCGGGCAAGTGGAGCCTCGCGGCGGGCAAGACCGGGCTCCAGTGACCCGGGGGAGACCGCGATCGAGCTCCGCGCGCTGATCGCGGCCCTGTCCGAGCCCGCGGCCTACCCGGGTCGGCCCGGCAAGGTCACCGCGGTCCAGACCCACATCTCGGTGGTCTTTCTGGCGGGCGAGCGCGCCTACAAGGTGAGAAAGCCGGTCGACCTCGGCTTTCTCGACTTCACCACCCTCGAGCGGCGCCGGGCCGACTGCGAGGAGGAGGTCCAGCTCAATCGCCGGCTCGCGCCGTCGGTCTACCTCGGGGTGGTGCCGATCACGCGCCGCGAAGCCGGTGGCCTGCGCGTGGGCGGCGCCGGAGAGCCGCTCGAGTACGCGGTCGAGATGCGCCGTCTCCCCGCCGAGGCGACCCTCCTCTCGCGGCTCGGGCGCGGCGAGCTCGGAGCGGCCACCCTCGAGGCCCTCGCCCATCGCCTGGCGGAGTTTCACCGCCGGGCCGAGACCGGGCCGGAGATCGCGCGCCAGGCCCGCTTCGAGGTCGTCGCCGGCAACGCCCGGGAGAACTTCGACCAGATCCGGCCCTTCCTCGGCCAGACCGTCAGCGAGCCGGTCTGGCGCCGTCTACGCCAGCTCACCGAGGCCGAGCTCGCCCGCCATCGCGACCTGATCGACGACCGCGCCCGACCCGGCGTCGCCCGCGACACCCATGGCGACCTCCACCTCGACCACGTCTACGCCTTTCCCGACCGCGAGCCCCCCGACGACCTGGTGATCGTCGACTGCATCGAGTTCAACGTCCGGTTCCGCTACGCCGACCCGGTCTCGGACCTCGCCTTCCTGGTCATGGACCTGCGGTTCCACGGCCGCGACGACCTGGCGCAGATCCTGGCTCGCGCCTACTTCGCGGCCGGCGGCGACGACGACGGCCGGCCGCTCCTGCCCTGGTACACCGCCTATCGCGCGGTCGTCCGGGGCAAGGTCGAGAGCCTCGCCCTCGGGGCCGAGGAGATTCCGGCCGCCCAGCGCTGGCAGGACCTCCAGCGCGCCCGCGCCCACTTCCTCCTCGCCCTGGGCGAGCTCGCCCCGCCTCCCGAGCGCCCCTGCCTGCTGCTCGCGGCGGGGCTGCCCGGCACCGGCAAGAGCCGCCTCGCCGCCGGCCTCCGCGAGGAGGCGGGATTCACGGTGGTGCGCTCGGACGCAGTCCGCAAGGAGCTCGCCGGGCTCGCTCCCGACGAGGGCGCCGGGGCGGCCCTCGATCGGGGCATCTACACGCCCGAGTGGACCGAGCGCACGTACGCGGTCTGCCTCGAGCGGGCCGAGGAGCTGCTGTTCGAAGGCCGGCGCGTGGTGGTGGACGCCGGCTTTCGCGAGGAGGCCCGGCGGCGGGAGTACCTGGCCGCGGCGTGCGCCTGGGGCGTCCCCGCCCGCGTGCTTCTCTGCGAGGCGCCCGCCACGGAGGTCCGCCGGCGCCTCCGGAAACGGAGCTCCGAGCGCGCCAGCCGAAAAGTGGCTGGCACCTTCCGGAGCACCTTCCGGAGCGCGAGCCGAAAAGTGGCTGGCACCTTGCAGGGCGAGGTCTCGGACGCCGACTGGGCGGTCTTCCGGGCGCTCGCTCCGCGCTGGGAGGAGCCGGCCGCGGAGACCGCCGCCGTCCTCACCCGCATCGACACCGCCGGCCTCCCCGCCGCTTCCCTCGCTCAGGCCCTCGCCGCCCTCCGCGCCGCCCACCTCGCCTGACCGCGGGGCGCGGTCAAAACAACCCCAGCTGCTCGCCCCGGCCGGTCAGGGCGTCGAAGCCCACGCCCACCAGATCCAGCACCGGCTCGGCCACCGGCCGGATCTGCTTCTCGACGTAGTGGCCGTAGTCGAACGGGTGCTCGCGCTCGGCCGCCGGCTCGGGACCGGCGACGGTCATCACGTAGGCCATCACCTCGGGCACCGGGCCCGCGAGCTTCCTCGCCGCGGCGACGTGGGGCGGCGTCGTCGAGGTGTACTCCGCCGGATCCTTGCGCAGCCCCTTGTAGTAGACGAGGAGGTCGTCGAGCGCGCCGGCCTCGAGCTCGGCCAGGATCCGGCGCACGTAGGGCTCGACCGGCTCGTCGCCGAACAACCGCTCGTAGAGCTCCTGCTGGACGCGGCGAGCGAGCTCGGTCCAGTCGCGCCGCACCACCTCCATGCCGGTGAACACCGTCCGCCGCTCGCCCCCCTCCTCGACCAGCCCGACGTAGCGCTTGCGGGCGCCCCGTCCGCCGTGCCGGGTCGCGGGCAAGAGCAGCTTCAAGTACAGGCGCTCGAAACGCAGCTCGAGCCGGCTCTCCACCCGGTAGCGCTCGGCGATCCAGGCGGCGAGCTCCCGGTTGAGCTCCGCGGCCAGCTCCTCGGCGAAGCCCCGCGCCGCCTCCGCGTCGGCGAGATCGGACTCGACGAACAGGCTGTCGGTGTCGCCGTACAGCACCCGGTGGCCGCGGGCGGCGATCCGGTCCCGGGTCCAGAGCAGGATCTCCCGGCCGAAGCCGGTGATGGCGTTGGCGATCTGCGGGCTGTGGAAGCGGCAGGCCGACGTCGCGAGCACGCCGTAGAACGAGTTCATCAGGATCTTGATGGCGTAGCTCGTCACCCGGTCGCCGGCGCGCCGGGCGGCCTCGCGGCGCGGGAAGAGGTCGTCGAGCATCGCCGGCAGGATCCCGGGCCGGCGGCGGAAGGCCGCGCCGTTCGGGGCGACCACCAGATCCTCGTCGCCGCCCTCGCCTCGGTCGCCCCGCGCGACGTGGTTCAGCGGGTCGATCCCGAAGGTCCGGATGAGGCTCGGGTAGAGGCTCCGGAAGTCGAAGACCGGCACGTTCTCCCAGAGCCCGGGCCGCGGCTCGAGGACGTGCCCCCCCGCCGTCTCGCCGCTCTCCTCCTGTCCGGACCCGACGGTCGGCGCCACCACGCCCCGCCGCCCGAGCTCCATCAAGTAGAGGAAGTCGAAGGCCGCGATCGACGCTCCCAGCCGCTCCGGGGGCAGTCCGGTCAGGCGGCTCCTCTCGACCGCCAGCTCGACGAGCTGGAGGTGCTCGAGCACCTCGAGGGCCAGCCGGGAGTCGGTGAGGTTGTACTCGGCGAGCGCTTCCGGATCCTCTTCGAAGAGGCGCAGGATCTCCCGGCCGCCCTCGCCGGCCGAGTGGGTCTTGCCCTCACCCAGAACCTCCCGGGCGACGGCGTCGAGAGCGTAGCTCTCCATGCGGATCGAGGCGCCCCGCAGGAGCTGGATGCCGTCGAGCACCGTCCGGCCGGGCACCGAGGCGCTCGAGGGCCCGCGCCGGAAGGAGCGGGCGAGCCGCACCGTGCCGGGCCCGCGGCCGAGCTCGAGCACGCCGCCCCAGCGCTCGGAGAGCCGGACCAGCACCGCCAGGTCGAAGTCGATCACGTTCCAGCCGGTCAGCACGTCCGGGTCGAGCTCGCGCACCCGGTGGGCGAAGGCGCCGAGCAGCTCGGCCTCGGTCCCGAACCCGGCGACCCGGACCGGGCCGGCGGGGGCGGCCGCGCCCTCCGGGCGGAGCATCAGCACCTCCGCCGCGCCGCAACCCCAGAGCGAGACCGAGAGCAGCCGCTCGGCCGCGGGGTCGGTCTCGATGTCGAACGAGAGCACGGTGAGCCCGGGCACCCAGTCCGCCGGCGCGACTTCCGGATCCTCGAACACCCGGTCGACGCCCGCGCCGGGACGGGACTCGCCGCGGATCGCGAGCGACCCCCGGATGCCGCGATCGACGAGGTAGCGCACCGCGAACCGCACGTCCGCCTCGAACGTCGCGAGGCCCGCCTTGTGGAGGCGGTCGCGGACCCGGGGAGCGTCGGACGGCTTCGGTACCTCGAGCCGGGCCACCGGGTCGCCCGCCAGGCTCACCCGGTCGCTCTCGACCAGCCGGAACGGGCCGCTCCCCCGGGCCGCCTCGAGCGCTCTTTCGCGCTCCCGCTCGAGGACGTAGAACGAGGGCACCTGCCGGCGGTCGCGAACCAGGAAGCTCTCGCCGGTCTCCAGCCGGCCGTAGAGATGGACCACCGGCCGGCCGGCTTCGAGGCGGTAGGTCGGCTGGAGGATGAAGCCGCGCAGGGGCCGGGGAGCCTCCATGAGGAGCGCCAGTCTATCGACCCGGAGGATGGCACTTGACAACGTCCCCGAGATATATTTCTATTGAGATACATCGATTCCGTCGAGCCGGAGGCTGCCATGCCCCAGCGTCAGAAGCGCCGCTATCCCCGCGTTCCGATCGACCGGCCCTCGCTGGTGCGGGTGCTCGACCCCGAGCCGTTCCAGCGCCCGTTCGAGGACTTCACCCGCACCCGCGTCCTGGGCTCCGGAGGCTGCATGTTCCTGAGCCCCGAGCCGGTGGGCTTCGGCTCGCTGATGGAGCTGCTGATCGCGCTCGGCGAGCGGGTGGTGCGCGCCGACAGCCGGGTGGTCTACGAGCTCGAGCGCGGCGGCAGGCACGAGGTGGGCGTCGAGTTCCTGCGCATGAGCCCGGCCGACCGGGCCTACGTCGAGTCGGTCGTCTCCGCCCAGGCCGCCGGCTGAGCGCCCGGTCCGCCCGGACTCGACTTCGCGCGATCGCTGCGCGGGGGAAACGCGGTATCCTCGGCGTACCGGGCCGAACGCTGGGGGGTGGTCGGGACCCGGAGACCCCACCGCGCCACGCTCGATGAGCACCTCCAGATCCCGATTGCGAGTCGCCGCCCTGTGCGCGGTGCTCGCCGCCGCGGGCCTCGGCCTCGATCTCCTGCCCTTGGAGATCCTCCCCGGGGTCCACCTCGTCTTCGGCGGCCTCTTCGCCCTCCTGGCCGCCGTCTGGTTCGGCCCGGTGGCGGGCGGTCTCGTCGGCTTTGCGGCCGCGCTGCCCACCTGGTCCCTCTGGCACCAGCCGCTGCCGCTCTCCGCGCTGCTCTACGGCCTGGAGGGCGTGTGGGTGGGCGTCGCCCTGCGCGCTCAACACCGCCGCGGCCTGCTTCCGGCGGTGCTCGCCTACTGGCTGCTCCTCGGCTCCTGGCTCAACCTCGTCGTCCAGCTCACGATCAGCGGGCTGGCCCTTCCGGTCGCCCTGATCATCCAGTGCCGTTCGATCGTCAACGGGCTCCTGGTGGCGATCCTCGCCGAGCTGGTGCTCAGGACCGGTCAGCTCATCGCCCACCACCGGGCAGGCCGCCGGAGCGACCGGCTTCGCGCGCCCGACTTCGAATCTCTCGTCTCGCTCGCCCTCGTCGCAATGGTCTCGCTACCCATCCTGTGGATCGCCGTGCGCAGCGCCCGGAGCCTGGTCGAGCAGCGCCTCGCCGAGCAGGCCGAGCGGGTCTCGCGGAACGTCGGGTCGATCGAAGCCCAGGTGACGACCCTGATGGAGAGCTACGCCCGCGGCGTGAGCACCGCGGCCGCCCTCGCGAGGCAGAGCGGGTTGGCGGACGCGCCCCGCCTCCAGGGCCTCCTCGCCACGATCCGCGCGCAATACCCCGAGTTCGCGGGCATGTACGTCGCGGACCGCGAGGCGCGGACCCTCGCCTTCGACCCCGCGGTCGACGAGGAAGGCCGATCGCTGATCGGGTCGAGCTTCGCCGACCGGGACTACTATCACCGGCTCGTCGCCTCTCGCTCGCTGGTGTACTCCGGCGTCTACCAGGCGCGCGGCGGCATGACCGGCCCGGCGGTCGCGATCGGCGCCCCGGTCGCCGGCCCCGACGGCGAGCTCGCCGGGTTCGTCCTCGGCTGGTTCGACGTCAACGACAGCTTCCGGAGGATCGTCTCGCAGGACGCCGGCGCGGGCTCCGAAGCGGTGATCACCGACTCGCAGGGCCTGTTGGTGGCGGACTCGATGATGCCGGCCGGAGGCTATCGCCGAGTCATCGACGTCTCCGGCCGGAGCGCCTTCGAGAGGGCCCGCACCGGCCGCCAGGGCGTTCTCTACGAGGCGCCGGACGGCCCGACGGCGGGCTCGCCGGCTCTCTCGACGCTCGGGCGGAGCCGGCTGCTCGCCGCCGCCACCCTGCCCGGCTTCGGCTGGAAGGTGTGGGTCGACCAGTCGCTCCAGCCCGTGCAGGCCGCCCTCGTGCGATCGAGCCTCTCGCAACTCCTGGTCCTGATCGGCGTCCTGCTGCTCGCGCTCCTGCTCAGCCGCGGCCTCGCTCGCCTGGTCGGGCGACCCCTCGAGCGGCTGCGCCAGAGCGCCGAGCGGCTGGCGCAGGGAGACCTCGCGGAGCGCCCGGACCCGGTGCAGATGCCGATCGCCGAGATCGAGTCGCTCTACCGGAGCTTCGACCGCATGGCGGACAACCTCGAGGCCGGCTGGAGCCGCCAACGCCAGCTCCTCGAGGAGGTCTCGATCACGAAGCGAGAGCTCGAGGCGACCTTCGACGCGATGCACGACGGCGTCGTGATCACCGACCGGGAGGACCGGCTGCTGCGCGCCAATCGGGCGTTCTACGACTTCCTCTCCCTCGATCCCGAGCACGCCGAGGGCCGCAGCCTCGCCGGGCTGATCCATCCCGAGGGCGGCGCCGAGGACTGCCCCGCCTGCCGCGCGCGGAAAGCGGGTCTCGCGAAGACCATTCTCCTCGCCGGCACCCGCTCGGAGACCGCTCGGCCGCTCGAGGTCCGTCTCGACGTGATTCGCGACGCCGAGGGCGAGGTCGTGGGCTCCGTCGAGGTCGTCCGCGGCCTCTCCGGGACCCGGCGCGACGAGACGCTCCGCGCTCTCGGCCAGCTCGCCTCGGGGATCGCCCACAACTTCAACAACTCGCTGACCGCTGTCCTCGGCTACACCCAGCTCGCCCGCCGGCAGACGGACGACCCGCGCCTCGCCGGCTCGCTCGAAACCGTGGAGATGGCCGCGCTCGATGCCGCCAAGATGGTGCGGCGGATCCAGCGGTTCGCCCAGCCCGGGGGCGGCCAGGGACCGATGGAGACGGCCCCTCTAGGCCCACTGGTGCAGGACGCCCTGGACTTGACGCGCTCGCGGTGGGAGGCCGACGCCCACGCCCGGGGCATCGAGTACGCGGTGCGCTTCGACGCCGCGGCCGCCGGCGGGCTCGCGATCGACTGCGACCCGTCCGCTCTGCGCGAGGTCTTCGTCAACCTGGTCATCAACGCGCTCGACGCCATGCCCTCCGGAGGCGAGCTCGCGGTGACGGCCGAGGACGGCGACGGCGAGGTCCGGATCGTCTTCGCCGATACCGGGTGCGGGATGAGCGCGGAGGTCCAGGGGCGGATCTTCGAGCCCTTTTTCACCACCAAGGGCACGCTCGGGCAGGGGATGGGGCTGGCGGTCAGCTACGCGATGATCCAGCACCAGGGCGGCCGGCTCGAAGTCGAGAGCGCTCCGGGCCTGGGAAGTCGCTTCACGGTGACGCTCGCGAAGAGCGCGCGCGGCTCTGGAAGCGAGCTCGCAGCCGGTGGCGCAGCCGCCGCGGGAGACTATGGCGAACAGCGCCGGCCGGCCGTGCTGGTGGTCGAGGACGAGGCGGTGATCCGCAAGATGCTCCGCCGTGCTCTCGAGGGCCGCGGCTTCCGGGTGGAGACGGCGAACGACGGCGCGGCCGCCCTAGAGGTGCTGGCGCGCCAGGCGTTCGACCTCGTGCTCTCGGACCTCGCGATGCCGGGTGCCGACGGCCTGGTGGTGGCGAGAGCCGTCCGGCGGCGCTCTCCGGCCACCAAGATGGTCCTGATGACCGGCTACGGCGAGCTCTATCGCCAGGTCCGCGACGACTGGGACGCCGGCGAGGCGCCGGTCGACGCCCTGGTGTCGAAGCCGTTCGCGTGGTCGGAGCTCTTCACCCTGCTCGAGAGCCTGCTCCCTGCGGCGCGGCCGGAACTGCCGGAGCGCCGGCCGGGAATGGCGACCTGAAGCTTGGGCGTCGTGCCCTAGCTGAGGAACCGGACCAGTCGGTACTCGTCCTCGTTGTGAGGCTCGACCTCGACCCGGATCGGTTCGCCCTGGCGCAGGCGGTCGAAGCGCTCGCGCTCGGGCCGGTTCGCGTCGTACGGCATCTCGACCGTGAGGACGCCCTGGCGCGAGGTGCGTAGCCCGAACTGTCCCTGCTGGGCGTCGATCCAGGCGACGGTACCGGCGAGCTGGTTGTTGTCGTACCCCGGCTCGTAGCCCGGCTGGCCGCCGTAGCCGCGATCGTCCCGGTCGTAGCCCCGGCGGTCCTGGACGCTTTGGGTCACCTCGATGTAGTCGGCGTAGGAAGCGCCGTAGCGCCCCTGGGCGACCTGTGCCGCGATCACGTCACCCGGCTCGAGCGCGTCCGGCGCGTAGTCGCGGCCCTGGTAGACGACCCGCGTCGAGCGGTCGTACCGAAGGGTCTCCGCCCCGTAGCGGGTGTCGACCTGGAGCAGCTGGCGCGAGGGGTCGACCCGGCTCACCTGCCCGGAGATGGTGTTCTGGCCTCCCGGCACCGGCCCGGGCCCCGGCCCGGGCGGCACGGTCTGCGGTCCGCCGGGATACCCGACGCCGCAACCGAGGGCGCCCGCGAGCAGGAGGGCGAGGACGGGAGCGAGTCGCTTGGTGCTGTCGATGTTCATCGTTTCCTCCTTCGAGTCCCCACCTTCGATGCCGGCGTCTGGTGCAAAGACGGGGCCAGGCTTCGCTCCGCCCCCTCGGCCGCCCCGCGGTACCGATCGAGGGCTCGTCGCGCCTCGCCGAGCGCGCGACCGGCCTGATCGAGGGCGTGGCCCGCGGCATGGGGCCGCCAGCGCAGGCACTCGACGCTCACCCCCACCAGCCGGTCGAGCGCGCGGCGCAGGGGACGCTCGACCGCTGGATCCGGCACCGGGAAGAGGCGATCGCGATCGAGCGACAGCAGAGCGCGCCCGAGCGCCTCGCAGGCGGCGAGCCCGGCGAGCGGCCGGCCGGCCCGGCGGGTGGCGACCAGGTGACGGTAGGGCCCGGAGAGCCTGGACCATTCGCCGGACCAGGCGCGGCTCCAGCGCACCATTTGCTCGCGGCTCCCGGGCGACGGCGGCGCCGGGGCGCGGAGCACGATCGCTCCGGGGCCGGGCGCTCCAGGCTCGGCGGCCGTCTCGCCGCCGGTGACGGCGACGATCGTCAGGGCGAGGGCGGCATAGGCCGCGAGCCGCGGTTGGACGCAGCGCGGACCGCGGATGAGTCGATGGCTGGTGTGGGGTCTCGTCATGGGCTCCTCCTGCTCGGGGTCGATCCCGGCCGCGCCGGGGTCCGGACGCACGCTCCGGCGGCGTCACTCATCCAGGACGCGAAGCGCGGCGGCGATCGCTCGCACGCCGACCGAAATCCGCCACCCCGGCCCGGTCCGGGCCGGGACGGCGAGCCGCAGCGAACGCCTCTAGAAGCGACAAATTTTCCCTATTGAGGATTGAATCGGCGAACTTTGTTGCGTTAGAAGATGTATTTGTTCTAGACTCGAAGACGGCCGAAGAGGGCACCACGGGGCCGGGGCGGCCCGCGCGTCGTAGAATGGAGGCCCATGACCCCCGGAGATGCGCGCGGCGGGGACCTCGTCGAGATGCTCCGGCACCTCGCCCCCCGCCTCGAAGCCCTCTTCCGCCGGTTCGGCGTGGCGCCCGACGAGGCCGCGCCGATCCTCGACGAGGCGGTGCTGGAGGTCCAGCTCCGCTGCAGCCGTCCGCCCGACATGGAGGGGCGGCTGCTCAGGGCGGTGGAACGGGGCTGCGCGGCCCTCCTGGCCGAGCGCCGCCGCAAGGCCCTGGCCGCCCTCGCCGAGTCGACCGACACGACCGGAGAGGAGGATCGCGGGGATCATGAGCGAAAACCACCTTGATCGAGAGACCCTCGCCCGCTGGGCCGCTCGCAAGCTCTCCCGCGAGGAGACCTTCGAGACCGGCTGGCATCTGTTCCTGTGCCCCGAGTGCCGGGCGAAGCTGCCGGAGATCGGGCCCGAGGCCGAGGTGCTCTTCGACCGGATGTTCGCCGGGCGCCGCTTCACGGTGCCGCCCGGCGCCTACGAGCACGTCACGGAGTCGGTCGCCGAGAAGCTCCGGATCGCCGGCCTCGCGATCGAGCGCGAGCGCGCCGACGCGCCGACCCTGTGGGCCGAGCTCGAGAGCCAGCCGCCCGCGAGGCGCACGCTCCTGGTCGAGAACGCGTCGCGCTTCCAGACCTACGGCCTGACCGAGCTGCTGCTCGGCGAGTGCCGGCGGATCTGGTCGGAGGACCCGGCGCGCGCCGAAGAGCTCGCCGAGCTCGCCCTCGCCGTCACCTATCGGCTGGAGCGCCGGATCCACGGCCCGGCGCTGCTCAACGACCTGAAGGCCGAGGCCTGGGCGTACGTCGCCAACTGCCGGCGGATCCGCTCCGACCTGAGGAGCGTCTCCGAGGCCTTCGAGATCGCGGACGAGTTCCATTCGCGGGGCACCGGGGACCCGAGCGAGGAGGCGACGCTCCTCGACCTCAAGGCTTCCTACCTGCGGGACCAGCGGCGCTTCGAGGAGGCGATCGCGGCGATCGACCGGGTGATCGAGATCCACCGCCGGACCGGTGAGGCTCACCAGGAGGGGCGAGCGCTGATCAAGAAGGCGATGGTCTTCCGGGAGATGGACCGTCTCGAGGAGGCGATCGGCCTTCTCCACGACGCGGCGACCAAGATCGACGCCGAGCGCGAGCCGCGAGTCCTCCTCTGCCTGAAGAACAACCTGGCCGCAATCCTGAGCGAGGCCGACGACCCCCTCGAGGCGCGCAAGATGCTGCGCGAGGTGCGCCGGCTCGCGGTCCAGACCGGCACGCCCGTCGACCGTCTCCGGCTCCTCTGGACCGAGGGCCTGGTCAGCCGCCGGCTCCACCAGGACTCGATGGCGGAGGCGGCGCTCAAGCGCTCGATGGACGGTTTCGTCGAGGCCGGGATCGGCTACGACGCGGCGCTCGTGGCCCTCGATCTCGCCGAGCTCTACCTCGCCACCGAGCGCTTCGGCGAGGCCCGCGAGCTCGCCGCCAGGATGCTCAGGATCTTCGCCTCCCGCGACGTCCACCGCGAGGCCCTGGCCGCCCTCGCCGTCCTACAGCAGGCGATCGAGCGGGACGCGGCCAGCGTCGCCCTGGTGCAGGAGATCGCGCGCTACCTCCACCACGCCCGCCGCAACCCGGCCTTGCGCTTCGAGCCCGAGAGATAAGAGCCGCCGCGGCGGCTCATGGACCGAGTGACCGAGGCGGGCGAGCCGGCCTCGGAGGCCGGCCAACCGACCCGCCTCTTGACAGGAGGCGAAGATGTACCGTAGCCATCTCAAGCTGTCCGCGTGCATCCTGGCGATCACCGCCCTGATGCTGGCTCCCGCCGGTCTCCATGCCCAACCGGCCCGGTCGATCCCGAGTGTCGCCACGGGATCTCCCTGGTCGGGGCTCGGGGAGTGGCTCGACGATCTCGTCGCTCGATTCGCTCCCGCGTCCCCGGCCGCGACGATCCGTACCCAGGCCGCACCGGCGCAAGCCGGCGGCCCTACCGGACCGTCGCCAGGAGACTGGCAGTGCCTCGAGTGCACGGAGGCTGGGAACCTGATCGACCCAGACGGCTAGGCGCTCCGCGATCGGCGGCTCGCCGTGGGGAGTGGTGGCCGGCGGAGACGGCCCTCGCCGTCGCCCCGGCCGCCGCTTTCCGAGCCGCCACCGGGCCGGCGGCGATCGACGTTGCGTCGCTTGCCGCCGGCCCTTTTCGACGGTGTCGTCACGGCTGATAGGTCACGTCCAGCACCGGCGGGTAGCTCGACTCGCGGCTCCAGAGGCTGCCGTAGCTCGGATCGCCGCTCGCGAAGCCCACGGAGAAGGTGCCGTTGCCCGTGACGTAGCTCGAGACGTCGAAGCTGTACCAGGCTCCCGAGACGAGGTTGTTCAAGATGGCCAGCGTGCCGCCGGCTGCCGGGTAGTTGCTCCAGGTCAAGCCGGTCTCGGTCCAGCTCGAGCTCACCAGCCAGTAGAGCCCCAGGTCGGGCAACGCATTGGTGGTACGGACGAGAAGCCGCGCCGAGGTCACCGGCCCCGTCACTCCACTCACCGAGAACTTGAGAAACGCGAAGGCGCCCTGGCCGTCGACGTTTCTCACCGTCAGCGTGGTCGAGGTGCCGTTGTTGTAGGTCGGCAGGGCCTGCCAGGCGGTGGTGTCGGCGATCGGGTGGAAGCTCGAGGTCACCGGCGGGTTGCTGATCGCGAACTGCCGATTGAAGCTCGCCGCATTGCCGGCCCGATCGGTGACCGTGACCTGGAGCGTGTGGTAGCCGTTCGGGAAGGCCGTCGAGTCGAAAGTCGCGCGCCATCCCACGTTCGGACAGGCCGGATCGGTGACGGCCGGGTGGTTGTCACAGGCACCTTGGCGGTTGACGTTCGTCACCAGCCCCGTGACCGTGAGCGGCACCCCGTCGATCTTGAAGCTCCGCGATGCGATCGCGGACGAGTCGATCGCCCAACCCGCCACGATGACCGACGCCCCCTGCACGGACTGGAGGTTCGACGGCAGGTCCACGTAGAGGATCGGAAGCGTGTTGTCCACCGTCACGGTGACCGGCGCCGAGAGCCCCACGTTGCCCGAGGCGTCGTAGCCGCGGGCCGTGACGGTGTGCGGCCCGTCGGGCACCGAGGTCGACGCCCACGAGACCTGGTACGGCGCGGCGGAGTCGCTCCCCACGACCGCTCCGTCCACCCGGAATTCGACGAGGGTGACGCCCTGGTCGTCCGACGCCTGGGCGGCGAGAGTGATCGTGCCGTGGCGGAAGGAGGCGGCCGCCGGAGCCGTCACGGCCACCTGCGGCGTCTCGAGGTCGTTCGAGACCGTGACCGTCCGCAGGAGGTCCCGCTCGTTGCCCGCCCGGTCGAACACTTTCGCCGTCACCGTGTGGTCGCCGTTGGCCGGAGGCGAACGAACGCGGCCGGGCTCATCAGTCGACCTCCCGCGCCGTCAAGAGGCCCTGGAGCTCCGCGACGATCGAGGCCAGGCTTTGGGGATGGTCGTTGAGCGAGTTCAGGGATCCTTTGACGGCCAGGCCCGAGCCGCCGGACTCGATGAAGATCCCCGACGGATTCGGAAGGACGACCCTCCCGGCCAGGTCCGGTGAGCTCCTATCGTCTGCGACGAGGATCCGGTCGCCCATCTCGGGCCTGGGAGGATACCCGGGGTTGCTCTTCCAAAAGTTGAGTTTCCCGATCGAAAACCTCGCCTCGGGATAGTAGAGATAGACGTCTCCCGCGGTGCTGTGGTCTCCTTCTGCCAGCATCGTGCCGTCGATCCGGATCGTCAGCAGCGACGCGGGCCCACCTTCGAAGAAGCCCTCCGAGATGCCGACCACCCTTCCGAGGTAGATCACGGTCGCCTTCTGGGATAGCTCTTCCAGGGAATTCCAGCGATGGCCGAATGGCTGGGCGACCGAGTCCAAGCCGTAGTGGTACCAGATCGTTGTCGTGCCATCCGGATCGTCCTGCTTTGCAGCGACACTCATCTCTTGGGCACCGGGAGAGCTTTCGAGCATGGAGTAGGGAATTGCGGGGTCCGCGGCGAATTGATCGAACGCCCTGTGGACCTCGTCGCCCAGCACGTCCCAATCGAGTGTGCCGTCAGGTCGTGTGGCCTTTTCGGCGCTCACCCACAGCGGAGCTCCGTCCACCTTGGTGCGCGACTCCAGAAAAGTGGGCGCCTCGCCTTCGCATTCGACGGAGGCAGACTGCATCGAAACGTTCGCCTGGCCACCAGGGTTGGTCCCCGCGTGAAGCGCAAAGGGCATTGCCGAGATACATGCCAGCAAGGCCAACAGCGATTTCCACGAGAGCTGTCCGTGCGCCGATGCTTTCCGAATGGTCATCCGTCATCCTTTCTTGAGGCGGTTCTTGGGGCTCTCCTCAACTTGCAGTGGGTAGAGGAGGGGCGAGCTGGATGCCTCCGCAGTTGAGGAAGATCATCGCAGCGAGCGCTTGATATTCGATACTCCCAAGCAGAGCAGGAAACCCCATCCGTCTTCAACCCCTTAGCGCCACCCCCCCTCCTCCCAGACGTCTGACCCCTGGCGACCGCGGGGCGTGGTAGGCAGCCAGAGAGACCGCCTCGGCGCGCTCCGCGAGGCTCTCCGCCTTGCACTCCGGGCAGATCTCCTCGAGCTGCCGCCGCAGGAGCTCGGCGAGCTCGCGCTGCGAGATTTCGCCACGGCGCGCGGCGCGTAACAGCTCGTGGGTCAGATGGCGGTGGCCCTCGGACACTGGCCGGGCTTTCTCTGCGGGCGACTCACTCGAGCCCGTAGTGCTCGCGGAGGAGCTGACGGACGATCTCGGCCTCGGTGCGCCGGGTGCGGTAGGCCTCTTCGCGCAAGGCCTCCTCGACGTCCCGGTCGATGTAGAAGGTCTTGCGCAAGAGGGCTCCGTCCGCGCTCACCGTCGTCCGACCGCCGCGAGGACCGACGAACTCATCCTCGGCTTGCTTGGCTGGCATGAGCCCAGTGTATCCGAGGTGTCGCTCCAGGAAAGCTCACGGGCCGCCCCGGCCGGGGCGGCACCACCGCCGCCAAATCCCGCCCTTCCGGGTAGTTGTGAACGAACGCTCGTTCATCTACGCTCATCTCCAACGACGGTCGAGAGGAGGGCGGTTTCGGAATGATCGCGGAAGGCTATTTCCTGGAGGGGCCGGGGCGGCCGTTGGTCCTGCGGGACCTCCCGATCCCCGATCCGGGCCCGGGCGAGGCACTGGTCGAGGTGACGGCCTGCGGGCTGTGCCACACCGATCTGGGGTTCGCCGACGGCTCGGTGGCGCCGCGCCACGCCCTGCCGCTGGTGCTCGGCCACGAGATTACCGGCACGGTGGTGGCGGCCGGGCCCGGCGCCGAGCACCTCGTGGGCAAGCCGGTCCTGGTGCCCTCGGTCCTGCCGTGCGGCACCTGCGACTTCTGCCGCGCCGGCCGGGGCAACGCCTGTCCCGACCAGCGGATGCCCGGCAACGACATCCACGGCGGCTTCGCGAGCCACTTGCTGGTGCCCGCCGGCCCGCTCGTACCGCTCGACCAGGCGCCCGCGGGCATCGCGCTCGACGAGCTCTCGGTGGTCGCCGACGCCGTCTCGACCGCCTACCAGGCGACCGTGCGGGCCGGCCTCGCCGCCGGCGACCTGGCGGTCGTCGTGGGCACCGGCGGGGTGGGCGGCTTCCTGGTCCAGATCGCCGCCGCCCTGGGCGCCCGGGTGATCGCCTGCGACGTCGCGCCCACCGCGCTCGAGCGCGCCCGCGAGCTGGGCGCCGAGCGCGCCGTCGCCCTCGCCGGCCGCGAGGCGAAGGAGGTCCGGAAGGAGATCCGCGGCCTCGGCCGCGAGTGGGAAATCCCCTCGCTCCGGCTCCGGATCTTCGAGGCGAGCGGCACCGCCGCCGGCCAGGCCCTGGCCTTCGCCCTCCTCGACCGGGCGGCGACCCTGTTGCAGGTCGGCTACACGCCGGAGGCGGTCTCGGTGCGCCTCTCGAACCTGATGGCCTTCGACGCCACGGTCCACGGCACCTGGGGCTGCCCGCCGGAGGCCTACCCGGCGGTCCTCGAGCTGATCTACGACGGCCGCGTGCGCCTCGCGCCGATGCTCGACCACGCGCCCATGTCGGAGCTCAACCGGCTCCTCGACGACATGGCCGCCCACCGCCTCACGCACCGGATGATCCTCCATCCACAGGCTGGAGCTCCTTCCATCTCCACGAGGACCCCATGACCGACCTCAAGAACCACGACCTCGACCCGGGCTACGTCTTTCGGCACGTCCGCTACGAGACCCGCCCGGTCCTCGGCCGCGACGGCGCCCCCGTCTCCGGCCTCCACCAGGTTTGGATCTTCCTCGACAACCCGCGCCAGCTCAACTCCTACACCACCGAGATGGCGCGCGAAGTGATCCTCGCCTTCCGCCGCGCGAGCGCCGATCGCCATGCCGTCGCCGTCGTCTTCACCGGCGCCGGCGATCGCGCCTTCTGCTCGGGCGGCAACACCGAGGAGTACGCCACCTACTACGCCGGCCGGCCGCAGGAGTACCTCCAGTACATGCGGCTGTTCAACGACATGGTCACGGGGATCCTGCTGTGCGACAAGCCGGTCGTCTGCCGGGTGAACGGCCTGCGGATCGCCGGCGGCCAGGAGATCGGCATGGCGTGCGACTTCACCGTCGCCGCCGACCACGCCTCCTTCGGCCAGGCGGGCCCGGTCCACGGCTCGGCCCCGGACGGCGGCTCGACCGACTTCCTCGACCTCTACGTCGGCTTCGCGCGCGCCGCCGAGAGCCTGGTGCTGTGCGAGCCCTGGTCCGCCTACAAGGCGCTCCGGCTCGGCCTGGTCAACGAGGTGGTGGCGGTCCACAAGACGCCGGAGGGCGCCTTCGTCACCAACCCGCTGGTCGAGACCGAGCGCTACATCGACGGCTGCGGGCGGATCGTCTACGGCGAGTGGAAGGAAGGGCTCGAGCGGCAGCGGGCGAAGGAGACGGCCGCCGGCCTCGCGATCGACCTCGCCCCCCTCGACGCCGCGGTCGAGCGCCTGGTGACCCGCCTCCTCCACACCTTCCCCGACTGCACGCGGAAGACCCTCGAGAGCCTGCGCAAGAAGAAGCTCGCCCACTGGTACGCCAACAGCGAGACCAATCGCTCCTGGCTCGCACTCAACATGACGACCGAGGCGGCGGCCGGCTTCGCCGCCTTCCACTACGGCGACAAGGGGGCGCGCGAGATCGACTTCGCGGCGCTGCGCCGGGCGGTCGCCGAGGGGCGCCGGTTCGACCCCGCGCTGGTCCGCGAGGTGCTGCCGCCGGCCGCCCGCACCCGTCTCGACGCCGCCTCCGGCCCGGCCCCGGCCGCCGAGCCGGCGCTCGAGGAGGTGCGATGAGCTCGCCGGCCGCCGCCGAGCCCCGCCGGACGATCCGCGTCGCCGTCCTCGAAGAGGGCACGGTCCTCCGCCTCGTGCTCGATCGGCCGAAGGGCAACGTCCTCTCCTCCGAGATGATGGGCGAGCTCGACGCCGCCCTCGCCGAGCACGAGGCCCTGCCGGACCTCCGCCTGGTCCTGCTCCGGGGCGCCGGCGGCAACTTCTCCTACGGCGCGTCGGTCGAGGAGCACCGGCGGCAGGACGCCCCGGGGATGCTCGCGACCTTCCACCGCCTGATCCGGCGCCTGGCGGCCTATCCGGTGCCGGTGGCGGCCTTGATCGAAGGGCACTGCCTGGGTGGCGGCTTCGAGCTCACCCTGCCCTGCCACTTCCTGTTCGCGACCCCGGACGCCCGCCTCGGCTGTCCGGAGATCAAGCTCGGCGTCTTCCCGCCGGTCCTCGCCGCGGTCGGGGCCTGGCGGATGGGGGCCGCCGCCGCCGAGCGGATCCTCTTGACCGGCAAGCCGATGAGCGCCGCCGAGGCCTGGCGCGTCGGCCTCGTGACCGAGGTCTTCGACGCCGAGGCCGACCCCGAGGCCGCGCTCCTCGCCTGGTACCGGGAGACCCTCCGCCCGCTCTCGGCCTTCGCGCTGCGCCAGGGCACGGCGGCCCTGCGCCGCTCGGGCGGTTTTCTCGAGCAGCTCGACCGGGCGCTCGCCGCCGCCGAGGAGCAGTACGTCCGCGAGGTGCTGCCGAGCCACGACGGCGACGAGGGCGTCGAGGCGTTTCTCGCCCGGCGGGCGCCCGACTGGAGGAACCGGTGAGCGTCGCGACCGCACGGCCGTCGCAGGCGGTCGAGCCGCGAGAGCGGATCCTCCGCGCCGCCGCCGGCCAGATCGCCGCCCACGGCTTCCACGGCATGTCGATGCGCGAGCTCTCGCGCGCGGCCGCGATGAGCCTCTCGAACCTCTACAACTATTTCGCCTCCAAGGAGGAGATCCTCTTCGCGCTCCAGAAGGAGGCCTTCGAGGTCCTGGTCGCCTCCGCCGAGGAGGCCCTGACGAAGGTCGAGCCGGGGGTCGAGAGCGCCGACGCCCGGCTCTACGTCTTCATCTCGCACCACGTGCGCTACGTCGCCGAGCACCCGGAGGTGATGCGCGTGCTGGTCCACGAGGCCGCCTCCCTGCCCTCGGCCGGCCGGCGGGCCGTGCGCCGCTTGAAGGAGCGCTACTTCGGGATCGCCCGCGCCATCGTGGCGGAGCTCGCGAGCCACGGCTGCGGCCGGCTCGAGGCCGCGAAGGAATCGCGCGAGGCGGCGGACGGCGCCGAGCTCGATCGGATCACCTACAACCTGTTCGGCATGCTCAACTGGATCTACGGCTGGTACGAGCCGGGGGCGCACGGCGGGCCGCACGAGCTCGCCCGCACGATCCACCGGATCGCTCTCTGCGGCATCGTCGCCCACTGCCCCTACCGCGACCTCCAGGAGAGCCTCGACCTGCGCCTCGACGCGGTGGCGGCGCCGCCGCTGCTGGGGCTCGGAGGGAAGTCGTCATGAGCGAGATCCCCGCCACCACCGCCGCCCGCGGTTCCTTGCCGCCGCCGGCTCCACCCTCCGCCGCGACGCGCCTCGCCGACCCGGCCGCCGCCGTGCTCGAGCGCTGCCGCGCCCTGGTCGAGGACCTCTCGCTCGGCGCCGTCCGGCGCTGGAAGGACGAGCACCCGGGCGCCCTCGCGGTCGGGTACCTCCCGATCTACGTGCCGCGCCCGCTGCTCGAAGCCATGGGCTGCCTGCCGGTCGCGCTCTTCGGCGGCGGCGACCAGATGGAGATCATCCGCGGCGACTCCTACTTCCAGAGCTACATCTGCCACTTGCCCCGGAGCGTCGTCGAGCTCGCCCTGCGCGGCGACCTCGACGTCCTCGACGCCCTGCTCTTCCCGTCGATCTGCGACGTGGTGAGAAACCTCGGGGGGATCTTCAACCTGCTCCGCCCCGGCACACCGACCTTCTACGTCGACCTGCCGCAGAACTTCGATTCCGAGGTCGGCGGCCGCTTCTACGAGTCCCGAGATGCGGGCGCATCGCCCAGCTGCTCGGGGCGCGCGGCGCACGGCCGCTCGCGGACGACGCCCTCCGCGCCGCGATCGCGGCCGAGAACCGGCGGCGCGCGGCGCTCGACGAGCTCGACGCGCTGCGCCGCGCCGAGCCCTGGCGGGCGCCGGCCTCGGAGGTCTACCTCGCCGTCCGGGCCGGCGCCGTGCTGCCTACCGAGGAGCACACGGCGCTCCTCGCCGAGGTCACTGCGGCGCTCGGAGCGCGCGCGGCCCGCCCCTACGACAACGTCCGGGTGGTGGTCGCCGGCTCGTTCTGCGAGCAGCCGCCGCTCGCCCTCATCAAGACGCTCGAGAAGGCAGGCTGCGACATCGTCGACGACGACTTCCAGCTCGGCCTGAAGTTCCTCGAGGGCCCGATCGAGATCGCCCCCGGCGAGGATCCGATTCGACGCCCTCGCCCGCGCCTACCTCGAGCGCGGCACCGCCACCGCCAGCCGCTACATCGGCTCGGGCGAGAAGGGCCGGCACCTGATCGAGAAGGTCGCCGCGGCGGGCGCCGACGGCGTGGTCTTCGCCGCCGCCTCCTTCTGCGATCCGGCGCTCCTCGACCAGCCGATGCTCGAGGCCGCCCTCGACCGCGCGGCCATCCCGCACACCAGCCTCAAGTTCTCCGAAAACACCGGCCAGCTCAGGTCCGATCCGCGAGCAGGCCGGGCGCCTTCTCCGACGCCGTCAAGCTCTGGGGGAAAAGCGCATGAGCGA
Organism: uncultured Acidobacteriota bacterium; assembly: GCA_963837945.1. Classification (GTDB taxonomy): domain Bacteria; phylum Acidobacteriota; class Thermoanaerobaculia; order Multivoradales; family DATKCC01; genus CAVUBL01. The sequence goes on from CAWIQD010000010.1 coordinate 116,946, forward strand.
GCTCGAGAAAACACCGGAACCGAAGCCGCCTCGCCGCGGCCGGTCCCGGCACCGGCCCCGGCGAAGGACGCTTGCCAGCTCCGCCAGAAGACGATGATCGCCGAGCACTTCGACCGCCTCTCGGTCGCCAAGGAGGCGGGCGAGAAGGTCGTCTACACCTTCGTCCCCGGCAACCTGACCGAGCTCGCCGGAGCCCTCGGCCTGCTGCCGGTCCTGCCCGAGATCAACGCCCTCCAGTCCGGCATGCGCAAGCCTCTCGGCCGGCTACATCGGCGAGGCCGAGAAGGCCGGGCACTCCGAGGACGTCTGCACCTACGTCAAGTGCGACCTCGGGATGATGCGCTCGGGCAACATCGGCCCGACCGGCAAGAAGCTGCCCGAGCCGGACCTGCTGCTGCTCTCCTACACCGGCTGCTTCACCTTCCTGAAGTGGTTCGAGCTCCTGCGCGAGGAGTACCGCTGCCCGGTGGTGATGCTCCACGTGCCCTACCAGGCCGACGGCGTGATCACCGACGAGATGCGCCGCTACGTCGTCGACCAGCTCGAGCGGGAGGTGATCCCGGCGATGAGAGCGGGCGGCGGGCAAGCGGCTCGACCTGCGACGAGCTCGCCGCACCGCCTCGAGCTCTCGCGCCAGGCCGAGGACGACCTGGTGGCGGTCTGGGAGTCGGCCAAGCACCGCCCGTCGCCGATCGACGGCTACTTCGGCGGCGTCTACTACGTCGGCCCGATCTTCTCCGCCTTCCGCGGCACCGAGGGGGCGCGCGAGTACTACCGCGAGCTCCGCGCCGAGGTCGAGGAGCGGATGGCGCGCGGCGAGGGGCCGATGACGCCCGACGGGCCGCTCGGCCACGAGCGCTACCGCCTGGTGGTCGAGGGCCCGCCCAACTGGACCAGCTTCAACGACTTCTGGCGCATGTTCTCGCGCGAGGGGGCGGTGGTCGTGGCCTCGACCTACACCAAGGTCGGCGGCCTCTACGACGAGGGCTTCCGCCACGACCCGGGCGACCCGCTCGAGAGCCTCGCCGAGTACTGCCTGACCTGCTACACCAACCGCTGCCTGCCGAGCCGGATCGACCTCCTGGAGCGCTACCTGCGCGACTACCAGGCGGACGGCTTCCTGATCAACTCGGTCAAGTCGTGCAACTCGTTCAGCGTCGGCCAGCTCCTGATGCTCAGGACCCTCGAGGAGCGCACCGGCCTGCCCGGCGGCTTCATCGAGTCCGACCTGGTCGACCCGCGCTACTTCGGCAAGGCCAACATCGAAAACCGCGTCGAGAGCTATCTCCAGGTGCTCGAGTCGCGCCGCCGCGGGAGGTGCGCATGAGGTGCGTCGTCGGGATCGACCTCGGGTCGACCACCACCAAGGCCCTGCTGCTCGGCGAGGACGGCCGGGTGCTGGGGCGCGGCATCACCAACAGCCGCTCGAGCTACGACGTGGCCTGCGCGGTGGCCCGCGAGGAGGCGCTGACCGCGGCCCGCTTCTCGCTCCTGGACGAGCATCTGGCCGCTCTCGCGGGCGGCGACGGCCACGCCGGAGACCGCGCCGGCGCGGCGGAGCTCGGCCGCCGGCTCGAGGAGGCGTTCCGCCTCGAGATCTACCTCGGCGAGCTCGCCCGCCTGGGCCAGGAGATCGAGGCCATCCTCGACCTGCCCGGCCACGAGGCGTGGCGGCCGGTGCTGGCGCCGGCGGTCGAGGAGATCCTCGGCCGCATCGAGGCGGCGGCGCCGGCCCTGTTCGCGATCCCGGGCCGGAGGAAGAGCGACTTCTTCCGCGACCTGGCGGGCGCCGCCTACGTCGAGACGGCCGAGGAGATCGCCGGGCGCGCCTTTGCAACCGGCAGCGAGCGAGGCGCCGTGCCGTTCGAGCGCCTCCTCGCCCTCTACGACCGGGCGATCCTGGCGGTCGAGACGCGGGTCGAGCCGATGGACTTCGCCGCTCTGCTGCGCCGCGCCGCGGGCCGGCTCGAGGGCGCCGCCGGGCGTCGGGCCGAGCTCGCCCGGGTGGTCGAGACGGTGGCCGCCGAGCCGATCGAGGAGCTCGCGTTCGTCGGTACCGGCTACGGTCGCCAGACGCTCCCCTTCCCCAAGGAGTCGATCCGCAGCGAGATCCTCTGCCACGGCCGGGGCGCCCATCGCTTCTTCCCGGGCACCCGCACCGTGCTCGACATCGGCGGCCAGGACACCAAGGCGATCCAGGTCGACGGCCACGGCGTGGTCACCTCGTTCCAGATGAACGACCGCTGCGCCGCCGGCTCCGGGCGCTACTTGGGCTACCTCGCCGACGAGCTGAGCCTCGGCCTCCACGAGCTGGGCCCCCTGGCGCTCCGGGCCACGCGCACCGTGCGGGTCAACTCGACCTGCACCGTCTTCGCCGGCGCCGAGCTCCGCGAGCGGCTGGCCCTGGGCGAGAAACGCGAGGACATCCTCGCCGGCCTCCACCGGGCGATGATGCTCCGGGCGCTCTCGCTGCTCGCCCGCTCGGGCGGGATCACCGACCAGTTCACCTTCACCGGCGGGGTCGCCAAGAACCCGATGGCGACCCGCGTGCTCGCCGAGCTGGTGGCGGAGAACTACCCCGAAGGCATCACCCTCAACATCCACCCCGATTCGATTTACATGGGCGCGATGGGCGCGGCCCTCTTCGCCCTCGAGGACTTGGAGGCGGGCAAGGGCGGAACCTTACCGGATCACCCCTCCTCGCCCCGACCCTCTCCTCACCCTCGAAGGGGAGGAGAGGGCGCCCCCGACCGCGCTTCGGCCTCGTCCTGAGAGGAACCAGGCATGACCAAGACAGCCCGCACGGAACGAACCCACCTCACCGCCGGCGTCGACCCGGGCGCGAGCTCGGTCAAGATCGCCGTCGTCCGGAGCCGCGCCGGCAAGGACGGCGAGATCCTGGCGACCGAGGTCCAGCGCATCCGCCGCCGCGACGTCCGCGAGGTGGTCCGCACCGCCTTCGCGGCGGCCTTGACGGCCGCCGGCCTGGCTCCCGAGGAGCTCGACTACGTCGCCTCGACCGGCGACGGCGACGCCGTGGACTTCGGGACCGGACATTTCTACTCCATGACCACCCACGCCCGGGGCGCCCTCTTCCTCGCCTCCGAGGCCCGCGCCGCGCTCGACGTCGGGGCCCTTCACGCCCGGGCGATCGTCTTCGACGGCCGCGGCCGGGTGGCCAAGGTGCGCATGACCAGCCAGTGCGCCTCGGGCTCCGGGCAGTTCGTCGAGAACATCACCCGCTACCTGGGCGTGCCGCTCGAGGACGTGGGCGCCCTCTCGCTCGCGTCGGAGGCGCCCGAGAAGTGCTCGGGCGTCTGCGCGGTCCTCGCCGAGACCGACGTCATCAACATGGTGAGCCGCGGCGTATCGACCCCCGACATCCTCAAGGGCATCCACCTCTCGATCGCCTCGAAGCTCGCGCGCCTGGTGCGCTCGATCGGCGCCGACGGCGAGGTGCTGGTCACCGGGGGCATGGCCGACGACGTCGGGTTCCTCGCCTCGCTGCGGGAGATCGTGGCGGAAAAGCAGGCCGCCGGGACCCCCGAGATCGAGATCGCCTCCCACCCGCAGTCGATCCTGGCCGGCGCCCTCGGCGCGGCTCTGCTCGGCGCCTACCGCCACCGCCAGCTCGAAGAGACGGGCCGGCTCGCCGCGCTCGCCGCCTGACGAGGAGCCCGGCGGACGAAGAGATCCTCAGGAGACGACACCATGGCACAGATCGACAGTCCAGCTTCCGCTCCCCCCCGCTTCCGCACCGGCTGGCACGCCACCCTCACCAAGGTGAGCTTGGCGGCGCTCGCCTTCGAGACCCTCTCCGGGCTCGCCGTCACCCTGGCCCCGTTCCGCGCCGCGGTCGAGTGGACCGTGCTGCTCCACACCGTGGTCGGGCTCGCCACGATCGTGCCGCTGACCTGGTACTTCGCGGTCCACTGGCTCGACTACCGCCGCTTCGCGCTGTCCGACGTGGTCCTGCTGGGCTACGTCGCGGTGGCGGCCCTGCTGGTGGCCTCGGTCTCCGGCCTGGTGGTGACCGGCCAGGGCCTCTTCGCGCTCAGGATGTCGCCGGCCTGGCGCAACGTCCACCTGGTCTCCACCCTGGTCGCCCTGGCCTCGGCGTTGCCCCACGTCGTGATCGTCTACGTGCGGGTGCGGCAGAAGGAGGAGACCGCGCGGCCGGCCCGCAAGCTCCTGCTCCAGAGCCTGGCGCCCACGGTGGCGGGGCTCCTGGCGATCGGCGGGCTCGCCCTCGTCTACTCCGGCCCCACCTACGTCGACCGCTTCCCGGACGACTACCAGCGGGTCTACGGCCCCGACCGGCCGTTCGCGCCGAGCCTCGCGCGGACCGCCACCGGCGGCGCCTACGACGCGCGGTCGCTCGGTGGCTCGGAGAGCTGCGGCACCGCCGGCTGCCACGAGCAGATCGTCGCCGAGTGGCGGCCTTCGGCCCACCGCTATGCCGCCATGGACACCTTCTTCCAGGGTGTCCAGCAGGTCATGGCGAAGCAGAACGGCCCCGAGTCGACCCGCTACTGCGGCGGCTGCCACGATCCGATCTCGCTCTTCTCCGGCGCGAAGAACGTCTTCGCCGAGAACCTGACCGGCCAGATCGGATTCCAGGAGGGCATCTCCTGCCTGGTCTGCCACGGCGTGCGCGAGACCGACCTCCAGGGCAACGCCAACTACGTGCTGGTGCAGCCGCCGTCGTACCTCTGGCAGTGGGCCACCGAGGGCCCCGAGCGGCTGACCCGCGACTTCCTGATCCGCACCTACCCGGACCAGCACGCGCTCCTTTCCAAGCGCGCCTACAAGGCGCCGGAGTACTGCGCCGCCTGCCACAAGCAGTTCATCGACCAGGAGGTCAACCGCGTCGGCTGGGTGCAGCTCCAGAACCAGTACGACAACTGGAAGGCGAGCTACTGGTACGTCAAGGGCCACCCGGAGCGGACCATCGAGTGCCGGGAGTGCCACATGCCGCTGGTCGCCTCGCACGACCCGGCCTCCGGCGACCCGGCGGACTACAACCGCTCTCCCGACGACGGCAAGCACCGGAGCCACCGCTTCATCGCCGCCAACAGCATGATGCCTCAGATGCTCGAGCTGCCCGGCTGGCAGCGCCAGGCCGAGATGACCCGGGCCTGGCTCCACGGCGACACCGAGATTCCCGAGATTCGCGACAAGTGGACCGACGGCCCGGTGGTCGAGATGGACCTGCGCATGCCCGAGCAGGTGGCGCCCGGCGGCAAGCTCCCGATCCGCCTGGTGCTGACCGCCAACAAGGTGGGGCACGACTTCCCCACCGGTCCGCTCGACATCATCCAGAGCTGGGTCGAGCTCCACGTCACCGACCCGGCCGGCCGCGAGATCTTCTCCTCGGGCACCCGGGACGCCAAGAACTTCATCGCCCCGGGGAGCTTCCTGTTCAAGGCCGAGCCGGTCGACCAGTACGGCAACCTGATCGACCGCCACAACCTGTGGGAGATGGTGGGCGTGCGCTACCGCCGGGCGCTCTTCCCCGGCTACTCGGACACGGTCGAGTACCTGGTCGACTGCCCGGGCGCGAGCGGCGGCCCGTCCGGAGGCGAGGCCAAGACCTCTCGGCCGGTCCAGGACTTCGAGGTGACGGCGGCCGCCCCGGGGCGTTACACGGTGACCGCCATCCTCGAGTACCGCAAGGTCGACCAGTACCTCCTGAACTTCCTCCTGGGCGAGGACTCGGGCGTCACCTCGCCGGTGATCGAGATGAACCGGGTGGAGAAGACCGTCGAGGTGGCACCGGCGAAGGAGGCGGCCGTCCGGCCCCCGACCCCGGATCGGGACCGGTCGACCGGGCAGCTCGGAGCCGGCGGCTGATGGGCGAGCCGGTGCGGCAAGGCGGCGAGCCGGAGACGCCGGAGCCCGCCGGCTCGGAGGGGCGAGCGGGCCGGGCCGCGGCCCGGCATCCGCACTGGGGCCGGCGCAAGCGGCGCCTGCGCCGGGCCGCCCTCTGGCTCGTCGCGGTCACGGCCGCCGGGACGATCGCGCTGCTCGTCGCCTACCGGCTCCACCGGACCGCGCAGTGGCGGCCCGGCGAGGAGGACCTGCCCGAGATCACCCAGAACCTCTCCCGGGGCCTGCCGGCCGAGGCGCCGGCGGCCCGCTTCACCGACGCGACGGCCGCGGCCGGCCTCGGCGGCTTCCGCGCCTTCGCCGGCGAGCGCTCCTCGCAGCTCCCGGAGGACATGGGCGCGGGGCTCGCCTGGGGCGACTTCGACAATGACGGCGACGACGACCTGTTCGTGGTGTCGGCCGGCGGGGCGCTCACCGCCGATCCCGCGACCTGGGCGCCCTCGAAGCTCTACGAGAACCTCACCCGCGGGCCGGACGGAGGGCAGCCGGGCCGCTTCCGCGAGGTCCGGGAATTCCCCGACACCCGGATCGTCGGCATGGGCGCGGCCTGGGGCGACGCCGACGGCGACGGCTGGCTCGACCTCGCGGTCACCGGCTACGACGCCCTGCTCCTCTTCCACAACGACCACGGCCACCTCTCGCTCGACCGGAGCTTCCCGGCTCCGGCGAAGGGATACTGGAGCGGCGTCGCCTGGGGCGACTTCGACGGCGACCGGGACTTGGACCTCTACGTCGGCGGCTACGTCCGCTACGTCGAGGACCCGACCGCCCGCGAGAAGGTCTCCCGCCAGTACGGCCACGCCGTGCCCTACACCTTGAACCCGGTCTCCTACGACCCGGAGCGGAACCTCCTGTTCGAAAACGACGGCCACGGCCGCTTCACCGAGGTGGCCGAGCGCCTGGGCGTCGCCAACCCCGAGGGGCGGAGCCTCTCGGTGCTCTGGCGCGACTTCGACGACGACGGCCGGCTCGACCTCTACGTCGCCAACGACGTCTCGGACAACGCCTTCTACCTCAACCGGCCCGAGCACGGGCGCGCCGCCTTCGAGGACGCCGGCCTCGCCGCCTGGGTGGCCGACTACCGCGGCGCCATGGGCCTCGCCGCCGGCGACTATGACCGGGACGGCGACGACGACCTGTTCGTGACCCACTGGATCGCCCAGGAGAACGCCCTCTACGACTCGCTCCTGGCCGACGTCCGGGAGCGCGACGCCAAGGCGACGGCCGCCGGCAAGCCGACCGGGCCGGCTCTGCCCGCGGGCGTCGCCTTCTCCGACCTCGCCGCGCCGCTCGGCCTCGGGCAGGTGGCGCTGCGCTTCGTCGGCTGGGGTGCCGAGCTCGTCGACCTCGACTCCGACGGCTGGCTCGACCTGGTGGTCGCAGACGGCTCGACCTTCGAGCGCCAGGACGACCCGGCGAAGCTCGAGCCGCAGGTGCCGATGGTGCTCTGGAATCGGCGCGGCGAGCACTTCTACGATCTCGCGCCGTCGTCCGAGCTGCTCTCGGTGCCGCACGTCGGCCGGGGCCTGGCGGTCGCCGACTACGACCTCGACGGCGATCCGGACGTGGCGATCGTCCAGCTCGACGGAGGAGTCCAGCTCCTCCGGAACGACATGACGCCGCACGCCGGACCGAAGGCCGCCGGCGCCCGGTCGCTCGAGATCCGCCTGGTGAGCCGCACGGCCGACGGCGAGCTCCATGGATCGGGCGACGGGGCGACGGTCGTGGCGCACGCCGGCGGCGCGATCCTCCGGCGCCAGGTGACCGACGCCTCCTACCTCTCCCAGTCGAGCCGCACCCTCCACTTCGGCCTCGGCGCCGCGCGCGGGGTGGACTCGGTCGAGGTGCACTGGCTGGGCGGCGGCGCCGACACCTACCCGGCGCTCGCCGCCGGCGCCCTCTGGCAGCTCCGGGAAGGGGATCCGGTAGCGCTTCGGCTGGCGAGCTTCGGGGCGGCGGGGGCCGCTCCGGCCAACGGGAGCGAGACGAGCCGGGCCGCCGACTCGGCCCCCTTCCGGGTACCCGACGACCCGAAGGAGCGCACCCTCCTCTTCTGGCGGACCGAGCGCGCCGCCATGGACGCCGTCAAGCGGGAGGCCGACCTGCCCAAGGCCACCCGCCTCTTCCGCGAGGCGCTGGTCCTCGACCCGGAGCACGAGGACTCCCACTACTACCTGGCGGCCTGCCTGGCGGCCCAGGGCGAGACCGACGAGGCGCTGGAGCACCTCCGCGAGCTCGCCCGGATCGACCCCCAGAGCCACCGGGCCTTCAAGCGCTGGGGCACGCTCGAAGCCGGTCTCGCGCGTACCCCGGCCGAGCTCGCCGAGGCGAGCCGCGCCCTCGAAAAGGCCCTGGCGCTCAACCAAGAGGAGACGGGGACCCTCCTGGTGCTGGGCGAGGTCGCCCTGATGCAGGGCAAGCCCGATCTCGCCCGCCAGCGCCTCGAGTGGGCGACGACCACCAACCCGAAAGCCGTGGGCGGGTTCTACCTACGCGGCTACATCGCCTGGAAGCGGGGCGACTGCGAAGGCCGCCGCCACCCTCCTCCGCCAGGCCCGCGCCGCCCTGGGCCCGGAGTGGAAACCCGCCGGAGCGGTGGCCGAGGGCGACGTCCAGCAGACGATGCACGTCGAGGAGAGCCCGCTCGCCCGCTTCTGGAAGGCCTGGAACGGCGAGCCCGACCCCGCCGCGGCCTACGCTCCTCTCGATACCTACCTTAGACGCTAGCCGTGCCCGCCGTACCCCACAACCCGAGCTGATCAAGTCTCGCGCAGAGCCGCAGAGTCGACCGAAGGCCCGCGCAGCCGCAGCGTCGAAGGGCAGGGGCTCGAAGTCCGCCTCGGTTTGCTGCAGATGCACGACCTTCCCCCCTTGGTTTCGCAGATCCCGAAGGCTCACGGTGTTTCTGAGTCGAAGTGCATCACCCCGTGAGACGGCGGACGCCGTTGGAGGTCACCGTGCCCGGCGGTGGCGGACTCAGGGCTCGACCGTCACCCGTTGCGTGCGGACCTGGCCGGAGACCGTGTCGTAGACCGACACCACCAGGTCGTTGCGCTCGCGCCGCAGAGTGAGGTCGGCCTCCCAGCGGAGGACCTTGCCGGGGGCGGGCGGCCGATCCCGCTTCAACGGCAGCGGAACCCGGGCCACCTGCGACACGGTCCCGTCGCGGTCTCTGGCGGCCACCCGGATCTCGATCTGTCCGACCAGGGCTCCGTTCGTCGGCACCAGGGTCACCTCCCGCCAGGGTAGATCGACGCGGAGCTTGGCCTGCATGGTCCGGTGGGCCCGCGGCTGAGGCTCGCCGACCGTGACGCGCAGCCCGCCGGACTCCGGAGCGGCGCTCCCCGCCGCCCCCCCGAGGCGCAGCGCGCTCTCCGCCATCCGGTTGAGCTCCGCGGCGCGGGAGACGTCCTCGAACCCGGCGCGGGCTCGGACGTGGAGCCCCGGCCGGCGCACCTCGAGACGGACGTCGTGATGCGAGCCGTCGCCCCGGAGGCGTGGCGTGAAGCCGACGGAGTAGTAGGTGCGGGTGTCGGCGAGCTCCCGCTCGAGCGCCCGGTCCCGGTCCGCGTAGAGCAGCGCGCGGCCGCCGGTCTCCTCGGCCAGAAAGCGGAGCGCCCCCTGGCGGAAGAGCTCCCGTGTGTTCGGGGAGCTCTGCGAGGCCAGGCCCGTCTCCGAGTCGGTGCCGGGAGCCTCGGCCTCGGGGTCGCTGGCGGTCGCCCGGAGTCCCTCGACGTCCACCGGGTAGAAGGTGTAGCCGAGCAGGTTCGCCGAGTCGGCGAGCGCCTGGACCAGGGCGCGGTCGTCGAAGCGCCCCTCGCGGGTCGTCGTCGTCGGTAGGGGGCGGAAGCGCCCGTCGCTCTCGTCGGTGGTCGGGATGAGCGGCCGGGTGGGCCAGCTACCGCCCAGCAGCAGCAGGACCTTGCGGCCGTCGGGCCGGGGCAGGATGCGGAGCGTCGAGCGGACCGCGGTGAGCACCCGGCGGAGCTCCTGCTCCTGGCTCACCGCGTCGCTCCACGGCCCGGCGTCACCTCGCCGCCGCTTCTCGCTCGCCCGGAGCAGCCCGTAGGTGGGTCGCGCGGCGGCCTGGTCCAGGGCCCGGCGCACCTCCTCCGGCTCCGAGGTCCAGGACGTGAGAACGTCGATCTGGTTGCCGTCGAAGGCGACGACGGCGACGCGGTCCCGGGGCGGCAGCGCGGAGAGCTGGTCGCCGATGCCGTGGAGCGACCGGTTCCGGGGGCGCTTGATGCCGAAGTAGTCGTCGACGAAGACCAGGTGATCGGTCTCCGCGGCCTCGCCCAGCGTCTCTGGAACCGGAGCTTCGGCGTCCGCGGAATGGTCGCCGGCCGCTGCCGCGGCCACGACCTCCCGGCCCTCCCGGATCTCGGAAAAGTACTCGATCGGCCGCTCGCGACCGTCGACGACGAGCCGGAAGTCCTCCTTGCCCAGGCCCGTCACCCGCCGACCCTGGGGGTCGGTCACCACCGCTTCGACCTGGACCACCACCACCTCCAGGGTCTCCCCGAAGGTGTTCGGCTCGCCGGCTGTCGAGCCCGCTTCCTGGGCCGGTGCGGCGGTCGCGAGGAGAGTGAGGAGGCAGGCGGCGGCGGTCGCTCGCCTCGAGCGGGGGGACAGTTTCGGGTACAGGCTCACGGCGGCTCCTGAGGTCGTCGGTCTCGAAGGCGCCGGCGTTCGGCCGCCGGCGGGCTCTCACGTTCCTGGCCCCGAGTGTCTCACGAGAACGAAGGCATTTCGTATCTCTGGAGGCACGCGAGCGCCGGGGCCCCGCCTCGCCTTCCTCGACCGCCTTCTCCACCTCCCCGTCCCCGAGCTCCTCCCGGATGTCCGCGGCGACAAGGCGACAAGGCGACAAGGCGACAAGGTGCCACCCACTTCTCAGCACCTCTCAGCCTCCACAGCCCCGGCGGAGCGTCGTCACAACCACCGAGGTGGCAGCCCGCGGGGCACGGTGGTTTCTCGCCGGCGCAGTCTGCCGCCGAGAAAGCCATCCGACCCGCGGGCGTGTGTTCCCGACAAGGTGCCACCCACTTTTCAGCACCTCTCAGCCTCCACAGCCCCGGCGGAGCGTCGTCACAACCACCGAGGTGGCAGCCCGCGGGGCGCGGTGGTTTCTCGCCGGCGCAGTCTGCCGCCGAGAAAGCCATCCGACCCGCGGGCGTGTGTTCCCGACAAGGTGCCACCCACTTCTCAGCACCTCTCAGCCTCCACAGCCCCGGCGGAGCGTCGTCACAACCACCGAGGTGGTAGCCCGCGGGGCGCGGTGGTTTCTCGCCGGCGCAGTCTGCCGCCGAGAAAGCCATCCGACCCGCGGGCGTGTGCTCCCGCCACCGCCCCAACTACCCGCAAAGCCACCGTTCGCAGGCCACGGTGGCGCTGGGCCGGCCGAGGCGGAGCTCGGCCGCTTCATCCGTTCGGTGCCCGGCGGGAGGAGTCCGGTCCCGCGGACCCCCAAACCCCTCAAGACATGGCGGAGGCCTCGCCCCGACGAAGGGAACTGCCGACAAGGTGCCGACAAGGTGCCGACAAGGTGCCACCCACTTCGCAGCCTCCACAGCCCAGACGGGATCCCGTCACAACCACCGAGGTGGCAGCCCGCGGGGCGCGATGGTTTCTCGCCGGCGCAGTCTGCCGCCGAGAAAGCCATCCGACTCGCGGGCGTGTGCTCCCGCCACGGACCCAATTACTTGCCGACAAGGAGCTGCCGACAAGGTGCCGTCAAGGTGCCGGAGCCGTACCGACAAGGCGACAAGGTGCCACCCACCTTGCGTCCGCAGCTCTGCGACACCCGCATCAAGAGGAGAGCGTGTCCGCAACCCTGACCGCCGAGAACCGGGAAGATGCTGTAGCAAGGAACCAGCGGAGCTGAAGACTGGGGATCGGGCGCGAGAAGGTGCGAGCCGAGCTGTAGACTGAGGAGAGGAGACAGTTCGAGGTCCCTCCGACCCGACGCGCGACAGAGTCCGGCCGCCGTTCTCGACCGTTCTCCCAGCAGACCAGCTCGAGCATGCTCGACCCCAAGAAAGGCCTCCGGCGCTGGGCCATGGTCGCCATCGGCGCTCAGTTCGCCGCACTCCTTCGCATCCTCGCCGAGTACTTTCGGCTGCGCACGCTCCACGGCCAGCAACTCGGCCTCCTCGAAGTCGACCCATGGATCGAGGGGGCCCTCCTCACGGCCGCTCTCCTCGCGGCTGCCACCTTTCCGGTCTTCTTCGAACGCTACAAGCTCACGATCGCCATGGCCATCGTGACGGTCGTAGCCCTGCTCCTCTTCAAGTGGTACCTGGTGTCCACAGGGCGCCTCCCAGGTTGGCTCTAGCGGGCCGCTCACCGGAAACGCGGAAAGGTGCCAGCCGAGTTGCAACCGCCGAGGGGGCAGCCCGCGGGCCGCGGTGGTTTCTCGCCGGCGCAGCTCGCCGCCGAGAAAGCCATCCGACCCGCGGGCGTGTGCTCGCGCGGGAAAGGTGCCAGCCGAGTTGCCAGAAAGGCAGAAAGGTGCCAGCCGAGCTGCAACCACCGAGGGGGCAGCCCGCGGGGCGCGGTGGTTTCTCGCCGGCGCAGTCTGCCGCCGAGAAAGCCATCCGGCCCGCGGGCGTGTGATCGCGCACCCGACCCAGCCACCTCCGACCCACCAGCCCCCGGACCTCGAAGCGCGCTCAGGGCCGGCCGACGGAGCCCGCGCTCCCCGCGTAGAGGTCGATCACCCTGTCGAGCGCCCGCTGGCAGACGGCGCAAAACGGCACCTCGTCGCGGCTGAACATGATGCAGTCGTCCTGCGGCCGGTAGAACGCCTGGGCGTCGTAGTTCGCGCCCTGGAAGGCCCCCACCTCGCCGGCGTGCTCCGCCCCGCCCAGGAGCTTCGTGGCGAACGCGCGCTCCTCCCGGAAGAGCGCCGACATCACGGACTCCGGCTGGTTCTTCGCCCGGATCTCCTTGCGCCGCGCCTGGAAGCCCTTCTCCGCCTTCTCGTAGGCCTCCTTGGGCCAGGGCGTCGGGATCGGCGTGCCCGGCGTGACCAGGTCGGCCCACTTCAAGTGCGCCGGATCGAGCAGGGCGGTGACGTTCGGCTCCCAGGGCTCGGTCACCTTCCCGGGCGGCTGGTAGGCGACCGGCGACGTGTAGTACTCGTCGGCCAGGCCGGCGAAGTGGTGGGCGAACTCGTGGATGAAGATGTAGTCGGCCCAGTCGCTGTCCACCGCCACCGTGGCGTAGAGGTTGTAGATCCCGCCGCCGCCGTAGGTTGCGCCGTTGGCGAGGATCTCCACGAACTCGTTAGGCGCCCAGGCCGCGACGTCGCGCCAGGCCCGGTTGTCGAACGTGAGCACGTAGCGCTCCGACCCGAACGCGTCATAGGTCGCGCCGAGCGGCGAGCGGCGGTGGACGCCGGTCGACGGGCGCGAGACGCCGGAGACCGCCGCCGGCGGGCAGATGCCCCAGACGTTGAAGTCGCTCCGGCGGTGCTCGAAGGGCTCGTGGGCGAAGAGCACCTCGGTCAGGTGACGGGCCTCGGCCGGGAACTTCTCCCGGCACTCCGACGCGGTGTAGCCGTCGCCCAGGAGCAGGAGGTCCACCTTGTCGCGCGGATCGCCGTGGCGCTCGATCTCGAGGAGCTCCTGCTCGGGCGGCGGCGACGGATCGACGAACATGTCGTGCGGATCGAGGGTGAAGCGCCAGACCTCGGCAAAGGCGCCGTCCGCGCCCCGCTTGTCGACCTCGATCTCGAGCGGCGAGCCCGCCGCGCGCGGCGCCGGGAAGCGGAGCGATTCCTCGAAGGTCCGGTGGCGGGCGGCGGCCTCGGCGGTCGTCTGCCACTCGCCGAAGATCGACGCGAAGCCGCGCGAGAAGACGATGTTGCCGGCGCCGTCCATGACCCGGAAGCGGTAGAGCCCGGAGTCGCTCGGATCGACGTCGCCCGCCGGGTTCCCGGGCCAGGGGAGCGGCTCGACGACCACCCGGTCGAGACTGAAGAGCTCGGTTCCGAGGCCGCCCGTGTGGTAGTAGTCCACCCTCCAGGTGGCGGTGGCCTCGCCCGCTGCGGTGGCGGCTGCCGCAGGGAGGCCCACCGCGGCCCCCAGGGGACGAGGACGAGGAGGAGCGCTGCGGCGAGGCGAGCCGAGACGCGCCGCTCGGCGGCGGGGCGCAGGCGTGGCGATCGAGCCATGACGGATCTCCTGGGTCGGGGGAGGAGCGGGACGGCTGCGACGATACCGCAACCCGGAGGCCCCCGACCCCGCTCCCGCGATCCTGGTAGATTCCCACGCAACCGAGACCCGAGACCGGGAGGGGGCGTCCCCTTCCCCCCCGTGGGGAGGGAAGGGGATCGAGGGGTTGCGGGGGGCATCCGGTCAACCGTCCCCTTCCCCCCCGTGGGGAGGGAAGGGGATCGAGGGGTTGCGGGGGGCATCCAGATGATCGAGCACATCTCCGACACGGCGGCCTGGGTCGCCATGTACCGGGCCCTCGAGAGCGAACGCCCGGACGCCATCTTCAACGACCCCTGGGCCCGCCGCCTCGCCGGCGAGCGCGGCGAGTCGATCGTCGAGACCATGCCCAAGGCCCGCACCTGGGGTTGGCCGATGGTGGTGCGCACCGCGATCATCGACGAGATGACCGAGCACCTGGTCTGGGAGGAGCGGGCCGACCTGGTGATCAACCTGGCCGCCGGCCTCGACGCCCGCCCCTACCGCCTGCGCCTGCCCGCCGAGCTCTCCTGGGTGGAGGTCGACTTCCCCGACGTCGTCGCCTACAAGGAGGGGTTCCTGGGCGGCGAGACTCCGCGCTGCCAGCTCGAACGCGTGCCCCTCGACCTGGCGGATCGGGAGGCGCGGCGGGCCCTGCTCGAGCGCCTCGCCACCGGCAAGCGCCGGGCGCTGGTGATCTCCGAGGGCCTGCTGGTCTACCTCGAGCGCGAGGCGGTCGAGGCCTTCGCCGCCGACCTGCGGGCGTTGCCGGCCGTCGAGTGGTGGATGACCGACCTGGCCTCCCCCGAGGCCATGGTCTGGATGCAGCGCTCCTGGGGCAAGCAGGTCGCCGCCGGCGGTGCCCCGTTCCGCTTCGCGCCGGCCGAGGGCACGGCGTTCTTCGCCCCGCTCGGCTGGCGCGAGGAGACCTACCGCTCGATGGGCGAAGAGGCCGAGCGGCTCGGCAGAACGCCCTGGTGGTGGCCGATCGGCCGCTTCCTCGGCCGGCTCCAGTCGGCCAAGAAGCGAGAGGCGATGCGCCGCATGTCGGGGGTGGTCCTGCTCTCGGTCGACGGCGAGCGGCGCCGATAACACCCACCCGGCCGTCACTCCTCCCGAAGTGTCCGCGCCGGGTCGATGTCGAGCACCCGGAGGCCCGGCACCAGGGCGGCGCCGGCGGCGACCAGGGCGAGGAGGAGGGCGCCGGCGGCGAAGGTCCACGGATCGGTGGCGCTCACCCCGAAGAGGTAGTGCTCGACCAGGCGGCCGGCGGCCAGGGCGCCGACGCAGCCGACGGCGATCCCCGCCGCGGTGAGGGCCGCCACCGGCGCCGTGAACGCCCGGAGCGCCTGGCCGAAGGTGGCGCCGAGGGCGAGCCGGATGCCGAGCTCGCGGGTCCGCTCGACGACGGCGTTGGCCACCAGCCCCTGGATGCCGAGGGCCGCGAGCAGCGCGGCGATGGCGCCGAGGGTCGCGACCAGCGCCATCAGGAACCGCTGCTCGGCCAGCGCGTCGGCCTCGACCTGCCCCATCCGCCGGAAGGCCGCGAATGGCAGGCCCGGGTCGACCTCGGCCAGCGCCCGCCGGATCCCCGAGACGGTGGCCTCCGGCGCGAGGCCCGAGCGCACGATCCAGCTCGGCTCGAACCAGGTGTGGACGAGGGTGAACATGGCGTCCTCGATCTGGGCGGAGGGGAGGTAGACCACCGACACGCGCGCGACGGGAGCCTCGCCGCCCACCCCCTCCGGGCTTTCGAGGACGTCGCCCACGACCCCGACGATCCGGCGCTCGCCGCCACCGATCGCCACCCGGCTGGCGAGAGGATCGGCTCCCGGGAGGAAGCGCTCGACGAAGCGCCGGTTGACCACCGCGACGAGCGGCGCCCCGAAACCGTCCGCGTCGCGGAAGCTCCGGCCGCGAAGGAGCGGCACGCCGAGCGTCGCAAAGTACCCTGGGGTCACGTAGGTCGACGAGACGGCGGTCATCTCGGTCGGCTCGCGGCCCGGTGCGAGGGCCCGGGACCCGAGGTTCAAGAGCCGCTCGTACGGCAGGCCGAGACCGACGGCCGCCGACCGGACGCCGGGCAGCCGGCGGATCCGGGCGAGGCTCTGGTCGAGGAGCCCCTCGATCTGCGCCCGGGTCGAGTAGCGGGCGTCGTCGAGCGACAGGGTACCGGTCACGACCCCCCGAGGGTCGAAGCCGGGATCGAGGCTCCGGAGGTGGAGAAAGGTGCGCACCAGGAGCCCGGAGAAGACGACCAGCATCACGCCGATCGCCACCTCGCCCAGCACCAGGAGGCGCCGCGGCCAGGACCTCGTCCCTCCGGCCCCTCTCCGGCCGCCGCCTCGGAGCTCGCCTCGGTCCAGGAGGTTCCGGGGGCGAGGCGCACCACGATGCGGTAGTTGGCCCCGTCGCCCTCACCGGTCGTCGCGGGCCGGAGCGGCGTCCAGAGGTCGGCCCGGGTGGTCGAGCGGAAGCCCGCGGGCATCACCCCGACCACGGTGTAGGGCTCGCCGCGGAGCAGGATCGAGCGCCCGACGACGCCCGGATCGCCATCGAACGCCCGCCGCCAGAGCCCGTCGGAGTGGACCGCGACCCGCGCCCCGCCAGGGACGTCCTCGTCCGCCGAGAACCCCCGCCCCAGCTCCGGCGCCACGCCCAGCACCCGGAAGAAGCCGGCGCCCACCCGCTGCTGGTCGACGTTCACCGCCCGCTCGCCGACGAGCAGGTTGATCCCGGTCACCCAGTCCGAGTACGGGGCGAGGTCGACCGACTTCGCGTGGTCGTGGAGGACCTGCCAGGTGCCACCGTCCTGGGTCGGGTGGCGTTCTTCGAGCTCGCCCGCGCGGAGGTCGTAGGAGACCAGGGCGAGGCGGGCGGGCTCGGGGTAGGGCAGCGCGCGCAGCAGCAGGGCGTCGACCACGCTGAAGATCGCGGCGTTGGCGCCGAGACCGATCGCCAGGGTTGCGACGGCGGTGGCGGTGAAGGCGGGGCGCTTGCCGAGCCTGCGGAACGCGTGTCGGAGATCGCGGGCGCAGGCGTCGAGGATCTGCGGAGCTCGAGTCATCACGGCCTCCCTGGCGTCGCGGACGACGGCCGGTGGACTTTCAGGCGCACCCGGGGCGGGTCGACGGCGAGGACTGCCAGGCCCTCCGGCGGCTCGACCTGGCGGGGGGTGACCTCGAAGCTCCGTCGCCCGGAGGCCACCAGGCGGGCGTCCAGACGTGCGCGGAGCCCGGAGAGGTCACCGAAGTAGAGGGCCCGGCGGGGCCCGGTCAGGGTCACTCGGACGGAGGCCGGCTCGACGTCGTCGAGGACGTAGCCGGCGGGCAGGTTCTCGACCACGACCGGTGCCGCGCGCACCGACGCCGCGACGTCGAGCCCCGAGGCCGTGAGGAGCCAGGCGCTCGCCGCCAAGCCGACGGCCAGGAGCGCCTCGGGCCAGCGCCTCGCCAGCCAGCGGCGGCGCTCCGACGCCGGCTGCGGCGCGACCCGCGCGGCGAAGCGGCGCAGCCGGGCTCCGAGCTCTCCGGGATCCGGAAGCGGGGTCAGGTTCCCGTCCTCGGCGATCGAGATCGTGCCCCGCTCCTCCGAGACGACCACGCACAGGGCGTCGGTGCGCTCGGCGAGACCGAGGGCGGCGGCGTGCCGGGTGCCGCCGGCGCCGAGCATCGCCTGGTTGCTCGAGAGCGGCAGGTGGACGGCGAAGCGGGTGACCAGGTCGCCCTGGACGACGGCCGCGCCGTCGTGGCCCGGAGAATGAGGATCGAAGAGGCTCAGCAGAAGGGGCTCGCTGAGCAGGCCCTGCAGAGCGATGCCCCCCTGCAGGTGGCGCTCCACCAGCTCGCGGCCGGGAAGGACGAGGATCGCCCCGGTACGGGCCCGGGCGAGATGAGTGGCCGCCGCGGCCAGGAGGTCGATCGAGTCGGGCGGCGGCACCGGACGCCGGCGCCGGAGGCCGAGGACGCCGATCTGCTCGAAGATGCGGCGCAGCTCGTCCTGGAACACGACTACCAAGATCAGGACGAGGACGGCGAAGAAGCCCTGGAGGATGAAGGCGGTCAGGCGCAGGTCCAGCTGGCGGGCGCCGAGGTAGATGACGCCGAGGATCGCGAGGCCGGCGAGCGCCGCCCGGGCCCGGGTCTGCCGCAGCCAGACGATCGCGGCCCAGATCATGAGCGACACCAGGGCGATGTCGACCAGGTCGGTCCAGCTGAGGCTCGGCAGGCTGCCCATGGGATCCAGGCGAAATCGTAACCCAATCCATCCCCCCGCAAGGTGCCAGCCACTTTTCAGGCCGTCTCCCCGCAAGGTGCCAGCCACTTTTCAGGCGCCGAAGGGGCCGCAAGGTGCCAGCCACTTTTCAGGCCGCCACTTTTCAGGCCTCCGTCGTTGGCGGGGGCGGGGGCCGCTCCCTCTGGTAGAGTGGCCTCGCTCCCGACTTCTCTTCCCGCGCCGCCATGCCCCGCCAGCTCTACCTCATCCGACTCTCGGGCGAGGTCACCACCAAGGCCCCGAGGACCCGCGCCCGCTTCGTCCGGCGGCTGGTCCAGAATCTCGAGGACGGCCTCTCGTCGGCGGGCGTCGAGTTCCGGATCGACCGCCAGTGGAGCCGGATCTACGTCGAGACCGACGAGCGGGCCGAGCCCGGGGCGACCGGCGCGGCCGGCCCTGCGGCCGACATCATCCGGCGCACCTTCGGCGTCCACTCGGTGTCGGCGGTCGAGCGGCGGCCGTGGAGCGAGCTGAGCGACCTCGTCGCCGCGGGCCACGAGCTGTTCGCCGACGCCGTCGCCGGCCGGACCTTCGCCGTGCGCGCCCGGCGCACCGGCGACCGCTCGAAGATCCCGGTGCGCTCGAAGGCGCTCGAGATCGAGCTCGGGGCGGCGCTCCTGCCCCATGCCCGCAAGGTCGACCTCGGCCACCCGGAGGTCACGGTGTCGGTCGAGGTCCACGCCCGCGAGGCCTACTTCTTCCGCGGCCGGGTCCTGGGCCCCTCGGGGCTTCCCCTGGGCACCGAGGACCGGGCGCTCGCCCTCGTCTCGGGCGGCTTCGACTCGGCCGTCGCCTCCTGGATGATGCTCCGCCGTGGGGTGGCGCTCGAGTACGTGTTCTTCAACCTCGGCGGTGCCGCGCACGAGCTCGGGGTGCTGCGGGTGATGAAGGTGATCGCCGAGCGGTGGAGCCACGGCGAGCATCCCCGGCTCCACTCGGTCGACTTCCGGCCGGTGGTCGCCGAGCTCCAGGCGACGGTGACGCCGCGCTACTGGCAGGTGGTGCTCAAGCGCCAGATGCTCCGCGCCGCCCAGAGCCTCGCCCGGCGCCTCCGCGCCGGTGCGCTCGTCACCGGCGAGGCGATCGGCCAGGTGTCCTCGCAGACCCCGCAGAACCTGGCGGTCATCTCCCGCCCGATCGAGCTGCCGATCCTTCGCCCACTGCTCGCCTTCAACAAGGAGGAGATCATCGACCGCGCCCGCGAGATCGGCACCTACGAGCTGTCCTCGGCGGTCGACGAGTACTGCGCCATCCTGCCGCGGAAGCCAGCGACCCGCGCCTCGCTGGGGACCGTCGAGCGCGAGGAGTGCGGCCTCGATCCGGCGCTGCTGGTGGCGGCGGTCCGGGAGCGCAAGGTCCGCGACCTCCGCCGCCTCGAGGCGGCCGAGCTGCGGGGGGGCGGGCTCGAGATCGACCACGTCCCCGAGGGCGCGCGGACGATCGACCTGCGCTCGCAGGCCGCTTACGAGGCCTGGCACCCCGCCGGCGCCGAGCACCAGGAGTTCTTCCGGGCGCTCGAGACCTACCGCTCGCTCGACCCCGCTCCGGCCTACGTGCTCGTCTGCGAGGTCGGCCTGAAGAGCGCGCACCTGGCCGAGCTCATGCAGCAGGCCGGCTTCCGGGCATTTCACGTGCCCGGCGGCGCTCGCGAGCTGCTACGACGCGAGACCGAACGCGACCCCGACGCCGCGCAGCTCCTCGCGCCCGCCCTGCGTTAGGTGCCTGCGGCACCGGCACCCCCGCGGGGATCGAACGGGATCGAGGGCGAGGGAGCGGTCCGGATGCTTTCCTTCGAGCCGATCGTCCGGCGGCGGTGGTGGGTGATCGCCGCCTTCACGGTCCTGGTGGCGGTGGCCGCCCCCGGCCTGCCGCGCCTCGAGACGGACAACGCGCCCGAGGCCTTCTTCGTCGAGGATCACTCCGAGCTCGCCCGGTTCGACCGCCTCGAGCGCGACTTCGGGCGCGACCGCGGCGTCCGGCTGGTGCTCGAGGGCGACGGCCTCTGGACCCGCCGGGGGCTCGTCTGGCTCGCCGCTCTCGAGTCGGGGATCGCGGTCACCGGTGGCGGGCCCAACGGCGTCTACGCGGCGCTCGGCCCGGTGCGCCATCACCGCTGGCACCTGCCGGCGTGGCCGCCCGCCGACCCGGCGGCCTTTCGCCGGCTCCTGCTCGCCGATCCGGTCGACCGAGGAGCCGGCTGGGTGGGCGAGGACGGCCGCCTGGTGACGGTGATCGTGGGCCTGTTCAAGCTCACGCCCGAGCGGCTGGAGGGTACCCTCGAGGCCCTGGAGGCGAAGCTCCCGCCCGACCCCGGCCGGGCACCCTCCCCACGATCCGCGGGCGGAGGCCAAGGAGAGGCGGCTTCGCCTCCGGGCGGTCCCCCGCCCGGCGTGCGCGGCTTCCTCGTCGGCTTGCCGGTAGTGGCCCGGGCGCTCGACCGGGCCGAGCGCGACATGATGGTGCGCCTCCTCCCCGCCCTGTTGCTGGTCGCGATGGCGCTCCTCGCGGCGATCTTCCGCAGCCTATCCGGCGTCCTTCTGCCCCTGGCGCTGGTGGCGGTGACGCTCGTCGTGACCCTCGGGGCGATGGGTCACGCCGGCGCCCGCCTCGACTTCGTGGTGGTGCTCCTGGTGCCGCTCTCCTTCGTCGTCGCGCTCGCCACGGGAGTCCACGTGCTCGCCTACCACCGGCGGGTGCTCGCGGCCGGAGTACCGCGCACCCGCGCCGCGGTCGAGACCTACCGGGTCAAGGCCTGGCCGGTCGTCTGGACCGGTCTCACCACCTGCGTGGGCTTCGCCTCGCTGGCCGCGAGCCCGGTGCCGCCGGTCCGCGCTCTCGGGCTGTGGACCGCCTTCGGGATCGCCTTCATGACCCTCGCCGCGCTGTCGCTCTTGCCGGCCCTCCTCGCCGCCTTTGGCGGAGGAGGCCGCGGTCGCGCCGCCGACGCGAGCCGGCTCGAGACCTGGATCGACTCCCGTGCCCGCTCCTGGGCGCGCGCGGCGGTCGCCCGGCCCGCCGTCGCCTACCTCGCCTTCGGCGCCGTGGGGCTGCTCGCCGCCGCCGGCCTGCCCCGCCTGGCGGTCGACACGAGCACCCTCGGCTACTTTCCGGCCGACCACCCGATCGCGCGCCAGGTGAGGCGGCTGGAGGCGGCGGGGCTCGGCCCGGTCTCGGCGAGCCTGGTGCTCGACGCCACAGCGGGTGCCACGTTCGACCGCCCGGAGCCGCTCCGGCGCCTCGTCTCCCTGGCCGCCGAGCTGCGCCGGGAGCCGCTCGTGGCTGGGGTGGTCTCCGCCGGCGACCTGGTGGCCGACCATGCTCGTCTCGACCCGGCACCGGCCACCGGCACCGACCCCATGGCCGCGGCCCGCACGCGGATCGCCCTGAGCCCCGAGCCCGCGCTCCTGCTGCGCTCGCTGCTGGCGGGTGACGGCGCCCGTACCCGCCTCCTGCTGTTCACCCCCATGCGCGGCTACGCCGCCCTCGAGCCGCTCTACCGCCGTGCCGAGGCCGCCGCCCGGCGAGCTTTCCCCGGCGCCCACGCGGCGGTGACCGGCGAGTACCCCTTGATCCTCGCTGCCCAGCGCTCGCTCCTCCGGACGATCGTCGTCTCGCTCGGCGCGACCTTTCTGGTGATCGCCGCGCTCCTGGCAGTCCTCCTGCGGAGCGGCTCCCTCGCGCTCCGCGCCCTCGCGCCCAACCTCTGGCCGGTGATCCTGGTCCTGGGCGCCATGGGCTGGCTGGGCGTGCCGGTGGACAGCACCACGGTGATGGTGGCGGCGGTCGCCCTCGGGCTGGCGGTCGACGACACCCTCCACACCCTGGGGCACCTGCGCCAGCGGGTGGGGAGCGGGGCCTCGGAGCGTGGGCGATCCGAGCTCGTCGCCACGTGCCTGGGCGAAGTGGCCGGCGGCCACGTCACCTCTTCGCTCATCCTCTGCCTGGGATTCGCCGTCGCGGCCGGCTCGGAGCTCCTACCGGTCGCCCGGTTCGGGGCGCTCGCGGCGCTCGCGGTCGCCGGCGCGCTGATCGCCGATCTGCTGCTGGTGCCGGCGCTCCTGGCGCGCGTGCCGGAGCGGGCGCTCCGGCGGCTCGCGCCGCGCGTCGGATCGAGCGGCCGTGGTCCTACGATCCGCCCTGGTGGCTCCGGAGGGTGAGGGCACCCGCCGCGAGGACGAGGAGCACGAGGAAGGTCAGACCCACGGGAGTGAGACCGGGGACGTCGACGATCGAATCCAGGCGCACGGCACTCCAGCTCCCGGAGGCATCGACGAAATCTCCCATGTCCACCGAGAGCTCGCCATCCCCATAGAGGGTGCTCTTGGTGGCGAGAGTCGATCTCTTACCGGCCGGCGGCCTCGGGGCCTCGGCCAGCTCCTTCGCGGGGACCGTGCTCAGGAAGCCGACGAAAGTCGAGTGGCCGGTGGGATCGGAGCCGTCGATCGCGCCGGTGATCGCCGCGACAGTCGCCGGCCCTTCGACGTCCGTCGAGATCATGCCGGTGAGATCGCCGAGCATCTCCTCCGGGCAGCCCGAGACCTCCGACACGAGGGTGAGGTCGGCCGGACCCGTCCACGTATCGCCGTCCTGGGCCAAGGGGACGTCGCCCTCGTACTCGCAGGGCACTTCCGCGTCGGGTGGATAGATCGCGGCGGTCAAGTGCCAGGTGCCGCCGATGGCGGGGGTCTGGGCGTAGGCCGCCGGGGCGAGCCCAGCGAGCGCTGCGAGGACGACGAGCGAGCTGCGGAGATGTTTCATGCGCTGCCTCCTGACGGGCGCCATGGGGGGAAAGTGGCTCAATTGTACCGGATGGCCGGTGAAAGCGGAGCCGCCCGCGCAGCGTAGGGGCGAGCAGGCACATCGTAACGGCGTTCTCATGACTGGAGACCGAGCGAGGCAAGGGAAGGTGGGCTTCCGGTTCCGGGAGGCCCGGTTCCGACCGGAGCGGTCGGAGCGTCGGTAGGTCGGCCGCGCGCGTGGCCCGGAGCGTTTGACCCGGGGCCTTCGCATGCCTCATAATCTGCCGCATCGCGGCAATGGACCGGCCGGCTCGAGAGCAGCACCGCCCCTACTCCCTGGGCGAGGAGATCGCCCACAGCGTGACGCACGGGGTGGGGATCGTCTTGAGCATCGCCGGCCTGGCGGTGCTCGTGGCGTTCGCGGCGCTCCGGGGCGGCACGCGCCACGTGGTCGGCTGCGCGATCTTCGGCGCCTGCCTGGTGCTCCTCTATACCGCGTCGACCGTCTACCACGCCATTCCCCAGGCGCGGGCGAAGCGGGTGCTCAGGATCCTCGACCACTCGGCGATCTACCTGCTGATCGCCGGCACCTACACGCCCTTCGCGCTGGTGACGCTGCGCGGGGTGGTCGGCTGGAGCCTGCTCGTCGTGCTCTGGGTGCTCGCGGTCGGCGGGATCGTCGCCAAGGCGGTCTTCCCCGGGCGCGGCCGGGGCATCGCCCTGGGGCTCTATCTCGGGATGGGCTGGAGCGCTCTTCTGGTCATCCGCCCGCTCTTTGCGGCCCTCGACCCGGGCGGCCGGCTGCTCCTCACTCTCGGCGGCGCCGCCTACACCCTGGGCGTCGCTTTCTACCTCTGGCGGAGGATGCCCTACCACCACATGATCTGGCACCTCTTCGTCCTCGCCGGAAGCCTCCTACATTACTTCGCGGTGCTCTTCTACGTCGTGCCGCGGGCCTGACGCGCTCCGCGGTAGCGCTCCAACCGGCCGGGCCGTGATAGCTTCTCGAGCATTCGCCACTCGAAGGGAGGAAACGCATGACCACGAGCGTGCTGGAACGGCCCGCGCCGCGCGCCCGGACTCCGATCCACCTGTGGATCGTCGGCGTCCTGGCCCTACTGTGGAACGCGGGGGGAGCATTCGACTACGTTGCCACGCAGATGCGCCTCGACTTCTACATGAGCCAGCTCACCGAGGCGCAGCTCACGTACTTCTTCGGCTTCCCGGCGTGGGGGGTGGCCGCCTGGGCGATCGGGGTGTGGGCCGCCGTGGCGGGATCCCTCGGTCTCCTGCTGCGCCGGAGGTGGGCAGTCTGGACGTTCGCCCTCTCGCTCGTCGGCATGGTCGTGACCGCGGTCTACGAGTTCCTGCTGACCGACGGGATGGCGGTCATGGGGACGGGCGGGTTGATCTTCACCGCCGTCATCTGGGTCGTGGCGATCGCCCTTTTCCTATACGCCCGCCGGCAGGCGGCCCGCGGCGTCCTGGTCTAGGCCGGGACACCCGAAAAGCGGCTGGCACCTTCCGCCTCGCCTTCCGCCTGAAAGGTGGGTGGTGCCTTTCAGCACCTTTCAGCACCTTTCCACCCGAAAAGCGGCTGGCACCTTCCGCCGCCCGCACTCACCCGAAAAGTGGCTGGCACCTTCCGCCCGCCTTCCGCCGCCTTTCAGCACCTTCAGCACCTTTCAGCACCTTCCAGCGGGTCTTTCACGCCGGCTCCATCGCTCCGCCGCCCAGGCAGATCTCGCCGTCGTAGAAGACCGCGAACTGGCCCGGGGCGAGGCCGGGGTCAGGCCTTTCGAGGCGGACGACGAGACCGCCGTCCGCGCGCGGCTCGACGGTACAGGCCGGGGTCGCCGGCCCGTGGCGGACCTTGACCCGCAACTCCCTGAAAAGTGGCTGGCACCTTGCGGGCTGCCCTTCGGGCTCCCTGAAAAGTGGCTGGCACCTTGCGGTGGGCTCGAGGCCGGGCGGCGACTCGCCGGCGATCCAGTGGGGCTCGGGCACGACGAAGCTCCCCGGCGCCCGCTCGACGAGCCCCGCCGCGTGCACCACCCAGATCGTGTCCGTAGCCAGCTCCTTCTCGACCACGAACCAGGGCCCGCCCGAGAGGCCGAGGCCCTTGCGCTGTCCCAGCGTGTAGAACCAGTGCCCCCGGTGCTCGCCGAGGAGGCGGCCGCTCCCCGCCTCGCGGATCTCTCCCGGGCGCTCGCCGAGATGAAAGCGGACGAAGGCGTCGAACGGGATCTCGCCCAAAAAACAGATCCCCTGGCTGTCCGGGCGCTCGGCCGTCACCAGGCTCCAGCTCCGGGCGAGCCCCCGGACCTCCCCCTTCGCCAGGTCGCCGACCGGGAACCGGCAGCGGTCGAGCTGCTCGGCGGTGAGCTGCGAGAGGAAGTAGGTCTGGTCCTTGGCCCGGTCGGCCGCCCGCGCCAGGCGGCGCCCGGAGGCCGTCTCGACGACCCGGGCGTAGTGCCCGGAGGCGACCGTCTCGTACTCGCCGCCGATCGCCTCCAGGAACGCCCCGAACTTGATCCGCCGGTTGCACAGCACGTCGGGCGACGGCGTGCGGCCGGCGCGGAGCTCGTCGAGCGCGTAGGCGACCACCCGCTCGCGGTACTCGCGCTGCAGGGCGACGACCTCGAGCGCTACCCCCGCCTCGGCGCACACCGAGCGAGCGTGGGCGAGGTCCTCCTGCCACGGGCACTCGCCGAGCCCGCGAAGCTCCTCCTCGAGCCAGACCTTGAGGTAGAAGGCGGTCACGTCGCGCTCGCCGCCCCGGACGAGGCGCAGGAGCGCCACCGACGAGTCGACGCCCCCGGAGAGCAGGACCGCGGTCTTATTCATCGGATGCCACCCGCAACCCTCGATCCCTTCCCTCCCCACAGGGGGGGAAGGGACGCCCCCGCCCGGGAGGTTCCGCCGGTCACGGGGCCGGGGCCGCCAGCCTCCCGTCGAGCCCGAGCTCCGCCGCGATCCCCTGCATCGCGGTGAGCACGTTGCCCACGTGCTCCCAGAGCTCGAGCTTGCCGTCGAAGCACTCGCGGCTGAAGTCCTCCACCGCCTCGCGGACGTGCTCGCGATCGACTCCGGCGGCGAAGAGCTTGTCCTTCCAGTTGCGCTTGATCGACTTGACCGTCAGCTGCCGGAGGTCCTTGTGGGGCCGGACCAGGGCGGCGGCGATGATCAGCCCCGTGATCTCGTCGCAGGCCAGGAGGGCGTAGTCGATCGGCTCCTCGCGCTCGACCCCGGTGCCCTCGGTGTTGTGCGAAAGGATCGTCCGGATCAGGTCCTCGTCCAGGCCCCGCGCGCGGAGGATCGGCGCGCCCTCTTTCGGGTGCCCCTCGAGGGTCGGATGGATCTCCCAGTCGAAGTCGTGGAGGAGCCCCACCAGGCCCCACCGGTCGGGGTCGCCGTCCAGCCGCGCGGCGTACCCGCGCATCGCGGCCTCGACGGCCTCCATGTGGCGCTTGAGGCCGTCGTCCTCTACGTGCTCGTCGAGAATCGCCTTGGCGCTATCGCGGTCCATGCCGCCGAGGATAGCAAGACCCTCACCGAGCGGCCGCGACCGGCGCGGCCTTCTCGGCGGCGATCCACGCGTCGATCCGCGCGGAGAGGACGTCGAGCGGCAGGGCGCCCGCGCCCAGCACCTGGTCGTGGAACTCCCGCAGGTCGAAGCGGTCGCCGAGGGCCTCCCTGGCGCGGTCG
Source organism: uncultured Acidobacteriota bacterium (assembly GCA_963837945.1). GTDB lineage: Bacteria > Acidobacteriota > Thermoanaerobaculia > Multivoradales > DATKCC01 > CAVUBL01. Next base: position 143,755 of record CAWIQD010000010.1, read on the forward strand.
CGAAGCCCGAGGATGGCGAGCTGGCCCACCTTGTAACCGAGGGCCTGGCCGGGCCAGACGATGTAGCGGTCGGTCTCGCTCTGCACCTCGACCTCGTCGATCGCCGAGTGCCGGTGGAAGAAGTCGACGACCTGGTCGCGGGTCCAGTGCTTGGCATGGAAGCCGGTGTCGACCACCAGACGGATGGCGCGCAGCATCTCGGCCTGGAGCCGCCCGTAGTCGGAGTAGGGGTCCTGGTAGAAGCCGACCTCCTTGCCCAGGCGCTCGGAGTAGAGGGCCCAACCCTCGACGAAGGCCGTGTAGCCGCCGTTCTGGCGGAAGGGCGGCAGCGCCGGCAGCTCCTGGGCGATGGCGAGCTGCAGATGGTGGCCCGGCACGCCCTCGTGGTAGGCGGTCGACTCGAAGTCGAGGGTCTTGCGCGAGGTCGGGTCGCCGGTGTTGACCATCACCCGGCCCGGCCGCGAGCCGTCGGGGGCCGGCGGCGTGTACTGGGCGGCCGAGGCCTCCTTCTCGCGGAAGGCCTCGATCGGTACCACCTCGACCTTCGCCCTGGGGAGACGTCCGAAGAGCTCCGGCAGCTTCGCCCACATCTGGTCGATGTAGCGGCGGTAGAGGGCGAGGATCTCGTCGCCCGACTTGGCATGCACCTCGGGCTTGGTCTCGAGCGCGGCGTTGAAGCTCGCGACGTCGGGGAAGCCCTGGCTCTTGGCGATCGCCAGCATCTCGCCCTCGATCCGCGTCACCTCGCGCAGGCCCATCTGGTGGATCTCCTCCGGCGTCAGCTCCGTGGTGGTCGACTCGGCGACCGCGAACGCGTAGCGCGCCTCCCCGTCGGGCAGCGACCACATGCCGGGCTCGCTGCGGCCCTTGGGCGCGTACTCGGTCTCGACGAAGTCGCCGAAGCGCCGGTAGGCCGGCAGGATCTGCTCCGAGATCGCGGCCAGCATCTGCTTGCGGATGCGCGCCTGCTCCGCGGGCGAAATTCCCTCCGGAAACCGGCCGAGCGGCTGGGCGAAGGGCGAGTCCTCGGGCGCCGTCGCGGCGATCGCCCGAATCTGGCCCACGACCTTCTCGAGCAGGAACTTCGGCGGCATCAGGCCGTCCGCCATGCCCTTCTTCATCTGCACGATGGTCTCGTCGAAGAGCCTGGGGAGCTCGCGGTAGCGCGTGATCAGGTCGTCGTAGTCCTTGACCGTCGTGAAGGTCAGAATCGCCGGGAACTGCGGCGCCTCGAGGTGGATGCCCGAGATCTGGCTGACCGGCATCTCCCAGGGCGTGAACCGCGCGCCCTCGAGCTCGCGGCGCAGGCCCCGGACCATCAGCGCCTTGTCGAGCGCCTCCTGCTCCGGAAAGCCGGTCGTGTCGACGGCTTCGAAGCGCGCCAGGAACTCGCGGTCTTTGGCGAGGTTCTTCTGGATGCCCTGGCCTCGGAGAAGTCGGAGAGCTTGTCGTTCCAGCGCTTGTCGCCCAGGAACGAGGCGAATTCGGGGCTGGTCGAGAGCGTGTACTCCCACTGCTCGGCGACCAGGGCGGCGAGAGCTGCGCGGCGCCCGGCGAGGTCGGACCCCGGCGCCGGCTCGGCGGCGCGGGCCGGCGGCAGGGACGAGGCGAAGAGGGCGAGAAGGGCGAGGGCGGCGGGCGTGAGGCGCATGGGGGTCTCCTTGGTCACCCCCTTCTACGCCGAGAACCCTCCGGAAGTTACGTCGCCGGCCGGTAGACGGTCTCTTCCGGGATCCGGCCTGCCGGTA